>NZ_JAKLTQ010000013.1 GCF_022012395.1 Arthrobacter hankyongi
TGCCCAAGGTAGCCTGAGCACAACCGCACAAATTGCACCCACCGATTGAGTCCGCCTAGGGAATTCGCAGAGCTTGAAGCCTAAAGCAGGGCGGCGCGGAACGGGCGGCGCGGCACGGAGGGCTGGACCTGGGGCGGGCCTGCCTACCGGGCCTCGCAGATCGCCTTGATCTCGGCGATGCACGGCTCGTTCTGCAGCGAGGTGGTGTCGCCCAGGGTGCTGCCCTCGAACAGCTGGGTCAGCAGCCGGCGCATGATCTTGCCGGAGCGGGTCTTGGGCACGTCCGGGACGAACACGATCTCGCGCGGCTTGGCGATCGGGCCGATCTGCACCGCGACGTGCTCGCGCAGGGCGGCCACGGTCGCCGCAACCCGCTCTGCGGGCGCATCCGGGCCGATCAGCGACTTATCCAGCGGCACCACGAACGCGGTGGCGGCGTGGCCGGTCTTGGCATCGAACGTCGGGCACACACCCGCCTCCACCACGGCCGGATGGGAGACCAGCGCGGACTCGATCTCGATGGTGGAGAGCCGGTGCCCGGAGATGTTGATGACGTCGTCCACCCGGCCCAGGATCCACACGTCCCCGTCCGCGTCGAAGCGGGCGCCGTCCCCGGCCAGGAACCAGCCCTGTTCGGCATACTTGCGCCAGTAGGAGTCCAGGTAGCGCTGCGGGTTGCCCCACACGGTGCGGGCCATCGCCGGGCCGGTCTTGGTGACCACGATGTAGCCCTGCACGTTGGCAGGCACGGTGCTGCCGGCGTCGTCGACAATGTCCACGGCCAGGCCCGGCAGGGCCCGGGTGGCGCAGCCGGGCTTGAACGCTGCGTCGTCCTGGCGCGGCGAGAGCACGGTGGCGCCGGTCTCGGACTGCCACCAGGTGTCCACCATCGGCACGCCGCCGGACGTGTCGCGGCCGACCTGGCTGCGCAGCCACTTCCACGCCTCCGGGTTCACCGCCTCGCCGACGGTGCCGCAAAGCCGGATCGAGGACAGGTCGTGCTCCGCCGGAATGCCCTCGGGGAACCAGCCCATCAGCGAGCGGACCAGGGTGGGCGCCGTGTAGTACGAGGTCACCTTGTAGCGTTCGATCACCTCGAAGTGCCGGCCCGGATGCGGGGTGTTCGGCGTGCCCTCGTAGATGACCTGGGTGACGCCGTTGGAGAGCGGGCCGTAGATCTCGTAGGTGTGCGCGGTGACCCAGGCCAGGTCGGCGGTGCACCAGTGCACGTCCTGCTCCCGCCGGGCCGGATCCGGGTGCGAGAAGAGGAATTCGTGGCTCCAGGAGGCCTGCGTCAGGTAGCCGCCCGAGGTATGCACCAGGCCCTTGGGCTGGCCGGTGGTGCCGGAGGTGTACATGATGAACAGCGGGGTTTCGGCGTCGAACGCCTCCGGTTCGTGCACGTCCGGGGCGGGGCCGACGACGTCGTCCCACCACAGGTCCCGGCCCTCGACCCAGTTGACGTCCTTGTGGCCGGTGCGGTTGATGACCAGCACGTGTTCGATGGCGTTGTCCCCGGAGACCGCCTCGTCCGCGTTGGCCTTGACCGGGACGGCCGTTCCGCGGCGGAACTGGCCGTCGGTGGTGACCAGCAGCTTGGCGCGGGTGTCCTCGACGCGGAACTTCAGTGCCTCGGCCGAGAAGCCGCCGAAGACCAGCGAGTGCACGGCGCCGATCCGGGCGCAGGCCAGCGTGATGACAATCGTCTCGACGATCACCGGCAGGTAGATGATCACCCGGTCGCCCTTGCCGATGCCCAGGGCGAGCAGCGCGTTGGCGGCCTTGGCGACTTCCTTCTGCAGGTCCGCGTAGGTGACGGCGCGTCGGTCGCCCGGTTCGCCCTCGAAATACAGGGCAACCTTGTCCCCGCGGCCGGCGGCCACATGGCGGTCCACGCAGTTGTAGGCCACGTTGAGCTTGCCGCCGGCGAACCACTCGATCCGGGGAATCGTGTACTCGGCGTCTTCGTCGGACACTTCGGGGCCGCTCAGCCGGCGGGCCGGCTCGAAGGTGTGCGCGGTGTGCCACGGTTCGGCCCAGTCCAGCCGGCGGGCCGCGTCCTCCCAGAACGCAATGCGTGCCGCCTCGTCCGGTGTCTGAACCTCTGCCGCTGCTTCGATGCCGGCAATTGCGCCCATGTGTATTCGACCGCCCATTTCCTCTAGCCGTTGACTGTGTCCCGAAGCTGCCGGTGAAGCAGTCGGTCCCTGCGCGCGGGCCGCAGAAGGGCCCGCCGCGGCGGCCGGAAAGTCTCCATCGATCCTGGCGGTAGCACCCTCGCTCCCAAGGGGAGGGGTTGCTGCGGCGTCGCGGAGCCAGGTCTCTTAGCCGCTCGGGATGGTTCCCTCAAGGAAACGGCATGCTGCGGCCGATGGTCAAACCGGTTCCTCACGCACCGTAACAAACGGCCGGTCCGCGTATAGCAGGATAGAGGGTGTGCCGGCCCGGTGTTCCCCGGGGCGGCCGGCAACGGGCTGGAGGGTGCGGATGGGCAGGGGGCAGTCCGGAATTTTCCGCGCCGGGGAAATCGGGGGACAACGACGCCGGTGACCGCCCTCCAGTATCTCTCCGTCGTGGTCCTGACCGCCTTGGGCGGCTTCGACCCCGCGCCGGCGCTGATCGCGGCGGCCGCCCTGGCCGCCGGCTTCCGGCGCCGGCACGTGCTGGGGTTCGCGGCCCTGCTCATTGGCGGCACCGCCGCGTGGGGCCTGGTGCTCACCGTGATCGGCGGCGCGCGCCTGGGCCGCGTGGACTGGCATGCCCTCGCCCGGGGCGGGGCCGTAGCCGCCTGGGTGGAGCTCGCCCTCGGACTCGGCGGCTGGGCCCTGTACCGGGCGCTGCGCCGGCGCCGCCCGGAGTCCAGCCGCGAGGTCCGCTCGCCCTGGGGGCTGTACGCGACGGCAGCGGGCTTCGTGGCCATCGTGGTCTTTGACCTGCCGTTCGACGTTATGGTGGTGGCCTCGGCCGGGCAGCCGCCGGTGCTGGCCGTCCCGGGCTGGGTGGCGTGGGCAGCGCTGTCCCAGGCCCCGCTGACCCTCCTGGGGGTGGCCGTGGCCGCGGGCCGGCACCGCAGCGCCGTAGCCCGCCTGAACCGGATCTGGTCCCGGTTCGCCCCGGTGGCGGGCACCGTGGCGACGGCGTGCCTGGCTGTAGCCGCGCTGGTGCTGCTCGCCGACGCCGCGCAGTTCCTGGTCCGGGGACACTTCCTGGTGCCGTAGGGGTCTGGCACTGTTCCGCATCCCGTGCGCTCTCTAGGCTGGCGGTATGGCACATGTCAATGATCCCGAAGTCATCCGGCGGCTGCTCACCACGCCGGCGCGCTGGGCCGTCGTCGGGCTCTCCGCGAACCCGCACCGGGTCGCCCCCGGCGTCGCCCGCTTCCTGCGCGACGGTCTCGGGATGGAAATCGTTCCGGTGAACCTCAGGGGCGAGGAGTTCGACGGGGAGGTCGGCTACCGGACGCTGGCGGAGATTCCGGGCGGCGTCGACGTGGTGGACTGCTTCGTGAACTCACAGAAGGTCGGTCCGGTCGTGGACCAGGCGATCGAGGCCGGCGCGAAAGCCGTCTGGCTGCAGCTGGGCGTGGTGGACGAAGCGGCGGCCGCACGCGCCGCGGCGGCCGGGCTCGACGTCGTGATGGACACCTGCCCGGCGATCGAGGCCCCGCGGATGGGACTTTAGCGCGCATACCCTACGGCACGGCGCCGGTGCGCCCGCTTTTTGTGGCGCCGCGTGACTTGTTTTGAAATGTGACGCAAACTGTTTCCCACTCCGGTCCCGGCCCGGGCAGACTGGCTGCGTAACCATCCAGAGCGGCTGAGAGACCTGGCTCCGTGACGCCGCAGCAACCGCCCCCTTGCGGGGAAGACGGTGCTAATGCCAGGGCCGATGGAGTCTGCCCAAGCCCTCCCGTTGGTCCCTGCCGTGCCCTGCGCGGCCGGCCCGGCTGTGCCTGCGGCATTCCTCGGTCATGACCGAGAGGAGCCTTCGATGGCTATTCAGGAATCCGAGGGGTCCCGTGCCCCGCGCCGCGTCCGCCGGCTGCAGGCCGCAGCGCTGCTGGGGGCCGCCGCGCTGCTGCTGACCGCCTGCGGCGGCAACGCCGGCGGTACCACCCAGTCCGCGGCCGGCAGCAGCGAGCCGGTGAAGGGCGGCACCCTGGTGTACGCCGAGGTCACGCCGATCAACAATTTCCAGACCCAGTCCGCGCGGTTCTACGAGAAGGCCAACGTACTCAACAGCGTGCTGGACCGGCTGACCTATTTCGACGCCGAGTCCGGCAAGCTGGTGCCGTGGATCGCCTCCTCCTTCAAGGCCAACGGGGACAACACCGAGTTCACCTTCGACCTGAAGCCGGGCGTGACCTTCAGCGACGGCACGAAGCTGGACGCCGCCGCCGTCAAGGCCAACCTGGACGCGCTGGGCAAGGGTGTCGAGAAGGCGCAGATCCAGCCGAACGTGGACTTCTCCGCGTACAAGTCCGCCGAGGTGGTGGACCAGGACACCGTGAAGGTGCAGCTGAAGAGCGCCGACGCCAACTTCCTGCGCGCCACCTCGTCGGTGGCCGCCGGTCTGGTCTCGCCCAAGACGCTGGAGCTGGACAACGCCGGGCAGTCGGACATCAAGCAGATCTCCGGTTCCGGCCCGTTCGTCTACGAGTCCGAAAAGCCGGACGAGGAGGTTGTGCTGGCCAAGCGCGCCGACTACAAGTGGGCGCCGGAGACCGCCAAGAACCAGGGCGCCGCCTACCTGGACAAGGTCGTGGTGAAGTACCTGCCCGAGGTCGCCCACCGGGCCGGCGCCGTGCAGAGCGGCCAGGTGGACCTGGTCCGCGGCCTGCAGCCGGCCGACGAAGCCGCCGTCGCCAGCAGCGGCAACCAGGTGCTGCCGGCACCGGGCATCGACCTGACCGCCAACACGGCGGCGGTGCGCATTGGCAGCGGCAAGCTCGCCGACGAGAAGGTGCGCCGGGCCCTGCAGGTCGGCATCGACCGGCAGGCGCTGAAGGACACCGTGCTCTCGGACAGCTACCAGATCGCCGGCTCCATCCTCAACCACAAGGCCCCCGGCTTCGTGGACCTCTCGGCCGACCTGGCCTACAACCCGGAGCAGGCCAAGAAGCTGCTGGACGAGGCCGGCTGGGTCCCGGGCGCGGACGGCATCCGGGCCAAGGACGGCCGGAAGCTGGAAGTCACCGTCACCACCTCGAACAACTCGGTGGTGATCAAGCCGGCGTTCGAGCTGATCGAGCAGCAGTGGCGGGCGATCGGCGTTAAGCTGGTCAACCGGGCGGCCGACAACACCTTCCTGGCCACCGCGCTGCAGGACCCCAAGGTCGAGTTCTTCGGCACCCGCCAGTTCGCCTACGGCGGCCTGGGCCCGGTCTTCGGCCCGGAGACCAACACCCAGACGCTGAACGCCGACAAGGAGCTTAACGCGCTGTTCGCCGACGAGCGTGCCGCCGCCGACGCGGACAAGCACAAGGAACTGGTGGCCGAGGAACAGCGCGCGCTGGTCACGGACAAGGCCCTGGCCCTGGTGCTGTGGGACGAGGTCCAGGTCTACGGCGCTCACGAGGGCACCCACGTCGAGTTCACCTCCGGCACCGCGCCGATCTTCCAGGGTGCCTGGAAGGCCAACGGGTAGGTAAGGCCATGGGACGCTACGTCGCACTACGGATCGGGCAGGCGCTGCTCGTTGTCTGGCTGGCCTACACCGTCATCTTCCTCGCCGTGCAGCTGTTGCCCGGCGACCCGGTGACGATCTTCCTGAGCACGGATGCCGCCGTGGACCAGGCCACCATCGACAACATGAAGCGCCAGTACGGCTACGACCAGCCGCTGCCGGTCCAGTACTTCGCCCAGCTGGGCGGCCTGCTCCACGGCGACGTCGGCTACTCCCTGGCCTCGGGGGAACCGGTGGCCGCGCGCATCGGCGGGGTCATCGGTTCCACCCTCGCGCTGGCGTTGTCCGCCTTCGCCACCGCCGTCGGGCTCGCCCTGGCGGTGGTGGCGGCGGCCACGCTGACCCGCTCGGCGGCGCTGCGGAAGCTGCTGACCAACCTGCCGCCGCTGTTCGCTGCCGTGCCGGTGTTCTGGCTGGGGCTGGTGCTGCTGGAGCTGCTCTCCATCCGCTGGGGCGTAATGTCCCTGTTCCCGGACGGGTCCTTCCTGTCCCTGGCGGTGCCGGTGTTCGTCCTCGGCGTGCACGTTTCGGCCCCGATCGCCCAGGTGCTGCTCAAGAGCATCGACACGGTCTACAACCAGCCGTTCATCGATGTGCTGCGGGCCAAGGGCGCCTCGGCCGCCTGGATCTTCTTCCACCATGCGCTGAAGAATGCGGCCGGGCCGGCGGCGACGATCACCGGCATCACCGTCGGGACGCTGCTGGCCGGCTCGGTCATCACCGAGACCGTCTTCGCCCGCTCCGGCCTCGGCGCCGTGGTGCTGCAGGCGGTGACCACCCAGGATGTGCCGCTGGTGCAGGGGCTGGTGCTGCTGACCGCCACCGTCTTCGTCGCCGTCAACCTCCTCGTGGACCTGCTCTACCCGCTGCTTGATCCGCGCATCCTCAAATCCAACGGCCAGGGCTCCCCGCGGGCCCTGGGCGTCTGAGCGAAGCGAGCCCGCCATGACCCTGCAGTTCAACGAAACAGAAACAACAACGACGACGACGGCGGGTCCCGTCCGCGGCGCCGCCCGCCGTGCCGGCGCCGGCCGCGCCCGTCTGTGGCTGACCGCGGTACCCCTGCTGCTGGTGCTGTGCTGGGCCCTGTTCCCGGCCCTGTTCAGCTGGCAGGACCCGATCGCCGGGGTCGGCGCCGAGAAGTTCCAGCCGCCCAGCGGCGGACACTGGTTCGGCACCGACCACCTCGGCCGCGATGTCTACACCCGGGTGGTGCACGGCACCTCGCAGACCCTGCTGACCGCCGGGCTCGCCGTGCTGGTCGGCCTGGTCGCGGGCACCGCCGTCGGCCTGGCCGCTGCCACCGCCGGGCGCGCCGCCGACGCGGCGACCATGCGGCTGGTCGACGTGCTGCTGGCCGTACCCGGCTTCCTGATCTCGCTGATCGTGGTCACCGCGTTCGAACCGGGGCCGGTCTCCCTCGGCGTCGGGGTGGGGATCGCCTCGATCGCCTCCTTCGCCCGCGTGGTCCGGTCCGAGGTGCTGCGCGTGCGCAACCTGGACTTCGTCGAGGCGGCCTTCCTCAGCGGCGGCACCTACCGCACCGTGATCCTGCGGCACATCCTGCCCAACGCCACCGGGCCGGTGCTGGCGCTGCTGGCGGTGGACCTGGGCGCCGCCATCCTGGCCATCTCCGGCCTCGGCTTCCTCGGCTTCGGCGCCCCGCCGCCGACGCCGGAGTGGGGCCTGCTGATCGCCGAAGGCCGCCAGTACCTGGGCAGCGCCTGGTGGATGACCAGCCTGCCGGGCCTGGTCATTGTCGCCACCGTCGTCCTGCTGGCCGGGCTCGGCCGCCAGCTGCTGAAAATTTTCCGGTTCTAGGAGGACCCATGGGCACCATCACCACCGAGCCGGCCGCCCCGCTGCTGGCCGTGCGCGGGCTGCGCGTCGAGTACGAACCCGGTCGCGCCGCCGTCGACGGCGTCGACCTGGACCTGAAGCCGGGGGAGATCGTGGCGCTGGTCGGCGAGTCCGGCTCGGGCAAGACCACGCTGGCCAGGTCCATCCTCGGCCTGCTGCCGGCCACCGCCCGGATTGCCGCCGGCAGCATCGACTTCGACGGCACGGACCTGGCCGGGCTGACCGAGAAGCAGCTGACCCGGATCCGCGGCCGGCGGATCGGGCTGGTGCCGCAGGACCCGGGTGCCTCACTGGACCCGGTCCGGACCATCGGCTCCCAGGTGGCCGAGGTGTTCCGGCTGCACCGGGACGGGCGCCGCCGGACCCGGCGCGAACTGCGCGCCGAGGTCATCCGGCTGCTCACCATGGTGGGGATCGACCGCCCCGAGGAGCGGCTGCGGCAGTACCCGCACGAACTCTCCGGCGGCCTGAAGCAGCGCGTGCTGATCGCCATCGGGTTCAGCCTGCGCCCGCAGGTGCTGATCGCCGACGAGCCGACGTCGGCGCTGGACGTCACCGTCCAGCGCACCGTGCTGGAGGTCTTCGACCGGCTGGCCAAGGAATTCGGCACCGCGGTCGTGTTCGTCACCCATGACCTGGCCGTCGCCACCGACCATGCGGACCGCATTGTGGTGATGCGCGGCGGGCGCATCCGCGAGGACCGCGCCGTGGCCGAGATCCTCAGCCGGCCCGAGGACGAGTACACCGTGCGGCTGTTGGCGGAGGCGGCCCCGGCCCGCGCCGCTGCCCCGGCCGCGTCCGCGGAGGAGGGCGGGCCGGCCCCGGCCTTCGCCCTCGAGGCGCGCGGGCTGGTGAAGGTCTTCGGCCGCGGCGGCATCGAACATCGCGCCGTCGATGCGGTGTCCTTCGGCGTCCGGCCGGGCACCACCTTCTCGCTCGTGGGCGAGTCCGGGTCCGGGAAGTCCACCACCGCCCGCATGCTGATGCGGCTGCTGGACCCGACCGAGGGCAGCGTCCTGGTCGACGGGCGCGACGTGACCGGGCTGGACGGGCGCGGCAAACGCGACCTGTGGCGCACCCTGCAGCTGGTCTACCAGAACCCGGACTCGGCGCTGGACCCGCGGCTGCGGATCCGCGACATCATCGCCGAACCGCTGCTGAACTTCGGCCTGGGCGACCGGGCCGCCCGGCGGGAGCGGGTGGCCGAACTGCTCGAACAGGTCAACCTGCCCGACCATGCCGCCGCAGCCCGCCCGATGGAGCTCTCCGGCGGTCAGCGCCAGCGCGTGGCCATCGCCCGCGCGCTGGCGCTGGGCGCGAAGGCGCTGGTCCTGGACGAGGCCCTCTCCGCGCTGGACGTGCTGACCCAGGCCCAGATCCTGGCCCTGCTCCAGGAACTGCAGCGCGAACTGAAGCTGACCTACCTGTTCATCTCGCACGACCTGCACGTGGTCGAACGCATCTCCGACCAGGTCGGCGTCATGCGCGGCGGCCGGCTGGTCGAGACCGGGCCGACCGCCGGCATCTTCGGCGACCCGCAGCACGAATACACCCGTCTGCTGCTGGATTCCAACCCGGGCCACCGGCTGCGCGGCCTCGCCGGCGCCACCAACCATTGAAAGGACCACGTATGAGCACCACCGTCACCGAACCGGCCACCCGCCCCGCCGCAGCACCCGATGAGGCCCGCTACGCCGCCCTGGCCCAACGCTTCCGCCCGGTCTTCGCGCGCATCGCCGCCGGTGCGCTGGAGCGCGAGCAGCAGCGCATCCTGCCGCACGAGCAGGTCCGCTGGCTCAAGGAGGCCGGCTTCACCACACTGCGGCTGCCGGCCGAATTCGGCGGCGACCCGGTCAGCCACGAGCACCTGTTCCGGCTGCTGATCGAGCTGGCCGAGGCCGATTCCAACGTCAGCCACCTGCTGCGCTCGCACTTCTCCTTCGTGGAGACCATCGCCCTGCAGCCTCGCGCCTTCCAGCAGCGCTGGTTCCCGCGCGTAGCGGCCGGCGAGATCTTCGGCAACGCCGCCACCGAGCGCGGCGGCAACGCACTGGGCAGCACGCAGACCAAGCTGCGCCTGGTGGACGGCCGCTGGCTGCTGGCCGGGGAGAAGTACTACACCACCGGCTCGATCTTCGCCGACTGGGTGGTGGTCATGGCCAGCACCGAGGGCGTGGAGGGCCGCCAGTACGCGCTGGTCCGCACGGACGATCCGCGCGTGCGGATCCTCGATGACTGGGACGGCTTCGGCCAGCCGTTGACCGGCACCGGCACCGCGGTGTTCGACGACGTCGAGGTGGCCGCCGAGGACATCATCGCGCGCAAGGTCTCCAGCACGCTGGAGCCGGCCTTCTTCCAGCTGTGCCTGCTGGCCGTGCTGGTGGGCATCGGCCGGGCCGCGCTGAATGACGCCGCCGGGCTGGTCCGCCACCGCACCCGCACCTTCAACACCGGCTCCGGCCAGCTGTTCCGCGACGACCCGCTGATCCAGGAGCACGTGGGACTGCTGGCGGCCAAGGTGTACGCCGCCGAGGCGGTGGTCACCGCCGCCGCCCGCGACCTGGATGCCGCCGTCGACCCGCAGTTGGGGCTCGACGCCGAGGCCGCCTTCCTGCGTGCCGAGCTCGGCGTGCAGCAGGCCCACGTCACGGTGCCCTCGCTGGTGCTTGCCGCCACCGGCGAGCTGTTCGACGTCACCGGTGCCTCGGCGACCAGCCGCGGCAAGGCCCTGGACCGGCACTGGCGCAACGCCCGGACGGTGGCCACCCACAATCCGGTCGCGTTCAAGGCCCGCTCGGTGGGCGACTTCCACATCAACGGCACCATCCCCACCGGGCTGAACAGCATCGGCGAGGCCCCGGCGTCGCACGCCGGACGTGACGGGGGAGCGGCCTGATGGCGGACGCACGGCCCCGGCTGCTGCTCAGCGCCTTCCTGATGAACACCTCCAGCCACATCCTCGGCGGGCAGTGGCGGCATCCGGAGGCGCAGCAGCACCGCTTCCACGAGCTGCCGTTGTGGACCGACCTGGCCCGGCAGCTGGAGGACGCCAAGTTCGACGCGATGTTCTTCGCCGACGTCGTCGGCCTCTACGGCAACCACGAGGGCGGCTGGGCCTCGCTGGTGCGCAAGGGCATGCAGGTCCCGGCGCACGATCCGCTGGTGCTGTGCTCGGCGCTGGCCGCGGTGACCCGCGAGATCGGCCTGGCCATGACCAGTTCCGTGATCCAGTCCGACCCGTTCCAGCTGGCCCGCCAACTCTCCACCCTGGACCACCTGAGCGGCGGCCGGGCGGCCTGGAACATCGTCACCAGCGTGCTGGAGAACTCGCACCGGAACTTCGGCGCCGACGGGCTGGCCGCGCACGACGACCGCTACGACTGGGCCGACGAATACGTGGAGGCCGCCTACAAGCTCTGGGAAGGCTCCTGGGCGGACGATGCGGTGCTGGCCGACAAGGCCAGCGGCATCTACGCCGACCCGGCGAAGGTGCACAAGATCCACCACCGCGGGGCGCGCTACTCGATCGAGGGCCCGCACCTGGCCATTCCCAGCCCGCAGCGCACGCCGTTCCTGTTCCAGGCCGGCAGCTCCACCCGCGGCCGGCGCTTCGCCGCGGCCAACGCCGAGGCGACCTTCCTCTTCGCCCCGCACACCGACTACGTGCGCAAGCAGGCCGCGGCGGTCCGCGCGCTGGAGGCGGAAGCGGGCCGGACGCCGGGCGACGTGAAGATCTTCGCCGGGCTGTCCTTCGTCGTCGGCAGCACCGAGGCCGAGGTCCGGCGCAAGGAGGCCGAGTACGACGAGTACCTGGACCTGCACGCGATCATCGCCCACATCGGCGGCGGCATCGGCGTCGACCTCGGCGGCCTGCCGCTGGACACGCCGCTGGGCGAGGTGGCCACCGAAGGCGCCCGGGGCGTGCTGGAGGCCGCGATCGCCTCGGTGCCCGGCGGCAAGCCGACCATCGGGGACCTGGCCCGCTACCGGGCCAAGGCCCAGCAGATCGCCGGCACCCCGGAGCAGATCGTGGATGAGCTTCAGCGCTGGCAGGACGCGGGGATCGACGGCGTCAACGTGATGAACCAGATCCTGCCCGGCTCCTACACCGATTTCATCGAGGGGGTGCTGCCCGAACTGCGCCGGCGGGGCCTGGCCCAGACCGAGTACCGTCCGGGCACGCTGCGCGAGAAAGTCTTCGGCCGCGGGCCGCTGCTGGAGGACTCCCACCCGGCGGCCAGGTTCCGCGGGGCCTTCGGCCAGTACGCTGCCGCCGCCACCGAACGGCCGCCGGCAGCCGCCGGAGCGGGTTACCGACTGTGACATCGGATTTCGTGTCCGCCCCGGTCAGGGTGTCCAATGAAGAGGTAACCATCCCGAGCGGCTGAGAGACCTGGCTCTGTGACGCCGCAGCAACCCCCTCCTTCACCGGAGCAAGGGTGCTACTGCCAGGACCGATGGAGAAGCACGAACTTTTCGTTGGTCACCGCGGCACCTTCGGGTGCCGCGGAACCGGCGTGCAGGCTCTTCACGGTCGGATCAAGAGGAGTCTGACATGACAGCAGCGGCAGCCCAGCGCCACGTCCGTTTCAACGCCTTCGACATGAACTGCGTCGGGCACCAGTCCCCGGGCCTGTGGCGCCACCCGCAGGACAAGTCCGCCGACTACAACACCATCGGCTACTGGACCCATCTGGCCAAGGTGCTGGAGAAGGGCCTGTTCGACGGGCTGTTCATCGCCGACGTGCTGGGCACCTACGACGTCTTCGGCGGCACCAACGAGGTGCCGCTGCGCACCGCCGCCCAGGTCCCGGTCAACGATCCGTTCCTGCTGGTCTCGGCGATGGCCGCGGTCACCGAGAACCTCGGCTTCGGCGTCACCGCGGGCACCGCCTACGAGCACCCGTACCCGTTCTCCCGCCGGCTGGCCACCCTGGACCACCTGACCAACGGCCGCGTCGGCTGGAACGTGGTCACCGGCTACCTGCCCTCGGCCGCGCGCAACATGGGCCAGGAGGACCAGCTCGAGCACGACGAGCGCTACAACCACGCGGACGAGTACATGGAGGTCGTCTACAAGCTCCTCGAGGGCTCCTGGGAGGACGACGCCGTGGTCAAGGACCGCGAGCGCGGGATCTTCACCGACCCGGCCAAGGTCCACGAGATCCGCCACGAGGGCAAGTACTTCAAGGTTCCCGGCATCGCGATCACCGAGCCGAGCCCGCAGCGCACCCCGGTGATCTTCCAGGCCGGCGCCTCCCCGCGCGGGATGAAGTTCGCCGCGCAGAACGCCGAGGCCGTCTTCGTCACCTGCCCGACGAAGGAAATGCTCGCCGCCACGGTGAAGAAGATCCGCGACGCGGCCGAGGCAGCCGGGCGCGACCGCTACGACATCCGCATCTACACCATGCAGACCGTGGTGACCGGCCCGGACAGCGCCACCGCGCAGGCGAAGTTCGAGGACTACAAGTCCTACGCCGACATCGACGGCGCGCTGGCCCTGATCTCCGGCTGGATGGGCGTGGACCTGTCCACCTACGGCCCGGACGACGTGATCGGTGACAACGTGAAGTCCAACGCCATCCAGTCCTCGGTGGAGACCTTCCAGAAGGCGTCCGGCGACACCGGCAAGCCGTGGACGATCCGCCAGCTGGCCGAATGGGTCGGCGTCGGCGGTTTCGGCCCGATCACCGTCGGTTCCGGTGCCGAGGTGGCCGCCAAGCTCGTCGAGTGGGTCGAGGAGACCGACGTCGACGGCTTCAACCTGGCCTACGCGATCACCCCGGGCACGTTCGAGGACATCGTCGAGTTCGTGGTGCCCGAGCTGCAGAAGCTGGGCGCCTACCCGACCGAGTACGCCCCGGGCACGCTGCGGAACAAGCTGTTCGGCCGCGGCGACAAGCTGCCCGAGAACCACCGCGCCGCCAACTACCGCCTCGAGGCCCTGGCGAAGCTCTAACGGCACCCCGGCTCCGGGCCCGCTTACATCTTGCCGTAGCGGGCCCGGGCGCCCAGGTACAGGCCGTAGCAGATCAGTCCCAGCGCCACCACAATCAGCGCGGCGTCGCCGAAGGGCTGGTCCCGCAGCCCCTTGAGCGCGCCGTCCAGCCCGGTCGCCTGGGCCGGATCGTGCCTGACGGCGGCCACCGCGAAGAGGATGCCCAGCACGACCAGGGCCAGTCCCTTGCCGATGTAGCCGGCCGTTCCGGTCCAGGTCACGGCCCGGCCCAGGGTCCCGGCCGGCAGCTGCCGCAGGTCGTCACGGAACTTACCCCGTGCACCCTTGACTACGTAAAAGACGCCGGCGGCCGCGATCCCGGCGCCGACCAGGAACAGCAGCACCGCGCCTGCGGGCGCCTGCATCAGGGCCGTGCTGGCGTCCTGGGTCTTTTCCCCGCTGTCGGTGCCGCCGCCCAGGGCAAAGCTGCCGAAGGTCGCGGCCAGTAGGGCGAAGACGACGGCGAGGCCCGCCGACTTGACCCGGTACTTCAGCCGGTCCCGGCCCTCGAACCGTCTGCCGCCGAAGACCGCCTCGCTGACCTGCCACAGCGCCAGCGCGGCCCCCGCGGCCAAACCGGCCCACAACAGGACCACGCCGCCCGGGGTTGCGGCCAGCTGGCCGACGGCGCCGGACTGGTCCGCCTCGCCGGCGTGGCCGAAGGCCAGCCGGAGCGCGATGTAGCCGATGAGCAGGTGCAGCAGGCCATTGGCCGCCCAGCCGCACCGGGCCACGGCCTGGAAGGCCTTGGACTGCTTGGCCCGCTCTGCCGCGCCCGAGACCTCGCGGGCTGCCTGCATGCCCCGCCCTTCGGCACCCTCCGTGGCATCGTCCACGCCGATCCTCCATCCGCCTGCCGCTGTTGTCCCCGCGGCACCATCGTCCCACTTCAACGTCCCGCTGGACAGCCGGTCCGGGTACCGGCCGGCACGGTGCGGGAGTACCCTCGAACTGTGGACGGATCCTCCCTTCGCTCGTTCTGCCTGTCGCTGCCGGGCGCCTTCGAGGACTTTCCCTTCGGCCCGGACGCCTCGGTCTTCAAGGTCCGGGCGGGGGCCTCGGCCGCGCGCATGTTCGCCCTGTCCGACCTGGGTGCCGAGCCATTGAGCGTGAGCCTGAAGTGCGAGCCGGCCCTGGCCCAGCAGCTGCGTGCGGCCCATCCGGAAATTACCGGCGCGTACCACATGAACAAGACCCACTGGAACGGGGTGCGGCTGGACGGGAAGCTGCCCGACGGCATGGTCCGTGACCTGATCGAAGACTCCTACGACCTGGTGGTCGCCGGCCTGCCGCGGCAGGACCGCGAGGCCCTGGGCTGGCAGCGGCTGGCCGAGGAGGGCCGGTGATTCCCCAGGAACGGCTGAACGAACTGTGGGATTCCTCGGATCCGCACGGCACCGAGCAGCGGCTGCGGGACGCGGACACCAACCAGTTCGCGCTGCGCTCGGACCGGAACGAACTGGCCACCCAGATCGCCCGCGCGCTGGGGCTGCAGGGCCGCCACGACGAGGCCCTGGACATGCTGGCGCGGATCGACGACGACGCTCCGGTGGTGCGGCTGCGGGTGCTGCTCGAGCGCGGCCGGATCCTGCATGCCCTGGGCAGGCACAGCCAGGCCCTGCCCCTGTTCGAGGAGGCAGCCCGCCGGGCCGGGGACTTCGGCCATGACTTCCTGGCGGTGGACGCGCTGTCCATGGCGGCGCTGGCGGACCCGCACCGGGCCGGGGAGCATACCGCTGCGGCGCTGGCCGTCCTGTACCGCTCGGACGACGAGCGGGTGCGCCGGCTGGCCATCGGACTGTATGCGAACCTAGGCCAGGTACTGCTGGACAAGCACGACTACGTCGGCGCCCACGAGCAGTTCCAGCTGGCCGAGGACGCGGCCCGCGCCCACGGCGGCGAGGACGAGCTGCACCGGGCCCGCTGGGCGGTGGCGCGCAGCCTGCGCGCGCTGGGCCGGCATGACGAGGCGCTGGCCATCCTGCACCACCTGGCCGAAGCCCGCCCGGATGATCCGGACGTGCAGGAGGAACTCCGCCTCCAGGAGCACCACCCCTCCTAACCGACCTGACACTTAACGCCCTTTTCACCGCTGAAACGGTCGTTAAGGGGCAACCCGGTCCGGGGTAGGCTCGGAGGATGGAAGGATCCGGCCTGACCTATACCGAACAGGGCCTGACCCGGCAGCACCAGGCACCGGACGGCTACCGGGTCGCCCGGCACCGCATCGCCGTCGGCCGCGGACCGCGGGCCTATGCAGCGTTGGCCGAGGGCATCATGGGCTGGCAGCTGCACCGGCTGGCCGGGCTGCGGGTGGACCCGGCGACGCCGCGCGCGGCGGCGGGCGTGCGCATGGCCTCGCGCTTCGGTCTGGGTCCGCTCCGGCTGCGGATTCCCTGCCAGGTAGTCTGGGCCGAGAATGACGAGCGGTCCGGAGCGAGCCGGCGCACCGGCTTCGGCTATGGCACTCTGCCCGGGCACCCCGAACGCGGGGAGGAAAGCTTCGTCGCGGTAATGGAACCGGACGGCACGGTCTGGTTCGACCTGTTTGCCTTCAGCCGGCACGCGAACTGGTTCTTCCGGGCCGGAGCCCCGGTGGCCTCCGCCTGCCAGGCACTGGCCACCCGCCGCTACCTGCAGGCCGCCCGGCTCCTGGCATCTGGCAGGATGGAGCCATGATTTTCATCGTGGTCAAGTTCAAGGTCCAGCCCGAATACGCCGACAACTTCCCGGAGCTGGTGCGGGAGTTTACCGAGGCCACCCGCGCCGAGCCCGGGAATCTTTGGTCAGACTGGTCGCGCAGCGTAGAGGACCCCAACGAGTACGTGCTCGTCGAGGCCTTCAAGGACGACGCCGCCGCGGCGCACGTCAACAGCGCGCACTTCAAGAAGGCGATGGCCGAGCAGCCGCAGTACCTGCAGGCAACCCCGCGGATTATCAGCCGCCAGATCGAGGGCGAAGGCTGGGACGAGATGGGCGAAATGACGGTGGCGTAGGCCCCTCGAATCGTACCAGTGGATTGATCCGTGCGGTGGGCCTTTGACGCCCACCGCACGGATCATATTCCTTGTAGGGCAAGCGGGTAGAGGCTAGGCTACTCAAAGTCCAAATCAAAATTTTGATTTGGAGCAAATTTGGAGTTGGAGGACCCCGGGCATGAAAGCGGCGGCGGCCCCTTCGCAAAGGGGCCGCCGCCGTTACCTGTTCCTGAAGCGGAAGGTTAGGCGAAGTACTTGGGCAGGGTGCCCTCGTGCGCTTCCTTCAGCTCGGCCAGCGGCAGGCTGAACTGGCCCTGGAAGTCCAGCGCCTCGTTCTGCGTGTCCACCACGCCGATCCGCAGGTGCGCGAAGCCCCGGGCAGTGCACATGTCCTTGAACCGGACCTCTTCGCTGCGGGCCACGGCGACGACGGCGCGGGCCTGGGATTCGCTGAACAGCGCGGTGAACAGGTCCACGCCGTCGCGTTCGCACAGCTCGCCCAGGCCGATCCGGGCGCCGACGCCGAAGCGCAGGGCCATCTCGGACAGGGCCGCGGCGAGGCCGCCCTCGGACAGGTCGTGCGCGGCGTCGATCATGCCGTCGCGCGAGGCGTTGATCAGCAGCTCGCCGAGCAGCTTCTCGGCCGCCAGGTCCAGCACCGGCGGCTTGCCGCCGAGGTGCCCGCGCAGGTTGGCCCATTCGGAGCCGTCCAGTTCGTCCCGGGTGGTGCCCATCAGGTAGATCGCCTGGCCGTCCTCGCGCCAGCCCGACGGCGTGCGGCGGGCGACGTCGTCGAACTTGCCCAGCACGCCGACCACCGGGGTCGGGTGGATGGCCACGCCGCCGGTCTGGTTGTACAGCGAGACGTTGCCGCCGGTGACCGGCACGCCCAGCGTCATGCAGGCGTCGGAGAGCCCGCGCACGGCCTCGGCGAACTGCCACATCACCTCGGGGTCCTCCGGGGAACCGAAGTTCAGGCAGTCGGTGACCGCCATCGGCACGGCGCCGGCGGTGGCGACGTTGCGGTAGGACTCGGCCAGCGCCAGCTGGGCGCCGGTGTACGGGTCCAGGTAGGCGTAGCGGCCGTTGCAGTCGGTGGACAGCGCCACGCCCATGCCGGTGGTTTCGTCCACGCGGATGACCCCGGCGTCGTCGGGCATCGCCAGCGCGGTGTTGCCGCGCACGTAGCGGTCGTACTGGTTGGTGATCCAGTCCTTGGCGCACATGTTCGGGGAGGCCATCAGCTCCAGCACCGCAGCCTTGAGCTCCTCGCCGGAGGCGGGACGGGAGGCGTCGGCGGCCGAGCCGGCGAAGGCGTCCGCCTGCACGCCGTCGAGCCACTCGGGGCGGTGGTATGGGCGCTCGTAGACCGGGCCCTCGTGGGCCACGGTGCGCGGATCCACGTCCACGATGGTCTCGCCGTTCCAGTCGATGATCAGCCGGCCGGTGCCGGTGACCTCGCCGAGCCAGGAGTACTCCACGTTCCACTTGGCCAGGATCGCCTCGAACGCCTCGACGTTCTGCGGCGTCACCACGGCCATCATGCGTTCCTGCGACTCGGACATCAGGATTTCGCCCGGGGTCAGGGTCGGGTCACGCAGCAGCACGGAGGTCAGCTCGATGTGCATGCCGCCGTCGCCGTTGGAGGCCAGTTCGGAGGTGGCGCAGGAGATGCCCGCGGCGCCGAGGTCCTGGATGCCTTCCACCACGGAGGCCTTGAACAGCTCCAGGCAGCACTCGATCAGCACCTTCTCGGCGAACGGGTCGCCCACCTGGACGGCCGGGCGCTTGGCCGGCTTGGAGTCGTCGAAGGACTCCGAGGCCAGCACCGAGGCGCCGCCGATGCCGTCGCCGCCGGTGCGCGCGCCGAAGAGCACCACCTTGTTGCCGGCGCCGGAGGCGTTGGCCAGCCGGATGTCCTCGTGCCGCATCACGCCCACGGCCAGCGCGTTCACCAGCGGGTTGCCCTGGTAGACCGAGTCGAAGACCACTTCGCCGCCGATGTTGGGCAGGCCCAGGCTGTTGCCGTAGCCGCCGATGCCGGCCACGATCCCGTGGACCAGGCGGGCGGTGTCCGGGTGGTCCACGGCGCCGAAGCGCAGCGGGTCCATCACGGCCACCGGCCGGGCACCCATCGAGATGATGTCGCGGACAATGCCACCGATGCCGGTGGCGGCGCCCTGGTAGGGCTCCACGAAGGACGGGTGGTTGTGGGACTCGACCTTGAAGGTCACGGCCCAGCCGTCGCCGAGGTTGGTGACGCCGGCGTTCTCGCCGATGCCCACCAGCATGTCCTTCTTCATCTCCTCGGTGACCTTGTCGCCGAACTGGCGCAGGTGCACCTTGGAGGACTTGTAGGAGCAGTGCTCGCTCCACATCACCGAGTACATCGCCAGCTCGGCGGCGGTGGGGCGGCGGCCGAGGATCTCGACCACGCGGTTGTACTCGTCTTCCTTCAGGCCCAGTTCGGCCCAGGGCAGCGGGGTGTCCGGGGTGGCCGCGGCGTGTTCGACCGTGTCGATGTTGAACTTGCGGCCCTCGATATGTTCGACGGCGTCGGCCGGGCCGCCGAGGTGGTGCCCGTGCTCGTTCCGGGCCTCGGCGGGGGTCTCCAGCCGGCTCTGGACTCGCTGGTTAAGGTCGCTCATCAGTTGGCCCCCACGATCTTCTTCAAAACAGAGGTGAACATGCCCAGTCCGTCGGTACCGCCGCGCACGCCGACGGGGCCGAAGGCCGAGGAGTCCGGGCCGTAGCCGGCCTCCACCGCGTGCTCGGGGTGCGGCATCAGGCCGACGACGTTGCCCGCGGCGTTGGTGATGCCGGCGATGTCGCGGCGGGAGCCGTTGGGATTCACGTCCACGTAGCGGAACACCACGCGGCCCTCGCCCTCGAGCTCGTCCAGGGTCTTCTCGTCCGCGACGTACTGGCCGTCCTGGTTCTTCAGCGGCACCACGATCTCGGACCCGGCGGCGTACTCGGCGGTCCAGGCGGTGGAGTTGTTCTCCACCCGCAGCTTCTGGTCCCGGCAAACGAAGTGCAGGTGGTTGTTCTTGATCATCGAGCCGGGCAGCAGGTGCGCCTCGGTGAGGACCTGGAAGCCGTTGCAGATGCCCAGCACGGGCAGCCCGCCCTTGGCGCCGTCAACGACCTGTTCCATTACCGGCGCGAAGCGGGAGATGGCGCCGGCGCGCAGGTAGTCGCCGTAGGAGAAGCCGCCGGGCAGGATGACCGCGTCCACGCCCTGCAGGTCATGGTCGCCGTGCCAGAGGCTGACCGCGGTGCCGCCGGCCAGCCGCACGGCGCGGGCGGCGTCGGCGTCGTCGAGCGTGCCGGGGAAGGTGATGACGCCGATCCGGGCGCCGGACAGGCCCGCGTCGGGGGCGGGCGAGAAGTCGCCGATCAGGGGAGTCTCGCTCATTACTCGCTGACCCCGATGGTGGCGTCCTTGACGACCTCGACCCGGGTGACGTCCTCGATCACCGGGTTGGACAGCAGCGTGACGGCCGCGTGGCGGGCCTGCTCGAGGACCTCCTCGGTGACCTCGCCGTCCACGGTCAGTTCGAACCGCTTGCCCTGGCGGACGGCGCTGAAACCCGTCTGGCCCAGGCGCTGCAGCGCACCGGCAATGGCCTTACCCTGCGGATCGAGGATTTCGGGTTTGGGCATGACATCGACAATGATCCGGGGCATCCGGTAACTCCTGTGCGTGGGGCAGTGTGGATCTTCCAGGGAAGCTGGGCAGTCCCATTCTACCGGGCCTACCATAAGGCCATGGCCGAGAGACCTAAGTCACTTCTGCTCCCTATCCTGGCCGCCGCCGTGGTGGCCGGCCTGGCCCGGATGGTGATCCAGAAGATCAAACAGGACCGCCGGCTGCGCCAGGCAGGACGCTAGACGCCGGGACCGAAGTCCCCGAACAGCGCCTGCATGGCCTGCCATTCGGCGATCCGGCAGCCGTCGGTCAGGGAGAACACCTTGTCCACCGGCTTGCCGTTCAGTGTGCCGGTGACGCGCGCCTGCTGCGGTCCGCCGTACTGCTGCGTGCAGGCCCGGTTGGGGTTCGGCGGCGCAAAGAAGACCGCGTCGCCGGACTTGGCCAGCGCGGCGCACGCGGCCTCCGGGTTGCTGACGGTGGACTTGGCCGTGGGCCGGGAGTCCACGCAGACCAGCACCTGCTCCTGGCTGCCGGCCACCCCCTGGGTGGACATCACGATCTTCAGGCTGGCATCGGTCACGGCGGCTCCCTTGGTTGGTCCCGGGCTCGACGGCGGTGTGGCCGGGGGCGGGGTTCCCGGCGCCGGCTGCGTGGCCGGCGGCGGTGTGGTGGCCGAGGGCGACGGCGCGGGCCCGCCGGGACCGCCGCAGCCGGCCAGCAGCAGGGCGATCCCGGCCGCCGCCGCGGCGGCCTTGGGGAGTACCCGGAGGAATGTGTGGTGCCGGCACTGCGTCATGGTCATTCACCCAATCGGTTCATCCGGTAGGTCCGGGCCGCGTCCGGGCTTCGGTTCCTGCACCGCGTCCAGTGCCCGGAGCAGCCTGCCGCGCAGTACCTGTGCCTCGGCGGCGAAGGCCCGCTGTGCCGCAGCATAGCGCGCCCGCCCCGGCGCCGTCTCGATCTCGATCGCGTCGTAGCCCCAGCCGGACAGATCGTACGGGGAGGCCTGCATGTCCATTTCCCGGATCCGCCAGGCCAGCTCGAAGCAGTCCAGCACCAGTTCGCCCGGCAGCGCCGGGGCGAGCTTGTAGGCCCACTTGTACAGGTCCATGTTGGCGTGCAGGCAGCCGGGCTGTTCCATCAGGCGCTGGTTCTCCCGGGTGGGCCGCAGGGTGTTCAGCGGCACCGCCTGCGGGGCATAGAAGCGGAAGGCGTCGAAGTGCGAGCAGCCGATCCGGCTGGCCTCCACCACCGCGTCCGTCCCGTCCGCGCCCAGCCGCAGGTCCAGGTAGTCGTGCCGGATCCCGTTGGCCGCGGACTTGTAGGCCATCGCCCACTCGTGCAGCCCGAAGCAGGAGAACCGGGCCGGCCGGGCGGCGGTGCCGGCCAGGATGATCCGGACGAAGTCCACCGTGGCGGACCGGTCGGCCAGGAACGCCGCGGTGTCGAAGGCGGCCGCGGCGGTATCCGGGGCCAGGCCGGCGTCGAGCCGTTCGCCGTCGGTCAGGCCGCGGTAGTACTTCCAGCCGGCCCGTTCGGCCGCCGCGGGACCGGCCACCACCGTGCCGGCCCCGGGGTGCCAGCGCTGCAGCTGGCCCGGCTTGTGGTTGTAGTAGGTGAAGAGGAAATCCTCCACCGGATGCCGGCGGCCGGCCGAGCGGCGCTGCAGGTACGGTTCGGTGAACCTGCCGGCCCGCCGCCGGTGGGCCTCGGCGCGGGCCAGCCACTGCCGCTCGGGCAGGACGGCCGGCCGGACGGACGGGGTCTGACGCATGCCCCTATTATCGCAGCACGGCGCGCTTTGCAGCAGGCAGACCCATTATCATCCGCGCCCGCAGTGGTCAATGGTTGCATATGGAAACAGGCCAAGCGCTGCTGGTGAATTCGGCCCCAACACGCCGTTGACATGGCCCAATAGCTTCATAGGGATTCCCGGATGGAGTATTTTTGGCTCAAACTAGGTCTGCGCGATGAGGCCGAGTTGGTCTGGCTCTGAAACAGGTGAAAGGCGGCTCCCTCTCATGAAAACGCAAGGCATAGGCTTTGTGCGCAGGCCGCGGCTGCGCGCCGCCCTGACGCTGGCCTTAGGCAGTGCCCTGATGTTCTCCTCCGGCGCCGCCGCCACCGCCGTACCCACGCAGGATGGGAAGACCGCCCCGGCGGACCCGAAGGTGGACCCCGGGGCGGTGCCCGAGCCGTACGAGGACGGCCGCTACATCGTGATGCTGGACGCGGATCCGCTGGCCACCTACGACGGCGGCGTGGCCGGGCTGCCGGCCACGAAGCCGGCCGAGGGGGAAGGGCTCGACGACGAGAGCCCCAACGCCGTCAAGTACCGGCAGCACCTCGAGCGCGAGCAGCAGCAGCTGGCGCAGTCCGAAGGCGTCAAGATCAGCGCCAGCTTCACGACGGCCGTCAACGGTTTCGTGGCGAACCTGAGCGGGCTGCAGGCTGCCGCGCTGACCAAGGCCGCCGGGGTCGCCGTCGTGGCCAAGGACCAGAAGTTCCAGCCGGACTATTCGAGCACCGAGTTCCTGGGCCTGCCCGGCGGCAAGGGCGTCTGGAAGCAGCAGTTCGGTTCGGAGAAGAAGGCCGGGGCCGGCACCGTCGTCGGCGTCCTGGACACCGGCTACACGCCGGACAACCCGTTCTTCGCCGGGGACAAGGTTGAGCCGCTCAAGGGCAAGCAGCGGCCCGTGGTCGGGGCGCCCTACCTCAACGCGGACGGCGAGATCGCCATGCTCAAGGCGGACGGCTCCGTATTCAAGGGCAAGTGCCAGGCCGGCGAGTCCGGTTCCGGGTTCAACGGCACCGAGTGCAACAGCAAGGTGCTCGGTGCCCGCTACTACGCCGAGGAGTTCCTCACGGACCCGCAAACCGGCGGCAAGGGGCCCAAGGAATCGATCTCGCCGCTGGACACCGAAGGGCACGGCACCCATACCGCCAGCACCGCGGCGGGCAACTTCGGGGTGAAGACCGAAGTGGGCGGGCGCAACTTCGGCATCGGCTCCGGCGTGGCGCCGGCGGCGAAGGTTGCCGTCTACAAGATCTGCTGGACCGGGGCGAACCCGGGCGCCAGCGGCTGCTACACCTCCGCCGCGGTCGCCGCCATCGACCAGGCGGTCCGGGACGGCGTGGACGTGCTGAACTTCTCCATCTCGGGCGACAACACCACCATCAGCGACCCGGTGGCGATGGCCTTCCTGTCCGCCGCGCGGATGGGGATTTTCATCTCCGCCTCGGCCGGCAACGAAGGCCCCGCGTCCGCCACGGTCAACCACAGCGCCCCGTGGATTACCACCGTGGGGGCCAGCACCTTCTCCAATGCGCTGCAGGGCACCGTGGAACTCTCCGACGGCAGCAAGTACCGCGGCGCCTCGATCATGAACAAGGAAGTGAAGAAGGCGGGCATCCTGCTTTCCAGCGACGCCCCGGTGGCCGACGACGGCAACCCGGCCACGGACGAGGTCAACGACGCCCGGCTCTGCATCCCGGGCAAGCTCAACAAGGCCAAGGTCAAGGGCAAGATCGTCGTCTGCGTCCGCGGCGTCAATCCCCGCGTGGACAAGTCCGAGGCCGTCAAGCAGGCCGGCGGCGTGGGCATGGTGCTGGTCAACCTGACGCCGAATTCGCTGGATCTGGACCTGCACGCGGTGCCGACGGTGCACATCAACGACCCGGGCATCGTGGACAAGGTCGCCGGCAATCCGAAGCTGACCGCCGCGCTGGTGGACCACGACACGACCGGGAAGAAGGAGCCCCCGCTCCCGCAGATGGCCGCCTTCTCCTCGCGCGGCCCGTCCAACGCCGTGAATTCGGACCTGCTCAAGCCGGACTTGGCCGCCCCGGGCGTCGGGGTGCTGGCCGGGGTGTCCCCGATCAACGGCGGGGAGGAATTCGGTTTCCTCTCGGGCACCTCCATGGCTGCTCCCCAGGTGGCGGGCCTCGGGGCCCTGCTGCTGGCCAAGAATCCCGACTGGTCGCCCGCGATCGTCAAGTCGGCGCTGATGACCACCGCGGCGGACGTGGTCACCGATAACGGCTCGGTCAACCATGACAACTTCGCCACCGGGGCCGGCGAGGTGGACCCGGAGCGGATGGCCAGCCCCGGGCTGGCCTACGATGCCAGCCTGAGCGACTGGGCCGGCCTGCTGCAGGGATCGGGCATCAACCTAGGCATGGACCCGAAGATCAACATCGCGGCCAAGGACGCCAATGTGCCCTCGTTCGCGCTTGGGACGCTGGTCGGCGAGGTATCGGTGAAGCGGACCGTGACAGCCCTGGAAGCCGGCCGCTACACGGTCTCCGCGGACGTGCCGGGCATCGAGGTCCGGGTGGAGCCGGCCGTGCTGAAGCTGGACAAGGGGGACAAGGCCAGCTTTACCGTGACCTTCAAGAACGCGGGCGCGGCCTTCGGTGAATTCGCCATGGGCGAGCTGATCTGGTCGGGCGCCGGCCGGACGGTGACGTCGCCGGTGGCGGTCCGGCCGGTGGCCGTGCGGGCGCAGCAAAGCGTCGTCGTGCAGTCCGAGGGGACCAAGGGCGAGGCTGCCATCAAGGTGCAGTCGGGCACCAATGACCCGCTCGACCTCACCGTGGCCGGCCTGGCCAAGGCCGATGCCCTGACCGGCGAGCGGACGCCGGAACCCGGGCTGATCAACGATGCCAGCGCGCTGGTGTCCCGGCTGGTGGTTCCCGAGGGTGCCGCGCTGGCGCGGATGGGCATCGATGCGGCGACGAAGGGTGCGGACTGGGACCTGTACGTGGTCACGCCGACCGGCGAGATGCTGCAGTCCACCGCTGCGGGGTCCAAGGAAGAGGTGCTGATCACCGCCCCCGAGCCTGGAGTCTACGGCGTGTACGCCCACCTGTACGCAGCGCCGGAGGGGGCCACGCAGGCCAGCGCGACGCTGCACACCGCCGCGGTCACCTCGGACGCGGGCAACCTCGGAGTGGATCCGGATCCGCTGGAGCTGGCCAACGGGCAGTCCGGCGAGGTCCGGGCCCACTGGAACGGACTGGACAGCGGCAGCTGGACCGGGCTAGTCCGGTTTGGGGACAGCGCGGGCACCGCCCTGACGGTGAACATCCCCTGAGAGTGGGGCGCTCCCGCCCACTCTCAGGGGGCGCCTGAGCCGCTCAGTCGGCGGCCAGGGCCAGTTGGGAGGCGCGGATCAGCTCCCGCATGGAGCCGTTCAGCTCCCGCAGCGCATCGCGGTCCAGGCCCAGCCGCTGAAGCATGGTGCCCGGCACGGAGAGCGCCTGCTGGCGCAGCGCGGCGCCGTCGGCGGTCAGCCCGACGGCGAGTGACCGCTCGTTGCCGGCGACCCGGCTGCGCGTGACCAGGCCCGCGGCCTCCAGCCGCTTGAGCATGGGGGAGAGGGTGGCCGGTTCCTGCAGCAGCGCCTCGGAGAGGTCCTTGACCGTGCGCGGGCTCTGCTCCCACAACGCGAGCATGACCAGGTACTGCGGATGGGTCAGGCCCAGCTCCTCGAGGACCGGCCGGTAGGCGGCCACCACGCTGCGTGAGGCCACCGACAGAGCGAAACACAGCTGGTGCTCCAGCAGGAGGTCTTCTTCGCCTGCAGGCTGGGTCATGGGATCACATCCGTTCAAATAGTTAATGCACTAACAGTTAGCGTAATATGGCAATGTCGGGGAGTCCACCGGCGGACAACTGGAAGAAAGGGCCGCGTTATGGCAGAGAAGAAGTCGTTGTCGCAACGGTTTATGGACCTCACGGGCAAGCTGCGGATGATCTTCGGGCCGGCCCAGAAGAGCGGCGTGGACCATCCGATGACGGAGGCGAACCAGGAGCTGCTCAAGCAGCGCGAGGCCGAGGCCTCCCAGTGGGAAACCGTGAAGCGGCCGGACGGCAGCACGTACATCGTGCCCAAAAAGCTGTAGCCCGGGCCGGCGTGAGCATCCCCATGGCGGCCAAAGCGAGCTAGAATATGGCCATCGCAGCCGCCTGATGGAGGGTGATTCGAATGGCCGGAAAGGCTGATTTCCTTCGGCGCTTCATGACGATGACGGACAAGACCAGGAAGGTCTGGGGCCCGGCGGACCGGGGCGCCATGGATGAGCCCGTTCTCCACAAGCATGACGATTTCGAGGCCGCCTCGCAGGCCGAGCTCTCCGAATTCGAGATCGAGCGGGATGCGGATGGCCATGCCTATGCCCACCGCAAGCGCCACGAGGCCACCGGGGCTGATGCCGCCGCGACACCGATACCGCCGGGGACAACGCCCGAGGCCGGTCCGAACAATTAAAGGGCAAACAATTAAAGAGCAAAACGGCGGTGCCGGCGCGAAGCCGGACACCGCCGTCGTTGTTTTAAGGCGCCTGGCCGGCCGTCAGCGGCCGGTGCCGCCGTAGATGGTGGCGTTGCTTTCGCCGTCGAGGTCGAAGGCCGCATGCACGGCTCGGACGGCCTTGTCCAGCAGGTCTGCGTGGGTCACGATCGAGATGCGGATCTCCGAGGTGGAGATCATGTCCACGTTCACACCGGCGTCGTGCAGCGCCTGGAAGAACTTGTAGGACACGCCCGGGTTCGAGCGCATGCCGGCGCCGATCAGGGACAGCTTGCCAATCTGGTCGTCATAGTCGATGTTCTCGAAGCCCACCTGCTCCTGGGCGGCCTTCAGGGCCTCGATGGCGTCCCGGCCTTCCACGATCGGCAAGGTGAAGGAGATATCCGTCTTGCCCGAACCCTTGGTGGACACGTTCTGGACGATCATGTCGATATTCGAGTGCGCACCGGCGACGATGCCGAAGATTTCCGCCGCCTTGCCCGGAATGTCGGGCACGCCGAGGATGGTGACCTTGGCCTCGGAACGGTCGTGGGCAACGCCGGAGATGATGGGCTGTTCCAAGGGTTCTCCCTCTTGAATCTTGATCTTGTCGTCGGGGCTGGGCAGGACCCACGTTCCCTCGTTGGTGCTGAAGGAGGAGCGCACGTGCAGCGGTACTCCGAACCGGCGCGCGTACTCCACGCACCGCAGGTGCAGGATCTTGGCACCGGAAGCTGCCAATTCCAGCATCTCCTCGCTGGAGATCCTGTCAATCTTTTGGGCGCTGGGAACCACCCGGGGGTCGGCAGTAAATACCCCGTCCACGTCCGTGTAGATCTCGCAGACGTCGGCATCGAGTGCCGCGGCCAGGGCCACGGCCGTGGTATCCGAGCCGCCGCGGCCCAGCGTGGTGACGTCGTTGCTGTCCTGGGTCATGCCTTGGAAGCCGGCCACGATGGCGATATCCCCGCGCTCGATACAGGTCTTGATGCGGTGCGGGGAGACATCGATGATGCGCGCCTTGCCGTGGATGGCGTCGGTGATCATGCCGGCCTGGCTGCCGGTGAAGGACTGGGCCGTGGCGCCTTCCTCGTTGATCGCCATGGCCAGCAGCGACATCGAGATGCGCTCGCCGGAACTGAGCAGCATGTCCATTTCGCGGGCCGGGGCGCTGGCGGTGATCTGCCCGGCGAGGTCCAGCAGTTCGTCCGTGGTGTCACCCATGGCGGAGACGACGACGACGACCTCGTTGCCGGCCGCCTGCGTCCGGGCCACGCGTTTGGCCACGCGCTTGATGCCTTCGGCGTCCGAAACGGAGGAACCGCCAAATTTCTGCACTATCAAGCTCATGCGTCCACGTTCTTTCAACATCTCCTGGCTTGGGCCATCCGGCATTGCTGGGGCTCCAGTCATGCCGTGCGGGCGCCGGTAGGGGCCGGACAAAGGTTTGCGGGGGCCACGGCATCCGGCGCGGCCGACAAGAAGAGTTTAGCCCGTGACCATGGCGCCTCCGAATCGGCGGCGCCGTTGTGACGGCGGGATGCCGGCCGCCGGGGCTGGGTGGAGGTGCCGGGTAGAAGAATGTGGTCAGCCTGCTTATGGTTAAGGAGTCTTGGGGGATCCATCTGCCAGACCGGGAGGGGCACATGACCAATCCAGCCGAGGAGCCAACGGTTTTGCCGGACGTGCAGGATGCGGACAGGTTTGAGCAGCAGTTGCCGGTGTCGCCGGACGAGGACGGCATGCTGGACGCCGAGACGCCGGGCCCGCTTGAGGGATCCGAAGCGGACCGGATGGAGCAGCGGCTGCCGGAAACACCCCCGGCGGGCCGCGGGATACCGCCGTCCGGGCAGCCGGAGGAGGGATCCGAAGCGGACCGGATCGAACAGGCGACGGGAATTCCCGGCGCCGACGATGAGGACTACCCGTACGGCTCGGCCGGCTGAGGCGCGCAGGGCCGGAACGGCGCCTAGGTGAGGTTCCGGCGGCCCTCGAAGGCCCGGCCGAGGGTGATTTCGTCCGCGTATTCCAGGTCCCCGCCCACCGGCAGGCCCGAGGCCAGCCGGCTGACCGTGATCCCGATGGTCTTGAGCATCCTGGCCAGGTAGGTGGCGGTGGCCTCGCCCTCGAGGTTGGGGTCCGTGGCGATGATGATTTCCTGGATCTGCCCGTCGGAGAGCCGATTGAGCAGCTCCCGGATGCGCAGCTGTTCCGGGCCGATGCCGGCAATCGGGTTGATCGCCCCGCCGAGCACGTGGTAGCGGCCGCGGAAGGACCGGGTGCGTTCGATCGCGACGACGTCCTTGGACTCCTCCACCACGCAGATGGCGGTCGGGTCCCGGCGCGGATCGCGGCAGATGCTGCAGGTTTCCTGCTCGGAAATATTTCCGCAGATGCTGCAGAACTTGACCCGCTCCTTGACATGGACCACCGCGTCCACCAGCCGCTTCATGTCCTCGGGGTCCGCTTCCAGGATGTGGAACGCGATGCGCTGGGCGGACTTGGGGCCGATGCCGGGCAGGCGGCCGAGCTCGTCAATCAGCTCCTGGACGGCGCCTTCGTACACTGAACCTCAATCTCCTGACCGGTTAGGACGCATCGAGGCTGCGTTCCTCGATCAGGCGCCCGCCCAGAATGCGTTCGATGGCGGCACGTCCCACCAGAATCGAGTCCTCGATCGACTCATCGTCATCGCTGGGAATGTCCTCGTCGTAGCTCAAGTTTAGGCCACGTCCGGACGCGTCCCGCACGGCGGGGGCCGCCGGGGCCTGCCGGGCTTCGGCAGCCTTGGCCTGGTTGAGCAGCTGCTGGTAGCGGCTCACGGTCCGTCCGCTGCCGGGATCCGGGGGGGTCTCCCATTCGTCGGCCGGTTCCTCGTCCGAGTACGGGATGTCCTCGTAGGGCGAGGCCGGCCGCGGGCCGGCAGGCTGGGGTGCCTTGGCGGGCGACGACGACGGCACGGGCGGCGCGGCCTGGACAGGCGGCGCCGCTACGGCGGCGGCAGGTGCCGGGGTTGCCGCTGGCGCTTGAGTTGCCGGTGCCGCCGGCGGCGTGGCCACCGGAGCGGCGGGGGCCGGTCCGGCAGCTTCCGGGGCGGGGCCCCAGACCTGCCCGGCCGGTGACGGCGCGGCCAGATGGGCGAAGACCGGCTTCTCCGGATCGGCCGGACCCCAGGCGGCAGGGGCCGGCTGGGGCGTGTTGGACACGGCAGGACCCCAGGCCGCGGGGGCCGGCGCGGGTGCTTCCGGCGGGGAGGCCGGCCTCGGTGCCGGAACGGTGCGTTCGGCTACCCCGGGTTCCGCCGCCGGGGCCCTTGCCGGCTCCGGCCGGCTAGTTGGTGCTTTTGGGCCGGACTCACCCGCTGCCGCGGAGGAGCCGTCGACGGTGCGGATCTGGCAGTCGATGCCGAGCACCTTGTGGATCGCCCGGCGCAGGTTCTCGGCGTGGTCGCCGCGCTCGAAGTTCGTGGCCGAACCCTGGTTCTTGAAGCCCAGGGCCAGGACCGTGCCGTCGAAGCCGGCCGGCGTCGCGTTGGTGCTGACGTTCATCCAGGTCACCTTGCGGATGCTGCCAAGCTCCTCGAGGATCTCCGGCCAGGCCCGGCGGATCATTTCGATCTGGCCGGTGGCGGCAGCCGGCTGCGCGGCCTGCGGATGCTGCGGTGCTGGCTGCTGCGCAGGCTGGGGTGCGGGCCGCTGCTGCTGGGCCGGTGCCTGCTGGGCGGCCGGTCGCTGCGCGGCAGGCTGCTGCGCGGCCGGTCGCTGGGCGGGTGCCTGCTGCGGTGTGGGCTGCTGGGCTGCCGCGGGGCGGGCCGGCTCCGGGCGGGGCGGCGCGGAAACGCCCCAGCCGCCGCCCCAGTCTGCGGTGTTGCCGGCGGGGACGCCGTCGCCGGAAGCCGCGGCCCGGGCTGCTGCGGGCTCGGCCGGACCGGATGCCGCCGGACGGGGGGACGCGGCGGGCGCACCGCTGGCGCCGGGCAGGGCGTCTTCGCGCGGCCAGTCGGCGGTGGTCACCCGGGGCGCGGTCACGCGGTCGGGGCTGCTGGCCGGGGACTCCTGTGTGGCCGGGGCCTCCGGCGCGGCAGGGGTCGAGGCTGTGGGAGATGCGGCGGGAACGGCGTCGGCCACGGGGGCGCCGCCGTAGCTGAGCCGGCGTTCGATCCGGTCCACCCGCGCCGCGATGCCGCGTTCGGCCTGTTCCGCTGCCGGCAGCAGGATCCGGGCACAGAGCAGTTCCAGATGCAGCCGGGGCGAGGTGGCGCCGGTCATCTCGGTCAGGGCCTGGTTGGTGATGTCCGCGGCGCGGGAGAGCTCGGCCGAGCCGAGCTGGTTGGCCTGGGTCTGCATCCGGATGATCTGGTCCTCCGGGACGCCGCGCAGGATGGCGTGCGCACTCTCGGGCATCGCCTTGACGATGATCAGGTCGCGGAAGCGCTCCAGCAGGTCCTCCACGAAGCGCCGGGGGTCGTGGCCGGTCTGGATCACCCGGTCCACGGCGCTGAACACCGTGGGTGCGTCGGCGGCGGCGATCGCCTCCACCACGTCGTCCAGCAGTGAGGCATGCGTGTAGCCCAGCAGCGAGACGGCCAGTTCGTAGTCCAGGCCCGCGGCCCCGGCGCCGGCCATCAGCTGGTCCAGCACGGAAAGCGAGTCGCGCACCGAACCGCCGCCGGCCCGGATCACCAGCGAGAGCACGCCGGGGGCCACTGCCACCTGCTCCTGCCCGCACAGCTGCTCCAGGTACTTCAGCAGCGGCTCCGGCGGCACCAGCCGGAACGGATAGTGGTGGGTGCGGGAGCGGATGGTGCCGATGACCTTGTCCGGCTCCGTGGTGGCGAAGATGAACTTGATGTGTTCCGGTGGCTCCTCCACGATCTTCAGCAGCGCGTTGAAACCGGCCGAGGTGACCATGTGGGCCTCGTCGATGATGAAGACCTTGTAGCGGTCCCGGACCGGGGCGAAGGTGGCGCGCTCACGCAGGTCGCGGGCGTCGTCGACGCCGCCGTGGCTGGCGGCGTCGATCTCGATCACATCCAGGCTGCCCGGGCCGCCGCGGCCCAGCTCCACGCAGGAGTCGCACTCGCCGCACGGGGTCGGCGTCGGGCCCTTGGCGCAGTTCAGGCAGCGGGCCAGGATGCGGGCCGAGGTGGTCTTGCCACAGCCGCGCGGACCGGAGAAGAGGTAGGCGTGGTTCACGCGGTTCTTCTGCAGCGCGGCCATCAGGGGGTCGGTGACGTGTTCCTGCCCGATAACGTCCGCGAAGGTATCCGGCCGGTAACGGCGGTAAAGGGCTGTACTCACGATGAAAACACTATCCGTTGAGGCCTAGGGTCCGCACCCGGCACGCACAGACCGGGGAACGGACGGGGATGCACGTAAAAGACCCCTCATGCACCTGCCAGAGCCCGCTTACCCTTGCTACCTTCCGGTCCTGGGGGAGTTCACAGGATGACACCACATGAGGGGCCGCCCACTAGCTTACCCGATGTTCCCGGCGGCTTCCGAATCCGGCCGATCGTTCCGGCCGATCGCCCTGATCTGCTCGAGGGTCAGTTCCGCGGCGGCGGCCAGGTCCTCGGCCTGGATGCCGGCCGCCAGCGCTTCGCGCACCGCATCACGCAGGTCCGCGTCAGCATTATCCAGCTGGAACTCCTGCCATTCCTTGTCTGCGGCAGCGCTGCGGACCCTGATAAGGCGTTCGTCCACCGGGGATCCCCTTCCAAAGGAACTTTCACCGGCTAAATCTCACCGCAAGAATAAGCCTGCCGACTAGGCATAACAATAAGAATGCTTAGCAAGGGCCGGGTGCCGGTCCGGGCCCTTGCAGAGCCCGGATGCGGCGCGCAGGATGCTGGCATGGCCTTCACACCCAGGACCGCGATTGTCACCGGATCGGACTCCGGGATCGGCCGTGCTGCAGCCGTGGCCCTCGCCCGCGCCGGCCTGGATATCGGCATCACCTGGCACACGGATGCGGCCGGCGCGGAGCAGACCGCCGCCGAGGTCCGCTCGCACGGCCGGAGGGCGCAGGTGGCCCGGCTGGACCTCACCGACCTGCCCGGCTGCGCCGACGTGGTCGACGAGCTGGCCGACGCCCTAGGCGGGCTCGACGTGTTCGTCAACAACGCAGGCACCGGCGAGCAGGTCAAGTTCCTGGACCTGGACTACCAGCGCTGGCGCACCACCCTGGCCACGGACCTCGACGGCGCGTTCGTGTGCCTCCAGCGGGCGGCCCGTCGGATGGTCGCCGCCGGCGTGGGCGGGCGGATCATCGCCGTCACCAGCGTCCACGAGCACCAGCCGCGGGTGGGCTCCGCCGCCTACGATGCGGCCAAGCACGGGCTCGGCGGGCTGATCAAGACGATGGCGCTGGAGCTGGGCCGGTACGGCATCACGGCCAATTCGGTGGCCCCCGGCGAGATCGCCACGCCGATGACTGGGCAGACGGACCAGGATCCGCGCGGCACGCAGCGTCCCGGCGTGCCGCTGGGCCGGCCCGGCGACGCCCGCGAAGTGGCAGCGGTGATTGCCTTCCTGGCCTCGGCCGAGGCCGGCTATGTGACCGGAGCGTCCTGGACGGTGGACGGTGGCATGCTCCAGATGGGCCCGCAGGCCGGCTCGCATCTCAAAGAGCAGGATTGGCGCGACGTGTAGGGCTAGTCCTGCAGCTCCGCCTCCAGCTCTTCTTCCAGCGCAACGTACCGCTCCAGCAGCTCGCGCGCGTGCCCGCCCGCAGGGCCTTCGGCGTCGAGCCCCGCCGCATCGACCCGGCCTTTTCCGCGCCCGCCGGAAACGGCGGCAGCAGCGGAATGTCCGGGTCGGTGACGGCCTCGAGGACGAAGGGCCGGTCCGCGGCCAGCGCCCATTCCCAGGCCTCGCCCAGCTCTCCGGGTTCCTCCACGCTCATCCCGTCCAGACCCAGCAGCCGCCCGTAGTCCGCGTAGCTGAAGTCCGGCAGCGCCTGGCTGTCCGGGAACCTCGGCTCGGCTTCCATCTCGCGCTGTTCCCAGGTCACCTCGGCCAGTTCGCGGTTGTTGAGCGGAAGCAGGAGGCCCGGGCAGCGTCGTCTCAGGCTTGCTGCCCGGGCCGAGGTGAGGTCCGCAGGCTGCTGCGGGATCAGTAGGTTGAGTTAGGCGGCTGTTGCTGCTGGACGTTGGTCCGGGCCTCTTCGGCGCGCAACTTCACGTCTTCGGCCGCCATGCTGCCCTCGGCCTTGACCCGGTCCGTGGCGTCCTGGGCGCTTGCCTTGACTTCCTCGGCGGCCTGGCGTGCCGGCTCCTTCATGTCCTCGCCGATCTGCCGGGCGGACTCCTTGACCTCCTCGACCAGCGGCTGCGCCTTTGCCTTCAGGGCCGCGGCGGCCTGCTGTTCGGCCTCGGTGGGCGGCACCAGCGTGGAAACCAGCCAGCCAACGCCGAAGGCGATCAGTCCGGCGGCGATCGGGTTGCCGCTGGTCCGGCGGGCGATCCGGTGGGGAACCTCGCCGACGGTGTCGCCGACGTCGTGCGCGGTGGACTGGAGCGAATGCCCGGTCTCCTGCGCCGAGCCCATGACGCGCTCCTTGGCCTGCTCGAACTTGGTCTTCACCTTGTCCGTCTGCCGATGCATGATCCTGGACGGGGTGACCTTATCGGCTACGGCGTCCACGTCGCTGCCCAGCCGGCCGCGGGTCGCTTCGATGTCGGCGCGGATCTCTTCGGGTGTCTGGCTCATCGTGTTTCCTCACTTGGCTTCAGGGTTTCGGGAATCTCCTTGACCGTTTCCACGGTGCGCGGCATGCCGCGGACGGTCTTCATTTCCTTCTTGCCGGAGGCGTAAAGGATGGCGGCGATGATGGCCCAGATGACCGCCACGATCACGGCCGACCATCCTCCGCCCAGGAGCAGGCCGAGGCCCCACCACAGGGCCACCGACAGGAACAGCAGGACAAAATGCCCGGCCACCCCGGCGCCGGCGAGCAGGCCCACGCCCTTGCCGGCGCGGCTGGTGGACTCCTTGAGTTCGGCCTTGGCCAGCTCCACTTCCTGGCGCATCAGCACGGAAATGTCGCTGCTGACCTGTGCCAGAAGGTCACCCAGCGAACTGGTCTCGGCCTTGGCCTCGGCCCGGGTGGGCGGCGTCTGCGGGAACTCGGAAGGGGAGGGCTGGGTCACCAGCGTTCACCTCCTTCGCCCGGGGCCCGGGGCGGCAGGTCCGTGGCCGGCTCGGTGCCGGCCGGAGGGACCGGGGGCTGGGCCGCTCCGCTGTCCGCGGGGTAGGTGCCGGCGCCCGGCGTCGTCGCGTAGGTGTCCGCGCCCGCGGTGCGGTAGGTGTCGCCGCTTTCGGGGACGTGGGAGGGCGGCGGCGGGACCGTGCCGGTATTCGCCGGCCGCCGTCCCGGGGTTCCTCCAGCCTCGGCGGCCATGCCGCGGGTCAGCCGCCCGGCCAGCAGGCCCGCTCCGGCAGCAAGGGCCAGGAAGGCGCCGGGCCGGCGCCGGGCAAAGGATTTGATCTCGTCCAGCAGGTCACCCGGTTCCCGCTTCTCCAGCCAGGCGGCGATGCCGCTGAACCGCTCCGCCGCCTGGTTCACCAGGTTCAGGGCGGTGCCGGACTGCGGCTGGCCGTTGGCCATCGAGGTCAGCTCGTCGCTCAGGGAACGCAGCTTGGAGGCGGCCCGCTGCTGCTGGGTGCTGGCCTGGCCGCTGAGGTCGTCGCTGAGCTGGGACATGAGGTTCGTGGCCTGGTACTTGGCCTCCCGGGCCACGTTGCCGGCTTCTTCCTTGGCGGCCTCGGCCACGTGCTGGCCGGCGGCAACGCCTTCGCGGCCTACTTCCTTGGCCTCCTCCGTGGCCGTGCCTGCGGCGGGCGGAGTGGTTGAAGGCGTGGTCGCCACCGGTTCCGCCGGCCTGACCGGGGGAACCGTCGTCTCGCCCAAGACTGTCTCTCCGAAGGGAGCCTCCGGCATGCCGGTGCGGGGAGGCAGATCCTCGTCGTAGTTGCCGGTGTTCGGATTTATGCTCATCTCAGCTCCTTATTTCTGGAATCCGTTGGGCCGTGTCGTGGCCAGGTCAGTGTGGGTTGGCGGGCTGCCGCCCCTCGACGTCGTCCTCCGTCCAGCGGGTGTTGCCGGACTGCACGCGCAGCAGGCGGCCGCGCGCGACGTCGTCCCGGGCCTGCTGCTGCTGTTTCTCGCTGCGGTGGGTGTCCCGGGGCGGCAGCTGCAGGGTCTCTTCGGCCCGGATGCCGGCCTGCAGTTCGCGGCCGCGCTCGGTTTCGGCGTCGAACTCGGCGCCGAAGAGCAGGGACAGGTTCGCCAGCCACAGCCACAGCAGCATCACAATGACGCCGCCGATGGCCCCGTAGGTCCGGTTGTAGTGGCCGAAGTTGGCCACGTAGAAGCCGAAGCCCGCGGTGGCGACCGCCAGCACGAGCAGGGCGATGAAGGCGCCCATGCTGATCCAGCGGAACTTGGGCTGCTTCACATTCGGGGTGGCGTAGTACAGCAGGGCGATCGACACCACGGCGGCCAGGATCAGCACCGGCCACTTGACGATATTCCAGGCGGTCACCGCCGCCTGGCCCATGCCGATCAGCCCGCCGATGGCCGCGGCGATCGGGCCGGAGACCACCAGCAGGACCAGCATCAGCGCCGCCAGCACCACCAGGATGACGGTCAGCAGTATCATCATCGGACGCAGCTTCCAGAACGGCCGGCCCTCGTCCACCTCGTAGATGCGGTTCATCGCGCGGCCGAAAGCCCCCACGTAGCCGGAAGCCGACCAGAGGGCGCCGACAATACCGACGACAAGAGCCAGGCTGGCCGTGCCGGGGGCGGAGAACTGCTGGATCGGCTGCTCCAGCGCCTTGGCCGCGTCACCCGGAGCGAGCTGGTTGACCAGAGCCAGCATGGCGGCGGTGCCCTCTTCGCTCTGCCCGAAGAGCCCCAGCAGGGATACCAGGGCGAGCAGCCCGGGGAACAGGGACAGCACCATGTAGTAGGTCAGCGCGGCCGCCAGGTCCGTGCACTGGTCGGAGGAAAATTCCCGCCGGGCCTTCCGGAAGATGTACATCCAGGAAGGCTTCTTCAGGTCGGTTGGGGAAGCGGGCTTGTACGGGCTGTCCGGGGCCGGAGCCGTCCGGACTTTGTCGGTACTTTTTTGGGTTGCCATGCCTGTCTCCTCGGTGGGGGAGCCGCATCAGTAGATCCGGTTTCACGCTAACACTAAGCATGCTTACCAACAACCGGGTCGGGCGGCAAGGTCGCCCGATTCGGCAGATCGGCAAAACTTCGGTATTCTGGTATCCGCTCGCGAAGAGTGAACAACTGGAGGATTCGCCTAGCGGCCTATGGCGCACGCCTGGAACGCGTGTTGGGTTAACAGCCCTCGGGGGTTCAAATCCCCCATCCTCCGCCACATTGCACAAGCGGCCCCGCCCGGTACCGGGCGGGGCCGCTTGTCTTTTGTCCCGCACCTCTAACCGTCCAGCCCCAGCCTGCGGCGGCGCCGCCGGGCCGCGGCCTCGCTGGGACCCATCCGGCCCAGGCCGAGGCGGACGACGGCCAGCACCACGCGCGTGGCCGTGCGCACCGGCAGCGGAACCGGGCCCAGCGCGGGCACGTCCAGGCCGAGCAGCCGCCGGTACTTCGGCTCCAGCGTGGCGACCGCACCGGCGAAGAGGATGCGGTAGCCCAGCCGCTGGGAGGCCGGCAGCGGCGGGGACTTCAGCAGCGCGACCACCTCGGCCACCCGCTCACCGGCGGCCAATTCGCCGTCGAAACCGGCCAGCTGCCGCTTCAGCTGCGCCGCATCGCGGGGAGGATCCGGCACGCCCATCAGCCCGGCCGCCACCGCCCACTCGGCCACATAACGGTCCGGCCCGCCCGGGATCGGCCCGCCGTAGGCGCACTCGGCGGCTAGGAACGCGTCGGTGAAGGCCAGATGCACCCAGCGCAGCAGGTCCGGATCGTTGGCGCTGTAGGTGCGCGGTGCGCCGTGGGCGTCCGTATAGCCGCCCCGGACACGCTCATGCATCCTCAGCACGCGGTCGCAGCCGGCCCGGGCGGCGGCCGTGTCCCCATAGGTGACGGTGAAGATCCAACGGATCGTGCGGGCCAGCCTCCCCAGCGCGTCGTCTCTGTAGGCCGAAAAGTCGTGGACGCCCGCCAGCGCCCCTGGATGCAGGGACTGCACCAGCAGTGCCCGGATGCCGGCCACGAGGGTGGTCATCGATCCGTGCACCGCCCAGACCGCCGAGTCCGGACCGAAGTAGCCGCCGTCCGTGCCGTCGGCGAAGTCCTGCGGCCACTGCGGCGGCCGGTCCGTGCCGGTAAAGGTCCAGCGAAGCTCGTCCCGCCAGCCTGCTACGACTCCCACGGCATTATTAATACCGCTCCGCCGAGCCCGTCGGTACCCCGCCCGGCCGGCTAGAACCGGTAGGTCCAGGCGGAGGTGCCGGAAAGCCGGTGCGACGGCGAGGATGCCTTGGCGGTGAAGGTCAGCTTCCGCCCGTTGCCAGCCTGGTAGGTCCCGGCGGGCTTGTACCTGCCGTTGACGTAGTACTTCACCCCGGATTTCCGGGGAATGGTGTAGCTGTTTTTCGTGCCGTTGAAGGACGGTTTGGCCGCCGTCGTCTTCGTCCGGAAGTCGTACTTCCACGCGGCGGTGCCCGACAGCCTGTAGCCGGCCAGGGCCTTCGCGCTAACGGTCACGAGCCTGCGGTTTGCCGGGTAGGTGCCCGCCTTCGCCTGCTTGCCGCCGACGTAGTAGCGGACCCCGGCGGTGCCCGGAATGGTGTAGGTGCCGGACTTCTTGCCGAACGTCACCGCCGCCGGGACCACCCGGACCGGCGCGAAGTCGAAACTCCACGCCGTGGTGCCGGACAGGACGTAGCCGGCTGCTGCCTTGGCGGTGACCGTAACCTTGGCCCGGTTTCCGCTGTAGCTGCCGGCCTTCACCGGCTTGCCGTTGGCGTAGTACTGTACGCCGGCCTTGGCCGGAATCGTGTACCGGTCGGCCGACCGGCTGAACGACGGCGCCGCCGGGGTGGTCTTGACGGCTGCCGGAGTGAAATCGAAGGTCCAGCTGGCCGGTCCGGACAGCGCATAGCCAGCGTGCGCCGTGGCGGTGACCGTCACCTTGGTGCGGTGGCCACTATGGCTGCCCGCGCCCTTGTCCACGCCGTTGACCGAGTAACGGACGCCGGGGACGTCCGGCACGGTGACGGTGCCCGCGGATTTGTTGAAGCCCGGTGCGGCGGCGGTGACCATGGCGATGGCCGGGGTGAAGTCGAAAACCCAGGTGGTCGGGCCGGACAGAGCATAACCCGCGAGGGCAGTGGCGGTGACTGTCACATTGGCCTGGTAGCCGCCGTAGCTGCCCGTGGCCTTGTCGAGGCCGTTGACCGAGTAGCGGACGCCGGGGACCTCGGGCACGGTGACGGTGCCTGAAGACTTGTTGAAGCTCGGCGCGGCGGCGGTGACCATGGTGATGGCCGGGGAGAAGTCGAAGGACCAGGTGGCTGCCTTCGACAGGACGAAACCGGGCAGGGATTTCGCAACGATGTTGATTTTCTGGCCGTTGGCGCTGTATGTGCCGGAAGCTCTTGCTGAGCCGTTAACGAAGTATTCCACCATTCCAGGCATGGATTTGATGCTGTAGGTTCCGTCAAGCGGACTAAACGTAGGCCACGCGGGCGGGATCGCGATCAGCGATGAGTCCCCCTGAAGGCGCCATTCCGTGAACATTCCGCAGCTAAAGTAATGCCCAGGTGCAGGTTCAATAATGATCTTCGTGCCATTAAGGCTAGCTGTCGGATGCAGGCCAGGTGGAACAGCAGCTTTAGCCCCCGACTGATCGACGACGAAATACGACGCATTGTTCACGATGGGGAGTGCGATGTACCCGGGCATTCCGGGAGGATCGAATGTAGGCGCAACTGGTACAACATCCGTGTCAAAGATCTGGCAAGCATCCGTCAGCGGCTGGATGGCCATGTTTGCCGGAGCCGGTCCGGCTGCGTGGGCAACGGTGCCGAGTGCAGTCAACGAACCGAGCGACAGCGCGGGCGCGAGGAGCGCAGCCCCCATTACATGTGCAATTTTCAATGTTTCCCCCGAGGAATGAACGTGGCTTAGAGCAGAACTTCCTATCAGGGGCAGCCTAAGGGCGCTCAGTTAAAGCTTTCGTGGCAGGCGGGTTACCAGCCGGTGAAATAACTGGATCGAAATGGGGACAAAGGCGCCGGATGCTTGCCAAATTCGTCGCAGCGTGCGGTGGTTCTTTCCGGCCGGTGGGCGCCGCAACGCCCGGAAAATCTAGGAAATCCGGCTGAAGAAAGTCCGGACCGTGCACGAAAAAGTCCATTCCATGTCCGGGCAGCGGATGGCAGCGTCCAGGAAATAGATGGAAGGCCGGGACCTGCCCCCTGCGCCGCTAAGCCCCTGTCCTTGGCATTAAACAAAAACGACGGCGGGTGGCCGGATCTCCACGGGCAGGCTGCCCAGTAGAGCTCCGGCGGTCACCCGCCGTCGTCAGGGGTTACTGGACCACCAGGTCCGGGTAGTACTTCTCTGTCACGTCCGGGTGCGCGCGCAGCCGGCCCTTGAGCATGTTCTTGCCGAAGCTGGAGAGCATCGGGTTGTTCGGGTCGTCAGAGAGGCCGCGGGCCTGGGCCTTGAGTTCGGCCGACAGGGGGACCGGGTCGATCACGGCGTCCAGGCGCGGGGACCAGAAGAACGGCACGGAGTAGCGGTCCACGCCCGGCGGCGGTGCGGTGACGCGGTGGATAGTCGCGGCGATGTAGCCCTCGGTGGCGACCTCGAGCATTTCGCCCAGGTTCACCACCAGGGCGCCCTCGATCGGCTCGACTTCCAGCCACTCGGTGCTGCCCGGAGGCAGGACCTCCAGGCCGCCGACCATGTCCTGCAGCAGCAGGGTGACGAAGCCGTAGTCCGCGTGGGAGCCCACGCCCTGGTCGCCGGCTTCCTCGACGACGCCGCCGACGTAGTGGACCAGCTTGCCCATCCAGTGCGGGGTGCCGCGGAAGGGCTCGTCGAAGTAGTCCTCGGGCAGGCCCAGGCCCACGCCGATGGCGGAGAGCAGCTCGGCGCCGACCTTGGACATGAGCTCGGCCCATGCCATGGCCTTGTCCTTCAGCTCCGGCAGGGCGGTGTCCGGCCACTGGTTGGGGCCGCGCAGCAGCCAGTACGGCTCGTCCGCCGGGTAGTCCCCGACCGGTTCGCTCTCGGGGGAGTAGTCCAGCTGCTCGCGGGCGTCGGCCCGGCCGGCCGTCATTTCGGTGCCCATCCGGGTGTAGCCGCGGAAGTGGGGCGAGTTGCGGTTGTCCAGGGCGAGACGGTCCTCGAGCGGCAGGTCGAAGAAGCGCTTGATCACATCGAACAGTTCCGCGGGCTGGCCTTCGGCGGCGCCGTAGCCGACGATCTGGAAGAAGCCGACCCGGTGGGCGGCATCGCGCAGCTGCTCGATGAAATCCGAGTTGAACGACCCGTCCGAATTCCGGGCGGTGCTGAGGTCAATGATGGGGATTGATCCGGAGGTATTCGGCATGCTGGCACACTAGCACCGGGGCGGGCGATCAGGCCCGCCGCTGTTACGCTATATGGCTTGGTTCCAGGGTGCCGGCGATGGCGGCCCAGGCGCGCAGGAAGGCGGCGCCGGCTACTTCGTGGATGGCGCGCGGCAGGCCCATGTGCGCGGCGGTGAGCACCGGGTAGGGTTTCAGCGGCACTCCGTCCTCCGGCCGCACGTCAACATGCACGACGGCGTGGCCGTGGTGGTGCAGCCAGTCCGCCATGGCGTAGTCGGTCCGCGAGTCCCCGAGGGTCCGCCAGGCGTGGGGGACCACCCCGTCCGCGGCCAGCAGTTCCAATGCCCGCTCGGCGCCCAGGTCCTTGCCCAGCTGCACGGACTCGATGTCGGTGGAAATGATGGTGGGGTCCAGCCGGTAGTCCACCCGGTCGTCGCTGTTGGGCACGTGCCGGTCCAGCCGGCTGGCGCCCAGGTTGAACCGGCCCATCAGGGCCAGCGCCTCGGCGTCGAAATCCTGCTGCACGCGGCGGTATTCCTGGTTGCTGACCTCAATGACCTGCTCCACGGACACCATGGCGCGCTTGGTCTCGTCGAAGAACATGTGGCTGGAGTAGTTCTGCTGGACCAGGACGCGGACCTCGGAGGCATAGTCCTGGGGAACGGAGAGCTCGTGGTCCACATGCAGCGTCCCCGGCCCGGCGGAGCCGAAGCTGAACCAGACGGCGCCCTTCTCGCAGACGGCATGGAAGCGGACGTGCTCCGGAATGCCGGCCTCCATCAGCGGCTGCATGATCTGCTCGCGGATGAAGGTGTCGGAACGGCCGGTGTTGAAGACCACGGGCCAGCCGTGCGAGGCCAGCTGCAGCAGCGCCTCGAGGATTTCCGGCGGGACCGAGCGGGTGACCGGGCTGGCGATGGGACCGTCCACGTCCAGCAGCAGGCCGATCGGCGGCTGGGCGGGCCGTACATGCTTGGCGGGAGCGACTGCTGGGAACGTCATACCTCATTATCTGCCGGATCGACGACGGCGGGCGGACCCATCCGCGGAAACCGGCCCCGTGTCCGGGCGCGGGGCGCGTAACCTTTTGGCCACGACCGCGGAGGGGCGCGGCGAAACTTATTCAATTGGCTGTCCGGGGAAACTAGGCTGGGGACGTGATCTTCAAAGCTGTAGGCGATTCCCGTCCGTACCCGGAACATGGCTGTGTGAGCCCCAGGGACTGGGCGTCCGTGCCACCGCGCCAGGTGCGGCTGGATGAGCTGATCACAACTAAAAGCACCCTGGATCTGGGGGCACTGCTGGCCGAGGATTCCACTTTCTTCGGTGATCTGTTCCCCCATGTGGTGCAGTGGCGCGGCAACATGTACCTTGAGGACGGACTGCACCGGGCGGTGCGCACCGCACTGCACCAGCGGGCCCTAATGCATGCGAGGGTGTTGGTGATAGATGACTGAATCTGGCACGATCCCGCCGAACGCGAATCCGAATCCGGAGCGGGACCCGGAGGATGCTCCGGACGATGAGTACCACCTGCAGGGCCGCCGGATCATCACCGAGGATGATCTGGACGAGGTCTTCGAGGACGACGGCGTGGAGCCCTCCGAGCGGTACCTCCGCCGGCGGATCCTGCATGGGGTGGTCCTGACGCTTTTGGTGGCCCTGCTGGGCGCCGCCGTCCTGGTGGCCTTTGCGGTGTCCCGCGGGGACCTGCAGGTCCCCGGTTGGGAGCCCCGGCCCGAGGCTCGGATCACCTGCCCGCCGGACACCTATAAGTATCCGGCCAACCATTCCTTCGTGACCAATGTCTACAACAGCACGACCCAGGGCGGTCTGGCCCGCCAGACCTCCGAGGCACTGGCCAAGCGCGGCTACAAGATCGGGGTGGTCGACAGCAAACGGATCAACTACTACGGGCTAAGCGCCATCATCGTCTCCGGTCCCAAGGGTGAAGCGAACGCCATGAACCTGCAGCGGAATATTGCCGGCACGGAATATGTGGCTGACGAGCGCACCGACAGTAGTGTGGACGTGATCCTCGGCTCGCAGTACAAGAACCTGGTGCCGGCCAAGAAGGTCAATAAGAAGGCCGGCACGCTCAGCTGTCCGCGGCTCGAGCAGCAGGGCACGACGCCGTCGGCGAACGCGACGAAGTAGCCCGTGACGAATCCGTCGTGGCTGGGCGGAGACGGCGAGGGTTAGATTGAGACGGTGTCCGACCAGCAGCCCGTGACCGTCTCGATCGCCCGCACCGTCCTGCCCGGCTACGGACGGCAGGCCACCGCCTGGGCGCAGGCCGGCCAGGAGCTGGCCCGCGAATGGCCCGGCTACCTGGGCTCGGGCTGGGTGCGCACCGGTCCGGATTCAAACGAGTGGCACATGCTCTATCGATTCGCCGACGCCGAATCGCTGCGCCGGTGGGAGGAGTCGGGGGAGCGGCGCTGGTGGATCGAAAGTGCGGCAGAACTCATGGAGATCACCCGGGTGGAGCGGCGCACCGGCATCGAGGGGTGGTTCTCCCAGCCGGGCGACCTGAACCTCGCGGTTCCCCAGACGGTGGTTCCGCCGCGGTGGAAGCAGGCCGTCAGCATCTTCCTGCCGTTCCTGCCGCTGAGCCTGCTGGCCAACTTCCGGCTCCGGCCGCTGATCGGCGGCTGGCCGCTGGTGTTCCAGGTCCTGCTGGTCACCTGCCTGCTGACGCCGCTGATGACCTACATCTTCCTGCCGGTCACCACCCGGCTGCTCAAGTCGTGGCTGCAGGCGCCGCGGCGGACCACCTAAGGTTCCGGAGGGCGCTGAGCGCACCGGGGCCCGAAGGCACCGGTGCGCTCAGCAATGTGTCCGGCCGCGTCAGCGGGCAGCCGCAAACGCGGTATCGCCGTCGTCCACCGAGATCGGCAGCGTGCGGATCGGGGAGAACGACGCCGGATACATGACCTTGTTCTCCATCGTCTTGATCATCGGCCGGATGATTTTCAGGCACCGCTGCCACTCGGGGTCCGCGGCCAGCTTCTCGCGGCGGATGCGGCGGTCCTCCAGATCGGCGTAGCCCCACAGGTGGGTCAGCTGGTTGAGTGTGCCGATCTCGGTGATGAAGTAGCCGATGAAGCCGCCGAGGATCGGCTTCTGGGCCGGCAGTCCGATGGTTTCATACGCCTCGAGGTATTCGTTCAGGTCGGCGCCGGTGTGCAGGACGTAGGTGCGCTCTTCGACAATCATGCTAGGTGCCTTTCGTGGAGTCGGTGGGGGTGGCGGCTCAGCGGAAGTGCTGCGGCGTGCCTTCGAGGGTCTTGCCGTCGCGCATCAGGTACAGGTTCACCAGAGCGGCGGCGATGATCACGACCCAGGTGATGGTGACCGGCGCGGTTCCGCTGCCCAGCCCCATGAGCCAGGAGGCCAGGAGCGGGGCCGGGGCGGCGAAGATCAGGTTGGCCCCGGTCAGGGCCAGCGCCGAGCCGGTGTAGCGCAGCTTGGTCGGGAAGGCTTCGGCGTACAGGGCGGCCTGGCCGGCATTGCCGAACTGGGCACCGCACAGTGCGATGCTGACGATTGCCAGGGTCAGCGGGAAGTTGTGCAGGTCGACCACCGGGAAGAAGACCAGCCCGGCGGCCAGGCAGAACCCGCCGCCGATCAGGAGCACCTTGCGCCGGCCGATGACGTCGGCGACGCGGCCGCCCCACGCGATGGCTCCCACGGACAGCAGGTTTGCCACCATGACGATGGCGAAGGTCTGGCTCTGGTCGAAGCCGGCGTTCTTGGTCAGGTAGCTGATGCCGAAGACCGAGACCACGTAGAAGGTGACCACGATGGGCGCGAACGCCAGGATCAGCCGGGCGATCGTCAGGCCGTGTGACTTCAGCACGCTCAGCGGGCTGACCTGCGGTTCCTCGGAGTCCTCGACCTGCTGCTGGAACAGCGGGGTCTCTTCGACCTTGAAGCGGATGTAGATGCCCACCACGACCAGCAGGATGCTCAGCAGGAACGGCAGCCGCCAGCCCCACTGCAGGAAGGCGTCCTCGTCCAGGGACATCGAGAGCAGCACCAGGGAGAGGTTGGCCAGCACCTGGCTCAGCGGCGAGCCCATGGCCATGAGCGCGCCGTAGAAGGCCCGGCGGTCCTGCGGGGCGTGCTCCATGGTCATCAGCTGCGCGCCGGTGGCCTCCCCGCCGAGGGCGAAGCCCTGGATGAAGCGCATCAGGACGAGGATGAGCGGAGCGGCCAGGCCGATCGCGGCGTAGGAGGGCAGCAGGCCGATCACCAGCGAGGCCAGCCCCATGGTGATGAAGGTGACCAGCAGGATCCGGCGCCGGCCGAACCGGTCGCCGAGGTGGCCGAAGATCATGCCGCCGAGCGGCCGGGCGAAGAAGCCGACGCCGAAGGTCGCGAAGGAGGCCAGGATCCCGACCGCCGGGTCCAGCTGGTGGAAGAAAAGCTGGGGGAACACGGTGGCCGACAGTGCGCCGTAGATGGCGAAGTCGAACCATTCCAGGGCCGAGCCCAGGGTTCCGCTGGCCAGGGCGCGGCGGGCTTCCGGAGTTGCGGTCGCGCGGGCCTTGAGCTGGCTGTCGGCCGGTGGCGCACTGAGGTGTTGTTGCACTGAGGACTCCTTTGGGCTGGTGGGTGATCCGTGTCACTTTCCAAAAGAATCTCATCATGCGGGATATTTTGTAAAGATCTATTGAAAGAAATCCCAAAATATGGGATTACTTGTTCAAGTGCTTCACATCACACACTTCACCAGCCGTACGACGGAAGGACCGCAATGACGCTGACGACCATGGAACCGCCCCGGCAGGAGGCCGGCAGCCGCTGCGACGTGCTGGTCCTGGGCTCTGGCATCGCCGGTTCCAGTGCAGCCTGGGCCGCTGCCCGCTCCGGGGCGCGCGTGGTCATGCTGGAAAAGCTGGACACCCCCGGCGGGTCGGCGGCCCTGTCCGCGGGTATGTTCTGGACCGCGCCCAACTTCGAAGCCCTCCGGGACCGGATCCCCCTGGGCGACGCGGACCTGGGACGGCAGCTCGTCGCGGACTATCCGGCGGCGCTCGCCGACATCCGGGCCACCGGCATCCGGGTGGCGGCCGAACCGCAGCACGGCATCATGACCTACGGGATCGGCTACTCGCTGGATATCCAGGCCCTGCTGGCGCATTGCCGCGAACAGGTGCTGGCCGCGGGCGGCGAGGTGGTCGCCGGCGCGCGGGTGCTGCGCCTGAGCCACGACGACGGCGGTGTTTCCGGCGCCGTCGTGCGGTACGACGACGGCACAGTAACCGAATACCGGGCAGCCGCCGTCGTGCTGGCCACCGGCGGCTTCCAGGGCGCCCCGGACGAACTGACCCGGCACATCGGGCCGAACGCGGACCGGCTGGTGCTGCGCTCCAACCCCGGCAGCACCGGCGACGGGCTGCGCCTGGCCCGGGCCTGCGGCGCCGGGGGAACCAAGGCGATGTCCACCTTCTACGGGCACCTGCTGCCGCATCCGCTGCGCCGCTTCGAAGCGGAGGACTTCCTGCCCTATTCGCAGTACTACTCGGACTACTCGATCCTGGTGAACCGTCAGGGCCGCCGGTTCATCGACGAAACGCAGGGCGACGAGATCCTGAACCAGGCGCTGACCTTCCAGCCGCAGGCCCGAGGCGTGCTGATCTTCGACGACCATGTCCGCCGCACCTACGGCACCGCCGAACCGTTCCCCGGGCTGGGCCTGATCGACCGTTTCGCCGTGGCGGTCGAGGCCGGCGGTCGGCACGCGAGCGCGGACAGCCTCGACGAGCTCGTCGCGCAGGTCGCGGACTGGGGCATCGACCGGCAGACGCTGGAGGACACGGTCTCCGGCTACGGTGCGGCGGCCCAGGCCGGCGGTGGGTTGGCCCACGGCGTGCCGGTGGCGGCCTCCGCCCGGGCGCCGCAGACCGGACCGTTCTACGCGCTGGAAGTCCAGCCCTCGATCACCTTCACGTTCGGCGGCATCCGGATCAGCGCCGCCGGACAGGTCCTGGATCCGGACGGGGTCCCGGTGCCCGGCCTGTTCGCGGGCGGCGCCGACATCGGGGGCCTGTCCAACTACGGCTATGCCGGCGGCCTGGCCCCGGCCTTCATCACCGGCCGCTGGGCCGGTACCTCCGCGGCGGCCCGCGCGGCCGCCCTGTCCATATCCAAGGAGAACTGACCATGACCGAAGCAACCGCCGAAACGTTCGATGCCGTGGTCGTCGGGGCCGGGATTTCCGGCCTGTCCGCCGCGTTGAGCGCCGTGGAGGCCGGCCTGCGGGTCGCCTTGGTGGAGAAGACCGCAGCGATCGGCGGCAGCAGCGCCATGAGCGGCGGCTGGTTCGCGTTCTCCGGCACCGCGGAGCAGGCCGCCGCCGGTGTGCGGGATTCGGCGGAGCACTTCCTGGCCGACCTGCTCGAGGTCGGTGGCCACGCCAACGACCGCGCGCTGCTGCAGGCCTATCTGGACAACCAAGCCGAACTGTACGCCTGGCTCAAGGGCAGGGGCGTGGTCTTCCAGGAGTTGGAGATCAGCTCCGGGCAATCGGCCGCGCGCAGCCACCTGACGCCGATCAAGGAGGTGCTCAGGTCCTTCGCCGACGCGTTCGTCGCGGCCGGCGGGACGCTGCTGCTGGACAGCCGCGTGACGGACCTGGTGCGCGACGGCGGCCGGGTGTCCGCCGTCGTTGTCGACACCCCGGACGGCAGCCGGACGCTGGAAGCCGCCGGCGGCGTCGTGCTTGCCTCCGGCGGGTTCAGCCGCGGCACGGACCTGCTGAGGATCTTCGCCCCGGAGCAGCTGGCGGGCATCCCGTACGGCGGGCTGGGCAACACCGGCGACGGGCTGAAGCTGGCCTGGAAGCTGGGGGCCGGCATGGCGGACATGTCCTACATCTCCGGCACCTACGGATCGCACCCTGAGACCGGGATCGAGTTCCACGAGCTGCTCTGCGCCTACTACCTGGGCGCGATCATCGTCAACAAGGACGGCAAGCGGTTCGTGGACGAATCCGTGTCCTACAAGACCTTGGGCTCGGCCTGCCTGGACCAGCCCGAGGGCCTGGGCTTCGAGATCTTCGATGCCAAGGTGCGGGCCAAGTCCCAGCGCGGCGTGCCGCTGAAGGACATGGACACGCTCGAGGACCTCGGCCACGTGTTCAAGGCGGACAGTCTCGAGGAACTGGCCCGGATCGCCGGGATCGACGCCGGGGCCCTGGTGGACACGGTCGGGCGCTACAATGCCGTCGTCGCCGGCAGAGAAGAGGACGAGTTCGGCCGGACCGGCCTGTGCACCGGCGTCGGTGAACTGCTACCGATCGACCAGGCCCCGTTCTATGCCTATCCGGCCAAGACCCTGATGAACAGCACCTACTGCGGCATCACCATCAACCCGCAGGCGCAGGTGCTGGACGTGGCCGGCGAGGTGATCGAGGGCCTGTACGCCGCCGGCGAGGTCACCGGCGGCTTCCACGGCGCCGCCTACATGACCGGCACCTCGCTGGGCAAGGGAGCGCTCTTCGGCCGGCTGGCCGCCCGAAGCATCGCCGCCCGCGTCGGCGTGCCCGCCTGAGACCGCAACCAACAAGAGGAGAGAGATGATCTACACGGCAGACGTCCTGGTGATCGGCGGCGGCGGATCCGGCATGAGCGCGGCCATCTCGGCGGCCACCAGCGGGGCTTCGGTGATCCTGCTGGAGAAGTGCGCCAAGGTCGGCGGCAGCACCGCGCTGTCGGTCGGCTCGTTCACCGCGTCCAATACTTCCTACCAGTACCGGGCCGGGGTGAATGACAGCATCGAGCTGTTCATCGAGGACATGAAGGTGGCCAACGGGGAGCGCGAGGAGCTGGAGAACCAGGAGCTGCGCCGGGTGCTGGCCGAGAACGCCGGTCCCACCATCGAATGGCTCTCCAGCATCGGCGTGCAGTTCCTGGGACCGACCCCGGAACCGCCGTATGAAAAGCCCCGGATGCACAACATCATCCCGAATTCCCGTGCCTATGCGGACGCGCTGCTGCGCGAATGCCGCAAGCGCGGGGTGCAGGTGCTCACCGACATGCGCGTGGAACAGCTGCTGCGCAACGCCGCCGGCGAAATCATCGGGGCCAGCGTCAACGGGATGAACTACTTCGGCCGCAAGGGCGTTATCCTGGCCACCGGCGACTACTCGGCCTCGGCCGAGATGAAGGCCAAGTACGTGTCCGAGGCGGCGGCGAAGATCCCGCCGGTCAACCCGAACAACACCGGGGACGGCTTCAAGCTCGGCACCGAGGCCGGCGGCGTCATGGTGCAGATGGACCGGCTCTACGAGGGCCTGCGCTTCTTCCCGTCGAAGAAGCCTGACCCGATCAAGATCCTTCCCTCCCACCCGGCACTGTCGCGGATCATGCGCCTGGTCGCCGAGCGGCTGCCCAAGAACCTGCTCGCCTTCGTGGCCCGCGGCGCGCTGACCAGCTGGGTGGCGCCGAACAACACGATGTACCGGGCCGGGGCGATCCTGGTCGGCAGCGACGGCCGGCGGCTGGCCAACGAGGACTCGGACAAGGAACTGGCCCGCGGGGTAGCGGCGCGTGGGTCCAATGAGGCCTACATGGTCTTCGACGAGAAGGTGGCCCACCAGTTCTCGCGCTGGCCGAACCCGGTCTCCACCTTCCCCGGCGTGGCCTACGCGTACGTGCAGGACTACAAGAAGTACCGTCCGGATGTGTACTTTGCCGCGGACAGCATCGAGGAGCTCGCGGCCAGGATCGGCGTCGACCCGCAGGCGCTGGCGGACACCGTAGCGGACTGGAATGCCACGGTCGACGCCGGCGAGGACCGGGACTTCGGCCGCCGGCACCTGGGCGAGGGGGTGCGGCGGGGACCGTTCTATGCGCTCGGCCCGCTCGGTGCCTTCGTCACCCTGGCCGACGGCGGACTGGCCGTGGACACCCAGCTGCGGGTCGTGGACGAGGCCGAGGCTGTGATCCCCGGGCTGTGGGCCGCCGGGTCCACCGGCCAGGGCGGCCTGCAGCTGCTCAACCACGGCCTGCACATCGGCTGGGCCATGATCTCCGGACGGATCGCCGGCCGGAACGCGGCCCAGGCGCCGGACCGGACGGACCTGGTGCCCGCGGCCGCACCGGTCGGTGCACGGACGGCTTCCTAAGAACCTACCGAGTGGAGAAGAGATGAGCATGAAGAACCAGACAGCCATCGTGACCGGCGGGGCCGGCGGCATCGGCCGGGTAATCAGCCGCAGGCTGGCCGAGGCCGGCTACCAGGTGGTCGTGGCGGACGCCAATGAAACGGCCGCCAAGCAGACGGCGGCCGACCTGCCGGGCGCCGTCGCGCACTCCTGGTTTGCCGGGGATCTGACCGACAGCGGGACCAACCGGGAGTTGGCGGCGCAGGCGGCCGGGCTGGCCCCGATCGGGGTGATCGTCAACGCCGTCGGCATCTCGCCCAAGGACAACGGGCGCAAGCGCCCGTTCTGGGAGATCGGCGACGAGGAGTGGGACCTGGTCATGGCGGTGAACGTGCGCGCCCCGTTCCTGCTGGTGCGCGAGGCCTTCCGGCAGATGCCGTCCGACGGCAGCGCCAGCATCGTGAACCTGCTGTCCATCACTTCGAAGCTGGGCACCGGCGGCGCGCCCGACGCCGCGTTCCCGCCGTATCTGCCCTCCAGCGTTGCCTATGCGGCCTCCAAGGCGGCGCTGCAGAACCTGACCGCGAGCCTGTCCCGGGAGCTGGCCGGGTTTAACATCCGGGTCAACGGGGTGGCGCCGGGCTTCGTGGCCACCACGATGACCGGCGGCATGCCGGACGAGGCGAAGATGCTCGCCCAGGTTCCGGCCGGACGCTTCGGCCGCCCGGAGGAGATTGCCGACGCGATCGAGTTCCTGGCCAGCGACAAGGCGTCCTACATCAACGGAGCCAGCCTGGACATCAACGGTGGCTGGCTGACTTGCTGACGGAACGGGCCGGTTCCCGGGCGGTTCGTCCGGGAACCGCGGCGTCGCCGTCCTCGCGTCTCCTACACTGGCAAGTGCAGGAGACGCGAGGAGGGAGGGCCATGGACAGCCTGGGACGGATGCTGAGCATCTTCGACCTGCTCACCGAAGACACGGCGGAGATCACTCCGGAGCAGGTTGCGGCGCACCTGGACTGTTCCCGGACCACTAGCTACCGCTACCTGAAGGCCCTGACCGAGGCGGGCTTCCTTGCCGGGCATTCCGGCGGCCGCTACGGCCTCGGCGTGCGCATTGTCCAGATGGACCGGCAGATGCGGCTGACCGATCCGCTGCTGCAGCGGGCCGAGGACCTGCTCATGCCGCTGAGCCGACAGATCGGCGAGAACCTGCTGCTCAACGGCCATTACGGCAAGTCCCTGGTCTGCATTGCCCAGGCCTGGATCAACCAGCAGCAGCTGACCAACTACGGCCGCGGCCAGTCCGTGCCGCTGTTCCGGGGCGCCGCGGGCAAGGTCATCCTGGCGCACCTGCCGGCACACCAGCTCAAGGCCATCTACAAGAAGTACCCGCAGGAGATCGCCGCGGCCGGGCTGGGCGAGTTCTGGCCGCAGTTCCGCGACCGGCTGCGTGCCATCCGCCAGCGGGGGTACGACGTCACCCATGCCGAGGTCGATCCCGGTATCGCCGGCGTCGCCGCCCCGATTTTCGACGGCGACAACGGCATCCTGGGATCGCTGGCGATTGCGATCCCGGTGGAGCGGCTGCCGGAGGACCTGACCGTCCTGGTGGCGCCGCTGAAGGAAACGGTGCAGAAAATCACCGACCGCGGCCGCGCCTAAGCGTCCCGGCCGGGGCCGGCGGTCGATCACCGGGTGCGGTGGGCTGTTCCATTGTGGCCGGCTTTCGGGCACGACGACGGCGTGTCCCGGACCTTCCGCACTCCCACGGCGGCCAAACCCGGACACGACGGACCGGGCGCAGGCCTTAGTTGCAGCCCTCCGGGCCGCAGGCCGGGCCGTCGGGGGAGCCGGAGAGCACGGTCAGCGGGCTGCGCTCGGCCCAAGCCTGGGCGAGTGCCTGGCTGAACACCTCGGCCGGCTGGGCGCCGGAGATGCCGTACTTGCGGTCCAGCACGAAGAACGGCACGCCGGTCACACCCAGCGCGCGGGCCTCGGCGATGTCGGCGCGCACCTCGTCGGCGAAGCGGTTGCCCTGCAGCGCCTCGCGGATTTCCGCCTCGTCCAGGCCGAGTGCGGCGCCGGCGCGGGCCAGGTAGTCGATGCTGCCGATGTCCTCGCCGTGCTCGAAGTGTCCGGAGAGCAGGGCTTCCTTGGCCTGGTCCATAAGGCCGTGTTCCTTGGCCAGGTGCAGGAAGCGGTGCGCGGTGAAGGAGTTGGCCACCACGATCTTGTCGAAGTCATAGTCCAGGCCCTCGCCGGCGGCCTGGGCCGTGACGTGGTCGAACATCTGCCGGACCTGGGCCTGCGGCATGCCCTTGATCTGGGACAGGTACTCGGTCTCGGTGCCGTCGTAGTGCTCCGGCAGGGTGGGGTCCAGCTGGTAGCTGCGCCATTCGACCTCGATCCCGTCCCTGTGCTCGAAGTTCCCGAGGGCCGTTTCGAAGCGGCGCTTGCCGATGTAGCACCAGGGGCAGGCAATGTCGGACCAGATCTCAACCTTCATGATCATTGCCAACGGCAACCAATGGCGGCCTATTCCCGGGCTGCCGGCGCGGACACAATGGAAAGGTCGACAGGAGGGCACCGATGAGCGCAGAGTACGAGCCGGCCCGCACGCCGGAGGACATCACCAGGCTGTTCGTGGAACGCTCCAATGCCGGGGACGCGGACGGCGTGGCGGCGCTGTACGAGGAGGATGCCGTGATGGCCTACCCGCCGGGGCAGACCACGGTGGGCCGGGCCGCGATCCGCGAGCTGTGGGCGTCGGTGCTGGCGCACGCGCCGACGTTCAGCCAGGAGGATCCGCTGCCCACCCTGGTCTGCGGCGACATCGCCCTGACCTCCACCGCGCCGAAGGACGACGCCGGAGCCCGGGCCCAGGTGGTGCGCCGGCAGCCGGACGGGAGCTGGCTGCGGATCATCGACCAGCCGGAGTTCAAGCCGGTCGAACCGCCGGCCTAGGCGTGCCGCCGGCAGGAGCGGAGGCTCAACCCTCGCCGTCGTTGGCGGCACCGACGACGGCGCCCGCCGGCGCCGTCGTCCCGGCCCGGCGGGCGTGCGGCTTCCGGCCGTGGACCAGGTGGTACACGCCGATGCTGAGCACCACCAGCGCGCACAGGGTCGCATACATGCCCGCGTAGCCGGTCAGCGGCAGGAATGCGCCGAGCAGCACCGGGCCGAAGCCCACCCCGACGTCCAGCATCAGGTAGTAGGTGGAGGTGGCGACGCCGAGCCGCGCCTCGCCGGCGGCGGTCACGGCGATCGCCTGCGCGCTGGGCATCATCGCGCCGAAGCCGAGGCCGGCGAACACCGCGGACAGCACCATCGTGGTGATGGACGGCTCCAGTGCCAGCAGGGCCATGCCGACGGCGAAGACCGCCAGCACCGGGTACATCACGGTGTTGTCCCCACGGCGGTCCTGGATCCGCCCGACGAACAGCCGCGAGACCAGCACCGCCGCCGCGTAGACCAGGAAGAACAGGCCGGCCGCAGACTCCAGCCCCTGCGCGCGGGTGTAGGAGATCAGGAACGCGACGATGCCGGAGTAGGCAAAGCCGCCCAGCAGCGCGACGGTGGCGATGGGCAGCGCGGACGGATCGATGATCGAGGCCAGGCTGAACCGCCGGGCCTTGGACTTCCGGGCCGGGACCGGTGCCGGCCCGGCGGGATCCTCCGGTGCCGGCACGGGCAGCCCGGCCGCGGGCCGGTGCTCGGGCAGGCGCATCACCAGGGCGATCGCGAGCGCGGCGATCGAGGAGGCGGTGCAGAACCAGAAGATGCCGTCATAGTGGCCGCCGGCGGAGAGCCAGACGGCCAGGAACGGGCCGACGGCGGTGGACAGCGTCGTCGAGAGCCCGTAGTAGCCGGTGCCCTCGCTGCGCCGGGCCCGCGGAATGAGCCCCTGCACTGCGGCGGACAGCGCGGTGGTGCCGGCCGCGAACGCCACGCCGTGCAGCAGGCGCAGCGCCAGCAGCATTCCCAGTGAGCCGCTGGGCAGGTAGAGCCAGGACAGCACCGTGAACAGCGTCAGGCCGGCCAGCAGCAGCCGCCTGCGTCCGACGGCGTCAACCAGTCGTCCGCAGAACAGCCTGCCGACCACTGCGCCGACGATGAAGGAACTGGACGCGAAGCCGGCGGCGCTGTCCGAGGCCTGGAAGCGCTCGACAGCGTACAGCGCCATGGAGGTCATCAGCAGGTAGTAGACCATGGAGATGAACAGGTTGGTGGTGATCGCGAGGATGAAGTCCCGGCCCCAAAGTCGTCCCGGTAGTTGCACGCCCGCACCCACGTTTGTTTCCTCTCCTCGGCATCGGCCGGGAAACTGCCTCCGGCCAGCATCCCATTATCCCCCTCGCAACGGGGGCCGATGACGCCCGGCTGGTGCGCTGGGAACCCGGCTACCGGCCGTTGTCGCTCAGCAGCTCCGTCCGGATGCCGGTGGCGTAGGCAGTGGCGATTCCCGGTGCCGCTGCCTGAAAAACGGTGCCCCCGCCGGGCAGGACCAGGTAGGCCAGGAACTCTTCATCGAAGGTGGCAATGCCCGCGGCGACGGCCTCCAGCTTCGCCCGGATCAGCACGGATAGCTTCTGCCAGCGACGGCGGGAAGCCTCCTCAACGGCCCGTGCACCCGGGTCCAGGCTCCGCGGCTGCAGCGGATCACCTGCAGAACCCGACAGGCCAACACTCCCTGGAAGGGCGAGGATGATACGGAAATGGCGGTTATCGGCGGTGAACGCGATCGCCGCCCGGCCGTCCTCCCAGCCGCAGCGGAACCCGGTGGCACCATACCCGGTGAGCATGTCCTGGATTTCCGCACGGAAGGCGGCACAGCTGATCGAGGCGCCCCGGACATAATTAGTCGTCATGTCTCAGGGTAGGCCGCTCCGTGCCCCGGCCGCATTATGTAGGCCGGTCCGCATTAGGTGCCGTGCCGTATGGTCAGAGGTACGGAGCAATTCTTGCTCCTGTTATGGCGCAGCACCCTGTGCTGCCGCCGAGGAGCGCATCATGGCTGATAAATCCCCCCGACAATCCGCGTCCAAGAAATCCGGCAAGTCGATCAAGGAAAAGCGCAGCGAGAAGAAGGCCAAGGCTGCGGACAGCGCGGCCGCGGAAACACTCTCCGCCACCAAAAAACGCTGAGGCCCGCGACCTTGCTGAGCCTCGGGGTCCTGGCCACAACGCGCAAGGCCGGCGAACGCAGGCTGCCCATCCATCCGCTGCACTTCGAACGCATCGACGCCGACCTGCGCGAACGGATCATCCTCGAACAGGGCTACGGTGAGCGCTTCGGCGTTTCCGACGCCCAGCTTGAGCCGCAGGTAGCCCGGATTGTGTCGCGGGAAGAGCTCATCGCCGCGGCCGACGTCGTGGTGCTGCCGAAACCGCAGCCCGAAGACCTCGCCGAGCTGCGCGACGGGCAGGTCCTGTGGGGCTGGCCGCACTGCGTCCAGGACCGTGCGGTCACCCAGTTGGCCATCGACAAACGCCTGACCCTGATCGCCTTCGAGGCGATGAACCACTGGGCTTCGGACGGCGGATTCGGCCTGCACGTCTTCCACAAGAACAACGAGATGGCCGGTTACTGCTCGGTGCTGCATTCGCTGGAGCTGATCGGTTCCACCGGCGACTACGGACGCCGGCTGAGCGCCGTCGTTATTGGGTTCGGGGCCACCGCCCGGGGTGCGGTGACGGCGCTTAACGCGCACGGCATCCATGACGTCCAGGTCTTGACGAACCGCGGGGTGGCGGCGGTCGGTTCGCCGATCCATTCCGTGCGGATCACCCAGTTCGACCACGATGCCACCGCCCCGTATCTGAGCCACGTCATTACGGACCAGGGCCGGGTGCCGCTGGCGCCGTTCCTCGCCGGGAGCGACATCGTGGTCAATTGCACGCTGCAGGACCCCAACAACCCGCTGATCTATCTCACCGAGGCGGACCTGGACGGTTTCCGGCCGGGCAGCCTGATTATCGATGTGTCCTGCGACGAGGGCATGGGATTCAGCTGGGCGAAGATGACGACCTTTGCCGATCCCATGTTCGAGGTCGGGGACCACATCCACTACTACGCCGTGGACCACACACCGTCGTACCTGTGGAATTCGGCGACCTGGGAGATCAGTGAGGCGCTGATGCCGTTCCTGCGGCCGGTCATGACGGGGCCGGACGGCTGGAACGCTGATGACACCATCAGGCGGGCGATCGAAATCCGCGCTGGCGTCGTTGCGAATCCCGCGGTCCTGGCCTTCCAGAACCGCTCGGCGGATTACCCGCACCTGCCCGCCTGACGGCGGCTGCAGGCAGCAGACGGGGCGCGGTTCCCTGCCTTGACAGCCTCCGCTTGTGCCCGGCAGCTGCCTCGATCTTGCGCGGGGTGGAGGCCTCGCTGACCGGGATGGTCATGCTTGGCGCACGAGGGCTTTATGCGGCAGGGCGTTCGACACTGGACGAAAATAACGACTGGTTGGTATGTTGTGGGCATTCAACTCTCCACCATCGACGAGCGGGAGTGCATATGTTAGCTGCTTGCGTGACACGTACAGATGCAGACCATCCAATCCGGGGCTTGACCGTCGCCGATGTGCCGGAGCCTCCCTGCCGGGACGGCTGGGTGCGGGTAAATGTCCGCGCGGGGTCCATCAACCAGCACGATGTCTGGATCCTTAAAGGAACGGTACCGCTTACCGTAGGGCTGCCCGCCGTCATCGGAATGGATGCCGCAGGTACGACCGACGACGGACAGGATGTGATCGTGCACGCTGTGTTGGCGGATCCAGCCTTCAGGGGCAGTGACGAGACCTTGGATCCCCGGCGCACCTTCCTGCCCGAAGCCGGGCACGGCACTCTCGCCGAAGTCATTGTCGTGCCGCGGCGCAACCTGGTGGCAAAGCCGAAGGAACTTTCCTGGGCGGAGGCAGCGTGCCTGCCTACGGCCTGGCTGACCGCTTACCGCATGCTTTTCACCAAGGCAGGTGCGCGTGCGGGCGACCGGGTGCTCATCCAAGGTGCCGGCGGCGCCGTCTCCACGGCCGCCATCGTCCTTGCCCGGGCGGCCGGGCTGCAGGTCCACGTCACGGCCAGGGATCCAGTCCGGGGCGAACGCGCCCGCCGGATCGGGGCCCACGAGATCCATCAGCCCGACGATCGGCTTCCGGACCAGATGGACATCGTCATCGAATCGGTCGGTGCAGCCACGTGGAAAGCGTCCTTGGCCGCTGCCCGGCCCGGGGGGTGCGTCGTCGTCTGCGGCGCCTCGACCGGGTTCACCGTCCCGACGAATCTGGCCCGGATTTTCTCAAAACAATTGCGAATCGCCGGGTCAACGATGGGCACGCGCGCCGAGCTCGAATCACTGGCGGGGTTCCTTGTTGCCCACGGCGTGCGGCCCGTCGTCGATTCCGTGAAACCGCTCGCGCAGGTCGCGCATCAATTTGACCGGCTGCTAGCCGGGGCGGCGTTTGGGAAATTGGCGGTGTCGATGTGACGTACGTTGAGGTGGAACGGCGTGGAGGCGCTTCCTGGGCGCGGCTGTGCCGGCCGGAACGTGCCAATGCCCTCGGCCCCGAGATGGTTCAGGAACTCAGGGCATGGTTGCGGGCGGTAGGGGGTGATCCGGGCATTTCCGCCCTGGTCATCACGGGCTCGGGCACGTCGTTTTGTCCCGGAGCGGATATCAAGGCCTCCCTGGCCCTGGCGCACGCCCCGGAGGAACGCGCGGCGTACCTGGCCTCGGGGCGAAGCCTGATGGAGGATCTATCCCGGGCGCCGGTCCCGGTGGTCGCCGCGGTCAATGGGGTGGCCTTTGCCGGCGGATTTGAACTCGTCCTTGCCTGCGATCTGGTGGTCGCGGCAGAAAGCGCCGTCCTCGGGGACCTGCACCTGGCCAGCGGGCGCATTCCCGCGTGGGGGTCATCGGCCAAGCTCATGTCCGCCCTCGGTCCTTGGCGCGCGGCGCAGGCGCTGCTCCTGCCGCAGCGTTTCACGGCCGAGCAACTGCGAGGATTCGGCGTCATTGCCGACGTGGTGCGCGATGCCGATTTGCCGGCGGCCGTCGACCGCATCGTGGACGGACTGGCCCGGGTCGAAGCCGGGGCCCTGCGCGCCATGAAGGCGCTGCTGGCCGCCCAGAAATCCGAACTCCTGGGCCGGCTTTCGGCCGTGGAATGGGAATCCTTTACCGCGTATCTGGCCGGACCGCAGATGCAGGAAATGCCGTGGGCCAGCCGCCCGCAGAAAGACCTTGACCATTCCGTGTGAGCTGGCTTACAGTTCAATCCAGTTCAACATACCGACTGGCCGTTATGAAATTTCCAAAAGTCACATTGAGCACCGGCTCAGGCTCCGGGGCACAATGCGAATGCTGCAAGCGATCAGCGACGAGCTTTGCCAGATCAAGGAGGATCTCGTGCACACAGTACGGGCCGAGGGAAACAGCTGTACCGGGAAAAGCCCATGGTAGCGGGGCGCACGATACTGGACGTGAAAGCCCTGTCCATCGTGCACCCGGGCCGGCGGGGCAAGCCTGCCTCCACCGCAGTGGATGGGGTGGACCTGAGCGTGGGAGCCGGGGAAATCGTCGGCGTCGTCGGCGAGTCCGGGTCGGGCAAGACGTCCCTGGCCATGGCGGTTCTGGGGCTTGGCCGGACTACCAGCGGCAGCATCGACGTCGACGGCATCGTGCCCGGACCGCGCCTGCCGCTCGACCAGCGGGCCGCCATCCAGATGGTTTTCCAGGACCCCCACGGTTCCCTCGACCCGCGTCAGAGCATCGGACGGGGCCTGCGCGAACTGCGCCGGCTGCATAAGGCCCGCACCGGCTGGATCAGCGACGAAGACCTGCTGTCGCGGGTCGGGCTCTCGGGGGACGTCCTGACGCGGCTGCCGCACCAGATCAGCGGCGGACAGGCCCAGCGGGTGTCCATTGCCCGGGCGCTGCTGCTCCGCCCCACCCTCTTGCTGGCGGACGAGCCGACGTCGGCCCTGGACGTTTCGGTCCAGGCCCAAATCCTGCGCCTGCTCAAGGGCCTGCGTGACGAAGAAGGCCTCACGATTCTCTTCATCAGCCATGACCTGGCCGTGGTGCGGTCGGTCTGCGACCGGGTCTACGTGATGAAGAGCGGCCGGGTCGTCGAATCCGGCCGGACCGGCGAGGTCCTCGAGCGCCCGCAGCATCCCTATACCCAGGCCCTGCTGGCTGCCGTGCCCGGCGGGGATGCGCGGATTCCGGGCCTTGAGGCGCCGGCTGCCGAAGCGCCGCAGGTCCTCCGGGACGAACTCAGCCAATCCCGGCTGGCTACTGCAGGGGAGACAGCATGATCCGCCTCATCCTGTCCAAGACCGCCAATGCGGTGCTGACGCTGCTGATCGCCTCCTCCCTGGCGTTCTTCCTAGCCCGTGGGAGCGGCAGCCCGGTCCGGGAGATCCTGGGCGACTCCGCCACACCCGAACAGGTCGCCCAGCTCACCGCGGAACTCGGGCTGGACAAGCCGCTCATCGTGCAGTACGGGCAGTTCCTGCTCGACCTGGTCAGCTTTGACCTGGGCGACTCCCTGCGGTACGGGCAGAGCAATCTTGAGCTGATCGCCGGCCGGCTGCCGGCCTCCATCGAATTGGCGCTCTTTGCCCTGCTGCTGGCCGTGGCCGTCGGCGTGCCGCTGGGAATCATTGCCGCGATGCGCGAGGGAGGCGTCGTCGACCGGATCGCCTCGATGCTCGCCCTGCTGGGCCAGTCGGTGCCGCTGTTCTGGCTTGGCCTGATGCTGATCCTGCTCTTCGCGGTACGGCTGGGGTGGTTCCCCGCCGGGCAGAACGACGGCATCGATTCCCTGGTACTGCCCGCCGTGACCCTGTCAACGCTGCCGATGGCGCAGATAGCCCGCCTGACCCGCTCCAGCATGAGCGAGGTGCTGCATGAAGGGTTCATCTCTGCCGCACGGGCCAGGGGGCTTGCCGGGTGGCGGATCATCCTGATTCATGCCTTCCGCCCGGCGTCGCTGCCCGTCGTGACGATCGTCGGCCTCCAGGCGGGAATGCTCCTGTCCGGGGCGGTAACGGTGGAGTACGTCTTCGCCTGGCCCGGATTGGGAAGCCTGGCCACGCAGGCGGTGCAGACCAGGGACTTCCCGCTGGTGCAGTCGATCGTGGTCTTCGGCGCGCTGGTCTTCGTTCTGATCAATCTCGCAGTCGATTTGCTGTACGGACTGGTTGACCCGCGGATCCGGGAGGACGCATGAGTGCCTTGACGAGAACGCCCGCAACGTACGGGGCCGGCAGCAAGGGGCGGGTTCCGTCCCGGGGGACCGCTTCGGTCATCGCTTTCGGGGCGCCCCTGGCCTGCATCGCGCTCATCGCGCTGCTGGCACCGCTGCTTCCGCTGTCGAACCCCAACGCCCAGGTGCTGTCGGAGGCGCTCCGGCCGCCGGCGTGGTTGGAAGGCGGGGACTGGAGCAGTCCGCTCGGAACCGACCAGCTGGGCCGGGATGTCCTCTCCCGCCTCGTGTTCGGCGGCCAGCTCACCTTCGTCATCGCATTTACCGGCATGGTGGCCGGGGCGGTTCCGGGCATCCTGCTGGGCCTGCTTGCCGGCTACCGGCGGGGGTGGGTGGACGCCGTGATCTCGCGCCTGGTCGAAGCCCAGCTGGCCCTGCCGTTCATCCTGGTTGCGATCGCCATTATCGCCGCCAACGGGCGGTCCCTGCCGATCCTGGTGGCCGTCCTGGCCCTCGTCGGCTGGGCCCAGTACGCACGGGTGATCCGCGCCGAAACGCTGTCCCTGCGGGAGCGTCCCTTTGTGCTCGGCCTGCGCTGCGCTGGGGTGCCCACCTGGCGTATCATGCTCGGTCACCTCCTGCCGAACCTGGCCGGATCGGCGACGGTGCTTGCGACCCTGCAGATGGGCACCATCGTCCTGGCCGAGAGTGCGCTCAGCTTCCTGGGCCTGGGCGTCGTCGCCCCGGACATCAGCTGGGGGGCCATGCTGGCCGAAGGCCGCGAGCAGCTCACGCTCGCGTGGTGGGTGGCGCTGCTGCCGGGCCTGGCCATTACCGCCGTCGTGCTCCTGGTCAACCTGTTTGGCGACGCCCTGCGATCCCGATTCGATCCCAAGAAGCGGAGTTTCTAGATGAGCACAGTCCTGTCGGCACGTTCCGTCACCATCGAAGCAGCCACCGGTGCAGGTCCCGTCAAACTGGTCCACGACGTCAACCTGGACATCCGCGAGGGCGAAATCCTGGGCCTGATCGGGGAATCGGGCAGCGGCAAGACCACCGCTGCCCGGGCGATCGTGGGTCTTCTCGAGCGGAACGTCCGCGTGAGCTCGGGAGAGATCGCATTGCGCGGGAAGACGATCTCGTCCCCCGAGGTCGACGACTTCAGGAATGTGCGGGGGAGCGAGATCGGCATGGTCTTCCAAAGCGCCTCGATGTCGCTGAACCCGCTGATGAAGGTTGGCAAGCAGCTGAAGGAAGTGGTCCGCCGGCATCAGCGGCACCTGTCCCGGCAGCAGATCACCGAGCGGCTGGACCAGGTGCTTCGACAGATGGGATTCACGGATCCCGCCCGCGTCCTGGCCTCCTTCCCGCACCAGCTCTCCGGCGGCATGCGCCAGCGGGTTTCCATCGCCCTGGCCGTGGTGACGAATCCCGCGGTGGTCATCGCCGACGAATGCACCTCGGCGCTGGACGTCACGACGCAGGCCGAGGTGGTGCAGTTGCTGCGTTCGCTGACCACCGACTCCCGCACGGCGATGCTCTTCGTCACCCACGACCTGATGCTGGCCCAGGACCTCTGCTCCCGGATCGCCGTCATGTATGCGGGGCAGATCATCGAAACGGGCGACGCCCGCGAGGTCGTTAGCAACCCGCGGCACCCCTACACCCGCGCCCTGCTGGCGGCAATCCCGACGTGGGGCGAGGAAGAGATCCAGGGGATCGAAGGCTCTCCGCCACGGGTGGCGGCGGATTGGCAGGGATGCCGGTTCGCCCCGCGGTGCCCCGTCGCGAGGGACGAATGCACCCGGACCAGGATTGGGTGGACCCCGACCGGGACCCGGTCCGGTGCCCGCTGCCTCATCGTCGAGGAGGAGGAACCGGAGTCCTCCGGTTCCATGCTCGACCACGTGTAACCGAGTTTGTCCCAGGTATTTCCATGCACTTTGTTGCTACACCTTAGGAGGCTCTACATGATTCGTTCCCGTCGCAGAAAGCACGCGCTACTGGGATTGGTGGTTGCGCTGGCCCTCGGCGCCGCCGGCTGCTCGGCAGGCGGCACCGAAGCTGCCAAGAGCACGTCCGGCACGGCCGGCACGCTCAAGGTCGTGGTCCCCACCGAGCCCGTAACGCTGAACCCGGTCCTGTCCGTGATCAGCGATGCCCGGGTGTGGGGCTCGATCATGGACCCGCTCGTCGACGTTGATTCCGCGGGAGCGCCCCAGGACACCGGCCTCGTGACCGCATGGAAGCAGTCCTCGCCCACCGAGTGGGACCTCACCCTCCGCAAGGGGGTGAAGTTTTCCAACGGCGAGCCGTTCGACGCGGCCGCGGTCAAGTTCGTGATTGAGCAAAACATTACGGACCCTGCCGCGAAACTGGCCACCTATATGAGCGTGGTCAAGGCAGTGGAGGCCGTCGACGCGTCCACTGTCCACATCACGACGAAGTCCGCCTACAATGCCCTTCCGCAGCTGCTGTCCGTCGTCTATGCCGCTCCGCCGGCCTATTACAAGGAGAAGACTGCAGCCGGCTTTGCAAAGGCGCCCGTCGGCACGGGTGCCTTTGTGTTCGACTCCTACGACCCGGGGCGCCAGATCGTGGTCAAGAAGAATCCGGACTACTGGCGCGGGCCTGCCAAACTGGACGGCATTACCTTCACCTGGGCCCCGGACGCGGCGTCGCGGACATCGCTGCTGCAGACCGGGTCGGCAGATGTCGCGATCGATGTCTCGGTTGAACAGAAGGCCGCCATTGAAAGCGACCCGAAGCTGCAGCTGGCCGCCGAACCATCGACGGCGGAGATGATGGTCTTCTTCGAGGCGGCCAAGGCCCCCTTTGACGATGTGAAGCTGCGGCAGGCCGCCGCCATGGCCATCGACCGCGATGCATTGGTCAAGTCCCTGTTCCACGGTGACGGGGCCAAGGCCCAGCCGCACATGATCGGCCAGCTGATGTCCTCCACCCCGAAGCACGAGTCCCCGGTCGCTTACGATCCGGAGGGTGCCAAGAAGCTCCTGACAGGGAGCCAGCCGGCCATTACCTTCTCGTATACGGTCGGCCGCTACCCCCAGGATTCGAAGGTCGGCGAGGCCGTGGCCGGCATGCTCGAGGCCGTCGGTTTCAAGGTCAAGCGCAATCCGCTCGATGTGGCCAAGTTCTTCGAGCAGCGGCCTGCCGGCGCGTTCGAGATGTACATGTACCAGGTTTCGCCGGTGTTCCTGCAGCCGGACGTCTACGTTCACGGCTTCCTCACGGAAAAGAGCATCACCCACCACTGCGTCGACCCGCGGATCGATGAGCTGTCGGCCCAGGCGCTGGAGGCTGGGACCCAGGCCGAGAGCGAGCAGAAGTACGCCGAGATTGAGGACTATGCGCTCAACGAGAAGTTCTGCAACGTCCCGCTTTACGACGTCGTGGGCCTGTACGGGCTCTCGGACAAGGTCGAAGGGTTCGTGGCGCCCCGCAACCAGCTGCCGAACTGGTCCGTCGTCTCGATGAAGGGCTGAACCGCCGCATGAACAGTTCCGGGCAGCACCGCAGGGCGCACCGGCGGTGCTGCCCGGACCGTATGGACTTAAGGAGTGCCGGGTAATGGACGGGATCTTAGCTGGAACGCAGGAGGAATCCTGCGCCGGGGTTGTCCGGCTGAACTGGGCCTCGGCCAGGTCGCGGAACGCGATCGGTGCGGCGGAAGCCGGGGGGCTGGCGGCCAGATTGGACCACCATGCCGTCCTCGGCTCCACCGCCGTCGTGGTCCTGGGACTGGGCCAGGCGCCGTTCTGCAGCGGCTGGAACCTCCGGGACCTGGATGAGCTGCGGGGGGCCACGGTGGAAGAAACCCGGGCCTTCTTTGACCACGGGCGCCGGCTCCTTGATGCGGTCAGCAACTGCCCGCAGCCGGTGATCGCGGTCGTGGCCGGGGCGGCACTGGGCTTCGGCTGCTCGCTGCTGTCCCGCTGCGACCTTGTGCTGGCGGCCGACGACGCGGTGTTCGGGGTGCCGGAGATCAGGCACGGTTTCGCGCCGGCAACGGTGATTCCCGAACTCCTGGCCACCCTGGGCCCGCGCGAGACGGCGGCGTGGGCCTTGACCGGCGACCCGGTGCCGGCGGCCCGGGCGGCTTCGGCCGGTCTGGTGCACCGGACCTTCGCACCCAGGGACTTGGAGTCCGCGGCGCTGGAACTGGCCCGGACCATGGCCAGGTACGAGCCCGGTGCGCTGCGCGGCACCAAGCGGCTGATCCGGGATGCCGAAGACCTGCCCCGGCAGGAACGGAGGGCCTTGGGCGTGCAGGCCGCAATGGCCGGCTTCGGCGGGCGGGGCCAGTGAACGACGACGCCGGCAAGAGTTGGCGGAGACGAGGAGACATTGTGAGTGATTCAGTATCAACAGGGCGGCTGCGGGTGGGCATGTCCCTGTCCGCCCACTACGAAATCGGCGCCGATCCCCGGGCCGGGCTGCGGGACACGATGGAGCAGGTTGCGCTCGCCGAAGAGGTGGGCCTGGATTCCATCCTGATCGGACACCACTACCTGACGCGGTCGCAGTTCCTGCAGCCGCTCTCGGTGGCGGCCTACCTCGCCGCCCGCACCGAACGGATCCGGCTGGGCTTCGGGGTCTACCTGCTGCCGTTGACCAACCCGGTGGCGCTCGCCGAAGAACTGGCCACCCTCGATGTGCTGTCCGGGGGCCGGCTGATCGCCGGTTTCGGTTCCGGATACCGCAGCGTGGAGTACCGGGCCATGGGCGTGCCCTATGACGAGCGGTTCCGCCGGCTGGAGGAATACGTCACGGTCGTCAGGGCGCTGTGGAGCGGCGATCCGGTGACCATGTCCGGAAGCTTTGGCGAGCTTGAGGACGCCAGGACGTTCCTCCGCCCGGTGCAGCCGGGCGGTCCGCCGGTTTGGGTTGGCGCCTTCGGGCCGGTGGGCATGCGCCGGGTTGCCCGTTTGGATGCCGCCTGGGCGGTGGCCCCGAACGGCGACCTGGACGAGGTGGCGGCCCGGATGGCGTCGTTCCGCGAGACATTGGCGGACCAGGGCCGTTCCCTGGTCCGCGATTATCCGCTGCTCCGGGAGGGATGTGTCGCGGAAACGCGGCAGGCGGCGGCCGATGCGGCGCGCCCGTTCCTGGCGGCCCAGTACGAGGGGTACCGGGGCTGGGACCACGGCGCGTCCATCGATGACCTGCTGGCCGGACAGGCCGTGGTAGGCGACCCGGAGGCCGTGGTCGAGCGTCTTACCCGGTACGCCGAAATCGGCTACACGGATGTGGTCCTGCGCCTGCAGTGGACCGGCATGCCGCAGGAAGACGTGCTCAGGTCCATCCGGTTGCTGGGCCAGGAAGTCATTCCTGCCCTCGAGCACGTTAGGGTCGGGGTGCAGGCATGAAGACATACTGGGTGAAGGGAACGAAGTGAGCAGCAGCAATTTTGGCAATCTTGTCGACGTACACCGCAGCCGGCGTCCCGAGGCGCCGGCGCTGATAACCGCCGAGCGGACCTGGACCTACGAGGACCTGGCCGCAACGGTCCATGCCTTCGCCGCGTACCTGCAGGAAAGCGGGATCCGCCGCGGGGACCGGTTGGCCCTGCTGGGGATGAACTCGGCGCAGTACGTCGCTGCGCTGCTGGCCGTCTACCGGCTGGGGGCCATCGCCGTCCCGCTGAACTACCGGCTTCAACTCGACGAGCTGGAATACCTCCTGACCAATTCCGGCTCCGTCGGCGTGCTGGCCGACGGGCAGTTCACCGCTGTGATGGACACGGTGGGGCAGGCCCTGCCGCCGATGCGCACGCGCATCTGCCTTGACGGGCCGGGCGGCACCGGATGGGTGGCGTTCGACGACGCCGTCGCGCACCATGCCGGTGCCGAGGTGCCCGCCGAGGCGGTCGGCCCGGAGGACATCCAGCGGATCATGTATACGTCCGGAACCACCAGCAGGCCCAAGGGCGTGCTGGTGACCCACGGCATGGTGCAGTGCAACGTCGCGGCGATGACTGCCGAACTGCAGCTGTCCGCGGCGGACCGGATCCTGGTCTCGTCGCCGCTCTACCACATTGCGGGGCTCGATGCGCCCGGGCTGGGAACGCTTTTCACCGGCGGTGCGCTGGTCATCATGCGCAAGTTCGACGCCGCCGAGGCGTTGCGGCTGATCCAGTCGCACCGCGTCACCGGGGGGATATTCGTCCAGGCCATGCTGCATGCCCTGCGGGACGCGCGGGGCACGGGCGCCGACCTCTCCTCGGTCCGGTGGCTGATCTTCGGTGCCGCAGCCGGGGAGCTCTACAGCGACATCCGCAAGCAGTTCCCGACCGCGCGGCTGATCCAGTCCTATGGCCTGACCGAAGGATGTAGCATGGTCAGTTGCGTTCCCGAACGCCTCGCGGTCCAGAAGTATGGCACGGTGGGGACGGCGGTCCCATTTATCGAGTTCCGCGTGGTCGACGCCGAGGGCAGGGACGTTCCAGCAGGAGAGACGGGGGAGATCGTGATCCGGGGCAGCAAGGTGACGCCGGGCTACTGGGCGGCCGAGCCGGGTACCGGCAGCGGATGGCGCGACGGATGGTTCCACACCGGCGACGTCGGCCTGGTTGACCCGGACGGCTGCCTGTCGATCACGGACCGTTTGAAGGACATGATCCGCAGCGGCGGCGAGAACGTGTCCGGGGCCGAGATCGAGCGCGTCATCTACAAGCATCCGGCGGTGCACGAAGCCGCCGTCATCGGTGTTCCCGACGACCGCTGGCAGGAGGTCCCCAAGGCCTTTATCGTGCTCAAGGAGGGTTTTTCCATGCAGGAGGACGAACTGGTTGCCTTTTGCCGGGAACAGCTCGCCTCGTTCAAGACCCCGAAATACGTGGAGTTCCTCGACACGCTGCCGCGGAATCCGTCCGGCAAGGTGTTGAAAAAGGAACTGCGCAGCCCTCAAATGGTGAAGTAATGAATTCCAGTCCGACAGGAGAGCGATACATGGCAGTTTCCCGACGTGGAACCGGATCACGAGGCGGCACCTATGCCCCCGAAGAAACCCGCCGGCTCCTCATGGAGGCCGCCATGAAGTTGTTCGAAGACCGCGGTTACCACGTGACGACGGTCGAAGCGATCGTCAGCGAGGCGGGGGTGACCAAGGGCGCCTTCTATTACCACTTTACGGACAAGGAAGACATCCTCCTCCAAATCCAGGACGACTATATCGACAACCGCCTGCGCAACTGTGAACGGATCCTGGCCTCGACTGACGATCCGTTGGAGCAGTTGAAGGAACTGATCCACGAGGCGCTGATCGGTATTGTCGATTACCGCGCCCAGGTGGCTATTTTCCTGCAGGAGCGCCGCTTCCTGGTGGGCGAGAGGTTCTCGGCCATCAAGGCCAAGCGCGATGCGCTGGATGATCAATGGATGTCGGTGATGCGCGCCGGCATGGAGCAGGGTGTTTTCGCGCCGGTGGCCAGTCCCCGGATAGCCACCCTGGCGGTGCTGGGTATGTGTGCCTGGGCCGTCACGTGGTACCGCGCCGACGGCGCCCTCGGCATGCAGGAGATCGCGCAGCAGATGACCAACATGGTCGTCTCGGGCATTTTCCCGCGCCCGGGCGGAGCCGGAACCGCATAGCCGCCGATGCCGTACCGGCGGCCCGCCCGCCGGTACGGCAAATGTCCCCGGACCTCTTGTGGACTGGAGATTCGATCTGTAACATACCGACTAGTTGGAAGGTTTGTTCTCCGGAACAGCCTTCGGCGGCTTGTTCGGTACTGCAACATACTGACCAGTCGGAATGTATAGGAGCGAATAGTGAAATTTGGAGTGATGCACCTTTTCCCCGCGGACGGGGATGACCGCGATGTCCTGCTGGACACGGTCGACGACATTGCCTTGGCGGACGAGCTGGGATTCGACTCGGCCTGGCTGGCGGAACACCACTTTTCCCGCTACGGCCTCCTGGGCAACCCCCTGATGCTTGGCTCGCTGCTGGCCGAACGGACCAAGCGGATCACGCTGGGCACGGCGGTACTTGTGCTTCCGTTCCACGACCCGCTCCGTCTCGCCGAGGACGCAGCGCTGCTCGACAACCTCTGCGGAGGCCGGCTGCGGCTCGGCGTGGGCCGGGGGTACCAGCCCAAGGAGTTCCGCGGCTTCGGCAAGCTGGCCGAGCACAACAAGGAGCTGTACCAGGAGACGGTCGACATCCTGCAGCTCGCCTGGACGCAGCAGACGTGGTCGTACCACGGCAAACACTACAACTACGACGACGTCGAGATCTATCCGCGGCCCTATACCGCCGGCGGGCCGCCGCTGATCCATGCCTGCTCGTCCCGCGACTCGTACCGGGCCCGCGGCCTGCGGGGGGAGCCGATCATCTCCTCGCCGCAGTTCACCCCGCTCAGCCTGATGCAGAAGAATTTCGACAGCTACAAGGACGCCCTCGAGGAATCCGGGCACAACATCGCCGACTTCGAACTCCCCTACATGCAGCAGGTCTGGTGCGGGGACGGCCGGGGCGACCTGCTGGCCGTCAGCGAGGCTGCCCTGGCCTACTACAAGCAGGTGGGCCAGGTCATCCCGGGCTCCGAGGAAGCCACCGAGCGGGAGCGGAAATACTACGAAGCAGTGCGGCGCAACATCGACCTGCTGAATCTGGAGCGCACCCTGACCCACGGCGGCAACTTCGGCTCCGTCGACCAGGTCGTCGATACCCTGGGAACCTTGGCCGAACAGCTCGGGATCACCCACTACATCGGCTGGTTCCGGATCCCGTCCCTCGACCCGGGCATTGCCCGGGCGTCCATGGAGCGGTTCGCCTCCGACGTCATTCCCCAGCTGCGGGACACGCAGCGAGTATCGGCCACCGCCACAGCCTGAAAGGCATAAAAATGAAGAAGACCGTCACTGAACTGCTCGAGAACGTCTGGAACGCCGAGGGGATGGAGACCGATCCCAAGGTGCTCGAGGACATCGTCCTCTATGAGAAGGATCCCTCCATCTCCGCGGCGTTCATCACCTTCAATGCCCCGGAGAAGCTCAACGCCGTTCCGGTCGCCGCCCTGGAGCGGGTCGGCGACCTCGTCCGCGAGGCCGATTACGACGACGAAGTGAAAACCATTGTGTTCCGCGGCAACGGCCCGGCGTTCGGCACGGGAGCCGACGCGGCGGAGCTCGGCCACTACATCGGCTACAAGAAGCAGGCCTCGGGCGAGCGCCGCAGGCCCCCGTCGCAGCGGCAGCGGATCCTGCCGGACAAGCAGCTGCTCTCCGGTGCGTTCGCCGAGGCGATCAGCAACTCGCTCAAGGCGACCATCTGCGCCGTCCGGGGCTACTGCTACGGCGGGCACATGAAGATCGCCCTGAACGCCGACATCGTCCTGGCCACGCCGGACGCGCAGTTTACGCATCCCGCCTTCCGGTATCTGGGTGCGGCGCCGCAGGACATGTACGTTTGGATCGAAAACCTGGGCATCAAGAAGATGAAGGAGATCATGCTCACCATGCGCCCGCTGGGGGCCGTCGAGGCGGAAGCGGCCGGACTGGTCAACAAGGTGGTCGAGCAGGACGAGCTCGACCAGTGGGTGCGTGACTACTGCCAGGCGATCTCCTTCATGCCGCTGGACGGGATGATGATCGGCAAGTCCATGATGCGCCTGGCGCAGGAAGCCCGGGGCAAGGGGGTCGGCGAGATGACCGCCTGGGTGGGCCACGGGTGGGCAACGAACTTGCAGCTGCAGGACGGCGAGTTCAATTTTGTCAAGGAGCGCCGGGACAAGGGCCTGTCGCAGGCGCTGCGCGAGCGGGACGAGGCCGTCGCGCCCTTCTTCCGCCTTGGCGGCCGGCTCGGAGAGGAATGATGCAACTATGAAATTCGGAATCCTTGCCTCCGCGCAGTATCCGTTTAACGAGGACCTGCAGACCCGGCTCGGGGAGCTGTGGGACCTGACCGAGCACGCGGCGGATCTGGACTACGACTCGGTGTTCATGATCAGCCATTTCATGGGCAACCTGCAGACGCCGCAGACCATTTCGACCACCGCGAAGCTGATCGAGCATTCGGGCAACATGACCGTCGGCACGGGCATCCTGCTGCTGCCGCTGTTCCATCCGGTGCACATTGCCGAAGAATTCGCGACCCTGGACCACCTGTCCAAGGGCCGGCTCGTCCTCGGGGTCGGGGCCGGGTACCGGGACAACGAGTACAAGGCCTTCGGGCTGGACAAGTCCCGCCGCTTCGGCCGGATGCGCGAGAGCATCGAGCTGATCCGGGCACTGTGGACCGGCGAAGAGGTCGATTTCCATGGCAAGCACTTCGAACTCGAGGGCGAGCACATCGGAATCCGCCCGTACCAGGAGAACGGCCCGCAGATCTGGATCGGCGCGGGGGCGGAAGGCTCGGTCAAGCGGGCCGCGACGCTCGGGGACGCCTGGTTCGCCCCGGGCAACTCGCCCAAGCCGAACTGGAACGAGACCGCCATGGGGTGGCACGAGGAGGCGCTGGCCGGGGCCGGCAAGCCGCGGGAAGGGCGCGAGTACCCGATTATCGTGCAGCTGTTCTGCGGCGAATCCACCGAGTCGGCACGGGAAATGGTCCGGCCCTACATCCAGGATTCCTACTTCGCGTATTCGGAGTATTCGCAGCTGTCCTGGCAGCGCACGGCCTTCGAGTACCTCTGGGACAACGTGTTCCTGGTCGGCAGCCCGGACGACCTGGCACTGCGCATCAAGGCACTGGAGGCGACCGGCTTCAACCACATCGTCTTCCGGCCCTTCTGGACCGGCATGCCGCCGGAGCTGGCCCACCGGTCCCTGTCGCTCTTCGCGGAAGAAGTCATGCCGCGTTTCCGGGCGGCCGCGGACAGCGGAGCGGAGAAAGGACGATGACCGTGACGTCTGAATCCTTGGTCATGGAGGCGGGCGAGCTGACCTCCGAGTGGTTCCGCACGGTGATGGGAACGGTGCCCACCAGCGTGGCCGTGGTGTCCGGCCGCGGCGCGGGTGGAACGCCGGTGGGCCTGGCGATCGGCACCCTGACGTCGGTATCGCTCAATCCTCCGCTGGTCGCCTTCTGCCCGGGGCGTGACTCGAACAGCTGGCCCAAGATCCGCTCCAGCGGCCGCTTCTGCATCAACGTGCTGGCCGGCGACCAGCAAACGGTCAGCGGCGTCTTCGCGTCCAAGCGCGGGAACAAGTTCGACCACGTGGACTGGGTGCCGTCCGAGGACGGCCTTCCGGTGATCGAGGGCGCCGTGGCCAGCATCGAATGCGTCCTGCAGGATGAGCACGACGCCGGCGACCACACCATCGTCGTGGGGCGGGTCGTGCGGATGGCTGCCAGGCCGGCCGCGCGGCCCCTCGTCTTTCTCGGGGGCAAGTACGGGCAGGTGGCGTGACCACCGCGCTGGCCCCCGGTCTGTTCTCGATCCCGGTGGCCATCCCGATCCCGTCGCTGGCTACGGTGAATGTCTACCTGCTGGAGCTGGAAGGCGGCGGGGTCGCCCTGATCGACACCGGCTGGGATGACGAAGCGTCCTACCGCAGCCTGGTCGACGGGGTCGCGGCCGCCGGGCACGGGCTTGACGACGTGGCGACGATCATCGTCACCCACGCGCATCCGGACCACATGGGCCTGGCCAGGCGGATACGGGATATTTCCGGGGCGCGTGTTCTGATGCACCACGTGGAGGTCGGCAGGCTGCGTGACGGGCCGACCGGACCCCACGCCTACAACGCCGCGGTGCGCCGGACGTTTCCGCGCTGGGGGGTGGAGGCATCGGACCTGGAGAACTGGGTCGGCGCCAGTGCCGCGATGCCGGCCCGTTCCTGGGACGTCGCGGCCGAGCCGGTCTGCCACGGGCAGCTGCTGGATCTGCCCGGCTGGCAGCTGGAAGCGCTGTGGACGCCCGGGCACACGCCGGGGCACCTGTGCCTGTACGACCGCACGACGCGCCTCTTGTTCTCGGGCGATCACGTGCTGCCCCGCATCACGCCGGTGATCGGGATGCATCCGGGCGAGGAGAGCGATCCGCTGGCCGATTTCCTGGCCTCCTTGGAACAGGTGGCCGCACTCGATGTGTCGACGGTCCTGCCCGCACACGGAAGCCCCTTCAGCGGGGTTGCCGACCGGGCCGCGGAGCTCATGGCGCATCACCGGCAGCGCCTGCAGGAAGTGCACTCCCGGGTGGAAAAGCAGCCGGGAGTCACGGCCTGGGGCCTGGCCAACCAGCTCACCTGGTCACGGCCTCTGGCCGACGCGCCGGCCCCCACCCGCCGGCTGGCCCTGGCCGAAACCCAGGCCCACCTGGTGCACCTGCACCGCAGGGGCGAACTGGCCAGGTCCGGCACCGGCGCCGAGCGCTGGACAACAACCTGACCGGGCCGTGCCCGGCTTCCGCCGCGGCTTTCAGAAGGCTTTAAAAGGAGTAGGTATGAACCGCAATCTTGCATCCGATTTGGAACAGCGGGCCGTCTCGGACCCGGATACGGTGTGTTTGACGTTCGAGGACGGCCGGCGGTGGACGTACGCCGGCCTGAATGCGGCGGCCTCGGCACTGGCCGCGGTGCTCGCCGGGGCTGCCGCGGGCCGCGGGCACCGCGTCGCCGTCCAGCTGCCGAATTCCCCCGAACTGGTGGTCACCCTGCTGGCAGCCTGGAAAGCCGGGCTGGTGCCGGTGGCCCTCAGCGGCCTCTACAACCAGGCCGAGGTGCGCAAATGCCTCGACCAGGTGCGGCCCGCCGTGGTGATCTCGGCCGCCGGAGCTGCTCCCGGGGACTCAGCCGAACTGCCGCCGGCCACCGTGGCCCGGATTGCCGCCGCCCACGAAGGGACCGGGCCCGTACCGGCGGGGCCGGCCCTGGCCGCTCCCGCCGTCGCGGCGGAGGACGAGGGCATCGTCCTCTTCACCGGGGGCACCACGGGGGAACCCAAGGCGGTGTCGCTGACGCACGCCGGTACCTACACCTCCATGAGCAACCTGGTCCGGGCGCAGAAGGGCCGGCCGGGCCCGCTGCCGACTGCCGGCGCCGAGGTGCCGCCGAACCTGCTGGCGCTGCCGCTGTTCCACAGCGGCGGATTGCAGTCGATGCTGGTCGCTTTCCACCTGGGGCGCGCGGCGCTGCTGATGGAACGGTTCTCGGTCGACCGGATCGCCCGCCTGGTTCCGCAGTACGGTGTCGACAACCTCTTCCTGCTGCCGACGATGATCTATGACCTGGTGCGCGCCGCACCTGCCCCCGACCTGGGCTCGGTCCGCAGGGTGCTGGTAGCCGGCCAGCGGCTCGACCCCATGCTGCAGCAGGAGTTCGAAAAGAAGTACAACGTGATGGTCCTGTCCAACTACGGATCCACCGAACTGGGCCACGTGGCCGGCTGGACGGGACGGGACATCAAGGCAGGGATGTGGCGGCCCGGCGCCGTCGGCCGGGTCTACGACGGGGTCACCCTGGAAATACGCGACGGGCAGGGGAACGCACTGCCGGCCGGACAGCCGGGCGAAATCTGGGTACGGTCCCAGCGCACGCTCGGCTATGTCGGCACCGGCGCAACCACGGCGGGCGACCTCGTGGCCGCAGGCTGGATCCGCTCGGGCGACATCGGCTACCTCGACCATGACCAGGTCCTGTTCCTGGTCGGTCGAAGCCGGGAGCTGATCAAGACCGGGGGCTTCCAGGTTTGGCCGGCCGAGCTCGAGCAGGTGGTGCGCGAGGCTGACGGCATTGCCGACGTGGCGGTGGTGGGACTGCCTGATCCGCGGCTCGGGGAGATTCCCGTGGCCGTCGTCGTGCCCGCGGACCCGGACGCCGATGCCGACGAACTGGAGGCTGCCGTCATCGGCCACTGCCGCGAGCGGCTGGCCCACTACAAGGCGGTCCGGAAGGTGTTGGTGCTGGACTCGCTGCCGCGCAGCGAGGTCGGCAAGATCCGCCGGGACGAACTGGAGTCGGCCGTGCAGGAGAGGCTGGGCGCCGGTGCGGAAATTCGCTGAGGCGGCGCCCCGCACCGGCCCCGTCCGGCGCGGGGCGCCGGACGGGGCCGGTGCCTCAGGAGGCAGGCAGGCTGCGGTAGACGGAGAGCACGATGCCGTCGGCGAGCCAGACCGATGCGCGCTGCTCGTGCGCGCCGGCGGCCGGTGCGGCAGCGGGTGCCGCCCCGGCGGCCAGCAGATGCTGCCAGGCGGCATCCACATCCTCGACCTTGATGTTCAGGCTCGCCTTGGCGCCGGCCGGAAGCTCTTCGGGCGACGTGAGGGCCAGGGAAATCCCGCCCAGGTCGAACGCCGTCCACCGCTCGCCGTCCCGCATGGTCACGGGCGGGGAGACCAGCGTGTTGAGGATGGCCTCGGGGCCGCTGGTGCCCGTCGGTGCCGTCAGGGCGATGCTGCGAAGCACGGGAGCGGTCATGGATCCTCCTGGTTGATTGTTCTGGGAAAGCAACATACTATCCGGTCGGTATGAAGGGATCAATGATGAACCTGGCACCTGAGCTCGACGCGCTGCACCGGCGCGTCGCCGCGGTCATGCGGCAACGGGTCGCGCCGCGCGCAGCGGAAATAGACAGCACGGGGGACTACCCGGAGGATCTTTACGAGCTGTTCCGGACCGAGGGGCTGCTGGCGCTTTCGCTGCCCGAAAACCTCGGTGGATCCGGCCTCGGAGTCCGCGGCCTGACCGTCGCGACGGAGGAAGCCGCCAAGCATTCGGCAGCCGCCGGGGTCATGCTGCTGCTCTCGCGGCTGCCGGTGGCCCCGCTGTTGGCCGGCGGCACGGACGAGCAGCTTCAGCGGTGGGCGGTGCCGCTCGGCCGGGGCGAGCGGCGCGGTGCCTTTGCGATGTCCGAACCGCAGGCAGGAAGCGACGTGCTCGGCCTCACCGCATGCGCCGAGCCGGACGGGAACGGGTGGCGCCTGACCGGCACCAAGTCCTGGATTTCCGGCGCGGCGGAAGCCGACTGGTTCGTCGTGGTGGCCAGGGTTGCCGGCTCCGGGGAGCGCCGGGCCGACGCCGTCCGGGCGTTTGTCGTCGATGCGGACGCCGCCGGGCTCTCCCTGACGCAGACGCACCGCCGGCCCGGCTGCCGCGGGGTAAGCCTGGGCGACATCAGCCTCGACGGGGTCGCCGTCAGCGACGACCGGCGGCTGCCGGGCATCACCGGTGTCGGGCACTTGCTGGGCGGACTGGCCACCATGCGGCCGGTGGTTTCCGCCCGCGGACTGGGACTGGCGGCCGCGGCCCTGATGCTGGCCGTGGAACGGATCGAGGACCGCCAGGTCGGCGGGCGGCCGGTGGCTGTCCAGCAGGGAGTCCAGTGGCAGGTCGCCGAGACCGCCGTCCAGCTGGAGTCCGCCCGGCTGCTCACCTACCGGGCCGCCGAACTCATCGATGCGGGCAGCAGCGGACCGCGGACCGCCGGCCAGCTCGCCGCCGCCAAGCTCGCCTCGAGCGAGATCGCGGTCAAGGCCGCCGCCCTGGCGTCCCAGCTGCACGGCGCGGAGGCCTGCCTGGCCGGACACCCCGCGGAGCGGCTGGTCCGCGACGCACGCCAGCTCACGATCGTCGAGGGGACCTCGGAGATCCAGCGCAACATCATCGCCCGCGCCGTGCTCGACAGAACCCTGTGGTGGCAGACGGCCGACCTTCCCGTAGAAAGCGAGTCCAGAGCGTGATCTGTGAGAACCGAGTAGTCATTGTCACCGGAGCCGGCCGCGGCCTGGGCCGCAGCCATGTGGAGGCGCTGGCGCGCAGCGGCGCGAAGCTGGTGGTGAACGATCTGGGCGTCAACCGGGACGGCCAGGGACAGGGCACGCCGGTGGCGGAAGAGGTAGCCGCGGCGGTGCGCGCCCAGGGCGGCGAGGCGGTGGCCAGCATGCACGACGTCAGCGACTGGCAGGACGCGGAGGCCTTGGTCCGGCAGGCGGTTGACACCTACGGACGGCTCGACGCCGTGGTCAACAACGCCGGCATCCTGCGGGACCGCATGATCGTGAACACCACCGAGGCCGAATGGGACGACGTCATCCGGGTGCACCTGCGCGGGACCTTCGCCATGCTGCGCTTCGCCGGGGCCTACTGGCGCGAGCAGGCCAAGGCCGGCAGCCCGCTGGAAGGCAGCGTCGTGAACACCACCTCTCCGTCCGGGCTCTTCGGCAAGCCGGGCCAGGCCAACTACGGCGCCGCCAAGGCCGGGATCGCGACGCTGACGATGATCGCTGCCGAGGAGCTTCGCCCCTACGGCGTCACGGTCAACGCCGTCGCCCCGGTGGCCCACACACGCATGACCGCGGACCTGGTCAGCGATCCCGACGCCGCGCGGCAGCTCGCGCCCGAACACGTCTCGCCGGTGGTGGTGTGGCTTTCGAGCCTCCGGTCCCGCCATGTCACCGGCCGGGTGTTCGAGGTTTCGGGCAAGCGTTTCGGCATCGCCGAGCCCTGGCGCCACGGGCCCGGAGTCGTCCCGCAGGACGTGATGACGCCCGCCGAGGCGGGGCAGATCGCCGACACGCTGCTGCCGGCGGCCATGGTGCCGGAGCGGATGGGGGGCAACCTGTGACCGCCCGCACGGTTCTCGGGCGTCCGCGGTACGACGGGCTGCCCCGGGCCGGGGACGCCCCGGCGGGGTCCAGCTGGGGGCTGTGGGACGAACCGGCCCTCGGCGCGCTCAACGCCCTGACCCCGGCACAGGTGCTGGCCGCCGCCGCCACGGTGCGCAACGGCGAGGTGTACCCGCTGGACCTGCCGCAGGGCTTCATCGATCCGCCGCTGTTCGGCCGGCCGGCGGCCGAACATGTCGTCACGGGGACGGAGGAGGAGCTGGCCCGGGACGACCTGCTGAACGGCTGGAACACCCAGGGTTCCTCACACTGGGACGGATTCCGCCACATCCGCGACCCCCTCGGCTTCTACGGCGGGATCCCCGGTGCCGGGCACGGCATCGAGGCGTGGTCGCGCCACGGCATCGTGGCGCGGGCGGTCGTTGCCGACGTGGCCGGGTTCCGGGCGCGGGCCGGGGACCCGATCGACGCGACCCGGCCCGTCTGCATCGACGTCGACCTGCTGGAACGGACGCTGGCGGCGCAGGAGTCCGTCCTGCGGGAGGGCGATGTGCTGATGCTGCGCACCGGGTGGCTGGACTGGTACAAACGGGCCGACCGGCGCGCCCGTGCCGAGGCAGCCGACCGGAACCTGCTCCAGGCACCGGGGCTGCTGGCCGACGAAGCCACGGCCCGCTGGCTGTGGGACGCCGGTGTGTGCGCGGTGGCCGCCGACAACCCGTCCGTCGAGGTCTGGCCGCTGCTCACCGGAGCCCGCGGGGACGAGCCGTGCCTGCACATCCGGCTGCTGGCGCAGCTGGGGATCCCGATGGGGGAGCTGTGGGACCTGGATGCCCTGGCCGCGGCGTCCGCCGCCGACGGCCGCTGGGACGGGATGCTGGTGAGCTCCCCGCTGCCGCTGCCCAACGGCTGCGCCTCGCCCGCCAACGCGGTGGTGATCCGATGAGCGGCCGGATGCCCATCACCGACTTCGAGACGGTGCTCACCACCACCCGCGCGGTCCGCCGGCGGCTGGACTTCGACCGGCCGGTTCCGGCCTCCGTGCTCCATGAGTGCCTCGGCCTCGCGCTGCAGGCACCGACCGGAGGCGACGCCGAGGACTGGCGGTTCGTGCTGGTCAACGACCCGGAGACCAGGCAGGCCATCGGGGCGGAGTACCTGCGGATCTTCGATGCGAAGATCCGGCCGCGGATGCCGATGCTCCGCCAGGGCGCCACGATGCGCACCCAGGCCCCCGCGCACCTGGACGAGGCGGTGCAGCGCCGCCGGGCGAAGATCTACGAGAACGCAGCCTACCTCGCGGAGAACATCGGCCGGGCCCCGTGGCTGGTCCTGGCCTGCGCCACCCGGCCGGACTCGGACGCCCGCATCCGGTCGGCCATCTACGGCTCGGTTTTCCCCGCGGTCTGGTCGTTCCAGCTGGCACTGCGGTCCAGGGGCCTCGGCTCGGTGATCACCACCCTGCATCTGCGCGAACCCGAAGGGGTGACCCGGATCCTCAGGATCCCCGACGGGGTCACCCAGTGCGCCCTGTTGCCCGTCGCCTACACGCTGGGCACCGACTTCCGTGCGGCGGCCCGCAAACCCGTCGAGGACGTTACCTTCCTGAACCACTGGGACCATCCGGCCGGGGACCTCGTCTCCGGCACCGAACCCTTAGGAGCAAACCATGACTGATGCAGCAATCGCCGTGCTGGGCGGAACCGGGCCGCAGGGCAAGGGACTGGGCTACCGGTTTGCCAAGGCCGGCCGCCGGGTAATCATCGGCTCGCGGGACGCCGCCAAGGCCTCGGCCGCGGCCGGCGAACTGGACGAAACACTCGGCGGCGACGGCCTGGTGACCGGGATGGCCAACGCCGAAGCCGCCGCGCAGGCCGGCCTCGTGGTGGTCGCGGTGCCGTGGGACGGGCACAACGAACTGGTCGAATCGCTGCGCGGGGAACTGAGCGGGAAGATCGTCGTCAGCTGCGTCAACCCCCTGGGCTTCGACAAGGCGGGGCCGTACGGGCTGGACATGGGCAACAGCAGCGCGGCAGAACAGCTGCAATCAATCGTTCCGGCCGCCCGGGTGGTCGCGGCCTTCCACCATGTCTCCGCCGCCAACCTGATCGGGCCGGCCGAGAAGCTCGACCACGAGGACATCCTGGTGGCCGGGGATGACAAGGAAGCGGCCGCGCAAGTACGCGCGCTGGCCGCGACGGTCACCGGCAGCCCCGGCGTCGACGCCGGCCCGCTCCGCCTGGCCCGGCAGCTCGAACCGCTGACGGCGGTGCTGATCAGCATCAACAAGCGGTACAAGACCCGGTCCGGGGTTTCGATCAGCGGGCTGCCGCAGGACTGAGCCCGCCGTGGAGACCATGCTGACGTTCGCTCCCTCCGACCTGGCCGAGCTGGGGCGGCAGGCCCGGGCCTGCGAGCGCGCCGGGATCACCGCGGTGGGTGTGGGCGACTCGCCGGGCTACCACGATCCGTATGTCGCGCTGGCGGTGCTGGCGCAGTGCACCTCCTCGATCCGGATCGGTCCGATGGTCACCAACGTCGTGACGCGCGTCCCGCAGGTGTCCGCCGGGGCCATCCGGTCGATCAACGACCTGGCCGGGGCCGGACGGGCCTTCATCGGGCTCGGCGCCGGGGACAGCGCCCTGGCCGGTGCGCAGGTCCGGCCGGCCGGCGTGGCCGGGCTCCAGCAGGGCATCGAGGCGGTCCGCCGGCATTGGCCGGCGGCGGCAGCGCGGCCCTGGCGCGTCGTCGTCGCCGCCAACGGGCCGCGGACACTGCGGATGGCGGCAGCCACCGCCGATGTTGTCGTGTCCGGTACCGGGACCGATGACGCGAGCATCCGCCGGGCGGTGGACCTGGTCGGCGAGGTCCGGCGGGAGCGCGGGCGCGCCGCAGCCCTCTGGGTGGTCGCGCGCATCAGCGTGGGCGAGGACCGCGAGTCGGCGGTCACCGAGCTCCGGCCCCTGCTGGCCTCCGCCGCCAACCACGTCTTCGCCTCCGCCGCGGAAAGGGACCGCCTCGACGCCCGGACGGCCCGGGCGGTCGCCCGGCTGCGGCAACGTTACGACTATGCGTCGCATGGCCGCCGCCGGGGGAACCCGAACGCGGAGCTGGTGGACGAACTGGGCCTGCGCGAAACGCTGGCGGAACGGTTCGCGCTCGCCGGTCCGGCCGGACACGTCGCCGGCCGGCTCGCGGAGCTGGCGCGGGCCGGCGTCGACGGCGTTGTCATACCGGCGGTCGGGCTCGATGCGGACCGCCTGGTGGAAAACTTAGGCAGCCGGGTGCTTGGCAGGCCCGGGGCACAGCATGCAGGAAATTGACCCATCACAGAAGGAGAGTCCAACCATGGCTTCAGTAGGCGAGATCCACCACGTTGCGGTGAACGTGCGGGACCTGGACGCGTCGATTCGGTTCTACGGGGACGGGCTTGGCCTGCGGAAGACCCTGGACATGCCCGTGGGGAACCCCACGACGTGGCGCACCATGGCGCTGCCGGAAGGCACCACCGGCCGGTCCGTCTTTATGCAGGGGCCGACCCGGGTGGGCCAGCTCGAGCTGCTGCAGTGGGACCTGCCGGTCCCCGAGGACACCCGCCCCAAGCGGGCCGGGGACCCCGGCCCCTGCGTGCTCTCGTTCTCCGTCTCCCACGACGACATCCGCGAGGTCTACGACCGGCTCCGCAGCATGGACGTGCACTGCTACACGGAACCCACCACCAACATCCTGACCAACTACGGGGCCGTCACGCTGTTCTTCTGCGAGGACCCGGACGGCAACCAGGTGGAGGTCATTGCGCTGCCCACGTACGAGGAGGTGAAGGCATTCCGTGCCGCGACCATGGCCGCTGAAGCTCCTGCCGGGCACTGACCAGCAGGCACCGGGACGCCGCTCGCCCCTGGTGTCGCTGGGCGTCCCGGTGTACCGGCGTTTCATCGCCGCCCAGACGCTCAGCTGCCTGTGCCTGTGGATGCACCGGACCGCGCACGTGTGGCTGGCGATCCAGATCACCGGCGGCGATCCACTCAGCGTCGGACTGGTGACCGGCCTGCAGTACCTGCCCATGTTCCTCAGTGCGCTGGGCGGACGGCTGGGGGACCGGCTGAACAAGCGGCGGCTGCTGATCGCGAGCCAGAGCATTGCCGCTGCCGGCAGCCTCGTCCTCGGGGTGCTCGCCTACCTGGGGGCGGCGCCGCTGGTCTGGGTGTGCATCTTCGCCGTGGTGCTGGGCATTCCCGCCGCGGTCGATGCTCCCGTCCGGCTGGCCATGCCGCGGGAACTGGTCGTCCCGGAGCTGCTGAGCAGCGCCATCGGGATCAACGGCATTGTCTTCCAGGTGTCCCGCGTCGTCGGCCCGGCGATCGCCGGCGTCTGCATCGCGGCCTGGGGCGTCGGCAGCGGATTCCTGCTGGCCGGCGTGAGCGGGGCCCTCGGCGTGGCGGCGCTGGCAGCACTGCCCAGAGGCGTTGCCCGGGCCGGGCGGGGCGCCGCGGCGACGCGCCGGAGCCCGGCGACGCGCCGGATCCGCGACGGCGCAGGCCTGATCGGTCCGATCGCGGGAGCATTCGTCGTGGGCGCGTGCCTGGCCAACCTCCAGCTGGCCCTGCCGCTCATCCTCACCGGCATTCCCGGGGCCGGTGCCGACAGCTTCGGCCTGTTGGTCGCGATGACCGGCCTGGGTGGAGCGGCCGGCGCGGCCGTTGCGGCGTCCTTCCGCGGTCCTGCCCCGAACGGGCGCCTGCACCTGCTGCTGGCCGGCTTCGCGGGCCTTAGTGCGGTGGTCGCCGTCCTGCCCAGCGTCCCGGCGCTGGCGCTGGGCGTCCTGGCCGCGGCGGTATTTATGCAGGCTTACAACACGATGGCCATCTCCACCCTGCAGGCCTACACGCCGGAAGGCGGGCACGGCCGGGTGATGGGCCTCTACGTCTTCTGCTATTTCATCTGGTCCGGTATCGGCACCCCCATGTTCGGGCTGGCCTCCGCGCAGATCGGCCCGCGTGCCGCCCTTGGCATCTCGTCGGGGCTCTGCCTGGCCGCGGTGATCGTCCTGTCCCTGCGGGTGCGCCGGTCCACCCCCGCTGTTCCCGCTGACGCACCGAAAGGAACCGAATCCGCATGACTGACCAGGGCCTGAAAGGCTTCTTCACTCCCGACAATGTGGCACTGATCGGGGCCAGCGAAAGCTCGGGCTGGACGGCGATGCTCCTCGAAGGCCTCGCGGCCTCGGCGGCACCGCCCCAGGTCCATTTCGTCAACCCCCGCAGCAGCACCGTCCACGGCAGGGCGGCCTTCGCCACGGTGGCCGAGATCCCGGGCGTGGTGGACCTGGCATTTGTGCTGGTGGGGCCGGACCGGGTGCTCGGCGTGGTCCGGGACTGCCTCGATGCGGGCATCCGCGACTTCGTGGTGCTGTCCTCCGGCCTGGGCGAGAGCAGCGCCTACGGGACGGCAACGCAGGAACTGGCCGAGCTGTGCGCCATGCACGAGGCCCGCCTGCTCGGACCCAACGTCAGCGGGTTCGTGGACCTGGCCCGGGGGACGGCCCTGTTCGGGCTGGCCTGGCCCCCACACCTGCTGCGCGGCAGCGTCGGCCTGGCCATGCAGTCCGGCGGGCTGGCCACCCACGCCCTGAGCCTGTGTGCCCAGTGGGGCATCGGGGTCAGCCGGCTCGTCACCACGGGCAACGAGGTCGGCATCACGGTCTCCGATGTGCTGGACGATTTTGCCGACGATCCCGACACCAGCGTCGTGGTCCTGTTCCTCGAGTCCATCCGGGACCCGGAGCGCTTCCGCCAGGCGGCGGTCCGGGCACGCGAGGCGGGCAAGGCGGTGGTCGCGCTGCACGTCGGCAGCTCCGAGCTGGGCCGGACCTCGGCGCTGGCCCATACCGGTGCCCTGGTGGGCGATCACGCCACCGCCATAGCCGCGCTGGAAGGAACCGGCGTCGCCTGCGTCAAGTCGCTCGAGGAACTGATTGCGGCGGCGGGGCTGCTGGCCCGCCATCCGGAAGGGCTGCCCGGCAGCCGGCTGGCTGTCGTCGCGGCCTCCGGGGGCGCCTGCGAGCTGATCGCCGACTCCGCCCAGCGGCTCGGGCTGGCCCTGCCGCCGCTGCCGGACAGCGTCCAGGGCTACCTGGGGACGGTGCTGCCCGCCGAAAGCACCGCCAGGAATCCATTGGATGTCACCGGTTTCGTGGTCAAGGAGCCGGAACTGACCTTCCAGGCGGTTGCCGGAATCGCCGCGCATGCAGCCGGCGACTACGACGCGCTCGTGTTCCAGTCGGTCCTGTTCCCCGCCGAGGATGCGGTCGACGATCCGGCGGTCCGGGAGCGGTTCCGGCGGCTGGGGGAACTGGTCCGGTCCACACCGCTGCCGGTGCTGCTGCAGACCGCCGGCACCTTCTCGCTGTCCCCGCGGGTGGCCGAACTCGTGGCCGGGAACGGGCTGTTCGTGCTGCCGGGGATCGCCGTCGGCATGCGGGCCATCGCCGCCGCGGCGCATTCCGCGCGGCTGCGGGCCGGGGCGCGGAACGCGGAGACCCCGGCCGCCGGGGTGCTCCCGGCGGGGGCGGGGGATGTGGCGGCGGCCATGCGCGACTGCGGGGTGCCGACACCGCCCGCCCGGGTCGTGGCAACGGCGGAGGAAGCAGCCGCCGCCGCGGCGGAGATCGGCTTCCCCGTTGCGGTGAAGCTGGTCAGTCCCGACGTGGCCCACAAGTCGGACGTCGGGGGAGTGGCCCTGGGCCTGCGGGATGCGGCAGCGGTCCGCGGCGCGGTCGCCGGCATGCAGGCCGCGGTGCGGCGGGCGCGCCCCGATGCACGCATCGAGGGCTACCAGGTGGTGGCGATGCGGCCGGCCGGTATCGAACTCCTCGTCAGCGTCACCCAGGACGCGACCTGGGGGCCGATGCTCACCGTGGGCTCGGGCGGTGTGCTCACCGAGGTGCTGGAGGACGTCGTCGTCCGGCCGCTGTCGCTGGACCCGGCGGTGATCAGCCAGATGCTCGGGCAGCTGCGGATCGCGCGGCTCTTCCCCGGCTACCGGGGCGCACCGGCCGCCGACCTGGACGCGGCGGTCGCCGCGGTCCAGGCCATTGGCCGGCTCGCCCTCCGGCTGGGCCCGGCCGCCCGGGCGGTGGAAGTGAACCCGCTGTGGCTCCGGGGGAAGCAGGCCGAGGCGCTCGACCTGCTCGTGGACTGGGCCTAGAGCCCGGCGGCAAGGGGCCGGCCGCCGGCCCCTTGCCGCCGGCGGGTCAGGGACGCTCCAGCAGCGTGGCGATGCCCTGGCCCACCCCGACGCACATGGTGGCGACCGCGCGGTGAGCCTGGCGGTCGGACAGTTCCAGCGCGGCGGTGAGCGCCAGGCGCGTCCCGCTCATGCCCAGCGGATGGCCCAGCGCGATGGCGCCGCCGTTGGGATTGACGTGCTCCGCGTCGTCGGGCAGGCCCAGGCGCCGGAGGCAGGCCAGTGACTGCGCGGCAAAGGCCTCGTTGAGCTCGATGAGGTCGATGTCGGCGATGCTGAGGCCGAGCCGGGACAGCAGCTTCCCGGTGGCGGGCACCGGACCGAGGCCCATCAGCCGCGGCTCCACGCCGGCCGTCGCCGTGGCCACGATCCGGGCCAGCGGCGTGAGCCGGTAGCGTTCCACCGCCGCCTCGCTGGCAATGAGCACCGCGGCCGCCCCGTCATTGATCCCGCTGGCATTGCCGGCAGTCACCGTGCCGCCGGACCGGAAGGGCGCCGGCAGCTTGGCCAGTGCCTCGGCGGTCGTGGGGCGCGGATGCTCGTCGGCTTCGACCAGCACCTCCCCGCGCCGCGAGGGCACGGAAACCGGCACGATTTCGCGCGCCAGCCGGCCGCGGGCGGCGGCTGCCGCGGTGCGCTCCTGCGAACGCAGCGCAAAGGCGTCCTGGTCCTCCCGGGAGATGCCGTCCAGCGCCGCCACATTCTCGGCGGTCTCCGGCATCGAGTCGGTGCCGTACAGCTCATTCATCGTCCGGTTGACGAACCTCCAGCCAATCGTCGTGTCGTGGATTTCCGGCACGCGGCTGTAGGCCGCGGTGGACTTCGGCATCACAAACGGCGCCCGGCTCATCGATTCCACTCCGCCGGCGATGACCAGGTCGGCCTCGCCGCCGGCCGCCATCCGTCCGCCCATGGCGACCGCATCGAGTCCTGAACCGCAGAGCCGGTTGACCGTGGTGCCGGGCACGGTTGCCGGCAGCCCGGCGAGCAGCACCGCCATGCGGGCAACGTTCCGGTTGTCCTCGCCGGCCTGGTTGGCGCAGCCGAGCAGGACCTCGTCGACCGCCGCGGGGTCGAGGTCCTGGTGCCGGGCCATCAACTCCCGGATGACGTGGGCGGCGAGGTCATCGGCACGCACCGGACTCAGGCCGCCGGCATACCGGCCGATGGGGGTGCGGACGCCGTCCACGAGGTAGGCCGCAGTGGAATTTCGGGTGCTGTGCATCGGGTTCTCCCAACCTATTGAGTAACATACCGACTGGATGGTATCTTGCAGGGAACAGGCCTTCAACCGGTGCAACGAGGACTCTACGGCGTACTCTACGCCGCGCAGCCGCTCCGAGCCGAATAGGAGATTAATGTGAATCGTGCAGCCCAATCACTGGAGGAGTTGCGCTCCGAAATCAAGCAGTGGATTGCCCGCAACCTGCAGCCGGACCTGGTCGGCATGGACGACATGGACGTGGAGCGGGAGATCTGGGGGAACCCGGACAGCCCGAAGCACGAGGCCTTCCTCGCCTACGAAAAGGCCTCCCTGGAAGCCGGCCTGGTCTGCCCGCACTGGCCGGCAGAGTACGGCGGCCGGGATTTCGGGGACCTGGAGATGGCGGTGCTGGCCGAGGAACTGGCGGCGGTGGGCATGCCGCGCCTGACGCGCGGGATGGGCGAGCGGCTGTGCGGCCCGTCGATCATCGCCCACGGAACCGAGGAGCAGAAGGCCCGGTTCCTGCCGCGGATCATCAGCGGCGAGGACCGCTACTGCCAGGGCTTCTCCGAGCCCGGCGCCGGTTCGGACCTGGCCTCGGTCAGCACCCGGGGGGTCGTCGACGGGGACGAGATCGTGATCACCGGCGAGAAGATCTGGACCTCGCGGGCCCACCTGGCCAACATGATGTTCCTGCTCTGCCGGACCGACCCGGACGCGCCCAAGCACAAGGGGATCTCCTTCGTGATCGTGCCGATGCGCGACAACGGGATCACCATCAGCGAGGTGATCACCATGGCCGGTGACAACGCCTTCTGCCAGGAATTCATCGACGGCGCCCGCGCCCCGCTGGCGAACGTCATCGGCGGCCTGGGCGGCGGCTGGAAGGCGGCCATGACGACGCTGGGCAGCGAACGCGGTGCCGTGGCGGCGACCCAGCACCTGCAGTACGAGCAGGAGCTCGACGAACTGGTCCGGCGGGCCCGCGAGCTGCAGCGGCTTGACGACCCCCAGGTCCGCCAGGACCTGGCCTGGGCCTTCTGCCAGGTCCATGTCATGAAGGCCACCGGGCAGCGGGTGCTGGCCAAGCTGGCCAGCGGCGGGGAAGTGGGTCCGGAGGCTTCGCTGACGAAGCTGGTCTGGAGCGAGTACCACCGCCGGCTGGGCGAAATCGCGGCGGACCTGCAGGGGGCCCACGCCCTGGTCCGGCCCGAGGGGGACGGGTACAAGGTGGACCGGTGGCAGAAGGCGTTCCTCGCCAGCCGCGCCGAAACCATCTTCGCCGGCACCAGCGAGGTCCAGCGCCGGATCATTGCCGAACGGGTCCTGGGCCTGCCGCGCGAGCAGTCCGCCGGGGCAGCCAAATGACCCAGCTCATCGATGCCGGGCCGGACCGGCGGCACGCACCGCTGCTGGACCGGCTGCTCCAGCCGCGCTCGGTGGCCCTGGTCGGCGCGACCGACCGGTCCCGCTGGTCGTCGCAGACCTTCGAGAACCTGCGGCGCTACTCGCCCCAGGTGCCGGTGTACTGCGTGAGCCCGAAAGGCGGGACCGTCCACGGGGTCCGCGCCTACACTTCGCTGGCGGAGATCGGCGCACCGGTCGACCTGGCCTACGTGATGACGCCGCGGGAAACCGTGCCCGGGATCCTGCGGCAGGCCGGCGCCGCCGGCGCGCGCGCCGCCGTCGTCCTCACCGCAGGCTTCGGCGAGACGCCGGACGGCAAGGCGTACCAGGCGGCGGCCGTCGAGGCCGCCGCGGAGGCCGGCGTGGCGCTCCTGGGCCCCAACGGCAACGGCTTCATCAATGTGCACGATTCGGTGGTCCCCTTCGGACTGGCGCTGCCCCGGTTTCCGCTGCCCGGGCCGGCCTCGTTCGTCCTGCAGTCCGGGGGCCTGGTCAAGCCGGTCCTGAGCCTGGCCGACGCCTGGGGCGCAGGGGTAGGCGTTGTGGCCTGCACCGGAAACGAAGCGGCGCTCACCGCCGCCGACGTCGCGGCCGCCCTCCTCGACGATGAGCGAACCGGCGCCGTCGGGCTCTTCCTCGAGACGATCCGCGACACGGAAGCCTTCCGGCACCTGGCCCGGAAGGCGGTGGAACTGGACAAGCCGGTCGTCGCCCTGACCGTCGGGCGCAGCGACGCGGCCCGGCGGGCCGCCCAGGCCCACACCGGCGCCCTCGCGGCCGACGCCGCGGTCTCGTCCGCGGTGCTCAAATCCCTGGGGGTGGTCGAAGTTTCCTCGGTCGAGGAACTGGTGGCCGCCACCGACCTGCTGGCCCGGGGAGTCCGCCCGCGCGGCCCGAAGATCGCCGTCGTGGGTGCATCCGGCGGCGCCTGCGAACTGGTGGCGGAAAAGGCCTCCGCGCTCGGCCTCACGGTGCCCGAACTCCCGGAAGCGTGCGTGGCCGCCCTGGCCGAGGTGCTCCCGGACATCTCCCAGGCGCAAAATCCACTGGACGTCACCGGCTTCGCGACCGTCGACCCGATGCTTCCGGTGCGGGCGCTGGAAGCCATGCTGGCCACCGCCGACACGGACGCGGTGCTGTTCCAGGCGTTCGTGCTGCCACCCGACGACACCGCCGATCCCAACGCCGCCCGGGCCTACTTCGCCGGGATCGCCCGGGCCGTCCGGTCCGCGGACCTGCCGGTCCTGCTGCAGGACGAGGTGTCGGCCCCGGTGTCCGGGCTCGGCCGCTCCATCCTCGACACGGAAGGGCTGGTCCGGCTGGCCGGCATCGAGGTCGGCATCACCGCCCTGGCGCATGCCGTGCGCTGGACCGCGTCCCGCCGCGCCCTGCTGTCGCGCCAGGCCGAAGACCGGGCCGCCGTCGTGCTGGCCCGGCCGGACAAATCCGCCGCGCTCTCGGAATTCGACGCCCTCAGGCTGCTGGCCGCCGGCGGGGTGCCGGTCATCCCGCAGACCTTGGCCACCTGTCCCCGGGAGGCCGTGCAGGCGGCCGCGGCCCTGAAGGGACCGGCCGTGCTGAAGGTCTGCTCCCCGGACATCGCACACAAGTCGGACATCGGCGGCGTGGTCCTCAACGTCCAGGGCGAGGCCGCAGTCGCGGCCGCCTACAACGGCATCATGAATCGGGTGCCGGCCCAGCTGCCCGAGGCCCGCATCGACGGAGTACTGGTCTCCCCGATGCGGTCCGGGGGGATCGAACTGATCGCCGGCATCAACCGCGACCCGGTGTGGGGGCCGGTCCTCCTCCTGGGCATGGGCGGCGTCCTGGTCGAGGTCCTGAAGGACGTGGCGCTGCGGCCGCTGCCCGTCACCCGCGCCGATATCGCCGAGATGCTGGCGGAGCTGCGGGCCGCCCCGCTGCTGCACGGCGTCCGCGGCCAGGCCCCCATCGCGCTCGAGGCGCTGGCCGATGCGGTGCTCGCCCTCACCGATGTGGCCGCCGCCCTCGGCGGCGAGTTGCAGTCTATCGAGATCAACCCCCTGCGTGCGGACCATACGACCGTCGAGGCGCTTGACGCGCTCATCGTCTGGGCCGACGACGCCGTTTCCGACGTGGAAGAAGGAGAATCCAATGACGTTGAGCTACACCGCTGAACACGAGGAGTTGCGGGGCTCCGTCCGCCGGCTGCTGGCCGAGCAGGCCGGCAGCGCACAGCTTCGCCAGCTGATCGATTCGCCGGAACCCTACGATGCCTCGCTGTGGAAGACGATGGCCCAGGAACTCGGACTCCACGGCATGGCCATCCCCGAGGAGTACTCGGGCTCCGGGTACGGCTTCCTGGAACAGGCCGTGGTGATGGAGGAAATGGGCCGGGCGGTGCACCGCTCGCCGTACTTCTCCACCGTCATCCTGGCCGCCACCGCCCTGCAGTTGGCCGACCAGGAAGACGCGCGGGCCCGGTGGCTTCCCGGCATCGCCAGCGGGGAGACCGTGGGCACGGTTGCGCTCGCCGAGGCCGACGGCGACTGGACGGCACCGCGGGTTGCCACCAGGGCCCGGGCCGGGGACGGCGGCTACCGCCTCCACGGCACCAAGCACTTCGTCACCGACGGCGCGGCCGCGGACCTGATTATCGTGCTGGCGGACAGCGACGACGGCGAGCTGCTGCTGGCCGTGGACGCGCAGGATCCGGGGGTCACGGTGGCCGATGTCCCGGTCCTTGACCAGACCCGGCCGCTGGCCACGATCACGTTCGACGGGGCCGCCGGAACGGTGCTCACCGCCGGTGCCCGCACCCGGGAGGTGCTCGCCGGGCTGCTGGACACGGCGCTGGCGGCCCTGGCCGCCGAGCAGGTCGGCGGCGCCGGCCGCGCGCTCGAGATGGCGGTGGAGTATGCGAAGATCCGCGAGCAGTTCGGGGCCGCCATCGGCAGCTTCCAGGCGATCAAGTTCAAGGCCGCCGACATGCTGCTGCAGCTGGAGGCCGCCCGCTCCGCCGCCCTCTACGCCGCCCGCGCCGTCGCCGAGGACGCCGCCGACCGGACGGTGGCCGCCGCCGTGGCCAAGGCCGTCTGCTCGGAGGGGTACTTTGCCATCGCCGCCGAATCCATCCAGATCCACGGCGGCATCGGGTTCACCTGGGAGCACGACGCCCACCTCTACTTCAAGCGGGCCAAGGCCTCGGAGCTGCTGTTCGGCAATGCCGGCGTGCACCGCGAACGCCTGGCCCGGCAGCTGGGGTGGACGGCATGAGCGAGAAGGCCGCTCCCCGGCCCACGCCCGACACCCAGCCGTTCTTCGACGCCGCGGCCCGGGGCGAGCTGAGCCTGCCCAAGTGCCGCGACTGCGGGGAGCTCTTCTTCTACCCCCGCAGCTGGTGCCCGCGCTGTTCCTCGGCGGATCTGGAATGGACGCCGTGCTCGGGACGGGCGCGGCTGCACTCCTACCTGATCAACACCCGCCCCGCGCCGGGCTTCGAGGACGAGACCCCGTACTCGATCGCCGTCGTCGAACTTGAGGAAGGGCCGCGCATGATGACCAATATCGTCGGCGTTCCCCAGACGCCGGAGCACCTAGTGCTGGACATGGAACTCGAGGTGGTGTTCGACAAGCACGGCGAAGTGGCCGTGCCGAAGTTCATGCCGGCAGGTGGCGCGCGATGACGAACACGATCAGGAACAAGACAGCCATCATCGGGGCGGCCGAAACCCAGCGGCTCGGGACCATCCCGGACCAGTCGGCCATGCAGCTGCACGCCGAAGCCGGCCTCGCCGCGCTGCGCGACGCCGGGCTGACGGTCCACGACGTCGACGGCGTGGCCTGCGCCGGGGAATCGCCGGTGGAAGTGGCCGAATACCTCGGCATCACGCCCCAGTACCTGGACGGCACCCACGTGGGCGGGTCCTCGTTCATGCTGCACGTGCGGCATGCGGCCGCCGCCATCGCGGCGGGGCTGTGCACCACGGTGCTGATCACCCACGGGGAGTCGGGCCGCTCGCGCGTGGGCATGCAGCCGTGGGCCCCGGCTCCGCAGTCGATGCGCGGCCAGTTCGAGGTGCCGTACGGCGTGATGGGCCCGCCCACGACCTTCCCGATCGGGCTGCTGCGCTACATGAAGGACTACGGCATGACGCCGGAACAGCTGGCGATGGTCCCGGTGGTGCAGCGGCAGTGGGCCGGACTGAACCCGCGCGCCAAGCTCCGGGACCCGATCACGGTCGACGACGTGCTCTCCTCCCGGATGGTGGCCTACCCGATCCATCTGCTCGAATGCTGCCTGGTGACCGACGGCGGCGGGGCGGTGGTGATCACCTCGCTCGACCGGGCGAACAGCCTGGACCTGCCGCACGACCCGGTCGTCATCCTCGGGGCCGGCGAATCGAGCGAATCCGCGATGGTCTCGATGATGGCGGATGTGACCTCGTCCCGGGCCTTCCGCACCGCCGGGGAACGCGCCTTCGCCGAGGCGGGGATCAAGCATAGCGAGGTCGACCACCTGATGATCTACGACGCCTTCGCCCACGTGCCGATCTACGGGCTCGAGGACCTGGGCTTCGTCGGCAGGGGAGAGGCCCCCGCCTTCATCGGGGACGGCCACACCGCCCCGGGCGGGTCGCTGCCGCTGAACACCAACGGCGGCGGGCTGTCCTACACGCACACCGGCATGTACGGGATGTTCGCGATCCAGGAATCGGTCCGCCAGCTGCGCGGCCAGGCGCCGGCCCAGGTGCCCGACGCCAACATCAGCGTGGTGCTGGGCAACGGCGGGATGTTCATGAGCGCAGGCGTCCTGGTGCTCGGAACCCCCGCGGCCGCCTGAAACCACTGCCACCCAAAGGAGGGACACCTATGAACGAGCCCATCTGCGACGGCCGCGTCGTGATCGTCACCGGCGCCGGCGGAGGCATCGGCCGGTACCATGCCCTGGAATTCGCGCGGCAGGGCGCCAAGGTCGTGGTCAATGACCGCGGCGTGCGGGTCGACGGCTCCGACGGCGCCCGGGAAACGGTGTCGGCGGCCGACGCCGTCGTCGCCGAAATCATCGAACGCGGCGGCGAGGCCGTGGCCGACTACCACGATGTGTCCGACATGGCGGGCGCCGAGGCCCTGGTGCAGCGGGCCGTCGACGAATTCGGACAGCTCAACGTGCTGGTGAACAACGCCGGCATTGTCCGCGACCGCACGGTGGCGAACATGGCCGAGTCCGAATGGGACGACGTCATCCGGGTGCATCTGAAGGGCACCTTCGCGCCCACCCACTTCGCGAGCCGGTACTGGCGCTCCCTGCACAAGGAGGGACGCCCGGTGCCGGCCCGGATCGTCAACACGACCTCGACCTCGGGCCTGTTCGGCAACCCCGGACAGTCGAACTACGGCGCCGCCAAGGCCGGGATCGCCTCCTTCACCATGATCACGGCGATGGAACTGCACCGCTACGGGATCAAGGTCAACGCCGTTTCCCCGGGCGCCCGGACCCGGATGACCGCCGGCCTGATCGACGAGCCGGAGGGCGACTTCGACCCGTTCGACCCGGCCGCCATCGCCCCGTTTGTGGTGTGGCTGGGCTCCGACGCGGCCGGCGAGATGACCGGGCAGGTGCTGGCGGTCTCGGGCGGAACCGTCACGGTGCTCGAGCCCTGGCGCCCGGGACCGTCCGAGGAACGCCCGCACCTCTTCTCGGTCCAGGACGTCGCCGACGTCGTGCCGAAGCTGCTGGCCGACGCCTACATCAATCCGCGCCTGCCCCAGGGCTGAACGGGAGAGGAAAAAACCATGGTGCTTGACCTGGCCTCCGTCGGCCGTGCCAACGGACCGCACACCCTGGAATGGACCGAGCGGGACACCTTGCTGTACGCGGTGTCCGTCGGCGCCGGCCAGGACCCCCTGGCCGAGCTGGCGCTGACCACCGAAAACAGCGAAGGGCTGGCCCAGCAGGTGCTTCCCTCCTTCGGGGTCGTGGTCGGGCAGCAGGTCCTGCGGCCCGACATCGGCGACTTCGACCGGTCCAAGCTCGTGCACGCCGAACAGCACTTCGAGCTGCACCGCCCGCTCACCGCCTCCGGTGCCCTGGCGGTGACCGCCAGGGTCGGGGCCATCTACGACAAGGGCTCCGGGGCGCTGGTCTGGACCGAGACGACGTCGGTGGATGCGGCCACCGGGGAGCCGGTGATGACCGCACGCTCGGCCAGCTTCATCCGCGGCGAAGGCGGCTTCGGCGGCGAGCGGGGACCGGCAGCAGCCTGGGACGCGCCGGCCCGGCAGCCCGACGTCGAGGTGGCCATGCCGGTGCGTCCCGAGCAGGCCCTGCTGTACCGGCTCAACGGCGACCGAAACCCGCTGCACTCCGACCCGGCGTTTGCCGCCCGGGGCGGTTTCGACCGGCCCATTCTGCACGGCATGTGCACTTTCGGTTTTACCTGCCGGGCCCTGGTTGCCGCCGCCGGGGGCGATCCGGCCCGGCTGACCGCCATGGGCGGCCGTTTCTCCGCTCCGGTGTGGCCCGGCGACACCCTGACCGTGCAGGTCTGGCAGGACAACGAGGACGTCCTCTTCCGCACGCTGCGCGGCGACGGGACGGTAGTGATCGACCACGGGCGGGCCCGGCTCGCGGAGCCTGGCGGCGCCGCCGGGGCCGGCACCCTGGCCGCCCACGCCGGGTCCGCCCGGCGGTAAAGACATTCCACACAACTTTCGCACCACAGAAGGAGACATCCATGGCCCGGACCGGGACACCGCCCACCGCCCTCGAGCTGTTCGGCATCGACGGGCTGCTGTCCGACGACGAGCTGGCGATCCGGCAGACCGTGCGCGAGTACTGCGACGGGAAGATCAGGCCGCATTTGGCCGACTGGTTCGAGGCCGGCAGCCTGCCGGCCCGCGAGCTCGCCCGGGAACTGGGCAGCCTCGGGGCGCTGGGAATGCACCTGGAAGGCTACGGCTGTGCCGGCATGAGCGCCACGGCCTACGGCCTGGCCTGCCTGGAGCTGGAGGCGGCCGACTCGGGCATCCGGTCCCTGGTCTCGGTGCAGGGGAGCCTGGCGATGTACGCGATTTGGGCCTACGGCAGCGAGGAGCAGAAGCAGGAATGGCTCCCGCGCATGGCGTCCGGCGAGGCCATCGGCTGCTTCGGCCTGACCGAGCCCGACCACGGCTCGAACCCCTCGGGCATGCGGACCTACGCCAAGCAGGACGGCGATGACTGGATCCTCAACGGCACCAAGATGTGGATCACCAACGGGTCGATCGCCCAGGTGGCGGTGGTGTGGGCGGCCACGGACGACGGCGTGCGCGGCTTCGTGGTGCCGACCGACACCCCGGGCTTCTCCGCCCCTGAGATCAAGAAGAAGCTGTCGCTGCGGGCCAGCGTGACCTCGGAACTCGTCCTGGACTCCGTCCGGCTCCCCGCCTCCGCCATGCTGCCCGAAGCGACGAGCCTGCGGGCCCCGCTGGGCTGCCTCAACGAGGCCCGCTTCGGCATCGTCTTCGGCGCCCTCGGGGCGGCCCGCGAGTGCCTCGAGACGGCGACGGCGTACGCCCGGGAGCGCGAGGTCTTCGACAAGCCGCTCGCCGGGTTCCAGCTGACCCAGGAGAAGCTGGCGAACATGGCACTGGAGCTGGGCAAGGGGATGCTGCTGGCCCTGCACCTGGCCCGCCTGAAGGAGCAGCACGCCCTGGCCCCCGAGCAGGTCAGCCTCGGGAAGCTGAACAACGTGCGCGAGGCGATCCGCATCGCCCGCGAGTGCCGCACCATCCTGGGCGCCAACGGGATTTCGCTGGAATACCCGGTGATCCGCCACGCCAACAACCTGGAATCCGTCTTGACCTACGAGGGCACGAGCGAGGTCCACACGCTTGTGATCGGGCAGGCCCTGACCGGCCTGCCGGCGTTCAGGTGAAGTCCGGCCGTAACGAACTGGGAGAGTCAGATGAAAATTGCAGTGCTGGTAAAGCAGGTGCCGGACACCTACGGCGACCGCAGGATGGACCCGGCCACCCGGACCGTGGACCGCGGTTCGGCCGATCCGGTGATCGACGAGATCAACGAGCGGGCCGTGGAGGCCGCGCTCCAAATCAAGGAGGCGGGGGACGGCGTGACGGTCACCGCCGTCACCATGGGACCCGTCCGGGCGGTGGAGGCGCTGCGCAAGGCCCTGGCCATGGGCGCCGATTCGGCCGTGCACATCTGTGACGACACGCTGGCCGGCTCCGACGCCATGCAGACCTCCGAGGTGCTGGCCGCCGCGCTCGCGGGCCGGGACTTCGACCTGGTCATCGCCGGCAACGAGTCCACGGACGGCCGGACCGCGGCCGTGCCGGCGATGCTCGCCGAACGCCTCGGGATGGCCCAGCTGACGTTCCTGCGCACCGTCACGGTCAGCGGCGGCAGCGTGTCCGGCGAGCGGATGACCGGGAACGGGTACGTGGAGGCACAGGCGCCCCTGCCCGCGGTGGTCTCGGTCACCGAGCAGTCGGCCGAACCGCGGTTCCCGAAGTTCCGCGGGATCATGGCCGCGAAGAAGAAGCCGCTGCAGACCCTGACCCTGGCCGAACTGGGCCTCCCCGGCGGCGAGGCCGGCGGGGAAAACTCCTGGTCCCGGGTCCTGGACGTCACCGCGCGGCCCGCACGCACGGCCGGGACGGTGGTCACCGACGACGGGACCGCCGGTACCCAGGTCGCCGAGTACCTCGCCGCCGCCAAACTGATCTAGCCGCAGCTTTCCGGAAAGGAAAAAAGATGTCCCAGGTGCTTGTCCTTGCCGAACACGTGCAGGGCGAACTGAAAAACAACGTGGCCGAGCTGCTGGCGGCCGCCGCACGGCTCGGGGAGCCGGCCGCCGTCGTCGTGCGCCAGCCGGGAACCGGCGCGCAGCTGACCGCCCGGCTCGGCGAACTCGGCGCCGCCGCGGTGTACGTCGCCGACGTCGAGGAAGCCGACGCGCTGCTGGTCACCCCGCAGGTCGCCGCCCTGGCCGCCGCGGTGGCCGCCGCCGGCGACGTCTCCGCGGTGCTGGTGGGCACGTCGATCGACAGCCGCGAAGCCGCGGCCCGCCTGGCCGTCCGCCTCGGCGCGGCATTCCTCAGCGACGTCGTGGACCTGGCAGCAGCGCCCGACGGCGTGCGGGCCACCCAGCAGGCCTTCGGCGGCGCGTACACGGTCACCGCCACGGCGGCGCGCGGAATCCCGGTGATTTCGCTGCGCCCCAACTCCGTGCCCGGAACGGCCCCCGCCGCCCAGGCCCAGGAGATCCGGCTCGCACCCGGCCCGAACATGGCCGCCGCGGCCCGGATCACGGCCCGCCACGAAGGGCAGGCCGTCTCCACCCGTCCGGAGCTGACGGCGGCCGATATCGTCGTCTCGGGCGGCCGCGGCCTGGGTTCGGCCGAAAACTTCGTGCTGGTCGAGCAGTTGGCCGACGCCCTGGGGGCGGCCGTCGGCGCCTCGCGCGCCGCCGTCGACGCCGGCTACTGTGCCCACACGATGCAGGTGGGCCAGACCGGCACCACCGTCTCGCCCAACCTCTATCTCGCCCTGGGTATCTCGGGAGCGATCCAGCACCGTGCCGGCATGCAGAGCGCCAAAACGATCGTGGCCATCAACAAGGACCCGGGCGCACCCATCTTCGAGATAGCGGATTTCGGCGTCGTCGGCGATGTCTTCACCGTGGTGCCGCAGCTGATCGAGGCCGTCAACGCGCGGCAGGCGGTCGGCAGCCCGGCCGGCTGAGCAGGCCGCCGCGAGCACATGCCGGAACCGGCACCCAGACACAACCGAGCGGGCGGGCCGCAGCGGCCGCCCAAGGGGGATTCACAGCATGGAAATTTCGCAATCAGCAGCCCTGGTCACCGGCGGCGCGTCCGGACTGGGCCTGGCCACGGCCACCCTGCTGCATGAGGCCGGGGCCTCGGTGGTCCTGGTCGACCTGCCGCAGTCCGCGGGCGAGGAGCAGGCGGCCCGCCTCGGGAACCGGGCGGCGTTTGTGGCCGCCGATGTCACGGACCCGGACCAGGTGGCGGCGGCGATCGACAGGGCCGGTTCGCTCGGCCCGCTGCGCATCACGGTCAACTGCGCCGGCGTCGCCACGCCCGGAAAAATCATCGGCCGCTCCGGCCCGCTCCCGCTCGAGGACTTCGAGCGCGTGGTGCGGATCAACCTCGGGGGCACCTTCAATGTCCTCCGGCTGGCCGCCGCGGCCATGCAGGCGCTGGAACCGGCCGGCGAGGAACGCGGGGTCATCATCAATACCGCGTCGGTCGCGGCGTTCGACGGGCAGATCGGCCAGCCGGCCTATGCCGCCTCGAAGGCCGCCGTGGCGGGACTGACCCTGCCCGCGGCCCGCGAATTCGCCGCCAGCCTCATCCGGGTGGTGGCCATTGCCCCGGGCATCTTCGAGACCCCGATGATGGCCGGCCTGCCGGAGAACGCCCGCGAGTCGCTGGGCAGCCAGGTCCCCCACCCCTCGCGGCTGGGGCGCCCGGACGAATACGCCCAGCTCGTCCGGCACATTGTGGAAAACCCGATGCTCAACGGCGAGACGATCCGCCTGGACGGCGCCATCAGGATGGCTCCGCGATGAGCCCGCTTCGGAGGAAGGCAGCGTAATGTCCACTTCGACACGACCATCCCCGGTCACCCATGCCCGGTGGTTCAAGCCCGCCGTCGCCGGCGCCGCCGCCCTGGCGGCACTGGTGCTGGTGGTGCTGGCGGCCCAGGGGCTGCGGACCCTGCCCGCGGTCCAGTCCTTCATCGCCGACTATCCGGGCCATACGGACCTGCCGGCGGGCGCGCCGACCGGGCTGCCGGCCTGGCTGGGCTGGCAGCATTTCCTCAACGCCTTCTTCATCGTCCTGATCATCAGGTCGGGGTGGCGGGTGCGCACCGTGACCCGGCCGCAGGCCTACTGGACCAGGAACAACAGCGGCCCGGTCCGGACCAAGAACCCGCCGCAGAAGATCAGCCTGGACCTGTGGTTCCACCTGAGCCTCGATGCGCTCTGGGTGCTCAACGGGCTGGTCTTTATGGTCCTGCTCTTCGGGACCGGCCAGTGGATGCGGATCGTGCCGACCAGCTGGGACGTCATCCCGAACGCGATCTCCACCGCGCTTCAATATGCCTCGCTGGACTGGCCCACCGAAAACGGCTGGGTGGCCTACAACAGCCTGCAGGTGCTGGCCTACTTCAGCATCGTCTTCATTGCCGCCCCGCTGGCGCTGCTCACCGGCCTGCGGATGTCCCCGGCCTGGCCGAAGAACGCGCCGGGACTCAACAGGCTCTACCCGGTCGAGGCGGCCCGGGCCGTCCACCTGCCGGTCATGTTCTATTTCGCGGCCTTTGTGGTGGTGCACGTGAGCTTGGTGCTGGCGACCGGAGCGCTGCGGAACCTGAACCACATGTACGGATCACGTGATGACGCCAGTTGGGTGGGGTTCTGGATCTTCGCGGCCTCGCTGGTGGTCATGGTCGCTGCCTGGTTCCTGGCCCGGCCGCTTTTCCTGCGCCCCGTCGCCTCGCTGTTCGGGAAGGTCACGCGGTAGGAATGGGTCAGCAGGGGAGTGGCAGCAGATGAAGGAAACCACGGTTCCGGCCGGCGGGGCCGCGTGGGCCTGGACGGTCGTCATCCCGTTCAAGGGCGGCCCCGGCGCCAAGAGCCGACTCGGCACCGGCACGCCGGGAACCGCGGGGTTCCGGCCCGACGTGCGGCAGGCCTTGGCCTTGGCCTTCCTGGCTGACACAGTTGCCGCCGCGCAGGCGGTGCCCGCAGTCGGTCGGATCGTGATCGCCTCCTCCGACCAGGCCGTGCTCACCGTCCCGGACATCGTCCTGGTCGCCGACCCCGGACGGGGACTGAACGCCGCCGTTACCGCAGGCGTCGAATGGGCCCGGGAACAGCAGGACGGCGGCCCGGTCGCAGTCCTGGCCGGCGACCTGCCGTCCCTGACCTCCGGCGACCTGGCCGCCGCCCTGGACCTGGCCGCTGGCCACCGGCTGGCCTTGGTGCCGGACCGCCACGGCACCGGCACTACCCTGATTACCGCCGCCCCTGGAACCGAACTAGTACCGAGGTTCGGCCCCGGATCCTGCGAGGCGCACCGGCGGGATGGGCACTTCCTGCTGCCCGTGTCCGCGGCCTCCACCCTGCGCGCCGACGTCGACACGCCCGCCGACCTCGACCGAGCCCTGCGCCGCGGCACCGGCCCCCGCACCCGCGCCATAGTCCTGCGATCCGGGCCTACGGCAGCGGGGGGCACAATCAGGAATGGCTCCCGCGCATGGCGGCCGGCGAGGCCATCGGCTGCTTCGGCCTGACCGGGCCCGACCACGGAACGAACCTGCCCTAGGGCAACCACGCGCTAGCAAATCCCATCAACAATACATTTAATAATTGATCGTTTCCGCCACGTGGCATAGCATCCGTTCCAATGCACAAATTAGTGACACGCCGCACACCACGGACCTGGTGGGCCTGAACGTCCGGCTCGGCATCGCGGCGTAGCTGCGCCCTACGTTGGATGACAGGTTTGCCGCCACAGATCCTCCATGGGAAATTTCCCGTGTCGGGCCGGGGGGAGGAGCGGCTGTCGATTCTTTGATTGGAGCCGGAATTAGTGAAGATCCTTGTGAATATTGCCAGCGACGGGTTCGATGGCTTCCTGACGCGGGTCAAGGCGGCAGAAGACGCCGGACTCTATGGCGTGGGGGTCGGCGATACGCCGCACTTCCGTGACCCGTATGTCAGTCTGGCCGCCGCTGCGGCAGCGACATCGCGGATACGCCTGGGCACGGCGGTGACGAATGCGGTTACGCGCCATCCCGCCGCCCTGGCCGCCGGGGTTTCGGCGCTTGACGACCTCTCCGGGGGGCGTGCTTTCCTCGGAATCGGAGCCGGCGACAGCGCGGCCCACCATCGCGGCCTGCGGCCCTCGAAACTGGCGGAGTTGAGGGAGTCGATTGCTGCCGTCCGCGACCTGTTCGCCGGTGGCACGGCTCGGTTTGGCGGCAAGGACGTTGGGGCGCAGTTTACGACGGGGCAGGTTCCCGTGGTGCTTGCCGCCGGCGGGCCTGGGTCGTTGCGCCTGGCCGGGGAGATTGCGGACACCGTGCTCATCGGCGGTGGGATTGATCAGGTCAATGTGTCAACGGCCATCGGGGCGGTGCGCGACGGCGAGGCGGCGGCTGGACGCCGGCCCGGCTCGGTAGGCATCTGGATCGTCGCCCGGACCGCCATTGCTCCGAGCCTGGAAGAGGGCTATGAAAGCGTGAAGGTCGTGCTTTCCGTCGCGGGAAACCATGCATTGCGTGCCGATCTGGCGTCGGGCCGGGTGCCGGCGGAGCTGGCCGAGCCTGCCCGTGCATACTGCGAGCGATATTCCTTTGCACACCATGGCACGGCGGGGGACAATCCCAACGTTGCCCTGTATGAATCACTGGGGTTGCGGGAGTATCTGCTGGAGAGGCTGGCGGTGATTGGGACCGGCGAGCAGGTCGCGGCAGCCTACGGCCGGCTGATGGACATCGGTGTCGAGGGCGTGCTGGTGCCGGCCGTGGCCGAAGACAGCCTGCAGCTTATTCAGCGCCTGGGCGACGAGGTTGTTCCACGGGTGGGAACAGGCTCGGAATCCTTGGTTGACTGAGCCGCCGGTGTGGGGACGGCGCCGTCGCCGGTTGGGTCGGGTGCCGGCAAAGCCCGCCGGCGTCCCGCCCAACTGCGTGGGCCGATGGCAGCTGTTCATCTGAGACGATTGTTACTATGATAAATAGAGTCGTTTTTCAGGTTATCTTCTAAATCTCGTGGCTTTCTCCCGGACCAGTTCGTCGAAAGCTACTATGAATTGAAGAGTTGATTCAGTTTTCGGCTGTCCCGTGGCCGTTCTCGGGTGTGTCCGCGACCGCAGCCGCAGCGGTGCATTCTGTCCAGCAAGGAGTGCCATGGAGGTAGCCCGGCAGCGCCGGATCGAGCTGGCACGGGTTCCCGGTGCACGGCTGGAACAAGCGGACTTCGCCGTGCGCGCCATGGAGCGCACGGCGGGCGCCGTACAGTTTGCCAAGGCGATGGGTGCCATTGTCGTAGCCAGTGCAGCGGGGCCGGAACGGACTGCCTTCGTGCGTGATGAACTCGGTGTCGAACTGGTGATGGACCGCAGCCGCGAGCTCGCGGAGCAGTTGCATTCGCTCGCACCGCACGGGCTGGACGTCTACATCGCCTCCGTCGGCGGGGACCGGCACGCACCCGTCCTGGCGAATACCGGATCCATGATCCGTTGGGCAATCAGTATGGCGGGGCTGCGGATCGAGGACCATCCGTGGCTGCGACCTTCGCTGGAGACCTTCGTGGCACAGCATCGATCAAGCAGAGGGCGGCCGATGGCCATACGCGCCATTGCTCACGTCCGGCACGGCTTGGATAATCTGCCTGCGGCAATTGTGGATGTCCTGGCGGGCAGGGGAATCGGCCGCGGCATCGTAGGCGTGAGGGAACTGGGAGTGGATACGTGAGTACCGGAACGATTGGGCAGAGCACTGCCGACACTACGGGGCAGACCCGGACCGGCCGGGCGCTGGCCCTGCTGGGCGACCACTGGACACTGTTGATATTGCAGCGGGTCTTTATGGGAGACCGGAAATATCAGGAGATCCGCGACGCGGTACACGTTTCGGACTCTGTGCTTTCGAACCGGCTCAAGGCGATGACCGATGGCGGGCTGCTGCTCAAGATGCCCTACAAGGATGGACGCATCCGCTATGAATACTGCCTCTCCGAAGCGGGCAAAGCGACGTGGCGGATCTTCGTTGCGGCCTGGGCCTGGGAGCGGAATTGGCTTGAGCCCGTGCCCGGCCGTCGGACGGAACTGTTCCATTCACTGTGCGGGCATCACGTGATGCCGAATCTGGTTTGTGGACGATGCACCCTTCCGGTGACCACCCGGGATACATCCGTGATGCGTACTGCGGCCTCGCTCGCCTACGTAGTTTCGGGCCCGCGGCGCCACCGTCAGCGTCGAACGGCGGAGATGAAGCACGATTTCGGATTCCAGCCGGAGATGATGGAGCTGCTGGGAGACCGCTGGAACCTTGCCCTACTCTCTGCTGCCGTCATTGGCATCCGGCGCTTTACCGACTTCGAACGGTATCTGGGAACCCCGCCGACGGTCCTGTCAACCCATCTAACCCGCTTGGTCGAGCTCGGGATTTTCCGCCTCCAGGAATTGGCAGGCAGCAGCGGGCGCACCGACTACCGCTTCACCGACAAGGGACGGGCGCTCTCCGGAGTGCTGATGCAGGTGGTGCGCTGGGCGGACGAGAACATCCTCACGGGTGAAGAATCCTCCATCGAGATCATCCATGACCCCTGTGGACGCAAACTGGTCCCCGAGTATGCCTGCAGTGATTGCGGAAAGCTGCTCAAGCGCCACGAAGTTCGCTTCGAACTTCTAAATTCGTAACTTCCTTTTTTATGTTTCGTAGCTTACGGGCCTCGCATCCCCTTCCTATTGCTTGCCGTTGACATATCTGACTTCGTTAATCATAGTAAAAGCTGGAGATGTTCCTGGGCAACGAAGCTCCTTCCGTGCAGTTGGCCATCGGTCGTTGGCGGGAGGCGACCTCGTTGAACGACAGTGATGGAAGGGCTTGAGGGACTATGGGAACGATTAATGTGACATTGGGTCTGTGGCAGGACCGGCCCGCGGAAGAGGCGCTGGAGACTGCCGCAGCCGCTGACCGGCTGGGCTATTCGGAGTTGTGGATCGGCGAAATGGCGACCTACGACGCCTTCTCCCTGGCCACGGCTATCGGCCTGCAGAACAAGAGGATCACTCCGGCGGTGGGCCCGTTTGCGGTGTCCGTGCGGACACCGGTGAACGTTGCCGTGAGTGCCGCGACGGCTTCGTCCCTGATCGGCCGCCCGGTCAATATTGCGCTGGGGACCTCCAGCAACGTCGTCGTGACCGAATGGCACGGGCAGCCGCGTGAGAAGCCGGCCAAGCGGCTCGAGGAAGCCACTGAGGTTGTCAGCCGCCTGTTGAAGGGTGAGAAGGTCGATTTCGACGGTGAAACCCTGCACACCAAGGGTTACCACCTGCGGCTTCCCTCCCCCGGATCCTCGGTGGCTGTTGCTGCCTTTGGCCCGCGCGCCATTAACTTTGCCGCCGCCAATGCCGACCGCGTCCTGCTGAACATGGTGACCGTGGAATCGGCGCGCCGGCTGTGCGACCAGATCGCAGCTGCCGCGAAGGCCGCCGGCAGGCCCAAGCCGCCGGTCGCACTCTGGCTGGCGACCTCGGTGGATCCGACGCCCGAGGACCTGAAGCAGATGATCCGAAGCAAGACCGGGTATCTGGCCGCCCCCGGCTACAGCGACATGTTCATCGAGGCCGGCTTTGGCGACCTGGTCGCCTTGGCCAAGACCCGCCCGCATCCGAAGGAACTGCGGGCCGCGATGCCCGATGCCGAACTGGCCGCCGTCACCTGCATCACCGGCAGTATCGGCGATGTGGAGTCCCGGATCAGCGCCTACTTCGATGCCGGTGTCGACGAGATCTGCATCGTCCCGACCACAGCCGGTGATCCGGGCGGTGTGCGGACCCTGACCGAGATTTCCAAATTGCTCTAGGGCGCCCGTTCCCAGCCAATGACCAAGCCGTGAGGAGAACTAACTATATGAATGCCGACCAACTACTGCTCGAGGGTGTGCGGGTCCTGGAAATGGGACAGTACATCTCGGCTCCGAGTGCCGCCCGGGCCCTGGCAGACCTGGGGGCCACCATCATCAAGGTGGAGAATCCGCTCACGGGAGGGGACCCCACGCGGTGGATGCGCGGTGGCGAGACGGACTGGAGCCCGCAGTACGCCTCGTGGAACCGGGGCAAGAAGAGTGTGGCGCTGGACGTTAAGAGCGAGGAGGGGCGCCGTGCCCTGCATACGCTCGTTGGAACATGCGACGTCCTGCTGGACAATGTCAGGCCGGGTGTCCTCGACAGGCTGGGGCTGGGGCCGGAGGAGCTGAAAGCCATTAATCCCGGCCTGATCCACTGCACCATTACCGGCTTTGGTCCGACCGGCCCGATGGCCGACCAGCCCGGTTACGATTCGGTGATCTCGGCACGCTCCGGCCTGTACAGCGAGATGACGCTGAAGGGGTCCACCCCTGCCGGCCCGCTGTTTTCGGACCTGCTAACCGGAATGCGCGCTGTCCAGCTGATCAGTGCCGCGCTGGTCCACCGCGAACGCACCGGCAAGGGCTGCCGCCTGGACGTTCCCATGCTCGGCACGGTGACCGATTTCATGGGTGAAGCCGTTGCCCAGGTGACCGCCGGAACGCACACCGGGGAATCCCACGCACGCCAGGCCCGCGTCGGGATGCTGGCGTGTACAGCCGCCGACGGCAAGTCCTTCATCCTCAATATCGGCGAACGGCCGGAAACTTTTGAACTTCTCAAAGAGATTTTCGAGGCCAACGGTGCGCTCGATGACAGCCGGTTCGCCACCTTTAACGACCGGGTGAACAACCACATCGAATTCAATGCGGCGGTCAACCGGCTGACCGTCCTGCGTGACCGCGATGAATGGATGAAGAGGTGCGCCGAGGGCAAGCTGCCCGCCTCGCCGATGCAGACCTTGGCGGAGGCGATCGAGGACGAGCAGGCGAAGCATCTCGGTCTCGTCGAGGAGACCCGGGTCGATACGGACCGGACGATCCGGTTGGCCTCGCCGGGGTTCCTGGTCAACGGGAAGCCGGCCACCGGGCAAGGCGTACCGCCGAATCTGGGTGCGGATACCCGGGCCGAGCTCGAGGCGGTCGGTGTGCCTGCCGGGGATGTTGCAGCGATAGAGGCGACCATTGCTGCCGCGGGAATCGACAAGCGGGTCGAAGCCCGGCGGGCCTTGGCCGCACCGACGCGCTAGGCCGGCCGCGCAGAAAGCCCGCCGGGTGCCGTACATTACGGTGCCCGGCGGGCCTTCTGTGCCCTTTTGGCGGATTGCGGGCGAATCGATGGGCATGCCGATGACGTTCGTCCATGAAGGGAAGGCAGCCCGTCCGGAATCGTGGCGATCTCGGACGGGCAACCCGTGCCGCTGCGGCTGAGCGAAACCTGCTCCGGAACTAGACGAAACGGAATTCGGTACCGCAAATTGTCTTCGTGTCCCCGCGCCTGGCCGGATCCAGCGGGGTGAGGTGCAGTGTGGTGAGCCCTTGCCATCCATTGGCGGGGACGAATTTCAGGTAATTGCCGCCGAGCCTGACGGTGTTGGCCCCGGCATCGAGTTCTGCCTGAAATACATCCGCAGTGGCCGCGGCAATGGCCTCGGGATCGTGGACTGCGACATCGGCGCCGACGATGTCTTTGACGATGGTGCTTTGGGTGTAGGTCTCGGGGCGCCCGGTCCACCAGCCGTCCGGCAGGTCATACTCGTAGGTCTCCAGGCGCGTCCCGAAAACCTCGGGATCGAACTGAATGACCTTCTGGCCCTGGAATTTCTTGTCTTTAGTCAAGGTCAGATTCCTGGCCAGGGCTCGTTCGCGCAGCTGATAGCAGTCCTGAGTCTGGAGGACGACCATCTGCGCGCATTCGCCGCCGCGGTCCTCCAGTACCCCGTGCAGGCGGTGGTTGGCCCAGATTGGCTGGCCGACCTCGATGAAGGAATTGCCGACCATCATGATCTCGTTGACGAACCCGTATTCGAGCGTGTAGGTGTGCGTGTGGCCCTGCCCCACACCGAGCCACTCGTGCAGCTCGCCGCTGGTGGCGGCGAGATTCTCCGAGGTGAGGACGTAGTGGCGGATGACGGTGTCCAGACGATGCGGCATAAGACAAACTCCTGGCTTAAAGTGGCGGAGGCAACCTGCGCGATTGGTGGTTGTTGGCGACATGAAGTGTCGAAGTGTTCCCTAGATTACACAGCCCCTGAAGGAGCAAGAAATGGCCCAGATCATCGTTGTCGGTGTCGACGGAAGTGAAACGGCCATGACGGCCGCCCGAACTGCCGCCCGGCTTGCCGCCGGCATGCGTGCCGACCTGCGGGTCGTGACGGCCTATGAACGGGGTGACGGTGAGGGCGTGGTCGCAATTGGCAATGACCGGTGGCTCGTCTCCGACAGCGCCGGGGCGGAAGCCCTGGCGAAGGAGATCGCCGCGGAACTGGGCGAAACCGCCCCGGAGATCACCTTCGCAGCGATTCCCGGCAAGCCCCACGAGGTGCTTATCGACGAAGCCGAACGCCTCGGGGCGAAGCTGATCGTCGTCGGCAACCGGCGGATGCAGGGGCTGGGACGCGTGCTTGGCAGTGTGGCCAATACCGTCACACACCACGCTCCGTGCGATGTCTATGTCGCGAAGACTGTGTAGGTCACTTCGAAAGTCGTAACAATCTCGAATATTTGCCTTGAATGGGGAGAACGCCGCCCACACAACCCCTAAAGCTGGACGACCTGGCCGATCTGGACGCCAGGTTCGATGAGGCACGCAGTGTTCCCGCTCGCCCTCCCAGCAGAAGGCCTGCATCGCAGCGGATGTCCAGGGGACTGACAGGATTGTCCGGGGACCAGGGGATATAGCGCCACGGCCCTACTACCTGTCGTCCGGCACCTGAGTAGAGAAGCGGCCCCGGTTTTGTACGCCCGGAGGGCAATTGCTTGATGCCCTCGTCCTCGATTCCCGTCATGTCGACGCGGAAATTCGAAGTGCGCTGGCTCAGCCGGTAGCGTCCTAGGCAACGGTAGGCGGAGCCCGGACGCTGTCAGGCACACAGGGTTCGGCAGGTTCTAGTCATCGGAGGAATTGAAGAGATGCGGCTTTTCGACGACCAGGCGGTCTCGGAGTTCATCGCCCAGGGGTGGTGGACCGGAGATACCTGGGGGGACTGCCTGCGGCGCTCAGTCATCCGCTTCCCCGACCGGGAATGCCTCACCGACGCCCCGAACAAGGCTGCCTTCATGGGACAGGCACCGCTACGGCTCACCTGGACCGAGTTCGAGGCGGCAGTGGACCGCTGCGCGGAGATCCTTTACGGCCACGGGATCCGCAAGGACGACGTGGTGGGAGTCCAGATCCCGAATTCGGTGGAACTGATGATTACGTATCTTGCCCTGAACAGGCTGGGCGCCATCCTCTCGCCCTACCCTGTTGCCTATCGTCGGCACGAACTTTCGCAACTGGCTCCGATAGCCGGTGTGCACGCCATTGTGACCACGGCAGGTTTCTCCGGCCGGGACCTGCGGGAAGACGCAGCCGCCGTCCTGGCGGGGGCGCAGGCCCGGGGCGGGCTATTTGCCTGGCACGCCGAAGACGGCGGGCAGTGCCACGGCCTGGATCTGGTCGACGTGCTGAAAGGTCCGCGCGGCGACATAGAGTACGGCGCCTATGTCCATGCACTGCAGCCACACCCCAACGACTGCGCAATGATTCTGTTCACCTCCGGGACAACTGGTGCCCCGAAGGGCGTGCCGCGCGGCCACGGTGATTCGCTGGTCAGCGCATCGGCCACGGTGGCCGCTCCCGGCCTGACCTACCGTGACGTTGTGCTGGCCCCGATGCCGATGGTCAACGGTGGGGCACTGTCCGGCATGTTCCTTCCCTGGCTGCTGACCGGCTGCCGCCTGGTGCTGCACCAGCCGTTCAACCTCGAGATTTTCGCCGCGCAGATCGAGTCGGAATCCGTCACGTACTCCGTGGCACCGCCGACGATCCTCAACGACATGGTGTCGGATGACACGATCTTCACCCGTTACGATCTTTCCTCGCTGCGGGTCCTAGGTTCCGGATCCGCGCCGCTGAGCGCCTGGATGATCAAACGGTGGGAGGCCGACCACGGTGTCGAAATCATCAACTACTTCGGCGCGACCGAGGGAGTGCAGTTGTTTGCCGACCGGGATGCGGTACCGGACCCGGGACTCCGCGCCCGCTACCTGCCCAAGCCGGGTTCGCCGCTCTTCCCCTGGCGCACCGAGGTAGGCCGGCGCAGCGAATCCCGGCTGGTCGACACGGAGACGGGCGAAGAGGTAACACGCCCCGGCAGGCACGGTGAGCTGCGGGTCAAGGGACCGAATATTTTCTGCGGGTACCTCCATGGCGCCGGGGATGCCTTCGATGAGCTCGGCTTCTACCGCACCGGCGACCTGTTTGAATACTCCCCGGACCACCCCGACCTGTTGATTCTGGTGGACCGGGCCAAGGACGTGATCATCCGCGGTGGACTGAACATTTCGGCTGCGGAGATCGAGGCCTTGCTCGTCGCCCACCCGAAGGTGGCCGAGGTGGCGGCAGTGGGCAGGAAGGACGCGCGGTTGGGGGAGCGGACCTGCGTTTTCGTGGTTCCGCGCCGGCAGGCGGATCCGCCGACCCTGGCCGAACTGGTGGATTTCCTGAACGAGGAACAAGTCGCCAAATACAAGCTGCCTGAATTCCTGGAGCTGATCGAGGCCATGCCGCGCAATCCGGCGGGCAAGGCGTTGAAGGTCCAGTTGCGCCGCATGGTCAACGGCGGGGACGGCAGCGCCACCGGCCAGTAGCTTGCGGTGTCAACGGCGCGCCGAGCCACATCCAGTGCCCGCTATGCTTACTCGTCACGGAAGCCGGTGCCGCAGATCGCCTTGGAGGCTCCCTTGCGCTGCAGGGATGTGAGTTCCAGAGCGGCCGGCCCGCACCGTTTTCCCCGTTGGCCTGAAAGAAACCCCACCGTCTGCCCGTCGACGGTGACGGAGTGGCTCGACGAGTCGAGCGCGGCCCGGAACAGATCTACAACATCGGCCGCTGCTGTCGCCGGGTCCTTGACAACGCTGCTCGCCTTTGAACCGGACGTAGCCGGTGCGCCCAACCAGCCGTCCGGCAGGCCGGTTGGCATTGGCAGGTTCCGGTCGGCGGGGAGGGAGGTAGTGCCGCTCCCGCAATTGTGCGAAGTCTGCCAACTTGGCTGGACGCTGGTAACTTCTAAATTTGTAACTCTTGTCTCTCAGTGTTGGAAGTCGGTTCATCAATCCGCGACCCGTCGGTCCGGCTATGTTTCGCATAATCTGCTAGCTAGCTGCAATCTTTTCAGGTAGTTCGCGGTGAATAGTTGACAAGGCTGACTTCGTAACTAATAGTATAAAGGTCAGCCTGTGAGATCAATCACGAAGTGGTGGAAATTGATAGTACTCAAGCGCCTCGGCAGCTCTCTTGCCCTGCTGACCATGGTTTCGGCCATCACCTTTTGCATGATCCTTCTGGTCCCGGGTGATCCGGCCGTAACCGCGGCCGGACCTGAGGCGACCAATGAACAGATCGAGGAAACGCGTGAACGCCTCGGCCTGAACGACAACATGCTCGTTCAGTTTGGCCGGTGGTTTGCCGGCGCCGTCTCCGGTGAGCTGGGCAGTTCCCTGCAGGGCGGGACCCCGGTGTCCCAACTGATCGGAGAACGCTTCCCCGTGACCCTTGGCCTGGCGGTTGCCGCCCTGGTCATCGCCGTGGCGGTTGCCGTTCCGGCCGCGATCATCGCCGCTGCCAACAAGGGCAAGCTGGTCGACCGGCTGATCACCCTGGTTGCCTCCGCCGGCGTTGCGGTCCCGACGTTCTGGCTGGGACTGATGCTGGTGGTCGGATTCTCGCTGTACGCCAGGCTGCTGCCGTCCTCGGGCTATGCCCCGTTCTGGGAGGACCCGCTGGAGTGGGCCCGATTCATCATCATGCCCGCGCTCACCCTTGCAGCGGCCCCTGCCGCCGAGATTGCCCGGCAGTTGCGCGGATCGATGATCGGGGTGCTGGAGCAGGACTACATCCGCACGGCGACGGCGAAGGGCCTGCTGCCGCGGGCCGTGCTGCTCAAGCATGCCTTGAAGAACGCCGGCGTTCCCGCGATGACGGTGATCGGGCTGCAGGCCGCGTTCCTGCTGGGCGGTTCCGTCATCGTTGAACAGATTTTCGGTATCCCGGGCCTGGGTGCGCTGTCCATCACCGCCGTCCTGCAGCGCGACATTCCGGTCATCCAGGGTGCCGTACTGGTGACTGCGATCTCCGTCCTTGTAGTCAACCTGCTCGTTGACCTGTCCTACCGAATCTTCAACCCGAAAGTGCGTTGAGACCATGATTGAAACCAGCGAACGCACGCCGGACCCGACCGCGGATGTCTGGGTCGAAGCGACCCGGCGCGCGATTCAGGAGCGGGAGTCCGGCTACCGCCGCAACACCAAGGAACGGACGAAGCCGTGGGCGCGGTTCAAGAAACGCTTCCTGAAGCAGCGTGCCGGCATGGTGGCGGTGGTGTTCCTGCTGCTGGTGGTCCTGACGGCCGTGTTTGCGCCGTGGCTTGCGCCGCTGGACCCCAACAAGCAGAACCTTGGCCAGATCCTGCAGTATCCGAGTGCGGAACACCTGCTTGGTACGGATGACCTGGGCCGGGACGTGCTGTCCAGGCTGCTCTACGGAGCCCAGGTATCGCTCGTGGCCGCGGTCCAGGCGACCGGCATCGGCGTCCTGCTCGGGCTGCCGTTCGGTTTGATCGCCGGCTACGCGGGGGGCAGGACCGACCGTGCCATCATGTTCGTCAATGACGCGCTGATGAGCATGCCGGGCCTGCTGCTGGCCATTGCCATTGTCGGCATGCTTGGCCCCGGGCTGACCAACGCCATGGTTGCCATCGGCATCGTCTTTGCCCCCCACATCCTGCGCATCGTCCGCGGAAGCGTGATGGAGGTCAAGGAAGAAACCTACATCGAGGCATCGCGCAGCCTGGGCACGCCCACCTCGCGGATCATCGTCGACCACGTGCTGCGCAATGTCCGTTCTCCCTTCATCGTCGGCGTCTCGCTGATGACCGGCCGGGCGATGCTCAACGAAGCGAGCCTGAGCTTCCTGGGGATGGGCGCCCAATATCCGGACGCCAGCTGGGGAGCCATGCTGGGACGGGCCTTCCCGTACGTTGACCGCGCGCCGTTCCTGATTATCTACCCGGGTATCGCGATTGCACTCGTTGTGCTGGCATTCAACATTGCCGGCGATGCGCTGCGCGACTCCCTTGGACGCGAGACGAGAAAGAGCTAAGTGATGAATGTGGACAACGGCGCCGTCCTGCTGCAGACGTCGGAACCAACGCAGCAGCCGGTCAAACCGCTGGTCTCGGTCAAGGACCTCTCCGTGGAGTTCGTCACGGACCACGGCTGGCAGCGGGTGATCAACAACGTGTCCCTGGAGATCGCGCCGGGGAAGATCCTTGGCGTCGTCGGCGAATCAGGGTCGGGCAAGAGCGTCACGAGCCTGGCCATGATGCGCCTGCTGCCCAAACAGGGAAGCCGGATTGCCGGCGGCTCGATCGAGATCGACGGCGAGGACATCCAGTCCCTGGATGACAAGGCGCTCTCGCAGATGCGCGGAAACCGCATGGCGATGATTTTCCAGGAGCCCATGACCAGCCTTAACCCGGCCTATACCATTGGCGAGCAGATCGCTGAAACGGTGCGCCGGCACAAGCGGGTTTCCTCGAAGGAAGCCTGGAAGCGCGCTGTCGAATCCCTGGACGACGTCGGCATTCCCAACGCCGCCGGCAGGGCGCGCCGCTATCCGCACGAATTCTCCGGCGGCATGCGCCAGCGGGCCATGATCGCCATGGCCATATCCTGCAAGCCGCGCGTGCTGATCGCCGACGAGCCGACGACGGCGCTGGATGTCACGATCCAGGCACAGATCCTGCAGTTGCTGCGGAGCATGTGCGAAGACCTTGGCCTGGCCATGATGTTCATCACGCACAACATGGGGGTCGTCGCCGATACCTGCGACGACGTGGCCGTGATGTACGCCGGTGAGATCGTCGAACGGGCCGGGATCTACGAGATCTTCGCCCAGCCGAAGCACCCCTACACCGAAGGTTTGCTGCGTGCGGTGCCGAAACTGCAGGGACGCAGCGAACTGGCCTCGATTCCGGGTACGACGCCGGCGCCGTGGGACATGCCCCCGGGGTGCCGGTTCCAGCCGCGCTGCCCGTACGCGGTCCCCGAATGTGCCGAGTCCCCGCTGCCCCTGCGCCAGATTGCAGACCGGAGCTCCCGCTGCCTGCGCGTTGGTGAACTCGACCTGAAAGCGAGCAAATGAGCGAACAGCCAGTCCTGGAGGTTGCCGGACTTGAAGTCAGCTTCCCCGGCAAAAAGAAGATGTTTGGCAAGGCCGCACCCATACGCGCGGTCAAAGGCGTCAGCCTGTCCATCCAGCCGGGCGAGACGCTGGGCCTGGTCGGCGAATCCGGCTCGGGAAAATCCACCGTCGCCCGTGCCCTGATGCGCCTGATCGAACCCGCAGCCGGACGGGTAACGCTCAAGGGTGAGGATCTGACCGCGTTGAAGGGATCGGCACTGCGCAAGGCGCGCCGGAACATTCAAATGGTTTTCCAGGATCCCTATTCCTCGCTCGATCCCTCCGCCCTGGTTGCGGACACCGTCGGCGAGGCGCTGGAGGTGCACGAAGGGCTGAAGGGCAAGGAACGTGACGCCCGGGTGGCGGAGCTGCTGGAACTGGTCGGCCTCGCCGGCCACCACCTGGAGCGCTACCCGTACGAGTTCTCCGGCGGTCAGCGCCAGCGCATTGCCATCGCCCGCGCGCTGGCCCTGAACCCGGCCGTCGTGGTCTGCGACGAAGCCGTCAGCGCGCTGGACGTCTCCACCCAGAACCAGATCATCGGCCTGCTGGAGGGGCTGCGCGAGAAGCTGAATGTCGCGTATCTGTTCATCTCCCACGACCTGGCGGTAGTGCGCCATATCTCCGACCGGGTGGCGGTGATGTACTTCGGCCATTTGGTGGAAGTGGGAACCGTTGAACAGATTTTCGAGCGGCCGGCCCATCCCTACACCAGGGCCCTGCTCTCCGCGGTACCGATTGCCGACCCGGTCCGGCAGCGCGGCCGGAAAACGGCCATCCTCAGCGGCGAGATTCCGGACATCGTCAATCCGCCGAAGGGATGCCCCTTTGCCAGCCGGTGCGAGTTCGCCACCGACGCCTGCACCGAGAAGATGCCGGAATTCCGCGACCATGACGGATCCTCGGTGGCGTGCTACCACCCCTTAGAGAATTCCCCCACGTCCGAAGCTTTCGCACTTTCCCAGTAACGAAGGAGAAAAATGTCTGTCAAGCCCAGAGTTCCCCGCCGGCTGATTGCCGCAGGTTTCGTGGCACTGGCACTGGCCATGAGTTCCTGCGCGCCGCCGCCGGCGCCGGCGGGCGCCGAGACGAACGCCGCCGCCGAGGCCACCGATCCCAACGCCGTCCTGCGCTACATCTACCCCAACGCACCGGGAACCATGGACCCCCATGTGGTCAATACGGCGTTCGCCAACGTGCCCCTGTTCCTGATTTTTGACCGGCTGGTCCACGTCGACCCCGACGGCAACCCCATTCCGGGCCTGGCCGAGTCCTGGGAGTACTCCAAGGACGGCAAAACGCTGACCCTGAAGCTTCGGAAGGACGTCACCTTCCATGATGGGGACGCCTTCAACGCCGAGGCGGTCAAGGCCAACATCGAACACGGACAGAACGTCGAAGCCTCCTTCGTGAAGACCGACCTGGCCAGCATCACCGACGTCGTCGTCGTGGACGAGCACACGGTAGAGCTGAAGATGGACAACCCCGACGTCGGCATGGTCCTGAAACTGTCCGATCGGGCCGGCGCGATGATCAGCCCCAAGAGCATGAAGAGCGACAACATCAACGTCCATCCGGTAGGCGCCGGCATGTACGAGATGGACGGCGACTACCAGACCGGCGTCAAGTTCGCGGTCAAGAAGTATGAAGGCTATTGGGATCCTGAGGCGCAGGGCCTGGCCGGGATCGAAATGAGCTTCATGGCGGACACCACTGCCATCCTCAACGCGGTCAAGAGCGGCAGCGCTGACGCCGGAGCCGTCCGCGAGCCGGAGATCGACGGCGCCAAGGCCGCGGGCCTGAACGTCGTCGAAGGCTATGACCTGGGCTTCGGCAACCTGCTGATGAATCCCGACGAGGTTCCGGCGCTCAAGGATGAGCGTGTCCGTCTGGCGGTCAACCTGGCCATCGACCGGCAGGAGATTGTGGACGGCGTGCTCTTCGGGTACGGCAAGGTCACTAACCAGCCGTTCCCGGAGGGGTATTTCGCCCACAGCGACAAGGCAGAGAACTACGCCTACGATCCCAAGCGGGCCAAGGAACTGCTGGCCGAGGCCGGCTACCCGGACGGGTTCGAATGGAAGATCACCAACGTTCCGGGCCCGGGCTCGCGGATCAGCGAGGCGCTGGCAGCGCAGCTGGCAGAGGTCGGCATCAAGGTTCAGGTGGAGCAGACCGAAGCGGCGGCGCTGACGGCCGCATACAGTGACGGGACAGCCCACACGCTCAACGTCCGCTGGACCGGGCGTCCGGATCCGACGTCCACACTCGCCCTGATCTTTATGCCGGGTGGCTCCAACAACCCTAGCAACATGGCCTCCAAGCGGGCGATCGAACTCTTCGAGCGGCAGAAGGTCGAAGTCGATCCGCAGAAGCGGGCCGAACTGCTGGCCCAGCTCTCCGACGAACTCGTTGAGCACCCGCCGGCCAGCAACGTTGTGCTCTTCCAGTCGATGACGGCGATCGCGGCAAAACCGGAAGTTGTCGGCCTGGACGGCTACATGACCGGCAAGGTCGAGTTCCGCGGCGTGGGCATGACGAAGTAACTGTACGGTAAGTGGCAATAACGGGGCCCGGTCCACGGCACAACGTGGGCCGGGCCCCACAGCGGGAATGCCGGGCCCGATTCGGACACGAGGAGAAACTGCAGTGGGTTACGAAACCATTAACTACACGGTCGCCGATCAGATTCTGACGATCGAACTGAACCGGCCCGAGAAGATGAATGCGGTCACGCCGCAGATGCGCGAGGAGCTGATTTCGGCGTTCGCCGAGGCGGACAAGGATCCCGAGGTCCGGGCCATCGTGGTCACGGGCAGCGGAAAGGCCTACTGTGCCGGAGCCGATGTGTCCGGGGGATCAAAGACCTTCGATCCCGAGGCGCGCGGCTGGGCCGACACCATGGAGGACTTCCGCGACGGCGGCGGACAGATCACGCTGAAGATCTTCGAGTCCACCAAGCCGGTCATCGGTGCCATCAACGGCGTCGCCGCCGGCCTGGGGGCCACTATGCTGCTGCCGATGGACATCCTGCTGGCGGCGGATACGGCGCGGATCGGCTTCGTTTTCTCCCGCCGCGGCCTCGTGCCCGAAGCCTGCGCCACGTGGTTCCTGCCGAAGAAGGTTGGACTGAGCCGGGCGCTGGAATGGACCATGACGGGACGGCTGATCCCTGCCCGGGAAGCACTCGAATCCGGCCTGGTGCGCAGTATCCATACCGCCGATGAACTGCTGCCCGCGGCGTATGCGCTGGCCCGCGAGATCGCCGACAATGCCGCTCCCGTGGCGGTAGGCATGATTCGCCAGATGATCTGGCGCTTCGCCGGTTCGGACCACCCGATGGACGCGCACCGTGTCGATTCCAAGGTCAACTTCAGTCTGGGCCGTTCCCGCGATGTCGAGGAAGGTATCAAGGCATTCCTGGAGAAGCGTCCCCCGGTCTTCCCCGGCCGGCTGCCCGAGGACGCGCCCCTGGCGTATCCGTGGTGGGAAGAACCCGAGTTCAAGAAATAACGCCGTCGTGCTGCCTGCCGCGTCCGGCCGGCAGAGACTGCTGACAGCAACCTGAAACTAAAGCGAGGAAAATCCATGAGCAACCCTGTCCTGCCGGAATTCCGCCAGCTCGTGCTGCTGACCGGCGATCTTGAAGGAACGCTGCTGAGGGCGCGGAAGGAATTCGATCTGCCGGCGGGATTCCGCGACGAGGTGGCACTGGCCAAGGTCGGGATGAAGCATGAGGTGTTCGGTTTTGACCGCACCTACGTGGAGGTGTGCGAGCCCATCAATCCGGAGTCCTCCGCGGCGCGGTCGCTCGCGAAGAAGGGCGATTCCGGGTTCATGGTCTGCGTGCAGGTCGACGATGCCGAAGCGATGCTTGCCCGGGCCAAGGCCGAGGGGCTCGAGCCGATTGTGAACAAGGACCACCACGGCAGCACCCTGACGCAGTGGCATCCGCGGGACTTCGGCACCATTGCCGAGTTCGACCAGATGCGGCCGGCCGACAGCTGGCATTTCGCCCCGGAAATCTACGAAACCCGCAACAGCAAGGTGGTCGGGGACATTGTGGCGGTGGACCTGGCCGTGGCCGATCCGGCCGCCATGGCCCGGCGCTGGGCCATCGTCACCGGCGGAACCGTGGGCGGGGACGGGGTGTCGGTGCAGCTGGCCACCGCCGTCCTGCGCTTTGCGCAGGTGGAGGGCGTGCTGGGCGTCTATTCGGTGGACTGCCGCGCGGCTGACCGCGCACGCGCAGGGGAAGTCATCCGGCTCGGCGGTGTCGACTTCAAACTGATCTAGCGACCGCAGCATCCAAGCAGACCGGCTCCGGACCTCCCTGTCCGGAGCCGGTTTTGTCTTGACCGAGAGCTCTATCACAGGATATTGTAGGATACAGATTGGTTCAACCAATTTTTGAGACGGCATCGGGAACATCCCGGCATCTGGCCGTCCCTCAGATCCATCCGGCTTCCGCCATGGACAGATGGGCAGAAGCCGTTCCAGAGGAGGAATGATGTACGAGGTAGACGACACGCTTTTCATCAGCGTTCCCGCCGAAGACGAGACGGACAACCCCTGGCTCAAGGGCGCCTTCCGTCCGCAGGGCAGGGAATACAGCGTCAGCGGGGAGCACCTGAAGATCATCGGCAAAGTGCCCGATGACCTGAACGGTATCTACATCCGCAATTCGCACAACAACGCCCAGATGCCGATGGGGATCTACCACCCGTTCGACGGCGACGGCATGCTGCACGCCATGCGCTTCGACGCCGGCAAGGTCGAATACCGCAACAAGTTCGTGCGCACCACCGGCTTCCTGGCCGAGCAGGGGGCTAAGAAGTCGCTGTGGCCGGGCATCCTGCAGCCGAACAATTACCAGCGGCGCGGCTGGGGCTCGATGGGTGTCATGAAGGACAACGCCGGCACGGACGTCATTGCCCATGCCGGGCACGTGATCGCTTCGATGTCGCAGGGATCAGAGCCGTGGTGCCTGAGTCCGACGACGCTGGAGACCTTCGGCGTGAACAAGAACTGGGCCAGCATGGTCCCGGACGGCCTCGCTTCGCACTACAAGGTCGACAACGAGACCGGCGACATGATCTTCTTCAACTACCCGGAGAAGGCGCCCTTTATGAACTACGGCGTGATCAACCGTGACGACAAGATGGTGCACTACGTGCCGATCGAACTGCCCGGCGCGCGCTGGCCGCACGACCTGGGCATGACGAAGAACTACTCGATCCTGCACGACCTGCCGTACTTCTACAATCCGGAAATGCTCAGGAACGGCACCCGGAAGCTTGAGTTCCACAAAGAGATGCCGTCGCGCTTCGGCATCATCCCCCGCTTTGGCCGCACCGAGGACGTCAGGTGGTTCGAGGCCAAGCCGTGCTGGGTCATGCACTTGTCCAACTGCTTCGAGGACGGCGACTGGGTCGTCCAGGACGGCTGCATCTGGGACAACCCGGTCAAGCCGCCGGTCGACGATCCCAATGATGTGTATGCGAAGATCGCCCGGCAGCTGGACAAGCAGGCAACCCATACGCACATGTACCGCTGGATGTTCAACATGCGCACCGGCGAGGTCAAGGAATTCTCGCTGGACGACGAAGTCACCGAGTTCCCGATCGTCAGCAACGACTTCGTCGGGCTCAAGAACCGCTACAGCTACAACTCCATCTTCTCCAGCCACGACTGGGTCATGGACGGCCTGAAGCGCTACGACCTGTTCAGCAATACCGCCGTGCGCTACGAATACGGGCCGGGCCGCTTCGGCAGCGAAGTCTGCGTGGCGATGAAGGACGGGTTCACGTACGAGGACGACGCGTACGTCGTCACCTTCCTCAACGACATGGTCCAGGACCAGTCCGAGTGCGTCATCTTCGACGCGGCCCACATCGAGGCCGGACCGGTTTGCACGATCATCCTGCCCGAACGCATCTCCGCCGGCACCCATGCCTGCTGGGTTGAAGCGGACCGGATTGACGGCGAGAACCGCCAGCTGACGGACAACTACTGGGAAATCAACGCCAATTAGACAGCATTGCGTTAGACAGCATTGCGGCGCCGCCGGCCCATGGAACCAGACTCAGGAACCATGGGCCGGCGGCCTCGTCAGTACCTCAGTTCCCGGTCGAGCGCCGGGACGGATCCATCAATCTGCGCTGCGGCCCGTCCGCGGCTTGTCCCGGAAGATAGCCCATGACTGAAGAATTCGACCTGATCGACATCGATTCCCTGCTCTCCGACGAGGAGCGCGCGCTGCGCGGTTCCGTCCGCTCCTTCGTGGAGTCCGCCATCAAGCCCAACATCGCCGGCTGGTACGAGAAGGCGGTCTTCCCGCTGGAGATCGTGCCCGAAATGGCGAAGCTGGGCCTGCTGGGCATGCACCTGACCGGCTACGGCTGTGCCGGGCGCTCCGCCGTGGACTACGGCCTGGCCGCCGCGGAACTGGAGGCCGGGGACTCCGGGCTGCGCACCTTCGTCTCGGTGCAGGGCTCGCTGGCGATGAGCGCCATCCACAAGCACGGCTCCGAGGAACAGAAGTCCGAGTGGCTGCCGGCCATGGCCAAAGGGGAGGCGATCGGCTGCTTCGGGCTGACCGAACCCACCGCCGGCTCGGACCCCGGGGCCATGAAGACCTTCGCCCGCCGCGACGGGGGCGACTGGGTGCTCAACGGCTCCAAGCGCTGGATCGGCCTGGCCTCGGTGGCGAAGGTCGCGATCATCTGGGCGCAGACCGAGGACGGCGTGCGCGGCTTCGTGGTGCCCACCGGCACCCCCGGCTTCACCGCCACCCCGATCGGACCGAAGCTGTCCATGCGCGCCTCCATCCAGTGCGACATCGAGCTGACCGACGTGCGCCTGCCGGCGGACGCCGTGCTGCCCGGGGCCAAGGGCCTGCGCGGGCCGTTCGAGTGCCTGAACGAGGCCCGCTACGGCATCATCTGGGGCGCCATGGGCGCGGCCCGGGACAGCTACCTGGCCGCCCTGGCCTACGCCCGGGAGCGCCTGCAGTTCGACAGGCCGCTGGCCGGCTACCAGCTGACCCAGGCCAAGCTGGTGGACATGGCCCTGGAAATCAACAAGGGCTTCCTGCTCGCCCTGCACCTGGGCCGGCTCAAGGACGCCGGGGCCCTGCAGCCCCACCAGATTTCGGTGGGCAAGCTGAACAACTGCCGCGAAGCCATCCAGATCTGCCGCGAGGCGCGCGCCATGCTCGGCGGCAACGGCATCACCCTGGACTACCCGCCGCTGCGCCACGCCAACAACCTCGAATCCGTGCGCACCTACGAGGGCACCGACGAAATCCACACCCTGATCCTGGGCAACAGGATCACCGGCATCCCCGCCTTCCGCTGATGAGTACACCCTCCATCGACGGCATTCGGCGCATCCTGGTCATCGGCTCCGGCACCATGGGCAGCCAGATCGGCATGGTCGCGGCGCTGGCCGGCTACGACACGACCGTCCAGGACATTTCCGCAGACATGCTGGCCCAGGCCAAGGCGGATCTGTCCGCGCGGCTGGAGGCGAACGTGGCCAAGGGCCGCCTGGACGCCGCGGACGCGGAGGCCGCCCTGGGCCGGCTGGACTTCTCCACCGAGCTGGACGCCGCCGCGGCCAGCGCGGACTTCGTGATCGAGGCGGCCACCGAGCGGCTGGAGATCAAGGGCCAGATCTTCGCCCGGCTCGGCCGGCTGGCCCCGGACCACGCCATCCTGGCCACCAACTCCTCCACCCTGGGCTCCTCGAAGGTCGCGGCCGCCACCGGCCGGGCCGACCGGGTCTGCAACATGCACTTCTTCAACCCGGCCCTGGTGATGAAATGCGTGGAAGTGGTCCGGCACCCGGACACCTCGCAGGCCACCGTGGACACCGTCATGGAACTGGCCCGCCGCCTGGGCAAGGAACCGGTGCTGATCAACCGCGAGATCCCCGGCTTCATCGCCAACCGGCTGATGGGCGCCATCCAGCGCGAAGCCCTGGCCCTGTCCGCCGCCGGCATCGCCAGCAAGGAAGACATCGACACCACCGCACGCACCGCACTGGGGCACCCGATGGGCCCGTTCGAGCTGATGGACCTGGTCGGCCTGGACGTCATCGACTTCATCGCCCAGGCCACCTACGCCGAGACCGGCAACGAGGCGGACAGGCCCGACCCGCAGGTCGCCGCGCTGGTGGCCGAAGGCCGGCTGGGCCGCAAGAGCGGGGAAGGGTTCTACAGCTACTGATAGCTGCGGTCCCGCCCGGGCTGCCTTGCACAGCACACAGGCCCGGCAGGTGGCGGAATGCTCCGCCACCTGCCGGGCCTGTGTGACTTTATGCCGCCTAGATACGGGGCTGGCCCGGGATCAGCCCGGGGTTCAGCGCGATCTGGACGCTCTTGGAACGGGTGAGGGCATTGAGCGTCTCCGTGCCGCCTTCGGCACCGTAGCCGGACTGGCCGTAGCCGCCGCCGGGGACCATGTCGTTGATGACCCGGTAGGTGTTCACCCAGATGCGTCCGGCATGGATGCCCTGCGCCATGCGGTGGGCCCGGGACAGGTCTGACGTCCAGACACCGGCGGCGAGCCCGAACTTGGTGTCGTTGGCGATCTGCAGCGCCTCGGCCTCGTCCTTGAACTTGAAGACGGACATGACCGGGCCGAAGATCTCTTCCTGGACGATCGTCATGTCGGGCGTGACGTTGGTGAAGATGGTCGGCGGAGCAAAGAACCCGCCGGCCAGCTCCCCGCCCGGCAGCTCGGACTGGGCGGCCACGACGGCGCCTTCGTCGATCCCGGCCTGGATCATCTGCAGGGTCTTGTCACGCTGGCGGGCAGTGACGTGCGGGCCGACCTTGGTGTCTTCCTCTTCGGGGTCGCCAACCTTCAGGGCCTTCACCCGATCGGCCAGGCGGGCCACGAAGTCATCGTGGATCGATTCCTGGACCAGCAGCCGGGAGCCGGCGAAGCACATCTGCCCGGTTGAGCTGAACACGCTGACCATGGCCGCATCGAGGGCTTCCTCGATATCCGCGTCCTCGAAGACAATGTTCGGGGACTTGCCGCCCAGTTCCTGGATGGTCGGGGTCAGGTTGTCCGCCGCGGCGCGGGCAATGATCTTTCCGGTTTCGTGGAAACCGGTGAAGAGCACCAGATCGGTCTGGGGATGGCTGACCATGGCGGCGCCGACGTCGCCGGCGCCGGTGACAACCTGCACCACGCCGTCGGGAATGCCGACTTCGCGGCAGACTTCGGCCAGTTTCAAAGCGGTCAGCGGAGTCTCTTCGGCGGGCTTCAGCACCACGACGTTGCCCATGGCAATCACCGGCGCGACCCGGCGGGTCGCGAACGCGTAGGGGACGTTCCACGGCACAATGCCGGCGACGACGCCGTACGGCTCGCGGACCGTGTAGGTGTGGAAGTCCGGTCCGACCGGGATGGAGGTGCCGAGCAGCTTGTCGGCCCAGCCTGCCCAGTACCGGACGGTACCCGGCATGCGGATGGCCTCGGCGCGGGTTTCGCGGATGGCCTTGCCGGTGTTGCGGGCTTCGATCCGGGCGAACTCCTCGACCAGTTCCTCGAGGCGGTCAGCCAGTTTGAACAGCAGTTTGGCCTTCTCGGTGCCGGAAACCTTCTTCCAGGCTTCGAAACCGGCACGGGCCCGGGCGAAGACCTCATCCAATTCCCCAAGGGAGGTGACGGGAACGGCGTCGTATGCCTCGCCCGTGGACGGACGGTAGATTGTCGAGGTTGCGGTGGTCACGGATACGGTGGTGGTCATTCTGCTTCCTTTGCTCCTGCGGGGGTGAGGCTTCCCAGCGATCCTGAGGTCATGCCGCCATCGACGACGATCTCGGCGCCATTGACATACGACGCGTCGTCGCTAAGCAGGAAGAGGACGGCCTGCGAAATTTCCTGCGGCTGTGCGATCCGGCCCAGGGGAGTGCGGGAGATCGAATTGTCCAGGGCGGAGTTGTTCCGGTGATGGTCGATGAACGGGGTGTCGACCAGGCCGGGGAAGACCGAATTGACGCGGACGCCCTGCACGCCGAGGGACAGGGCGGCGCTCTTGGTCATGGTCCGCACCGCCCCCTTGGTGGCCTGGTACGCGTAGGCGGCCGGCGAGGCAAAGAACCCCAGGGTCGACGAGGTGTTGACGATCGCGCCGCCGCCGGCGTCGATAATCGCCGGTGCGACGGTTTTCATACCGTAGAAAACGCCTGTCTGGTTCACCGAGATGACCCGGTGCCAGGTTTCGTCGCTGCAGTCCAGGACGGATCCTGCGGAGGTGATCCCGGCATTGTTGACCAGGCCGGTCACCTTGCCGAAGACCCGGATGGCCTCGGCAACAATGTTCTCCCAGTCCGCGGCGCTGCTGACATCGAGTTTGGCGAAGTGCGCGCTGCCGCCGGCCAGAATAATTTCGTCGGCTACTTTCTGGCCCCTGGCGGTGTCGATATCGCCCAGGACGACGGACGCACCGGCTTCGGCCAGGAGCCTGGCATGCGCTTCGCCCTGGCCCATGGCTGCGCCACTGATGATGACGACTTTCTTATCCAACCGACTTGGCACGGAATCCTTCTCTCCTGTGGGTGCGGTCCTCGATGAGGACCGGCATGTGCGGATTTTTCCTTGTTCCGGGCGGCCGAGCGCCTGCCGCAGATGGCGGGACCAGGCTCTTGCACCGAGCCCCCTACTGGTGCAGTAGATCACAAAATCAATTTTGGTTCAACCAATTTGCCCAGCTGCTTGACGTGACGGCGCGCACTGCCTAGTCTCGAAGATAGCTCCAGAGGTTGAACCAATTTTTCCTCTGGAAGAACCCCCTGACAGCCCGGCCGGACCGGCCGCCGCGCAGCAAGAACCACCGGAGTACCAGCAGCCATGCAAAAGTTTCACGCCAACAACCCGAGGCACGACCAGGTGCGGGATTATCTGCTGGACCGAATCCAGGACGGTGCGCTGAAGGCGGGCGAGGCGCTGCCGCCGGAACGGAAAATGGCCGAGCAGCTGGGGGTCTCGCGGCATACGGTGCGGCAGGCACTTTCCGCGCTGGAAGGATTCGGCCTGGTCGAGATCCGCCACGGGTCGGGCATCTACGTGACCGGCTCCGCCTCCGACGATGCGGTTGTCCGCGTTGCGGAGGCGATCATCGACCGGGAGGGGTCCATTCCCAAGATCGTGGAAGTGCGCCGGGGCATCGAGCCGTATATTGCCCGGCTGGCCGCGGAACGCCGGACGGAGGAAAACCTGCGCATCCTGGAGCCGCTGACGGTGTTTATCCGGGACGAGGATGCCGCGGAGGCGGGGGTGGAAAGGACGTCCTTCCACCGGGAAATTGCCAAAGCGACGCAGAACTTGGTTTTTGACGGCGTCATGCGCACCTTGATTACCGGACCACGGCGTGCCGAGGGCTTCATCAAGGTCATCCCGAAAGCGCAGGAATTATGGGAAGCCCAGCACCGCGGAATTTTCGCGGCCATCAGGGATGGCGACGGCGACCTGGCCGAACGGCTCATGGCCGAGCACATGGACCACGTGTCCGAAGCGGTGCAGAACATTGAGTAGCTTGCGCGGCACCGGAGCGGGCCGCATCGATTCGAAGGAGGACATCTTGCTGAGTGTGGTTTTTCTGCCCGGCGTCAACAATGTCGCGACCCTGTGGGAGCCGGTGGTGGAATCCATCGAGGAGCCGATCAGTCCGCTGCTGCTGGACCTTCCGCCGCTGGAGAGTGTGGAAGCGATCGCGCAGGAGCTGGAAGCCGCCCTGCCGGACAGGTTTGTGCTGGTCGGGCACTCCTTCGGCGGCATGGTGGGCCTGGCCATGCTTGAAGCCTTCGCGGACCGTTTCGCCGGCATCGCCCTGGTTGCCAGCCGCGCCGGGGCCGATTCACCGCAGCTGCGCCAGGCCAAGCTGGAACGCGCGGAGGCCGCCCGCCGCGATGGCCATGAGAAATTCGTCCTGACCCGCGGTGACCGCGTCTTCCACCCCGATTTCGCGCAGGATCCGAAGATCCTCGCCCAGCGTGAAATAGATGTCCGCGCTTATGGAACCGCACGGTATGTAGCGCACCAGATTGCGATGGCCAACCGCCCGGACCGCACACAGGTGCTGAGGGACGCCGGCATCCCCAAGCTCATCATCGCTCCCGAAGACGATGTGGTGATCGAATCGGCCTACCAGGCGTCGCTGGCCGAGCAGGTCGGCGCGCAACTGGTCAGCATCGAGCGGACCGGACACATGCTTCCAGCCGAGAATCCCACCCGGCTGGGCCAGGAACTGGGCGCGTGGTTGTCCACCGTCAGCCTGGCAACCGCCAACTAACCATCAACCATGAAGGACCATCAGATGACTTCAGCACTGCCGGAATACCACGTCAGCGGATCCGGGGACACCACGATCTTCATGCTGCACGGCGCCTACGGCGACGGCCGCTACTTTGCCAATACCGAGCGTGTGCTCGCAGACGCCGGCTTCCGCGTCCTGGTCTGGAACTGCCCGGGCTACGGCGAGGAAGCTACGCCCTCGGATTTCTCCATCGATCTCGCCGGCGACGCGGCCGCGGCCCTGATCGCGGCCGAGGGCACCGGGACCAATATCGTCCTCGGTCACTCCATGGGGGCACTGATTGCGCCGAATGCAGCCATGAAGTCGGAGGGGCGGGTGCACGGCATCATCCTGTCCGGCGCATCGGTAGGATTCCAGAACCGCACGCCGGAGGACCAGGCGCGTTTCCTCCGGGAGCGCATTTCCCCGATTACCGACGGCGGCATGACGGTGGCGGAGTATGCTCCGGGACTGCTGAAGACGATGATGGCGCCGGGTGCCTCCGGCGATTTGGTGGACCTCGTTGGGAAGGTCGTCACCGAAATGAAGACGGAAACCTTCATGGCCTCCATGAAGGCGCTGACTTCCTACAACAATATGCCCGCGACCCAGGCGATCAACGTTCCCACCCTGCTGCTGTCCGGCGAATTCGACACGGCATGCCCCCCGGCGGGCATGGAGAAGCTGGCCGAAATCATCCCCGACTCCGAATACCACATGATCCGCGACGCCGGACACTATGCATTCGCCGAGCAGCCGGATGTCTTCCACCGCCTCGTCATCGAATTCCTCAACCGGCGCTTCGGCCGGTAACGGCCCGAATTCCACTCAAGGATCAGGAGAAGAACAGTGTCAACCGATCTTATGACCCTGCAGAATCCGCTGCCGGCTATTCCCATGACCAGGGGATGCCCGTTCAGCCCGCCGGCGGAGTACGAGCAGCTGCGCCAGGCGGCAGAATGGCACAAGGTCACCGTCATGGATGGCCGGCAGATCTGGATGGTGCCGACGTATTCGGCGGTCCGGGCCGTCCTCGGCGATCCGCGGTTCAGCGCGGAACGGGACAGGCCGGGCTTTCCCTACATCAACCAGTCGCAGAAAGAGCTGATCAAGTCCAGTCCGGCAATGGTGACGGTGGACGAGCCGCTGCACAGCCAGATCCGCCGGCGTGCCACCTACGCCTTCACCGGCAAGCGCGTGGAGGCGCTGCGGGAATCCACGCAGCAGCTGGTCGACAGCCTCATTGACGACATGCTGGCCAAGGGCGGTCCGCTGGATCTCGTGACGGAGTTCGCCCTGGTCATTCCCTCGACCATCATTTCGGGAATCCTGGGCGTTCCGGCCGAGGACCACCAGCATTTCCACGAACTGACCAACAAGATCTTCACGCTGACCAACGGCCCGGAGGGTGTAGCCGCTGGCCGCCTTGGCCTGGAAGCCTATATCCGGGAACTGGTCCTCCTGAAGGTCCAGGAGCCGAAGGACGACCTGATCAGCAGGTACGTCACGGAGTACCTGAACACCGGCGAACTTGAACTCGAAGAGGTCGTCACGCAGATCAGGACACTGCTGATCGCAGGCCACGAAACCACCTCGAGCATGATCGCTCTGGGCGCGGCGTTCCTGATGGAACACCCGCAGTACCGTGAGCAGCTCCGCCAGGGCGACGACAAGATCGCCGCCGGAGCCGTGGAGGAGATGCTGCGGTACCTGAACATCATGCACCGGGGCCTGGTCAGGATGGCGCTGGAAGACGTGGAGATCGAGGGCAAGCTCATCAAGAAGGGCGAAGGCGTCCTGTGCGCGCTGAACTCGGCCAACCGGGACGCAGAGGTGTTTGCCAAGCCGGATGAACTCGACTTCGAGAACCCGAACCGAAACCATGTCGCCTTCGGCTTCGGCATCCACCAGTGCCTTGGCCAGGGGCTGGCCCGGATGGAAATGCAGGTTGCTTTCAAGACACTGTTCACCCGGATCCCGGACCTGAAGATTGCCATCCCCCTTTCCGAGGTCCCGTTCAAGACGGACGTCACGGTCTACGGCGTACATTGCCTGCCGGTTACCTGGTAGCAGCCGGTTCCGCAGAAGAAGCAGAAGAAATTCAGGAGAGAATCATGTTGAAAGTCAAACTCGACCAGGACAAGTGCGTCAGCGGCGGGCAGTGCGTTTTTGCCGCGCCCGAGGTATTCGACCAGCGTGACGAGGACGGTGTCGCCGTCCTGCTGCGGGAGGACGTCCCGGCAGAGTTGGTCGACGGCGTGCGCGAGGCGGCTGATATTTGCCCGGCGCTGGCCATCACACTGCAAGAGAACTAAGGCCGGCACGGCTTTCGGGGGACAGGAACCATCATGGTGGATACAGCTTCAGTCGTCATCGTCGGCGCCGGCCACAGCGGCTTCCAGACCGCTAAATCGCTACGCGATTCAGGCTTCACGGGTCCCGTCACGGTGCTCAACGGGGATGCCGAGGCGCCGTATCAGCGTCCCCCGCTTTCCAAGGCCTACCTGACCGGCAAATCGGGCTTCGACGATCTTCGCTTCGCTGCTCAGGAGTTCTATGCCCGGATGGACATCACACTCCGCAACGGAGTGCGGGCCGAAACCATCAACCCTGCCGGCCGGACCCTGGGCCTCAGCGACGGCACTATCCTGCCGTACGGGCATCTGGTGCTGGCGACCGGAACAAAACCGCGTGAACTCACCGTTCCGGGCAGCGATGCGGACGGCGTCGTTGGGCTGCGGTCGGTTGCCGATGCCGACGACATTGCGGCGCGCTTGGAAACGAGCCGCAATGTCGTCGTGATCGGCGCAGGCTTCATCGGCCTGGAATTCGTCTCGGTGGCCGTCGCGAAAGGCCACACGCCGGTTGTGCTCGAATTCGCTCCGCGGATCCTGGGCCGGGCGGCTTCGGAACCGGTCAGCGAATATTTCCTGTCCCACTATCGGCAGCAGGGCGTCGACTTCCGGCTGGGAACCGCTGTGGAGCGGATCGAAACCATCGACGGCAAAGCCGTTGCCGTCGTCGACAGCAAAGGCACGCGGCACCCGGCCGATCTCGTCGTCGTCGGCATCGGGGTGCTTCCCGAGACCTCGCTCGCCGAGCAGGCAGGACTGACGATCGACAACGGCATCTTCGTGGATGAATTCCTGGGCACCAGCGATCCGCACATCTCCGCCGTTGGAGACTGCTGCAGTTATCCCTCGACGACGGCGGGCCGTGTTGTCCGGCTTGAGTCGGTGCAGAATGCCACCGATCACGGACGCTGCGTGGCGGCGAAGATTGTCGGAACCCCGCGGCCCTACATGGAACTGCCCTGGTTCTGGAGCGATCAGGGGACCAAGAAGCTGCAGATCGCCGGACTGAATTTCGGCAGCGACCAGCAGGTGATCCGCGGTGACCTGGGCGGCGGCAAGTTCTCCGTTTTCATGTACAACGACGGGGAGCTGGTAGCTGTCGATTCGGTGGACCGTCCGATGGACCATATGTCGGCCCGGCGGCTGATGGCGGCCAAGGTGCCGCTGTCTCCGCAGGACGCCGGGGATCCGGACTTTGACCTGAAGGCATTTGCACTCAAGGCACGGACGGCCGCCGCCACCGGCGCCTAGCATTCGCAGCTAGTGCTGAGGGTCCCGCTGCGAGCTTGCGAGCGGTGGGGAAGGCACGACGCGCTGCCCCGTTCCGCTCCGGCGCCGCGACAATGAAGGGTACGTCTTGACGAAAAGCGCGGGATCCGGGCTGCTGGCCGTGCTGACCTGCGCCATGGGCATCGGGCCGCTGATCAATCTCGGCATTGGCGCGACCAGTTCCCAGGTCATCCACGACATGGGCATCACCGACGGCCAGTACGGCCTGCTGAGTACCGTTTGCTTTGTTATGGCAGCGCTCGGTTCACTGTCGCTGGGACGGTTGAGCGACCGGATCTCGAGCCGTTCGCAGTTGGTGATTATTTTCGGCGGCGCAGCGCTCACCATGCTGATGGCGGCCGTTGCCCCCGGTTTCGGGTGGCTGTTGGGAATCTTTGCCCTGTCCGGCCTGGCCCAGGCGATGTCAAACCCGGCGACGAACCGGCTGACCGCCCTACATGCCCCGGCCGGCAGGCAGGAGGCCTGGATCGGCGTCAAACAGTCGGGATTGCAGGCCAGCCAGTTGTTTGCAGGGTTGTTCTTCCCCGCCGCTGCGCTGCTGGTCGGCTGGCGGGGTGCGATGGGGCTGGCCGCGGCCCTGGGCGCAGGCATGCTGTTCTGGGCCGTGCGCCGGCTACCTGCGGAACCGTTCCGCCCAAGCCGCCCCGTTCGGCATTCGGCGCCAAGCCGGGGACCTGGTGCGCTGGCGGTCAGTGGGCGGCGACGGCACAGATCCTACGGGCCGATGGTATGGATTTATGCCCTTCAGATATGTCTGACCAGCATTGGACTGACGGCGACGAATGTCTACCTGCCGCTCTTCGCCCAGCGAGGGCTTGGCTATTCCCTGGTTGTCGGCGGCCTGACGACGGCGCTCGCCGGTGGCGTCGGCGTCGTATCGCGTATCTTCTGGACGCGGCGGATGGCAGCCGGGGCCGAAGCCGGCAAACTGATGGTTCTGCTTGCCGCCGGGTCGGTGGCCAGTGCCCTCTGCCTGATGATGTCGGGTGTACTCCAGTTTGGGACGCTGTTGTGGGTGGGTGTGGTGCTCCATGCCGGCATGACGATGGGCGTGAACTCAATCATCATGGCCACGGTCATGCGTATGGTTCCGCCGGCATCCTCCGGTGGGGCAACTGGAATTGTTTCCCTGGGCATGTATGTAGGTATTGGGCTGGCACCGTTCTCGATGGGACTGCTGGTGGATGCCACCGGTGGTTTTACCGTCGGCTGGCTGTTCCTGGCCGCCGTCAACACCGTATGCCTCCTGTTGGCCGGTGCGGTCTGGATCAAGCAGAGGCGCTGATCCGGCCGCTCCGGACACACACTGCCGCGCAACGGGCCGCCGGTGTCCGGCCCGATGCCTGGGATCTTTGGACTTCTGAATTCATACTTGAAACGGCGCTGCAGGGATGCACCATCAGGTGTTGGATCCAGATGAAAACTCGGTCACAAATCTAGGCAGACTCTCAATTTCGTAGTAATCTCGGTTACATGACCTCTACATTCAAGATCTCAATTGTTGGCGGATCCGGCCCGCAGGGCAAAGCCCTGGCCTATCGTTTCGCGAAGGCGGGACACACGGTAGCGCTTGGTTCCCGCTCGGCCGATCGTTCGCAGGCGGCCGCCGAAGAAGTCAATAACCGCCTGGAGGGCTCCGGGAACGTGAACGGAATGGAGAATTCCGATTCACTGCAGGGTGCCGATGTGGTGTTGCTCGCGGTCCCGTATGAAGGCCACGCGGAGCTCGTCACCTCCCTGGCCGGGGATCTGGCCGGGAAGGTCGTCATCAGCTGTGTGAACCCCCTTGGCTTCGACAAGCGCGGCCCGTACGGGCTGGATGTGCCGGAAAGTGCCGCCGAAGAGGCGCAGCGGCTGGCGCCCGGAGCCGCGGTCGTCGGGGCATTCCACCATCTTTCGGCCCCGAACCTGTGGGGTCCCGCACCCTTCCTGGACCATGAGGATGTTCTGGTGTGCGGCGACGATGCCGAGGCCAAGTCGACAGCGATCGAACTGGCCCGGGCGGTCACCGGCAGGGACGGCATCGATGCCGGGGCGCTGCGGCTCGCCCGCCAGCTCGAACCGCTGACCGCCGTGCTGATCAGCATCAACAAGCGGTACAAGACCCGGTCCGGAGTGCAGATTACGGGCGTGTCGGCCTAGGCCGGCCCGTGTAGGATCTGGCGGGAAAGCGGAGCTAACAGGAGCAGGGAAGCAGATGAAGAACATCACGGTTCTGGCCGGCGGCGTCGGCGGGGCGCGGTTTGTCCGCGGGCTGCTGTCCCGCCTGGCCGCCGCGTACCCGGCGGATACGCCGTCGGGTTCCTCGGTAGCGGTGACCGTGGTCGCGAACACCGGTGATGACATGTGGCTGAACGGGCTGCGGGTGTGCCCGGACCTGGACACCCTGATGTACACCCTGGGCGGCGGGATCGCGGAGGAGCAGGGCTGGGGCCGGGCCGGGGAGAGCCGGCGGACCTCGGCGGAAATTGCCGCGTACGGGCGGGGCTGGGACTGGTTCACGCTCGGGGACCTGGACCTGGCCACCCATATTGTCCGCTCGGAGCTGCTGCGCGAGGGGGCGACGCTGAGCCAGGCCACGGAGTTTTTGTGCCGCCGCTGGCGGCCGGGGGCCAGGCTGCTGCCGATGAGTGATCAGCCGGTGGAAACCCATGTGAAGTTGGCGGCGGCCGCCGACGAACATGCCGCAGGGGATTTGGTCCATTTCGAGGAGTGGTGGGTCCGGTACCGGGCCGGGGTGCCGGCGGCCGGGTTCGTGCAGGTGGGCCTGGATTCGGCGACCGCGGCCCCGGGCGTGGTCGAGGCCATCCTGGAGGCCGACGCCGTGATCGTTCCGCCGTCGAACCCGGTGGTGTCGGTGGGGACCATCCTGGCCGTGCCGGGTATCGGCGAGGCGGTGCGGGCCACGGCTGCGCCGGTGGTCGGGGTATCGCCGATCATCGGCGGGGCCGCGGTGCGCGGGATGGCGGACGCGTGCCTGGCGGCCATCGGCGTGCCGGCCACGGCGGCCGGCGTCGGATTTCATTACGGGGCTCGAAACAGGGGTGGACTGCTGGACGGCTGGCTGGTGGACACCGCCGACGCGGACGCCGTCCCGCAGTTGGAGGAGGCCGGAATCCGCGCTGCGGCCGTGCCCCTGTGGATGACCGACGTGCCGGCCACCACGGCGATGGCTGCGGCCGCGCTGGAACTGGTTCCGGCCCCGGCCCCGTCCTGATATCCATTCCCGCGTCCACGAGCAACTACACAACCCATTGGAGCGTTGAGCATGTCTGATAACGAATCGTTCGTTCCGTCCGAGAGCGCGCTGCGCCGGGCGCTGCGCCGTGCCGAAGACGGCGTGGTGCTGAACGAGGTGGAGGCCGAGACGCTGCTGCATGCCCGCGGCGAACACCTGGAGCGGCTGCTGGCGGCGGCCTCCCGGGTGCGCGATGCCGGGCTTCAGCAGGCCGGGCGGCCGGGGACGGTCACGTATTCGCGCAAGGTGTTCATCCCGGTGACGCAGCTGTGCCGGGACCGCTGCCATTACTGCACCTTCGCCCAGACACCC
>NZ_JAKLTQ010000014.1 GCF_022012395.1 Arthrobacter hankyongi
ACGGCATCGTAGAGGTCGCGGAAATCCTTCAGCGTCAGATCACGGCCGTAGTTGACATTGCCCAGGAACCGGATGTCGCCGCGGTCCAGCACCTTGTGCAGCGCCGTGACGATCCCCTTGATCCGCGGGTGGTCCGGGGCCACGCCGTAGCGGATCAGGCCGTAGGGCGCCGGGTACTGGTCGAACAGGTCGATGCTGACCTCGAAGTCCCGCTCGGCCTTGGTCAGGATGTCGGCGGCATAGACACCGGCGGGGCCGGCGCCGACAATGGCCACTCGCAAAGGTCGCTGATGCTCCGCGGCTGGGTTCGACACGAATAGTCCTTCTTCCGGGGGAAAGCTGCTGCGCAATAAGCGCACAGTTGACTATTCTAAATCGCCCGCGGGCCTGCGCCCAAAGCTGCCAGGGTCTCTCAAGTCCGCCGGCCTGGTGCGGAGCCGGCGCCGCCTCCGTCAGCAGGCTTGGAATTCTGTGGTGCGCGGTGGTGTTATGGCCACTGTGCCTAGCAACCCCATCCCGCCCAACCCGCGCGCCGCAGCGCCGGACGACCTTCTGGCTCCCCCGCAGGACGGTCCGCCCGGCGCCGACCCCGTTGCGGCCCCGGAGGCAGCCGCCGTGCAGCCGCAGCCGGGAGGGCGACGGCGGCGCAGCGAGGGCGGGATCGGCCTGGCGTTCGGCCTGGCCGCCTACGGGCTCTGGGGCGTGCTGCCGCTGTACTTCGCGGTGCTGGTCCCGGCCGGGCCGCTGGAGATCGTGGCAAACCGCGTCGTCTGGTCGCTGCTGTTCTGTCTGCTCCTGGTGACGGCCATCCGCGGCTGGGCAGCATTCAGGGCGGCGCTGGCCGCGCCGCGGATCCTGGGCACTCTGGCCCTGGCGGCGGCCCTCATCGCGGTCAACTGGTTTACCTACACCCTGGCCGTCGTCAATGCGGAGACGATCCAGGCCTCGCTCGGCTACTTCATCAACCCGCTGGTGTCCGTCCTGCTCGGCGTGCTCATCCTGAAGGAACGGCTGCGGGTCATCCAATGGGTGGCCTTGGGCATTGCCCTGCTGGCGGTGCTGGTGCTCAGCTTCGCCTACGGGGCGGTGCCTTGGCTCGCGCTGGTACTGGCCCTCTCGTTCGGCTTCTACGGGCTGGTGAAGAAGAATGTCGGCGCCAAGGTCGACGCCGTGACCAGCCTGAGCGTGGAGACCCTGGTCCTGACGCCCGTCTCCCTCGTGGTCATGGCCGTGCTGTTGACCGGCGGTTCCGCCACCCTGCTGACGCAGGGCCCGGGGCACTTCTGGCTGATGGCCGCCGGCGGCCTGATCACCGCCCTGCCGCTGCTGTTCTTTGGCGCCGCGGCGCGCCGGCTGCCGCTGAGCACCGTGGGCATGCTCCAGTACCTCGCCCCGCTGATGCAGTTCGTCATCGCCCTGACGGTCTTCCACGAACCGATGCCGCCGGAGCGCTGGGCGGGCTTCGGCCTGATCTGGCTGTCCCTGATCCTCCTGACTGCGGACATGATCCGGACCTACAGCGCCGCCCGGCGGCAGCCGGCCATAGTCTGCTAGGACGTCCGCAGCCCCTCCAGGCCGCCCTGATGGTCGCGCGGTACCACCACCAGCGGTACCGGCAGCGCGCGCAGCACCTTGTTGGCGGTGCTGCCCAGGAAGAGCCGGTTCCGCTGCGCCAGCCGGCTGGAACCAATCATCGCGATTTCCCCTTCCTCCCAATCCAGGCTGTCGATCGCTTCCTCGATGGTCCGCCCGTGGGCCACCTGGACCGTGGCCTGGTGCTCGGGGATCCTGGTCGCCGCCTCGGCCAGTACGGAATTGGCATGCAGGTGCGCCTGGTGCAGCGGTTCCCCGGTATCGCCGGGATCCTTCACGTCCAAGGCAACAATCGAAACCAGCCGCAGCGGCAGTTTGCGCCGCCGCGCCGCGTTGATGGCAATATCCCGGGCCGCCTGGGCGCCGGGGCGCTCGCCGATGAAGGCGGTCAGCCGCGTGACCGGTTCGGTACGCTGGTAGCCGCGGGGAGCCAGCGCCACCGGGACCGGCGAGGCGTGCAGCAGCGCGTTCGCCACGCTGCCGATGGTGGCGCGCTTGAACAGACCGTTGCTGGCGGCACCGACCACGACCAGCAGCGCCTGTACTTCCCCGGCCGCCTCGATCAGGCCCTCGGCGAAGGACTCGGCGGTCCGGACCTTGAACTCTGCAGGTACATCGTGCGGGACCAGGGCGAGCGCCTCTTCCCGGGCCCGGCTGATCATCTCCTCGCCGCTGCCGATCCGGGTTCCCAAGGCTGTCTCGGACAGGTAGGGGGCGTCCGAGGGCAGAACGTAGACCAAATCCAAGCCGGTGCCCTGGGTTCGGGCAATCGCGACGGCGAGCCGGACCGCGTCCGCTCCCCTGTCATCCGGCTGGTATCCCACGACATAGCGCATCTGAACCATTCCCTTCGGCACCGGGCTGCGGCGGGAGCACCTGCGCTGGAGCATCGCCGTCGAAGCGTCCAAGCATCTGCAGTTCAGACTCTACCGCTGCGGCCCGGATGCGACGAGGGGCGGTCCGGCACCGTCCGCGGTTGCGGATGGCGCCGGACCGCCCCTCGGGCTGGCGCTGGCTGCTAGCGCGTCGCACTTTCCCACCGCTCGCTCCGCTCGCGGCGGGACCCTCGGTGCTAGCGCGTCACACCTTCCCACCGCTCGCTCCGCTCGCGGCGGGACCCTCGGTGCTAGCTGGCGGCGCGGATGGCCGCCTCGAGCACGTCGAGCGCGTCCGCGAGCAGTTCGTCGCTGATCACCAGCGGCGGCAGCAGGCGGATCACGTTGCCGTAGGTGCCGCAGGTGAGGATCACGACGCCGTTCTCCAGGCAGTTGGCCGCGATGGCCTTGGTGGCCTCCGGGTTCGGCTCCTTGGTGGTCGCGGCGGTGCCGGACTTGACGAACTCCAGCGCGAGCATGGCGCCGCGGCCGCGCACCTCGCCGATGATGCCGGATTCCTCGGCCAGCTTGTTCAGGCGCTCCTTGACCTGGACCTCAATGGCCTTGGCGCGGGCGTTCAGGTCCAGCTCCTCCATGGTGCGGATGGCGCCCAGGGCGGCGGCGCAGGCCACCGGGTTGCCGCCGTAGGTGCCGCCGAGGCCGCCGCCGTGCACGGCGTCCAGCAGCTCGGCGCGGCCGGTGACGGCCGAGAGCGGCATGCCGCCGGCGATGCCCTTGGCCATGGTGATCAGGTCAGGAACGATGCCCTCGTGCTCGGAGGCGAACCAGGCGCCGGTGCGGCAGAAGCCGGCCTGGACCTCGTCCGCGATGAAGACGATGCCCTTCTCCTTGGCCCAGGCGGCCAGCGCCGGCAGGAAGCCCTCGGCCGGGACAATGAAGCCGCCCTCGCCCTGGATCGGTTCGATGATGATGGCCGCGACGTTCTCGCCGCCGATCTGCTTCTCGATCATGGTGATCGCGCGCTGGGCGGCCTGGGCACCGGTGATCTGCGGGTTTTCCTCGCGGAACGGATAGCTCATCGGCACCCGGTAGATCTCCGGTGCGAACGGTCCGAAGGAGCCGGCCGGGCTGGACTTGTACGGGTTGGCCTTGGCGGTCAGGCCCATGGTCAGGTTGGTGCGGCCGTGGTAGGCGTGGTCGAAGGCGACGACGGCGCTGCGGCCGGTGGCCAGCCGGGCCACCTTGACGGCGTTCTCGACAGCCTCGGCCCCGGAGTTGAACAGTACCGAGCGCTTCTCGTGGTCGCCCGGGGTCAGCTCGGCGAGCTTCTCGGCCACGGCGACATAACCCTCGTAGGGGCTGATCATGAAGCAGGTATGGGTGAAGTGCTGGACCTGCTCCTGTACTGCGGCAACCACTGCCGGGTCGGAGGCGCCGACACTGGTCACAGCAATGCCGGAGCCCAGGTCGATGAAGCGGTTGCCGTCCACGTCCTCGATGATGCCGCCGTCGGCGTCGGCCACGTACACCGGAACGCTCGAGCTCACACCCGCGGCGACGACCTTCGCGCGACGGACGGCGAGCTCGGTGGACTTGGGACCCGGGAACGTCCCGACCTTGCGCGTCTGCTCGAGGCGGTACTGCGGCTGGGTTGCCTGCGTGGTCATGGTTTGCCTTTCGTTATGGAAAACTGTCCGGTCACCCGGCCCGGTGGCCGCGGCGGCGTCGGAGGCCGCTTCTTAAGTTGAGGAAGGTGCGGCGGTGCCGCGACATAGCCGAGATTACGCCCCGGCGGCGGCCCCTGCCTATGGGTCAACGCACAACCGGACCGTAATCCGTGGTGCATCTGTACAACCGACGACCGTATAGTTGGCCCATGGCTGTCACACTTGCCGACCTCCTGGCCACGCAGTCCCTCCACCTGATGCCCGCGGGGACGGCCAAGGGTAATCCCGACGCGCCGATCACCTGGGTGGCCTCGACCGAGCTCGAAGACCCGCTGCCCTTCCTCAGCGGCGGCGAAGTGGTGCTCACCACCGGGCTGCGCCAGACCAGCGCCTCGACCCAGCGCCGCTTTGTCCGCCGTGTCCACGAGGCCGGGGCGGTGGCCATCGGCTTTGCCCTGGGCCTGACCCACCGCCAGGTGCCGGCGGCCCTGCTGTCCGAGGCGGAGGTCCTGGACCTGCCGGTCTTCGAGGTCCCCTACGAGACTCCGTTCGTGGCCATCAGCCGCATGGTGGCCGATGCCATTTCGGCCGACCACTATGGAAAGCTCGAGCGCCTGCTGCGCGACCACCAGGCGCTGGCCGGCTCGCTGCTGGGCGGCGGCGGGCTGCCCGCGCTGCTGCGCGCGCTGTCGGTCATGGTGGGCACCGACGTCGCCCTGTTCCAGTACGGAACGCAGCTGTTCAGCACCCGCCGCGGCAACGGCGGCGGCACCTGGGACCAGGTGCCGATTGCCACCGGGCTGAAGGACCGCTGCACGCTGGCGCTGGCCGAGCCCTACGAACGCAACGCCATCGTGGCCTATGCCCAAAGCCTGGTCTCGGTGGAACTGAGCAACCAGGCCCAGCGGCGCGCCGGCGACCGCCGCGTTGTGGGCCAGCTGCTGCAGGACATCATCCGGGGCACCCTGCAGGGACCGGACGCGGTCCTGCGCCTGAACACCGTCGGCATCGACGCCGGCCGGCGCCAGCGGGTGCTGCTGGTGCAGGCCGTGGGAGGCCAGCGCCGCGCCTTGCCCACCCTGCCGCTGCCGGCGGCGTTCGAGGACGGGGCCAGCGGCATCCTGGACGAGCGCCTGGTGGTCGTGGTGCCGGATCCCAAGACATCCGCGTCGGCGCAGCGGCTGGGCGAGCAGCTGAGCAGCTACCTGCACGAGGCCGGCCTGGCCGCCAACGTGGGCGTCGGCGGCAGCTACGCCCAGCCGAACGGGCTGCGCTGGAGCTACTTCGAGGCCAAGGAAGCGCTGACCCGCGGCGGCCGGCTGAACCTGCCCGAGCGGCTCTCGCTGACCTCGCTGCTGCTGGCCTCGGAGGATGTGCCGCTGGCGGACCTGGCGGCGGAGGCCCTGCAGCCGCTCGAGGCCTTCGACGCAGCCCACGGCGCCGAACTGCTGTCGACGCTCGAAGCGTTCCTGGACCTGAACGGCTCGGTGGCCGCGGTGGCCGCGGCACTGGACCTGCACCGGAACTCGGTCCGGTACCGGCTTGCGCAGATCGTGGAACTGACCGGCTACGACCCGGCGCTTACCGCGGACCGGGTGCATCTGTGGCTGGCCCTGGCGGTGCGCCGGATGGGCACCGAAGCCGGGGCCTGAACGGCCGCACGCCGCAATGGTATTGCGCCCGGACCCGGTCAGGCACAAGGCTTAGCCCATGGCACACGAAACGCATGAGAGCCGCGTCTGCACCTGGCTCGGGGAGGACGATCCGACCCGCGCGGACACCGCGACCATCAACCTCGAACCCGAGCGGCTGACCGCTCACGGCGCCTCGCGCGCATCCGACTACGCCGCGAGCTGGTCCCTGAGCACCGGCGAGAACTGGATCACCGAGCACGTCACGGTCTCCGTCCATGGGACCGGCTGGAGCCGGCATCTGGACCTGCAGCGGGCCCCCAGCGGCAGCTGGACGGTCCGGGCTGCTTCCTTCGGCGATCCGGCGCAGGCCGGGCTGGCCGGCCTGCCCGAACCCGGCATCGCCGACCCGCACGCCCTGGACCAGGCGCTGGACTGCGACATCGAGTACTGTCCGGCCACCAACTCGATGCCCATCCTGCGCCTGGGCCTGGTCCACGACGCCGAGGCGGCCGCCGAGCTGACCATGGCCTGGATCCGGGTGCCCAGCCTGGCCGTGGAGACCTCGCAGCAGCTCTATGCCGGCAGCAGCGCCTACCGGGACGACGCCGGCGCCGCGGTGGTTTCCTACAGCAGCGGGGACTTCAGCTCCGAGCTGACGGTGGATCCGGACGGCATCGTCATCGACTATCCGGGGCTGGCCGCCCGGCGCCGCGGCTGACCGTAGGATGGTCAATGCGGCCCGGCCGCAACCCGCCGGGCTCCGGCGGTGGAACCACAGCCAGGAATGTGAGCAAAGGAAACCATGCCGGAAATGTTCGTGGATAAGTTCCGCGCCCTTGTCCCCAAGTACCTGGACCGCCAGTGGGCCGAAACGGACGGGATTTCCTACGAGGAACTCGAGGAACTGCTCGGGACCTACAAGTTCCACGTCCCACAGGCGCTCGTGGAGTTCTACCATGCGGTCGGCGGGTGCGAAGACCTGATGGAGGCCCACGACTTCTTCTGGGACCCGGACGAACTGGAAATCGAAGACGGGTTCCTGCTGTTCCTGGACGAAATGGATGAGGAGGCCAACTGGGGCATCCGGGCCGAACACCTTGCCGTGCCGGATCCGATCGTCTGGATCCGCACCAACAGCCCGGCGCCGAGCTGGCAGAGCGAGGAGGCGACCTTCAGCGAGTTCGTCTTCGACATGTTCGACTGGGTCTTCGACGGCGACGTCGATGACGACGACTAACCGTTCCCTGCCCTTCCCATCGATTTAACGGATAACGCCGTTTTCGGCCGTGAAAGGCCGTTATCCGTCAAGTCGATGGCGCTGCGGCGCTTGCTTAAACTTCGCGGTCGACGACGCCTTCGGCGAAGGCGGCCAGGGCCAGCTTCACGGTGCCTTCGGGCAGCGGCTCCAGCACCGCCTTGGCCTCCTCGGCCCATTGGCGGGCCACGTCCCAGGCCCGGCCGGTGACCGGATGCTCGCGCAGGGCCCGGACCGCCCGGGCCAGGGCCTCGTCGGACGTCAGGTCCGCGTCCACCAGCGCCAGCACCTCGGCCGCGGAGGCATCGCCGGTGGCGGCGTCCTGGCGCAGCAGCAGGACCGGCAGGGTGGGCACGCCCTCGCGCAGGTCGGTCCCCGGGGTCTTGCCCGATTTGGCCTTCAGACCGGCGACATCGATCACGTCGTCGGCAAGCTGGAACGCCACGCCCACCTTTTCGCCGTACTCGACCATGATCCGGACGACGTCGTCCGGAGCATTGGCGAACATCGCGCCGAACTGCCCGGCGGCGGCAATCAGCGATCCGGTCTTGTCCGCGATCACCGAAAGGTAGTGCTCTACCGGATCCTCGTCCTCGCGCGGGCCCACCGTCTCATGCAGCTGGCCCAGGCATAGCCGTTCGAAGGTCCGGGCCTGGATGCCCACGGCCTCCGGCCCCAGCTCCGAGCACAGCAGCGAGGCACGGGCGAAAATCAGGTCGCCGGCCAGGATCGCCACATGGTTGCCCCAGACCTGGTGCGCGGTGGGTGCGCCGCGGCGGTACGGCGCCGAGTCCATGACGTCGTCGTGGTAGAGCGTGGCCAGATGCGTCAGCTCCACCACCACCGCGGCCTGGACAACCTCCGGCCGCGCCGCGTCGCCCAAGTGCGAGGCCAGGATGGTCAGCAAGGGCCGGACCCGCTTGCCGCCGGCTTCCATCAGGTGCCGGCTGGTGGCGTCGGCTAGCGGGTCCGAGTGGGCGATCGCCGCGCGCAGCTGCTTTTCGACCCGGGCCAGCGACGTGGAAACACCCGGTCCGAGGTCCGGGTCCAGGGCGACGGCGGCAAAGCCCGCAGGCAGGTTCAGGTTCGTGGCGATGGCGGCGGTGGCCGCATCCAGATCCATGGATTCCGGCAGGCTGGCTCCGGCGGGGGTCCAGTTCGGTTTGGCGTCAGTCACGGTTCAACACTTACCAATCGTTGGGGCAGGTACTTTGCCGGCTGCGGCCACGCCGCCGGTCTGGTTGCTGGCCGGCGGTGCGAGCCGCTCCAGCAAATGGATAACTCTATCCTCAAATCCGCGGCCGCCTTCGTCCGTCAGGTTGGCCAGCATCCTGACCACGAACCGCATCAGCACCGGCACCGGCATACCCGTGCGCAGGGCGAGCTTCATGACCGCAGGCCGGCCGATCAGCTGGGCGAAGACGCTGCCGAGGGTGAAATGGCTGCCCCACTTGCCGCGGATCAGGCCAGCGTACCCGGCAAGGGTCCCGTCGAACAGCCGCGGTCCGGCGGCATAGGCGTCGGCGATGACGCCGGCGGCGTAGCGGGCGGATTCCATGGCATAGGAGATGCCCTCGCCGTTGAACGGGCTCACCATACCGCCGGCATCCCCGAGCAGGAGCAGGCCGGGGCTGTAGTGCGGGGTCCGGTTGAAGCCCATCGGCAGGGCCGCCCCACGGATCTGGCCCACCTGGTTCGCCTCGGTGAAGCCCCACTCGGCCGGCATACCTGCCGTCCAGTCCCGCAGCACCTGCTTGTAGTCCAGCCGGCCGAACGACTTCGAGGAGTTCAGGATGCCGAGGCCGACGTTGGAGGTGCCGTCCCCCACGCCGAAAACCCAGCCGTAGCCGGGCAGCGGATTCCCTGCCTTGTCCGGCAGCTCCAGCCAGCCCTCCATCCAGTCGTCCTCGTGGCGGGGGCTGGAGAAGTAGGTGCGCACCGCTACGCCCAGCGGCCGGTCGTCACGTTTGGCGATCCCCGCGCTAAGCGCGGCACGGGTCGAATTGCCGTCGGCCGCGAGCACGACGTCGGCGTGGAAGTCCCGGGTTTCCCCGGTCTTGCGTCCGGCGGCGTCGAGCAGCCCGGCCCGCACGCCGGTGACCCGCCCGGCGTCGTCCCGGAGCACAGTGGTCACCGAGTGGTGCTCGAGCACCGTGGCGCCGGCGGCCTGGGCGTGCCGGGCCAGCGCCTCGTCGAACCCGAGGCGGGTGCGGATCAGGCCGTAGCCGGGGAAATCGCCCAGCTCCGGCCAGGGCAGCTCCAGCTGCCGGCCGCCGGCGATCAGCCGCAGGCCCTTGTTCCGCCGCCAGCCGGCCGACTCGGGGTGCGGCAGCCCCAGCAACTGGAGCTCGCGCACCGCGCGCGGGGTCAGCCCGTCGCCGCAGACCTTTTCCCGCGGGAAGGCGGTCTTCTCCAGCACCGTCACGTCGATCCCGGCCTTGGCCAGGTGGTATGCGGCCGTCGACCCGGCGGGTCCGGCACCGACAATCAGGACCGGCACGTCAGAATGCTGCCCGGGTGCCGCGGTGCCGCAGCGCGTCCTGCGCGCCGGCGTTGGCGGCCTCGTCCCGGCCGGGCTTCCGCGCCCGGTGGACGGCCACGATGCCGCCGCTGAGGTTGCGGTAGGCCACTTCCTGCCAGCCCGCCGCCGCGATCCGGGCGGCCAGCTCGTCCTGGTCGGGCCAGGCCCGGATGGATTCGGCCAAGTAGACATAGGAGTCCGGGTTGGACGAGATCTTGCTGGCGATGGCCGGCAGCGCCCGCATCAGGTACTCGGTGTACATGGTGCGCCAGAGCGGCACCACGGGGGTGGAGAACTCGGCGATCACCAGGCGTCCGCCCGGTTTGACCACCCGGAACATTTCCGCCAGCGCGGCCGCCGGCTCGTTTACGTTGCGCAGGCCGAAGGAAATGGTCGCCGCATCGAAGGAGTTGTCGGCGAACGGCAGCCGGGTGGCATCGCCGGCGACGAAGTCGATGTCCGGCCGGCGGCGCTTGCCCACCCGCAGCATGCCCAGCGAGAAGTCGCAGGCAACCACGTGCACACCGGCGTCGGCATAGGGCTCGCTGGACGTACCGGTGCCGGCGGCCAAGTCCAGTACCTTCTGGCCCCGGCTGGCCCCTACCGCCTCGACCACGATGCGCCGCCACCGCCGGGCCTGCCCCATCGAAAGGACATCATTGACCACGTCGTACTTGGGGGCAACGCCGTCAAACATGGCGGCTACTTCATCCGGGCGCTTGTCCAACGATGCACGATTCACCGGACCAGTATCTCAAAGTTCTGCCGCAAAGTTTCGCCCGAGTAGGCTTAATGACCATGACCTTCCCGCTGTCCGCCCCCTCCGGCGTGCCCGAAACCCCGCCGGCCGCTGCGGATGTCCCCGTCCGGGACGCTGCCGCGCAGCTGCTGCCGGGCACCCTGCGCGGCATCACGATCCCGTGGCCGGCGCTGCCGGATGCCGCCGGGCTGCTGGACTACCTGATGCGCGACGACGTGCTCTGCTGGGTGCGGCGGGACGGCGGGCTCGTGGGCTTCGGCGAAGCCGCACGCTTCACCACCACGGGACCGGGACGCTTCCGCGAGGCGGCCGCCTGGTGGCGCACCGTCAGCGCGCAGGCCCAGGTCCGCAACCTGGTCCAGGGCCCGGGCACCGGCGCCATGGCCTTCGGTTCCTTCGCCTTCTCCCGAACCTCCGGACACCAGTCCCGGCTGATCGTGCCGTCGGTGCTGGTGGGGCTGGACGGGGACCGCGGCTGGCTGACCTACCTGAGCTGCGATCCCGACGCCGAACTGGACGCCGCGGCCGCCGAAGCGGCCCTGGGTGGCTGGCTGGAGGCCGCCTCCCCCGGCCGGACCCGGGACAGCACCGACCGGCTGGTTTCCGGCCAGGTCTCTGAGCAGGACTACCGGGCGGCCGTTGCCGCCGGCGTCAAGCGCATCGAACGCGGCGAATTGAGCAAGCTGGTGCTGGCCCGCGACGTTGTCGCCGAACTGTCCTCGCCAATCGCCACCGCGCAGGTGCTGCGCGAACTCGCGGTGCGCTACCAGGACTGCTGGACCTACGGCGTGGACGGACTGATCGGTTCCACTCCGGAAATGCTGATCAAGGTGGAGGACAATGTGGCGCGCGCCCGGGTGCTCGCCGGCACGCTGGACCGCGACAACACCCGCAAGCTTGAGGGCGAAAGCGATGCCGGTTATGCCCAGCGGGTGCTGGCCGGCTCGGAGAAGCAGCGGCACGAGCACCAGATCGCCATCGACTCGCTCACCCGCAAACTCGAACCCTATACTTCGGCCATGACCTCGCACAGCGAGCCGTTCGTGCTGCAGCTGCCCAACGTCTGGCACCTGGCCTCGGATGTCTCCGCGGAACTGGCCGCCGGACCCGGGCCGGCGCCGTCGTCGCTGGAACTGGCCGAAGCCGTGCACCCCACCGCCGCCGTCTGCGGCTCCCCCACCGAGGTGGCCGGGGCGCTGATCCGCGAACTGGAGGGCATGGACCGCGGCCCCTATGCCGGGCCGGTCGGCTGGACCGATGCCGCCGGCAACGGCGAATGGGGCATCGCGCTGCGCGGGGCCGTGGTGGAATCCCCGACCCGGGCGCGCCTCTATGCCGGCTGCGGCATCGTCGAGGGGTCCACGCCCGAGGCGGAACTGGCGGAGACCTGGGCCAAGTTCCGGCCCATGCTGGAGGCACTGGACCTGCACCGGTAACAGGGCCGCCCTTGTTGCCTTATATGCAATTCCTGTAGCCTGTGATGCACATCTCCTGTGACGTATTGTTACAGCTACACTTAAGCCTGTTTTCACCCGCGTAGAAGAGGTAGCACATGCGAGTCCGCGTTTCGATTGCCGCCAGGCTCCTGGCCGTCCTGGCTGCCGGCAGCCTGTCCTTGACCGCCTGCGGCAGCGGATCCTCCACCGGCGGCAGCAGCCCGGCCGCGGGCAATGAACTGGGCCTGATCACGCCCGGCACGCTGACCGTGTGCTCGGACATCCCCTACCCGCCGTTCGAGTTCGAAAAGGGCGGCGAATACACCGGGTTCGACATGGACATGATCCGTACGATCGCCGACGGCCTGGGCCTGAAGACCGAGATCAAGGACGTGGGCTTCGACGGCCTGCAGTCCGGTGCGTCGCTGGCAGCGGGCCAGTGCGACCTGGGGGCCAGCGCCATCACCATCACCGAGGAGCGGAAGAAGAACATCGGGCTTTCGGATCCGTACTACGATTCGCTGCAGTCGCTGCTGGTGCCCGCCGACTCGGCGGTCAAGACCAAGGCGGATCTGGCCGGCAAGAAGGTCGGCGTGCAGCAGGGCACCACCGGCGAGGCCTACGCCCGCAAAAACCTGCCCAGCGATGCCCAGATCCTGGCCTATCCCTCGGATGCCGAGCTCTTCCCGGCCCTGCAGTCCGGCAACGTCGACGCCGTGCTGCAGGACTACCCGGTGAACCTGGGCCACACCGAGGGCGGCAAATACAAGATCGTCGAAAAGTACCAGACCGACGAACACTACGGCTTCGCGGTCAAGAAGACCGGCAGCGAGGAACTGCTCAAGGCGGTCAACACCCAACTGGCCGAACTCAAGAAGAACGGCAAGTACCAGGAAATCTACGACAAGTACTTCACGGAGTAATCGATGCGCACTGACAGCGGCGTCGCCCCCGGCACCGAGCCCGCAACGAAGACGGGCGCGGCGGCCGGCCGGACCAGGCTGAAGGCCTCAACGCGCCGGCGGCTGACCCGCGGCGCACTCTACGTCATCTTCGTCCTCGCGGTGCTGCTGGTGGTCTTCCTGGCCGACTGGACGGCGATCCGGACCAATTTCCTGGACCTGGACGTGGCCCGGGCCATGTTCCCGGACATCATCATCACGGCCACCAAGAACACCATCATCTACACGATCATCGCCTTCATCGGCGGCCTCGTCCTGGGCCTGATCCTGGCCCTGATGAAGCTTTCCCCGGTGGGGCCGTACCGCTGGGTGGCCACCGGCTACGTGGAACTGTTCCGCGGCCTGCCGGCGCTGCTGGTCATCTTCGGCTTCGCCTTCGCCGTGCCGATCGCCTTCAACTGGCGTCCGCCGGGCGGCAGCGCCGGGGCCGGACTGATCGCGCTGATCATCGTCTCGGCGGCCTACATCGCCGAAACCATCCGCGCGGGCATCCAGGCGGTGCCCGCCGGGCAGGTCGAAGCGGCCCGTTCACTGGGCATGGGCCCGGCATGGACCATGGTGTCGGTGGTGCTGCCGCAGGCTTTCCGCATCGTCACCCCGCCGCTGACCAACGAGCTGGTCATCCTGATCAAGGACACCTCGCTGCTGTTCATCGCCGGCATGACCCTGGGCGACCGGGAACTGACCACGTTCGCCCGCGACTCGGTCTCGCAGCAGGCCAACTCCACGCCGCTGGTGGTCGCCGCGCTCATGTACCTGATCATCACGCTCCCGCTGACCCGGCTCGTTGCCTGGCTGGAGCACCACAACAAGAGAGGCCGGTAGGCCATGGCTACGGAACTTCCCGCCGACCAGCCGCTGCACACCTCCCGGGCCAAGGGGCCGGCCGCCGTGCCGGCCATAGAAGTGCGCAACCTGTGCAAGAGCTTCGGTGACAACGCAGTCCTGAAAGGGATCGACTTCCATGTGGACCAGGGCGAGGTGGTCTGCGTCATCGGCCCCTCGGGCTCGGGCAAGTCCACCCTGCTGCGCTGCGTGAACCGGCTGGAGGAACCCACCAGCGGCACCGTGCTGGTGGAAGGCGTGGATATCACCGACCCGGAGACGGACTTGGACGCGGTCCGGACCCGGATCGGTATGGTCTTCCAGCAGTTCAACCTGTTCCCGCACCTGTCCGTGCTGCGCAACCTGACCCTGGCCCAGCAGCGCGCCAAGAAGCGGGGCAAGGCCGAGGCCATCGAGATTGCCCGGAAGAACCTGGCCAAGGTGGGTCTGGCCCACCGTGAAGATGCCTACCCGGCCCAGCTCTCCGGCGGCCAGCAGCAGCGTGTGGCCATCGCCCGTGCCCTGTCGATGAACCCGGACATGATGCTCTTCGACGAGCCCACCAGCGCGCTGGACCCGGAGCTGGTGGGGGACGTGCTCGAAGTCATGCGTCAGCTGGCCGCCGAGGGCATGACCATGATGGTGGTCACGCACGAGATGGGCTTTGCCCGCGAGGTGGGTGACCGGCTGGTCTTTATGGACGGCGGCGTGGTGGTCGAGCAAGGCGACCCGCGCGAGGTGCTCGGCAACCCGCAGCACGAGCGGACCCAGGCCTTCCTCTCCAAGGTCCTCTGAATCCCCGGGCCGGCCTACGCCGGCGCGCAAAATCCCTCGTTCCGGGATCCTGCTGGAGAAAATTCCTGCAGGATCCCGGAACGAGGGATTTTGTGTTGGAGTTGCGGTTTTGTGTTGGAGTTTGGGGAAAGCGGTGGGGCGTCACAGCGGGCGGCGGCCCACAGCGTCCCGGACCGCTTCGCGGACGCGCGTGTGCAGCCGGCGCAGCCCGGCCCGGTCGGTGCGGATCTCCACGATGCCACGGCCGGTGAACTCCTCTTTGAGCACCGGCTCCAGCTGCGCCCGGTCCTGCACGAGCCGGTAGTCCAGGCCGTAGGCGGTGGCCAGCTGGGCGATTCCGACCCGGTGCGGGGTTCCGAAGAGCCGTTCGACGGCGGCGGCGTAGCGCGGCCGTCCGGCCACCTCGCCATGTTCGAGCAGCGAGAAAATCCCGCCGCCGGCGTCGTTGAGCACCACCAGCTGCAGGTCCGGTTCCGCTTCCCCATCGCCGAGCAGCAGCCCGCCGGCGTCATGCAGGAAGGTCAGGTCCCCGACCAGGGCCCGGGTCCGCTCCCCTGCGCCCAGGGCGATCCCGGTGGCCGTGGCGGTGGTGCCGTCGATCCCGGCCAGCCCGCGGTTGGCGTGGACCACGCATTGCGGGTCGGGCTGCGGCCGGCCGGCCAAATCCACATCGCGGATGGTGTTCGAGGAGCCCAGGACCAGCCGGCCCCGGGTGTGCTGCCAGACCGCTGCGGCGGCTTCGAAACCTGTCAGTTCCGGCCCGCCGGCCAGCACCGTGTCCAAGGCCGCGGCGGCAGCCCGGTCGGCGCGCTGCCAGTCCTCAAGCCAGCCGGCCGGGCCTTGGCCGGCGAAGGCGGCCAAGGCCTCGTCCCCGGTGATGATCCGCTCGCGCCTGCGGCCGGGCTGGAACCAGGCCACCGGAGCAGGCATAAACAGCGCGGTCTGAACCTGCGGCCGGGACAGCAGGGCCGCCACCGGCCGGGACAGGGTGGGCCGGCCGAAGACCACCACCTTCTCGATGCCGGCGCCGGCGGTGTCCAGCAGCAGCCGGTATGGTCCGACGGCGTTGGGACCGAACCGCGCGTTCGAGGACGGCTCCGCCAGCAACGGCAGGCCATGGGCCCGGGCAAAGGCCTCTGCGTAGCGGCCCGCGCCATGGCCGGCCACCACAACGGTACGGCAGGCTCCGGCCGTGGTGGCCGGCCCCGGCGGCTGGGCAACCTCCGCAGCCGCCGGCGCTGCGGCTGCGGGAGCCTGTCCGGCGGCCGGGAAACCGTCGTCGTCGGGCGCCGGGAACAGTGGATCGCGGAAGGCAAGGTTGATGTGCACCGGCCCCGCAGCACCCTGGTGCGGATCCTGCACCGTGCCCAGAGCGGCGAGCAGCCCGCGGCCGAGAGCGCCGGCAGGTTCCGCCCCGGCCGGGATGTCCACGGCGTAGCGCACATGGCTGCCGAACAGTCCCGGCTGCACCGTGGTCTGGTTGGCTCCGGTCCCGCGCAGTTCCTCGGGTCGGTCCGCAGAAATGACCACGAGCGGCACCGAGGCGTGGTTGGCTTCCATCACCGCCGGCAGCAACTCGCCGACGGCAGTGCCGGAGGTGGTCACCACTGGGACGGGCCGGAGCGAGGCCAGCGACAGGCCGAGCGCGGTGAAGCCCGCCGCCCGCTCGTCGATGCGCACGTGCAGGCGCAGCTCGCCGCGGGACTCTGCCTCGGCCAGCGCATAGGCCAGCGGAGCGCTGCGCGAGCCGGGGGCAACCACCACGTCCCGCACCCCCTCGCGGACCAGGACGGCGACGGCCGAGCGTGCGGCTTCCATCGAGCTGAGCAAGGCGTTCACCTTCCCATCCTAGGGCGGAACCGGGCCCCGGGAATCCGGCCGCCGGCGCAGGGTCCGCCGGCAGGCAGCCGGGACAGGCCGGCTGGCGGCCTCCGGGAACTGGCCGAAACGAACCACGGCCGCGCCCACCCGCCAAGGTGGACGCGGCCGTGGTTCGGGCTGCCCTAGCCCTTGTACATCTGGATCACGGACGGGCGGGGCAGCGCGGCCTTGCCCTTGCCCGGCTTCGATCCGGCCTTCACGTAGTCCGGGAACATGGACGTCTGGGCATCCCACTTGCCGTCCTCGCCCGGATGCTGGACCGCCACGAAGACCAGTCCGTCCTCGTCGTGGATCAGCGGGCCGCAGGTCTCGGCCTCGGCGGGAACCGCCATGAACTGCTCGAGCTTGCCGCGCTGCGGACCCTCGAGCGTGACCCGGAACAGGCCGTCATTGCGCCCGATGGTGCCCGGCTGGCCGTCGGTGGAGATCCACAGGTTGCCGGCGGCGTCGAACGCCAGGTTGTCCGGGCAGGAAATCGGCTGGACCTCGTCCGCCGGGTAGCCGGCGAAGTAGACATTCTTGTCCACCGCCGGGTCCCCCGCCATCAGCAGGATGTTCCAGGTGAACGCCAGCGAATCCTGCTCGCCCAGCTCGTCGATCTCGATGACGTGGCCGTTCTTGTTTTCCTTCCGCGGGTTGGCCTCGTCCACCCCGGGATTGGTGCCCTTGGCGCGGTTCGTGTTGTTGGTGCAGGCCATGTAGACCTTGCCGGTGCGCGGGTTGATTTCCACGTCCTCGGGCCGGTCCATCTTCGTGCCGCCGGCCTTGTCGGCGGCCAGCCGGGTGTACACCAGCACCTGCTCGACGCTCATGCCCTCGACCATGCTCGCGCCGTTCTGGACCAGCGGCAGCCACATGCCCACGCCGTCGAAGCCGCCGTCCGAGGGCAGCGTGCCGGAACCGTCGATCTGGTTCTTCGGGGCGTCGCCGACAAACTTGGCCACGTACAGGTCGCCCTCGGTCAGCAGGGTCATGTTGTGGGTCTTGTCGCCCTCGACGTACTTGCCCTTGGAGACGAACTTGTACAGGTAGTCGAAGCGCTCGTCGTCGCCGGAGTAGGCGACGGCGTGGCCGGACTCGGCGATGATGACGTTGGCGCCCTCATGCTTGAAACGGCCCAGCGCCGTGTGCTTGCGCGGCGTGGAGGTTGGATCGAACGGGTCCACCTCCACGATCCAGCCGAAGCGGTTCTCCTCGTTCCGGCCGTCTTCGGTACCCAGGTCGAAGCGCACTTCTTCCTGGTGCCAGCCGCGCGAGGGGTTCGCGTCCGTGATGCCGTAGCGGCGCTGCTCGGCGGTCGGCGACGCCGCCTTGAAGTACTGGTTGAAGTTCTCCTCGCCGGAGAGCACCGTGCCCCACGGGGTGGTGCCGCCGGCGCAGTTGTTCAGTGTGCCCAGCACCTTGCGTCCGGTGGCATCGGCCTTGGTCTTCAGCAGGTCGGAACCGGCGGCGGGCCCGGTCAGCTCGTACTCGGTATCGATCAGGAAGCGGCGGTTCAGCTTGGCCCCGCGCACGTACTTCCACGGCTGGCCCTTGCCCCGGCGCTCGAGTTCGACGACGGTCAGGCCGTGCGCGGCCATCGCCGTCTTGCGGACGTCTGAGGCGGACATCGTGGCCGGGAACATGATCGGCTCGTTGGTGTACTCGTGGTTGGAGAACAGCACCGCGCGCTTGCCGCGGCTGCCCGGGATCTCGATGATGTCCAGGTAGTCGTTGTTGTAGCCGAACTGGCCGGCCTGGGACTGAGGGGTCTGGTTCTCCGGGTCGAACTCCACCGAGTCCTTGAACAGCGGATCGCCCCAGCGGATGATCGGCTCCCAGGTGTAGCCCCGGGGAACGGTGACGTCGTCAACCGTCTTGGCTACCGCCTTGATGCCGGTGAACTGCAGCCGGCTCCGGTTGCCGAAAGCCTTGGCTGCCGGGGCCAGGCCGCCGGCGGTGCCCGCCGCCGCGGGTGCCGCGCCGCCGGCAGCGGCACCGCCGAGCATCAGCGCCAACGCCCCGACGCCGCCGACGCCCAGCATGGAGCGGCGGGAAAAGCCCGCGGACGCCACATCGCGGAAATAGCTGTTGCCGGAGGTGTTGCAGACCTCGTGCGCGCAGGCGTTGTTGCACTTGAGCGCGCAGGTCACGGCGCTTCGGTTGCCCTTGGTGTGGCCCAGCATCGGCAGCAGGCGCTTCTTGAATTCAGTCACGGGTAAATTGCCTTCCAAATCTGCGAGTGAGGGCCGGCGGACATGCCCCGGAGGACCGGCCATGCCGAGCCTCGCAGTGGAATTCGTCTGGAAAGCCTAGCGAAGGTGAATTTCGGTCAAACTTCTCACGTTTCACCGGCCAGCCGGGCGTAGGTCCGGCCGAGCCGGTCCAGCCACCACTGCCGGCGGTCCCCGGCGGCGGCATAGCGCTCCAGCAGCTCCTCGTCCGCCGCGACGGCCCCCACGCGCAGCTGCCCGCCCACCGGCACCAGCGGCCGGGCCGCAACATCCCCGGCCATCAGCGACACCGTCCCCAGTCCGCAGGCGTACGGCAGGTCCGGCAGGGCCGCGGCCAGCGCGACGCCGGCGCTGATGCCCACCGACGAATCCAGGGCGGAGCTGACGACGGCGGGCAGGCCCGCCTCGGCGACGATCCGCAGCGCACGTCGCACCCCGCCCAGCGGCTGCACCTTGACCACGATCAGGTCCGCGGCATCCTCGCGCGCCACGCGCAGCGGGTCCGATTCCTTGCGCACGCTCTCGTCCGCCGCGACCGGCACGTCGATACCGGCCCGGCGCAGCTGTTCGCGGACCCGGCGCAGCCCGGCGATGTCCATCACCGGCTGCTCGGCGTACTGCAGCCGGTACCCGGACAGCCGGCCCAGAGCATCCACCGCGGTGGGCACGTCCCAGCCGCCGTTGGCGTCCACCCGCAGCGCGGCCTGAGGCAGCACCGCACGCACCGCCGCCACCCGGGCCACGTCCTCGTCAACGCTCTGGCCGCGCTCGGCCACCTTGACCTTGACCGTCTGCGTGCCGTCATAGCGCGCCAGCACCGCCGGCACGTCCCCGGGCGCCACCGCCGGCACCGTGGCATTGACCGGTACCGCGGCGCGCAGCGGCGCGGGGAACCCGTGCCAGCCCGCCTCGATGGCCGCACGCAGCCACGGCACGGCCTCACCGTCGTCGTACTCGGTGAACGGGGAAAACTCCGCCCAGCCGGCCGGCCCGCGGAAGAGCAGTGCCTCGCGCTGCAGCACGCCGCGGAACCTGACCTTCATCGGCAGGCTCACCACCCGTGCCGTGGCCAGCAGTTCGTCCAGGTCCGGGAAGTTGTCGTTCACCGCTCCACTGTACGCCCGGCGAACAGGCGCCCGGCCCCGGCGCAGCGGGCGGATGGCACCCGGACAGCCGGGGCACAGCCAGGTGTGGCAACCTGTTAATTGATGAGTTCCCCGCGTCCGCAGTCCCGCGTCCGCACCCGCGCCGCCGTCCCGCACCGGCCCCGGCGGGCCGGCCGTACCCCCGTGCTCTTCTGGCTCGGGGCGGCGCTGTGTGCCGCCGCCTTCGCCTGCACCTACTATGTCTTCGTCCAAACCACCACCGGCCAGTTCCTGGACGAATCCGCCTGGGCCGAGGCCGCCACCGGCTGGCAGCTGGGCCGCGGCCTGTCGCTGGAGTTCCTGGCGCTGCTGCCGGACATCTCCGCCGCGCTGGCCACGCTGGTGCTGCTCTGGGTGACGCTGGCGCGGCGGCGCTGGCGTGCCGCCGCGGTCGCTGCCGGCGTGGTGGCGGCCTCGGCTGCCACCAGCTGGCTGCTGAAGAACCTGCTGCTGGAGCGGCCGGACCGCGGCGTGTCCATGCTGGACCACAATTCGCTGCCCTCCGGACACACCACCATCGCGGCCGCCGCGGCGCTGGCCATCTTCCTGGTGGTCTCGCCCAGATGGCGGCCCTTCACCGCCGCCGCCGGCGGGATCTATGCCGTGCTGGCCGGCTCCGCCACGCTGATCAACGGCTGGCACCGGCCGGCCGACGTGCTGGCGGCCTTCCTGGTGGCCGGCTTCTGGACGCTGCTGGCCGGGCCGCTGGTGCTGCGCTCCGGCGGGGACTGGAATGTGTTCCGCGGCTACGGTACCTCCTGGCCGTCCTCCCGCTGGTGGCCGCGGCTGTGCTGGCTGCTGGCGCTGCTGGGTACCGCCACGGCGGCCGTGCTGTACTGGGTCATCGCCCGGGCCGGCGCCGCCCCGACCCCCGGAACCGGGCTGCTGCCGCTGTTCTTCTGGGCCGGGATGGCGCTGATCACCGCCGCCGGCATGCTGCTCAGCGCGCTGCTGACCTGGCTGTTCAGCCTGCAGGCGGGACGGACCTAGCGGGCCGTCCGGGCCAGCCGCTCAAGCAGCACGCGGGACTGTACCGGCCCGTAGGGCAGGATCGGGATCGCCTTGGTGGAATCCGACGGCGTCTCCCGGCTGGCCGTACTGGCCATCCGCACCGCCAGTGCCATGGTTTCCCACATGCTCTTGACGAAGGCGTAGCTGACTGTCTGCCCGTGGCCGGGCACCAGCACCTCGTACTCGTGCCGCAGCGCCGAAATCCGCCGCAGGGTGTCCACCCAGTCCCGCGGGTAGGAATCCTCGAACTGCGGATAGCCGCCCTGTTCCACCAGGTCCCCGGCGAAGAGCGTGGACGGGGTGCCGACCAGCAGGTCACCGTCCGTATGGCCGCGGCCCAGGTAGAACAGCTTGACCGGCAGGTTGCCCAGATCCACCGTGACCGGTGTGTCGTCCACCAGCCGGGTGGGCACCCGGATCCCGGTGTGCCGGCCGGTGGCCTCCGCCATCTCCGGCTCGGTGCTGGCCGCCAGCTGGCGCTGGTCGGCGCCGGACTCGGCCATGTCGTGGCCGCAATTGCGGTGCGCATAGAACTCGTGCACACCGTTCTCGGCAAAGAAGGCGTTGCCAAAGACATGGTCGAAGTGCGAGTGGGTGTTCACCACGACCAGGGGAAGCTTCGTCAGGGAACGCACCGCTTGGTAGATCAGGCGGGCCTGGCGCGGGCCGGCGCCGGTATCGATCACCATGGCCTTGTCCCGGCCGACCACCAGTCCGCTGTTGAGCCGGTAGTCCCCGGGCCGGATCACGTAGTTTCCGGGCGCCACCTGCACGTAGTCGGCCTTGGCTTGTTCGGCTTGTGCGGCATCGCTCATGCGGGCCGGCTCCCCTCCACGGTATTAGTCCCCGGCGGCCCATGGCCGCCGCTTGCTCAAGTGTGGGGCGGACGGGTCCCGGTGCGGCACCAGCGCCGGACCGGACCTTGCAGCACCTGCCCCAGCTTCCCAAGTTACCGTGCCTGCGGGCATGACTGCACACCGGCGCAGCTGCCGGTGTGCAGTGTCAGTCTTCCTCGCGCACTTCCCCGTACGGGATCCGCTCGTCGACGAGGGCCTGCACGTAGTGGGTGCCCGCACCGCGGATCAACACCCCGTGTTCGCGTTCGGCCACCGACTCCAGGAAAATCGGGCGCAAGGCCTCCGCGTGCGCGCTTCCGATCCGGTCCAGATAGCGCTGATATGCCTCCGGCAGCTGTGTCATGGACCTAGCGTAGCGGCGCACCTGCGGCCGGGCCAGAGGTGCGCCGCTGCCTGGCGCCTACAGGTCGGCCAGCACCGCGGCCGGGTTCTCGATCGCGTCCGCCACGTAGCGCAGGAAGCCGCCGGCGGTGCCGCCGTCGCAGATCCGGTGGTCGAAGACCAGCACCAGTTCGGCCACCTTGCGTACCGCCAGCTGGCCGTGGGCCACCCAGGGCCTGTCGATGATCCGGCCGACCCCGAGGATCGCAGCCTCCGGGTAGTTGATGATGGCGGCGCTGCCGTCCACCCCGAATACCCCGTAGTTGTTCAGCGTGAAGGTTCCGCTGGTCAGGTCCGCCGGGCTCGCCTTGCCGTCGCGGGCGACGGCGGTGAGCCGCCGGATTTCGGCGTCCAGGCCGCGGGCATTGAGCCGGTCGGCGCCCCGGATGCTGGGCACCAGCAGTCCCCGGTCCGTCTGGGCGGCAAAGCCGAGGTTGACCCCGTCGAACCGGACGATTTCCCCGTCCTCGATCCGCGAGTTCAGTTCCGGGAACCGGGCCAGGCCGGCCAGCACGAAGCGCGCGATGAAGGCGAGCAGCCCGGGGGTGTTCTCCGGGTCCCGCTCCTTCAGGTCCCGGCGCAGTTCCACCAGGGCCGTCGCGTCCACGTCCACCCATACGGTGGCCTCGGGGATCTCGGTGCGGCTGCGGGACATCGCCTCGGCTACCGCCTTGCGCACCCCGCGCAGCGGCGTCCGGGCCGCGATCCCCAGCCCGGTCCGGGCATCCGTGCCGCCGGCAGCGGCGGCCGGTCCGGGCCCCGGGGCGGAGACCGGCGCAGAAGCCGGGGCGCCGGCGGCGAGCGCCGCTTCGACGTCGCGGCGGCGCACCAGTCCGTCCGGGCCGCTGCCGGCAATCTGCTCGAGCCGCAGCCCGCCGTCGCGCGCGAGCTTGCGCACCAGCGGCGAGACCACCAGCGGCGCCCGGTCCGGGCCGGACGCCGCAGCGGCCGGAGCAGGCGCGCCGGCGCCGCGCGGTGGCCCGCCGGCTTTGGGTCGGCGGGTGCGCCGGGCCGAGCCGAGTCCGCCAGGCGTGCCGTAGCCGATCAGCACGTTGCCGGAGCCCGCGTCCGCGGAGCCGTCCGCGGGACTGTCCGTCCGGCCCGGCCCGGCCAGCTCGACCGCCGGCGGCTTCGCCCCGGCGCGCTCTTCGGTCCGGTAGGCGTCGGCGGCCGGTGCCCCGGCGCCGTCCACTGAAATCAATGGCTTGCCGACGTCGATCACGTCGCCGGCGCTGCCGTGCAGCGTCGCCACCGTCCCGGCATAGGGACTGGGCACCTCCACCAGCGACTTGGCGGTCTCCACCTCGGCCACGGGCTGGTCCACCCGGATTTCGTCGCCCACGTTGACCAGCCAGTTGACCAGTTCGGCGTTGGTCAGGCCTTCGCCCAGGTCCGGCAGCATGAATACTTGTCGGGACATGCTAGGCCTCCTCCCACTGAAGTTCGTCCACCGTGTCCAGGATCCTGTCCACGCTGGGCAGGTAGTACTGCTCCAGCTTCGGCGCCGGATACGGAATGTCGAAGCCGGTCACGCGCAGGACCGGGGCGGCCAGTGAATGGAAGCAGCGTTCCTGCACCCGGGCCGCGATCTCGGAAGCCACCGACGCGAAGCCGGGAGCCTCGGCGATGACCACGGCGCGGCCGGTCCGGCGCACCGAGGCACACACGGTCTCGTCGTCGAACGGGACGATCGAGCGCACGTCGATGACCTCCAGGGACCTGCCCTCGGCCGCGGCGGCCTCGGCGGCGCGCAACGCCGTCGGTACGGCCGGACCGTAGGCGATCAGCGTGGCGTCGGCACCCGGGCGGGCCACGACGGCCCGGCCGATCCCGGCCGCACCGGCGCGCAGGGCCTCCAGGTCCACCTCCTCGGTGGACCAGTACAGCTTCTTCGGCTCCAGGAACACCACCGGGTCCGGATGCCGGATCGCCTCGCGCAGCAGCGTGTACGCGTCCGGCACGGTGGCCGGCGAGACCACCGTCAGGCCCGGGGTGTGCGCGTAGTAGGACTCCGAGGAATCGCAGTGGTGCTCCACGCCGCCGATGCCGCCGGCATAGGGAATCCGGATCACCAGCGGCAGCTTGACCTTGCCGCGGGTGCGGTTGGGCATCTTGGCCACGTGCGAGACCACCTGCTCGAAGGCCGGGTAGGCAAAGGCGTCGAACTGCATCTCCACCACCGGGCGCAGCCCGTTCATCGCCATCCCCACGGCCATGCCCATGATGCCGGACTCGGCCAGCGGGGTATCGAAGCAGCGTTCCTCGCCGAAGCGGGCGGTCAGCCCGTCGGTGACGCGGAAGACCCCGCCGAGCGGGCCGACGTCTTCGCCGAAGACGACGACGGTCTGGTCCGCTGCCATTTCATCGGCCAGGGCGGTGTTCAGCGCCTTGGCGAAGGTCAGCGTGGTGCCTGTTGCGGTTGCAGTCATGTCAGCCATTCCGGTTCGGTCTCAGACGGTTTCGCGCGAGAGTTCTTCGCGCAGCTTCGCCGCCTGCTCACGCAGCTGGGCGGTCTTCTCGGTGTAGACAAAGCGGAACAAGTCCTCGGGATCCACCTGCACTTCGGCGTTGAGGCCGTCGCGCATCCGGGCGGCCACCGTCTCCGCATCGCGGGCGAATTCCTCTTCCTTCTGCTCGGTCAGCAGGTGCAGCCCGGTCAGGTAGCTGCGCAGCCGGATGATCGGGTCCCGCGGCAGCCAGGCCTGGACTTCCTCGTCCGTGCGGTAGCGGGTCGCATCGTCGGCATTGGTGTGGGACTGCATCCGGTAGGTGAAGGCCTCGACCAGGACCGGCCCGCCGCCGGCGCGGGCGCGGTCCACGCCCTTGAGCAGGACTCCCAGCAGCGCGGCCAGGTCGTTGCCGTCCACCCGTTCGCCCGGCATGCCGTAACCGATGGCCTTGTGGGCCAGCGACGGAGCCACCGACTGGTGCTTGAGCGGCACCGAAATGGCGTACTGGTTGTTCTGCACGAAGAAGACCACCGGCAGGTGGAACACCGCCGCGAAGTTCAAGGCTTCGTGGAAATCCCCTTCGCTGGTGGCGCCGTCGCCGCACATGGCCAGGACCACGGTGTCCTCGCCCTTGAGCTTGGCCGCGTGGGCCACGCCGACGGCGTGCAGCAGCTGGGTGGCCAGCGGCGTGGCCTGGATGGAGACCTTGTGCTCGTAGGGGTCGTAGCCCGAGTGCCAGTCCCCGCGCAGCAGCGTCAGGGTCTGGATCGGGTCCACGCCGCGGGCCATGACGGCGACAGTGTCGCGGTAGGTCGGGAACATCCAGTCCTGGCCCTGGAGGCAGGCGGCCGCGGCGACCTGGCAGGCCTCCTGACCGTGCGAGGACGGGTAGACGGCCAGCCGGCCCTGGCGCACCAGGGCGTTGGCCTGTTCGTTCACCCGGCGGCCGATCACCAGCTGCCGGTACTCGGCCAGCAGAGTCTGCCCGTCCGGCAGCGGATACATGTCGTTGTGCACGTGCCTGCCGTCCGGGTCGACCAGCTGGACCGGCGCGGCCTGGGGCAGCATAAAGGACTCGGCGCCGTCCTGCGCCGCGGCGGTCTGGGCCATGTGGTCCAAAGGATGCCCCACGGGATCCCTGCGCGGCTTTCCGGTTGAGGTAGTCATGGTGCCTCCTGCACGTCCGGCGGTTCGGGTAACGATTTTGGTGGAAGATACTGCGTGAGTTCAGTATGGAATCGGTGCACTATTCGTATCCACTTCCGGGCCAAACGGTGGAAATTTTCATTCCAATTGCCTATTCTTGAAGACGGATTGCAATTGTGAGCTGGATTACCAACCGAGGTGTGGACACGTGGCCGAAGCCCCTTCCGTGAAGCTGGACGAAATCGACCGGCGGATCCTGGCCGAACTCACCCGGGACGGCAGGCTGTCGGTGACGGCCGTGGCCGAAAACGTGCACATTTCGCGCGCCCACGCATATTCACGGATTGCGCGCCTGACCGAATCCGGCGTGCTGACCAAGTTCACCGCGCTGGTGGACCCGATCAAGGCCGGGCTGCGGGCGTCCGCCTATGTGACCCTGAAGCTGCGCCAGCACTCCTGGCGGGCGCTGAAGGACGCACTCAGGGCCATCCCGGAGGTGCACCACATCGCCCTGGTGGGCGGAAACTTCGACGTCATCCTGCTGGTCCGCGCGGTGGACAATGTGGACCTGCGCCGGGTCATCTTCGACCAGATCCAGTCCATGCCCGGTATCATCGATACGCAGACCTTCCTGGTCTTCGAGGACATGGACACCCGGTGACGGGCAACGAAAAGGATCGCACGCGTGGCAGAAAACAACACGGCAACAGGGCAGCTGCATGACATCGGCCTGACCATGCTCGATGGCGCTGAGGCGAGTTTCGGGGATTTCAAGGGCAAGACCGTCCTGGTGGTCAACGTCGCGTCCAAGTGCGGCCTGACCCCGCAGTACGGGGACCTGGAGGCACTGCAGCGCAAGTACCAGGACCAGGCCTTCACGGTGCTGGGCGTGCCCTGCAACCAGTTCAAGGGCCAGGAGCCGGGCAGCTCGGAGCAGATCCAGGAATTCTGCAGCGTCACCTACGGCGTGACGTTCCCGTTGACCGCGAAGGCCGACGTCAACGGCGCCGCACGCCATCCGCTGTACACGGCCCTGACCAGCTTCCGCACGGACGAACTGCAGGACGAGATCACCTGGAACTTCGAAAAGTTCCTGGTCAGCGGCGAGGGCGAGGTCCTCGCCCGGTTCTCCCCGAAGACCGCTCCGGATTCCCCCGAGGTCATCGCGGCCATCGAGTCCGCACTCAACTGACCCCCGCCTGACGCAGGAAAGCCAGCCGCCGCCGGATTTCTCCGGCGGCGGCTGGCTTTCCCCTCGGGACCGGGGCGCTGCCGCCCCGCTCCTGGCCTGGGCGGTTCCCCTGACTGGTGGCAGCCGCGGGCGCGGCCGCCCTCCCCCATAAGGCGCTCCTTGAGGGAACCACGGGCCTTTCGCAAATTGCCGCCGGATCCGGCTTCCCGCCCCGGGCAGGCAATTCGATGGACAAATCCTCCTCGGCAGCCCCGCCGCCGTCAAGGCTTCCCGGCGGAAATACCGTGGCTGATTAAAGCTTTGATATCAGGCCAGACCCTTGAACACCGGCCTGCGCTTCTCCTGGAAGGCTTTGAACCCTTCGGCGTAGTCCTCGCTCTTGCACAGTTGGCCCTGGGCCACGTTCTCCTCCTCGGTGGCCAGCCACAGGCCCAGCCGCTGGTCCCGGATGTGCGCCACGAGCTCCTTGGACGCCCGGAATGCCCCGGTGGCGCCGTCCGCGACCCGGGCCACGATGGCCCGGGTGCTGGCCAGCAGTTCCTCGGCCGGCATCGCCCGGCTGAACAGGCCGGAGGCCACCGCCTCGCGGCCGCTCATCAGCTCGGCGGTGTAGATCAGGTCCAGGGTCCGGTGCGCGCCCAGGCGCTCGGTGAACAGCCAGTGCCCGCCCGAGTCCAGCGTCGCGCCCAGGTTGGCGAACGGCGAACCGATCTTCGCATTTTCCGCCACGTAGACGACGTCGGTGGCGATCAGCAGGCCCAGCCCGACGCCGAGCGCCGGCCCCTGCACGGCGGCGAAGGTGGGCGCCGGAAAGGCGGCCATCTTCTGCAGCAGCGGAGTGACCAGGTTGCCCAGGTAGTTGTAGGCGTCATCGGTCGCCGGCACGACGCCGGCGATGTCCCGGCCGGCGCAAAAGCCGCGGCCCTCGCCGCGCAGCAGCAGCGCACGGACGCTGCCGCCGGCAGCGGCGGCCGCGGCGTCGTCGTACGCCGCACCCAGGTCGATGAGCGCCTGCTCGTCCAGCGCATTCATCTTCTGCGGTGCATTGAGCACCACCTCGGCAACATTGTTCTCAATCTTGAGCTCGATCATGCTCACCTGGTTCTCCTTGCTTCGGACGGACGAGGCCGGACATGCCTTCGGGAAAGGCGGCTTTAATATTTCCTGCGAGCTCTGCGAGCCGGAAATTTCGTTGCCGCCGGCCGAAGGCATGTCCGGCTGGCGGCAACGGCCACATCCTAGGCGTCGTAGTCTACGGTGATTTCGTCGCTGGTCGGATGGGTCTGGCAGGTCAGCACGTAGCCGCGCTCGATCTCCTCCGGCTCCAGCGCATAGTTCTCGTCCATTTCGAACGTGCCGGACACCACCTTGGCGCGGCAGGTGCCGCAGACACCGCCGGCGCACGCGAACGGAACATCCGGGCGCACCCGCAGCGCCGCGTTGAGCACGGACTCACGGGCATGCTTGGGGCTGGCCACGGTGCCGGACAATCCGTCCAGGCGGAAGTTGATCGCGAAGTTGTCCGCATTCGGGTCCACCTCGACCGGCCGGCCGATGCTGCCCTGCGGCTTGGTGGGTTCGCCGGTGCTGAACAGTTCGTAACGGACCTTCTCGGCGGACACCCCGCGCTCGGCCAGGGTGTCCCGGACCAGCTGGACCAGCTCGAACGGCCCGCAGAGGAACCACTCGTCCACGTCGTCGGTGCGCAGGACGTTGTCGAACAGGCTGGTCAGCTTTTCGGCGTCGATCCGGCCGGACAGCAGCGGCGAGATGCGCTGTTCGCGCGAGAGCACGTGGTGCAGCGCGAAGCGGGAGGGGTACTTGTCCTTCAGGTCAGCCAGTTCCTCCACGAACATCACGTCCATGGCGGCCTTGTTGGCGTAGACCAGGTCGAAGCGGACGTGGTCGTTGGCGGCCAGCACGGTGCGCGCGATGGAGATCACCGGGGTAATGCCCGAGCCGGCGGCAAAGGCTACGAAGACGTCCTCGTTGTCCGTGTCGATGTCCTCGGGGCGGTTCAGCGACGTCATCTGGTGCTTGGAGATGAACGCACCGGCCGGGCTCATCACGTCCAGTACGTCGCCGGCCCTGAGGTTGTCGTTGGCCCAGTTCGAAAACAGCCCGCCCAGGTCCCGCTTGATCGCCACGCGGATCTCGCCGGGTGTGGGCTCGGCGCAGATGGAATAGCTGCGGCGGACTTCCTTGCCCTCCAGCTGGGTGCGCAGGGCAACATACTGGCCCGGAATGTAGTCGAACTGTCCGTGCAGCTCATCGGGGACGGCGAAGGTGACCTCAATCGCCTCGTCGGTGAGACGGCGGACATCAGCGACGGCGAGCGGATGGAAGCTGCCCCGGCGCTTGGCAGCGGAGTCGGCCGCGGAGGCCTCGGGGGTTGAAGTAGTCATCTAGAGCACCTTGAAATAGTCGAAAGGTTCTTTGCAGTCGTTGCACTGGTACAGCGCCTTGCAGGAGGTGGACCCGAAGCGGGTGATCTCCCGGGTGTTCAGCGAGTTGCAGCGCGGGCATTTCACGCTCAGGCCCAGGCGCACCGGTCCGGTGCGGACCCCGGCCAGACCGGTCGGCGGCGCGATGCCGTACTGCTCGAGCTTGGCCTTGCCCTCGCCCGTCATCCAGTCGGTGGTCCAGGCCGGGGCCAGGACCAGCTTCACCCGCACGTCCGCATAGCCGTGCCGGCCCAGCGCCGCCACGATGTCGTCCCGGATGGTGTCCATCGCCGGGCAGCCGGAGTAGGTCGGCGTGATGGTGACCTCGACCGCCGGGGTGCCGGCGGCGTCGTACTCCCCGGGCACCACGGCCACGGCGCGCAGGATACCCAGGTCCTCGATGGTCAGGACGGGGATCTCCGGGTCGCAGATCGTCGCGGCGATATCCCAGGCTTTGGCGGCCGGCGCTTCCGCGGGCCGGACTGCAGTATTAGTGGACATGGCTGTGCCGGTCTCCTACCAGGTGGCGCCGGGATGTTCGCGGGCGACGACCTGCATCTCCGCCAGGAGGTAGCCCAGGTGCTCGCTGTGCCGGGTGCCGCGGTTGCCGGTCATGGCCGGCTGCACGTCCGGGACCTCCAGCGTGGCCTCGCCCAGGACCTGGGCCAGCAGCGCGTCGAAGGGAGCGCGCAGTTCCGAGGGGCGCACGGCCACGCCGGGCAGCCGCTCGATCAGCTCGTCGTCGACGAACAGCTCGTGCACGTACGGCCAGACGGAGTTCAGGCCCTCCTGCATGCGGCGGTGCGATTCCTCGGTGCCGTCGCCCAGGCGCAGCGTCCACTGGATGGCGTGGTCGCGGTGGTAGTCCACTTCCTTGAGCGACTTGGCCGCGATGGCCGCCAGGGTTTCGTCGGCCGAGTCCACCAGCCGCGAGTAGAGCTCGTGCTGGTAGATGGAGAAGACCAGCTGGCGCGCGATGGTCTTGCCGAAGTCACCGTTGGGCTGCTCGACCAGGAAGCAGGACCGGAATTCGCTCTCCTGGCGCCAGTAGGCCAGGTCGTCCTCGCTCTTGCCCCAGGCCGAGCCGGCGTAGGTCAGGAAGGACCGGGCGTGCCCGAGCAGGTCCAGGGCGACGTTGCCCAGGGCGATGTCCTCTTCGATTTCCGGAGCCCGCGAAATCCACCAGCTCAGGCGCTGGGCCAGGATCAATGCGTCGTCGCCGAGGCGGAGGGCGTATTCGGCCACATCCTCGGAAACCTTGGTGCCGGCAGCCACCTGTTCGGCGATGTCCTCCGGGCGCAGGGCGTTGCCCGGGGTGATGCGGGTTGCGCTTTCGCCGCTCACAGGTGCTTCACCCCTTCGCTCTTCTTGTAGTACATGGCATGGCGGTAGTCCTTGCCCTGCGGCGACTCGAAGAACGCCCCCTTGGCGTCCGGGTCGCTGGCCACAATGGCCGAGGCCGGGACCACCCAGAGGGAGACACCCTCGTTGCGCCGGGTGTACAGGTCGCGTGCATTGCGCACGGCCATCTCGGCATCCGGGGCATGGAGCGATCCGGCGTGTACGTGGGACAGGCCGCGTGCGGAACGGACGAAGACCTCCCACAGCGGCCAGGAGCTGCGGTCCACCGGGTGGGCCGCCTCGGCCGCCGGCGTCTTGGCCGAAGTGCTCATTGCTGTCTGGTCTGATGTTGCCATTTAGGCCACCTGTGCTTTCTGTGACTGCTTTGCGGCGTAGGCGGACGCGGCCTCGCGCACCCACGCACCGTTCTCGTGCGCCTCGCGGCGGCGTTCCATCCGCTGCGCGTTGCAGGGACCGCGGCCCTTGAGGACTTCGTAGAATTCGTTCCAGTCCAGCTCGCCGTATTCCCATTTGCCGGTTTCCTCGTTGAACCGGATCTGGTCATCGGGCAGGGTCAGGCCCAGGACCTTGACCTGCTCCTGGATCATGCCCACGAAGCGCTGGCGCAGCTCGTCGTTCGAGAACCGCTTGATGTTCCAGCGCATGGACTGCTGCGAGTTCGGCGATTCGTCGTCGTTCGGGCCGAACATCATCAGGGCCGGGGCGTAGAAGCGGTTGATGGCGTCCTGCGCCATCTGCTTCTGCGCCTCGGTGCCGTTGGCCAGCTCGAGCAGGATCTCGAAGCCCTGGCGCTGGTGGAAGGACTCTTCCTTGCACACGCGCACCATCGCCCGGCCGTAGGGGCCGTAGGAGGCCCGGCAGAGCGGCACCTGGTTGACGATCGCGGCGCCGTCGACCAACCAGCCGATCGCCCCCATGTCCGCCCAGGTCAGGGCCGGATAGTTGAAGATCGAGGAGTACTTGGCCTTGCCTGTCAGCAGCTGGTCGAAGAGCTCCTCGCGCGGGGTGCCCAGCGTCTCGGCCGCGGAATAGAGGTACAGGCCGTGGCCCGCCTCGTCCTGCACCTTGGCCATCAGGATCGCCTTGCGCTTGAGCGACGGGGCGCGGGTGATGAAGTTGGCCTCCGGCTGCATGCCGATGATCTCCGAATGCGCATGCTGGGAAATCTGCCGGGTCAGGGTCTTGCGGTATCCCTCGGGCATCCAGTCCGCCGGCTCGATCCGCGAGTCGTCGGCGATGATCTTGTCGAAGTACGCCTGACCGGCCTGGTCCTCTTCGGACCCAACCGCATGCAGGTCACGCACATCCGTCTGCGTTGCCATGGTGGCCACCTCACTGTGTGGATTGGAAGCTTGGAAATATTTACCGACCGTTCGTTCAGGATATAGTCCCGCAGAAGCCCCGTCAAGAACAGCGGCGCCCACCCCGGGCCCGGACCTGCCCTTCCCCAGGCCCCCGGAACTTGGGCGGGATAGTTGTCGTTTTGGCGGGTCATAACAGCATCTATCCCGCCCAAGTTCCGGTAGTGGGGCGGGCCGCTGGGCCGGTCTATATATTGGTGCCATGATGCACACCGCCGATACCGCCGCCCTGCCTGCCGACGACGGTGCGTCCCGCTTGGCCGCGGCGCACCCTCCCGTCCCGCGGAAAGCGCCGGTCGAACGGCGCCACCACGGCGACGTCTTCGTGGACAACTACGAATGGCTGCGGGCCAAGGAGGATCCCGCCGTCGTCGCCCATTTGGAGGCGGAAAACGCCTACACCGAGGCGGTGACCGGGCACCAGCAGCCGCTGCGCGAGGCGATCTTCAACGAGATCAGGAGCCGCACGCAGGAGACCGACCTCTCCGTGCCGATGCGCAAGGACGGCTGGTGGTACTACAACCGGATGCAGGAGGGCAAGCAGTACGCCATCCACTGCCGCGTGCAGGCCCGGGACACCGGGGACCTGGCCGCGGACTGGACGCCCCCGCAGGTGGATCCGGGCACCGCGGTCCCCGGCGAACAGCTGCTGCTCGACGGCAATGCCGAGGCGGAAGGCATGCCCTTCTTTGCGCTCGGCGGCACGGCCGTGACCAAGGACGGGAACCTTTTCGCCTATGCGGTGGACAACTCCGGGGACGAACGGTTCACCCTGCGGATCAAGGACCTGCGCAGCGGGCAGCTGCTGCCGGACGTAGTGGAGAACGTCTTCTACTCACCGGCCTTCTCCCCCGACGGCAGCCGCGTCTTCTACACCGTGGTGGACCAGACCTGGCGCCCGCATCAGGTGAAATGCCATGTCCTGGGCACCTCGGTGGAGGCCGACACGGTCATCCACCAGGAAGACGACCCGGCGATGTGGACCGGTTTCGACCTCTCCGCGGACCGCCGCCACCTGGTGGTCTCAATCAGCTGCTCGGAGTACAGCGAGACTCGATTGCTGGACTTCGCGGACCAGGACTCCGGCCTGCGCACGCTGATTCCCCGCGCCGAACGCATCCTCTACGACGCCGAGCCGTTCCTGCTGGACGGCCGGCAGATGGTGCTGCTGACGCACAACAAGGACGCGGTCAATTCGATGGTCTCGCTCGCGGCCCTGGCGGAGTTCGACAAGCCGGTGGCCGAGCAGGAGTGGGCCACCGTGGTGGCGCACGACGACGCCGTGCGCGTCAACGGCGCCGGCGTCACCGCCAGCCACGTAGTGCTGTCGGTGCGCAAGGACACCATCGAACGGGTCCAGGCCATCCCGCTGGCCGGGCTGGGCACCGGTGCTCAGGCCGCCCCGGCGGAGCCCGGCTTCGACGAGCAGCTGTTCACCGCCGGCTTCTCGGGCTCGGACTACGAGGCTCCGGTGGTCCGCCTCAGCTACACTTCCTTCTTCACTCCGCCGCGCGTCTACGACTACGAGCTGGCCACAGGCCGGCTGTGGCTGCGCAAGGAGACCCCGGTGCTGGGCGGCTACGACCGCAGCGCCTACGTGGCCGGACGCGAATGGGCCACGGCGCAGGACGGGACCAGGATTCCGCTCTCCGTGCTGCGCCGCGCCGGCGTGCGGCAGGACGGTTCGAACCCCGCCCTCGTCTATGCCTACGGCAGCTACGAGCACAGCATGGATCCGTGGTTCAGCACCGCGCGGCTGTCGCTGCTGGACCGCGGCGTCGTGATGGTCATCGCCCACGTCCGCGGCGGCGGCGAAATGGGCCGGAAGTGGTACGACGACGGCAAGAAGCTGCGGAAGAAGAACACCTTCACCGACTTCGTGGACGCCACCGACTGGCTGGCCGCCTCCGGATGGGCCGACCCGGCGCGGATCGCCGCCATGGGCGGCTCGGCCGGCGGCCTGCTGATGGGGGCGGTGGCCAATCTGGCGCCCGAAAAGTATGCGGCGATCCTGGCCCAGGTGCCGTTCGTGGACCCCCTGACCTCGATCCTTGACCCGGAGCTGCCGCTCTCGGCCCTGGAGTGGGAGGAATGGGGCAATCCGATCGAGGACCCCGCGGTGTATGCCTACATGAAGTCCTACAGCCCGTACGAGAACATCCGGCCGGTGCCGTATCCGCGGATCGCCGCGGTGACCAGCTTCAACGACACCCGCGTGCTCTATGTGGAGCCGGCCAAGTGGGTAGCCCGGCTGAGGGAGCTGGGCACCGGCAGCGAGCCGGTCGTGCTCAAGACCGAGATGGACGCCGGCCACGGCGGCGCCTCCGGCCGCTACGAGGCCTGGAAGGACGCCGCCTGGGATTATGCCTTCGTACTCGACGCGCTCTGCGCCGTCAAACCGGTGAACGTCTAACCCCCGGCAACTTGACAGGGGCCGCCCCGGGGGTATTACCTAATGAACATTCGGTATATAAAGTGAGAGGCCTCACATGACCGGCATTGATGTCGAAACTGCCCCCGCACCGGCCCCGGTGCACCCTGCCTTTGTCAACGACCAGGCTGCCCGCTGGCTGGGCGTCGAAGTCGTACGCGCCGAGTTTGGCGACGTCGTGATCCGGATGACCATCCGCGACGAGATGCTCAACGGCTTTGGCATGGCCCAGGGCGGGATGATCTTCGCGTTCGCGGACGTGGCGTTCGCCTTGGCGTGCAATGACCCGCACGGCGACGGCAGCACGCTCACGGTGGCCAGCGGCGTCGACATTAATTTCCTGAACCCCGGATTCGCAGGCCGGCAGCTCACCGCAACGGCCCGGCTGATCGGCCAGTCCGGACGCAGCGGGCTGTTCGATATCCAGGTCACCCAGGAAACGGCCGGCGGCGAAGCCACCGTCCTCGCCGAAGCGCGCGGCCGCTCCCGCACCATTCCCACCCCCGTAGCACCAAGGACCGCTGAATGAACATCACTGCCGGAACCAAGGCCCGCAAATCCACCCCCGCCGAGCCGGAGACCCTCGATCCCGAGGAGCTGATGAGCCGCGACGAACTGGAGGCCCTGCAGCTGCAGCGCCTGCAGCACACTGTGGCGTACGCGTACGAGCGGGTGCCGATGTACAAGCAGAAGTTCGACGACGCCGGCGTGCACCCGTCGGACCTGAAGGAACTGGCCGATCTGGGCAAGTTCCCCTACACCGACAAGGAAGACCTGCGCCAGAATTACCCGTTCGGGATGTTCGCCGTGCCGCAGCAGGAAGTGGCCCGCATCCATGCCTCCTCCGGCACCACCGGCCGGGCCACCGTCGTCGGCTACACCAAGGGCGACCTGGAGCGCTGGGAAACCCTCTTCGCCCGCTCGCTGCGCGCCTCCGGCGTCAAGCGCGGCTGGAAGGTCCACAACGCCTACGGCTACGGCCTGTTCACCGGCGGCCTGGGCGCCCACTACGGCGCCGAGAAGCTCGGCTGCACCGTGATCCCGATGTCCGGCGGCCAGACCGAGAAGCAGATCCAGCTGATCCAGGACTTCGAGCCGGACGCGATCCTGTGCACCCCGACCTACCTGCTGACCATCGTGGACGCAATGGAACAGCGCGGCATCGACCCGGCCGGCACCTCGCTGAAGGTCGCGGTACTCGGCGCCGAGCCTTGGACCGAGGAGATGCGCCACGAGCTCGAAACCAAGCTCGACATCGACGCCTGCGACATCTACGGCCTCTCCGAGGTCATGGGCCCGGGCGTGGCCGGCGAGTGCATCGACTACAAGGACGGTTCAACCATCTGGGAGGACCACTTCCGCCCCGAGATCGTCGACCCGCTGACCAACACCGTGCTGCCTGACGGGGAGCCCGGCGAACTGGTCTTCACCTCGCTGACCAAGGAGGCCATGCCGGTCATCCGCTACCGCACCCACGACCTGACCCGGCTGCTGCCGGGCACCGGGCGGCCGAACATGCGCCGGATCGGACGGATCACCGGCCGGTCCGACGACATGATCATCCTGCGCGGGGTGAACCTGTTCCCGACCCAGATCGAGGAGATCGCGCTGCGGATCCCGGGCCTGAGCCCGCACTTCGTGCTCGAGATCACCCGCCCGCACCGGATGGACGAGCTGACCGTGAAGATCGAACGGCGGGAGGACTGCAGCACCGAAACCGCCGCCGCGGCCGCCAAGGACCTGCAGAAGCAGATCAAGATCCATGTCGGCTCCTCCTGCCGGATCGAGATCGCCGAACCCGGCACCCTGGCCCGCTCCAGCGGCAAGCTCCGCCGCATCTACGACCTGCGCAACCAGGGAGCGTAGCCCGGCACGGCCGTGCCTATCCGACCGAACGTTCGTGGAAGAATGAAAGCCATGCCTACCTCGAAGATCCCAGAGACCGCACGCCGCGGCCGGCCCGGCTACGACCAGCAGTCCGTGCTGAGCGTGGCGGTCACGGTCTTCAACAAGCATGGCTACGAGGCCACCTCGATGGGGATCCTGGCCGAAAACCTGGGCATCTCCAAGAGCGCCATCTACCACCATGTTCCGTCCAAGGGGGACCTGCTGCGGCTGGCCCTGGACGAGGCGCTGGATTCGCTCGAAGCCATCCTGGAGCAGCCCGGCGCCTCGTCCGGACGGGCCGACGCACGGCTGGAGTACGTCCTGCGCAGCACCATCCGGGTGCTGACCGAGAAGCTGCCCTACGTGACCCTGCTGCTGCGGCTTCGCGGCAACACGGAGATCGAGCGCAGCGCCCTGGAGCGCAGGCGCGCCTTCGACCGGCAGGTGGCCGACCTGGTGGAGGCGGCCCGGGCCGAGGGCTCGCTGCGCAGCGACATCGATCCGCGGACCACCACGCGGCTGCTCTTCGGTACCATCAACTCGATCGTGGAGTGGTACAAGCCCGGCGGCAAGCTGACCGCTGAGAAGCTCGCGGACGACATGCTGAGCATGATCTTCGACGGGCTGCACCTGCCGACGGCGGCCCGCATCCTGGCCTGACCCCGCCCGCATCCCGCCCCTCCCTCGGGTCGATGTACACAGCAAGGGCGGCCCCGCGGGGCCGCCCTTGCTGTGTACCGGGCTCCTGCTACTTGGCCACGAGGGTCAGCACGTCGTAGGTGGCGACGATCTCGTCATTCTGGTTCGTCAGCACGGTATCCCAGGCGACCTCGCCGTATTCGTCCGTCTCGCGCGGGGTGATCTTCTTGGCGGTGATCGTCACGCGGATGGAGTCGCCCGCGGCCACCGGGGTGATGAAGCGCGCGTCATCCAGCCCGTAGTTGGCCAGCACCGGTCCCGGCTCGGGCGAGACGAACAACCCGGCGGCCCAGGACAGCAGCAGGTAGCCGTGGGCGACAATTCCGGGGAAGAACGGATTGGCGGCGGCCGCTTCCTGGTTGGTGTGGGCGTAGAAGGTATCCCCGGTCTCGTTCGCGAACGCGGTGATGTCCTTGAGCGTGACCTGGCGCAGTTCGGACCGGAAGGCATCGCCGATCTTCAGCTCGTAGAGGCTCTTGCGGAAGGGATGCACGTCGCCGAAGTTCTGGTCCGCGCCCGTGTGCCAGACGCCGGTGACGGCAGTGAGCATATTGGGCGAGCCCTGGATCGCGGTGCGCTGCATGTGGTGCAGCACCGAGCGGATACCGCCCAGCTCCTCGCCGCCGCCGGCCCGGCCGGGGCCGCCGTGGATCAGGTGCGGCACCGGTGAGCCGTGGCCGGTGGAGGTTTTGGCGTCCTCGCGGTTGAGCACCAGCACGCGGCCGTGGTGCGCCGCGATGCCGGTGACCAGCTGCTGGGCCACGGCAGGGTCATTGGTGGCCACGGTGGCCACCAGTGACCCGGCGCCCTTGGCCGCCAGCCGGACGGCGTCGTCGAGGTCCTCGTAGCCGATGACGGAGGACACCGGGCCGAAGGCCTCCAGCGAATGCACCGCGTCGGCATCCGCATCGGCCCAAGTGAGCAGGAGAGGCGACATAAAGGCCCCGTCCTCGACGACGCCGACGGCGCCGTCCGCCTGCTTGGCCTGGGGCGAATCCAGCGTGCCGTAGGCCAGTTCGCCGCCGGCGTCCAGCATCGACTGCACCGCAGCGCGCACGTCCGCCAGCTGCTCCAGCGAGGCGAGCGCACCCATGGTCACCCCTTCGGCCCGGGGATCGCCGACGACGACGCGTTCGTTGATCCGGGCGCCGACGGCGGCGACGACGTCGTCCACCACCGCGCGGGGCACGATCGCACGTCGGATGGAGGTGCACTTCTGCCCGGCCTTGGCCGTCATCTCAGTGACCAGCGACTTCACGAAGGCGTCGAACTCGGGGGTGCCGGGAACCGCGTCCGGACCCAGGATCGCCGCATTGAGCGAGTCCGCCTCGGAGGTGAAGCGGACCCCGCCGCGGGCCACGTTCGGATGGGCCTTGAGCATGTTGGCGGTGCCGGCCGAGCCGGTGAAGGATACCGCGTCGCGGTAGTCCAGATGGTCCAGCAGGTCCCGGGCGGAGCCGGAGACCAGCTGCAGCGATCCTGCCGGCAGGATGTTGGACTCGATGATGAACTTCACCGCGGCCGCGGCCACGTATCCGGTGGGCGTGGCCGGCTTCACGATGGTGGGCACGCCGGCGATGAAGGCCGGGGCGAACTTCTCCAGCATGCCCCAGATCGGGAAGTTGAAGGCGTTGATCTGCACTGCCACGCCCGGGATCCGGGTATAGATGTGTTCGCCGACGAAGGAACCGTCCTTGGCGAGCCGTTCGGCCGGGCCGTCCACGATGACCTGGGCGTTGGGCAGTTCGCGCCGGCCCTTGGAACCGAAGGTGAACAGCACGCCGATGCCGCCGTCGACGTCGATCAGGTTGTCGATCTTCGTCGCCCCGGTCCGGTGCGAGAGCTCATAGAGCGCCTCGCGGCGGCCGTTGAGGTACTGGGCCAGCTCCTTGAGCTTCAGCGCCCGCTGATGGAAGGTCAGCTTTCCGAGCCCGGCCTGGCCCACGGTGCGGCCGTGCTCGACCACGGCGGCCAGGTCCAGGCCTTCGGTGCTGACCTTGGCAATGACGGCGCCGGTGCTGGCATCGCGCACGTCGGTGCCGGCCACCTCCCCCTCGGGGGTCCACCAGGCATCCTGCACAAAGCTCGGGACAATCTCGACACCAACAGCGGTAGAGGTCATCGTTGACAGCCTTTCCTTCCCCGCCCCGGCCTACTCACGGCCCGCGCGGTACATTCTGGACATCGAACCGGACAGACATACTGACACATACATACTGAACGATCGGTCGGTAACATATCTAGCCTACATGACCGTGCCGCCGGACACAGCGGGGAGGTCCGGGAATTTCCGGCTCGCGGCATATGCCGTCAGGCGCGCCAGTATAGGCGTGGCAGGCAGACAAGTCGAGAGGCCGGAGGCCTGTAATGTGTCGGTCCCACCGGGTACCTTGGGCATATCGGCCCGTTACAGGGCCGGGCACCGGACTTTGGGGGCCGGATCCCGCGCCATCTGGCCAGCGGGCCGGGCCGGTGCCGGATGCGCCGGTGGCGGTGGCAGTTGGGGGATTGCCGCCGCCACCGGCGACACCGTTTTGCCGCCGGCAGCACGACGGCGGGTTCAGGCCATCCGCCGGCGCAGGCACCCGATCTCCCGGGCTGTCACGCCGGCGGCCAGCAGGTAGGCTTCGGCGTCGAGCCCTTCCAGCGCGGCGAGGAACGCAGCGCGGGTGTCCGCAATCCGCTCGCGCAGCTCATCCTCGGCCAAGTACCGTTCCGTCGGGTGCGGGTACGGACTGATCCGGTGCCACTCGTTGATGCCCCGCAGCCCCGCCACATAGTGGTCCGCATTGGCTTGGACGGTGGCTCCGGCCAGCTGCAGCAGCAGCATGGAAACCAGGCCGGTCCGGTCCCGCCCGGCGGAGCAGTTGATCACGACGGCGCCGCGGGCGGCGGCCAGTGCCCGGAACACCTCCGCGATCCGGTCCGGGAACAGGCGCAGGCAGTCCAGGTAGGACCGCGGGTGTGCCATGTAGCGGCCGAACACCGCGTCGAACTGCTCGTGCGCGGGGTCCTCGGTGGGCCGGTGCAGGACGGTGAAACAGGCCAGGGCCTCGGGCGGCACCGCGGGATCGGTGGGCCGGCGGGTCCGTTCGCCGTCGTTGCGCAGGTCCACCAGGGTGCGCACGCCGTCGTCGTACGCCTGCTGCCAGCCGCGCACGGTCAGCCACTCCGAACGGCCCATCCGGTAGATATCACCGGCCAGCAGCCGGGCGTTGACGGCGCCTTCCCACCGCACTTCCTTCATCACCCGCGGTGCCTCCGGTTTACTGCCAGTCGAAGAAACCCTTGCCGCTCTTGCGGCCTAGTTCGCCCCGGGCCACCTTGTCGCGCAGGATCTGCGGCGGCGCGAAGCGCTCCCCCAGCGTCGAGGCCAGGTACTCCGCAATGCCCAGCCGCACGTCCAGGCCCACGATGTCGGTGGTCTTCAGCGGTCCCACCGGATGCTTGTAGCCGAGCACCATCGCGGCGTCGATATCCTCGGCCGATGCCACGCCCTCCTCGACCATCCGCATGGCCTCGAGGGCGATCGCCACCCCGAGGCGGGAGGAGGCGAAGCCCGGGGCGTCATGGACGACGACGGCGGTCTTGGCAAGTGCCTCGACCCAGGCCTTGGCGGCGGCGGCCAGCTCGGGCGACGTCTCCTGCGCCAGTACCACCTCGACCAGCAGCGAAGCCGGGACCGGGTTGAAGAAGTGCAGGCCGCAGAAGTTCGCCGGCCGCTGCAGGGTTTCGGCCAGCTTGGCCACCGACAGCGACGACGTGTTGGTCGCCAGCCAGGCCGAGGGCGCCAACTGCTCCTCGACAGCCTTCAGCGCGGCGGATTTGAGCTCGAAGTCTTCCGGAACTGCCTCGACCACGAGGCCGCACGAGCCGAAGTCCGCATAGTCGGTGGAGACGTCCAGCCGCTGGGCCCAGACATCCAGGTTCCCGTCGATGGCGCCGCGTTCGAGCGACTTGGCCAGCGAACTTTCCACCCGCTCCCGGGCGCCGGCTGCTGCCTGCTCGTCGCGCTCCACGACGACGACTTCGGCGCCGGCGAGCAGGAAGGCATGGGCGATGCCCGCACCCATCCGGCCGCCGCCGAGCACGCCGACCTTCGCGGGGACTGCGGTATTTACTGTTGCGCTCACTGTCGGGCCTCCTGCTGGGTCTGGTCCTGGGCCGCCCGGGCGGCGGCCTTTGCGGCCTTACGGGCCGCGTTCTTGTCGAGAAAGGCCTGCATGCGGTCGAACTTGGCCTGGGATTCGAAGAGGATGCCCTGGGCCAGCTGGTCGATCACCGGGTGCGCCTCGACGGGCGCGTGGAACACACTCTTGGTGATGCGTACCGCCAGCGGATCCTGCAGGCCGATCCGGTCCGCGAGCTCATGTGCCGCCTGCAGGAGGTCCTCGGACGGGTGGATCTCGGTGATCAGGTGGACGGCCTTGGCCTCCTCGGCACCGAGCACCTTGCCCGCGAGCAGGATCTCCTTGGCCACCGGCTCGCCGACCAGTTCGCGCAGCCGCCACGAGGCACCGGCGGCGGCCAGGATGCCCAGGCCGGTCTCCGGGTTGCCGATCTTCAGCGTCGGGGTGCCGATGCGGAAGTCCGCGGCATAGGCCAGCTCGGCCCCGCCGCCGAGCGCGTAGCCGTCCAGCGCCGCGATGACCGGCATGGGCAGCTGGGCGATGCGCACGAAGATGCCCGAATTAATGCCCATCAGGGCGTCTTCGCGGCGGCGCTCGCGCAGCTGGGCGATGTCGGCCCCGGAGGCGAACACCCCGGCGGTGCCGGACAGGATCATGATCCGGGGCGTTTTTTCCAGCACTGCGCAGACCTCGTGCAGTTCGTCGACCATCTGCTGGTCGATGGCGTTGCGGACCTCGGGCCGGTTCAGCCGGACATGGATCCGGTCCGGCCGGTCGTCGGACTCGTCGATGAGCAGGGTCTGGAAGCTGCTGTCCAGGAAGAGCATCAGGCGAGCTCGACGATCATCGAGGTGCCCTGGCCCACGCCCACGCACATGGTGGCCAGGCCGTGCCGCGCGCCTTCGCGCTCCATCCGGCCCAGCAGCGTGATCGCGATGCGGGACCCGGAGGATCCCAGCGGATGGCCGAGCGCGATCGCCCCGCCGTCGTTGTTCACGATGCCCTGGTCGAGACCGAGCCGGCGCATAACGGCCAGCGACTGGGTGGCGAACGCCTCGTTCAGTTCGACGGCGCCGATCGCATCCAGGGACAGGCCGGCCTTGGCCAGCACCTTCTGCGTGGCCGGCACCGGCCCGATGCCCATAACCTCGGGCGCAACGCCGGCGGAAGCACCCTCGACCACGCGGGCGCGCGGGGTCAGGCCGAACTTCTTCACGGCCGCCTCGGAGGCCACCACGATGGCGGAGGCGCCGTCGTTGAGCGAACTGGAGTTGCCCGCGGTGACGATGCCGCCGGGCTTGACCACCGGGCGCAGCCCGGCCAGCACCTCGAGGCTGGTCCCGGGGCGCGGCCCCTCGTCCGTGTCCACCATGGTCGTCTGGCCCTTGCGGCCGTGGACGGCCACCGGCACGATTTCTTCCTTGAACCGTCCGCCCTCGATGGCGGCGATGGCCCGTTCGTGGGAGCGGACCGCAAACGCGTCCGCATCCTCGCGGCTGATGTTATCCACCGCAGCGACCTCCTCGGCCGTCTCCGGCATGGAGTAGGTCATCTTGCCGCCGCGGGCCAGATCCCCGTGGGTGAAGTGGTGGTTGACGAAGCGCCAGCCGATCGAGGTGTCGAAGACCTCGCCGGGCTTGGCAAAGGCCTTCGCCGGCTTCTCCATCACCCACGGCGCGCGGCTCATCGATTCCACACCACCGGCGACAACGATGTCCGCGGCGCCGGACTTGACCATCTGGGACGCCATGATGATCGCGCTCAGGCCCGAGGCGCAGAGCCGGTTCACGGTGATGCCCGGCACGTGGTCGGGGAAGCCGGCCAGCAGCCAGGCCATGCGGGCCACGTTGCGGTTCTCCTCGCCGGCACCGTTGGCGTTGCCGAGGATGACCTCTTCGACGGCGTCCGGATCGACGCCGGCCCGCATCACGGCTTCCTTGACGGCCACTGCAGCCAGATCATCCGGGCGGACCGACGACAGTGCCCCTCCATAGCGTCCAACCGGGGTGCGCGCCCCGCCAATCAGGAATGCCTCAGCCATTGAATTTCCCTCGCGTCTGAACTTCGTAATTTGGATCGCGGAACACCGGCGCCGTAGCCGAAATTACCGACCGACCGTTCTATAAAGAATCCCACGGCGGGCAGGAGGGGTCAACCGAAGGCCCGGACCGGCCGTAATACCGGCGTGGCCCGCCGGGATCACCGGCACCGGACCGGACGGACAGGGCAACGCTTCGGGCGGCCGTCGATCAGAAGGGCGGCGGGGTGAGATCGGTGGGATAGCCGTTGTGCGTCACATGGGCGTCGGGCGGCCGCAGCGGGTGCAGCTTGTCCCAGTGTGTCTTGAGCAGCCGGTTGAGATCCTCGATCTGGTGCCGTTCGAGAATAGTAGCCAGTTCATCCGGCTGGGTCACGACCGGCGGTTCGGGGCCGCCGGAATACCGCTGTCCTCCGGCGGTGGTCCACACAATGGTGCCTGGGCTCGGCTGCTCCGCAGAACAGTACCCGGCCGTCTTGAGTGCGTGGTGGAGTTTGCAGAAGCAGCACATCCGATCCACATCGGTCCTGCCACCCTGCGACCAGGGGCATGTGTGATCGGCTTCGCAGTGGATGGCGGCCCGGTTACACCCGGCAGCACGGCAGGTCCGGTCCCGCTGGCGCAGGAAGCGCCGTTGGGCACGGGTGGGCCGGTACCGGGTCCGGTCCATGGCCAGCACTTCAGGGCGGACCGGGTCGGTCAGGAACCGGGTGAAGGACGGGGCGTCGGCGCACAGCCGGCGGGCGACGTCCGGTGCGACGGGACCGTAGCCCTCAAGTTCCGCGGGTTCGCCGCCCTGTCCGATCAGGGTCAGCATCGGGACGGTCAGGTTTACGTGGGCGGCGATCCGCGGGCCGGGCCTGCCCATCCGGGGTCCGTCGGTGGTGCCGGTGAGCAGCAGGTCCGCGGCGACGTCCGCGCACAACTGGGTCAGGGTGCGGGGTTCGTCCGGCCCCTGCAGCGAGGCGGCCGTGGACCGGATGCGATTGAAGGCTGCCACCGCGTCCTCGACGGGCAGGTAGGCCTTGAGCCAGGCCATGCCGTCTTGATCCGGGTGCAGCTCGACCCGCCGGCCCCCCACGGCCTTGGCACGGCGGACGGTGGCCGACTCCGGATGCCTCCGTTCGCGCAGCCGGCGTGCCCGATCTGCCAGCTTCGGCCTGTTCATGTCGTCCATCGTGGCCGCCGGCAGCAGGCACTGCTCGAAGTCTTTCCAGGCTTCCGGCGGAATCGACCCGGCCTGGCCGATGATCACATCGGCGAGCGCCAAGGTGGTGTCCCCGCGCTCGAGGGCGGCCTGGGTTCCGGTGAAGCCGCCGGTCAGTTTGAGGGAGAGGTCCAGCCGGGCCGCGGCGGACTGACGCGGAATCCTCAAGGCGCAGGCGATTTCCTCGACGACGGCGCATTCGCCGAACCCGGTGCCGGGATGCAGGCCTTCGGGCCGGAGTCGCGCCGGCCAGCCTTCGGGCCGCTCGGCCACTGCCTGTGCATGCAGTCGCGACGCGAGCCGGCAGATCAGCGCCTCGAGCCGGGCGGCGGAGCGGCCGGCCTGCTTCAGCCTGGCGGCAGCCTCGTTGTAGCTCAGCTGCTCCGGCGCAGGGCTGGCCAGGGTGCCGAGCCATGCCGCCTCGGGGCCGGGGCAGGAATCGCCGTCGTCCGGGCCTGGGAACACCGGATCGCCGCCCCAAAACACATCTTCGTCCGGACCAGGGACATCGCAGTCATCCGGATCTTCCCCATTTGGCAGCGCCGTGTCCCGGTCATCCCACACAGCCCGCACCTCGGCCAGCCAGTCCCTGTCGGGATCGACCGGGATGCCATCCGCGTCATAGTCCGGGATCGTGGACACGGGGCGCCATCCGCTCGCGGAAACCCCCGGCAGGCTTGCCGGGTCTTCAGGAGTCTCCGAGGGGGAGGGTGCCATGCCTCCATGGTATTCGAATATAGATTCGATGACCAGATTATCGCATCGAAACTGTGGATAAGGTGCAGGGCCCGGCTGGCCGCCCCGGTGGGCCCCGCACAACGCACTCTAGGTAGACTCGCTATGTGAGTTCAGAGCAAGCCGCCCAACTGCCCGCCGTCCTGCCGGAAAAGGTTTCGGACATCTTCGACCCGGCCCGGTGGCGCGAGGTCCAGGGATTCGGATTCCAGGACCTGACCTACCACCGCCAGGTCGAGCGGGACGCCGAGGGCAGCATCGTCCGCGACCTGCCCACCGTGCGGATCGCCTTCAACCGGCCCGAGGTCCGCAACGCCTTCCGGCCCGGCACCGTGGACGAGCTCTACCGCGCCCTGGACCATGTCCGGATGACCCCGGACGTGGCCACCGTGCTGCTCACCGGCAACGGCCCCTCCCCCAAGGACGGCGGACACTCATTCTGCTCCGGCGGGGACCAGCGCATCCGGGGCCGGGACGGCTACCGGTACGCACAGGGCGAAACCCAGGAGACCATCGATCCGGCCCGAGCCGGCCGCCTGCACATCCTGGAGGTCCAGCGGCTGATGCGCACGATGCCCAAGGTGGTCATCGCCGTCGTCAACGGCTGGGCGGCCGGCGGCGGACACAGCCTGCATGTGGTCGCGGACCTGACCATCGCCTCCCGCCAACACGGCAGGTTCAAGCAGACCGATGCCACCGTGGGCAGCTTCGACGCCGGCTACGGCTCAGCGCTGCTGGCCCGCCAGATCGGGCAGAAGGCGGCCCGCGAGATCTTCTTCCTTGCCCGCGAGTATTCGGCCGAGGACATGGTCCGGATGGGCGCGGTGAACGAGGCCGTGGAACACGGGCGGCTCGAGGAAGTGGCCCTGGAATACGCCGCGGACATCGCCCGGCAGTCCCCGCAGGCCATCCGCATGCTCAAGTTCGCGTTCAACCTGGCCGACGACGGGCTGGCCGGCCAGCAGGTCTTCGCCGGAGAAGCGACCCGGCTGGCCTACATGACCGATGAGGCGGTGGAAGGCAAGGAAGCCTTCCTGGAGAAACGCGATCCGGACTGGTCCCGCTTCCCCTACTACTTCTAAGCACTGCGTGTCCGACACCATGGATCTCGATGCCGCCTGCACGGCGCTTGCCGCCGCCCTGGCCGGGACCGGCCCGGCCATTGAGCTGGCCCCGGACGGCACCCCCGTCCCCGTGCACGCCCCCGGCCTGGCCGCCGGCACGGCAGCGGTAGTGCGCACCTCCGGCTCCACCGGCACGCCCAAGGCCACCATGCTCGGCCGCGACGCGCTGGCCGCCTCCTCCGCCGCCACCGCGGCCCGGCTGGGCGGCGAAGGCCAGTGGCTGCTGACGCTGAGCCCGAACTACGTCGCCGGCCTGCAGGTGCTGGCCCGGTCCGTCCACGCCGGCACCCGGCCGGTGGTCACCGACCTGTCCGCCCGGTTCACCGCCGCCGGCTTCACCGAGGCCGCGGCCGGGCTGACCCACCGGTTCCGGATCACCTCCTTGGTGCCCACCCAGCTGCACCGGCTGCTCGCCGACCCGGCCGGCGACACGGTCAAGGCGCTGCGGCGCTTCGACGCCATCCTGCTCGGCGGAGCCAGGGCCCCGCAGGAGCTGCTCGCGGCGTCCCGGTGGCACGGGTTGAAACTGGTGCGCACCTACGGCATGAGCGAGACCTGCGGCGGCTGCGTGTACGACGGCGTGCCACTGGACGGCGTGCGCGTCCGGCTCGACGCCGGGCGGGTGGTGATTGGCGGCGCAGTCTTGGCCTCCGGCTACCTGGACAACGCCGAACTGACCGCGGCGCACTTTGGCCGCGGTCCGGACGGCACCGCCTGGTTCCGCACCGAGGACATGGGCGAACTCAACGGCGGGGTACTGACCGTCACCGGACGGGCCGACGACGTGCTCATCACCGGCGGCGTCAAGGTCTCCGCCGCCGCCGTGGCGGCGGCCATCGAAGCGGTACCGGGCGTGGACGCCGTCCTCGTCGCCGGCGTCGCGGACCCCGAATGGGGCACCCAGGTGGCCTGCGCCGTCGTCGGCAGCGCACCGGCGGAACAGATCAGGGCCGCGGTGCGCGCCGAACTCGGACCGGCCGCCGCCCCGCGGACCATCCTGGCCCTGGACGAACTGCCGCTGCTGTCCAACGGCAAGCCGGACCGCCTCGCGGTGGCCCGAATGCTCCAGGCCGCCGCCGGGTAGCCGGCCGGCCTCCCCTCCCCCACTACAAACACCAGCAAAGGATAGGACGTACGTGGCCACAGCAGCCCAATGGATCCAAGGGGCGCGCCCCCGCACCCTGCCGATGGCGATCGCTCCGGTGGTGGTGGGCAGCGCGGCGGCCTTCGCCCTGGGGTCGTTCCGGCCATTCCTGGCCGTGCTCGCGGCGCTGGTCGGCATCCTGTTCCAGGTTGGCGTGAACTACGCCAACGACTACTCCGACGGCGTGCGCGGCACCGATGACCAGCGGGTGGGACCGTTGCGCCTGACCGCCTCGGGCGCGGCACCGGCGCGCAACGTGAAGCAGGCGGCGTTCCTGTGCTTCGGGCTGGCGATGCTGGCGGGCCTGCTCCTGGTCATCCTGTCCCGGACCTGGCCGCTGCTGCTGGTCGGCATCGGCTGCGTGATCGCCGCGTGGGGCTATACCGGCGGCCGCAATCCCTACGGCTACCGGGGCCTGGGCGAGATCTTCGTCTTTATCTTCTTCGGCATCGTGGCCACCATGGGCACCACGTACACCCAGGCGCTGCAGGTGAGCTGGCCGTCCTTCATCGGCGCCGTCGGCACCGGGCTGATCGCCACCGCGCTGCTGATGGCCAACAACGTGCGCGACATTCCGACCGACCGCGAGGTGGGCAAGCGCACGCTGGCGGTACGCCTCGGGGACGAGGCGGCGCGGATCAGCTACGTGATGATGCTGGCCGTGGCCGTGCTGCTGCCGCTGGCACTGACTCCGGACTACCCGTGGGTGCTGCTGGTCCTGCTGCTGGTGCCGCTGTGCCTGCAGCCCAGCTGGACAATGCTCAAGAGCCAGCAGCGACAGAACCTGATCCCGGTCCTGCAGCAGACGGGCATGATCAACCTCGGCTTCGCCCTGACGTACGGCCTGGGGCTGGTCCTGAGCACCGTGGTGTAGCGGCGCGGCCGTGCGTCTAGCTGCCGGGCTGCTGCCGGCGGTCCGGATCCGGCCGGACACCGTCCTGCTCCACGATGGCGTCCTCCGCCATCGCATCGGAGATTTCGGTGGAGGTGCGGATGGACCCGGCCTTGCCGGAGAACCGGTAGGCCACGGCCTCGGCGGCAGCATCCCGCCAGGAGCGGAAGAACAGGTACGTGACGCACCAGGCGATGATGGCCGACGCGATGGCCGAGTAGAGGATGCCCAGACCCAGATAGAGGCAGGCGACGAAGACGGCAGCCATCAGGCCGACGCGCAGTGCAGTGAATTTCCAGAAAGCCACCACACAAGTTTACGCTGCCCGCCCGGTGGTTCCGGCGCCGGGCTTGACAGCCGGGCGGGCAGGACCGCTCAACTACAATTGGGCTATGGCCCGTCTCTATATTCTGCTGGTTGTGCTGGCAGTGTCCGTCATTGTTTATGCGCTCATCGAGTGCATCCGGTCGGCGCCATCCGAAGTCCGGAGCATCCCGAAGGCCGGCTGGATCCTGGCCATCCTGTTCGTGCCGCTGATCGGCGCCGGCCTGTGGTTCCTCTTCGGCCGGCCGCGGCCGGGCGGCCCGGTTCCGCAGGGACCGCGCAGCGGCCCGCTGGCCCCCGACGAGGACACCGCTTTCCTGCGCAGCCTGGACGCGCAGCGGCGCCAGCAACTACGCGAAGAAGAACTGCGCCGGCGCGAGCAGGAACTGCGGGACCGCGACAAGAGCCTGGGCGAGGAAGAACAGGACAACAACGACGGAAGCACCCGCTGACCTTCGCCACTCCCCCTCCCACACACAACTTGGGCGGGATAGATGCTCTTATCCACACGGATAACAGCATCTATCCCGCCCAAGTTCGTGAGGTGGGGTGGGTTGAGGCCGGGAAGGACCGGGCGGTTAGTTCAGCCCGGAGTAGCTGTGCAGGCCGGAGAAGAAGACGTTCACCACGGTGAAGTTGAAGACCACGCAGAGGTAGCCCACGATGGACAGCCAGGCGGCACGGGTGCCGGTCCATCCCCGGGTGGCGCGGGCGTGCAGGTAGCCGGCGTAGACCACCCAGATCACGAAGGTCCAGACCTCTTTGGTGTCCCAGCCCCAGTAGCGGCCCCAGGCCTTCTCGGCCCAGATCGCCCCGGCCATCAGGGTGAAGGTCCAGAGTACGAAGGAAACGGCGTTGATCCGGTAGGCGACGTTCTCCAAGGTCAGCGCCGTAGGCACCAGGCGCATGAAGCCCAGCCGGTCCGGCTGGCCGGCCCGGGACCGGGCCTCGCGGTGGGACTGCAGCAGCTGCAGGACGGACATGGCGAAGGTCAGCGTGAACAGCGAGGAGGAAATCACCGCTACGGAGACGTGGATGATCAGCCAGTAGCTCTGCAGCGCCGGAACCAGGTGGGCCACCGGCGTCGGGAAGCCGATCGCCGCGGCGCACAGCATGATCACCACGAGGCCGATCACGAACGAACCCAGGAAGCGCAGGTCCTTGCGGGTCAAGGCCAGCAGGAACACTACCGATACCACGAGCGCACCGGTGGTGCAGAACTCGTACATGTTGCCCCACGGCACCCGGTGCGCCGCGATGCCGCGCGAAATGACGCCCGCGGCCAGAATCAGGGTGCCGAGAGCGGCGAGGGCGACGCCGATCCGTGCCGCCGGGCGGCGCCGGCCGCCGTAGTCCAGGGAATCGCCGGCCGTTTCAAGCCCCGTCTCCGCGGACGCGGTGCTTCCGGCGCCCGCCGCTGCACCGTTCCGGGCGCCGGCGCCGACCAGTGCCGCTTCGGCCGGCGCCTGCTGGCGGGCGAGCCGGTCCTCGACCGCCTGCAGGGTCTTGCTGGCGGTGGCCAGGTCCCAGCAGAACGAGATCAGTGCCACGGTAAAGGTCATGGCGGCCAGCAGGATGAACAGCTCGCTGTATTGGCCCAAGGTTTCGTCAATGGATGGCATGGGGTTCCTTAGGAGTTCTTGGTGCCTGAGCTTGCGGCACCGGCCTTCTTGCTATTGTCCGCGGGCCGGTCCGGACGGGCCAGCCATTCTTTCTCCAGCAGCTTCCGGATGGCTGTTGCCTCGGCCGCGAGCCGGTGGTCCTCGCCGCGGGCCAGCAGCGCCCACTCCACCATCGTGCGCCCGTCGGGGTGCGTCCCCGCCCGCACCCAGACACGGCGCCGGCCGATGAACAGGGAGGCACAGAGCCCGGCCAGCGCGAGGGTCGAGAACAGCAGCGCTCCGCCCTGGCCCGGATCTGAGGTGATGTCCAGCGCCACATAGCGCTTGAGTCCGTCGAAGGTGATGGTGCCCAGTCCGTCGGGCAGGGTGAACGTCTCCTTGGGCCCGAGCACGATGCCGCCGCTCTTCTGGGTGCGGTCGTTGAGCACCTTGAGCTTGGTGGTGTCCAGCACGTAGACGTTCTTCGGATCGCCCTTGTCCAGGCCCAGGTTCCCGGCATAGGAGTTCAGGTACAGCCGCGGGTTGAACGGATCGGGGTCGCTGCCGAAGGCCACCCCCTTCTCGTTCTCCAGGGCGGTGGGCAGGAACAGTCCCACGAAACCGAGCTGCTCCGGCTTGGCATCGGGCACCTTGAGCACCATGGTGGAGGTGTAGGCGCCGTCGCTGGGCACCGAAACCACCGGGCCCTGGTGGGCGATGTTGCCGTCGCCGTCCCGGACGGTGATCACCGGTGCATAGCCGTTGCCCACCAGGTACACCTGGGTTCCGCCGATCTCCAGCGGCTCGTTGACCTTGAGCGTCTGCGGGCGCGGCGCGGCATCCGGGCCGTCCTTGGTGGTCATCGTGGCAGTGAAGTCCAGCGGCTGCCCGTAGTGGGTCTTGGACTCGCGGTCGAACTGGACCTGGAACTTGTCCAGCTGCAGCGAGAACGGTGCCAGCTGCGTTTCGGAGAAATTGGTTCCCGGCGAGAAGTTGTCATAGCCGACCAGGGTGTTCACGAAGGAATCGCCCTCGACGATGACCTTCTGCCCCCGGTAGCCGAACAGCCCGCCCACGGCCACCGAGACCAGCACGCCGATCAGGCTGACGTGGAAGACCAGGTTGCCGAGTTCCTTCAGGAAGCCGCGCTCGGCGCCGACGGAGGGCATACTGGTGTCCGTGCCGCGCACTTCGACCCGGTAGCCCCGCCGCTTCAGCAGCCGTGCGGCGTTCTCGACCGCGGTAACGGCCGTCACCGGAGATCCGGTGTCCAGCGCCAGGGCGCCGTATTCGGGCAGCCGGGACAGCCGCCGGGGGGTCCGCGGTGGCTGTGAGCGCATCGCCTTCCAGTGCTGGATGGCCCGCGGGATCACGCAGCCGATCAGCGAGATGAACAGCAGCAGGTAGATGGCCGAGAACCAGACGGAGGAATACACGTCGAACAGCTGGAACCGGTCCAGCCAGGGACCGGTGGCGGGGTTGTCCTGGATGTACTGGGTCACCACCGCCGGGTTGGCCGGCCGCTGCGGGAACAGCGAACCGGGGACCGCGGCAACGGCCAGCAGCAGCAGGAGGAACAAAGCGGTACGCATACTGGTCAGCTGGGTCCAGGCCCAGCGCAGCATCCCGATGAACCCCAGCGAGGGCAGGGTCACATCCTGGGCCGCGGACGGTCTCGTGGCCGTTTTGTGCCCGTCGATCTGCCGCACGAACTCCTCCGCGGCATCGGGCACCCCGGATTCGGCTGGCTCCCCGGCGGGGTTCCGGGTGGTCTTGGCTGTCTCGCTCATCAGATGGGGAGCCTCACTTCATTCGCAAACCAATCCTGCAATTGCGTCACCCAGCTCCCCCAGAGCCCGGCGGCCATCAGCACGCCCAAAACTACCAGCACGGCGCCGCCGGTACGCTGCAGCACCAGCCGGTGGCGGCGGAAGAAGGCCATCGCGCCCATGCCCCGGCGTACGCCCAAGGCGATGAGCAGGAACGGAATGCCCAGGCCCAGGCAGTAGATGAAGGCCAGGAAGGCCCCCTTGGCGGCGTCCGCCCCGCCGGAATAGGCCAGCGCCTGCACCGCCGAGAAGGTCGGCCCGATGCAGGGAGCCCAGCCGAGTCCGAACGTCATGCCCAGCACGGGGGCGCCCCAGAGACCGGCAGGCGGGCGGCTGTGCAGCTTGCGGTCCCGCTGGAAGAAGGACAGTCCGCCCATGAAGATAACGCCCATGATGATGACGACGACGCCGAGCAGCTGGGTGACCCAGGCGGCGTCGGTGCCCTTCAGCCAGGCGCCGAGTTGGCCGAAGACCGCCCCGATGGCCACGAAGACCACCGAGAAGCCGAGCACGAACAGTCCGATGCCGGCGATCATCCTGCCCCGCCGCTGCTGTGCCAGGTCCACACCGGTCAGGCCGGTGACATAGCCGAGGTAGCCGGGCACCAGCGGCAGCACGCACGGGGAGAGGAAGGAGATCAGCCCGGCGAGCATCGCCACCGGGATGGCCAGCAGGACCGAGCCGTTGAGCACGGCGTCGCCGAAAGCGCTGCCGATGCTCAGGGGCAGCGAGGCGGTGAGGAATGTCGTGGGACCCACGGCTACTCGGCCACGGCGTCTTTGATCAGGGTCTTGAGGGTACCCTTGTCGGCCACCCCGAGGATCCGTGCCGACACCCGGCCCTGCTTGTCCAGCACGAGCGTGGTGGGCACGGCCTGCGGCGGAACATAGCTGGTCATGGCCAGCAGGATGTTGCCGTTCTTGTCCGCAAAGCTGGGATAGGTGATGCCGAAATTGCGTTCGAACGCCTCCGCGGTGCGCACCTCGTCGCGGATGTTCACCCCGAAGAACTGCGCCTGGCCCTTGTATTCCTGGCTCAGCGCCTGCAGGTCGGGTGCTTCCAGCCGGCAGGGCGCGCAGGCGGCGTACCAGAAGTTCAGCACGGTCACCTTGCCGGCCCAGTCGGCCGAATCCACTGCGGTGCCGTCGAAGAGTTTGGCCGCCAGCTTCACCGGTTCCCCGCGCTGGCCCGGCGCGTACTCGGTGACCGAGCCGTCCCCGGCGATGTAGTTCTTGTTGTCCCCGGCGTTGGCCTGTTGGGCCAGCGGGTCTTCCACGCTGCAGGCGGCCAGCGACAACGTCAGCGAGACGGCAGCAGCCAGCCCCGCACCGGCTTTCAGCAGGGAGCGGCGGTTGATTGGTTCAGGGATTTTCGCAGTCACGTTCACACTCTTCTTTGCGGGCCGCGGCGATACCCGCTTCTACAACGCGTAGTAATACTATTACGCTCCGGGCAGGTTTGCCGCGCCGGGCAGCAGGTCTGCGCTCGGTTCCGCATAGCGGACAGTCAGCAACCTGTCGCCGTCGAACTCGAGCGTGGTCACCGAAGTCAGGGTGCATTGCCGGCGCCGCGGGTCGTGCCACAGGCTGCGTGACTCGGCCGCGCGCCGGGTCACCCAGATCGGCAGCTGGTGGCCGACCAGGACCGCCTCGGCGCCGTCCCCGGCCAGCCCGACGGCGATCCGCCGCGCGTCGCCGACGGCCGCCATCATGCGCCGGACCTGGCTGCGGTAGGGCTCGCCCCAGGACGGCCGGAACGGATTGAGCAGGTACGGCCAATGCCGCGGGTCCCGCAGCTGGCCCCGGATATTGGCCAGTCCCTCGAAATGGTTCAGTGCCTCAAGCAGGCGCTCGTCGGTGACCACGTCGAGGCCCAGGGCCTGCGCCGTCGGCCGGGCGGTCTCCTGCGCCCGGGTCAGCGGCGAGGCCGCCAGGTACGCGAAGTTGGCGCCCGCGCGGGCCCGCTCGGCAAAGTAGCCGGCAGCCCGCTCAGCCATCTGGCGTCCCAGTTCCGAGAGGTGGAAATTCGGCAGCCGGCCGTAGAGCACGTGGTCCGGATTGTGGACCTCGCCGTGGCGGAGCAGATGGACGCTGGAACGGGGCATGGGCTTAAGTGTCTCAAAGCGAAGGGCATTGCCCAAAAACCGGTCGTCCCGAAGAATGGCAGGGACGGCCGGTGCGGCTGCCGAATGCTCCAATCCTTCCGCCCTATCCCGAGGAGATAACGATGACGCTGCCCAAGGAATTGAGCCCCGGTGTCTGGAAGCTGGACATGTCCCACAGCGAGATCGGTTTCACCGTCCGGCACGCCGGGATCAGCAAGGTCCGGGGACGGTTTACCAGCGCCGAGGCCGAGGCGCGGGTGGGCGAATCCCTGGCCGACTCGACCCTGCATGCCACCGTGCAGACCGCGAGCTTCGACTCCGGCGACGCCAACCGCGATGCCCACGTACGCAGCGCCGACTTCTTTGACGTGGAACAATTTCCGGTCATGACCTTCAAGGCGACCAGCGTCGAAGGCGACGGGGAGGACTACACCCTGACCGGCGACCTGACCATCCGCGATGTGACCAAGCCGGTTGAACTTGAAGTGGAGTTTGGCGGCGTGGCCGTGGATCCGTTCGGCAACACCCGCGCCGGCTTCACCGCCGAAACGGAAATCAGCCGCAAGCAGTTCGGCCTGACCTGGAACGCGGCACTGGAGGCCGGTGGCCTGCTGGTCAGTGACAAGGTCAAGATCAGCCTGGACGCGGCACTGGTCAAGCAGGCCTAGGCTCCGAGCCCGGCACAGGCTGCCTTCCGCCTCCGGCGGCAGGGGTGCAGGGCAGCCGGTGCCGGGCTGCAGCTGGCTGGCAGGATCATCCTTTCGGCGCAGTCCCGGTGGACGGGCCGCATTGTAGGGTGGAAGCAAGTGCAGCGGTGGCTGCAGCAGGCAGTCCAGCCCCGCGTCGAGAGTTCCCCCGAGGAAAAGGATCCGGCCATGAGTACGCCAGAGAACACCCCCAACGAACCGGGCAGCGGGCAGCCGGGCGGCCCCGTCCCGGGACCGGGCCAGCAGCCGCCCCAGTACGGGCAGCCGGCGCCGCAATATGGCCAGCAGGCACCGCAATACGGCCAGAACCTTCCCCCCTACGGTCAGCAGGTGCCGCAGTACGGCCAGCCGGCGCCGCAATATGGCCAGCCGGCACCCCAGTACGGCCAGAACCTTCCCGCGTACGGCTATCAGAAGCCGATGCCGGGCCAGTACGGTCAGCCGCAGTACGGCGGCAAGCTCACACCCCCGCGCGAGGTGCTCATCGCCTTCTGGCTGATCATCGCGGCGGCTGTCGTGAACCTGGTCAATTCCTTCATCCTCGCCGGGACAGCCCACCAGGCCATCTCCGCCGTCTGGAACGATCCCGCCTTCCAGGACCAGCTCCGGCAGGCCGCCCAGGGACAGGACATTTCCTCGATCACCCCGGACCTGGTCGCCGGGATGGTCGGCACCATGTACATCGTCGGCGCGCTGATCGCGGCCGCTCTGTACCTGCTGGTGGCCTTCGGCGTGAAGGCCGGACGGAACTGGGCGCGCATCCTCGGTACCGTCTTCGCCGTGCTCTCGCTGGTGCTGCTGGCCTTCGGGGTGCTGGGCGTGCTGACCTTCCTGCTCGGCGCGGCGGCCATCGTGCTGCTGTTCCTGCCGGTCTCCAGCGCCTTCTTCAAGGAGGCAGCCGCCCGCAAGTCCGGCTACTACGCCGGATAGGGCGTTACGCTCTCCCGTTCGCAGCCTGCCCCACGCGCTCCGCGCGCGGGGACCCCGGGCCGCTCTCTTCGCCCGCTTCGCTCGCGGCGGGACCCTCGGCGCCAGCTACTGCGCCGACCGGGCGCGGGAACCGGACTCCGTTTCCTGCGCCCGCTGGGCATGGTAGGCCAGGATCTGGAGTTCGGTGCCCATGTCCACCTTGCGCACCTGCACGTGCGGTGGCACCTGCAGGACCACGGGCGCGAAGCTGAGGATGCTGGTCACGCCGGCCGCCACCAGACGGTCGCACAGCTGCTGGGCCACCGCCGCGGGAACGGCGAGCACCGCCATGTTGGTCTGCGTGCGCTCGAGCTCGAATTCCAGGTTGTCCGCATTGCTGACCGTGAGCCAGCCGATCCTGGTCCCGACGATCCGTTCGTCCGCATCGAACACGGCCACCACCTCGAAGCCCCGGCTGGCAAAACCGCTATAGCGGGCCAGCGCCCGGCCCAGGTTCCCGGCGCCGACAATCGCCACACGCCATTCCTGCGACAGGCCCAGCAGCGCGGAGATCTTCTGGCTCACGAACTGGACATCGTACCCAACACCCCGGGTACCGAAGGAGCCGAGGTAGGACAGATCCTTGCGCAGCATGGCGGACTTCACGCCGGCCGCCTCGGCAAGTTCCTCGGATGAGACCCGTTCTACCGAATCCGCCAGCATGGCGTTGAGTGCGCGCAGGTAGATAGGCAGCCTGGCCAGGGACGCCGGAGGAATCTTCCGGCCGGACTCCTCCGTGCCGGAAGCGGTCTCTGGATGGTCCGGCACGCTCACCCCCTTACCTTATGCGCTGCCCTGCGGGCCACCAACCTGATGACCATGGGACGCCGGTTCCCGCAGGCCGGCCCCTACCCGGGAACAGTCCGGTGCTCAGGCCGACAGCAGCCGGCGCAGGCGCTCCGGGTCGATATGCCAGAAGTCACGCTGCACGCCGTCGATCATCACCACCGGAATCTCCTCGGCGAAGCGGGCCTCCAGCGCCGGATCGTCCAGGATGGACTTTTCCTCCCACGGCACCCCCGTCTCGGCGGCGACGGCGGCAACAGTCCGGCGGGCCGCTTCGCAGAGGTGGCAATCGGGTTTCGTCAGCAGCACAAGGTGATGCTGCGGTCGCGTCTCTGGTTGCGTCATAGCTTAAAAAGTAGCCGCCCGACAGCCCGGCCGGACAATCCCGGCCGCCCTGTGGCTAGACTCGTTACATGGCCAAAGCCTCCAGCCGCCGCGCCGGCCGGGCCGCGGCGCCTGCGGATCCGGGTCCCGCCGGTGCGGCGGCCTTCTTCGACATCGACAACACCATGATGCGCGGCGCCAGCCTGTTCCATGTGGCCTACCAGATGTACCGCCGCGGCATCTTCGGCCTCCGGGACCTGGCTGGCATCGCGCTGAAGCAGGTCCGGTTCAGTCTCCGGGGCGAGAACCTGAAGGATATCCAGGCCGCGCGCGACCGGGCCCTGGCCCTGGCCACCGGCCTGCTGGCCGCCGACGTCAAGGCGCTCGGCGAGGAAGTTTATGACGAGATCATCGCCTCGCGGATCTGGCCGGGCACGCGCGCCCTGGCGGACCAGCACCTGCGCGCCGGCCGCCGTGTCTGGCTGGTCTCGGCTACACCGGTGGAAGTGGCGTCCGTGATCGCGGACCGGCTGGGCCTGGCCGGAGCCCTTGGAACCGTCGGCGAAATCGCGGACGGCGCGTATACCGGGCGCCTGGTCGGCGAGATCCTGCATGGTCCGGCCAAGGCCGTGGCGGTGCGGGAGCTGGCAGTCCGGGAAGGCCTGGAGCTGGCCCGCTGCTGGGCCTACAGCGACTCGTACAACGACGTTCCGCTGCTGTCCCTGGTGGGCTACCCGGTGGCCATCAATCCGGACGCACGGCTGCGCCGCTACGCCCGGGAGCGCAACTGGCCGGTCTACGATTTCCGCAGCGGCCGGCGCGCCGCCACGCTGGGCCTGAAGCTGGCCACCGGAGCCGGGGCCGCCTATGGCCTCTGGCGGGGGTTCAGCAGGTTCCGCGGACCGACCAGCGGCCCGGCGGCTTAAACAGCAAACGGTCCGCCAGGCGAACCTGGCGGACCGTGAAGCCTTAAGCAGAGCCGGCTGGCCCTACTTCTTGTTGCGGCGCTGGTGGCGCGTCTTGCGAAGCAGCTTGCGGTGCTTCTTCTTGGCCATACGCTTGCGGCGCTTCTTGATAACCGAACCCATGGAGTTCCTCACAAATCCATTAGCACCCGCGGACAGGCTCCGCCCGCTAGGGGCGCACCTGGACCGGCGGATTCCTACAATGATACAAAATCCTGCACCGGCGCAGCTGGCCGCGGCGAGGCAGGAAGTTCCTTAACAGGGTACCGCCTTAACTCCCCTGTCAATGACCGTCCGTCCGGGGACGGGCGGTGATTGCCCTCAGGCAGTCTCCGAGCGGCCGTCGACGACGGCGCTGCGCAGGTACTGCTCGACGGCGGCCTCGGGCACCCGGAACGAGCGGCCGAAACGCACGGCGGGCAGTTGGCCCGAATGCACCAGCCGGTAGACGGTCATCTTGGACACGCGCATCACCTCGGCCACTTCCGACACGGTTAGGAAGCGCACCTGGGAAAAATTGCCCTCGTCAGCCATTGTTCCAAATCCTTCACTTGCGGCATTTCCGACGGCGTGCCGGCTTGCCAAGCGCGAATCCGCCCTGAGTGGATACTTTAGTGCCAGGAGTGACCAAAGTGAAAGTCCGTGTCTGCCTACCCCAAGGCCGTCCTGCGCACCAGCGGGTGCCCGCCGGAGCGGGTGCGGGCCCCGCGCGCCAGCTGCTCCAGCACGCCGGCGGTCATCTCCCAGTCCATGCACGCATCTGTCACGCTCTGGCCGTAGACCAGGCCCGGCGCCGGCTGGTCCGCGCGCACCCCGGCGGCCGGGAGCTCAAGCTTCTGCGCTCCCGGCATCAGGAAGCTTTCCAGCATGACGCCGGAAATCGCCTCGGCGCCGGGGCCGCCGGCTTCCAGCCGGGCGGCCAGTTCCACTGCCACTTCGGCCTGGCGGTGGTGGCTCTTGCCGCTGTTGCCGTGGCTGGCATCGACGATCAGCCGTGGATTGAGCCCCGCCGCGGCCAGCCGTGCGGAGGCTGCGGCGATGTGCTCGGGATCGTAGTTGGGTCCGGCGCTGCCGCCACGCAGGATCAGGTGGGTATCCGGGTTGCCCGCGGTAGCCAGCAGGCTGGCCCGGCCCTGCTGATCCATGCCCAGGAAGGTCTGCGCCGCGGCGGCCGCCGTGCAGGCGTCCAACGCCACCTGCAGGCCGCCGTCGGTCCCATTCTTGAAACCGGCCGGCATCGGCAATCCGGAGACCAGCTGGCGGTGGATCTGGCTCTCGGTGGTGCGGGCACCGATGGCGCCCCAGCCGACGAGGTCGCTGAGGTAGAGGGTGCTGACCGGCTCGAGGAATTCGGTGGCGACCGGCAGGCCCAGGTCCGCGACGTCGAGCAGGAACCGGCGGGCGGTGCGCAGGCCCGCGGCAATGTCATGGGAACCGTCCAGGTGCGGGTCGTTGATCAGGCCTTTCCAGCCGACCGTGGTCCGGGGTTTCTCGAAGTAGGTCCGCATGACCACCAGCAGGTCGCTGCTGTGCTGGCGCGCCGCGGCCGCCAGCCGGCGGGCGTAGTCCAGCCCGGCCTCGGGATCATGGATGGAGCAGGGCCCGGCAATGACCAGCAGCCGGTCGTCGACGCCGTTGAGCACCGCCCGGATCTCGTCGCGGCCGCGTTCGACGGCGGCGGCCAGCCGGGCGGGCAACGGCAGTTCCGCGCGCAGTTCGGCCGGCGAGGGCAGCGGGACGCAGTGGTCCGCGCCGGCCGCGTGCGGATTGCCGGCGGCCAATTCGGTGGTGGTGGTCATGGGGTCGTCCCGTCTGTCAGGGCGGGAGCCTCATCAGAACCCGCCGGAGAAATGGCGAAGGGCAGAGAATGATCTCTGCCCTGTTGGCTCTGAAGGTTTGTTGGATGCGCACGCCGTCAGGCAGTCACGTCAGGCCCCTCCAGAGCCAACGCAAAATACGCATACCAACGGTTTGTCATGGTGCGAGCCTACGCCCGGCACGTCGGCTTGTGCAAAGCCGGCGCAGAAATATGACGGACGGCTCAGGCCAGCCCGGCCAGCACGTCGACCCCGAAGACCGGTTCCCGGTCCAGGCAGGCCACCTCGGTGATCCCGTGCGGGGCCAGGGCACGGAGGATGCCCTCCCGGATCAGCGGCACCTTGGCGCCCAGGCCGCCGCCGAGGATGACCGGGCCTGCGATGCCCAACTGGCGTGCCACCTGCAGGATCTGCCCGGCCACCGCCTCCGTGCCGGCGTCCAGGATGCTGCGTGCCGCGCTGTCGCCGGCCTCGGCCGCCGCGACGACCACCCGCGCCAGCGCTGCCCAGTAGCCGCGGTCCGGACCATTCCGGCCGGCGGTGCCGAGGCCGTGGAAGCGCGCAATGAAGGCCACCGGGCGGTCCAGTCCGCAGGCTGCCAGCAACTGCGTGCACAACAGGTCGGGGGCCAGGCCAAGATCGTGGCGGTGCAGGCAGTGCCGGACGGCCTCGCGGGCAAGCCAGTAGCCGCTGCCCTCGTCCCCCAACAGGTGGCCCCACCCGCCCGCGCGCGCCTGCCGGCTGCCGTCGGTACCCCAGACGGCGGTGCCGGTGCCGATGATCACCGCAATTCCGGTGCGGGCCCGTCCGGCAGCGAGCACCAGCCGGGAATCGTGCACCACATGGATGCTGGCTGCGGGCACCAGCGGCGCGATCAGCGCCCGCAGGGAGGCGGCGTCGTCGTCGGTATCGATGCCGCCGGCGCCGGCATAGACCTCCTGCACGTCCCCCGCGCCGACGGCGGCGATGGCCTCCGCCAGTGCCGCGGCGGCCGCGGCCCGGTCCGTGTTCTGCAGGTTGGCGCTGCCGGCCACCGCCTCGGCGGCCAGCCGGCCCGCCTCGAGCCGGATGGCGTGGGTCTTGGTCCCGCCGATATCCAGTCCCAGGATCGTCCTGGCCGGTGTCCCGGACGGGTCACCGGCCGCATGCTGTGGGTGCGAAGCCGGCATGGCAGGCGGCCCGGGCCCTAGATGACCCCGAGGGCCAGCATGGCGTCGGCTACCTTCTTGAAGCCGCTGATGTTGGCGCCGGCCACGTAGTTGCCCGGCATCCCGTATTCCTCGGCGGTCGCGGCACAGTCGTCGTGGATGCCGACCATGATTTCGGCCAGCCGCTGCTCGGTGTGCTCGAAGGTCCAGGCATCCCTGCTGGCGTTCTGCTGCATTTCCAGCGCGGAGGTGGCCACACCGCCGGCGTTGGCGGCCTTGCCGGGACCGAACAGGATCCCGGCCTCGTGGAACAGCGCGGTGGCTTCGGCGGTGCAGGGCATGTTCGCGCCCTCGGCGACGGCGGCCAGACCATTCTCGATCAGCCGGGCGGCCTGCTTGTCATCCAGTTCGTTCTGCGTGGCGCAGGGCAGGGCCACCGTGGCATTGACATCCCAGACTGATCCTGCGGCAACATAGCTGACGGCGGAGCCGCGGCGCTCGGCGTACTCCGAGATCCGGCCGCGCTCGATTTCCTTGATCTGGCGCAGCAGGTCCACGTCGATGCCCGCCTCGTCCACGATGTAGCCGGCTGAATCCGAGGCAGCGACGACGGTGGCGCCGAGGGTCTGTGCCTTGGCGATGGCATTGATGGCCACGTTGCCGGAGCCGGAGACCACCACGCGCTGGCCATCGAAGCTGCGCCCGCGGGTCTTGAGCATCTCCTGCGCGAACAGCACGGCGCCGTAGCCGGTGGCCTCCGGGCGGACCAGCGAACCGCCCCAGCCGATGCCCTTGCCGGTGAGCACGCCGGATTCATAGCGGTTGGTGATCCGCTTGTACTGGCCGAAGAGGTATCCGATCTCGCGGCCGCCGACCCCGATGTCCCCGGCGGGCACGTCGGTGTACTCGCCGATGTGGCGGTAGAGCTCGGTCATGAAGGACTGGCAGAAGCGCATGACCTCGGCGTCGGACTTGCCGCGCGGGTCGAAGTCCGAGCCGCCCTTGCCGCCGCCGATCGGCATGCCGGTCAGCGCGTTCTTGAAAATCTGTTCGAAGCCCAGGAATTTCACGATGCCCAGGTAGACGGACGGGTGGAAGCGCAGTCCGCCCTTGAAGGGGCCGAGGGCGGAGTTGAACTCGACCCGGAAGCCGCGGTTGATCTGCACGTTGCCGGCGTCGTCGACCCACGGGACGCGGAAGATGATCTGGCGCTCCGGCTCGCAAATGCGCTGCAGGATGGCGGCATCGGTGTATTCCGGGTGCCTGTCCGTGAGCGGGGCGAGGCTTTCGAAAACCTCGTTCACGGCCTGGTGGAATTCGACTTCGCCGGGGTTCCGGCGGAAGACCTCGTCGCGGATCGAGAGCAGCTGGGCGTCCATGGATGGGGTCCCTTCCGGGGTGAACCTAATGAAATGTGCTTAACGGACTGGCATCGTCCGGTCCTCTGACCGCATGATGCCCCGGCAACTTCATTGGTGCCCGTAAAAGGGAACCACATTCGGTGAGAAGTTGGAAACACGGCCGAAACATGCGGTTACCGGCGCGTAACCGCCGTTCAGCCTTTCTTCCGGCGGCGCAGCGGCGGCAGATTGGGCAAGTTGGGCTTCGAGAGGTGCGCCAGGAAGTCGGCTGCCTTGTTCGCGGCCCGGTCCGCTGCCTGGCCCAGCGTGCGTGCACGCGCCGCCGGCCGGTCGATTGCGGGCACGGTCTGGGGATGATGCGCTCCGGGCGCAGTGCCGGCCGGCAGCGCAGCCGCCGCACCCGGCAACCGGACGGGCACGGCCGCGGCCGGGACCTGCTCCGGGGCCGCTGCGCCATCGAGTCCGAAGGCCAGGACCCAATCGGCGACGGCCTCGAGCGGGTCCACGACCAGCGAGTAGAAACGCTTCTGACCCTGGGCGCGCATCGACACCAGCCCCGCCTCGCGCAGGACCTTCAAGTGCTTGGACACCGTCGGCTGGCTGACTTCGAGCTCGTCGACCAGCTCGCCCACCGCCTTGTCGCCGTCGTGCAGCGAACGCAGGATCCGGCGGCGGGTGGATTCGGCAATCACGGCGAAGACATCATCGATGACCATATGCATTACCCTAACTGCATATACCGCCCCGGATGGAACACGGACGTTCGGGACACGGATGCCGCGGCCGGCGGACCACCGCGCTGCGCCTAGTCGAACCAGGGATCCAGCCCGTGGTAGGGGAAGACTTCCTTGCGCGTGGCCATCACGGTCCGGTCCATGGCGTCGTTCGGGTCGTAGCCGACTTCCCAGGAGCGCCACCACAGCTCGGCGCCGTCGCCCATTAGCTGCGGACCTTCCCGGCCGGAGCGCGCCCGCGCATGATCCCGCCAGGCCTGCGGCAGCTTGGCGTCCAGCGGCAGCGGCTGCCCGGAGGCGATGGCCAGTAGGTGCGTCCAGGACCGCGGCACCGTGTCGTAGACGTCGTAACCGCCGCCGCCGGTGGCCAGCCAGCGGTCGCCGCTTACCTCCCGGGCCAACTGGGCGACGTCGAGCATCATCTGCCGCTGCGCATCTACGCTCAGGCGCAGGCTGCTGAGCACGTCCCGGGCATGGCCGTCGCAGCCGTGCTGGCTGACGATCACCTCGGGCCTGAAGGCCCGGGTGAGCTGCGGCACCACGGCATGGAAGGCGCGCATCCAGGCCGCGTCCCCGGTGCGCGGCGGCACGGCCACGTTGACCGCGCTGCCGAGGGCGGCCGGGCCGCCCACCTCGTTGGCGTAGCCCGTCCCGGGGAACAGATGCATGCCGGATTCGTGCAGGGATATGGTCATCACCCGGGGGTCGTCCCAGAAGATGTTCTGCGTCCCGTCCCCGTGGTGCGCGTCCACGTCAAGGTAGAGCACCCGCTGCACGCCGTTGTCGAGCAGGCGCCTGATGGCCAGGGCACAGTCGTTGTAGATGCAGAAGCCGCTGGCCCGGTCCCGGGCGGCATGGTGCATTCCGCCGCCAAAATTCACCGCATGCAGCGCCGCCCCGCTGAGGATCGCGTCCGCAGCCTGCAGGCTGGCACCGGCCAGCCTCGCGCTGGCCTCATGCATGCCGGCGAAGGCCGGATCGTCCTCGGTCCCGAGCCCCCGGGCCTCGTCCGGGGTCGACGGATCGTCGCTGACCCGGTGCACGGCGGCGATGTAGTCGGCGTCGTGCACGGTCTGAAGTTCCTGGTCGGTGGCGATCCTGGAGGCCACCAGCGTCACGTTCGGCCGGGCGAACAGTCCGAACTCGCCGGCCAGCCGGGCGGTCAGGTCCAGCCGTACCGGATTCATCGGATGATGCGGGCCGAAGTTGTAGGCCAGCATCGACTGGTCCCAGACAATGTGCGTGGGGACGGCGGGCGGCGGGTTGGCGGACATCCCCCTCAGGCTACGCGATCTGATGCGCCGGTCACACCCGGCACCCGACCGGTGCGTAATAAGTGGTTTACTGATCCGCATGAGCAAGATCCAGCCGTCCTGGACACCGCAGCGGCAACCCGGGCGGCTGCCACTGCTGGGCGGCATGCGCGATTTCGTGGACCGGGTGGCCAACAGTTCCCCGGCCCGGCTGGCCCTGATCGTGTACGCCGCGGTCATCTTCGTCTTCGCCGGCCTGCTGGCGCTGCCGGCCTCGGCGGCCGACGGCAAGGCGACCGTCCTGTACGACGCGTTCTTCACCGCCGCCTCGGCCGTCTGCGTCACCGGCCTGACCGTGGTTTCCACTGCCGAGCACTGGTCCGCCTTCGGCCAGGTGGTCATCCTGCTGGGCATCTTCATCGGCGGACTCGGCACGCTGACGCTGGCCTCGCTGCTGACCCTGGCTGTCAGCAAGCGCCTCGGAGTCCGCGGCAAGCTGATTGCCCAGGAGGCCATGAACGCCGGCCGGCTCGGCGAGGTGGGTACCCTGCTGCGCATCGTGATCACCACCTCGGTGGTGATCGAGGTGGTCCTGGCGCTGGTCCTGATCCCGCGCTTCATCATTCTCGGCGAGCCCTTGGGACAGGCCGTCTGGCACGGCGTCTTCTATTCCATTTCCGCCTTCAACAACGCCGGCTTCACCCCGCACTCGGACGGGCTGGTGCCCTACGAAACCGACGGATGGATCCTCTTCCCGCTGATGATCGGTGTTTTCCTGGGCAGCCTGGGTTTCCCGGTGGTGATGATCCTGCTCGAGCGCGGCTGGCGGTACCGGAACTGGAACCTGCACACCAAGCTGACCATCGAGGTGTCCCTGATCCTGCTGGTCGCCGGCACGCTGGCCTGGGGTGCCATGGAATGGAACAACCTGCGCACGATCGGGGCGCTGGGAGCGTGGGACAAGACGGTCCACTCGCTGTTTGCCTCCGTCATGACGCGGTCGGGCGGCTTCAACCTGGTGGACATGAACCACCTGGATTCAAGCACCATGCTGCTCACCGACGCCCTGATGTTCGCCGGCGGCGGTTCGGCCTCCACCGCCGGCGGCATCAAGGTGACCACCATCGCCATCGTCTTCCTGGCCATCATGGCCGAAGCCCGCGGCGACAACGACGTCAAGGTGCACGGCCGCACCATCCCGTCCAGCGCCATGCGGGTGGCCATCTCCGTGATTGTCGCCGGCGCCACCTGGGTGGCGGTGGGCGCCGGCATGCTGCTGACGATGACCGGAGCCAGCCTGGACCGGGTGCTGTTCGAGGTGATCTCGGCCTTCGCCACGGTGGGGCTGAGCACGAACCTCAGTGCCGAGGCGCCCCCGGAGGGCAAGTACGTGCTGGCGGTGCTGATGTTCGCCGGCCGCGTGGGTACGATTACTCTTGCTTCCGCGCTGGCGCTGCGCGAGCGGCGCCAGCTGTACCACTTCCCCGAAGAAAGACCGATCATTGGCTGACAAATCTTCCGCAACCGGCCGCCCGGCCCACAACGCCCCGGTGCTGGTGATCGGCCTGGGCCGGTTCGGCGCGGCCACCGCCGAACAGCTGGTGAAGCAGGGCCGGGAGGTGCTGGCGATCGAGCGGGACCCGGCCCTGGTGCAGAAGTGGGCCGGCGCGCTGACCCACGTTGTCGAAGCCGACGCCACGAACATCGACGCGCTGCGCCAGCTCGGGGCGCAGGAATTCACCTCCGCGGTGGTAGGCGTGGGCACCTCCATCGAGTCCTCGGTGCTGATCACCGTCAACCTCGTGGACCTGGGCATCGAGCACCTCTGGGTGAAGGCCATCACGCCTTCGCACGGGAAGATCCTGACCCGGATCGGGGCCAACCACGTGATCTATCCGGAGGCCGATGCCGGGCGCCGGGCGGCGCACCTGGTGGGCGGCCGGATGCTGGACTTCATTGAGTTCGACGACGGCTTCGCGATCGTGAAGATGTACCCACCGAAGGAAACCCAGGGTTTCACGCTCGGGGAATCCGCGGTCCGGGCCAAGTACGGGGTCACCGTGGTGGGGGTGAAGTCCCCGGGCGAGGACTTTACCTATGCCCGGCCGGAGACCAAGGTCTCCAGCCGGGACATGCTGATCGTCTCCGGCCACGTGGACCTGCTGGAGCGGTTCGCGGCCAGACCGTAGCACTGCCGGGCCGAGCCCGCGCGGGAGTCAGCCCAGTTCGCGCGAGAGCTCCGCCGCACGGGCTTCGGCCGCCCGGGCCCCGGCGGCAATGATGGCCGGCAGGCCCTCGGCGTCGAAGGCGGCGATGGCCCGTTCGGTGGTTCCGTTGGGGCTGGTCACGGCCTTGCGCAGCGCGGCCGGATCCGCACCCTCCTGGGCGAGCATCAGCCCGGCACCGGCCACCGTCTCCCGCGCCAGGGTCATGGCCAGCGCGGCATCCAGGCCCAGCCCGACCCCGGCCGCGGCCATGGCCTCGGCGAGGTAGAAGGCGTAGGCCGGACCCGATCCGCTGATCGCCGAGACGGCGTCCAGCTGCTCCTCGGGGACCACCACCACCGTCCCGGCGCCGGCAAAGACGGCCGCGGCCGCCGCCAGCTGTGACTCCGTGGCGCTGCTGCCGGGCGCCAGGCCGACGGCGCCGCGGCGCACCTTCAGCGGCGTGTTCGGCATGCTGCGCACCAGCGGCTGCCCGGCGGGCAGGGCGGCCTCCATGGTGGCCACGGTGACCGCCGCGGCCACGCTGACGACGACGGTCTGGCGCGCCAGGACCGGGGCGATGCTCCGGCACAGGGCCGTAATGCCAGCCGGCTTGACCCCGAGCACTGCCACGGACGCCCCGGCCACCGCCTTGCGGTTGGCCTCCGGGTCCTCCTGCTCGGCGAGCACCGACAGCCCCGGGTAGCGGCCGCGCAGCTCCTCGGCCCGCTCCGGCCTGCGGACCGTGGCGGTCACGCTGGCAGCCGGGGTGCCGGCCGCCAGCAGCCCGGCCAGCACAGCCTCATTCATGGAGCCGCAGCCGAGGAAGGCGACCCGGCCGGAAACAGGTGGAGTGGCGGGGACGGTAGGGTCTGCGTTCATAGCTGCCATTGAATCACGCCGCCTCCCCGGGCCCGGAAAACGGAACTCCCAGCCTACTCTCAGGTTCTTAAGGGGGATATCCCAAACTTGGCCCGTAGATTTATAACTACCTCATAAAGGTGCGAGTGATTACGGGCCAGGCTTTCTGGTGTGGTCCGGGTGCCGGCGAGTAGCGGATGTCTCCCCCAACCATCTGTCTGGCTCGCCGGCACTTCTCGTTTTAAGGCCCGGATCAGTTCTCGCTCAGTTCGATATTGCTGTGGCCCAGATGCCGGCGTGCGAAGTCCAGGGTTTCGCCGAGCAGTTCCTCGCGTTCGCCGGCACCCTTGGCCTTGCGGGTGCTGACCTCGGCCACCACCACGCCGTCCCAGCCGCTTTCGGCCAGATGCTGCAAGGACTCGGCGCAGCGCTGCTGGCCATGGCCGGGGACCAGGTGGTCATCCCAGCTGCCACCTAACCCGTCCGTGAGATGGACGTGCCTCAGCCGGTCCCCGATCAGCTGGATCTCCTCGTAGGAATCCACACCGGCCGAGGCCGCGTGGGAGAAATCCCAGGTGATGTGCTCGTAGTCATAGGGCCGCGGATCCCAGTGCGGCAGGTAGGCCTTGGCTTCCCGGCCGCGCACCTTCCAGGGGTACATGTTCTCCACCGCGATGGTGACCCCGAAGTCGTCCATGATCCGGCGGATGCCGGTGGCGAAATTCTCCGCATAGCCGCTCTGCCACCGGAAGGGCGGGTGGACCACCACGGTGGAGGCTTCCAGTTCCGCGGCCATGGCTGCGGACATCATGATCTTGTTCCACGCCTTGCCCCAGACCTGCTGGGTCAGCAGCAGCGTCGGCGCGTGGATGGCCACCACCGGCTGCTGGTAGCGTTCGCGCAGCGTCTTGAGCGCGTCCGGATTCTGCGAATCGTGGTTGTTGGTGACCATGACCTCGACGCCGTCGTAGCCCAGGTCGGCGGCCACGGCAAAGGCATCGTGGACCGCCAGCGGGTAGACGGACGCACTCGAGAGCGCCACCGGAATCCGGGGACCGGCCGTGTCCTGGGCCCGGCCGGCCTCGGCCCGGCTCATCGCGCCGGGCCGCCCGCCGGTTGGGACAGCACCACCGGCCGCAGGGCCCGGTCCACCGGCCCGGTACCGACCGGACCGACCGGGACGTCGCTGTCGAAGAGCAGATGGTCGAAGCGCTTGAGGATCAGCCCCTCCCGCAGCGCCCAAGGGCAGATCTGCATGACCTCCACCTTGAACAGCTCCATGGCCGTGTGGGCCACCATCGCGCCCGCGAGCAGCTGCGGGGCCCGGATGACCGAGACACCGGGCAGGTTGACCCGGTCCTCCACCGGCATCGCTGCCAGCCGGTGGGTCCACAGGTACAGGTCGCGGCGGCGCAGCTCGCGGCGGACGTACGGACCGGCGGCCGACGGCGCGGCGCCGGTGATCCGGGCCAGCGACCGGAAGGTCTTGGAGGTGCCCACGGTCAGGTCCGGCCGTCCGGCGCCGTCGATCTGGGGGATGGCCTCTTCCAGGGTCGTACGGATGTAGTCGCCGGCCTCGCGCATGCTCCGGGCACTGGGCAGTTCTCCCGGCAGCCAGTCCCGGGTCAGGCGCCCGGCGCCCAGCGGCACGGAGACCGCGGCGTCGGGCTGCTCGTCGTGGCCGATCGCCATTTCGAAAGAACCGCCGCCGATGTCCAGGTCCAGGATCGTTCCGGCGCCCCAGCCGTACCAGCGGCGGACCGCCACCAGCGTCATGGCCGCCTCCTGCGGTCCGGTCAGCTCGTCCAGCAGCACCCCGGTCTCCTGCTTGACGCGCGCGAGCACTTCGCTGCCGTTGGCCGCTTCGCGGATGGCCGAGGTACAGAAGGCGAGCATGTCCTCGGCCCGGTGCAGGCCGGCGAAGTCCCAGGCTTCGCGTACGAAGGAGATCAGTTCCTGCTGGCCTTCTTCGTTGATCCGGCCCTTGCCATCCAGATAGGCCACGAGCGAGAGCGGGCGCTTGTGCGAGGCGAACGGAACCGGCCGCGCGCCGGGATGGGCGTCCACCAGCAGCAGATGAACGGTATTGGAGCCGATGTCGAGAACGCCCAGACGCATGCTCTTATTATGTCGCCACCCGCCGGGCCCGCCGCAAACGCCGGGCCCGGCGTCGGCTACTTGGCCGCCGCAGTCCGGCGCCGGGCGGGCTTCTTGGCCGGGCTCTTGGCCCGTTTTTCGGCCAGCAGTTCGACGGCCTGTTCCCGGGTCAGTTCCTCGATGCTCGTCGAGCGCGGCACGGTAATGTTCGTGACGCCGTCGGTAATATACGGTCCGAAGCGGCCTTCCTTGACCACGATGTTCTTCTCCGACACCGGATCCACGCCGAACTCGGCCAGCGGCGCGGCGGCGGTGCGCCCGCCCCGGGTTTTCGGCTGTGAATAGATCTCCTTGGCCTGCTCGAGGGTGATCGTGAAGATCTCCTCCTCGGAACCGATCGAGCGCGAGTCCGTGCCCTTCTTCAGGTACGGTCCGAAGCGGCCGTTCTGCACGGTGATTTCCTGGCCCTCGTCATCCGTGCCCAGCACGCGCGGCAGGCTCATCAGCTTCAGCGCGTCCGCCAGGGTCACCGTGTCCACCGACATGGACTTGAACAGCGAGCCGGTGCGCGGCTTGACCTTGGCAGGCTTCTTCGGCGGCTTGGGCTTGCCGTTCTTGTAGTACTCCACCGGCAGTGCCGCCAGTTCCTCGGCGGTCAGCTCCGGGATGACCTCCGTGACGTAGGCCCCGTAGCGGCCGTCGCGGGCCACGATGCTCCGTCCGGTCTCCGGGTCCTGGCCCAGCACACGTTCGCCCGGCCCCTGGGCCTCCATCAGCTCCAGGGCTTTGGCCGGGGTCAGTTCGTCCGGGGCCAGGTCCTCGGGGACATTGGCGCGCTCCGGCTCGCCGCTGCCGTCCGCGGCGGCACGTTCCAGGTACGGACCGAACTTGCCCACGCGCAGCGTAATCCCGTCGGCGATGCCGATCGAGTTGACCACCCGGGGATCGATTTCGCCCAGGTCGTTGACCACCGTCTGCAGCCCGGTTTCCTTCCGGTCCCCGAAGTAGAAGCCGTTCAGCCAGTCCACCCGGCGTGCATCGCCGTTGGCGATGCGGTCCAGGCCTTCCTCCATCGCGGCGGTGAAGTCATAGTCCACGTAGTCGCTGAAGTGGTCCTCCAGCAACTTCACCACGGAGAAGGCGATCCAGCTGGGCACCAGGGCGGAGCCGCGCTTGCGGACGTACCCACGGTCCATGATCGTGGAGATCGTGGTCGCGTAGGTGGACGGGCGGCCGATGCCTCGCTCTTCGAGCGTGGCCACCAGCGAAGCTTCGGTGTAGCGCGGCGGCGGGGAGGTTTCGTGCCCGACGGCGGTGACTTCCTGGGGCGAGAGCTGGTCGCCTTCGTCCAGGTTCGGCAGCCGGCCGCCCTCGGCGTCGTCCTCTTCATTGCGCGCGGCGTCCCGGCCTTCCTCGTAGGCGGCCAGGAAGCCGGGGAAGGTGATCACGGTGCCGGAGGCGGTGAAGACCGCGTCCTGCCCGTCCGCGGCGGTGGCGCCGAGGCGCACCGTGGAGGTGGAACCCTTGGCGTCGGCCATCTGGGAGGCGACGGTGCGCTTCCAGATCAGCTCGTACAGCCGGTACTCGTCGTTGCCGAGCTTGCTGCGCACCTGCCCCGGGGTCCGGAACGAGTCCCCGGCAGGCCGGATCGCCTCGTGCGCTTCCTGGGCATTCTTGTTCTTGCCCTTGTACACCCGGCGGGAGTCCGGCACGTATTCGGGCCCGTAAAGCTCGGCGGCCTGCCGGCGGGCCGCGTTCACGGCCTGGTCGCTCAGCGCCGGGGAGTCCGTACGCATATAGGTGATGAAGCCGTTTTCGTAGAGCCGCTGGGCCAGCTGCATCGTGGTCTTGGTCGAGAAGCCGAGCTTGCGCGCGGACTCCTGCTGCAGCGTGGAGGTGGTGAACGGCGCCGCCGGGCGGCGGGTGTAGGGCTTGTTCTCCACCGAGCGCACCGCGAACGCGGCGCCGCCCAGGGATTGCGCCAGGGCGGTGGCTGCTGCCTCGTCCAGGTGCACCGCGCCGCGGGTCTTCAGCATCCCGCGGTCGTCGAAGTCGCGGCCGCTGGCCACCCGGGCGCCGTCCAGCTGCACCAGCCTGGCCTTGAAGGCGCCGCCCTTGGCGGTTTCGACCGGCTCGACGACGGCCAGCAGGTCCCAGTAGGCGGCCGAGCGGAAGGCCATCCGCTCGCGCTCGCGCTCGACCACCAGCCGGGTGGCCACCGACTGCACGCGGCCGGCAGACAGGCCGGCCTTGATCTTGCGCCAGAGCACCGGCGAGAGCTCGTAGCCGAACAGTCGGTCCACGATCCGGCGGGTCTCCTGGGCATCCACCAGGTCCGAATCGATGTCGCGCAGCTCCTGGAGGGCGCGCTGGAGGGATTCGGGGGTGATTTCGGAAAAGGTCATCCGGTGCACCGGGATCTTGGGCTTGAGCACCTCCAGCAGGTGCCAGGCGATCGCCTCGCCTTCGCGGTCATCGTCAGTGGCCAGGTAAAGTTCGTCGGCGTCCTTGAGCCTGCTCTTCAGCTCGGCCACCGTCTTCTTCTTGCCCGGCGAGACCACGTAGTAGGGCTCGAAGTCGTGCTCGATGTCGACGGCGAACTTACCCACCGAAGTCTTTTTCAGCTCGGCGGGCAGTTCCGATGGCTGCGGCAGGTCGCGGATGTGGCCCACCGAGGCAGTGACCTCGAACCCCTCGCCAAGATAACCCGCAATGGTCTTGCTCTTGGCAGGAGACTCCACGATCACGAGTTTCTTACCGGTCTTTTCGCGGGCCTTGGCTGGCACGATTCTCCTACGTCAACTTCGGTGGGTGGTACTGCGGTGCGTCGCTCCCCCGTTGCACAGGGCAGTTACCAGCACAAGGTTAGCCGCAACTTCCCTCCGGTGCGGAAACCCGGCCGCGGCGGCGGTGCGGCCGGGCCTCCGTCAGCCGGCTTCCTCCGCATCCAGGTCCCCGGGCAGGAACGAAAGGACGTAGTACAGCTTTTCGGCCCCGTCGCCGCGGTTTTCCGGGTTGGTCGTGGGGCTGTAGTCCAGCAGGATCTCCCCGATCCGCCGGCCCAGGTCCGCGCGCTGCTCGGCGGTCAGGTAGAACCGTCCGGTACTCAGGGCCGCCAAATGGCCCTCCTGGCGCCAGGTGTCCGGGTTCGGGGTCTGCTTGTCCCGTTTCATGTACTTGGCCAGCCGGGCCCTCAGATCGTTCAGCTCCACGTCCACCACGCCCATGGTGGCCGCCGTGCTGTCCGCCACGGAGGTCACGTCCAGCCGTCCGGCTGCGGCCTGCCAGTGCCGCTCGCGGCCGTCCCCCTGGTTGGCGCTGCGCTTGACGAAGCCCCACTTCTCCAGGGCACGCAGGTGGTAGCTCATGGCGCTGGGGGTAAGCCCGTGCCGCTGGGCCAGCTCGGTGGCGGTGGCCGGCTGCTGCGTGTCGAACAGTTCCTCGATGACCTTCAGGCGCACCGTATGGGCCAGGGCGCGGATGGCCCGGGCATCGGAAATATTTACCCGGTCCCCGGCCGGACCGGAAGGATCCACCGGCGCTGCTGCTCCATTGGTCATGGAAAATAAGTGTAGTGCGCCATGGAGCACGCGTTGTCAAGATCCGGTGCCGGAGCCCGGCAGCGGCACCGTCGGCGCACGTCCCGGCGCCTCGGCCGGGACCAGGTAGCCGTCCTCGACCAGGTTGCGCACCTGGCCGGTCAGCCGTTCGGCAAACTCCTCCCCGGGGTCCTCCACCAGCGTTTCGAGGGCGGCGACCAGCCGGCCCACGGGCAGCTCGCCGTCGCTGGCGGCAACAAAACCGGCCAGTTCCGAGCTCATCAGGTTGGTCCGGCGCAGCCCGGCGCCCTGGCGCAGCAGGATAACCCCGGGGTGTTCCGCGCCGGGCCGCTGGTGCCGCTCCTCGGTGACGTCCCCGGCCGGGCACAGATGCTGCTGCGCGAAGTCCGCCGCGTGGGCCCGCAGCCAGTCGTGGCGTTCCACTGCCGCGGCCAGGTGGGGGCCGATCGGCTGCTCGATCGGGTAGGTGATTTCCTCGAAGCGGCGCAGCCGGCCCGCGCCGCCGTCCGCCGCCCGGCGCAGCCAGATCATGCCGAAGCCGATGCCCGAGACCTGCCGGGAGACGAAGTCCTCGAGGTAGGCCGCGTAGGCGTGCTCGTAGTGTTCCGCGTCCCGGTTCTCGGCGGCATCGCGCAGCCAGGTTTCGGCATACTGTGCGGGGCTGAGGCGCTCGCGCTGGATAATCCAGGCCTCGGTGTCCGGGGACAGCCAGCCCTCGAGCCGCCGGTGCCAGGGCTGCTCCTCGCCGCCGTCCTGGCGGATCTCCCAGTTGCCCAGCAGCTGGGCCGTCCCGCCGGGCACCAGGACCCCGGGCAGCCCCGCCACGAGCCGGGCGACAATATCGTCCCCGGGCAGCCCGCCGTCGCGGTAGGTGAACTGGTCCGCGGCGGTTTCCGCCGCCGAACGCGGGGTGATCACGAACGGCGGGTTGGACACCACCAGGTCGAAGCGCTCCCCCGCCACCGGTTCCAGCAGGGATCCCAGCCGCAGACTCACCCGCTCCTGCAGCCGTTCCGGGACCAGGCCCAGCCGGCCGGCGTTGAGCAGCAGGTTGAAGCGGGTAAAGGCCAGCGCCCGGACGGAGATATCCGTGGCCGTGACGTGGCGGGCGTGACTGAGCAGATGGAAGGCCTGGATCCCGCAGCCGGTGCCCAGGTCCAGGGCACGATCCACCGGCGCCCTGACGGTCAGCTGGGCCAGCGTCAGCGAGGCCTGGCCGATACCGAGCACATGGTCATGCCGCAGCACCCCCGGGCGCTGGTGTGCACCCAGGTCGCTGGCCACCCACAGGTCCAGATCCTCGGAGGCGTAGGGGCGCAGGTCCGCGAGGGCGCGGACCTGCCCGGCCTCCGCTTCGGCCAGGCCCAGTTTCTGCAGCCCGGCCGCTCCGGTGGCGGGCAGGGCCGCGGCCACCGCCTGTTCCGGAACCGGCCGGCCCAGCAGCCACAGCCTGACGACGGCGGCCAGCCCGGCCGCCTGCCCCGGGATCTTCCCGGCACCCACCTGCCGGCCGGTCACCTGCAGGGCAGGCACCAACTGGTCCCGGCCGAAGGCCTCATAGGCCTCGGGCCCCAGCAGCGCCGCGACACCGTCCACGGTGTAGTCCAGCCGGGCCAGGTCCCCCGCCAGCGCGGACAGCAGCCGCAGGTCGTGGCTTTGCGGGGCATCCGGGGTACGCCCGGCATCGAAGTCAGTCACGGCACCAAGCTTAAGTGGTGTTGCGTTTAAGCGGTGTTGCCGCCGGGCGGCACGACGGTGGTTGAATGGGCCCATGCTCGTCACCACCACCCATCTGGAACAGACCTCCCCCGGCCAGCTCGAGGCAGGGGCACGACCGCTGCCGGCCGGGAGCCGGGTCGAACGGGTGGAGGCGGTCACCCCGGAGTTCAGCAAGTTCCTGTACCGGTCCGTGGGCAGTGGCTGGAACTGGGCGGACCGTCTGGCGCTGACCCGGGCACGGTGGCAGGAGCTGCTGGACACGCCCGGGTCCGAAACCTGGGTGCTGACCGACGGCGGGGCCCCGGCCGGGTATGTGGAACTGCTCGGCCGGCCCGAAGCGGCCGGCACCGCCGTCGAAATCATGTATTTCGGGCTCTTCCCCGAGGCGATCGGCCGCGGCCTGGGCGCCGGGCTGCTGACCGAAGGCCTCCGCCAGGCCTGGCAGCTGTCCGTGCGCTGGCGGGGCTTCGCCCCGGTGCACCGGGTGTGGGTGCACACCTGTTCGCTGGACGGGCCGGCGGCGCTGGCCAACTACCGGGCGCGGGGAATGACCGTGTTCAAGACCGAGGTTCAGGACCTTGAGCCGCAGGACGCGTCACGGGGCCTGTGGCCCGAACCCTGACCGGCCGGGACCGGGGCTCAGCCGGCGCAGCCGCCGGGGCAGCGCAGGGTCTGTGGCTGCGCCGCGCAGCCGGCGCAGTAAAGCGTCAGCTTCCGGCAGGCGGGATTCGAGCAGTTCTCGAACTTGCTGGTGGGCGCCTCGCAGCGGACGCACCGGCCGATGGTTTTGGCCTCCGGGGTGAACTCCAGGTGCATGCGGCGGTCGAAGACGTACAGCGAACCCTCCCACAGCCCGGAGTCCCCGAACGCCTCGCCGTAGCGCACGATGCCGCCGTCGAGCTGGTACACCTCCTGGAACCCGCGGTTGACCATCAGCGCCGAGAGCACCTCGCAGCGGATGCCGCCGGTGCAGTAGGTCACCACCGGCTTGTCCTTCAGCTCGTCGTACTTGCCCGAATCCAGCTCCTTAATGAAATCGTGGGTGGTCGCCACGTCCGGCACGACGGCATCCTTGAAGCGGCCGATCTGCGCCTCGAAGGCGTTGCGGCCGTCGAAGAAGACCACGTCCTGCCCTGCCTGCTTCCTGGCCTCGACCAAGGCATGCAGTTCCTGCGGCCGCAGGTGCGTGCCGCCGCCGACGACGCCGTTTTCGTCCACTTTGAGCTCACCCGGGGCCCCGAAGGAGACGATTTCCTCCCGGACCTTCACGCTCAGCCGGGGAAAGTCCGCGGCGCCGCCCTCGGACCATTTGACGTCCAGGTTCCGGAACGCGGGATGTTCGCGGGTGGTCTTCACATACTGCTTGACCGCGTCCAGTTCGCCGCCGACGGTTCCGTTGATCCCGTCCGGGGAGATAAGGATCCGGCCGGTGAGTCCAAGCTTTTCGCACACGGCCCGCTGCCACAGCCGGATGGCCTCCGGGTCCGGGAGCGGAGCGAAGGCGTAATAGAGCACAATCCTGTTCAAAGCCACGTATTCAAGGGTACGGGGCCGGCCGCCGTGCCCTGCTCCGGATTGGCCCGCGGCCGGGGTGCCGAGAGGCACCCCGTTTAGGTACTGTTCTAGACATGGCCATCGATTACACACGAGATGTACCGGACGACCTGCTGCCCGCATGGGTCGCCGGTTGGTCCGCATGCCGCGGCTACTCCCCCGCCACGGAAGAAACCGGTCATCCCGCGATCGTGCTTTCGGACAAGACCGGCGACTGGGAGTATTTCGCCTACGAGCCCGCCGAGGACGAGTTCTCCGACCTTGCGGCCCAGACGGCCCAGTCCCCGAAGCGGATGCTGACGGTGCTGACCCGAAACCCGCAGCGGATCCACGAGCTCGCGCCCAAGCACAAGCTGCGCGTGCACCACAGCGATCAGTCCATGATGGTTACGGATATGTCCAACCAGGACGCCGAGGATCCCTGGTACCGGGACCCGGATTTCAAGACCGAGGTGGTGCGCAAAGGAAATGTGCACGAAGCCCGGGTCACCTACCACGGCGAGGACGCGGCCCACGGCGTGGTGGCCGTCGTGGACGGCTTCGCCATCTTCGACCACATCGAGACCAACGAAAAATTCCGCCGGCGCGGCCTGGCCACGCACGTCATGCGCGCACTGATCGCCTCGACCTTCGAGCACATCGTGGAGACCGGCCTGCTGATCGCCTCCCACGACGGCCAGATGCTCTACAACCACCTGGGCTGGGACACGGTCTGCGACGTGATGATCCTCAAGCCGGTAGACGCCCCCTGAGCCCGTCTGCCTGCCGCTTCCGCCCGCCGGCGGCGGAAGTGGCAGAATTGTCCGGTGGCAGCAGCTGATTCCCTGATCAACCTGCTCGGCGCCGGGCCCGACCCCGAACAGCTCGTGCACGTGCGCGAGCTGCCCTCCCGGGCCGCGGTGCACGAGCCGTGGCCGGACTGGGTCCACCCGGATATTCTGGCCGCGTATGCGTCCCTGGGCGTGCACACCCCTTGGCGGCACCAGGTCCTGGCTGCCGAATCCGCCCACGCCGGCAGGCACACGATCATCGCCACCGGCACCGCCTCCGGAAAATCCCTGGCCTACCAGCTGCCGGCCCTGGACGGGATCCACCGCAGCGCCCTGACGGAGAAGGCCAGCCTGGAGCCGACCGGCGCCGCCGCCCTGTACCTGGCCCCGACCAAGGCCCTGGCCGCGGACCAGCTGACCGCGGTCAAGGCCCTGGGCCTGCCCACCGTGCGTGCCGAAACCTACGACGGCGACACGGACCCGGGGGCGCGGCGGTGGATCCGCGACCATGCGAACTTCGTGCTGGCCAATCCGGACATGCTGCATTTCGGCATCCTGCCCAACCACGCCTGGTGGGCGCGGTTCTTCCGCCGGCTGAAGTTCGTCATCATCGACGAGGCCCACAGCTACCGCGGCGTGTTCGGTTCCCACGTGGCCAACCTGATGCGCCGGCTGCGGCGGATCTGTGCCAGTTACGGGGCCGATCCGGTCTTCATCGGCGCCTCGGCCACCTCGTCGGACCCGGGGACCTCCTTCGGCCGGCTGATCGGGGCCGAGGCCGTGGCCGTGACCGAGGACTGCTCGCCGCATGGGGCCACCACGGTGGCCTTCTGGGAGCCCCAGCTGACCGAGCTCAAGGGCGAGAACGGCGCCCGTGAGCGCCGGACGGTGATCGCCGAAACCGCCGACCTGATGGCCAACCTCGTGTCTTCGCAGGTGCGCACCATAGCGTTCATCAAGTCCCGACGCGGCGCCGAAAGCATCTCCTCGATCACCAAGCGGCTGCTAGACGAAGTCCATCCTTCCCTTCCCGGGCGGGTCGCCGCCTACCGGTCCGGCTACCTGCCCGAAGAACGCAGGGAGCTGGAAAAGCGGCTGCGTTCCGGAGCGCTGCTGGGGGTGGCCAGCACCTCCGCGCTCGAACTGGGCATCGATATTTCCGGCCTCGACGCGGTGCTGGTCGCCGGTTGGCCCGGCACCCGGGCCTCGCTGTTCCAGCAGATCGGACGCGCCGGACGCGCCGGCCAGGACGCCCTCGCGGCATTCATTGCCAGCGACGACCCGCTGGACACCTACCTGGTCCATCATCCCGAAGCGGTCTTCGATGTCTCGGTCGAAGCCACGGTGTTCGACCCGTCCAACCCGTACGTGCTCGGTCCGCACCTGTGCGCGGCGGCCCAGGAGCTGCCGCTGGTGCCGGGCGAACTGGAGGTATTCGGCCCGACCGCAGCGGGGCTGCTCGAGGAACTGACCGCCCGCGGCTATCTCCGGCGGCGGACGGCAGGATGGTACTGGACCCATCCTCAGAGCGCGGCTGCGATGGTGAACCTGCGCGCCGACGGCGGCGGACCGATCAGCATCGTCGAAGCCGATTCCGGCGCGCTGCTGGGAACCATGGACTCCCCGCAGTCCCACTACCAGGCCCACACCGGCGCGGTCTACGTGCATCAGGGCGAGACCTACGTGGTGGAGGAACTCAACGAGCAGGACCACTGCGCCATCGTGACCCGGTCCAACCCGGACTATTACACCCAGGCCCGGGACATCACGCAGATCGAGGTGCTGCAGCGGCTGCGCGGCGAGGACTGGGGCGAAGTCCGGGTGGACTTCGGCGAGGTCAAGGTCACGACAAAGGTGGTCTCCTTCCAGCGCAAAGCCTTCGTCTCCAACGAGATCCTGGGCGAAGAGCCCCTGGAGCTCGAGGCGCGCGATCTGTTCACCAAGGCGGTGTGGTTCACGATCGACGAGCGCCGGCTGGCCGCCGCCGGGCTGATCACCGCGCGGATCCCGGGCGCCCTGCACGCGGCCGAACACGCGGGCATCGGAATGCTGCCGCTGGTGGCCTCCAGCGACCGCTGGGACATCGGCGGAGTCTCCACCGCCCTGCACGCGGACACGGGCAAGCCGACAATCTTCGTCTACGACGGCCATCCCGGCGGTGCCGGCTTCGCCGAACGCGGGTTCGAGGCCGCCCGTATCTGGCTGGCCGCCACCCGGGACGCCATCCTGGCCTGCGAATGCGAGTCCGGCTGCCCGTCCTGCGTCCAGTCGCCCAAATGCGGCAACAAGAACAATCCCCTGGACAAGGACGGTGCGGTCGTACTGCTCGAAGCCCTGCTCGCCCACGCCGGAGCCCCGCTGGCCCCGGGAACCTGACCAGGCCCGCTGCCGGCCCGGAGCGGACCCCAGGACCGGCGGACGCACCTCAGGGCGGCGGACCGGCGCGTGCCCGGCCGGCGGCCTCGGCGCGGCCGGCCGCCAGCACTCCCCACACCGCCGGCAGCGGCACCGCCGTGTCCACGTCCACCACCGCGCCGCCTGGTCCGGAGCGGCGGCAGGCCCGCAGTTCGGCCTGCTGCCCGGCGGCCACCTGCGCAGCCAGGCGGCACGGCTCCCCTGCAACCAGGCCCCGGGCCGCATCTGCGGCGGCCAAGGCCGCCAAATCCGCCGCCTTGCCGGCCCGGGCCGAGGCCAGGCTGGCCTGGGCGGCACCGGCGAGCGCAGCCAGCAGGAGACACAGGACCAGGGCCAGCCCGGCCGCCAGGACGGTGCCGGCACCGTCCTGGCGGCCGGCGCGTTTCTGGCTCCCGGTACCTTCCCCACTCGCCACGGCGGCCACCGCGCTCCGGCGCCGTGTGCACCGTTCAACTGCCATGCCTTCAACCACCATGTCCGCTGCCTGTCCCCGGGTCCGGCCCGGCGCCGGTCCCCGGCTGTTCGGCCGGGGCCGTCGCCTCGGCGGCCAAGGTCCAGCCGCTCCAGGGACCCCAGGGACCGGGCACCTGTGCGGTCACCCGGACCGACACCCAGCCACCGGACGTGGCGGCGGCAAGCCCGGCACCCTCGCCGGCGATCCTCCTGGCGGTCGCGGCGGCCTGCCCTTCCGGTTCGCCGCGGCCGAGCTGACGGACCGCCGCCTGTGCCGCCTTTTCCAGCTGCAGCTGCGTGACTGCTCCAGTGGCGCCGGCCAGCAGCAGGCCGAGCAGTGCGACCACTGCCGGCAGCACCACGGCCACCTCGGCCGTGGCCGCTCCACGGTCGGACCGGCCGATGGAGCCGAGGCGGGCGGGCAATGCCGCGAGGCTGCGTGGATCCCCGGTGCCGCTCACACCACGGACAGGGCCTGCTCGATAATGCTCATGAGCAGGCCCCGGACTTCCCCGCTGCGCATGATCAGAACCAGCAGCCCGGCAAATCCGACGGCCGCGAGCGTGGCGATGGCATATTCCGCGGTCGCCATGCCGGCATCCGAGCCGGTGAGGAACCACCGGTTGCGTTTCCTGGCCCGTGCCTGCCGTGCCGCCGGCAAGGCGATAACCTCGGCCAACGGCTGGTTCGGCGTATCGCGGCCCTCGTCCGGGCTCCCCGGGCCTCCGGCCGCGGACTGCCGGAGGTCCACCCCATCGTTCGTGTCCGCGGCCAGCGCCGCCCGGCGGGTCCACGGTTTCTTCAGTGCCAGCAACATTTCTTCCTCCTGGGTGTGTCGCCTGGATGGTTCCCGGTCTCCCGGCCCGCTGTGCTGCGGTACCTCCAGCCTGCCCGGGCACCGCCGGGGCAGGAACCGCCCGGATCGGGCAACTGGATAAGTCCGGTCCGGGCGGAAATGTGGAGGAGAAGAAGCCGGCAGTCCCCGTCCGTCGGGACTGTGCGAGCCACCGGCGCACCGGCCACGCTCCCGACCCCCCTGTGCCGGTGCCGGCACCTCAGTCAGAGCCGGGGCAGCAGCGACATCAGCACCGGAAGGACGCCGAGGCAAATGAACGCCGGCAGTGCGCAGAGCCCGAGGGGCAGCACCAGCTTGGTGCCCAGGGCGGCAGCCCGCCGCTCGGCTTCCTGCCGGCGGCGGCGCCGGACCTGGTCCGCCTGCACATACAGGATCGCCGCGGCCGGGGCTCCTGTCACGGCACCGAACCGGAGGGCTTCCTGCAGGTCCTGCAAATCGCCGTCCCGGCCGGCCAGCAGCCAGGCATTCTGCCAGTCAGTGCCTAGCATCAGCGCGGCTGCCACCGTCTCCAGCTCCTGCCGGACCGGCGGGGTGCAGACCCGGGCCAGCGTGGCCACCGCATGCGGCAGCGGCGTTCCGGACTGGATCATCGCCCCGAGCAGCTCCAGCATCAGGGCGGTATCCAGCCGGCCGCCCGGCCGCCGCGTCCGGCGGCCGGGCGGGTCGTCGCGGCGACCGGGGGCGCGCGGCCGGGGCGGCCGGACCGGCCGGTGCGGGGTCAGCAGCCACAGCGCGCCGAAGGCCAGGACGGAGGCCAGCAGGGCCGTCATCGGCGTTCCGGGCCGTCCGCTGCGCCGGCTACCAGGCGGCGGCTCCACACCCTGCCCAGGGCCATCAGCCCGGCTCCGGCCGCCAGCACCAGCCAGCCGGCGGGCATCGCCAGCAAGGTCCCCAGCGGATCGACTCCCATCAGCATGCCGAGGCCAAGGCCGAGCAGCGGCAGCCAGGCGAGCAGCGCCGAGGTGGCCTTCGGCCCGGCCAGCGCCGTCCGGCGTGCCGCCGCGGCGTCCAATTCCTGCTGCAGATGGTCCGCGTAGTGCTCCAGCAGCAAGGCCAGCGGCGCCCCGGTCAGTTCGGAGACTTCCCAACAGGCCGCCAGATCGGTCCAGGCACGGTCGAAGCCCGGGTCCACGCCGGTCCTCGGTCCGCCGCCGTGCCGGAGGGCCTCCGCCACACTGAGCCCGAGTTCTGCTGCGCGCCCGGCGGCGCCGATCCGGGGTGCGAGCACCGCGGCCAGAGTACCGGCCGGGGCAGGGCTTCCGGTGTCGTAAACGCGGGCGATGTCCTGCCACATGGCGGCGGGAGTCCGGCCCGACCGCAGCAGTGAAGCCAACTGCCGCACCACCACGGGCAACTGCCCGGCCAATGCGTCCGTTGCCCGCGCTGGCCGGTGCCTCCGGACGGTCCGACCCTGCGGTGCCACCGGCCGGCCGCTTTGATCGGCGCACAGGACAAGGCCGGCCGCTCCCGCCAGCAGGAAAACCCACAGGCCGGTCATGGCCCGGGTATCTTCCCTGTGTCCTGTCCGGGGAACAACCGGCCGGCGAGCGCCGCCCAGCCGGGCCCGAATCCGATCCCGCCCACGGCGTTAACCAGCGCCGGAACGGCCTCGAGGTTTCCGGCCCCGGCCAGCTGCAGCAGCGCGACCTCCTGCACGCGGCGCCCGGTGGGCCCGCGCTCCAAGTGGATGACCAGGTCCAGCGCGCTGCCTGCCTGCAGGGCCAGGGCCTCCCGGCTCAGCCCGGCCAGCGCGCCCATCGCCGCCAGACGTGCCGGAACGGCGTGCGCGGAATTCGCATGGATGGTTCCGCCCGCGCCGGCGTGGCCGGTATTCATGGCCGCGAGGAAATCCGCGACCTCGGCACCGCGGCATTCGCCGACCACCAGCCGGTCCGGCCGCATCCGCAGGGCCTGGCGGACCAGTTCGCCCAGATCCACCGTGCCGGCACCTTCCACATTGCTGTGCCGGGTGCGCAGCGCCACCACATGCGGGTGCGGCGGATCCAGCTCGCCGGCATCCTCGACCAGCACCAGCCGCTCCCGGCTGCCGGCCAGGCCCAACATGGCCGAGAGCAACGTGGTCTTGCCCGATCCAGTGGCTCCGCTGATCAGGAAATTCAGCCGCTGCGTGACGATGGCTTCCACATACTGCTGCCACCATGGTCCGCCGCTGAGCAACTCGGCCAGCGGGAATCCGCGCCGGCGCCTGATCCGGATGGACAGCAGCGTCCCGCCGGCCGACACCGGCGGCAGTACGGCATGCACGCGGTAGCCGTCCAGCTGCACGTCCGCGCAGGGACAGCTCTCGTCCAGCCGACGGCCGCCGGCGGCGATCAGCCGGGCAGCCAGGGCCCGCACCTCGGCGTCGCTGCCGAACGACACCGGGGCACGGTGCAGGCCGTCCTCGCCGTCGGTCCATACCTGGTCCGGGCCGTTGACCAGGATGTCCGTCACGCGTTCGGAGCCGGCCAGTTTCTGCAGGGGCCCGAGCCCGCGCAGGTCCGCGGTCAGGGCATCGACCGCTTCCAAGGCGCCGGTGGTGCCCAGCAGCCTGCCGCTGGACCGCAGCGCCTCGGCGACTCTGGCACCGGTCACCGGCGACGGGTCGGACAGAACCGCCGCGCGCACCGGCCCCAGGCCTTCCGGCCCGGATTCCCCGGGCACCGTCCAGCCGTCGCGGGCGGCCGTCACCGCCGGTCCCCGGTCTGCCGGCCGGCGGCCAGCAAGCCGAGCAGCGGCCGCGTCCGCCGAGCCACGGCACGGGTACGGCCTTTGGCCAGCAGCCGGCCGCCGTGTTCCACCGCCACCATGCCGGCCAGCCGGGGAATGTACGCCCCGAGCGGCAGCTGCAGCCGCTCGGCGGCCAGTTCATCATCCATGCCTGCCGGCAGCGGTCCGCGGATGACGGCCAGCGGCACCAGCGGCTGCAGCGCGGCGGCCGCCGCGGCAGCGGCGCGCAGTCCCCGCTCCCCCGCGCCGGCAACCAGCACGGCCTGACCGGCCTGGCCCAGCCAGCCGTCGAGGCCGGCATGCAGGCGTCCCGCGTCAATGATCACCAGATCGAATCCGGCGGCCGCTGCCGAAACGGCCTCGCGGACGACTTCGACGGGGACCTGCCGGCCCGTGCCAGCCGGCTCGGGCCCCCAGGAGAGCAGGGAGAATCCCCCGACCACCGGCAGCGCGGACTGCAGCTGGGCCGGGCCGATCGACCCTTTCACCCCGGCCAGGTCCTGCCAGCGCAGCCCCGGCTCCGCCTGCGCACCGAGCAGGCTGTCCAGCCCGCCGCCGAGCACGTCCCCGTCCACCAGCAGTGTCGGCACGCCGTCGGCGGCGGCCTGTGCGGCCAGCCAGCAGGACAGCGTCGAGCAGCCGAGTCCGCCGCTGCTGCCGAACACCGCCGCGACGGTCCCGGTCCGGTCCGGATGCCGGTGCCGGCCCAGGTACTCGGCCAGCCAGGCGGCAGCATCGGGCAGCACCGCCACCCGGTGGGCGCCGACGGCGGCTGCCAACTCCCACAGCCGGGCGGATTCTGCGGCAAAGCCCACCACAATGACGTCCCCGCCCACCCCCGGCATCCCTCCGGTGGCCCCGCCGGCCAGCAATACCGTAGCCCCGTCGGCCGCCACGCCAGGTTGCCCGGGCCCGTCCACTACCCGCAGCGCCATGCCGGCGGCAGCAGCGATGCGCGCCACTTCATCCTGCAGCCGCTCGGTGGCGGCGACCAGCACCACCTCGGGCGGGGCCTGCCCGGGCGTCCAGCGCCGCGGGGCCTCGCGGCCCCGTACTCCGTTCCGCATCCATCCAGCCTGCCGCCGGCCAGATCCACCCGGAAGACCGCAGCCGCCCGCTGTGCACGCGCCCCGCCGCAGCCGCCACTGTGGAGGAAGACCCGCCGGTCGGGCCGCACCGGGCACCGGGGAGAATGGAACCATGTATCTCGTCCTGGCGTCCGCCTCCCGGCAGCCCGGGGATCCGCCGGGACCGGAGCCGGAAGCCTGCATCCAGCCCGCCGGCGCGGACGGGACGCCGTCGGCACCCGCCGTCGTCGTCCCGGCAGGCGGCCTGCCGGAAACCGTGCAGCGGCTGGAGGCACCCGGAGTCCGCTGGGTCTGGGCCGGCACCCGCAGACACTACCTGCCACTGCTGCGGGCCGGCGTGACAGTCGAGCGCTGCCATGACCTGCTCCTCAGCCGGGCCATCCTGGCCCACTCCGAATTCGCCCCGCAGACGCCCTACGTCCTGGGCCTGCAAGGCACCTTGCCGACGCAGGAGGCGCCGCCGCCCGGGCAGCCAGAACAGTCAGCGCTCTTCGAGACCGCCCGGCCGGGCCCGCCGCTGGAGGACCTCGTCCAGGAACTGGGCTGTCAATTGGCGGCGGTGGCCCAGTCTCCGCAGTCCGCGCGGCTGCGGCTGCTGCTGGCCGCCGAATCCGCCGGCGGCCTGGTAGCTGCCGAAATGGAAAACGCCGGCGTGCCCTGGCGCCCGGACGTGCACCGGCAACTCCTGACCGAATACCTCGGTCCCCGGCCGCCGGACGGCCAGCGTCCCCGCGAGCTGGAGTTGCTGGCAGCCCGGCTGCGCAGCGAACTGAACAACCCGGGATTCAACCCGGATTCACCGCAGGAACTGCTCCGTGCCCTGCACCGGGCGGGCATTGAAGTCACCAGCACCCGGTCCTGGGAACTGCGCGAGCACGACCACCCGGCGGTTGCCACGCTGCTGCGGTACAAGAAGCTGTCCCGGCTGTATACCGCCAATGGCTGGGCCTGGTTGGATGCCTGGGTCAGGGACGGGCGGTTCCGGCCCGAGTACGTCGCCGGCGGCGTGGTCACCGGCCGCTGGGCCTCGCGCGGCGGCGGGGCCCTGCAGATCCCCCGCCAGGTCCGGGCGGCGGCACGGCCGGATCCGGGATGGAAATTCGTCGTGGCGGACGCGGCGCAGCTGGAGCCGCGGGTGCTTGCCGCCCTGGGCCGGGACCAGGCCCTGGCTGCGGCCGCACGTGGACGGGACCTCTACCAGGGCATTGCCGACGCCGGCTTCGGCGGCGACCGGGCCCAGGCCAAGGTGGCGGTGCTCGGCGCCATGTACGGGGCGACCACCGGAGAGTCCGGTCGGCTGATGCCTCGCCTGGCACGGACCTACCCGCAGGCCATCGCCGTCGTCGAACGTGCGGCCCGGGCCGGCGAGGCTGGCCGGGTCGTCAGCAGCCATCTGGGACGCAGCTGCCCGCCGCCCTCGGACCGCTGGGTGGCGGCACAGCGCAGCACCACCGCGCAGGAACAGCGCCGGGCCGATGCCGCGGCGCGCAGCCGCGGACGGTTCACGCGCAACTTCGTCGTGCAGGCGACGGCTGCGGAATGGGCCCTGTGCTGGCTGGCCGAACTGCGCCGCCGGCTGCGCGTCCTGGCTGCCGACGGTACCGCCGTGGGCGAGCTGGTGTTCTTCCTGCACGACGAGGTGATGCTGCATGTCCGGGAAGAGCACGCGCAGCTGGCCTGCCGGCTGGTCGAGGAATCCGCGGCGGCGGCAACGCGGCTGATGTTCGGGCAGCTTCCGCTGGAATTCGCGGTCTCGGTGACCGTCGTGGACTCCTATGCGGACGCCAAATAGGACCTGCTGCGCACCGGACCGGATGCCGTCAGCGGCGGGCGTCCTCCGGTCGTACCGGAGCCGGGATTTCCCGGGTGCGGTCCCATTCCTGGGTCCAGCCGGCCTCGTCGAAAACACTGCTCAGGATGGCCGCGGTGAAGCCCCACACCACCACGCCATTGACGGCGAAGGCCGGTCCACGGAAAATCCTGCCCGCGCGGCGCAGGACGGTGGTGTACCGGTTGTCCGGTTGCAGCAGATCCGCCACCGGCACCCGGAACACCTGCGCCGACTCGTTGAAATCCACCACGGCGACGGGTGAGGGCAGCGTCCACCAGGCCAGTACCGGGGTCACCAGGAACTGGCTGACCCCCAGCGGAACATCCTGCAGGGTGCCCAGGATGTCGACGCCGGCAGCGTCCAGTCCCGTTTCCTCCACGGCTTCGCGCAGTGCGGCTGCTTCGGGGCCGTCATCGCCCGGGTCGATGCCCCCGCCGGGAAAAGCCACTTGGCCGGGATGGTCCGACAAGGTACCGGCACGTTCGATCAGCAGCACGTCCAGGTCATCCGGCACCGCTGCCGAATGCGACAGGGCCGGGATCGCGTCCAGGGGCCCGAAGAGCAGCAGCACCGCGGCGCGCCGGAAGGCCTGCGGATCCAGGTCGTCGAGCCGCCACCGCTCGCGTTCGCGCACTGACAGCCGTTCGCCCAGCGGACCCGAGACGAGCCGCTCCAGATCAGCTTTGGCACTCATGCGTCCAGCTTAAAGCCGGCGGCCCGCAGTTCGGCCCGGCTCTGCCCGGCCAACATCCGCGCCAGCAGGTCCTCCCGGCCGGGCGCCAGCTCGTACTTGAGGAGCTTGCTCGATTTTGCCGGATCCACCTCGCCCTCGCCGTAGGACGGGCACCACTGCGCCACCGCGCAAACACCGCATGCGGGCTTGCGGGCGTGGCAGACGCGGCGGCCGTGGAAGATCACCCGGTGGGACAGCATCGTCCAGTCCCTGGGCTCGAAAAGCCTCGCCACTTCGGCCTCGATCCGGACCGGGTCCGAGGCCTCGGTCCAGCCGAACCGCCGGGCGAGCCGGGCGAAGTGAGTGTCCACGGAAATACCTGGAATGCCGAAGGCGTTGGCCAGCACCACGTTCGCCGTCTTCCGGCCAACCCCCGCCAAGGTCACCAGATCCTCCAGCCTGGCCGGCACCTCGCCGTCGTACTCATCGACAATCCGGGTCGCCAACGCCCGTAGGTTCTGCGCCTTGGTGCGGAAGAAACCCGTCGGCCGGATCAGTTCCTGCAGCGCCGCCTCGTCTGCTTCGGCCAGCCTCCGGGCGTCCGGGTAGCGGGCAAAGAGTGCCGGCGTCACCTCGTTGACCCGGACATCGGTGGTCTGGGCGGACAGCACCGTCGCCACGACCAGCTCGAAGGCATTGCGGAAATCGAGTTCCGGCACGGCATACGGGTACTGTTCCGACAGTGCCTTGTAGATCCGCCGGGCACGGCGCTTGAGCGCCAGCTCGGACTCCGGCGCGCGCCTGCGCGGCTTCGCGCCGGCACCGGCGCTAGGCGCGCTCAATGTTGGTCAGGTCCCGCAGGACACCCACCCGGCCGTCGGTGTGCTGGACCAGGAATTCGTCTCCGCGGTCCTGCAACGCCAGGATCCAGGCACCGGGCTCAAGGGTGAAGACCGGAGCCCCGGTGTTTTCATCAAACACCGGGCGGGTCCGTCCAACGGCGAACCAGAAGGCTTCGTAGACGGCTTCCTCCGGTTCCGCCGCGGCCTCCCGCGTCGCGGAAATCGGCTGGTCCCGGGCCGGGCCGGCCGCAACAGTGTCAATGGCCACGGTCGCCGCCTGGTTGGTGCCTGTGGTCCTGACGGCGGGAGTTCCGGACGCTGCTGCGGGCGCGGGTTCGGTACCGGCCGGCGTCCCGCGGCCGGAATCCCGGGCAACCTCACGCGGCGGGGCAGACGCCGTGGCGGCCTCCGGCTGCTGCTTCTGCTGCCCCGCCTGGACGGCACCGGCCGTAGCGGCCTCCGGCTGCTGCTTCTGCTGCCCCGCCTGGACGGCACCGGCCGTAGCGGCAGCTGCGCCGCCGGCCGTGCCGGTCTTCGCCGCACCGCCGGCCTGCGCTGCAGCCTGCTGCGCGCCGCGGTCTGTCCCCGCCGCTGCAGCAGCGCCTTGCCGGACCTGTCCGGTTCCAGCCGCGGCCGGGCCGGAACCGGCTGCCGCTGGGCCGCTCTTGAGCTCGGCCGCGCGCGCGGCGTCCGCGATGGCGTGTTCGGTATCCGGCAGGCCCATGGCCTCGCCGTCGGCGGCGCCCGGCGCAACCGCGTCTGCCGCCGGACCTGTTGCGGCGGAGGGCGCCACGGGGACTTTGCCAGCCATCTTTCGGGGTTCCTTCGCAGCAACTGCCGCAGGCCCCGCTGTGGCTCCGCTGGTTGCCCCGGACGGGCCGGCTCCTGCCGGGGCAGGCGCCGCACCTGTTCCGGTCACGTCCGTGGCGGGACCGGCTGCGGCGGTGGCCTTGCCGGCACCGGCCGCCGGAGCCGCGGCTGCACCTGCACCGGTTGCAGCTGCAGCGGCGCTGCCGACCGGGGTTTCCTTGGTTTCCTTCCGGACCGCCGGACCCGTCGGCTGGGCAGACTTAGGCCTGGCCGGCACGGCGTCGCGCGCCACCGGGTGCGCGGGAATCTCATGCCGCCCGGCGAAATCCGAGGCGAAGCCGGGAATCCACGGGGCGAAGACTGTAGCCGTCAGCAGGCCCAGGCTGCCCAGGAACCCGACGACCGCCCCGAGGCTGAAGACATTGACCATGACCAGGAAATAGAAGGCGGTCGCGAACGAAGCCGCGACGGAAGCGAACTGGTCCACCGACAGGGAGCCGATACGCAGCTTGGTCTTCGGCGCAATGCGGCGGATGACGAACAGCACCAGCACTGCGGCCGGCAACAGGATGCTCAGGGCCAGCTGGAACAGGCCGGCCGAATTCCAGGCGTTCAGGCCGATCCCGCGCACCACCGCCGTCGGCAGGACCGAGGCCAGGAACAGCAGGGCCACCGAGACCGCGACAATAACGTCGCGCAGGGTGAACGGACCCACTAAGGCAACGCTGGCCTCGCGTTCAGCTGCCATTGTCTGATCTGCCATCTTGCATCTCCGATCTTCGCTGCTGCTGAGCCGTCCGCGGCACTAGCGATGGTCTTTAGCCTAATAAAGGTTCCGGGCCTTCACTAGTTGCCGCTCCGTGCATGCATCAAACCGTTCACCGCAGGATCCGGCCCGCTGGCGGCAGCATTGTGACTCGAAACACGAAACAATTTCGGCAAGCGCTAATGTGGTGAACAGCACCAGTGGCAACGGCCGCCTTGTGCGCTATTGCCATGTCCGCCGCGACACCATGAAGGGGTCTTTCACATGACCGAAGCCAACGGAAACCAGTCCGCTGCCACTCACGACGCGCTGGAGAACCTGCTGCAGGAGAACCGCCAGTTCCCGCCGAGCCCGGAGTTTGCCGCGGCGGCGGTGGCGCGGCCGGGGATCTATGAGGAGGCGGCTGCGGACCGTCCGGCGTTCTGGGCGAAGCAGGCGCGGGAGCTTTTGTCCTGGGAGCGGGACTTCGAGACGGCGCTTGACTGGTCGGATCCGCCGTTCGCCAAGTGGTTTTCCGGCGGCACGCTGAACGCGGCGTACAACGCGCTGGACCGGCATGTGGAGAACGGGCTCGGGGACCGGGTGGCGATCCATTTCGAGGGCGAGCCCGGCGACACCCGCAGCTACACCTACGCGCAGCTGACCGAAGAGGTCAAGAAGGCCGCCAACGCGTTCGAGTCCCTGGGCGTTTCCAAGGGCGACCGGGTGGCCGTCTACCTGCCGATGATTCCGGAGGCGGTGATCACCATGCTGGCCTGCGCACGGATCGGCGCGGTGCACTCGGTGGTCTTCGGCGGCTTCTCCGCCGAGGCCCTGCGCAGCCGGATCGAGGACGCCGAGGCCAAGCTGGTGGTCACCGCGGACGGCACCTTCCGGCGCGGCAAGCCCTCGGCGCTGAAGCCCGCGGTGGACGCGGCACTGGCCGAGGACGGCCACACCGTCAGCAGCGTCGTGGTGGTGCGGCGCAACAACGAGCCGGTGGACTGGACCGCCGGCCGGGACAAGTGGTGGGACGAGACCGTGGGGAGCGCCTCGGCCGAGCACACCGCGGTGGCGCACGACGCCGAGCACCCGCTGTTCATCCTCTACACCTCCGGCACCACCGGCAAGCCCAAGGGCATCCTGCACACCACCGGCGGCTACCTCACCCAGTGTGCCTACACCCACAGGGCCGTGTTCGACCTCAAGCCCGAGACCGACGTGTTCTGGTGCACCGCGGACATCGGCTGGGTCACCGGGCACTCCTACGTCACCTACGCCCCACTGATCAACGGCGCCACCCAGCTGATGTACGAAGGCACACCGGACAGCCCGCACCAGGGCCGCTGGTGGGAACTGGTCCAGAAGTACAAGGTCTCCATCCTCTACACCGCCCCGACCGCCATCCGCACCATGATGAAGTGGGGCGAGGACATCCCGGCCCGCTACGACCTGTCCTCCCTGCGCGTGCTCGGCAGTGTGGGCGAGCCGATCAACCCCGAGGCCTGGATGTGGTACCGCCGCGTCATCGGCGGCGACAAGGCGCCCATCGTGGACACCTGGTGGCAGACCGAGACCGGGGCGCACATGATCGCCCCGCTGCCCGGGATCACCGCCACCAAGCCCGGCTCGGCCCAGGTTCCCGTGCCCGGCATCGCCGTGGACATCGTGGACGAAACCGGGGCGCCGGTGCCCAACGGGCACGGCGGCTACCTGGTCATCCGCGAACCCTGGCCGGCGATGCTGCGCGGCATCTGGGGCGACCCGCAGCGGTTCAAGGACACCTACTGGTCCCGGTTCGAGGGCATGTACTTCGCCGGCGACGGCGCGAAGAAGGACGACGACGGCGACATCTGGCTGCTGGGCCGGGTCGACGACGTGATGAACGTCTCGGGCCACCGCCTGTCCACCACCGAAATCGAATCCGCCCTGGTCTCCCATCCCGCCGTGGCCGAGGCCGCCGTCGTCGGCGCGGCCGACGAGACCACCGGTGAGGCCGTGGTCGCCTTCGTCATCCTGCGCGGCTCCGCCGCCGAACAGCCCCAGGAAGAGATCACCGCCGAACTGCGCGAGCACGTCGGGAAGGAAATCGGCCCGATCGCCAAACCCCGCCGCATCCTCATCGTCCCGGAACTGCCCAAGACCCGTTCCGGCAAAATCATGCGCCGCCTGCTCAAGGACATCGCCGAAGGCCGCGAAGCCGGCGACGCCACCACCCTGGCCGACAACACCGTCATGACCCAGATCGCCAACAGCCTCAAAGGCTGACCGGCCCCGGCGCCGGAGATCCGCCGCGTGGCGGATCTCCGGCGCCGGTCCGGCCGGGCATAGTTAAGCCATGACTTCAGAAACCCCAATCGACAGCAGCGCACCGGCCACCAGGATCCTGGTCCTCAACGGCCCCAACCTGAACCTGCTGGGGACCCGGGAACCGGAAATCTATGGCTCGTCCACGCTGGCCGACGTTGAACAGCTGGCCGCGGACACCGGCGCCGGCTTTGGCTGGACCGTCGAATGCCTCCAGTCCAACCACGAAGGCGAACTGGTCGATGCCATCCACCGCGCGCGGACTACCGCCGCGGCCATCGTGATCAACCCCGGCGCCTACAGCCACACGTCGGTGGCCATCCGCGACGCCCTCACCGGCGTCATGCTGCCGGTGGTCGAGGTGCATATCAGCAACATCCACAAGCGTGAGGAGTTCCGCCACCACTCCTACGTCTCCGGCGTGGCGGATGCCATCATCGTGGGCGCGGGCATCACCGGCTACCGGCTCGCACTCGAGTACCTGGCCGAGCGGCTCTAGCGGCTATTTCTGCACGCACTGTCCGGCGGCCACCGCATCCTGGTAACCGGCAGCGGCGTCGATGACCGGTTGGATTTCCTCCAGCGCCAGCGCATAGCCCACCGGCACATTCTCCGTGGACTTGGCGAAGACCAGTCCGGCCACCCGGCCATCGGTGTCCAGCAACGGGCCGCCCGAATTACCCTGCTGCACGTTGGCGGCCAGGGTATAGACCACCAGCGGGGACCGCTCGGCCCCATAGATGTCCTGTACCAACACCGTGGACCGGCCCTGCACAGTGGCCGGTGCGCTCCGGAACGGGCCGCCGGCGGGATAACCGGCAAAGGCCGCGTCGGCACCGGCCGGCAAGTCCTGTGCGGCCACCGGCAACGGACGGACATTCAACCCGTCCACCGCCAGCACGGCCACGTCCTTGACCGGGTTGATGTAGACCACGCGTGCGGGCTGCACCCGTCCATCCGGGATCTCCACGACCGGTTCGCTGACTCCCGCCACCACGTGGGCGTTGGTCAGGACCCGGTCCGGGGCAACGACGAAGCCGGAGCCGGTCTGGTTCTGCCCGCATTGGAAGGCGGTGCCCGCAATCTTGAGCACCGAGGCTCCGGCCAGATTCAGGGCCTCGGTGTCTGTGCTCGCGTCCGGTACGTCGACCGGCTGGACCGGTCCGGTCTCGTGCACGACCTTCGGGATACCGTCCGCGACGGTGATGGACCGGATCTGCGCCAGCCAGGCTTTGACCGGTTCCGGCGTGGCCCCGTCGATGGCACGGATCACCTGGGACGAGGCTATCTGCTGTGAGATGAACGGCACACCCAGGCTGGCGATGCTGAAGGCCAGCATCGACATCACCAGCGCCGCCACGATGACGTTGACCGCCCCGCCCAGCAGGCGGTCCAGCGGCTTGACGCTCGGCAAGTCCAGCCGGCGCCGGATGGCCGCGCCGATGCCCGATCCCAAAGCGTGGCCCAGGATTACCAGCAGCACGGCGACGGCGATGATCGCGGTCAGGCGCCAGCCAGCGTCCGGGACCCACATGCTCACCAGCGGGATCGACACGAACGCCGCCACAGCCCCGACCGCGAACCCGATGACGCCACCCAGGGTCACGAGGAACCCCTTGCGCAGGCCGGCTACCAGATACGACAGCAAGACCAGCACCAAGAGGATATCCAACAGGCTCAGACCAAAAAGCAAACTATCTCCGTAGGCAGGTAGCGGCACCCGGTACACCGGTTGCCGGATGCGGCCAGGCCGCCGGGATTATCCAAGTCTAGTGGGGGTTGCTGAGAATTTGCTCGGCGGTTCCTGTGACGGCCGGAGCCAGGCCCCGGCGAGCCCGGCCATGGTGCCCGAACCCTGTGGAAGATGTCACATCCGCTGTAGATACGGCAAAATGGATTCCAGTGCCTAAGCTGACAGCAGCCGACATGACTGAAAATTGTTACAGAACCAGGAGAATTCATGGACATTGAGATCCTTCGCCGCGCCCCCCTCTTCGCATCTCTCGACGACGATGTCTTCGCAGCGCTGACTGACGAACTGACCGAGGTGGATCTTTCGCGCGGCGCCTCAGTGTTCCGTGAAGGCGACCAGGGCGACCAGCTCTACTTCATCGTCTCGGGCAAGATCAAGCTCGGCCGCACCGCCGCCGACGGCCGCGAGAACCTGGTGGCCATCCTCGGCCCCGGCGAACTGTTCGGCGAGATGGCCCTGTTCGACCCCAGCCCGCGCAGCACCTCGGCCACCGCGGTCTCCGAAACCCGGCTGGCCGGGCTGAAGAACGAGAACCTGCGCACGCTGCTGGAAACCCGTCCCGAGGTTTCCGCCCAGCTGCTCCAGGCCTTGGCCCGCCGCCTGCGCCGCACCAACGACTCGCTGGCCGACCTGGTCTTCTCCGACGTTCCCGGCCGCGTGGCCAAGGCGCTGCTGGACCTGGCGGACCGCTTCGGCCGCCCGGCCACGGACGGCATCCTCGTGGCGCACGAGCTGACCCAGGAAGAGCTGGCCCAGCTGGTCGGCGCCTCCCGCGAAACCGTCAACAAGGCGCTGGCCGAGTTCGTCCAGCGTGGCTGGCTGCGGCTGGAGGCGCGCGCCGTCGTCATCCTCGACATCCAGCGGCTGCGCCAGCGTTCGCGCTGATCCCCGGCCGGCTGGCGACAGCCACCCACGACGGCGGCGGGCACCCATCCGGTGCCCGCCGCCGTCGTCTGCCGATATTTTTTTGCCCGCCGCTCAGCGGCTGCGCTGCACCGCACCGTCCTCGGCGGCGAAGTTTGCCACCACTTCCAGCATCGGGGTGCCATCGACGAGCACCAGCTCGGGATGGTACTTAACCACGCCGCGCTTGTGCGCGAGGTAGGCAACCGTGCCGCGGGCTGCCGCCAGCTTTTCCAGGATGATCTCCACCGCTGGGTTGGCCAGCTGGCTCAGCGTCAGCCCGCGGGTGTCTTCCTGGCCCACCAGGTCGCCCAGCGACGAAGTCTCCCGCCCGGCCAGCAGCTGGCGGGCACAGACCCAGGACGCCCAGGTGCCCTTGCTGGCCAGCAGGCTGGGCTGCTGGTTGACCGGCTGGGCCGCGGCAAAGTAGCGCGTGTCGAAACGGCGGTGGGCAAAGTCGGGGCTCAGCCAGTTGGACAACGGCTTGAGCAGGTCGCTGCGCAGCCCCAGGCCGCGGCGGGCGAGGACCTCGCCGAATCCTTTGTCCTGGGCCGCTACCGCCTCGCGGGCGGCCATCCATTCCTCCCCCGCCGGATGTTCCACCAGCGACGATTCGTCCGGCCCGGCCAGCAGGATCCCCGTCTCCTCGAACAGCTCCCGGACCGCGGCCACGACATGGGCGCGGGCCTGGCGGTGGTCCGTCAGCCCAAGCATTGAGGCCCACTTCGCGGCGGACGGTCCGAACCAGTTCAGGTCCTCGTCGTCGGCGGCTTCGATGCTGCCGCCGGGAAACGCAACGGTGCCCAGCGGAGAGTCGCCGGAACGGTAGCCCAGGTAGGTTTCCATGCCCTGCGGGCTGTCCCGCACCAGCACCACGGACGAGGCCGGACGCGGCATGCGAGGGGTCCGTTCCCCGTGCTCGAACCAGCTGCGCGCCGCCCCCAGATAGTCCGGTGGCAGGGCGAACAGACGCCGCGACGGGCTGCCGGCGCGCCGGCCCTCCGGTCCGCCCGCTTCGCTCGCGGCGGGGCCCTCGGGCCTAGCGCGTCGACCCTCCCCACCGCTCGCTTCGCTCGCGGCGGGGCCCTCGGGCCTAGCTGAACTCGGCAATCAGCTCGACCTCGACCGGGGAGTCCAGCGGCAGCACGGACACGCCGACGGCGGAACGGGCATGCGCCCCTGCGTCGCCGAAGGCCTTGCCCAGCAGCTCGGAAGCACCGTTGATGACGGCTGGCTGGCCGGTGAATCCCGGGTCGGAGGCAACAAAGCCGACCACTTTGACGATCCGGGTGACCCGGTCCAGGTCCCCGATCACGCTCTTGACGGCGGCGAGGGCGTTGACCGCGCAGGTCCGGGCCAGCACGGCAGCCTCTTCGGCGCCGACGGCCGCACCGACCTTGCCGGCGGCGGGCAGCTGGCCGTCCACGAAGGGCAGCTGGCCGGAGGTGTAGACATAGTTGCCGGACACCACGGCGGGCACGTAGGCGGCAACCGGAGCCGCGACCTCGGGAAGCTTCAGGCCGAGGTCCGCCAGACGCTGCTCGACGGCGGAAACGGAGTCGGTCCGGGACTGGGGCATGCTACTGCTTCTCCCTCTTCATGTAAGCAACAATGTTGGTGGTTCCGGGCATCTGGAGCACCTGGACAAGCTCCCAGCCGTCCTCTCCCCACTGGTCGAGAATCTGCTTGGTGGCATGCACAATCAGCGGAACGGTGGCGTACTCCCATGTCGTCATACGTCAAAGCCTAACCCCAGCTTGTAAACTGAAGCGCATGGCGTCTCGTAAATCACCGTTCTTCGACACTGCGACAACGCTGGGAAAGGTCATTGCTTTTCTCGGCATCAGTGCCCTCTGCGGTGTGCTCGCTGCCGGTCTGCTCGTGCCCGCGGCGGCGGTGGCCGGGGTCGGCGCCACCTCCTCGATCGAGTACTTCGACAAGCTGCCGGCTGAGCTGAACACCAACCCGCTGTCCCAGGCCTCGAAGATCTACTCGGCCGACGGCAAGCTCATTGCCACGTTCTATGACGAGAACCGGGTACCCGTCAAGCTGGACAAGGTATCCCAGCATATGCAGGACGCCATCGTCTCCATCGAGGATGTGCGCTTCTTCGAGCACGGTGGCGTGGACCCGCAGGGCATCATGCGTGCGGCGGCCAGCAACCTCGCCGGCGGCGGCCAGCAGGGCGCCTCCACGCTGACCATGCAGTATGTCAACAACGTGCTGATCGACGCCGGCGCGGCCGAGGGCAAGTCCGCCGACGAACTGACCATCAGCGGCACCAAGTCCATCGGGGACAAGCTGCGCGAGGCCAAGCTCGCCATCGCCCTCGAGAAGAAGTACTCCAAAGAGGAGATCCTCCAGGGCTACCTGAATATCGTGCTGTTCAGCGGGCAGACCTACGGGATCGAAGCGGCCGCCCGGACGTTCTTCGGCGTGCATGCCAGCGAGCTGAGCATCCCGCAGTCCGCCATGCTGGCCGGCATGGTCCAGTCCCCCAACTACTTCAATCCCGTCACCAACCCCGAGGCGACGAAGGAGCGCCGGGACACGGTGCTGGCCGCGATGCTGCGCAGCAAGAAGATCAGCCAGCAGGAGTACGACAAGGCTGTCGCCACGGATCTGGGCCTGAACGTGAAGCAGGTGCAGTCCGGCTGTGTAGCTGCCAACTTTGCCGCCTACTTCTGCAACTACGTCAAGCACGTGATCATGCAGTCCGATGCTTTTGGCAAGACGGCGGACGACCGTGCCAAGCTGCTGGCCCGCGGCGGCCTGACCATCAAGACGACACTGGATTCCCGGCTGCAGAGCCAGGCCCAGCAGGCGCTCGAGCGGCAGGTGCCCAAGGGCGATCCCTCCGGGGCCGGGTCCTCGATGGTCTCGGTGGAGCCGGGGACCGGCAAGATCCTGGCCATGGCCCAGAATACGAATTACAACCCGGCCAAGGGCAGCAAGAATACCGAGCTGAACTTCAATGTGGACGCGGACATGGGCGGCACCTCCTACGGCTTCCAGCCCGGGTCCACCATGAAGCCGTTCACCACGGTGGCGTGGCTGGAAGCCGGCCACACGCTCAACGCGACCATCGACGCCCGGCGGACGAGCTACCCCGGCGGCTACCCCTGGCGGGCCAGCTGCCTGCCGGACAACGCCTACTTCCAGCCCTGGGACTTCAAGAACGCCCTGCCCGGCTACGAGCGCACGATGACCGTCAGCCAGGGCCTGACCTGGTCCGTGAACTCCGCCACCGTGGCGGAGGCCGCCATGCTTGACCTGTGCGACATCCGCGACGTCGCCAGCCGGATGGGCGTGCACCGTGCGGCCGACGGCAAGGAACTGGACGTCAGCACGCCGTCCTTCCTCATCGGCGGCCAGGAAGTCGCCCCGCTGACGATGGCGGGCGCGTTCGCGACCTTCGCCAACAGCGGCGAGTATTGTGAGCCGATCGCGCTGACCTCCGTGAAGGATGCGCAGGGCAACAAGTACAAGGTGCCCAGGTCCAACTGCAAGCAGGCGATGTCCCCGGAGATCGCCGCGGCCATCAGCATCCCGCTGACCAACCTGATCAACAGCAACCAGGGCCAGCTGCGCCCGATCGGTGTGCCCGCCGCAGCCAAGACCGGCACCACGGACGCCTCCGAGCAGACCTGGACCGTCGGCTACACCAAGGGCATCTCGACGGCCTCGTGGGTGGGCAACTGGACGTCCAACACCTCGATGAACGGCGTGGCCATCAACGGGGTGGCCCGCGACTACGTGGACGGCTCCACCATCGCCGGTGCCCAGTGGACCGAGTACATGCGCGCCGTCGCCCCGCTCTACGCCACCGGCTCATTCGACAGCGCGCCCTCGCACATCGTGGGCCAGGTTCAGCAGCCAACGGCGCCGAGCACCAGCAATAACAATGACGACAAGGAATCGGACGGCGGCAGCGGCAACAACGGCCGCGGCAACGGCAACGGCAACGGCAACGGCAACGGCAACGACTGATCATGGTTGCCGCAACGATCCGCCGGCGGCTCGCCGGCGCGGGATGGTTTGCCGCCTGCGCCGCTGCCGCGGGCGGCGCAGCCCTGGCCTACGGCAGCCTGATCGAACGCAACCTTTTCGGCATCCGCGAGGAGACGCTGGCCATCCTGCCGCCCGGGCGCAAGCCGCTGCGGCTGCTGCATCTTTCGGATATCCATCTGGTTCCGGGCCAGACGCTGAAGCAGAACTGGCTGCGGTCCCTGGCCTCGACGCAGCCGGACCTGGTGGTCAACACCGGGGACAACCTGAGCCACCGCCAGTCAGTGGAACCCCTGCTTGACGCGCTGGCTCCGCTGCTGCAGTTTCCCGGCGTCTTCGTAGCCGGCTCCAATGACTACTATGCGCCCGTGCCGAAGAACCCCTTCAGCTATTTCGCCGGCCCGTCCAAACTGCCCAAGGACTACGGCTCGCGCGAACTACCCTGGCGCCAGATGCACCAGGCCTTCGGCAATGCCGGCTGGATCGACCTGTCCAACCGGCACCAGTCGATTGTCGTGGACGGGCTGCGCCTGGACTTCACCGGCGTGGACGACCCGCACCTGCAGCGCGACAGGTACACCGGCTTCCCCAAGGGGTCGGTGTCCTCCGGCCGGGCCGCGAACCTGCGCATCGCCGTCGCCCACGCCCCCTACCAGCGGGTCCTGGACTACTTCACCGGCGACGGCGCAGAGCTCATCCTGGCGGGCCACACCCACGGCGGCCAGGTCTGTCTGCCCGGCTACGGCGCACTGCTCAGCAACTGCGACCTGCCCACCTGGCGCGCCCGCGGCCTGACCTGGTGGGAACACGCCGGACGCAGCGTGCCGCTGAACGTCTCCGCCGGCATTGGCACCTCCAGGATGGCGCCGGTGAGGTTCGCCTGCCGGCCCGAAGCCGTGCTGCTGGAGTTGGTGGCCCGACCCGCCTGAACTGCCGCCGCACTTGAGGTGAGGCAGGCGTCACACCGGGCCGATTTTTGGTTTGAGGGGTTTCTCCGCTACGCTTATACAGTTGCTTTCGCAGCGATGGACCGGAGGAAATGCCCTCCGGAAACCGTTTCACGGGGTGTGGCGCAGTTTGGTAGCGCGCGTCGTTCGGGACGACGAGGTCGCAGGTTCAAATCCTGTCACCCCGACCAGTGAAGCAAAGAAAGGCCTCCGGGGCCGGCTTAACCGCCAGTCCCGGAGGCCTTTTTAGTTCCTGCCGGCGTGCCGGACTCGCCCGGTACGCCACTAGGATGGGTCCCATGGCAACTACTGGACGCTCGGCAATCATTGTCGGGGCAGGAATCGGCGGCTTGGCCACGGCTTTGGCGCTGCAGAATACCGGCTGGAACGTGCACGTCATCGAGCGCACCGGCTCCACGGCCGTGCCCGGCACCGGCCTGTCCGTCTGGCCCAACGGCACCGCGGCGCTGGAGCGGCTCGGCCTGGGCGAGCGCTTCGAGCGGATCTCCGTTCCCGTCCGCGGCGGTGCGCTGGACTTGGACGGCCGGCCGATCATGGAACTGGATCCGGCAGACCTGCGCGACCGCTACGGCCACGGGGTACGGATGGTGCGCCGCGAGGACCTGACGGCGTTGCTGGCCGGAGCCTTGGCCGTGAACACCGTCCACCGCGGCCTGCCGGTGGTCCACTTCGAGCCCGGGACGCCGTCCAGCACGCTGGTCCTGGAGAACGGCGGACGGCAGCACGCCGAGCTGGTGGTCGGCGCGGACGGCCTCAACTCACTGGTGCGCCGGGCGCTGATTGGCGACGGGGCGCCGCGGCGCTCCGGACTGACGGCGTTCCGGGCCGTCTGCGCGGCCGGCAGCCCGGACTTGGCGTCAGTGCCGTGGGGCGAGACCTGGGGGCCCGGGGCGGTCTTTGGCATGGCCCCGCTGCCCGGCGGCCAGACCTACTGGTACGGCACCATCAGCAGCGACGAGTTCCGCAGTTCGCCGCTGACCACCCTGAAGGCGATGGCACTGGACCGTTTCGGACATTGGAATTCCGGGATCGCGCAGGTGATCGGCCGCACCGCCGAGGAGGCGGTCATGGCCCATGAACTCTTCGACCGCAAACCGGAGCCGGTATGGTCAGGCCGCTCGGCCACGCTGGTCGGGGATGCCGCCCACCCGATGCTGCCGTTCCTGGGCCAGGGGGCCTGCCAGGCACTCGAGGACGCGGTGGTCCTGGCCGATAGCCTGGCCGCCGCCGGGAACGTCCAGGACGGCCTGCTGGCCTACGACGCCGAGCGGGTTCCGCGGACCTCGCGGATCGTCAAGCGGTCACGCAGCATGGGCCGGCTGGCCCAGCTTCAGCGTCCGAGGCTGCGCACGGCGCGGAACAGCGTCCTGCGGATCCTGCCGCGGGGCCTGCGGCTGAAGCAGCTGGACGGGGTGCTCGGGCCGGCAGCACGGCCTGAGTAGCGGCATCGCCTGGCCCATTGACTTGCCGGCTGCTGCGGTACTGCAATAGCTGTACGGGCAGCGGTCCCCCGGGCCGGCGCCCGGAGTCTACGGGGCTGTCAGGAGGCCGCCATGAGTCTGGCTGACTACGGACTGTTGGGGCTGTCCGCTGCCTTGGCCGCGGGCATTATCGCGCTGGCGGCTTGGGCCATCGGCGTTGCCCTGCGCCGGGAGGAGCGGCTTGACGCACTGTTCTGGTACGGCTTCGCGGGCGCCTGCTGTGCGGCGGCCGTGGTCCTGATCGCCGCCGTGGCCTATCCGGCGGCGGCGCCGGCGTTGATCCTGCTGACGCTCTCCTGTGTCCTCCCGGCCGGGCTGTACGTCCAGCGCAGCTGGTCGCAGTCCAGTCCCGCCGGGCGGCACCGGGCTTGGCGGGAACTGATGGCGCGGCATGACGCCGCGCTGGCGCGGTGGGCGCGCTACGAACTCGATCCCGCCAGCTATCCGGAAGCCGGTGCCATGGCCGATGTCCGGCGCGCGGAAACGGCGGCGATGATCCGGTCCATGCGGCAGGCAGCCGCCCTCCGCCGCGCCGCATCCGGCCGGCACGGCGGACACGCAAAGCGCGGCGGTTACGCGAAGCGCGGCGCCGGGGCGGCCGATCTGGCAGCGTACTCGCGTGCGGTAGCTGATTTCGAGCGCTGCCTGGCCGCAGCCGAGCAGGCCGCCGGCCTCGGCCCCATTTAGCGGCCGGCGTCCCGGGAGCGCGGCCCCCGGAACCCACCCGCTATGCGAACTTCCGGCCGGTCAGCCGCTCGTACGCTTCGACGTAGCGGGCCCGCGTCTTCTCCACGATCTCAAGCGGCAGCGCCGGCGGCGGTGTATCCGAGGCCTTGTCCCAGCCCGACTCGGCCGAGGTCAGCCAGTCCCGCACGAACTGTTTGTCGAAGGAGGCCTGCGCTTGCCCCGGCCGGTAGGTTTCGGCGTCCCAGAAGCGCGAGGAGTCCGGGGTCAGCACTTCGTCGCCCAGGATGATCGTGCCGGTGGCCGGGTTGGTGCCGAATTCCACCTTGGTGTCGGCCAGGATGATGCCGCGGGCCCGGGCGATCTCCTCGGCACGGGTATAGATCTGCAAGGTCAGCTCCCGCAGCCGTGCCGCCGTTCCGGCGCCGACGGTGTCCACGACGGCGTCGAACGTGATGTTCTCGTCGTGTTCGCCGACCTCGGCCTTGGCCGAGGGGGTGAAGATCGCCGGCTCCAGCCGCGAACCGTCCACCAGCCCCTCGGGCAGAGGCAGCCCGCACACGGTGCGCGACTGCCGGTATTCCGCCAGGCCGGAGCCGGTCAGGTAGCCGCGGGCAATGCATTCGACCGGGTACATGTCCAGCCGCCGGCAGATCATGGCCCGGCCCGCCACCGCCTGAGGAACATCGGTGGAGACCACGTGGTTGGCCACGGGGTCCGGGCCCGCGGCCAACTGCTCGAACCACCACAGGCTCAGCTGGGTCAGGATCTTGCCCTTGTCCGGGATTTCGGTGCTGAGCACATGGTCATAGGCGCTGATCCTGTCGCTGGCGACCACCAGCACTGTGTCGTTGCGCTGGTCCAGCAAGCCCTCGGCGGCGATGTCGTCGCTGTCGGTGGCCACCCGGGCCGTTTCGGCCGGTACGTAGAGGTCCCTGACCTTGCCGGAGTAGACGTGGGTCCAGCCCGGCAGTTCCGGGTGCGATGGTGCGAAGGACATGGCCCTACTCCTTGCCTGCCGAGGCCGGAGCCTCGCCGCGCCGGGCCGGTATGCTGATCTTTCCTTCGGATGCCTTGAGCGCGATGTCGGTGCGGTACTGGGCCCCGTCCAGATCGATCAGCGCGGCACCGGCATAGGCGCGTTCGCGCGCCTCCACGAGGTCCTCGCCGAGGGCGACGACGGCCAGGACCCGGCCGCCGGCGCTGACCGCCTTGCCGTCCTGAAGGCGTGTGCCGGCATGGATCACGTGCACATCCGGCAGCGCGGCGGCCTTCTTCAGGCCGCGGATCCGGTCCCCGGTCCGCGGTGTGTCCGGATAGTTTTTGGCGGCAACAACGACGGCGACGGCGGCCTCGCGGCTCCAGTGCAGCTGCTCGGTGCCGTCGAGTTCGCCCTTGGCCGCGGCCAGCAGCAGGCCGCCCAGCGGGGTCTTCAGCCGGGCCAGCACCACCTGGGTCTCCGGGTCGCCGAAGCGGGCATTGAACTCGATCACCCGCAGGCCGCGGCTGGTGACCGCCAGGCCGCAGTACAGTACCCCGACAAACGGCGTGCCGCGGTGTTCCATCTCGCGGATGGTCGGCAGCGCTACGCGCTCCATCACCTCGTCCACGAAGCCGGCCGGCAGCCACTCCAGCGGGGAGTAGGCCCCCATGCCGCCGGTATTGGGACCTTGGTCGCCGTCGTAAATGCGCTTGAAGTCCTGCGCCGGCACCAGCGGCACCGCGTGCCTGCCGTCGGAAATGACGAAGAGGGAAACCTCGGGCCCGTCTAGGTACTCCTCGATGACCACCTCGCCGCCGGCATCGAAGCAGGACTGTGCGTGCGCCAGCGCCGCCGCGCGGTCCTCGGTGACCACCACGCCCTTGCCGGCAGCCAGCCCGTCATCCTTGACCACGTAGGGGGCGCCGAACCGGTCCAGTGCCTCGGCGGCTTCGGCCGCGTTGGCGGCGACATGGGCCATTGCGGTGGGGACGTTGGCGGCGGCCATGACCTGCTTGGCGAAGGCCTTGGAGCCCTCCAGCCTCGCGGCTGCCTTGCTCGGACCGAACACCGGGATGCCGGCGGCACGCAGCGGATCCGCAACACCGGCAGCCAGCGGGGCTTCCGGGCCCACCACGACCAGGTCCGCCTCGAGCTTGCGGGCCAGCGCGGTGACCGCTTCGGGGTCGTTGGCGTCGATGCTGTGGGTGGGGACCATGTCGGCAATGCCCGCGTTGCCCGGTGCCGCGTGGACTTCGGAGACATACGGATCAGCCAGCAAGGCTCGGACAATGGCGTGTTCGCGGCCTCCGGGGCCAATCACAAGAACCTTCACAAGGTCTAAGCCTACTGGCTCCGCGCGCCGCGCCAGAAGTTGATTCCCGGCCCCTAGACTGAACCTATGCTTGAGACTTTCAGGGCCTCGGACGCTGCCGAGCTGGCGGTGGTCGAGCGCAACGGCTTCATCGAGTCCCGCCACTTGGGCTCCGCCGTCGTAATGGCCGCCGACGGGTCGGTGGTCACCGAACTGGGCGACATCGCCGCGCCGATCTTCCCCCGCTCCACGCTCAAGCCGCTCCAGGCCCTGGCCTCCATGCGTTCGGGCGTGCCGCTGCGCGGCGCGCAGGTGGCCCTGGCCTGCGGCAGCCACGTCGGCTCCCGGGAGCACATGGAGGTGGCAGCCGGCATGCTCCGGGCCGCCGGCCTGACCTCGGCGCAGCTGCAATGCCCGCCGGCGTGGCCGGCGGACGAGGAGGCCCGGACCTGGCTGATCCGTGCCGACCGCGGCCGGCAACGCCTGGCCTTCAACTGTTCCGGTAAGCACGCCGCGTTCCTCTGGGCTTGCACGGAGAACCATTGGGATGTGCCCACGTACCTGGAGCCGAACCACCCGATGCAGCGGCTGGTGATGGAAACGGTCGAGGAGTATACGGAAGAGAGGATCGGCCACATCGCCGTGGACGGCTGCGGGGCCCCCGTGCCGGCGGTCTCGCTGCACGGGCTGGCACGCGCCGTCGGCAAACTCGCCAAGGCACCCTCGGACCGGAACGCCGATGCCCGCGCCGCCACGATCGCGACCGCCATGGTCGACTATTCGTGGGCGGTCCAGGGCCACGGCGCGGAAAACACCGTGGTGATGGAGGAACTGCAGATCCTGGCCAAGCTCGGCGCCGAGGGTGTGATGGTGATGGGCACCCCGACGGGGGTCTCGGTGGCCGTGAAGATCCTGGACGGCAGCCTGCGGGCGGCCTCGCTGATCGCGCTGACGCTGCTGGCCGCCGCCGGGGCGGTCGGTGCGGTGGAGGTCGGGCCGGTGCTGGACCGCGTGGTCAAGCCGGTGCTCGGCCGCGGCCAGCCGGTGGGCCGGCTGCGCCTGGCCCCGCCCGTGATGGCGCTGCTGGATTAGCCGTGGCTACCCGGCGGAGGATCCCGGCCGCAGACGGCCAGGCCGCGCTGGACGCGTGGCGCTCCGGCAGCACGGACCGGAAAGTGGTGGCCGCGGCGGTGCGCTACAGCCTTGAGGAATTGGCCGAACGGGCACCGGGCAACAGCGTAGAGGTCAGGGTGCCCCCGTTCGGGGTGGCGCAGTGCATCGAGGGGCCCCGGCATACGCGCGGCACGCCGCCGAATGTGGTGGAGTGCGACGCCGCCACCTGGCTCGAGCTCGCTACCGGCGGCACCGGCTGGGCGGCGGCCGTGGCGGCCGGCCGGGTGGCGGCCTCGGGGCTGCGGGCCGAACTCGCCGAGTGGCTGCCGCTCTTTGGCACCAGGCAGGCTCCCGCCAGCCGGTAGGGTTGAAGGCATGAATTCCGAACCATCGCCCACGCCCGAGGGGGCCGCACCCGCAGCCCGCGGGCGCCGCGAGCTCATCGTCCGCCGCGCCCCGAAGTTCGTCCCCTTCATGGTGGCTGGCACCGTGCTGGGCGTGGTGGTGGCGGCGGTGGTGGCACTGGCCGGTCCCGAAAGCGCCGAATTCACCCGCGGTGCGGTCTTCGGGTTCTTCGGTGTCCTGTTCGGTCTGGCCGGCCTGCTGGTCGGCGCGGTGGTGGCGCTGGTTTTGGACCGGGTGGGCCTCAAACACGCGGAACACCTCTACGCCGAAGAGATTGATCCAGCAGCAGAGACCAACGCGGCGGAGTCCGGTGCGGCCAACGGGACCGGCACGGCCGGTGGAACCGCGGGCGGACCGGACGGTACCGATGCCCAGGACCCGCCGGAGCGGCGGCCCGGTGGATAACCCCGAGGATTTCTGGGACTCCTTCTACCGTGAGCGCAGCCAGGTCTGGAGCGGGGAGCCCAACAAATTCCTGGTCCGCGAAGCTGCTTCACTGGCGCCGCGGTCCGCGCTGGATCTCGGCTGCGGCGAAGGGGCCGACGCCATCTGGCTGGCGCAGCACGGTTGGTCGGTTACCGCGATCGACATTTCCGCCGTAGCCCTTGGCCGGGCGGCCGCGCATGCAGCCGCTCTCGGCCTCGCCGGCCGGATCGACTGGCAGCAGCACGACCTGGCCGCGTGGACTCCCACGGCAGCCTATGACCTGGTGTCCGCGCAGTTCCTGCACTCGCCGGTGGATTTTCCGCGCGAAGAGGTCCTGCGCACCGCCGCAGGCGCGGTCGCTCCCGGAGGCACCCTGCTCGTGGTCGGCCATGAAGCATTCCCGCCCTGGTCCCGGCATCCGGCACCCGAGGTGCCGCTGCCCCGGCCGGCGGAAGTGGCCGACCAGCTCGGTCTGGCCGCCGGGCACTGGCAGGTGGAGACGGCCGAGTCCCCTGCCCGCGAGGTCACCGGCCCGGATGGTCAGTCCGCCGTCCTCACCGACAGTGTGCTGCGGGTCAGGCGCCTGGACCACTGACCGGGCCTCCCCCCTTCCCCATTCCTACCCCCCTACCCCTACCCCTACCCAACTTGGGCGGGATAGTTGCTGTTATCAGGGCTGATAACAGCAACTATCCCGCCCAAGTTGCAGTGGAGGGGCTGCCAGGTTCACGGCGCCTTCAGCCGCTGCAGTCCCACCGACCAAATTAATTCAGTCCACCCCTTGGTGACGCAGGCCACATGGCCTACCATTTTCTCAGGCGGTATCCGAACAAATGTGCGCAATTCGCACATAACAGCCTTCGAATCCCGTGATTCGGCCCAAACTGAGAAGGACTTCCCCTATGAAAACCATCCCGCGCGGAACCGGCAGCTCCGTGGAACAGGCCCACCGGACACGGCGCGCCAAGAAGGCAGCCCTCGCCGCGTTCCTGGGCGGCATGCTGGAGTACTACGACTTCTTCGTGTACGCCACCGCTGCGTCGCTGGTCTTCTCCACCATCTTTTTCCCGGCAGGCAATCCCACCGCCGCCCTCATTGCCTCGTTCGCCACCTTCGGTGTCGCCTATGTGGCCAGGCCGTTCGGCGCCGTCGTCTTCGGTCACCTGGGCGACCGGATCGGGCGCAAGAACACCCTCGTGCTGACCTTGGTGCTAATGGGTGGGTCGACGTTCCTCATTGGCCTGCTGCCCGACTTCCAGACTGTCGGTTACCTCGCCCCCGTCCTGCTGGTCGCGCTGCGCCTGATGCAGGGGCTGTCCGCCGGGGCGGAGACTGCCGGGGCGTCGGCCCTGACCATGGAGGAGTCCCCGGTGGGCCGCCGGGGCTTCTTCCCCTCGTTCGCGATGAGCGGCATTTCCGCCGGCATCGTGCTGGCCTCCCTGGTCTTCCTGCCGGTAGCCGCGATGGACGACGCCGACCGCCTGGCCTGGGGCTGGCGCATTCCATTCTGGTCATCGCTGGCGGTACTGCTCGTGGCCTACCTTGTCCGCCGGACGCTCGAGGAGCCCGAGGTCTTCGAGGAGAAGGCCCAGCACCGCGACCTGGTGAAACTGCCGTTCGCCCAGATGTTCCGCACCCATCCAGCCCAGTTCTGCCAGGTGGCGCTGATGTCCTTTGAGACCGTCACCAACACGTTCATGCAGGCGTTCGGCCTGGCCTTCGCCGTCTCCGTCGGCATCCCGGCCCAGACCATGCTGCTGGTGAGCGTACTGGGCAACGTGATCGCCATCGGCTCCCAGCCGCTCATGGCGCTGTTCTCGGACAAGTTTGGCCGGCGCCGGATCTTCATCCTGGGCGTGCTGGGCTCCGGAATGCTGATCTTCGTATACTTCTGGGCGATCTCCACCCAGCAGATCGCCCTGATCTTCGTGGTCAGCACCATGATCACCGCCGGCACCTACTCGATGTCCAATGCCATCTACCCGGCCTGGTTCGCGGAATTGTTCAACGTGCGCGTGCGCTACTCCGGCATGGCCATCGGTCTGCAGGTCGGCATCCTCTGCGCCGGCTTTACCCCGTTGCTGGGCACCGCCTTGGTCGGTGCCGACCATGCCAACTGGGGCCCTGCCGCCTGGATCGTCGCCGGGTCATCCGTGATCGCTGTCATCGGCGCACTGTGGGCAAGGGAGACCTACCGGACGCCGATCCACGAACTCGGCAACCCCATCCACGGCACGAAATAACCCGTCACACCCTCCCCTTCCCCCGACTTGGGCGGGATAGATGCTGTTATCGGGCTCCAAAACAGCAACTATCCCGCCCAAGTTGCGAAGGGGGAGTTTGGTGCGGACCGGCGGCTCCGACGCGTTGCCGAGGCCCGCCGGCGGCATGAGACAATACTGGGGTGGTACGCGGCGACGGAAAACTCTCCCATGATCTTCTCCCCGGCGAAAAAGGACCCCAGGACGCCTGCGGCGTGTTCGGTGTCTGGGCCCCCGGCGAGGAAGTAGCAAAACTGACCTATTACGGACTCTATGCCCTGCAGCACCGCGGGCAGGAGTCCGCCGGCATCGCCACCAGCGATGGCAAGCGGATCAATGTCTACAAGGACATGGGCCTGGTCTCCCAGGTCTTCGACGAAACGACGCTGAACACCCTCACCGGGCACATCGCCGTCGGGCATTGCCGGTACTCGACCACCGGCGGCTCCACCTGGGCCAATGCCCAGCCCACGCTCGGCGCCACCGCCAGCGGCACTGTGGCACTGGCCCACAACGGCAACCTGACCAATTCGGCGGAGCTGTACGAAAAGGTCCTGGAGATCTTCGGCAAGCCCGACCGTGGCGAACTGGCCCAGGGCAACACCACGGACACCGCCCTGGTGACGGCACTGCTGGCGGGCGAGCCCGGGCAGACGCTGGAAGAGCGGGCCATGGAGCTGCTGCCGAAGCTGCGCGGTGCCTTCTGCTTCACGTTCATGGACGAAGGCACGCTGTACGCGGCGCGCGACGACGCCGGCGTGCGCCCGCTGGTGCTGGGCCGGCTGGAACGCGGCTGGGTGGTCGCCTCGGAGACCGCTGCCCTGGACATCGTGGGCGCTTCCTTTGTCCGCGAGATCGAGCCGGGCGAGTTCATCGCCATCGACGAGAACGGCCTGCGCTCGCAGCGTTTCGCCGAGAAGCGGCCGGCCGGCTGTGTCTTCGAATACGTCTACCTGGCCCGCCCGGACACTGCCATCAACGGCCGCAGCATCCACGCCGCGCGCGTGGAAATGGGACGCCGGCTGGCCCAGGAGCATCCGGTCGAGGCGGACCTGGTCATTCCCACCCCCGAGTCCGGCACCCCCGCCGCGATCGGCTACGCCGAGGCCTCGGGCATCCCTTACGGCCAGGGCCTGGTCAAGAACGCCTACGTGGGCCGGACCTTCATCCAGCCCAGCCAGACCATCCGACAGCTGGGCATCCGGCTGAAGCTGAATCCGCTGAGGGATGTGGTCCAGGGCAAGCGGCTCGTGGTGATCGACGACTCGATCGTCCGCGGCAACACCCAGCGCGCGCTCGTGCGGATGCTGCGGGAGGCCGGGGCGGCCGAGGTCCATGTGCGTATCTCCTCGCCGCCGATCAAGTGGCCGTGCTTCTACGGCATCGACTTCGCCACCCGCGCCGAACTGATCGCCAACGGTATCGGCGTCGACGATGTGCGTGCCTCGCTCGGGGCGGACTCGCTGGGCTACATCTCCGAGGACGGGATGATTGAAGCCACCGAGCAGCCGCGCGAGCGCCTGTGCACCGCGTGCTTCACCGGGAACTACCCGATCGAACTGCCGGAAGCTGACCGGCTGGGTAAGAACCTACTGGAACGCCCGGCCGGCACCCCCGAACACGGCTCCTGCGATCCCGGACCGGACGCGGACCTGGAGAACGTGCTGACCGACGACGACAAGAAAGAACGAGTATGACCTCCCGCCCGCAGGACGCCAGCCCGATCACCTACGCCAGCGCCGGCGTCGACGTCGAAGCCGGCGACCGTGCCGTCGAACTGATGAAGGATGCGGTCAAGGCGACGCACAACGCGAACGTACTGGGCGGCGTCGGCGGTTTCGCCGGGCTCTACGACGTTTCCGCGCTGCTGTCCTACCGCAAGCCGCTGCTGGCGACGTCCACCGACGGGGTGGGCACCAAGGTGGCCATCGCCCAGGCCATGGACGTCCATGACACCATCGGTTTCGACCTGGTCGGCATGGTGGTGGACGACATCGTCGTGGTCGGCGCCGAGCCGCTGTTCATGACCGACTACATCGCCTGCGGCAAGGTGGTCCCGGAACGGATCGCCGACATTGTGCGCGGCATCGCGGCCGCCTGCGAGGTGGCCGGCACCGCGCTGGTCGGCGGCGAGACCGCCGAGCACCCGGGCCTGCTGGGCGAGCACGAGTACGACGTCGCCGGCGCGGCCACCGGCGTAGTGGAGGCGGACTCGCTGCTGGGCCCGGACCGGGTCAGGGACGGCGACGTCGTGATTGGCATGGCGTCCTCGGGCATCCACTCCAACGGCTATTCACTGGTCCGGCGGGTCATCAACCACGCCGGCTGGGCGTTGGACCGGCAGGTTTCCGAACTCGGGCGTACCCTGGGCGAGGAACTGCTCGAGCCCACCCGCGTCTACGCCGCGGACTGCCTGGATTTGGCCCGCTTACTGCCCGTGTCCGGCGGCGCCGGCGTGCACGGCTTCAGCCATGTCACTGGCGGCGGACTGGCCGCCAACCTGGCCCGGGTGCTGCCCAAGGGTCTGATGGCCACGGTGGACCGCTCCACCTGGGAGCTACCGCCGGTCTTCAAGCTGATCGCCGAGCTGGGCAGCGTCCCGCAGCCGGACCTGGAGCGCACGCTGAACCTGGGCGTGGGCATGGTCGCCATCGTCGACGCCGGCTCGGCCGACGCTGCCCTGGCGCGCCTGAACGACCGCGGCCTGCCGTCTTGGATCATGGGCCGCGTGGGCGCCGTGGATGCCGCCCTGAGCGGTCCGGACTTCGTCCAAGGTGCCAAGGGCGTCGACGGCGGCGCGGTGCACCTGGTCAACAGCTACGCCTGACCCCCGCCTTCCCTGATCGACTGGACCGATATCGACCTTTTCAACGCCGGAAAGGTCGTTATCGGTCCAGTCGTTTGTGGTGAGGGGCGTGGCACACTGGTGCCATGGGTGCCTACGTCGCCGTAGTCTTCGTGCAGCCGGTGGAGGCCGGCTTCACCTTCCCGCGCACCGCCTGGCCGCTGCACATCACCCTGGCCCGGTTCGATACGAAGGAAAGTGCCGGAACCGTCGGCAGCAGGATCGGCGGCCCGCTCGCCGACCATCTGGGATTCGCGGTGAAGATCGGCGAGGACGCAGGATTCGGCCGCGGCGGCACGGTCCGGGTCTCGCTGGTCCAGCCTGATGCCCGGCTGCAGGCGCTTCATGACGGGCTGCTCGATACCCTCGGCCCGGAAGTCCACGTGCTCAGCCCGCAGCACAACCGCACCCGTTTCCGCCCGCATGTCACACACATGGATACCCGGCTGCATCCAGGCGACACCGTCCACGTGCGGCAGGCGGCACTGGTGGACATGAGGCCGGGCGGGGACAGCAGGATCCGCACGGTGCTGGCCGTCTGGACAGCCGTGCGCCCGTAGCCGGCCGCGGCCGGCATGCTGCGCCTACCCGTGCGGCTGCCGCCCGGTATGGGCCACCAGGCGATCCAGCGCCGGCGCATCCGGCGGCACCGGGACGGCGTCATCGAAGCCTGCCATCGCCCGCAGTTGCGGCGTCAGCTCGCCGAGTTCCAGGACCCGTTCGGCCAGCTCCGGCGGGGCGTCCAGCGGCCGGCCGGTGGCCTGGGCGAAGTCCCAGGCGTGGACCAGCAGTTCATTGTTGATCATGCCGGCGAGGAATCTCTCCTGTTCCGGCGCAAGCGTGCCCTCCCGCAGCCGCCGGGTGAACGCTTCGAGCACCGGCTGGGCCAGGCGCGCCATCCGGTCTTCGGCCGGGCCCGCGGTCCCGGCGCCGGTGGTGATGCCCAGTTCGCCGCCGGCAGCCTGCAGCGACCCGGCCAGGTGGTCCAGCAGTGCCGCCACGTCGAACTCCCGGCACGGTGTCCGCCGCGCCAGAGCCTCCTGGGGCAGGTCGCGCAGCACCCGCAGCAGCACCGCCAGCGAGGCGTCCGCCAGCGCCGCGGCATCCGCTTCCTGCAGCAGCCCGCCCCAGTCGTCCGGCCCGGGATCCTTGCCCGAGGCCACCGCGAGCAGCCGCTGCAGGTACCAGTCCCAGCCCTCGGCGTGCCCGGCGGCTTGTTCCGCGTCCAGTCCGGCATGCACCAGGGTCAGCCGTGTGCCGCCCTCGACGGGCTCGAGCGTGATCGTCACCGTGGCCGACTCTTCGGGCACCTCGTCCCGGCCTTCCCAGCTCTGGGTCCAGGAAATCCGGTGCCCGGGCTCGAGCTCAAGCAGCCGGCCTACCGCGTGATAGCCCGGTGCCACGGTCATCCGCGACTCTCCCCCGACCTCGACGGCGATCCGTCCGGCAATGATGTTCCACCGCCGCAGCCGCTCCGGCTCGGTAATCAGGGCGAAGGTCTGCTCGGGGTCCAGCGGCACGATCACTGTTTTTTCCACGTTCATGGCAGTTCTTCTTCCGTCCCGGCATCCGCGCCGCCGGCGTTCCCGGCGCCGCGGATGGTTTGATGCCCGGCTGTTTGGTGTGCCGAGGTTCGCGCATCGGCGACCAGCAAATCCAGTTCGCTGGTCCAGAAGGTGTCGATGATCCTGCGAAGTTCGGCAATTCCGGCCGGTTCCACTTGGTAATAGCGGAACCGGCCCTCGCGGCGGGCGGAGACCAGCCCTGCTGCCTGGAGGACGGCAAGATGCTGCGAGACCGCCGGTCTGCTGACCTCGAATCCGGCGGCCAGCTGTTGTACCGTCTGCTCCCCTGCGGCCAGCAGCTGCAGGAGCTTCCTCCTGTTCGGCTCTGCGGCGGCCTCCATCGGGTCCATCACCGTCAATATGTTAGTCATCACTTACATATCAGGCAAGGGCAGGCAGCGGACCCCGTTAAACGCCGCCGGCGGCGCGTCCTGGTGGGCGCGCCGCGGGCGGTAGGGGCTCAGATGATGACGGTGGCTGAGGCGGGCCCCAGCACAGTCGGCTAACCGATCCGGCGGGTGTCCTCGTCGTCGTCATCGTGATATTGATCCGCGTACTTGTCCTCGTATTCCGAGTAGTCCGCCTCGTACGGATCCTCGGAATACTGGCTCGAAGCATGGCTCTTCGCAGCGCCGAGTTCGCGCTGGAGTGCGGAATAGTCGGTAGCCGGGCTGAAATACTTCATGTCCCGGGCCTGCCTAGTCGCTTTTGCCTTCTGACGGCCGCGCCCCATGGCGTGACCCCCTTTTGTACGTCGATCCGGAGGTGGTCGCACGCGTGAACGCACGAGGCCCCGGAATATTGATCAGTTCTGTCGTACCTATAGGGTACATGGTTTCCAACCAACACGCGCCGCACTGTGTTCCCCGCCGCACCCCGCCGCCGGACTTTGGCCGGACCGCCGGCACCCGTATGGAAACGACCGGACGCGAAAACCTGCGGCGGCGGCCGATCGTTGGCTAAAGTCGAGGAGAACTTCGAATCCGGGTGGCACCCGGAGCACCGTGCCAGGAAGGTAGTTGCCCCATGAGCGAACAGTCCAGACCAGCCGGCGGAGGCAGCGCGCCCGGGGGCGGGTCCGGGGCTGGGCACGGTCCGGAAGCACCGGACCAGGACGCCGCGCCGGGCACGGACCGGCTGCCGGCCGCGGCGCCGGGCGGGCCCACGCCGCCGTCGCAGTGGACCCCACCGCCTCCGCCGGCCGACGGCGGCCCGGCCGAACCGGACTGGTACACCCGGCCGGCGCCGGCCACCAGCAAACTGGCCGCACAGCGGGCCAGGCCTGCCGGACCTGCCGGCTGGAAGCGGTGGCTGGCCATCGGCATCCCCGTGCTGGCTGCCCTGGCCGTTACTGCCGGCATCTTCCTCAGCCTGCGCCAGGACCCGTCCGCGGCCCGGTCCGCGGATGCCTCGGCGTCGGAGAGCGCCGGCACCGGGCCGGGTGGGGTCATTGCCAAAGACGTCTCGCCGCTCGATTTCAAGGCCGGGGACTGCTTTACCGACTTCCAGGCCGTGACCCTCAACGCCACGGTGGTCACCTGCAGCACCCCGCACGCCGCCCAAAACATCGGAACCTTCTCCTACCAGCCCTCGGATCCCTTCCCGGGCAAGGATGCCCTGAACGCGAAGGCGGAGCAGGTGTGCACCGCGATCAAGCTGAACAAGCAGGCCGGCAAGTACCCCTCGCTGCGCACTTCCTACGGGATGCCTTCGGAGGGCACCTGGCAGGAAGGCGACCGTCGGATCGACTGCTTTGTCATCGTCGACGGCGGCAACAAGCTCAAGGAATCGCTGATCGGCGGCTGAGGCCCCGCAGGCCCCGCCGGCGGCCAGCCGGCACGTGCGGCTACTTGGCCCGGACCACCAGCCCTTCGGCCGGCTCCTCCAGCGTGCCGCTCTCGCGGTCCACCAGCACCGTGTCGCCGTCGGAAATCTCCCCGGACAGCAGGCCGCGCGCCAGCCGGTCCCCGATCTCGCGCTGCACCAGCCGCCGCAGCGGGCGGGCGCCGTACGCCGGATCGAAGCCAGTCAGGGCCAGCCATTCCCGCGTCGCATCCGTGACCTCCAGGGTCAGCCGGCGCTCCCCCAGCCGGGCGGCCAGGGCCTGTACCTGCAGGTCCACGATCCGGGTCAGGTCCTCCAGGCTCAGCGGGTCGAACATGATGACCTCGTCCAGCCGGTTGAGGAACTCGGGCTTGAAACTGGAGTTCACCACTGCCATCACCGCATCCCGCTTCTGCTGGTCGGTCAGCGTCTGGTCGACCAGGTACTGGCTGCCCAGGTTGGAGGTGAGCACCAGGATCACGTTGCGGAAGTCCACCGTGCGCCCCTGGCCGTCCGTGAGCCGCCCATCGTCGAGCACCTGCAGCAGGATGTCGAAGACCTCGGGATGGGCCTTCTCGACCTCGTCCAGCAGGATCACCGAATAGGGCCGGCGGCGGACCGCCTCGGTCAGCTGGCCGCCTTCCTCGTAGCCGACGTAGCCCGGAGGGGCGCCGACCAGGCGGGAGACCGAGTGCTTCTCGGAATACTCGCTCATGTCGATGCGCACCATCGAGCGTTCGTCGTCGAACAGGAAGTCCGCCAGCGCCTTCGCCAGCTCCGTCTTGCCCACGCCGGTCGGACCCAGGAAAAGGAACGAGCCGGTGGGCCGGTTCGGATCGCTGATCCCCGCGCGGGCACGGCGGACCGCGTCCGAGACGGCAGCCACGGCCTTCTGCTGGCCGATCAGCCGGGACCCGATGGCCTGCTCCATGTGCAGCAGCTTCTGCGACTCGCCCTGCAGCATGCGCCCGGCCGGAATGCCGGTCCAGGCCGAGACGACCTCGGCGATGTCGTCGGCGGTCACATCCTCCGCCACCATCAGGTCCTTCTTGCCATCCTGCGATTCGGCGGCCTGGGCCTCATCCAGTTCGTGCTGCAGGCTCGGAATTTCCCCGTACAGGATCCGGGAGGCCTCGGCCAGGTCGCCATCGCGCTGGGCCTTGTCCGCCAGGCTGCGCAGCTCGTCCAGCTTGGCCCGTAGCTCGCCCACACGGTTCAGCCCGGCCTTCTCGGCCTCCCAGCGGGCGTTCAGCGCCGCCAGCTGTTCCTTCTTGTCCGCCATGTCCGCCCGCAGTGCCTCCAGCCGCTCGCGCGACGCCTCGTCGGCCTCGCCCTTGAGCGCCATTTCCTCCATCGTGAGCCGGTCCACGGAACGGCGCAGCTGGTCGATTTCCTCCGGCGCGGAGTCGATCTCCATCCGCAGCCGGGAGGCGGCCTCGTCCACCAGGTCGATGGCCTTGTCCGGCAGCTGGCGTCCGGTGATGTACCGGTTGGACAGCGTCGCCGCGGCCACCAGCGCCGAGTCGGCAATGGAGACCTTGTGATGGGCCTCGTAGCGCTCCTTTAGGCCGCGCAGGATGCCGATCGTGTCCTCCACGCTCGGCTCGCCTACGAAGACCTGCTGGAAACGGCGCTCCAGCGCGGGGTCCTTCTCGATGTTCTCGCGGTATTCGTCCAGCGTGGTGGCACCGATCATGCGCAGCTCGCCGCGGGCCAGCATGGGCTTGAGCATGTTGCCCGCGTCCATGGAACCCTCCGCGGCCCCGGCTCCGACCACGGTGTGCAGTTCGTCAATGAAGGTGACGATCTGGCCGTCGGAATTCTTGATCTCCTCGAGGACCGCCTTGAGCCGTTCCTCGAACTCGCCGCGGTACTTGGCACCGGCCACCATGGAACCCAGGTCCAGGCTGATCAGGGTCTTGCCGCGCAGGGATTCGGGCACATCCCCGGCCACGATGCGCTGGGCCAGTCCTTCGACAACGGCGGTCTTGCCGACGCCCGGCTCGCCGATCAGCACCGGGTTGTTCTTGGTCCGGCGGGACAGCACCTGGATCACCCGGCGGATTTCGGCATCACGGCCAATCACCGGGTCCAGCTTGCCCGAGCGCGCGATTTCGGTCAGGTCGGTGCCGAATTTCTCCAACGCCTGGAAGGTGTTCTCCGGGTCCGCATTGCTCACCTTGCGGTCCCCCCGCACCCCGGGCAGGGCCGCCAGCAGCGCTTCATGCGAAGCGCCGGCGTCCCGCAGGATGCCACCCACCGGGCCGCTGTCCGCAGACAGTCCCAGCAGCAGGTGTTCGGTGGACACGAAGGAATCCCCCAGCTTTTCCGCTTCCGCCTGGGCGACGGAGATCACCTTGAGGAAGGCGCGGGAAGACTGAGCCTGCGCCACCGAAGAGCCCGACGACGACGGCAGCGCCTTGATGGCCGAACTGGCCTGCACGCTCACGGCATCGGGGGCCGCTCCGGCGGCCTTCAGCAGGGCTACCGCCACGCCGTCGCGCTGGTCCATCAGGGCCTTGAGCAGGTGTGCGGGCTCGATCTGCGGATTGCCTGCCGTCGAGGCGTTCATGGCCGCGGCGGACAGCGCCTCCTGGCTCTTGGTGGTGAATTTGGCGTCCAAAGCGAGCTCCCTTCAGGCAGGTGCCTAACAAATTTGAAAGCAATTAACTTGAGTGTAATTGGCTCAGGTTTGGAAGTAAAGCTGTTCCCGAACTGCATCGCGGTGCTCCTATCCCATCGTGGCACCGCCGGCAGCCGGCGGAAAGCGCCACCGGCGAACGCCAGCGACAAGCCGCCTCCTCCCCCTCGGCAGGCTCGGGCCGGGACCCTCGGCACTAGCGGCGAACGCTAGGCTGGGGGCATGGCATCCCCGATTCCGGCACCCCGGCCGCGGCATGGACCCGGTGCTGCACACTAAGCGGCTGGCCCTGCGGCGGCCCGTGCCGGAGGACCTGGACGACATGCTCAGGATCCTCGCCGACCGGCGCAGCACACCGGCCGGATCCGCGGAGGCGCTGACCTGGCGGGAGGAAGCCGAGGGGATTTTCCAGCGCTGGGACCGGCACTGGGAGCAGCACGACGCAGGCCGTTACACCGTGCGCCTGCGCGGCCGCGACCGGGTCATCGGCTTCGCGGGGGTCGGCCGGATCCTGCGGGACGGCAGACCGGTACTGCAGCTTCATTGCCTGCTCGAGCACCGGGCCCGCGGCCGGGGCCTCGGCCGCGAAGCCGCGGCCGCCGTCGTCGGCCAGGCAAATGAATTCTTCGAATTGCCGCCGATCCTGGCCCGGGTGCACCCGCAGGACCGGGCGGCGGTCCGCCTGGTCCTGGGGCTGGGATTCGTCCTCGACCCGCAGCAGGGCGCGGAGGAAGCAGCCGGCTATGAGGACGGCTACGTGCTCAACTGGGGCCGACAACTCTAGCCGGCCCCTGCGGCTAGCTCTTTTCGACCTTGATGGCCGAGACCTCGAACTCGAGGGTGATCTTGTCCGAGACGAGCAGCCCGCCCGAGTCCAGCGCCGTGTTCCATTTGACGCCGAACTGCTGGCGGTCGATCCGGCGGGTTCCTTCGAAGCCGGCGCGCAGCTGGCCGGACGGATCCCGCTCCACGCCCATAAACTCGAGGGGCATGCCCACTTCCTGGGTGACGCCGCGGATGGTCAGGTTGCCGTTGACGATGAAGCTGGTGTCCCCCACCTGGTCGATCCGGGTGCTTTCGAAGGTAATGTACGGAAAATTGGGGGCATCGAAGAAATCATTGGTGCGCAGGTGTTCGTCGCGCTGGGCATTGCGGGTATCGATGCTGGCAACCTTGATTTTCACGCTGACCTTCGAATTCGAGGGTTCCTCCACGTCAACGTAGGCGATCCCCTCGATATCGTTGAAGGCCCCACGGACCTTGGTCACCATCGCGTGGCGGGTGGAAAAGCCAATGCGCGTGTGAGTCGGGTCGAAACGCCATTCCCCTGATAGGTCCGGTGAAAGTTCCAGCATGGAGACAGCCTCCTGGATTAAGGGCCAGTTGCCACCTGCAAAACAGCAGCGGACGTCAACCTGGCCCGGCGACTACATAGCTGGTGAGCTATGAGGGTTATTCCAGCACAATCCTAGTCACATTTCACCGGCGCGACGCCGAAATTCTCCCGCACGGCCGCAGGGACGGCCGCACCTACCCTTGCACGGGGGCGCTCAATACACTAGGCCTATGGACGAGCGCGACGATGCCCCGAACATCGAGATCCTTTCCGCCAGCCAGTGCTGGGAAATCTGCCGCGATGCCGAATTCGGCCGCCTGGCGGTGATTGTCGGCGGCCATCCGGAGCTCTTTCCGATCAATTACGTGGTGGATCACGGCACGGTGGTGTTCCGCACCGCGCCAGGCACCAAGCTCGATGCCGCCCTCGCCGGGGCCCCGGTCGCGTTCGAGGTGGACGGCTTCGATCCCTCCAGCGCCACGGCCTGGAGCGTGGTGGTCAAGGCCAGTGCGGAGCGGATGACCAGCATCGAAGACGTTCTCGCCTCGGCCCTGCTCCCGCTCTTTCCGTGGCAGCGCGGCGAAAAGGACAACTTCGTGCGGCTTGTACCCGGGGAAATCACCGGACGGCGGTTCCCCATCGAACCCACGGCACGCCGCCGGCTGGGGCTGGGCGACATACGCCGCTTCCAGATCGAATAGCCGGAGCTCAGCGCACCAGCCGCGGACCGTACTGGCGGCCGTATACCGAGTATGCCTGGTCCGAAGGCACAATCACCTTGCCCAGCGGGGTCAGCGAAATCGGAATCATCTTCAGGTTGGCGATGGCCAGCGGAATCCCGATGATCGTCATGGCCTGGGCGATGGCCGTCAGGACATGGCCGATGGCGATCCAGATCCCGGCCACCAGCAGCCAGATGATATTGCCCAGCGTGGACATCAGGTAGGTGCGGCCGCCGCGGTCCACCACGGTCCGGCCGAACGGCCACAGCGCGTAGCCGGCGATCCGGAACGAGGCGATGCCAAAGGGAATGGTGACAATCAGCAGGCAGCAGACCACGCCCGCCAGGAAGTAGCCCAGCGCCAGCCAGATGCCGCCGAACAGGAGCCAGATAACGTTCAGGATCGTCTTCATACCCGACATTCTGGCCCCTCGTGCGGCACCGCGCCATCAGGGGTGTCCCGGACCCGGCCCCGGAAATGGCGAACCCGCCCGGGAGCTCTGCTCCGCGGGCGGGTTCCGGGACGTCAGCGGGCGCGGCGAGCGTTGCTGGCCGGCGCACCGGCCCGGCGGTTTCCGCGGCGCGGGGAGGACGACGGCGCCGCCGTCCCCCGCTGTTCGTTCCGGCCGCCCTGCGGCTGGGCCTGTCCGGCGGCACGCTGGGTCGAACCCGCTGCACGCTGGCCGGTGGCCGGACGGCGGCCGGCCTCGGCAGCCGGACGGCCGGTACGCCCGGCACCGGCGGACCGGGCCGGAGCCTGTTCCGTGCGGCCGGAGGCGCCGCGCGGAGCCTGCTGCCGGCCGGTGCTGCGGGCGGCCCGCTTGCGCTGGGCGTTGGCACCGGTGGACTTGCCCTGTCCGTGGTTCACGGCCCGGCGGCTGGCCTCGGCGGCGGCTTTGCGCTGCTGCGGGTCCACCTTGGCCGCGATATCGCCGACCAGCCGGGCCACCAGCGCCGAACCGGGCGACACCGTCTCGAAGGCCACTTCGACACCGGCGGACTTCATCATCTTGCCCACTTCCAGCTTCTGCTCCGGCACGGCGACCGTCACCACGGTGCCTTCGGAACCGGCCCGGGCGGTGCGGCCGGAGCGGTGCAGGTAGGCCTTGTGCTCCGTAGGCGGATCCACGTGGACCACCAGCTCCACCTCGTCCACGTGGACGCCGCGCGCGGCAACGTCGGTGGCCACCAGGACCCGGACCTCGCCGGACGCGAATTCGGCCAGGTTGCGGTCGCGGGCGTTCTGCGAGAGGTTGCCGTGCAGATCCACCGCCGGGATGCCGGCGTCGGTCAGGGTCTTGGCCAGCTTGCGCGCGTGGTGCTTGGTACGGGTGAAGAGCACCCGGCGGCCCTGCCCGGAGGCCAGGGTCTGGACCAACTGCCGCTTCACGGTCTGGTCCGCCACAACGAGCACATGGTGTTCCATCGTGGTGACTGCCGCCTGCGGATCATCCACCGAGTGGGTCAGCGGGTTGGCGAGGAAGCGCTTGACCAGCTTGTCCACGCCATTGTCCAAGGTGGCCGAAAAGAGCATCCGCTGTCCCTGCACCGGGGTCGCGGCCAGCAGCCGCTGGACCACCGGGAGGAAACCCAGGTCGGCCATGTGGTCGGCCTCGTCCAGCACAGTGATCTCCACCGACTCGAGGGTGAGGATCTTTTGCCGCATCAGGTCTTCGAGCCGGCCGGGGCAGGCCACGACGATGTCGACGCCGGCACGCAGGGCCTTTTCCTGGCGCTGTTGGGACACGCCGCCATAGATCACGGTGGTGTTCAGGCCGAGTTCGCCGGCCAGGGGTTCGATGGTGGCATTGATCTGGGTGGCCAGCTCGCGGGTGGGGGCCAGCACCAGGCCGAGCGGCCGGCCAGGCCGGCGGCGGTAGGCCGCTTCCTGCTCGGCCAGCCGGGAGACCAGCGGCAGCGCAAACGCCAGGGTCTTGCCTGAGCCGGTGCGGCCCCGGCCGAGGACGTCGCGCCCGGCAAGGGTGTCCGGCAGGGTTTCGACCTGGATGGGGAACGGTTCGGTAATGCCGTTGGCGGCCAGCGAGGCAACGAGCGGCTTGGCGACGCCGAGGTCCTTGAAAGAGCGCACGGCAGTAGAAGTAGTCATAATTCCTGGAAGGTACTTTCGGTCAGTGGCCCCGGCACCGGTATGGACCAGGGGGTCGCCGAAGAAAAGCCAGACAGCGTCAACCGCAAGGTTCCGGGCGGCACTCAGGTGCGGTCTCCGGAGCTGCGGGAGAAGATTGCATGCGTTCATCGACGCAGGGAACACCGGCGGCACGGTGCCACGATGGTGTTCCAAGTAAACCAATTCTACCAGTAGCGGCCGTCCGCCCTGCCCACGGGCCCTGTGCGGCTAGGCTGGAAGGGATGACCGACTTGTCCAGCACCCCCGAGCTTCCGCCCACCGAACAGCCCGCCGCCGAGCCGGCGGCAGCGCCCCGCGGCCAGCCGTTCAGCTTTGTCCGCCGCGGCTCCCGGCTGCAGGGCCGGCGGCAGCAGGCCTGGGACCTGTATGCCGGCGAATTCGTGGTGGATGTCCCCCGCCGTGAGTCGGACACCTCGGTGGATCCGGACTATGTCTTCGATCCCGTTGCCGCTTTTGGACGTGAGGCGCCGCTCGTCGTCGAAATCGGTTCCGGACTCGGCGAGGCAGTCTGCCACGCCGCCGTGGAGCATCCCGGCTGGAACTTCCTGGCGGTGGAGGTCTACCGGCCCGGACTGGCGCAAACGCTGCTGAGGATCGGCCAAAACCATCTGGACAATGTGAGGGTGGTGCAGGCCAACGCCCCCGAGGTGCTGGCCACCATGCTGGCCCCCGGGTCCGTGGCGGAGCTTTGGGTCTTCTTCCCCGACCCCTGGCACAAGACCCGGCATATCAAGCGCCGCCTGGTCCAGGACAGCTTTGCCGACGCCGCCGCCAGGGTCCTGCGGCCGGGGGGCCTGTGGCGGCTCGCCACCGACTGGTCTTCCTACGCCATCCAGATGCGCGATGTAGGCCAGGCCTCCGCAGACTTCGTGAACGTGCATGATGGTGAACGCACCGGGCCGGACAGTCCGCTGACCCGGGTGTGGGCCAGCGGCGTCGAACAGGTGGTGGGCGGCGCCCCGGTGCGCGAAGGCAGGGTTCCGGTCAGCACCGGAAATGCCAGCGAAGGCGAGGGACTGGACACCGCCGGCGGCTGGGCGCCGCGCTTCGAGGGCCGCGCCCTGACCAGCTTCGAGCAGAAGGCGCACAAGGCGGGCCGGATGATCTTCGACCTCACGTTCAGGCGCCGGTAGCGCCACCGGCGCTCAGTCGTGCATATAGACGGCAGCCACCGGGATGTCGCGCGCGTTGCGGATCTCCACACAGGTGATGTCGTCGGGCATCGTCGCCGTCGATGCCACGAGCCTGGCCTTCCCCGTCGGCGTCGCCTGCCAGGTGGCCACCTGCCAGTCGACACCGGTACGGTCGGTCAGCCACAGGGAGAGCACACCCTCGGCCGGCAAATGCGCGCCGTCCACCGCCAGTTCCGTGCCCCACGCCCGGTGGACCAGGTCGAGTTCCACCTGCAGCCCGGAGGACGCCGTCATATTGTAGGTCTCCATGTCCTGCTTCGGACGCAGCACCAACGGGCCGGCGACGGCGCCGATGACCAGGCAGGCCGCAGCGACACCGGCCACCACAGCCGCCATCCGCCACCGCATGTGCCGGCGCCGCCGGGCCAGTTCGGCCAGCAGCCGCTGCCCTGCCTGCTGCGTCTGTTCGGGGGCAGGCACCGCCAGCGCCATCGCGTCCTGAACCGGCAGGGCCCTCAGCGCGTCCGGCAGGGACTGCAGGCCCGCCAGCTCCTCCCGGCACAGCGGGCAGCCGGCCAGGTGCTGCTCCAGCAAGGCACGCTCGCCAGGCTCAATGCCGCCGAGGACGTACACCCCGAGCAACTGGCGCAGGTCCTCGTGGCCCTCCGTCACGGTTCGACTCCCATCTCGTCCAGCACGGCCCGCAGTGCCCTCACGGCATAGAAGGCACGGGACTTCACCGTGCCCAGCGGGATCTTCAAGGCTTTGGCCGCATCCGCGGCGGTGAGACGCTGGTAGTACAGGGCCAGGATGACGTTGCGGTGCTCCGGGCTGAGCCGCCGCAGTGCTTCCTCCATCAGAACCCGCAGCAGCAACTGGTCCACCTGGTCCGCCGCGGCCAGCTCCTCCTCCGGCTCGCCGCTTTCCTTCACCCGTCTGGAGCGCCGGCGGTATTCATCGATGATCACGTGCCGGGCCGTCTGGTAGAGGTAGCCGCGCAGGTTCTCGGGATCCGCGCCGCGCCGCCACACCCGCAGGATCGTTTCCTGCACCACGTCCTCGGCCTGGTCCGGATTCGACATGGCTGCCAGCACAAACCGCCGCAGGGCCACCGCATGATCACGGTACAACTGCGTGACGGCTTCATCCTCCATGGGCATGGACGACCTCCTGGCCTGGCCGCCGGCAGCGGACGGCCCCTAACAATAGGAACGCGCACTCGCCCCAAAAAGGTTCAGCGCCCGGACGGCCAGTACACATGAGGGTGCTTGGAAGTTCCGTGGGATGGACGCCCGCGCAGGCCGGTCAAGATTTTCCGGCCTGCTGCTGAACCATTGCCGCTTGCGGCTACGTCTTTGCAGGTAGCGGCACGCATCCGGCGGACCGCGCACCCGGGGACAATCCGGTCGATGGTAAGGAAACACACGTCATGAAGCTCAATCTCAGCGGCGCGGCCGTCATCCTGGCGGCAGGCCTCATTGGACTCACCGGCTGCGCTTCGGGCGGAAACTCCGGCAGCGCCCCGGCCACGCAGTCGGTGGCCCCGGCTCCGGCCACGCCGTCGATGGCGTCGCCGTCGTCGGTACCGCAGGGAAGCGCCGAACTCAAGGTTGCCGATTCCAAGCTGGGCAAAATCGTAGTGGATGCCAAGGGCATGACGGTCTACTACTTCACCAAAGACGTCAAGGATTCGGGCAAGAGCAACTGCACCGGTGAATGCATCGCGGCCTGGCCGCCGGTGCTGACCGAAAGCGACAACCCGAAGGTCGAGGGCGTCACCGGCGCCGTGGGCACTATCCCCACGCCCGAGGGCAAGAAGCAGATCACCATCAACGGGATGCCGATCTACCTCTGGGTCAAGGACACGGCCCCCGGGGATACCACCGGCCAAGACGTGAACGAGGTCTTTTACGTGGTGGCCCCCGACGGGCAAATGATCAAGTAGCAGCCGGATCCCCAGGTCCGGTGGCCGTTCCCCGCCCGGGTCCGGCGCCCTGGCCACTCGTCCTGCACAGGCGGCCCGAAGCCTGACTTGTGCACAGCGGACCGTTGCCGGCACGAGGCCGGCAATGGTCCGGACTAGGTTGGGGCCATGACACGGCACACCAGCATCGCGGATCTGCCTGCCGCCGCCCGCCCGCGGGAACGGCTTCAGCGGCTGGGCCCGGGCAGGCTGCGCGATTCCGAACTGCTGGCCCTGGTCATCGGTTCGGGGAACCGGACCACCAGCAGCCTGGAACTGGCCCGGCTGATCCTCAAGCGGTTGGGCGGCCCGTGCGGCGTCCGCGCCGCGGCACCGGAGCGGCTGCAGGATATCCCGGGGGTGGGCGCGGCGCTGGCCGCACGGATCACCGCCGCCATGGAGCTGGCCGGGCGTGGTGCCGGCGGACCGGAAGGCCGGTCCGATGCGGCCGGGACGCCGGAACCGGATGCTATTGCTGCGGGCGCCAGACCATCACGGCCTGGGTGCGCGGACGCGGCCGCTGGCCGCGGGCCAGACTGACCACGTCGCCGGCCAGGCCCGCGGCGAAAATCCTGCTGGTTTCCAGCAGCTCCCGCCGTTTGGCGTCCTCCAGTTCCGCGCCCAGCTCCTTGACCCGTGCCTGCAGTGCGGCGACCTGGTGCTCCAGTTCGAGGATGCGCTTGATGCCTTCCAGGGACACGCCTTCCTGGGACAGCCGCTGCACCTCGCGCAGGGAATCCACGTCCTGCTGCGAATAGCGCCGCTGGCGGCCGGCCTGGCGGGACGGGGATACCAGCCCCAGCCGGTCGTACTGCCTCAGCGTCTGCGGATGCATCTCCGCCAGTTCGGCTGCCACGGAGATCACAAAAATAGGCGCATTGCGGTCAATGCTCATTGATGTCCCTCCACGATCCGGCTTACAACCTGGCCTTGGCGGCGAGGTTGTGCCGAGGATCCGCATCCGCGGTGGCCTCGGCGAAGGCCTTCACCGCGTCCTCGGCCTGTTTGTTCAGGTTCTGCGGTACCACGACGTCGATCGTCACCAGCAGGTCTCCGGTGCCCTTCGATGTCTGGACCCCGCGGCCCTTGACCCGCAGCGTCCGGCCCGACGGCGTGCCGGCCGGGATCTTGACCTTCACGGTCTCCCCGGTGACCGTGGGTACCTCGATCTGGGCGCCCAGAGCCGCTTCGGCGAAGGTCACCGGCACATGGATGCGCAGGTTGTCGCCGTCGCGGGTGTAGAACGGATGCTGCTGGACGTTGACGGTGACCATCAGGTCGCCGTTGCCGGCCGGACCCGGCTGTCCCTTGCCCCGGACACGCACCTTCTGCCCGTCCCGGATCCCGGCCGGAATCCGGACGTCGATGACTTCGCCGGACGGCTCGCGCAGGCCGATCCTGGTGCCGTTGATCGAACCTGCGAACGAGATGGTGGTCGTGGCCGTACGGTCGGCGCCTTTGCGCGGCGGAGCCTGCTGCTCATAACCGCCGAAGCCCCCGCCGAACAGGTCGGCAAACTCCGGCGGGATGTTGCCACCGCCGAATCCGCCGCTGGACCGCCCCCGGCCGGCCTGGCCGAACAGGTTGCCGAAAACGTCCTCGAAACCACCGGCACCGGGCCCGCCGGCACCGCCGGCGCTGAAGCGCGCTCCGCTGCCCATGGCCCGGATCGCATCGTACTGCTGGCGTTCCTCCGGGTCGGACAGGACGGAGTAGGCCTCGGACACGTCCTTGAACATCTTCTCGGCAGATTCGTCGCCGGCGTTGGTGTCCGGGTGGTATTTCCGGGCCAGCTTCCGGTAGGCCTTCTTGATATCCGCCTCGGAAGCGTCCTTGGAGACACCAAGGATCTTGTAGAAGTCTTTCTCGACCCAATCCTGGCTAGCCATCCAGGCGCCTCCTTATCGGTGTAGTTCAAAGTCTATGATGACCGCCGCTGTGCCGTGCTGGCGGAACAACGCGGGGTTGGCCTTCGGGAAAGGCGGCTTTAATACTTCCAAAGGCGCTCTGCGCCTGCGGAAGTCTCGTTGCCGCCGGCCGAAGGCCAACCCCGCCCTCAAGGTGGGCCGCACACGGCCCGTGAGGGGATTATTCCGGCACTGCCACGATCACCTGCGCCGCGCGCAGCGTCCGGCTTCCAGCCTTGTACCCGGAACGCAGAACCTGCTGCACGGTGTCGGTGCTGACCTCCGCGCTGGACTGCTGCATCAGCGCCTCGTGGACGGTCGGGTCGAACTCCACGCCGGCATCCCCGATGCGCTCAAGCCCGAGGCCGGTAAGCACCGTTTCGAGCTTGGTGGCGATGGCGGCGAACGGCCCGTCTGCGAGGTCGCCGTGCTGGCGGGCGGCTTCGATGTCATCCAGAACCGGCAGCAACGCGTTCAGCGCGCCGGCCACGGCCGATTCACCGGCCACCGCACGGTCCCGTTCGACACGCTTGCGGTAGTTGACGTACTCCGCCTGAAGGCGGAGCAGGTCGTTGCGCAGTTCCGCGGACAGGTCCTGTTCCGGGGCACCGGCAGAGGCCTCGTTCAGGATCTGCTCGGCCTGGGCCAGTGCATCACCCGTATCGTGGGCTTCGTCCACCGGCCGGACTTCCTCGTGGGCGGCATCGTCCGGGTTCGCCCGGACCTTGCCCGTGGCCGGATCGATCTTCCGGTTGTCCCGGATTTCGATCGGTTCCTGGCCGGCAGCCGCCGAGTGCTCTTCCTCGTTTCCGTGGTGGGGCATGGCTACTTCTTCTCGTCCTCGTCGACAACCTCGGCGTCGACAATGTCCTCGTCGGCTCCGGAGGTGCCGGCACCCGCGCCGGCGCTTGCGCCCGGGTTCGCGGAGGCACCGTCGGCGGACTGCGCTTGGGAGTAGATCGCCTCGCCAAGCTTGGTCTGGGACGCCTGCAGCTTCTCGAACGCGGCCTTGACCTCGTCGTCGTTGTCCTGCGACTCCAGGGCCTTCTTCAGGGCGTCGACGTCGGCCTTGACCTCGGTCTTCACGTTCTCCGGGAGCTTATCCTCATTGTCGGTGAGCAGCTTGTCCACCGAGTACGCCAACTGTTCGGCCGAGTTGCGGCGGTCCGCCGCTTCGCGGCGCTTCTTGTCCTCGTTGGCGTGCTCCTCGGCGTCGCGGACCATGCGGTCGATGTCATCCTTGGACAGCGCGGTGCCGCCGGAGATGGTCATGGACTGCTCGGCGCCGGTGCCCTTGTCCTTCGCGGAGACATGGACAATGCCGTTGGCGTCGATGTCGAAGGTGACCTCGATCTGGGGTACGCCGCGCGGCGCCGGGGCAATGCCGGTCAGCTCGAAGGTGCCCAGCGGCTTGTTGTCCCGGGTGAACTCGCGCTCGCCCTGGAAGACCTGGATGGCCACCGACGGCTGGTTGTCATCGGCCGTGGTGAAGGTCTCGGACCGCTTGGTCGGGATCGCAGTGTTGCGCTCGATCAGCTTGGTCATCACGCCACCCTTGGTTTCGATCCCCAGGGACAGCGGGGTGACGTCGATGAGCAGCACGTCCTTGCGCTCGCCCTTCAGCACACCGGCCTGCAGGGCGGCACCAACGGCCACAACCTCGTCCGGGTTCACGCCCTTGTTCGGCTCCTTGCCGCCGGCCATTTCCCGCACCAGGTCCGAAACGGCCGGCATACGGGTGGAACCGCCGACCAGGATGATGTGGTCAATGTCGGAAACCTTGATGCCCGCTTCGGTGATGACATCGTGGAACGGCTTCTTGGTACGGTCGAGCAGGTCCGCGGTCAGTTCCTGGAACTTCGCACGGGACAGGTGCTCGTCCAGGTGGACCGGGCCCTCCGGGGTGACGGAGAGGTACTGCAGCGAGATGTTGGTGGAGGAAGCGGAGGACAGTTCCTTCTTCGCCTGCTCGGCTGCTTCCTTCAGGCGCTGCAGTGCGATCCGGTCCTTGGACAGGTCCGCCCCCTTGGCCTTGGCCTGCTTGAGCAGGTAGTCCACGACGCGCTGGTCCCAGTCGTCGCCGCCGAGCCGGTTGTCACCGGCGGTGGCGCGCACCTGGATGGTGGAGAAGTTGTCCTCGTCCTTGCCCACTTCCAGCAGGGACACGTCGAAGGTGCCGCCGCCGAGGTCGAAGACCAGGATGAGCTCGTCTTCCTTGCCCTTGTCCAGGCCGTAGGCCAGCGCCGCGGCGGTAGGCTCGTTGACGATGCGCAGCACGTTCAGGCCGGCAATCTCGCCGGCCTCCTTGGTGGCCTGGCGCTCGGCGTCATTGAAGTAGGCCGGGACGGTGACCACCGCATCGGTGACCTTTTCACCCAGGTAGGCCTCAGCGTCGTGCTTGAGCTTCTGCAGGATACGGGCGGAGATTTCCTGCGCGGTGTACTTCTTATCGTCGATGCTGACGGACCAGTCGGTGCCCATGTGGCGCTTGACCGAGGCGATGGTCCGTTCGATGTTGTTCACAGCCTGGCGCTTGGCGATTTCGCCGACCAGCACTTCGCCGGACTTGGAGAACGCCACCACGGACGGGGTGGTGCGGCTACCTTCGGCGTTGGCGATGACGGTGGGTTCGCCACCTTCCAGAACCGAGACGACGGAATTGGTGGTTCCGAGGTCGATACCTACTGCACGCGACATATGCATGTCCTTTCATCGTTGGCCGGCAGACGGCCGTATTGAGCGATCTGCACTCAAGTTTACCCGGCCCGCCGGAGATGTCAACAATACTTGAGTGTAGTCGGCTCAAGTTTGTGGCCGGAAGCCGCCGGAACGGCGCACGACCGGCGAAGTATAGGCCGCGCAAGGTGCCGCCGACAGGGGGATTTCATCCCGCGCAACAGTGGCAGCGTCGTGCTACGCCCTACGGGTACATGCGGAGTAACCTCCAGACATGAAGAACGAGGTCTATTCCCACGGGCATCATCGCAGCGTGGTCAATGCCCACGCCATCCGCACCGCAGCGGACTGCGCCGCCTACCTGCTCCCGCACCTGAAGCCGGGCATGTCCGTGCTGGACGTCGGCTGCGGTCCGGGCAGCATCACGGCCGACCTGGCCGAACTGGTAGCGCCGGGGGAAGTGACCGGGCTGGACCGCTCCGAGGACGTCCTCGAGCAGGCGGCCGAGCTGGCCGCCCTACGCGGCATCGAGAACGCCACCTTCGCCAGCGGCAACATCTACGATCTGGCGTACGACGACGATACCTTCGACGTCGTCCACGCCCACCAGGTGCTGCAGCACCTGGCCGATCCGGTCGCCGCGCTGTACGAGATGCGCCGCGTGGCCAAGCCCGGCGGCATCATTGCCGTGCGCGACGCGGACTTCCACGGGATGAGCTGGTACCCGGCCATGCCCGAGTTCGACGAGTGGATGGAGACCTACCAGCAGATCGCCCGCGGCAACCATGCCGAGCCGGATGCGGGGCGCCATCTGGTGTCCTGGGCGCTTGCCGCAGGCCTGCGCGACATCGAACCGTCCTCATCCAACTGGCTATACGCGACAGAGGAAAAACGCGCCTGGCAGGGCAATGTCTGGTCCGAGCGCGTCCTGCATTCGGCCTATGCGGAGCAGGCCTTGGAACGCGGCCTGGCGGACCAGGCCGGACTTGAGCGGATCGCGCAAGGATGGCTGGACTGGGCAAAGACCCCCGACGGCTGGTTCCTCATCCCGAACGGGGAAATCCTGGCCCGCAAGCCGTAGCGGGCGGGGTTCCTCCCGGAGCGGGAGGAACCCCGCTTGAGGACGCTCCTGCGGCGCTTGAATGGTCCTCCACAGGCGGTGCCGGGACCGGTCATGGCGGAGGTTGACCAACTAGACTTGGTCAACCTGGGACAGTACAACGTCCAGGATGCCAAGACACGGTTCTCCGAGCTGTTGAACCTGGTTGAAAACGGCGAGGATGTCGTCATTGCCAAAGCGGGCCGCCCCGTCGCCCGTTTGGTAAAAATCCATCCCCCGGCCCAGCGCCGGCTCGGGTTCCTCAAGGGGTCGGTCCCCGCCAACGTCCTCGACCCGATGACCGAGGAGGACCTGGCGGCATGGGAACAACCGTTTTCCTCC
>NZ_JAKLTQ010000015.1 GCF_022012395.1 Arthrobacter hankyongi
GGATTCCAAAACAATGCTCCGCGCATTTTTATTTAATGCGCAAAAAATGCGCGCTGAAATGCTTCGGATAATTGTTTTGGGATTTTGTTACCGGGCTTTCGCAGTTCTCACTGCTGCTCCGTGGCAACCTCGAAAACATTACACGTCCCGGCGCACCCGTGCAAATCGGCGGGCGATGAGCCGGCGGCCGGCTCTCCCCGGGAAGACCAGTGGCCGGTCAAAGCGCCTCCGGTCGTACGCCCCGAGGCCGGGGGGCGCCGTCCTTTCTGGGGTAGGTTTTAGGCATACCTAGCCAACTGTTCTGAGGGGACAGCATGCCGCGATGCATTCCGGAGCGGCCCGAGTTCGGGCCGGAGAGGCACGCCGAACGGGACGTGTGGGAGGCGCTGGTGCGCCAGCTTCCCCCGGATGCCATCCTCATGCACTCGGTGAACCTGAACGAAAACGGGCGGGAACGCGAAATCGACCTGCTGGTGTTGTGGCCCCAGGTCGGGGTTGCGGCCATTGAGGTCAAGGGCGGGCGGGTCAGCTTCGAGGCCGGACGCTGGTACCAGCAAAGCAACGGAACCAAGCACCAACTCCAGGATCCGGTGACCCAGGTCCAGGACGCCCGGCACATGCTACAGCGATATCTCGGGGTCAATCTCGGACCGCGCAATGAAGGCCGTTTCGCCCATCTGCTGGCCTTCCCGTACACGCCGGTGCCGAGCGGCTGGGACATTCCCGGCTGCAGCCGCTCCATGATTATCGACCGCGACGATCTGGGCCGGGCCGCGGAAGCCATCCGCGGCGCCCTCAATGTCTACGGCGACGGCGAAGGCGACATCGACCAGGATGCACTGGACCGGATGGCGACCGAAGTTCTGCGGGATCTGCCCGGTGCCCTCGGACCGCAGGCGGTAGCCGCCGAACATGAAGCCCGCTCGGAGCAGCTAACCCGGGACCAGAGCAGGATCCTGGACCTGCTCCGCTACCAGAAGCGCGCCAAGATCATCGGTGGGGCGGGCAGCGGCAAGACGTGGCTGGCGCTGGAGTTGTCCCGGCGGCTGGCCGGACAGGGCAAGCGGGTGGCGCTGCTGTGCTTCGGCCGGGGCCTGGCCCGCTACTTCACCCAGGTCACCGGCAGTTGGAAGGCCAGCGAGCGTCCCGCGCACGTAGGCATGTTCCACGACCTGCCGCTTCGTTGGGGCGTCCACCATCCGCTGGACCCGCGCATGCTCACGGACGACTACTACAACCGCCGCCTGCCGCGCACCCTCATGCACCGTGCCCGCCGCCAGGACCGGTCCGAACTGTTCGACGTGATCGTGGTGGATGAGGGGCAGGACTTCGAGTCCATCTGGTGGGAAGCGATCCTGCTGTGCCTGAAGGACCCGGCGGAGGGCGGCCTCTTCGTCTTTTCCGATGACAGCCAGCGGATCTTCGACCGCAAGGGCAACCCGCCTATCGCCGCCGACCCGTTTGTGCTGGGCGAAAACATCCGCAATACCAAGCAGATCGCCGCCCTGTGCGGCTCCCTCTCCGAAGAACTGACCACACCCCGCGGGCTTTCCGGCGCCAAGGTACGCCTGGTCGAGGCCGCGGTGGCCGAGGTCATCGACCGCGCCGACGACGTCGTCGCGCACCTGACCGAGGCCGAAGGCTGGGCGCCGGGCCAGGTGGCGCTGCTGACCACCAAGCGCCGGCACCCCGAGCAGCTGCGGATCCTCGACCAGCGTGGCTGGGATGGCTACTGGAACTCCTACTTCAATGACGACGCCGTGATGTACGGCAACGTGCTCGGGTTCAAGGGGCTGGAACGTACCGTCGTGGTACTGGCGGTCAACGGCTTCGCGGACCCGGCACGCGCGCGCGAGGTGCTGTATGCCGGCCTGTCCCGGGCCCGCAGCCAGCTGGTGGTCGTTGGCCCGCGGCAGCTGCTCGAGGAGGTGGGCGGACCCGGCGTCGCCTACCGGCTGGACGAGGCCGAACGCTGGGATCCGCCCCGCCGCTAGGACAGGGCGGCCGGACCTCGCGTCAGGATGGGCCGCCGCGGAATGTTCAGCGGCCGGTGAACTCCGGCTTCTGCTTGGCCACAAATGCCTTGGTCCCGATCCGGGCGTCCTCGGTGCCCGCGGCGCGGCCGAAGGCCGCCCGTTCAACCAACAGGCCGTCCGGCGTCGGCAGTCCTGTGGCGGCATCAATCGTGCGCTTGGCGTTGGCGACGGCGGCCGGGGACTTGGCTGCGATCTCGCGGCAGGTGGCCGCGGCGGCGTCGAGCATGTCGTCCTTGCTCGCGAACACCGCGTTCACCAGGCCGATCCGGTGTGCCTCCCGGGCATCAACCGCGCGGCCGGTGTAGATCAGTTCCTTGGCCAGGCCCGGGCCCACCCGCTGCGGCAGCCGGACGGTGCCGCCGAAGCCGGGAATCAGCCCCAGCGAAACCTCGGGCAGGCCGAACCTGGCATTCTCCGTGGCATAGATGAAGTCGCAGGCCAGCGCCAGCTCCAGGCCGCCGCCGAGGGCGTAACCGTTCACGCAGCCGATGACCGGCAGGTCGAGGGTCTCCAGCGTGCGGGTGAAGTCCTGCATGGCCGCACTGTGCGCTTCGGCTTCCTCCGGCGTCATCTCCGCCAGTTCCCGGATGTCCGCGCCGGCCGCGAACGCCTTTTCCCCGGATCCGGTGATCAGGATGCTGCGCACCTCGGCGCCTTCGTCGGAACGCACATCGGCCACGAACTGCCACAGGTCGGCGATGACCTGCCGGTTCAGGGCGTTCAGCGCGTCCGGACGGTTGATGACCACCGTCGCCAGCTCGCCCAAGCATTCAAGGGTAATGGTCTCGTAGCTCTTCTCCACGGCTGCCCTCTCACGGTTCGGTCCTGAATTCCTCCATCATGCCATGGCGCGGCCCTGCAGCAGGGCGACGGCGTCGGCCACCTGCTGCCGGCCGCCGGCCACATACCAGTGGTAGCCGTTGACCGGAACGACGGCGGTGTCCCCGCCGGCCGCTTCCACCAGCGCCTTGCCGGGCAGCCAGTCCCATTCGGGCAGCCCCTGCTGGAACCAGACGCCGAAGATGCCCGCCGACGTCGCTGCCAGCTCGCAGGACGCCGAGCCCCAGCTGCGGTAGGTCGCCGCCCCCAGCACCGCGTTCTGGTAGGGCTCGGCTGCGACGGCGTCACGCAGGTAGGTGTGGTGCAGGTAGACGGAGGCGCAGCTCTGCGCCAGCGGAGCCGAGGCCGCCGGACCGGCAGGTTGCCCGTTCCGCGTGGTCGGCCGGCCCGGCCCGCCCAGCCAGAGCGCGTCCTCGGCCGGGTGGTACACGGCGCCCAGCAGCACGCCGTCGTCGTCCTTCAGGGCCAGGGCCGCGCACCAGTAGCTGCCGCCGGTAAGGAAGTTGTAGGTGCCGTCCACCGGATCGATCACCCAGGTCCGTCCCGAGGTGCCCGCGTGGCTGGAGCCCTCTTCGCCGAGAACCGAGTCCTCTGGACGCAGCCGGCGCAGGGTGTCTACCACGAGCCGCTCGGCAGCATGGTCGGCGGCGGTGACCACATCCGAAATGCTGGTCTTCTCCTCGAAGGTGGTGACATCGGCGCGCATCCGGGCAGCCGTCGTGCCGGCGGCACGGACGAGCCAGGCGGCCAGGTCGGCGTCGTCGAGGGTGTCCGGGGCGGTCTGGTCCGGGGCAATAGGGCTGGTCATGACCCCAGCCTAGCCGCCGAGGGACCCGGTCCGAGCTTGCGAGGTAAGAGAGCAGCAGGGGTCCCCGCGCGCGGAGCGTTGTGGGGCGGCTGCGAACGGGGAGGCGGCTTGGCGCTAACGTTCGCCGCCTGCCCCGCGCGCCGCCTGCCTACCGGCGGTGCTCGGGATTCGGATTCTCGGGGTTGGACAGATCCCAGTTGGTGGTGACGTTGCCGTAGGCCGGGATGCCCCCGGCGTCCTTGAGCCGGCGCGCGGTGTGGAGCATGTTCCAGGCGGCGAAGACGGTGTTACGGGTGGTCCAGTGGTTGGCCGCGCCGCGGTTGTCGTCCAGGTAGGACGGTCCCGGACCGGCCTCGCCGGTCCAGTACGAATCGGCCTGCGGCGGAATGGTGAACCCGATGTGGGAGAGCGCATAGAGCATCTGCGCCGCGCAATGTTTGCCGCCGTCCTCGTTGCCGGTGACCAGGACGCCCCCGACCTTGCCGTAATAGGACCATTGGCCGGCGGCATTGAGCTCGCCGGACCAGCCGTACAGGCGCTCGATCATCAGCCGGGTCATCGAGGCCTGGTCCCCGAGCCAGATCGGCGTGGCCAGCACCACGATGTCGGCGGGCTCGACCAGCATCCGGTAGATGTCCGGGAAATCGTCCCGCTCCCAGCCGTGGTCCCGCATGTCCGGATACACGCCCGGCGGGATCACATGGTCCACCGTGCGCACCACATCCACCCGCACTCCCACCCCGGCCATGACATGGCGGCTGATGTCGATCAGCCCTTCGGTGTGGCTGCGTTCGGGCGAGCGTTTCAACGTGCCGTTGAGGAACACCGCCCGCAGGTCCGAAAAACCCGTGGTGTTGGCTGCGATCTCGGCATCGATGAAGGCCTGGACGGACGGGGGAAGCATGCGGGGAGTCCTTTCCTGGCAGGGCCGCGGTAGCGGTGGCAGAACACTGCCGAGTCCATGGTCCTGCATCCGCAGAGGATGCGGTAGGGACGGTGCAGCCGGCGTGGCCATTCGCACAGTGCAGCCGGATCCCGGCAGTGTCACAGCACATACCGGGCCCGCCGGCGGCCCGATACGGTTCACCTAGGACCGGTCCCCAAGGGCGCGGCGTGCATCACGAAAGGCAGCATTCATGGAAACCCCCTGCTCCGAGGACTGGAACCTGCTCGCGGGAAGGCACGTCCAGATCCGGAAGGACGGCCACCTCATCCGCACCGGACGCGTCGATACCGTGACCCGGGCGGCCAATGCGCTCTGGCTGGAAGGCCACGGTGCCCAGCTGCGGACGCTATTCGAAAAGGCAGAGGGCTACACCGCGTGGCCGGTACCCGAGGAGCAGGAGCGTTCCGGCCGCTGACCGGCAGCCGGCCCGGCGAGCGGCCGGCGGACTTAGCCAACTCATAACCGGTCCACATCTTCCGCCCACACTCGGTCCCCAGACTGGCTGTGTGCCACCCGCCCGGCGGGTGGCATCCAACTGATGGCGAAGGGGCCCATTATGAAGGCACACAGCAAGCCACGCTTCCGGCATTCGGCACAGTTTCCCTGGTTTGTCCTGGCTGTGGCCATCGTCCTGGCCACCCTCGCCGCTGCCGTCGCGGTATGGTTCACCCGGATAGAACCGATGCCCCAACAGTTCCTCGGCAGGCTCTGAGGACCGGGACGGGGCCCTTGCGCCGCCGGCGTGCCACGCAAGGGCCCCGTCTGCCCGCTCCTGCGGGGCGCTCCCGCCGCGCGGGCCGCGCCGGTAGTATCGAGTCATCTGGCCTCCGGGCGGGTTCGCCGGACCGGGGGCCGGCCAACGCCAGCTTCGAGCCGTGAAAACGAGGCATTCGATGCAGAATGTCAGCGTCCCGCCCCCGCCCGCCAGGCCGCCGCGCCGGTGGGCGTCTCCTCGGCTGCGCCGTCCGGCCGGCTGGCCGCTGCGCACCAAGCTGCTGGTGGCAACCTTGGCCCTGCTGGCCGCCATGTCCGCCACCGTGGGCCTCGTCGGCTACGGAGCCATGCGGGTCTATCTGTCCGCGCAGCTGGACCAGCAGCTGCAGGAGGCCTCCAACCGGGCCATCCGCTTCGGCCTGGTGTACCGCGGCGCGGACCGGAGCTCCCCGGACCTGCTCGCGGCCCCGGCCCAGGGCGCCGGCACCCTCAACGCCCGGATCCAGGACGGCGAGGTGGACCGTGCCGGGCTGCTGACTCCCGAGGGCCGCCGGCAGGACCTGCCCGCCCGGGACCGGCAGCTGCTGAACGGCTTGACAGTGGGTGGACCGCCGATCGACCGCACGCTTTCCGTGGGTGTCTACCGGCTGATTGCCCGACTGGACGAGGATGACGAGGACACCATTGTCACCGGCCTCCCGCTGGCGGGAATGGACCGGACCCTGTCGTCGCTGACGACGACGACGGCGGCCGTTTCGCTGGCCGGGCTGGCTGCCACCGGGCTGCTGGGCATGGTCATCATCCGGCGGACGCTGCGTCCGCTGGAGGACCTGTCCGCGGTGGCCACCCGGGTCTCGCGGCTGCCCTTGGACCAGGGCGATGTCGCGCTGTCCGTGCGCGTCCCGCCTGCCACGGCCCTGCCTGCCACGGAAGTCGGCCGCCTCGGCCATGCCTTTAACCTCATGCTGGACAACGTGGCCGGGGCCCTCGCGGCCCGTCGGCAGATCGAGACCAGGCTCCGCCGGTTTGTCGCGGATGCCAGCCACGAACTCCGCACGCCGCTGGCCACGATCCGGGGGTACGCAGAGCTCATCAGGTTCACCCAGCCGCTGGCCCCGGACGGCCGGGTGTACCTGGAGCGGGTCGAGTCCGAGTCGCAGCGGATGACGGCGCTGGTGGAGGACCTGCTGCTGCTGGCGCGGCTGGACGAAGGACACCTGCCGCAGGAGGAGGACTTGGACCTAACCCAGCTGGTAGTCGAAACCGTCAGCGATGCCCAGGCTGCCGCGCCGACCCACACGTGGCGGGTGGAGTTGCCGGACGACCCGGTGACCGTACGGGGGGATGAAAGCCAGCTGCGGCAGGTGATGATCAATCTGCTGGCCAATGCCCACCGGCACACCGGCCCCGGAACCACGGTCCTGACGGCACTGCGTACGGAACCCGGCGCCGGCGCCGTCGTCACCGTAACCGATGACGGCCCGGGGATCCCGGCGGACCTGGTGGACCGGGTGTTCTCCCGCTTCACGCAGGCGGACCCGGCCCGCTCGGACAGCGGCACCCATGGGCTGGGGCTGTCCATCGCCGAGGCGATTGTAAGCGCCCACGGTGGCAGCATCGGCGTCAGCAGCAGACCCGGCCGCACCGAATTCACCGTCCAGCTGCCCGGCACCGAATCCGCGTGCCAGCCCGCGCCCGTGCCGGATACGCTATGAACACGAGGACCGCACCCTGGGCCCGGCGACCGGCCTCCCGACGGCGGAAGGAACGCACATGACCGAGCCTCCGGCACGTGCCTTGACCGATAACCTGCCCCGGCTGCGGCGTCCGGACGGCACGCCGATCCGCGCGCTGGTGGTGGACGACGAGCCCAAGCTGACCGAGCTGGTCAGCCTGGGCCTGCGGCTGGCCGGCTGGGAGGTGGCCACCGCCGCCGAGGGCGGCACGGCGCTGCAGCGGGCGCGCGATTTCCGCCCGGACGTCCTGGTGCTCGACATCATGATGCCCGGGATCGACGGCGTCGAGGTCCTGGGCCGGATCCGCTCGTTCGCGCCGAAGGTGCCCGCGCTCTTCCTCACGGCCAAGGACGCAGTCCCGGACCGCATCCTCGGCCTCTCGGCGGGGGCGGACGACTACGTCACCAAGCCCTTCAGCCTGGAGGAGGTCCTGCTGCGGCTGCACCGGCTGGTCCAGCGCTCCGGCGCCGCCGCGGAGTCCTCGGTGCTGATGGTCGGGGACCTGGTGCTGAATCCGGACACCCACGAAGTATCCCGCGGGGGAACCCCGGTCCAGCTGACCGCGACGCAGTTCGAACTGCTCAGGTACCTGATGGAGAACGAGCGCCACGTGCTCAGCAAGGCCCAGATCCTGGACCGGGTCTGGGCCTACGACTTCGGCGGGCAGTCCAACATCGTGGAGCTGTACATCTCCTACCTGCGCAAGAAGATCGACGCCGGCCGCGAGCCGATGATCCATACGGTCCGCGGGGCCGGCTACATCCTCAAGCCGGCCGACTGATCCCCCGGGCCGGGCATCGCTGTTGATCTTGGGCCGCAGCGGTGCCTATGGTCGAAATAGTCATCCGCTGCATTCGCACACCGCCGCGACTACAGGAGGCCGGCATGCCAGGCAAGAAGAATCCCAGCGTCAAGGACGAAGAACTCTACGAGAAGCTGCGCGACGAGGGCAATTCCAAGCAGAAATCCGCCCGGATCGCCAACGCTGCCGCACGGGACAGCCGCAGCGAGGTCGGCGAGCGGGGCGGCGAGTCCGGCAGCTACGAGGACTGGACCGTTGACGAACTGAAGAAGCGGGCCAAGGAGATCGGCCTGACCGGCTACTCGGATAAGAAGAAAAGCGAACTGATCGAGGCCCTGCGCAATTCCTGAGCCCCGGGCCGCTCGGCGCCGGGCAGGCGCGGATCAGCGGCGGCCGCGCCGCGGGCCGCGGCCCTTGGCGCCCCGCCCGGAGCTGCCCGGCTTTCCCTTTCCGGAAGCCGCGCCGCCGCGGCCTTGGCCGCCTTTCGCCGCGGCGCCCTTGCCCGGCCGGCCCGGAGCGGCGCCGTCGTTCCCGGCACGCTTGCCGCCCTTCTGCTGCTCCTGCTGCACCGAGGGCTGGCGGGAGCTGTGGGCGGTCCGGCCCCGGACGATGCCGATGAATTCCTCGATGGTCTCGTCGGTGCGCTCAGTCAGCCAGGCCAGGCCGATCTGTGTCTGCTCGGCCCCGGCCACCGGCTTGTAGACCACGTCCTTGCGGTTGTAGAGCCGGGCCACGGACATGGGCAGGATCATCACTCCGGCGCCGGAGGCCACCACCTCGATGCCCGTCTTGGCACCGCCCATGGCCTCGGGGTCCAGGAAGTTCTCCCCCGCCAACTCGGACAGCGGGACCTCGTCGTCATACAGGGCGACGTCGTGCTCCTTGGGCGCCACCACCACCGGCAGTTCCTTGTACAGCGGGATCAGGCTCAGGCCCTCGCGCTCTACCGGCAGGCGCACGAAGCTCAGGTCCGCCCGGCCGTCGCGCAGGACCTGCAGCTGTTCGGCCTCGGTGCACTGGAAGACCGTCAGCGGGATGTCCGGCAGCCGCTCCTCCCACCTCCGGGTCCATTTCCCGGGGGTGACGCCGGGGACAAATCCCACCGACAGGGACCGCGCCGTGCGATGTTCCTGGTCCATCAGTTCCTCCGGCTTCGGGTACCGGGCAGTTCACCGGCACGTCATCACCTTAACGCAGGCAGCCGGCGCCGGTGGGCTACCGGGTTCAGGGCGGGGCTCCCGGCAAGAGAGCAGCCCGAGGTCCCCCTGCTGAGCTTGCGAAGCACGGGGCAGGCGGCGACCGCTACGCTTGTTCCATGACAAGCGAGAAGTCCTCCCAGTCCATGAAGCCGGCCACGGCCGCCAAGAAGCTGGGCATTTACCTGCCTGCCGCTCCGCAGGAATTCCAGGACAATCCGGTCTCGCGTGCCGAATTCAACGAGCTGCAGTCCAACCCGCCGGCCTGGCTGTCCGAGCTGCGGCGCAACGGCCCGCACCCGCGTCCGGAGGTTGCGCGCAAGCTCAATGTCTCGATCGGCGGGCTCGCCCGCGGCGGTGTCAGCGAGGCGCTGACGACGGCGGAGATCACCGAACTGCTGCAGAACCCGCCGGAGTGGCTGGTCGCCGAGCGGGCCACCCAGGCCGCCGTGCGCGCCGAGGCCAAGCGTCTGAGGGACAAGGACAAGGCCGCTAAGAAGACCGCCCGGTAACCGCGGGCCGGCGGCGGTTCCGCGTCAGTCCTGGTGGAGCTGGACGAGGTTGCCGCAGCCGTCGTCGAGCACCGCGGCCACGGCCCCGGACGGATCCGGAGCCGGCTCGGCGGTGAACTTCACGCCCAGTCCGGACAGGCGCTCATACTCGGCCTGCACATCGGGGACCCCGAAGACAATGGCAGGCAGCCCGGCGTCGTACACGCCCTGCCGGTAGGCTTCGCCCAGCGGATTGTCGCTGGGCTCGAGCAGCAGGCCGGCCCCCGGTGCCTCGTCCGGGGACTTCACGATGTAAAGGTTGTAGTCGGGCATCGCCATCAGCTCCTCGAAGCCCAGGATCTGGGTATAGAAGGTGAAGGCTTCGGCGGGGTCCTTGACGTGGATGCTGCACATCTTGATTCGCATGCCTTGCACCCTACCGGGTGCCGCCGACTATTTATGCGGCATGTGCCGGAAACGCCGGAACAGCAGCGCGGCGGCGGTGAACAGGCACAGGGCCCACCAGATGATGACGATCCGGTAGGCGCCGTCCCCGCCGATGCCCATGATGGCCCAGCTGCCCAGGGACACGGCCAGCGCCAGCACCAGGTAGATGCGGGTGCGATGCAGCCAGACATACGGCAGGAAGTGGGCACCGCCCACGGCGGCGAAGGTGGCCGGCACCAGCGCGGGGTTCGACTGGTACATCATGATGGACGCGGGCAGGGCGACCATCTGCACCATCGCCAGCTGGACCGACAACGAGCGCAGCGGATGGTCGGCTGCCATCGGCCCGCTGCCCAGCCTGCGCTCCAGCGCGAACGCAATCGGCAGCGCGGCGCCACCCTGGAACAGCACGACGAGCACCGCAATCTCCAACGGCAGGAAGAAGGACAGCACCGCCGCGGCGGAGATGGTCAGCCCGAAGGCCAGCAGCCAGGCGCTTCCCAAGGCGGCGGTGCCGGATGCGGTAGTGCGGGCCTCGTCCACGGTCCAGTCCCGTGCAGTCTGTGTGGTCATCACAGGATTCAACCAAAAGAATGCATTGTTTTACAGGGCTGCGCCACAGTCCCGGCGTGATCTTGCCCACAGTTCCGGCCCGGTGCGGAAAGGTCCGCCCAGGGGTTCCCGTTTGATCCGTCCGACCTGGCGCGCCGGACCGGAGCCCGCACTGCTAGAGTGACTCCCGGTCGGCGGCTCCGCACGGCGCAGGACCGGAAGACGGGGGAAAACCCCCGCAGGAGCGGGGGTACACCGGATTCCGGCCGCCCCGGAACCACGGGAAGCTGAATCCATGACAACCATCCTTGCGCCCGGCACCCCCGGCACTGCCGCGCCGGCTCCCCCACTTCCGGCCTACCGCTTCCTGTCCGGCTTCTTCCAGCGGCGGACCTGGTCCGCCTTCCTCTACCACTGGTGTTCGCTGGTTCTGGCGTCCCTGGGGCTGGCCTACGCCGTCACCACCGTCTCGCTCGGGGCCTCGCTGGCCGTGACCGTGGTCGGCCTGGCTGTTCCGGCAGCCCTCATCGCCGGCGCCCGGTCCTGGGGAAGCCTGCAGCGTGCGCTGTGCCGGTCTCTGCTTGGCACCCCGGTGGCCGATCCGGTGCCCTTCCGGCGCCGGCCGGGATTCACCGGCTTCATCCGCAGCGGCCTGGCCGACGCGGCGGGCTGGCGCGCCATCGCCCATCAGGCTTTGTCCTTCGTGACCTCGGTGACCGGGGCGACCGTGAGCATTGCCTTCTTCTTCGCCGGCCTGGGTGCCATGACCCACTGGTTCTGGTACCAGTTCCTGCCCCCGCAGCAGGCTTCGGACGGCTCGTGGCACCGCGGCAGCCAGCTCGGGCCGGATGTCTTTGTCGACACCCCGCCGCTGCAGCTGGCCTACGCGGGCCTCGGCGCCCTGCTGTTCTTTTTCCTCTGGCCGGCCCTGAACCACGCCTTCGCCCGGCTCCAGGCGGCGCTGGCCGCCGGGCTGCTCGGACCCACCGCCGCCAGCCTGCGGGTCAGGGACCTGGAGCGCTCGCGCAGCCGCACCGTCGAGGAGTCCGACGCGAAGCTGCGCCGGATCGAGCGTGACCTGCACGACGGCACCCAGGCCCAGCTCGTCGCCATCGCGATGAAGGTCGGGGACGCCAAGGAACGCCTGGCCGGCGAGGCTGCGTCCCCGGCGGTCATGGCCCTGCTGGAAAGCGCCCACGGCACGGCCAAGGACGCCCTCGTGGACCTGCGCGACCTGGCCCGCGGCATCCATCCACCGGTGCTGAACGACGGGCTGGAGACCGCCTTGGAAACCCTGGCGGCCAACGCGGCCATCCGCACCTCGCTGATCTGCTCGCTGCCCGTGCGCCCGTCGCCCGCGGTGGAAGCCATCGCCTACTTCTGCGTCATGGAACTGGTGACCAACGCCGTCAAGCACGCCCACGCGCATCAGGTGCGGATCAGCGTGAAGTCCGATGGCGGCCGGCTGCGGGTGCGGGTCGGCGACGACGGGCGCGGCGGCGCCGCCGTTGCCACCGCGGTCGACGGCCACCGTTCCGGGCTGGCCGGACTCGCGGAGCGGGTGGCGGCGGTGGACGGCGCGCTGGCCATCGACTCGCCCCGCGGCGGCCCCACCACCGTGAGCATCGACCTGCCGCTGGCCATGGATCCGGCCGCATGAGGATTGCCATCGCCGAAGACTCGGCCATCCTGCGGGCCGGGCTGGTCGAACTGCTCACCGGCCGCGGGCACGACGTGACCGCGGCGGTGGGCGATGCGCCCTCCCTGCTCGCCGCGGTGACCGAGCAGGAACCCGAGGTGGTCATCCTGGACAACCGGATGCCTCCGACCCACACGAACGAGGGCGTCCGGGCCGCGCTCACACTCAGGCAGCGGCACCCGGACGTCAGCGTGCTGGTGTTCTCCCAGTATGTGGAGACGCGCTACGCCGCCGACCTGTTCGCCAACCACCCCGCCGGCGTCGGCTACCTGCTGAAGGACCGGGTAGCGGAGGTAGGCACCTTCGTGCAGGCGCTCGAGCGGGTACGGCAGGGCGAAACCGTACTGGATCCGGAGGTGGTCGCCCAGCTCATGGGGGCTTCCCGGCAGCGGGACGGTATCGCCGCACTGACGGCCCGCGAACGCGAGGTGCTGGAGCTGATGGCCCAGGGCCGGACCAATGCCGGTATCGCCGAAGCGCTGTTCCTTTCTCCCGGAGCGGTGGAGAAGAACGTGACCTCCATCTTTGCCAAGCTGCAGCTGGCCCCGGCGCCGAACGACCACCGGCGGGTGCTGGCAGTGCTGAAGTACCTCCAGGTATGAGGCGCGGGGCCGGAATATCGTCCCACCGGATGACGCGGCCCGCCGGTGCCGCTCCGTACAGTCGGTAGCGAGGGGTCCGGCGCACCAGCGCCACCTGCCCCAACAGGATCCAAGCCGCAGCGGAAGGAGGCCCCCGTGCCGTTGGACCATGTCTTCTGGCTCGGCGGAGCCGTGTTCGGAGCGGTGTTTGCACTGTTGCTGGCCTCCGGAAGCCTGGTGAGCATGCTCCGCAGCGACGGCCGCGGCCGCCGTGCCCGGGCGGCCTGGGCCGCCGTCATCGTCCTGCTTCCGGTCCTCGGGCCGGTGCTGTGGCTGGCCGTGGCCGGCGGCCGGGCGCCGTCCCCGGAGGCGGCGGACGGCGGCCCCGCCGACGCTCCTATAACACCGGGCATCCAACTGATGCAGTCCGTGGTTCCGGACTAAATCCGGCCGCGGTGGGTACCTGCCTCGTCGGAGGTTCCCGCAGAAGCGGCAGTCCGGGTTCCTGGCCGTGCGGTCCATGGTGGTACTTTCGGTTTACCTGCGCCGGCGCGGCTCGCCCGGATCCAAGCCGGTCGGCGCGGCCCATGAGGACCAACATTGGAGGGCAGAGGCAGCAATGTGCGGACGTTTCGTAATGGCCCGGGCGACGGCGGACCTCGTCTCGGCCTTCGGCGTCGACGACGTCGCCGGTCCGGAGGTACGCCCGTCCTGGAACATCGCCCCGACCCAGCGCGTGCGCCTGGTCACCGAGCGGCTGGATCCGGAAACCGGGGAACTGACCCGGCTGCTGGAGACCGCCCGCTGGGGCCTGGTCCCGGTCTGGGCCAAGTCCGCCTCCGTCGGGGCGCGGATGATCAACGCGCGCGTGGAAACCGTGACGGAGAAGCCGTCCTTCCGTGCCGCGGCGGTCAAGCGGCGGGCACTGGTGCCGGCCGAGGGCTACTACGAGTGGCAGAAGACCGGGGCGGGGAAGATCCCGCACTACCTGACCTCCGAGGACGGCAGCCTGCTCGCCTTCGCCGGCCTGTACGAGTTTTGGAAGGACCCGGAACTGCCCGAGGAGGCCGAGGAGCAGTGGTTGATGAGCTGCACGATCATCACCACCAGCGCCACGGACGCCCTAGGCCACATCCACGACCGCACCCCGCTGATCGTGCCGCCGGACCTGCAGGCTGACTGGCTGGACCCGCACCTGGCCGACAAGCACGACGTCCGGCAACTGCTCGATGCCATGCCCGAGCCGCGTCTGGTCCCCCGCATAGTCTCGGCCGCCGTCGGCTCGGTGCGTAACAACGGCCCGGAACTCATCGAGCCGGCCGGATAGATCCGGGACTGGTTTCCACCGCCGGCTGGATTCCTGCGGGACAACGAAAAAGGACCCCGACGATCCGTAGATCTCCGGGGTCCTGCTGCGTGCGCGAGGGGGGATTTGAACCCCCACGCCCTTTCGGACACTGGCACCTGAAGCCAGCGCGTCTGCCGTTCCGCCACTCGCGCATTCGTCCGTCCGATCGGTTTCCCTCTCGAACAGCGAGATCAATACTAGCCTTAAACCGCCCAAAAAACCTAAACGGGACCGAACCCCAAGGTGAACCGGTGGAAAATCCGCGGAATTCCGCGGTTTCCTGGGCATCGGGGCCGCAGCCGGAGTGGCCGTCCGGGCGGCGTTGCCGCTGTGACCTTTGCCACTTGCCGCCCGCGGCCGCAACTTTCCGCGGTGCGCAGGCGTTTCCGATTAGGGCCTTTTGGAGATCCCCCAAGTAGTATCGATAGGGACTTAACATCCCCGGCGCGTGCCTATCCATGCGCCGGAACCACGAAAGCCAGCGAGAGGAGGCAGCCGGTGGGCCTGTTGGATAACGTCGAACGCGGAATCGAGAAAATGGTCCGCAGCGCCTTCTCGGCCGGCGGCAAGGGACAGGTCCAGCCGGTGGAGATCGCCAGCCGCCTGCGCCGCGAACTGGACAATCGTTCCATGGCCCTGGACGAGGACCGCACCCTAGCCCCCAATGTCTTCACGGTCCGGCTGAGCGATTCCGACTACGCGCTGGCGGAGCAGTGGGGACCGACGCTGGCGGAGGAACTGTGCGACGTGGCCATCCGGCATGTCAACAGCCAGAAGTACACCCTCCAAGGGCCCGTACGCGTCTCCTTCGTGCGTGACAAGGACCTGCGCGGCGGCGAATTCGAACTGGACTCCTCCGTGGAAAAATCCGGCTCGCCGTCCCCGCGGACATCCCGCCCCGCCGCGCCGGCGCGCCAGCCGGTCCGGCTGACCCCGGTGCTGGAAATTGACGGCCAGCGCTACTCGCTCAATGCCCCCTCCATCATTCTGGGCCGTTCCTCCGAGGCGGACATCCTGATCGAGGATCCGGGCGTTTCCCGGCGCCATCTGGAGATCCGCACCGTCAACGGCATCACCAGCGCCGTCGACCTGGGTTCAACCAATGGAAGCTACGTCAACGGGGCACGGGTGGAAGGACAGGAAGAACTCCAGGATGGTTCAGTGATCACGATGGGCCGCACCCGCATTACATTCCGCCTGATGCCGCCGGCGAACGGCGGGCAGTAATGAGCGATCTTGTCGTCACGGCCCTGCGTTTCGGGTTCCTGATCCTGCTGTGGATCATGATCCTGGGCATTGTCACCGCCATGCGGCGGGACCTGGTGATCGGCAACCGGACCAAGACCGGAACCCCCAGCGCCCGGCAGGTGCGCCGGCATCCGGAACTGGCGGACGAGCAGCCGCCGGCCCAGCGCATCCAGGCCCGCAAGCTGGTGGTCGTCGAGGGTCCGCTGGCCGGCACCACTCTGGACCTGGCCGCGAGCCCGATCCTGCTCGGCCGCGCCCAGGAGGCCACCCTGGTCCTGGAAGACGACTATGCTTCCGGCCGGCATGCCCGCCTGTTTCCGCAGGGCAGCCGGTGGTTCATCGAGGACCTCGGGTCCACCAACGGGACCTTTCTGGGCGACACCCAGCTGACCCGCGCCCTGCCGGTGGAACCCGGCGCACCCATCCGGATCGGTAAGACGGTCATTGAGTTGAGGCCGTAGGGATGACATTGATCCTGCGCTACGCGGCGCGGTCGGATGTCGGCAAGGCACGTTCCAAAAATGATGATTCGGCCTATGCGGGGCAGCACCTTGCCGTCGTCGCCGACGGCATGGGGGGCCACGCCGGCGGCGACGTCGCCTCCGCGTCCACCGTGCTGGATCTGGTCCATCTGGACAAGCCCGAGCATGAGGATCCGGCCAACGTCCTGGCGGACGAAATCCAGGCGGCCAATTCCATCCTCTCCGAACTGGTCAAGACCAGCCCGAAGCTGGCCGGGATGGGCACCACGGTCACCGCGCTGCTGCTGCACGACGACGTCTTCGAATTCGCACACATCGGGGATTCCCGCGCCTACCGGCTGAAGAACGGCGTCTTCGAACAGGTCAGCCGGGACCACACGTTTGTCCAGCGCCTGATCGACGAGGGCCGCCTGCGCCCCGAAGAGGCCGCCGTCCATCCGCACCGCAATGTCTTGATGCGCGTGCTCGGCGATGTCGACGCCAGCCCGGAACTGGACCTGGCCACCCATCCCGCCGAGGAAGGCGAACGCTGGCTGCTCTGCTCGGACGGCCTGGACGCCGTTGTCCCCGACCATGTCATCGGACAGGTGATGCGCCACTCGGCCAGCCTGCAGGACACCGTGGACAAACTCGTGGAGCTGACCCTCAACGGCGGTGCCCCGGACAACGTCACGGTGGTGGCCATCGAGGTGGCCGAGGCGGAAGCAACGCCCACCACCGCCCCGGTCGCGGTGGCAGCGGAACCGGCCGAACCGGTCATCACCGCTTCCAAGCCTGCACCGGCAGCCACCGCAGCCCAGCGGGCGGATGGGGTGGTGCCTGCGGCCGCCGATCCAGTCTTGGTCGAGGCACCCGAGGAGTCCGAGGAGGAACAGTTCCGCGCGGCCGCCATCCGCGGCGACCTGTCTACCCGGCCGCACGTGCTCGTCGGCGCCGCCGCCCTGGCCACCGAGACCGGGCAGATTCCCATTGTCACCAAACGAACGAACGAACGCCGCGCCGCCGCCCTGCTCACCCACAAGGCCCCGGAACGGGAACCGGGCGAGGGCGAGGCTGCACCGGTTGCGCCGAGGCGCCGCCGCTGGCTGGTTCCGGCCTTCCTCGCGGTCATGGCGCTGCTGCTGGCGACGGTCATGTGGTTCGGCTACCTCTGGACGCAAACCCAGTACTACGTCAGCCAGGTGGACGGGCGCGTCGCGATCTTCAACGGCGTCTCGCAGAACCTCGGCCCTCTCCCGCTCTCACACGTCGACAAGGTATACAACATCCCACTGCAGAGCCTGCCCGCTTATACCCAGCAGCGCCTGACTTCCGGCTTGGCCGCGCGGGACCTGGGCCACGCCGAACAAATAGTGGAGGAACTGCGCGTCTCCAGCCAGGTCTGCCCGCCGTCGCCGACGGCAGCTCCCGGCACCGCCTCCGCAACAGCCAGCAAACCGGCCGCCACCGGCACGGCGCCGGCCACGGCCAAGCCCACGGCGACGGCCAAGCCCACGGCGACATCCAAGCCGACCGCGGCTGCCACGGCTACCGGCACCCGTCCGGCCACCCCCGGGCAGTCCGCCGCCGCCGTACCGCCCGAATGCCTAGGTGCTTCCAATGAGTGACATCCTGACCACCCCCAAGTCGCGCCGCAATGCGGAGCTGCTGCTGCTGATCCTGGCCCTTGCCGTAGGTGTGGGCGCCAATGCCCTGGCCGGCCTGGACCAGGACAAGGGCTTCAGCCGGGACTTCTATGTCCAGAGCCTGACCCTGGCCATCCTGGTTCTCGCAGTCCATGTGGTCCTGCGCTTCCGCGCGAAATATGCCGATCCGGTAATGCTTCCGATCGTGGCCGTGCTGAACGGCCTCGGGCTGGCCATGATCCAGCGGCTCGACGTCGCGATGGACCCGCCGACCACCGCGGCCGCCCGCCAGTTGATGTGGACCGGGATCGCCGCTGCCGTCGCCATCGCGGTGATTTTGCTGCTGAAGGACCACCGGGTACTGCGCCGGTTCACGTATATATCGCTGATCATCAGCGCGGCGCTGCTGATCCTGCCGCTGTTGCCCGGCGTCGGTATGGAGCTCAACGGGGCGCGGATCTGGGTAAACCTCGGCTTCGCCACCTTCCAGCCCGGCGAGATCGCCAAGATCACCCTCGCTATATTCTTTGCGGGGTATCTATCTACCAACCGGGACCTGATCCTGCTGGCAGGCAAGAAGATCGGCCCGCTGCAGCTGCCGCGCTGGCGCGACATGGGACCGATGCTGGCGGCCTGGCTGGTCAGCATCGGCGTGCTCATCTTCCAGCGCGACCTCGGCTCCGCCATCCTCTTCTTCGGCATGTTCATGGCCATGATCTACGTGGCCACCAGCCGGGTCAGCTGGGTGCTGATCGGCCTGGTCATGATCGCGGTCGGCGGCTTCATGGCGTTCAAGCTCTTCCCGCACGTGACCGCCCGGATCGACGGCTGGCTCAACGCCTTCGACCCCGACGTGTACAACCGGGCCGGTGGCAGCCACCAGATCGTCCAAGGCCTCTTCGGCCTGGCCAGCGGCGGGCTGACCGGTACCGGCCTCGGACAGGGCCGGCCGGACCTGGTCACGTTTGCCAACAGCGACATGATCATCACCGCGCTGGGCGAGGAACTGGGCCTGATCGGTGTTTCAGCCATCGTCCTGCTCTACCTGCTGCTGGTCTCGCGGGGCATCCGGACCGCGCTGGGCACCCGCGACGCCTTCGGCAAGCTGCTGGCGACCGGTCTGTCCTTCACCCTGGCCCTGCAGTGCTTCGTGGTGATCGGCGGGGTGACCCGCCTGATTCCGCTCACCGGCCTGACGACGCCGTTCATGGCCGCGGGTGGTTCCTCGCTGCTGGCCAACTGGCTGATCGTGGCCCTGCTGCTGCTGATTTCGCATGCGGCCCGGCGGCCCGCACCGCCGGCCGGCCTGGCCGGAACCCACCCGCCGGCCGGGCGGCCAGGCCGGCGGCGGGACAGCGAACAGGCGCGGCTGGCAGCCGGAGCAGGAGAGGGTGAACAGCGATGAACCAGGCAATCCGCAGCACCTGGATGGTGGCCGTGGCCATGTTTGCGCTGCTCTTTGGCGCGCTGACGGTGGTCCAGTTCTTCCAGGCCGACAACCTCAATGCCAACGACTGGAACAGCCGCACCCTCTACAAGGACTTCGACATCAACCGCGGCGCCATCCTGGTCGGCGGGGACCCGATCGCCGAGTCCGTGCCGTCCTCCGACGGCTTTGCGTTCCAGCGCAAATACACCGACGCCGAGCTGTACGCCCCGCTGACCGGCTTCTACTCCTTGGTCTACGGCGCCACCCAGCTCGAATCGGCGATGAACGACCAGCTCTCCGGCAGCGGCAACGAACTGCTCTACGACCGGATCGTCAGGCTCTTCTCCGGTGCGCAGGTCGAGGGTGCCTCCGTCGAGCTGACCATCGACCCCAAGCTGCAGCAGCTGGCCTGGGACCTGCTGCCGGACGGAGTCAAGGGATCCATCGTGGTGATGGAGCCGAAGACCGGAAACATCCTGGCCATGGTGTCCAAGCCCAGCTTCGATCCGAACAAGCTGGCGGGCCACAGTTCCGAAAAGGTCGTGTCCAACATGGCCAACCTCGAGGAGGTACCCGGGCTCTCCCCGTTCCTGAACCCGGCCACCGAGTCCCTGGTGGCACCGGGCTCGGTCTTCAAGCTGGTCGACACCGCGGCCGCCTTGGAATCGGGCAAGTACAACGCCGACAGCGTGCTGGACAATCCGGCGGAACTGAAGCTGCCGGGCACCAACGTATCGCTGCCCAACTATGTCAACGGCGGCTGCAGCGCCCGGACGAAGGCAGACTTCTCCTTCGCCCTGGAGCAGTCCTGCAACACCCCGTTCGCGCAGATTGCCTGGGACCTGGGCGAGGACGCCATCGCGAAGCAGGCGGAGAAGTTCGGCTTCGGCCAGTCCTTCAACATTCCAGTCAATGTGACCGCCAGCCAGTTCCCGACCGGCATGAGCAAGGACCTGCTGGCCCAGGCGGCGATCGGCCAGTACGACGTGCGGGTCACCCCGCTGCAGGTGGCGATGATGACCAGCGCCATCGCCAACGACGGCAAGCTGATGAAGCCGAACCTGATCCGCACCGTGCGGGCCCCGGACCTGCGCGTGCTGCAGAGCCCGAAGCCCGAGCAGCTGCAGCAGTCGCTGTCCGCTGACCATGCCCGGCAGATCTCCCAGTGGATGGTCAACGCTGTGGACCGCGGCATCGCGCGCAACGCGGCCATTCCGGGCGTGCAGGTGGCGGGCAAGACCGGCACCGCCGAACTGCTGGCCGGCAGTGCCGGCAACAACTCGTGGTTCACCGGCTTCGCGCCGGCCGATAACCCCCAAGCGGTGGTCTCCATCGTGATCCAGGATGTCGATCTTCCCACCGGCTCCCAACTGACCAGTCCGAACGCTAAGCAACTCCTGGAGGCGGTGTTGAATAAGTGAGGCCTACATCGGGTATCACATTAGGCGGCAGATACCAGCTCACCGACCGTATCGCCATCGGCGGCATGGGCGAGGTCTGGAAGGCCCGGGACCAGGTGCTGGGCCGCATCATCGCCATCAAGATCCTCAAGGAGGAGTACACCGGCGACCCGGGCTTCCTGAACCGCTTCCGTGCCGAAGCCCGCCACACGGCGCTGCTGAACCACAACGGCATCGCCAATGTCTTCGACTATGGCGAGGAAGCCGGCTCGGCCTACCTGGTCATGGAGCTGGTGCCGGGCCAGCCGCTCTCGGCGATTATCGAACGTGAACGCGTGCTGTCCCCGGACCGGACGATGTCGCTGGTCGCGCAGACCGCACGGGCGCTGGAAATCGCCCACCAGCAGGGACTGGTGCACCGTGACGTGAAGCCGGGGAACCTGCTGATTACCCCGGAGGGCCGGGTCAAGATCACCGACTTCGGCATTGCCCGGCTGGCGGACCAGGTGCCGCTGACGGCCACCGGACAGGTGATGGGCACCGCCCAGTACCTGGCGCCCGAGCAGGCCACCGGGCAGACGGCCACCGGGCAGAGCGATATCTACTCCCTGGGCGTCATTGCCTACGAGTGCCTCTCCGGTACCCGGCCGTTCTCGGGGGAGTCGCAGATCGCCATCGCCCTGGCCCAGGTCAACGACACCCCGCCGCCGCTGCCCGAGTCCCTGCCGCATTCGGTCCGTGCCCTGGTGATGTCCATGCTGTCCAAGGATCCGGCGGACCGCCCGGCCACGGCCGAGAAGCTGGCCGAGGCCGCCGATGCGATCCGCTCCGGCGACGTCCGGGCCGCCGAGGCGGCCGTCCCAGGCATGCTCCTGTTCGGCGGCGGTGAAGCGCCCACCGGGGCGATGACCGCCGTGACGCAAACCGTGCCGCGGGAGGAGCGCACGCAGGCCTTCGGCGCCCAGGCCACCGCCACCCGGGCCATGAGCCCCGGCACCTCCCAGCTGCCGCTGATCCCTGCCACGGACGACGACGGCGCCAAGTCGCTGGCCGCCGAGCGCGCCTGGAGCGATGACGACGTCGACGAAGCGCAGGCGCCCCCGCCGCGGCCGCCGGCCCAGCCGCGCCGCCGCGGCCGCAGCCCCTGGACCTGGCCGCTGGTCGGGCTCATCCTGCTCGTCGTCTTCGCCGTGCTGGGGGCCTGGCTGCTGCCCACCCTCATCCCGCTGGGCGGCAGCAATCCCGCCTCGACGCCGGCGCGCAGCACCAGCGCCTCGCCGCGCGCGACCTTCACGAGCTCCACCCCGGAGCAGACCCAAACCGCCGAACAGACCCCGCAGACCAAGACGATCGAACTGGCCGCCGCCACCTACCAGGGCCGGCCGTACAACGACGTCAAGGCCGAACTCGAGTCTCTGGGCTTCCAGGTCAAGGGCCGCGCGGTTCAGGACCAGGCCGCCGAAGGCCTGGTCCTGAACATCAACCCGCGGGGACAGGTCGAGGAGGGCGCGACCATTACCGTCACCTACTCCGAGGGTCCCGGCACGGTCACCGTCCCGGGCGGGCTCGTCGGCGCCAACGAAGGCCGCGTGCAGGCCGCCCTGTACAGGGCCGGGCTCCAGCCGCAGAACCTCGGCGCGGAACCCGACGATTCCCCGGTCGGCACGGTCATCCGGCTGGAACCGGGGGAGGGTAGCGAGGTTCAACCCGGCGCCACCGTGGGCTACGTTGTCTCGTCCGGACCGGAGGAGCAGTCAAGCACACCGCCGGCAGAACCGACGGCACCGGCCGAACCGACGCAGACCGGCAAGCCCACCGACGGCCCCGGCAAGACCCCGCCCGGCAACGGCTAACCAAGTAACGACATCGTGGAAGGAGCGCAGCCTGTGAACTCGCCGCAGGTCCTCAACGGGCGTTACGAAGTGGGCGAACTGATCGGCCGCGGTGGTATGGCCGATGTCTACCTCGGCCGTGACACCCGGCTAGGGCGGTCCGTGGCGATCAAGCAGCTGCGTCCGGATCTGGCCCGCGACCCAATGTTCCAGTCGCGCTTCCGCCGCGAAGCCCAGGCCGTGGCCGGGCTGAACCATCCGGCGATCGTGGCCGTCTACGACACCGGCGAGCACGAGGTCCCGGGCGGCTACGACATCACCGCGCCGTTCATCGTGATGGAATACGTCAGCGGCCACACGCTGCGTGAACTGATCCGGTCCGGCGACGTGACTGGCGACCAGGCGGTGGACTACGCGCTCGGGATCCTGTCCGCGCTCGAATACAGCCACCGCTCGGGCATCGTCCACCGGGACATCAAGCCCGCCAACGTGATGGTGACCCCGCGCGGGGACGTGAAGGTCATGGACTTCGGCATCGCCCGGGCACTGGCCGACTCGGCCGCCACGATGACCCAGACCCAGGCCATCCTGGGCACCGCCCAGTACCTCTCACCGGAACAGGCCCGGGGCGAGGCCGTGGACGCCCGCAGCGACCTGTATTCGGCCGCCTGCCTGCTGTACGAAATGCTGGCCGGCCGGCCCCCGTTCGTCGGCGACAGCCCGGTGTCGGTGGCCTACCAGCATGTGCGCGAACTGCCCGACCCGCCGAGCCGGCACAACCCCCAGGTCAGCTCCGCGCTGGATTCGGTGCTGGCCCGGGCCCTGCAGAAGGACAAGGCCGACCGGTTCCAGGACGCCGCGGCTTTCAGCTCGGCCCTGCGCGCCGCCCGCACCGGGATGCCGGTGCCGGACGCCGACGCCGGAGCAACCCAGGCGATGCCCGCCCAGCCGCCGGCCACCACGCCGCTCGGCACCTCCGGTCCCGCTGTCCTGGCGGCGTCCCGCCCCTGGAGCCCGGTGGCGGAGCAGACCCAGCCGGACGACTATGTGGACGGGGAGGATGACGAGGATCCCTACGCGGCCGCGACGGACCCGGAGACGGACACCGGCTCGCTGCAGCAGGCCTCGTTCCCCCGCAGCGGCGAGGACTTCGACGACGCCCGGCGGACCCGGCGGCGAGCCTGGATTGTGACGCTGATCGTGGCCCTGTTCCTGGTGCTCGGGGCGGGCGCCTTCTTCCTCGTCAATGTGATCCAGGCGAACGCCCGGCCGCAGCTGGTGGCAGTCCCGGCAGTGGCCGGGATGGACCAGACCCAGGCGTCCAATGCCATTTGGGACGCCGGACTGCGGCCGATGACCGTCCAGGAATACAGCGACGACGTCGACTCCGGCACGGCCATCCGTTCGCAGCCTGGCACCGGCGAGCAGGCTGCCGTGGGCAGCAACGTCAACATCTACATTTCGCGCGGACGCGAGTTCATCACCCTGCCCAAGGACCTCGGCGGCAAGACCGAGGGGGAGGTACGCGACCGGCTGCGCCAGCTCGGCCTGGTACCTGGCACCTCCGAGCCGGCCAACAGTGCCGACCTGCCCCCGGGCAGCGTCGTATCGCTCGATCCTGCACCCGGGCAGCAGGTCCGCACCGGATCCACCGTGGACCTGATGATCTCCAACGGCAAGGTCACCGTGCCGCAACTGCTGGACAAGTCCGAACAGGACGCCATCAAACTGCTGGAAGATCCTGCTGTGGCACTTCCGTACACGGTGCAGACGGTGGAAAATTCCGTGGTGGAACCCGGCACTGTGACCGCGCAAAGCCAGACCGCGGGAAGCGACGTCGAGCAGGGCACGCTGATTACCATCACGGTGGCAGTTGCGCCCGAGGAGAAGAAGGGCAAGAAGGAAAAGGCCAAGGATTCCCGCCCGACCTCCTCCACCTCGCCGTCACAGGGCGGCGGGGGCGACGGCGGCCAGTAACGACGCCGCCGCAGAGGGCTACTTGGTAATCAGCGGGCTCAGCTTGGCCGCCCGCTCCGCCACACCGGCCATTCCGAGGCTCTCCAGCCAGTTGCCCAGCATCAGGTAGCCACCCTCGGTCAGCACCGACTCCGGGTGGAACTGCACGCCCCACAACGGTGCGCTCCGGTGCTGCAGGCCCATGATCACGCCGCCGGCGGTCTCCGCGGTGATCTCCAGCTCTGCCGGAATGGTCTCCCGCACGGCGGCCAGCGAATGGTAGCGGGTGGCGGTGAAGGGGTTGGGAACGCCGTCGAAGACCTTTTCGCCGTGGTGGCTCACCAGCGAGGTTTTGCCGTGCATCAGCTCCGGGGCATGAGTCACGGTGCCGCCGTAAGCCTCGGCCAGGGCCTGATGGCCCAGGCAGACGCCGAGCATGGGTTTGGCATGTTCGCCGCACCAGCGGATCAGGTCAATGCAGATGCCCGCCTCCGCGGGGTTGCCCGGGCCGGGGGAGACGAGCACGCCGTCCCGCGCGGACGCCAGCTCAACCGCCTCGGCCAGCGTCACGTCGTCGTTGCGCACGACCGTGGTTTCGGCACCCAGCTGCTGCAGGTAGCCCACCAGCGTGTAGACGAAGCTGTCATAGTTGTCGACGACGAGGATACGGATGGAGTCGCTCATGGCTTGTCGATGGCACCAATCGGGAAGGGGATAAGTCCGGCCGGCGACGTCGCGGCCGCCGGATCCCGGGGCTGCGGCCATCAGGGCCTCATACAATCTTCCGCGCCGCGGCGGGTCCGGGCAAATGCGACAGGGCTATGGCAGATTCCGCCTTAGTGGCGCGGCCGGTGCCCGCGGCTGCGGTTGACTCCCACGTGGGCTCGGCGCGGGTCCCTCGGCGGATAGCGTCCACCCGCCTCCCCGTTCGCGGCCCACCCCAACACGCTTCGCGCGCCGGGGACCCCTGGCCGCTCTCTTGCCTCGCAAGCTCGGCGCGGGTCCCTCGGCGGATAGCGTCCACCCGCCTCCCACGCCTCGCAAGCTCGGCGCGGGTCCCTCGGCGGATAGACTGGCGGGGAGACAATGCCCCGTGCAAGGAGGACCAGTGCCCGAATCGAAGCCGCGCAAGAAGACCGAGCGCCGGCCGCAGGAGACGGTAGCCAAGGACTACAAGCCGAATCCGGTCTGGTACAAGCCGGTCATGTTCGGCCTGATGATCATTGGTCTGCTGTGGATCATCGTCTTCTACATCACGCAGGGCGTCTGGCCGCTTCCCGCTGCCGGTTCCTGGAACATCCTCATCGGCTTCGGCATCGCCATCGTCGGCTTCCTGATGACCACACGGTGGCGCTCCTAGGCGGCCGGCAGGCATGCATCGTACGCCCTGATCATCCCCGACGGCCCGCCGCGTCATAGCGGGTCATAAATCCGTTCTTCAGCCCGGGGAACCGACGACCCGGAGAGTGGGATCCTGGCGCGCATGCATTCCCGCCGCGGCACCAAGGCCGCGGCGGGAATGCCGCTCCCTACTTGGCGTCCGCCGCGGCGGCGATGACGGCCGCGGTGACCGCGGGGGCCACGCGCTCGTCCAGCGGGCTGGGAATGATGTAGTCCGGGCGCAGCCCGTCCTGCGCGGCGATGCCGGCGATTGCTTCGGCCGCGGCAACCTTCATCGCGGGGGTGATCCGCCGTGCCCCGGCGTCCAGGGCGCCGCGGAAGATGCCGGGGAACGCCAGCACATTGTTGATCTGGTTGGCAAAGTCGGACCGGCCGGTAGCCACGACCTTGGCGTATTTGTGCGCGATCTCCGGGTGGATTTCCGGGTCCGGGTTGGACAGCGCGAAGATCACCGCGTCCGCGGACATCTTTGCCAGCGTTTCTTCCGGAACGGTGCCCGAGGACACGCCAATGAATACGTCCGCCCCGTCCAGGGCCTGCGTGGTGCCGCCGGTGATCGAGCGCGGGTTGGTGCGTGCGGCGTAGGCGGCCTTGATCTCGGTCAGGTCGCCGCGGTCGGTGTGGATGATGCCGCGGGAATCGAGCAGGATCACGTCGGTGATGCCGGCGGCCAGCAGGATCTCGGCCACCGCGATGCCGGCGGCACCGGCGCCGGAGATGACCACCTTGAGCGAGGCCGCCTCGCGGCCGATGACCTTCGCGGCGTTGGTCAGCGCGGCCAGGACCACGACGGCGGTGCCGTGCTGGTCGTCGTGCATCACCGGCATGTCCAGGGCCTCGATCAGCTTCGCCTCGAGCTCGAAGCAGCGCGGGGCGGCGATATCCTCCAGGTTGACCGCCCCAAAGCTCGAGCGCAGCCGGACCAGGGTCTCGACGATCTCGTCCACGTCGGTGGTCTCGAGCACCAGCGGGATCGAGTCCAGCCCGCCGAACTTCTTGAACAGGGCTGCCTTGCCCTCCATCACCGGCAGCGACGCGGCGGCGCCGATGTTCCCCAGGCCCAGCACTGCGGTGCCGTCCGAAACCACCGCGACCAGGCGCGAGGCCCAGGTGTAGCGTTTGGCCAGCTCCGGGTCCAGGTTGATGGCCCGCGAGACCTGGGCAACCCCCGGGGTGTAGGCGATGGACAGATCGCGCTTGTCGTCCAGCGGTGCGGTCAGTCCGATCTGCAGCTTGCCGCCCTCATGCGCGGCGAAGATCTCCTCGTCGGTCAGTTCAATGGAGTTGGAATTGCCAGCTATGGCGGTCAAAGCATTCCTCATTTCAACATCGGGGCCCGTGGACAGGGCGTAGATACGGCCACGTAGCAGGAGAGGTCTTCTCCGCCCGGCAGCTGCAGGCTGTGCTGTTCAACAAAGGACCGGTCCGCGCACAATCAGGCCTGCTCGACCGCGGCGCGGCCAACCGGTGGCCATCCGACGTGCCCGGCTGGTCGAACCGGGTCCCGGACTCGTTAAATTACCGGACAATCCCTCCTCGCCGCAGGCATGTGTCCTGATCGGCGGCAATTGTGTCGCCCGGTTTGCGGACGCCGAACTTTGCACAGATGTTCACAGAGTTATCCACAGGTGTGTACAACTCGGAGTCGGAATCACGCAAAAACCCCTCGATCCCCGTGTTTCCGGACGAAGCACGATAAATCACACGCATGTAAGTTATCCACCCTGTGTATAAACACTGTGGATAACCCGACGTCCATGCGCCTGGCGGGCGTCCTCAACCGTCGGACCGCCGAAAAGGTGCGTTGAACCGGCCGTCAATCCGCGAAAACTCGTTCGCCGCTTCGCCCGGCCCACATCTGTCGGCCCCACACCGGCAACAGACGCAGCAAAGTCTGCAAATTGCCCGGGTCCACAGTTGTGCACACAGTTATCCACAGGCGTGGATAACTGTGTGTCTTTCACCGCACCAATCGCCGCCAGCATGCGGAAGTGCGTGGTCATGGGAGCGGATGACAGGCCTGTAAGTTTCCCACACTGTGCACAACCCCTGTGGAAAACCGGAGCCTTAATGTGAAACAGCCGCGAAAACTCGTGGTGAAAGGTTAAATAAAAGGCCGGTACCGGCCCGTCAACGGTGAACGGTTCCGGTCCCGGCCGGGACAGATTCTCCAGGGCCTGGGCCGCCGGCGGTTAGCCAGTAATGGAGACGAGCATGGAGCCGGCCCAGGTCAGCACGGCCAGCAGCACCGCGATCCCGCCCAGGCCAGCCCACTGGAGCTTCTGCTGGTTCCTTCCCCGGGGCGCATAGACAATCACTGCCGCAGCCAGCGCCCCCACCACGAGTCCGCCCAGGTGTGCCTGCCAGGAGATCCCCGGCATCAGGCTCACTGCCGCGTTGATGGCGATCAGCACAAGAATCCCACGCACGTCCTGCTTGCGCTGCAGCTGGATGATGAAGAGCGTGGCAAACAGGCCGAAGACGCCGCCGGAGGCACCGACCACGCCCTGGTTCCACTGGCCCAGCAGCAGTACCGCCACGGACCCGCCCCAGATCGACAGCAGGTAGACGGTGATGAACCGTGCCCTGCCCAGCAGGGGTTCAAGTACCTGGCCGAATACCCACAGGGCGTACATGTTGAAGGCGATGTGCAGCACAAAGCCCTGCGAATGCAGGAATCCCGCGGTAATCATCCGCCATGGCTCGAACGGCACACCGGGCAGCTGGGAGGTGTAGACGGGGGCGTAGATCAGATAGTCCGAGATGGCCGGCACCACCCACTGCAGGATGTAAAACACGACGCAGGTAATGATGATGCCGACGGTCACCACGGGCTGCCCGGACGTGGCGGCACCGAAGGCCGTCCGCGGCGTCTTGACTTTGGCAGCCAGCTCGTTCACACAGTCCACGCACTGGATGCCGACCGCGGCGCTGCGCTGGCATTCCGGGCAGGCAGGCCTGCCGCACCGCTGGCAGCGGACATAGGAGACTCGGTCCGGGTGCCGCGGGCACACGGGGGCTTCGGTGTGTGCAGGCTCTGCCGGAGCGCCGAACGACATCTGGATACTCCTGTGGATAGACAGATCCCCGCCCGGATGCCCGGGCGGGGATAGTGCTTGTGGCTAGAGCTGCTCGACGGTGATGCTCTGGATCACCACGTCCTCAAGCGGCTTGTCCCGCATGTCCGTGGCGACCGAATTGAGCTTGTCGACGACGGCGCGGGAGGCTTCGTCCGATACGTCGCCGAAGATCGTGTGCTTACCCTGGAGCCAGGTGGTGGGCGTCGTGGTGATAAAGAACTGGGAGCCGTTGGTGCCGCGGCCGCCGCGGATGCCGGCGTTGGCCATGGCCAGCTTGTACGGCTCGGTGAAGTCCAGATCCGGGTTGATTTCGTCGTCGAACTGGTAGCCCGGTCCGCCGATGCCCTGGCCCAGCGGGTCCCCGCCCTGGATCATGAAGTCCTTGATGATCCGGTGGAAGATGACCCCGTTGTACAGCGGCGCATTGGTCTCCTCGCCGGTTTCGGGGTGCTTCCAGGTGATTTCCCCGGTGGCCAGGCCCACAAAGTTCTTCACCGTCTTCGGCGCGTGGTTGCCGAAGAGGTTGACGACGATGTCGCCGTGGTTCGTATGGATGGTCGCTTTGGCGGTAGGAATTGCAGTCATGGCACCCATTGTTCCACGCAGCTGGGGCGGAAATGCCAGCCGCCGCCGGTTCCGCGCTCAGTGAAAATCGCGGATATTCGCGGACCGGCGTAGCAGCCCCCCGCCGCGCAAAGTAGGCTGAACCTGACTGTTGCCGTGCACGGGAGGTAGTTATGAAGAAGAATGAACGTCTGAACTACGACTTGGGAAACACGATGACCACAGCCAAGGACTGGGCGAGTCCCAAGGTGGAGGCGGCGTACCTGTGGGCGGAGAAGGGGATCGAGGCCGCGTCCCCGCGCGTTCAGGAGGCCGTCCGGCGGGCGTCCCACGAACTGTCGATGGGCGTGACCACGGTGACCCCGAAGATCCAGTTGGAACTGGAAAAGCTCGCCCCGAAAATCGCCCGTCTCATCGACGATGCCACCCCCAAGATCCAGGACACCTTGGACCGGGCGACACCGGCCCTTAATACGGCCAAGGAAAAGGTGGTGGGTGACTACATCCCCACGATTTCCACCAAGCTGGGGGCCACGGCCGAAACCGTCGCACGCAGCCTGGACAAGGCCACGGCCGCCGAGACCGCAGCGGCCGCCGCGGCGGCCGCCAAAGCACAGGCTGACGCTGCCCGCTCCGGCAAGAAGGGCAAGGGCTGGCTGATTGCCGGCATTGTCGGTGCCGCCGCCGCGGCCGGCGTAGCCGCCTGGCGAGCCTCCCGCCCCGTCGAGGACCCGTGGAAGACCCCGGTCCCGACGCCGGCCCCGGCCGCGGTCCCGACGCCGGCCGCAACCCCGACGTCCGCAGCCGGTCAGGCGTCTGCCGCTCCGGCAGCCGGGCAGGCAGCATCCCAGGTCTCGGGTGCCACACCGGCGGCGGAAGCCGCTGGCAAGGCCTCGGCCGAGTCAGCCACCGATGCCACCGCCCCCGATGCGCCCGGTACCGTCGGCAGCGGCAAGCACCTGGCCGGGGACACCGGCAAAGCCGGGGATGTGACGGCGGCGGAAGCCGCACTGGACGACGTTGCCCCGGAGAAGGCCGATGCGGAGAAGCCTGCCACGCGCAGGAACTCTCGCAAGGAGGGCCCGGCCGAAGACGCCGTCTGAGGACGATGAGGGGCGTTCCCGCCCCGCTGCCTTGAACCACGTGGGGGCCCGTCATCACGGGCCCCCACGTGTTTAACGGCTCGGCACCGTGCGTTAACGGTTCGGCCGCAAGCTGGCTGTTAGATTGAACCCGTGCAGCCTGCCATGCCAAGCGTCTCGATCGTGATTCCGGCCTACAACGAAGAGGCGGTCATCCGCCAGTGCATCCTTGCCGCCCTCTACCAGTCGGTGCCGGCCCTGGAAATCATCGTGGTGGACAACCGGTCCACTGACCGGACGGCGGAGCTGGTCGGCCTGATGCAGGAAGAATATCCGGAGGCACCGCTCGTCCTGCTCTCCCATGACGCCGAACAGGGCCTGATTCCCACCCGCAATTACGGACTGGATCATGCCACGGGAGATGTGCTGGGCAGGATCGATGCGGATTCGGTGCTGGAACCGGACTGGGTGGAGCAGGTCCAGCGCGGTTTCGCCGATCCCACGGTCATGGCAGCCACCGGCCCGGTGCTCTACTACGACATGCCGCTACGCCGCTTCGGGCTGCGGGCCGACGACCGGATTCGCCGCTTTGTGCTGAAGCTGGCCAGGAAGCAGTACCACTTCCTGTTCGGTTCCAACATGGCACTCCGCCGGGACGCCTGGGAGGCCATCCGGGCCGAGGTGTGCCGGGACGAGGCGGACGAGATGCACGAAGACCTCGACCTGTCGGTGCACCTGGCCGACCATGCGCTGAAGATCCTGTACCTTCCCGGCATGATCAGCGGCATGTCGGCGCGCCGGCTGGAGGACTCGCCCAAAGATTACCGGTACTACGTCACACGCTTTGACCGGACCTACCGGAACCACAAGATCCACCGGCGCGTACTGCGCGTGCCGATGCTGATCTTCATGGGCGTCTACTACCCGGCCAAGGTGCTGCGCAAGGTGCACCAGGTACGTACCGGACAGTTGATCCGCCGCGGCGGCATCTGAGCCGCGGCTCAGTCGGTGCCCAACGCCGCTTCGGCACCGCTGCCGCCGGTGTCCCGGCCACGGTTCTGGAACAGCACGACGACGGCGAGCCCGGCCAGGATCAAGGCCAGGCCCAGGTAGGTCACCCAGGGCAGGGTTTCGCCCAGGAACAAGGCGGCCAGCAACGCCGCGCCGGGGATCTCCAGCAGGATGATCATGGACACCACCAGCGGGCTGATCACCGCCAGCAGGTGGTTCAAGGCGGTATGCCCCACGAGCTGGGCCGCCAGGGTGACGCCCAGGATGCCGAGCCAGGCCTCCGTGGAGAAGCCCACCAGGGGCTGGCCAAAGCCCAGGCAGAGCACCAGCAGCAGGACGGCACACAGCCCGTAGCACAGGCCCGTGTAGCTCTGCGTGGACAGCGTGCGGCGCACCCGCCCGCCGGCCATGGTGTACAGCCCGGCGAGGGCCCCGCCCAGCAGCGCCAGGATGTCTCCGGTGACTGCGGCGGGGGACAGCCGCAGGTCGAATCCTGAGATCAGCATTGCGCCCATCAAGGCCAAGCCCAGCCCGGCCGCCACTGCCGGGGCGGTCCGGATCCCGCGCACACGGTTGAAGACGACAATCCAGGCAGACTGCAGGCAGACCAGGGCGGTCGCCGCGGCCACCGAGGTCAGCTGCAGCGCGGTGATGAAACAGGCGAAGTGCAGGGCCAGCGCCGTCGCGGCCACGGCGGTCCAGGTGCGGTCCGCCCTCGTCATCCGCTTCAGTTCCCCGCGCCGGGAAACCGCGGCCGGCACTCCCATCACGATGCCGCCCAGGCAGTTGCGCCAGAAGGCGATGGCCAGTGCGGGAGCGGCGGTGGCGGCCATGATCGGGCCAGATGCCGAGATCCCCAGTACTCCGGCGGTGGCGAGGACGAAGTTCACCAGCCCAGCCTAGCCGCCGAGGGCCCCGCCGCGAGCTTGCGAGCGGTGGGAGGCGGCTTGGCGCTAGCTGTACTGGTCCGGGAGGTTAGTGACACGGGGCGGGAAATGAGGCACTAAAGAGGACCTCCGGTGTTGTGTGGAGCTTGTCGAAGGCCTGCACACCCACCGGGAGGTCCCGTGTCCCACCCTAACTCTCCATTGTCCGAAACGGGCCGGCTGCGGCTGGCCCGATGCATCGTGAAGGATGGCTGGCCGCTGCGCCGGGCCGCCGAACGCTTCGGTGTCTCCACCGCCACTGCCGCGCGGTGGGCCCGGCGCTACCGGCAGCACGGCGAGGCCGGGATGGCCGGGCACAGCAGCAGGCCGCGTTCCTGCCCCCACCAAACCGGCAGGCGCACCGAACGCCGCGCTGTGGGGCTGCGCACCAGCAGGCGCTGGGGGCCGGCCAGGATTGCCTGGCACCTGCACCTGGCGCCCTCCACGGTCCGGCGGATCCTGGCCCGGTACGGCTGCCCGCCGCTGCGGTTCACCGACCCTGCCAGCGGCGCCCGGATCCGCTCCGGCCGCCAGGTGCGCCGGTACGAGTATCCGGCGCCCGGCGGGATGCTGCACGTGGACATCAAGAAGCTCGGGTCCATCCCCGACGGCGGCGGGCACAAGGTGCTGGGCAGGTCCGCAGGCGAACACAACCGCCGCAGCCGCAACCGGGCCCAGACCGGACGCCGCCTGCGCGGGCAGAAGCTCGGCTACGGATTCATCCACCACGCCCTCGACGACCACTCCCGCTACGCGTGTTCGGAGATCCTCGGGGACGAGACGAAGGAAACGGCCGCCGGATTCATGGCCCGCGCCTTGGCCCACTTCACGGCCCTGGGCGTGCGGGTCGAACGCGTCATGACCGACAACGGCTCCTGCTACCGCTCCCGGGACTTCGCCGCGGTGCTGCACGACGCAGGCGTCAGGCACTACCGCACCCGTCCCTACCGGCCCCAGACCAACGGCAAGGTCGAACGCTTCAACCGCATCCTGCTGGAGGAATGGGCCTACGCCCGGGCCTACGGCTCGGAAACCGAACGCCGGTCCCTCTACCCGGGCTTCCTGGAACACTACAATCAGCACAGGCCCCACACGGCACTGAAGGGAAAGGCGCCCGCCAGCCGTGTCACCAACCAACCGGCCTAGTACAGCTAGCGTTCGCCGCCTGCCCCGCACGGGAGGCGGTAGCATCGGTGCACCGGCTGCCGGGCCGGGGAAAGCGAGGCGGAAATGGATGCGCCGTTTCTGGGCGTCTACGTTGCGGCTGCCGGCATCGTCGTCAGTGCGGTGCTCAGCATCGTCGAAAGCCGCCGGCAGAGCCGCAGTGCGGCGGCCAGCGCCCTGCGGGCGGAGGCCGCCGGGCGGGTGAGCGACTACAACGCCCAGCGCATCATCTCCGCGCTGGAACGTCTTGCCGACAGCGCGGCAGGTTCGCGGCCGGCCGTCCTGTTTGAGCCGGTGCCGCGGGTGGTCTGGCAGTTGGCGCCGCGGGACGCCGGCTACGAACTCACCAATACCGGGACCGGGACCGCCGCCGACGTCCGTATCCGGCTGCCGGCGAGCCTGCCGGGCCGGACTCCGGCGGAGGCCCGTCCGGTGGCACCGGGGGAGTCCCTGGCCTTCACCGCTGCGCCGGACCGCCTCACCACCGATGCGACGGTAACCGTGGCCTGGCGTGACCCGGACGGCACCGACCGGGAATGGTTCTACCCGCTGCCACCGGCCGCCTGACCGGACCCCGGGCCGTGGCCGCCCAGGGCGGAAGAACCGTCAAGCACAGGTCTTCCGGCTACACAAGGCACGGATCGATTAAGCGCCGCCTTCCCAAGCTTTTCGCAAGAAGCAGTGGAAACACTGTGCCTGCATGGTGTTGTCACATCGGAAATCCCCCATCGGAAAAGAGCGTTCCATGACCGAGTCTGCGTCGTCCAACGCGGAGTTCCGCGGTTCGTGCACCCCTGCGAACGGCAGCGTCGGCCTGGATGAGTCCAGGACGGCCGTCACCGTGAAGAAACCGTGACCGCCGCTTCCACCACGGTTGAACCGTACTTCCGCCCCCGCGCGCCCGGCCCGCGCCGGGGGCCAGCCGTGGCAACCGTGGTCCTGGCGCTGTCGGCCTTCCTGGCCGGATGCTCGGCGCCCGCCGAATCCGGCCACCCGGGGCAGGATCCGATCGCCCGCACCGATGCGCCGGGCACTGGCACCCCGGCCTCGCGTCTGACGGCGGGCGCCGGCCTCTACAGTGCCTGCACCACCCCGGAAGCGGCAAAGGACGGCACGGGCCTTACCTCGGTTGCACTGGTCACCCAGGACGGACAGCTGGTCCTGGCCTTCACCTTCGTAAAACCGGTTGCCGGCAACCTGCGGCTCGAGTCGGCCTTCGGAGCCGGGCACGATCCGGCGGACACACCGGCCGCCGGGAAGTTCACCGTGCAGGTCAGTCTGGCGGACGGGCTGCCCAGCGAGGCTGTGGTCCGGACCCCCTCCGGCGCCTCAGTGGCGGCACGGACAGCGGACGTCGTCCACGTCGCCGGCAATCTGGTGCACGTCGACCTGCCCGGCGGGATCCTCACACCGTTGGGCGGCGAATGGCACTGGAGAGCCGCAGTCTCCAGCGCTACCGGAGCCGTCGCCTGCCCCGGGGCCGGCGACGGCTCCGGAGTCGTCACCGTTGGCTAGGCCTGCACAACCCGTGCCCCACGCCTTGGCCGGCGGGACAAATGCAAAAGCCGGTCTGCTGGATGGACCATCCAGCAGACCGGCTTCTTCCGGTGGAGGCAAGGGGACTCGAACCCCTAACCCCCTGCTTGCAAAGCAGGTGCGCTACCAATTGCGCCATGCCCCCGGGTTTGGTTCCGCGGTCCGGAGCGGACCTGCGGACTAGTCAACCATGTCGGTTGCCTTGCTCCAAGCGGATTTCTCCGCTTCAGATTCCTGCCACTTCTTGTAGATGGCCGCGCCGGCAACTACCGCAGCCAGTACGAGCAACTTCTTCACAATGTCCTCCTAGGACGTGTGGAAGACCGGGCAAGGAATTCCGTGGGCGTACCAGGACTTGAACCTGGGACCTCTTCGTTATCAGCGAAGCGCTCTAACCGCCTGAGCTATACGCCCCCTGCCCTGTTCGGGCCGAGATAAGACTCTACCGCACCGAGGGACCCATTTCAAAATCGGGCCTTCAAGGCAGGCGGTGCGCCCAAACACGGCCGTGACGCATATACAGGCAGGCCCCTCCTGCCGGTTGGCAGGAGGGGCCTGTGCCGCAACGAAGATCGGGGCAGGCTCCGGACTTTAGTCGTCCGTCAGGGTGACGCCGATGCCGCCGACAAGGGTGGCCGAGATGTTGTAGAGCACGGCGCACAGCATGGACAAGGCCGTCAGCAGGACCACGTTGACGACCGCAATGATGGTCGCGAAGGAGGCCACCTGTCCCAGCGAGGCGTAGCTGCGCAGGTCGAAGCCGCCGCCCTCGGAGCCGGCGATCTCGCTGAGCAGGTCGTTGACGCGGTTGAAGATGCCGGTGATGTCCAGCGTGGTCCACAGCACGATCGAGGCCACCACGGTCACGATGCCCAGGGCCACGGAGAGCAGGAAGGCCATCTTCAGCACGGACCAGGGGTCGACCTTGCTGATCAGCAGCCGGGCGCGGCGTGCCTTGGCTTTCGGGGCCGGCCTGACCAGGCCGGAGTTGCCGTTGGCCGGACGGGCGGCGGGACGCTGCCCCGGCTGCGCCGGCCGCTGGGCCGTCCCGTTCCGGGCCCCGGAACTGCCGGCCGTCGGCCGCTGGGTCGGTTTGGCCGGCGTGGCGGAGCGCTGCGTCCCGTTGCGCGGTGCCGTTGCCGGCTGCGGACGCGTACCCGATCGCGGTGTGTTGGGTGTACTCACTCGATACCTCCGTTATCCGGCGCCTGGGCCGCCGCCCCAGCCGGCTGCTGCGGTGCTGAAGACAACGGTACTTCATCGACCGGCTGCGGCGTAGGATCCTGGCCCGCCGCAGCCGCCCCGGCGTCGGGTTCGGCACCGCCGTCGGCGGTCTCCTCATCCTCCTCGCCCAGGTTGCGCTCGGTGTTCCGGGCGACGGCGATGATGCGGTCCTTCTTGTCCGGCTTGGCGAAGATGACGCCCATCGTGTCGCGGCCCTTGGCCGGGACACCGGCCACGGCGGACCGGACCACCTTGCCGCCTTCCATGACGACCAGGACCTCGTCCTCGTCCTGGACGATCAGGGCCCCGACCAGATGGCCGCGTTCCTCCTGGTACTTGCCGACCTTGATGCCCAGGCCGCCACGGCCCTGCACGCGGTACTCGTCCTCGGCGGTCCGCTTGGCGTAGCCGCCTTCGGTGACGATGAACACGAAGGATCCCTCGGTGACCACATCGGCGGCGAGCAACTCGTCGTCGTCGCGGAACTTCATGCCGGTCACGCCGGAGGTCGCCCGGCCCATCGGCCGCAGCGCCTCGTCCGTGGCGGTGAAGCGCAGCGACTGGCCGTGCCGGGAGACGAGCATCAGGTCGTCGGTCTCGGACACCAGCTGCGCGGAGACCAGTTCGTCGCCCTCGCGCAGGTTGATCGCGATCACGCCGGCGGAGCGGTTCGTGTCGTAGTCCTCCAGCCGGGTCTTCTTGACCAGGCCGTTGCGCGTGGCCAGCACCAGGTAGGGGGCCTGGTTGTAGTCGCGCAGGTCCAGCACCTGGGCGATGCGTTCGTCCGGCTGGAAGGCCAGCAGGTTGGCCACGTGCTGCCCCTTGGCGTCCCGGCCGGCTTCGGCCAGTTCGTACGCCTTGGCCCGGTAGACCCGGCCGAGGTTGGTGAAGAACAGCAGCCAATGGTGGGTGGTGGTGACGAAGAAGTGCTCGACGACGTCGTCACCGCGCAGCTGGGCACCCCTGATGCCCTTGCCGCCGCGCTGCTGGGACCGGTAGTTGTCGCTGCGGGTGCGCTTGACATAGCCGCCGCGCGTGATCGTGACGACCATTTCCTCTTCGGGGATGAGGTCCTCGACGCTCATGTCCCCGTCGTAGCCCATCATGATCTGGGTGCGGCGGTCGTCCCCGTACCGATCGGTGATCTCGGCGAGTTCCTCGCTGACAATGCCACGCTGGACTTCGTCCGAGGCCAGGATGCGGTTGTACTCGGCGATCTCGGTCTCAAGCTTGGCATGCTGGTCCTGGATCTTCTGCCGTTCCAGGGCGGCCAGCCGGCGCAGCTGCATGTCCAGGATGGCCTGGGCCTGGATCTCGTCGATGTCCAGCAGCTCGATCAACCCGTTGCGCGCATCCTCCACGGTGGGGGAGCGCCGGATCAGCGCGATGACCTCGTCCAGGGCGTCCAGCGCCTTGAGCAGGCCGCGCAGGATGTGCGCCGCTTCCTCGGCCTTGCGCAGCCGGTACCGGGTACGGCGGACGATGACGTCCAGCTGGTGGGTGACCCAGTGCCGCACGAAGGCGTCGAGGGTCAGGGTCCGAGGCACGCCGTCGACGAGGGCCAGCATGTTGGCCGCAAAGTTTTCCTGCAGCTGGGTGTGCTTGTAGAGGTTGTTCAGCACCACCTTGGCCACCGCGTCGCGCTTGAGCACGATCACCAGGCGCTGGCCGGTACGGCCGGAGGTCTCGTCGCGCATATCGGCGATGCCGCCGATCCTGCCGTCCTTGACCAGTTCGGCGATCTTGATGGCCAGATTGTCCGGGTTGGCCTGGTAGGGCAGCTCGGTCACCACCAGGCAGGTGCGGCCCTGGAGTTCCTCGACGTTGACCACCGCGCGCATCGTGATTGATCCGCGGCCGGTCCGGTAGGCGTCCTCGATGCCCTTGTGGCCGAGGATCTGGGCGCCGGTGGGGAAGTCCGGGCCCTTGATCCGCTGCAGCAGGGCCTCGAGCAGTTCCTCGCGGGTGGCCCCGGGGTTCTTCAGGTACCACTGGACGCCGTCGGCCACCTCGCGCAGGTTGTGCGGCGGAATGTTGGTGGCCATGCCGACGGCGATGCCGGAGGAGCCATTGACCAGAAGGTTCGGGAACCGGGCCGGCAGGACCGTGGGTTCCTGGTTCTTGCCGTCGTAGTTGTCCTGGAAATCGACGGTTTCCTCGTCGATGTCCCGGACCATCTCCATGGCCAGCGGGGCCATCTTGGTTTCGGTGTACCGCGGGGCCGCGGCGCCGTCGTTGCCGGGGGAGCCGAAGTTGCCCTGGCCCAGGGCCAGCGGGTAGCGCATGGTCCAGTCCTGGATCAGGCGCACCAGCGCATCGTAGATGGCCGAGTCGCCGTGCGGGTGGTACTGGCCCATGACCTCGCCGACCACGCGGGCGCACTTGTTGAAGGCCCGGTCCGGGCGGTAGCCGCCGTCGTACATCGCGTACAGCACGCGCCGGTGCACGGGCTTGAGCCCGTCGCGGATATCCGGCAGGGCGCGGCCTACGATCACGGCCATCGCGTAGTCCAGGTAGGACCGCTGCATCTCGGTCTGCAGGTCCACCTGCTCCACGCGGTCCGTCAGCACGCCGCCTTCCAGCACTGCGTCATCGGCCGGGTCCTCGGGCACCTCGGGCGTCTCTTCGTCGCTCATCGTTCAGTTCCTTCTAAATACGTCTTGGCCGATGCGGCCTGCGGCTGGCAGTGCGGGCTAGATGTCCAGGAAGCGGACATCCTTGGCATTCTGCTGGATGAACGTGCGGCGCGACTCCACGTCCTCGCCCATCAGCACGGAGAAGACCTGGTCCGCCGCGGCGGCGTCGTCCATGGTGACCTGCAGCAGGGTCCGGTTCTCCGGGTCCATGGTGGTGTCCCACAGTTCCGTGTAGTCCATCTCGCCCAGGCCCTTGTAGCGCTGGATGCCGTTTTCCTTGGGCAGGCGCTGGTTGTTGGCCAGGCCCTTGCGGATGACCTCGTCCCGTTCCCGGTCGCTGAACACGTAGTCATGGGCGTGGTTGGACCACTTGATCCGGTACAGCGGCGGCTGGGCGAGGTAGACGTAGCCGCTCTCGATCAGCGGGCGCATGTAACGGAAGAGCAGGGTCAGCAGCAGGGTGGTGATGTGCTGGCCGTCCACGTCGGCGTCGGCCATCAGCACGATCTTGTGGTACCGGGCCTTGTCGACGTCGAAATCCTCGCCGATGCCGGCGCCGAAGGCGGTGATCATGGCCTGGACCTCGGCGTTGCCCAGGGCGCGGTCCAGCCGCGCCCGCTCCACGTTCAGGATCTTGCCGCGCAGCGGCAGCACGGCCTGGGTCTCCGGGTTGCGCCCGCGCACCGCCGAACCGCCGGCCGAATCACCCTCCACGATGTAGATCTCGGACCGGGACGGGTCCTTGGAGGAGCAGTCCTTGAGCTTGCCGGGCATGCCGCCGGATTCCAGCAGCCCCTTGCGGCGGGTGGACTCGCGGGCCTTGCGGGCCGCCATCCGGGCCGCAGCGGCCTGGATGGACTTGCGGATCACGTCGCGGGCGGGGCCCGGGTTGCGCTCCAGCCAGTCGCCGAGCTCGTCGGTGACCACCCGCTGGACGAAGCCCTTGGCCTCGGAGTTGCCCAGCTTGGTCTTGGTCTGCCCCTCGAACTGGGGTTCGCCCAGCTTCATCGAGATCACCGCGGTCAGACCCTCGCGGATGTCCTCGCCGCTGAGGTTGTCCTCCTTGTCCTTCAGGAGGTTCTTGTCGCGCGCATACTTGTTGATCAACGTGGTCATGGCGGCGCGGAAGCCCTCTTCGTGGGTGCCGCCCTCATGGGTGTTGATGGTGTTGGCGTAGGTGTGGACGCTTTCCGAGTACGAGGTGGTCCACTGCAGCGCCACCTCCACCGAGAGCCGGCGTTCGCTGTCCTCGGACTCGAAGGCGATCACCTCGGGATGGACGACCTCCACCTTCTTGGAGGAGTTCAGGTGCTTGACGTAGTCGAGCAGGCCGTTGTCGTACTTGTAGACCACCCGGCGGTACTCCGGCGCGGGCTCCGCCTCGGGCGCGGGAGAGTCCAGGTCCTCGTCCTCGGTCTCCACCGGCCGGCGCTCGTCCGTCAGGATGATCTTCAGGCCCTTGTTCAGGAACGCCATCTGCTGGAAGCGGGCGCGCAGGGTCTCAAAGTCGAATTCGGTGGTCTCGAAGATCTCCGGGTCCGCCCAGAAGGTCTGGATGGTACCGGTGTCGCTGGTTTCGTCGCCGCGGCGCAGCTCGCCGACCGGATGGCCGCCGTTGGCGAAGGACTGGTACCAGGCGTAGCCCTGCCGGCGGACCTCGGTCTCGACCCGGCGGGACAGCGCGTTGACCACCGAAATGCCCACGCCGTGCAGGCCGCCGGAGACCGCGTAGCCGCTGCCGCCGAACTTGCCGCCGGCGTGCAGGATGGTCATGACCACCTCCACGGTGGGCTTGCCCTCGGTCGGGTGCAGGTCCACGGGGATGCCGCGGCCGTTGTCCGTCACCCGGACGCCACCGTCCGCCAGCAGGGTGACATCGATGGTGTCGCAGTACCCGGCCAGCGCCTCGTCGACCGAGTTGTCGACTACCTCGTAGACCAGGTGGTGCAGGCCGCGCGGGCCGGTGGACCCGATGTACATGCCGGGGCGCTTGCGGACGGCTTCAAGGCCTTCAAGGACCGTGATGTCGCCGGCGCCGTATTCCCCGCCAACCTTGCCGTTGCCGCGGGGGTCTCCACCGGCAGGTTCAAGCTCGTTGTCCATAGCCACAGTTGCCGCCGACTCCTCAATTCCGTGTTACATCCGAAGCGCCCTCCCGTCCGGACGAAGGCGCTGCGTGCTCAATTCTACCGTGCCGCGGGGCTCAATCCCGCCTGGACACCGCCTGACAGGCCAGAGAAGCATGGTTTCCGGCAATCACCGGGTACCGCATGGGACGCAGTATGTCCTCAGGCCTCCGCAGCGCCCTACGCGCCCTCTGCGCAGTCCGCCCCCGCGGCGCTAAGAGAAGCGCCAGGGGTCCCCGGCCCGAGCCTGCGAGGGACGGCGCAGGCGCTGAACGCTACCCGTAGGTATCCCGGGGACCGCGGCCGCCGGCGCTGCGCGGACCCTTGCGCCAGTTCGGCGCGGCCGGGGCGAGGACCTGGATTTTTGTGACCACCCCGCGGCCCAGGGCCTCGTCGAAGCGGGCCAGCAGGGCCGAGCTGAGCAGCCGCAGCTGGGTGGCCCAGGCGGTGGAATCGCAGCGGACCTGCACGGTGGTGTCCTGGAAGCTTTCCGGGCGGCAGTGCGCCGCGATGTCCGCACCGACCAGCTCGTCCCAGCGCGAAATCACCGAGCCGACCGCCACCGGCGAGTTCCAGCCGCGGTCCCGCACCAACCGGTTGAAGACCGTGCCCAGCCCCTGCGGATCCCGGCCGGAGTCGTATTTGGGCTGCGCCGCGCGGTTCCGGCCCCCGGCGCGGCCGTCGGCGGCCGGGGCACGACGCCGGCTGCCCGGCCGCAGGCGGACGTCGCCGCGCGCCGCGGCCGCTTCGCGCATCCGGTTGAGCATGGCCTGGGCGGCGTCGATGTCCTGGTCCTGGCCGGGTTCGGACTGGCCCGCTTCCTCTCCGGCCGGCTGCTCAGGCCGTTTGTCTGCCATCGCTGACGCCTCCGGGCACCACCGTGATCTGGCCGCCGCGCAGGCCGGCTGGAATGTCGTCGGCGACCGCCGCCGTGACCAGCACCTGCTCCGCCCCGGCAACGATGCCGGCGAGCTTGTCGCGGCGCTGGGTGTCCAGTTCGGCGAACACGTCGTCCAGGATCAGCACCGGGGTGGCGCCCGGTCCCTGCCCGTCCTCGCAGAGCACGTAGTACGAGGCCAGGCGCAGGGCCAGGGCCAGCGACCAGGTTTCCCCGTGCGAGGCGTAGCCCTTGGCCGGTGCCTGTCCGAGCCACAGCTCGAGCTCGTCCCGGTGCGGTCCCACCAGCGAAAGGCCGCGCTCCACTTCCCGCCGGCGCTGCCGGCGCAGCGCCTCGAGATACCGCTCCCGCAGCTGCTCCAGGTCCAGGTCCGCCAGCCCGCCGTCGCCGGGGGCTCCGGCCGCTTCCGGACCCTCCGGTTCGCCGTCGTCGGACAGTTGGCTCTCAAGCGTGGACCGGTAGACGGCTACGGCGGGCTTGGATCCGTCCGTCAGCGCCGCGTAGGCGCGGTCGATCCGCGGCTGGAGCAGCTGGACCAGCTCCAGCCGGGCCTTGACCAGGGCCGCTCCGGCCTGGGCCAGGTGGTGGTCCCAGACCTCGAGCGTGGCCTCGTGCGCGGAGGTGAACCGGCCGGCGGCCCGGGCCGACTTGAGCAGCGCGTTGCGCTGCTTGAGCACCCGCTCGTAGTCGCTGCGGGTCGCGGCGTGGTGCGGGATGAGGCTGGTCAGCAGTTCGTCCAGGAAGCGGCGCCGGCTGGAGGGGTCCCCCTTGACCAGGGCCAGGTCCTCCGGCGCGAACAGCACGGTGCGCAGGATGCCCAGGATTTCGCGGGCCCGCACCGGGTTGGCCCGGTTGATCCGGGCACGGTTGGCCTTGCCCGGGTTCAGTTCCAGTTCCAGCGAGGTGGTCTGCTGGCCGCGGACCACCCGTGCCCGGACCAGGGCCTGTCCGCTGCCGAAGCGCACCAGCGGTCCATCCGAACTGACCCGATGCGAGGACAGCGAGGCCAGGTAGCCGATGGCTTCGACAATGTTGGTCTTGCCGATCCCGTTGGCCCCGACGAAGACCGTGACGCCGGGACCCAGCGCGACATCCAGCTGCGGGTAAGTGCGGAAATCCGTCAGCGACAAATACTCGATAAACACCTGTGGTTACGCCGGACTTCCCTTAGCCCGCATGCCTGTCGACGGGCCGGCGCACCGCGTGGCCGCCGAACTGGTTGCGCAGCGCCGCCACCAGCTGCATCGCCGGGGAATCATCCTGCCGGGAACCGTAGCGGGCAAACAGCGCCGCGGTGATGACCGGCGCGGGCACCTCGTTGGCAATGGCCTCTTCCACGGTCCACCGGCCTTCGCCCGAGTCCTCGACGTAGCCGGCCACTTGGCTCAGGTCCGGATCCTCCTGCAGTGCCTTGACCGCCAGGTCCAGCAGCCAGGACCGGACGACGGTGCCTTTCTGCCAGGCCCGGAAAGTGCCGGGGACATCCTTGATGATGTCCTTGGCCTGGAGCAGTTCGTAGCCTTCGGCGTAGGCCTGCATCAGGCCGTATTCGATGCCGTTGTGGACCATTTTGGCGTAGTGCCCGGCCCCGACGTCGCCGACGTGGACGAAGCTTTCCTCCCGGGGCCCCTCCGGCCGCAGCGCGTCGAAGACCGGCAGGACGGCCTGGACGTGTTCCGCCGCTCCACCGGCCATCAGCCCGTATCCGTTGGCCAGGCCCCAGACACCGCCGGACACCCCGACGTCGATAAAACCGATGCCCCGGCCTGCAAGCAGGGCCTCGTGCCGCAGGTCCTCGGTGAACTTGGAGTTCCCGCCGTCGATCACCAGGTCCCCGGGCTGGAGCTTCCCGGCCAGTTCCGTGATGACCGAGTCCGTGGCGGCCCCGGCCGGGACCATCACCCAGACGATCCGGGGAGCCGGCAGTGCCGCGACGAATTCATCCAGCGAGGCGGCATCGCTGACCTCGGGGTTCCGGTCGAATCCGGTGACCTCGATGCCGGCGCTGCGCAGCCGCCCGCGCATGTTGAATCCCATCTTGCCCAACCCGATCAGGCCGATGTGCATCCGGACCACACCCTTCCACTGGTTCTCACGGCTGTTGGCAGGGACCGGATCCTACTGGTTGGGCAGGCGCACCGGCATCAGCAGGTAACGGTATTCGGGGCGGTCTTCACCGGTCAGGTCGTCCTGGCCGGTGAGCACCGCCGGCTTCGGCGGGGTGGTGAAGGAGAACCGCACGTACTTGGTGTCGAACGCGCTCAGGCCTTCGGAGAGGTAGTGCGGGTTGAAGGCGACGGTGATCTCGTCGCCGACCAGGGCCGCTTCCAGTGCTTCGGAGGCCTGGGCGTCTTCGCCGGTGCCGGCATCCAGGGTCAGCTGCCCGTCGGTGAAGGCCAGCCGGACCGGGGTGTTGCGCTCGGCCACCAGCGAGACACGGCGGACCGCCTCGACCAGCACCGAGGTTTCCACCGTCGCATGGATCGGCGTGTTTTCGGGGAACAGCGAACGGATCTTGGGGTAGTCCCCGTCCACCAGCAGGGAGGTGGTGCGCCGGCCGCCGCTTTCGAATCCGATCAGTTCGCTGTTCTCGGACAGGGCCAGGCTCAGTTCCCCGGACCCGCCGAGGGTCTTGGCCACTTCGCTCAGGGTCTTGGCCTTGACCAGCGCACTGGTGGAGATGCCCGGATTGCCCGGACGCCAGGGAAGCTCACGCAGCGCCAGCCGGTACCGGTCGGTGGACAGCAGCGTGATCAGCCCGTCCTCGATTTCCATCCGGACACCGGTCAGGATCGGCAGGGTGTCGTCCCGGCTGGCGGCAATGATGACCTGGCTGACGGCCTGGGCAAAGGCATCCCCGTCCACGACGCCGCTGGCTTCGGGCAGTGCCGGCAGCTCGGGATAGTCGGCCACCGGCATGGTGGCCAGATTGAAGCGGCTGCTGCGGCAGGTCAGGGTGACCTTGGATCCGTCGGTGCCGATTTCGACCGGTGCGGAGGGCAGGCTGCGGCAGATGTCGGCCAGGAGCCGGCCGGAGACCAGGATGGTGCCCTCCTCGGAGACGTCCGCGGCGATCTGCAGCCGGGCGGAGATCTCGTAATCAAAGCTGGCGATGCTGACCATGCCGCCTTCGGCCTTGATCAGCAGCCCGGAGAGCACCGGCACGGGTGGGCGAGGCGACAGGGACCGGGCTGTCCAGGTTACGGCTTCGGCCAGTACATCCCGGTCAACTCTGAACTTCACTGAAGGGTGCCGCCTTTCACAACGAACATGCCAAGGAAGGCCACCTGGGTCTTCAGCCGGCCCACCGCACGGCGTGCGGTGGGGCTGGTGAGTGCAGGTGACAACGATTCTTCCTGCAAGCTTAGCCGCCGTCAGGCGATTCTGACACCGGAACGCAGGCCGGGCGAGTGTTTGGGCCGGCGGACCGGAACGGGCCGTTTGTCCGAGGTTGGGTCTTGGACCTGATGTTATTTGGCAGGGTTCCAAGAATGGGATTCGTAGTGTTAATAACAGCTGTGGATTCTGTGGAAAACCTTCGCTCTTGCCGCCGCCGCGCGGAATCGGGCTGTTCACAAGCTGTGGGCTTTAAGCGGTTCCGCCGCCGCGGCCGTGTGGACAACTTTCCGGACAGTTTCGGCGATCCACAGGGGTACCCCCGTTTTCCTCCACAGGGTGCGGTTCTCCACTTAAGAATCCACAGAGTTATCCACACCTGTTAATTTTCCCGGCCCTGCGGTCCGGAAACGGCGGGCGGGCAGCACGGAAACAGGCAGCCCGTGGGCAAAGGAGGTGCCCCGGAGGGGGCGGAAGGGAAACCGGACGTCCGCCGCCGGCCGCGCGGCGTCAGTGTTCGCGCTGCTGCTGTTTGATCCGGTTGGTCAGCTCGGTGACCTGGTTGTAGATGGCACGCCGTTCGGCCATCAGCTCGCGGATCTTGCGGTCCGCGTGGATCACGGTGGTATGGTCCCGGCCGCCGAGCTCCTGGCCGATCTTGGGCAGCGACATGTCGGTCAGCTCGCGGCACAGGTACATGGCGATCTGGCGGGCGGTGACCAGGGTGCGGGTGCGGGACTTGCTCTTGAGTTCGTCCAGGCTCAGCTTGAAGTACGCGGCGGTCTGGCCCAGGATCGTCGCCGCCGTGATTTCCTCGGCGCCTTCGTCGGTGATCAGGTCCTTGAGCACTGTTTCGGCCAGCACCATGTCCACCGGCTGCCGGTTCAGGCTGGCGAAGGCGGTGACCCGGATCAGCGCGCCTTCGAGTTCGCGGATGTTGGTGGAGATTTTCGAAGCGATGTATTCCATCACCTCGTCCGGTACCAGCAGGCCTTCGTTCTGCGCCTTCTTGCGCAGGATGGCGATCCGGGTCTCCAGTTCCGGCGGCTGGATGTCGGTGAGCAGGCCCCATTCGAAGCGGGAGCGCATGCGTTCCTCGAAGCCGGAGAGCTGCTTGGGCGGCAGGTCCGAGGTGATGACCACCTGCTTGTTGTGGTTGTGCAGCGCGTTGAAGGTGTGGAAGAACTCCTCCTGCGTCGCATCCTTGTTGGCCAGGAACTGGATGTCGTCGATCAGCAGGATGTCCACATTGCGGTAGAGCTGCTTGAAGCTGGCGCCCTCGTCGTCGCGGATCGAGTTGATGAAGTCGTTGGTGAATTCCTCGGAATTGACGTACCGGACCCGGATGCCGTTGTACAGATGGCGGGCGTAGTGGCCGATGGCATGCAGCAGGTGGGTCTTGCCCAGCCCGGAGTCGCCGTAAATGAACAGCGGGTTGTAGGCCTTGGCCGGCGCCTCGGCGACCGCGACGGCGGCGGCGTGCGCGAAGCGGTTGGAGGAACCGATGACAAAGGTGTCGAAAACATACTTTGGATTCAGTCGGCCGAATTCCTGCGACGTGCTTGGCGGGGCGGGCTGGGGCCTGACATCGTGCCGGATTTCGGGCGGCGCGGGCACCGGCTCGGACACCGGCTCCTGCTCCACATGGGCAGCCAGGTCCGCATCCACGCTGAAGGCACAGAGGATCTCGTCCTGGTAGACCTCGCGCAGGGCATCCTGGAGCGGATCCTTCAGCTGCTGGGACTGGAAGACCTCGCGGGTGAGCTCGTTGGGCACGGCCACCAGAAGGGTGGTGCCGATCAGCCCCTTGGCCTGGGCCAGGACGAGGAAGCCCCGCTGGCGCGGGGTCACCCGGTCGTCGCGTTCGAGGGTTCGGACCACCTTGCGCCAGGAACTTCCGACGTCGTTAATCTGGTCCGTATCCACCAAAACCCCTCAATAGCTCTTGCAACCCTGGCTGAGCCAAGGACCGGGCGTGTTGCGGGCCCGATCATCTGTCTTCGTCCACAGAGTTATGCACAGTCCGTGGATAAAGTGCCCCTGCCAAGGGTAGAGGAAGAATCCCGGAGAATACAGCCGGGCGGCGGGCCGTGGGGCGTCCCGGCAGGCTACCGGAGTGTTAGTCTGGGCGAGGGTTGTCCACAGGAAATCTTCGGTTGTGGATGGCGTTTTTCCTTTGGCCGGTTTGACGGGCGACGTCGGTAGCCCCTACCGTTATGTAGTCCACCGTGTCTGCCTTGTGCATTCCTGCATGCCTGCAGGGGAATGAACGAATCCCCGTGGCCATGACCGGAACGTACCGGGCCGGCACCTCATAGAGCGTCCGCCTGTGCCTTCAGCAACGGGTTCAGGCGCATCTTTCGATCGTCTTGGAGTTACCACCGTGAGCAAGCGGACTTTTCAGCCGAATAACCGCCGTCGTGCCAAGAAGCACGGCTTCCGCCTTCGCATGCGCACCCGCGCCGGCCGTGCCATCCTGGCTGCCCGCCGCAGCAAGGGCCGTACCGAACTGTCGGCCTAGCCTGCCGGCCGTCTGCCTGGCCGCAGCCATGGGTTCCCGGCAGTGCCGCGGCTTCGCGGCGGATTCCCGCCACTAGCATGCTTTCCGGCCAGAACCGAATGCGCAGTTCGGCAGACTTCTCAACCACCGTACGTTCCGGTGCCCGTTCCGGGCGCCGGAACTTGGTGTTATATGCGGCCCCTGCCCCGCAGCGGCCGACGGTGTTCGGATTCATCGTCTCCAAGGCGGTAGGGAACGCAGTGACCCGCAATCTCGTTAAGCGCAGACTGCGGGAAATCGCTGCCCTGAGCCTGGCGGAGCACCCCGAGGGGCTTGCCGTGGTGGTTCGGGCGCTGCCTGCCGCCGCGACGGCGGACTTTGCGGGGCTGGGCAGCGATTACCGCAAGGCGTTTTCGGCAGCCGTGGCCCGCCTCCGGCCGGCCCGGCGCCTGGAGGAAGCCGGTACAGAGAAGGGACCCGACGAGTGAGCACATCCGCCCAGTCCTCCCTGCGTCCCGCGGCCGCGGTGCTGCACTTTCTCTGGACGCTGCCCCAGCAGACCCTGATCCTGCTGCTCAAGGGTTACCGGCGGCTCGTTTCCCCGCTGTACGGGCAGGTGTGCCGTTTCTTCCCGTCCTGCTCCGCCTACGCGCTGGAAGCGGTAACGGTGCACGGTGCCGTGAAGGGGACCTGCCTTGCGGTCCGCAGGCTGGCCCGCTGCCATCCGTGGAACGACGGCGGGGTGGACCACGTGCCGGCCTCGGACCGGTATGAACGGATGCTGCGTGAGAACCCCGCCAGGACCCCACGGATTTTGGTACTGAACCACCCGGTCATTCCAGCCGATGATGAAGGCCGCGCCGCGGCTTGAGGAGCTAAAGAGAGATCATGGACTTCTTCAACACGATACTGATGCCCTTTACCTGGGTGGTGTCCTGGATTATGTGGGCCTTCCACGAGGCCTTCAGCTGGCTCGGGATGGATCCCGCCAACGGCTGGACCTGGACACTGTCGATTATCGGGCTGGTGCTGGTGATCCGTGCGGCTCTCATCCCGGTCTTCGTCAAGCAGATCAAGGCCCAGCGCGGGATGCAGGCGCTGCAGCCGGACCTGCGCAAGCTCCAGCAGAAGTACAAGGGCAAGACGGACCAGCTCTCCCGCCAGGCCATGACGCAGGAGCAGATGGCCCTGTACAAGAAGCACGGGACCAACCCGTTCTCCGCGTGCCTGCCGATGCTGATCCAGATGCCGTTCTTCTTCGCGCTGTTCAACGTGCTGAACAACACGGCCAAGGCCAGCCAGGGCGGCCAGGGCATCGGCGCGCTGTCCGCGGACGATGTCGCGCAGTTCGACGCCTCCACCATTTTCGGCGCCCCGCTCTCCGCCTCGCTGCTGCACGGCGGCGCAGGGAACCCTTCCGTCGTCGTGCTCTCCATCCTGATGATCCTGGCCATGATCACCTCGCAGTTCATCACGCAGAAGCAGATCATGGCCAAGAACATGTCCGAGGAGGCGCTGCAGTCCCCGTTCATGAAGCAGCAGCAGATGATGCTCTACATCCTGCCGCTGGTCTTCGGCATCGGCGGCATCAACTTCCCCATCGGCGTGCTGATCTACTGGACCACCACCAACCTGTGGACCATGGCCCAGCAGTTCTTCGTGATCCGCCGCATGCCTACCCCGGGCTCGCCGGCCGCCAAGGCGCTGGCCGAGCGCCGCGCCCGCAAGGGCCTGCCGATGGTTCCGCTCCTGGGCGAACGCAAGTCCGAGGAAGAAGCCCTGCCCGCCCCCGCTGCGCCCAAGGGCCAGCGCCAGCAGCCCCAGCGCAAGAACAGGAAGAAAAAATGAGCACTGAGAGCGTATCCGATGTGAACATCGAGGGGCCGGACACGGCGCAGCCGGACGCCGCGGAGCCCGCCGCTTCCGTGAGCCGCCTGGAGGAAGAAGGCGACATCGCCGCGGACTACCTCGAGGAGCTGCTGGACATCGCCGATATCGACGGCGACATCGACATCGAGGTGCGGAACGGACGCACCTACATTTCCATCGTTTCCGAAGACGGGGAGAACGAAGCCCTCGCGGGCCTGGTCGGCCCCGGCGGCGAAGTCCTGGAAGCGCTTCAGGAGCTGGCCCGGCTGGCGGTGCTGGCGTCCACCGAGAACCGCTCCCGGCTGGTGCTGGACATCACCGGGTACCGCGAGGAGCGCGGCAAGGAACTGCAGCAGATTGCGCAGGACGCTGTGGCCCGGGCCAAGGAGACCGGCAAGCCGGTGGCCCTGGAACCGATGAGCGCCTACGAACGCAAGATCGTCCACGACGCCGTGGCGGACATGGGACTGGTCAGCGAATCCGACGGCGAAGGTTCCGGCCGGCACATCGTGGTGTTCCTCGAATCCTGAGCCGCACCGGCGGCGCACCGGCCCCGGACGATTTCCCAAGGTAGGACATGCTTGAAATATCGGCGGCCGAAAAGGCCGCGGCGGAGAAGATTTTTGGCGACCGCCTCGGCCTGGCCGAGCGCTACGTGGAGCACCTGGCCACCTCGGGGATGGAGCGCGGGCTGCTCGGTCCGCGCGAGGTGCCCCGCCTGTGGAGCCGGCATGTGCTCAATTGCGCCGTGGTGGCCGAGCTGATTGCCGAAGGGGCCCGCGTGGCCGATGTCGGCAGCGGCGCCGGGCTGCCGGGGCTGACCCTGGCACTGGCCCGGCAGGACCTGCAGCTGACCCTGATCGAACCGCTGGAGCGGCGCGTGATCTGGCTCAACGAGGTGGTCGATGACCTGGGGCTGGAGAATGTCACGGTGCTCAGGATGCGGGCCGAGCAGGCCGTCGGCCAAACGGCCGCCGACGTCGTCACCGCCCGGGCCGTTTCGGCCCTGAAGAACCTGGCCGGCCTCACCATCCCGCTGCTCGAAGGCCGCGGCGAGGTGCTGGCCATCAAGGGGCGCAGCGCCGCCGAGGAGATCGAGAAGGCGGCGAAGACCATCCGTAAGCTCGGCGGCACCGCTACGTCGGTGGTTACCGTGGGGGAGGGACTGCTGGAGGAGCCGACGACGGTGGTCCGGATCGTGGTGGGTTCCTAGCCCGGCAGTCGGTGTATTCCGGTGCGGCTGCCGTAACCGTCCGGAACGGACCTCCGCAACCGATAACCTATACATGCCGAAGCCGCGGGAATCGAAAGTGGAGGAACCGGCCGGGCAGGGGAGCGGGGCGCCGGGCGTCCCGCGGCCACAGCCGGCTGGAAGGGTTCCACGCTCGATGCCGGCCGACGGCAACCAACCTTTTCGGGTTGATTCCGGGAAGGCGGCATGGAGGTTTCACGTGAAACAACGAGTGGCGGCAAGGTCAGTATGAAAGTTGATGAAGAGGCTACGGTTCCGAACGTAATGGATACTATTGACGAGAGCACGCCCCTGGCAGCGGAGCTGGCGAATGAGAACCGCCGGCGCGAGCGGCTGCAGGGCAAAGAGTTGCCCAGGCCGGCCAAGACGCGCATCCTCACGGTCAGCAACCAGAAGGGCGGTGTCGGCAAGACAACCACCACGGTGAACCTGGCAGCGGCCCTGGGCGCTGCGGGTTTGAACGTCCTGGTCATCGACATCGATCCGCAGGGCAATGCCTCCACCGCGCTCGGTGTCGAGCACCATGCGGAGATCGAAAGCATCTACGACGTGCTGATCAACGACCTGCCGCTGAAGGAAGTCATCGCCCCGTGCGCCGACGTGCCGAACCTGATCTGCGCCCCGGCCACCATCCACCTGGCCGGCGCCGAGATCGAACTGGTGTCCCTCGTGGCCCGGGAGCAGCGGCTGCGCCGGGCGATCGACGTCTACGCCCGGGAACGCGAGAAGGCGGGACTGCCGCGGCTTGACTACATTTTCATCGACTGCCCGCCCAGCCTCGGCCTGCTGACCGTCAACGCGTTTGTCGCCGCGCACGAAGTGCTGATTCCGATCCAGTGCGAGTACTACGCCCTTGAGGGATTGAGCCAGCTGCTCAAGAACATCGAAATGATCCAGAAGCACCTGAACGCGGATCTGGTTGTTTCCACCATCCTGCTGACCATGTACGACGGCCGCACGAACCTCGCCGCGCAGGTCGCAGCGGAAGTGCGCGAGCACTTTCCCGAGCAGGTGCTCAGCGCCGTCGTGCCCCGCTCGGTCCGGATCTCCGAGGCCCCGAGCTACCAGCAGACGGTGATCACCTACGACCCGAATTCCAGCGGTGCCCTGTCCTATCAGGAAGCTGCGGCCGAAATCGCCGAACGCGCCGGGTAACTCCGGTCATCCTGAACGGCACCAGTAGAATGACCTCTGACTTGAAATGCACCGCCGGCACAGATGCAGTACGGAAGGAATCCCCAGATGAGTGAGAAGCGGCGCGGACTCGGAAGAGGACTGGGCGCACTGATCCCCAGCACACCCGCGGCGGCAACTCTGGAGGAGGACACGGCAGGGGATGCCGCCCGGAAAACCAGGCCCGTGGACCTGTTCTTCCCGGCGCCCCCGTCCCGCGGGGACGGGGCGGCCGAAGAGGGCACCGGGTCGTCGGCCGCGCACGTTGCCGAGGTACTGCGGGCACCCCGGAAGAAGGCCGCGCCGGCCCGCAGGACGCCGGCGAAGAAGCCTGCCGCCGCCGCTGCGTCCCGGGATGCGGACACCGAGGGGATGACGGCCGGGGAGGCGTCCGTGGCGGACAACCCGCCGGCGGGCGGGGGTAAGGGAGCCGACGGTCAGGGTGCCCTGGACCTTGGCGGCATTCAGGCCGCCGAGTATGCCGCAGAAGCCGTGGACAGTCCGGCTGCTGCCGACAGCGCCGACGCCGCGGACGGCTCCGACATTGACGTGCTGATGCCCGTGCCCGGTGCCGCCTTCGCCGAACTGCCGATCGAGTTGATCCATCCCAACCGGAAGCAGCCCAGGTCGGTCTTCGACGAAGAGGACATGGCGGAGCTGGTCCACTCGGTGCGCGAGATCGGCATCCTGCAGCCGGTTGTGGTGCGTCCCTCGAGCGAATCCGGCGACCACCAGTATGAACTTGTCATGGGTGAGCGCCGCTGGCGCGCCGCCCAGGCCGCCGGGCTCGAGGCGGTTCCGGCGATCATCCGCTCCACCGCGGATGATGACCTGCTCCGCGACGCCCTGCTGGAGAACCTGCACCGGAGCCAGCTGAATCCGCTGGAAGAAGCGGCCGCCTACCAGCAGCTGCTGGAGGATTTCGGCTGCACGCACGACGAGCTGGCGGAGCGGATCGGCCGGTCCCGGCCGCAGATTTCCAATACCATCCGGCTGATGAAGCTTCCGCCGCTGGTGCAGCGCCGGGTTGCCGCCGGTGTCCTGACTGCCGGACATGCCCGGGCCCTGCTGGGTCTGAGCGAGGTGGCCGAGATGGAGAAGCTGGCCCAGCGGATTGTGGCCGAGGGCATGTCCGTGCGCAGCACCGAGGAGGCAGTGGCGCTCAGCGGCGGCGCCTCGCGGCCGGCCCGGGAGAGCAAACCGAAGGACAGCGGCCGGCACGAGCGGCTGGACTATCTGGCCAATTCGCTGTCGGACCGGCTGGATACCAATGTGAAGATCACGCTGGGGGCACGCAAGGGCCGGGTCAGCATTGAGTTCGCCAGCGTGGAAGATCTCAACCGGATCATGGATGTGCTGAGCCCCGGCTCGGCGAACTAGGGGTTGCGGACCGGAGCACCTGTCCGGTCGGTTTCACGTGAAACAGGTAAGGGCCCGGCCGCTGGCCGGGCCCTTACCTGTTTCCAGGTGCTGAGCGGGACTGGCCCGATGCGTCAGCCGGCTGATCCGTGCCGCCGCCGTCCTGGCCGCAATCCCGAATGCCTGCGGTCCTGTGCTGCGCCGCGACGTTGTGGAAGTTTCACGTGAAACACCGGACGGGCGGAGGCTGGGGTGCTGGGGTTCCACGTGGAACATCGCCCCCGGGAGCCGGCGGCGGACCGGGGGGCGCTGCCGGCCGCCCGGGGTGCCGCGGAGCGGCCGGGCAGCATCGCGGTCCTTCCCACCGAACCCCCTGTGCACGCTCGGATGCTTACCGGGGTATCTGCGTTGTTGGACAGGTCAGCCCCTCAACCCTGAGCCGTGTCGAAACCGGGCATCGCAGGATGGCCCTTGACCAACTGGTGCCGATCGCCCGGGCACCGGACATTACCTGGATCGGCTCGTCGAGTCCGGTGAGGACGACGACGTGGTGAGCCGGCCCCAGGCCGAGCACACGCCGGGGTGACGACCTGGCCATTGACGCGCGCGCTCCACGGCGTCATCGTGGCCACGATGCGAATCACGCCGGAATGGACACCGGGCCCAGGGGAGCCGAGGGTGCACCCGGGTCACGAGTGGTTCACCGTCTTGTCCGGCACGGCCTGCCTGCCACTGGGGAGCGGACCATTTTGGCTCGGGCCGGGGCTGCGGCCGAGTTCCCGACCATGGTGCCGCACTTCATCGGCGCCCGGGACGGCCCCGTCGAGATCCTCGCCATCTTCGATCCGGACGGGAAGCGGGCCCACCTGCACGCCCGGATGCTGCCGTGTGAAACCCCGGCCGGTGGCGTTTCACGTGAAACGGAAGCTGCTCCCCGAACCAGGCCGGCGGTGCCGCGTGCCGATTTGTGCCGGTGCGGCCATCGCGGCCGCGCCGCAGGGCGGTGGTCGGCGGCCCGTTTCACGTGAAACGGCGGCGGCCCAGGGGAGGAGGCCGGCCGTCCGTTCCGGGCCGCGCGGAGGCCAAGGCCTCATTCCGCCTGGACAGGGTCGGGGACATAACGGTAGCCCATGCCCGGCTCGGTGACGAAGTAGCGCGGTGCCGCCGGATCCGGCTCCAGCTTCTTGCGTAATTGCCCGATATACAGCCTCAGGTAGCCGGTGTCCCTGGTGTGCCGGGGCCCCCAGACCTCCGCCAGCATGGTCTGCTGGGAGATCAGCTTGCCGGGATTGCTGACCAGCAGATCCAGCAGCCGCCATTCCGTGGGGGTCAGCCGGACGGGCCGTCCCTGCCGGATGACCTGCCGGGCCGACAGGTCGGCGGTAATGTCGGCGAAGGCGACGACCGGGTCATTGGCCGCGATGGGAGTGCGCCGTGTGAGCGCCCGGATCCGGGCGAGCAGTTCCTCGGTCGAGAAGGGTTTCGTGACGTAGTCGTCCGCCCCGAGATCCAGCGCGCGCACCTTGTCGGCGGAATCGGTTCGGCCGGAAATTACCAGGATCGGGATCCGGCTCCAGCCGCGCAGCCCCTCGATGACTTCGAAGCCGCTGAACCTCGGCATGCCCAAATCCAGCAGGACCAGGTCAGGGTGCAGGTCGGCGGACTTGCGCAGCGCCGAGGCGCCGTCGGCGGCGGTGACGACCTCGTAATCGTAGCCGGCCAGGGTGATGCGCAGGGCGCGCAGGATCTGCGGATCGTCGTCGGCGACCAGGATTCTCATTCGCGTACCTGCCCTGTCTGCGGTACCTGCACGGACTCGGACGCCGCCTGCCGCAGGGAGACGACCATGGTCAGGCCGCCGCCCGGCGTCTCTTCGATCTCCAGCGAGCCGCCCATGCCCTCCGCGAACCCCTTGGACAGCGCGAGGCCGAGGCCAAGCCCGGTCTGGTTGTCGGTGTCGCCCCGGCGTTGGAAGGGGAGGAACATGTCCTGATGGCGGTCCGCGGGAACGCCCGGCCCGTGGTCGATGATGCGGATTTCGCAGCTGCCGGCGAACTGGCTGGCCGCGATGACGGCCGGCCGATCGGGCGGCGAGTGCTGGAGGGCATTGGCCAGCAGATTGACGATGACGCGCCGGAGCAGGACCGCATCGGCCAGCACCGGTTGCAGGCTCTCCGGCAGGTCCAGGTCGACGTCGGCCGGTCCCACGCCGAGTTCCTCCAGGGCGGGCAGCACAACGTCCTCGACGTCGGTGGGTGCGAGTTCGACGGCGAGCACGCCGGCCTGCAGCCTGCTGGCGTCCAGCAGGTTGGTGACCAGGTCGGAGAGGCTGTTGAGGCTCTCTTCGGCGGTGGCCAGCAGGTCTTCGCGGTCCTTCTCGGACCAGGTGACATCGGTGGAGCGCAGGCCCGTGATGGCCGCGGTTGCCGCCGTCAGCGGCCGGCGCAGGTCGTGCCCGACGGCCTGGAGCAGGGCGCTGCGCACCCGGTCCGCTTCGGCCAGCGGTCCGATCTCGCGGGCGGCCTCCGACAGATCCCGGTAGTCCAGGGTGGCCTCGATCTGCGCGGCAATGGCCGCCAGCAGCCGGCTGTCGGCCGCCTCCAGGTCCCGGCCGTAGAGCTCCAAGGTCGCCCGGCTGCCGACCGGGAGGCTGGTGCGGTGTGCGGCGCCGTCGGTGTCGCCGTCGACGGCGAGCACGTCGTCGCCGGCCGACAGCCTGGCGCCGGAGAGGCCGAAGGCCTCGCGGGTGCGGCTGATGAGTGACTGGAGGGCATCCCCGCCGCGGAGCACGTTGCCGGCGACGGTCGCCAGCAGTTCCGATTCGGCTCCCGCCCGGGCGGCGGCCCGGCTGCGCCGGGCCGCCTGGTCCACCACGTAGCTGACCAGGACCGCGTTGATGACGTAGAGCACCAGGGCGGCGAAATGCGACGGCTCGTTGATGGTCACGCGGTGCAGCGGTTCGATGAAGAAGTAGTCGAGGGTCAGGCCGGAGAGCAGCGCGGCGAAGACGGCCGGCCCGAAGCCGCCGACCAGCGCGACGAGGACGACCAGCAGCTGGTAGCTGAGCACTTCCACGGTGATGGACTGCGGAGTCCTCAGGGCGGCCAGCAGCCAGGTCAGCAGCGGGCCGCCGGCTACGGCCAGGACCCAGCCGAGGAGGCGGCGCCGGAGCGTCAGTGCCCCGGCCAGCCGGGGCAGGGCGAAGCGTCCGCCGGCGGCGGAGTGGGTGACGATGTGGACGTCGATGTCGCCTGATTCGCGTACCACGGTGGCGCCGATGCCCGGGCCGCTGAGCAGGGAGGCCAGCCGGGTGCGCCGGCTGACCCCGATGACCAGCTGGGTGGCGTTGGCGGCCCGGGCGAAATCCACCAGTGCGCGGGGAACGTCGCCGCCGAGGATCTGGTGGTAGCTGCCGCCGAGGCGTTCGACCAGCAGTCGCTGGGCGGCCAGGGCACCCGGGTCGGGTTCGCGCAGGCCGTCCTGGGCGGTCACATGCACGGCAATCAGCTCGCCTCCGGCGGAACGCGCAGCGATGCGTGCTCCCCGGCGCAGCAGGGTTTCGCCTTCGGGGCCGCCGGTGAGGGCGACGACGACGCGTTCCCGGGCTTCCCACTTGGCGTCGATGCCGTGTTCGGTGCGGTATTTGTTCAGGGCGCTGTCCACCTCGTCGGCGAGCCAGAGCAGTGCGATTTCCCGCAGCGCGGTGAGGTTGCCCAGCCGGAAGTAGTTCGACAGGGCGGCGTCGATGCGGGACTGCGGATAGACCAGGCCGTCGCTGAGTCGTTCCCGGAGCGCCTGCGGGGTGAGGTCCACCAGTTCGATCTCGTCCGCGCCGCGCAGCACCGCGTCCGGAATGGTCTCCCGCTGCTGCACGCCGGTGATCTGCAGGACGACGTCATTGAGTGATTCGATGTGCTGGATATTGACCGTGGAGATGACGTTGATGCCGGCCTCGAGCAGCGTCTGGACATCCTGCCAGCGCTTCTCGTGGGCCAGGCCCGGCGCGTTGGTGTGGGCCAGCTCGTCGACCAGCGCGAATTCCGGCTTGCGGGCCAGGACCGCGGCCAGGTCCAGGTCGGTCAGCGTCACGCCGCGGTGCTCGACGGCCAGCCGCGGGATGGTCTCCAGGCCTTGGGCCATGGCCGCGGTGGCATCGCGGCCATGGTCTTCCATCAGCGCGACCACCACATCGTTGCCGTCCGCCCGGAGCCGGCGGCCCTCCTCGAGCATCGTGTAGGTTTTACCGACGCCCGGTGCCGCCCCCAGCAGGACGCGCAGCCGTCCCTGTGCCATAGCTCTAAGTGTCCATTCCCGCCAGCGCAATATTCAACTGCAGGACATTGACGGCCGGCTGGCCCAGATAGCCGGCGTCGCGGCCCTGGGTGTGCCGGGCCACCAGGGCGCGGACGGTTGCCTCGCTCAAGTGCCGCGCCGCGGCCACCCGCGGGACCTGGAGCAGGGCATACTGCGGGCTGATATGCGGGTCCAGGCCGGAGCCGGAAGCGGTGACCGCGTCGGCCGGGACGGCGGCTTCAGGCACCCCGTCCAGCCGGGCCACGGCGTGCTTCCGTTCGTTGACTGCGGCGATGAACTTTGGGTTCTCCGGACCCCAGTTGCTGCCGCCGGACGCGCCGGCATCGTACCCGTCCCCGGCCGCCGAGGGTCTGGACTGGAACCACTGCGGCAGTGGTTTTCCGGAGGCATCGGTGAAGGACTGTCCGATCAACGCCGACCCGACCGGCCGGCCGCCAACGCTGAGCCTGGAACCATTGGCCTGGAACGGGAAGGCGGCCTGCCCCAGGCCGGTGAGGACCAGGGGATAGGCGATGCCCAGGACGGCGGTCAGCACGAGCATGGCGCGCAGGGCCGCCAGGTAAGGCCGTGCCGAGCCGCGGGATGTTCTCATGGTGTATTCCTGTCGGGTAGTCCGTGGCGGTCCGGGTGCGCTCAGAAGCCGGGGATCAGCATGACCAGCAGGTCGATGAGCTTGATGCCGATGAACGGGGCGATGACCCCGCCGATCCCGTAGATCAGCAGGTTCCGGTTCAGGATCCGGGCGGCGGAGGCCGGGCGGTACTTCACCCCGCGCAAGGCCAGCGGGATCAGCAGGACGATGATGATGGCATTGAAGATCACCGCCGAGAGGATGGCGGAAGCCGGAGAATGCAGCTGCATCAGGTTCAGCGCCGCCAGGCCGGGAAACACCGCGGCGAACATGGCCGGGATAATGGCGAAGTATTTGGCGACGTCGTTGGCGATGGAGAAAGTGGTCAGGGCACCGCGGGTGATCAGCAGCTGCTTGCCGATCCGCACGATGTCGATCAGCTTGGTCGGATCGGAGTCGAGGTCGACCATGTTGCCGGCCTCCTTGGCCGCGGAGGTGCCGGTGTTCATGGCGACGCCGACGTCGGCCTGGGCCAGGGCGGGGGCGTCGTTGGTGCCGTCGCCGGTCATGGCCACCAGGTTGCCGCCTTCCTGTTCGCGGCGGATCAGGCGCATCTTGTCCTCGGGGGTGGCCTCGGCCAGGAAGTCGTCGACCCCGGCCTCGGCGGCGATGGCCCGGGCGGTCAGGGGGTTGTCGCCGGTGATCATCACGGTCCTGATGCCCATTGCACGGAGCTCGGCGAAGCGTTCCACCAGCCCGTCCTTGACCACGTCCTTGAGGTGGACGATGCCCAGGACCGAACCCCGTCCGGCAGCGGGCCGGGCGGCGACCACCAGCGGGGTGCCGCCGGTGCGGCCGATCCGTTCCATGACTTGGTCCATTTCCTGCCGGACGCCGTCGTCCATGCCGCCGTTGGCGTCCAGCCAGGCAGTGATGGCGGAGCCGGCGCCCTTGCGGATCCGGGCGCCGTCGGCATGGTCGATGCCGCTCATCCGGGTCTGGGCGGTGAATGGGACGGCCTCGCCGTCCGCGGAGCCGGCGGCCTCGAAGCCCTGCTGCCGGGCCAGGTCTACGATGGACTTGCCCTCCGGGGTGGAGTCGCTGAGCGAGGCCAGCGCCGCGGCCCGGACCAGCTCGGCCAGGCTGTGGCCGCCGACCGGGACGAACTCGCTGGCCTGGCGGTTGCCGTAGGTGATGGTGCCGGTCTTGTCCAGCAGCAGCGTGGTGACATCGCCGGCGGCCTCGACGGCGCGGCCGGACATGGCCAGGACGTTGCGCTGGACCAGCCGGTCCATGCCGGCGATGCCGATGGCCGAGAGCAGCGCGCCGATCGTCGTCGGGATGAGGCAGACGAGCAGGGCCACCAGGACCGGCACACTCACGGCGGCACCGGAGTAGCCGGCAATCGGGTCCAGGGACAGGACCACGACGACGAAGATGATGGACAGGGCCGCCAGCAGGATGTTCAGCGCGATCTCGTTGGGGGTTTTCTGCCGGGAGGCGCCCTCGACCAGGCGGATCATCCGGTCCACGAGCGACTCGCCCGGCTGGCTGGTCATCCGGACCACGATGCGGTCCGAGAGTACCTGGGTGCCGCCGGTGACGGCGGAGCGGTCGCCGCCGGATTCGCGGATCACCGGAGCGGATTCACCGGTGATGGCGGATTCATTCACCGAGGCGATGCCCCAGATAATCTCCCCGTCGCCGGGAATCAGTTCGCCGGCCGCGACGACGACGACGTCGCCGAGCCGCAGTTCCGACGACGGCACGTCGGTGGCCGGGACGCCGGTGGCCGCGCCGTCGCGTGCCGGGCTGTACGTGTCGAGGCGGTGGGCCATGGTGCTGGTCCGGGTCTTGCGCAGGCTGGCGGCCTGGGCCTTGCCGCGGCCTTCGGCCACGGATTCGGCCAGGTTGGCGAAGATGACGGTCAGCCACAGCCAGGCGGCAATGGCGGCGGTGAAGGAGGGCGGAACCGGCGCGGTACCGGAGGCCCGGCCGCCGCCAAGGAGCGGTTCGGCGATGGCCAGGGCCGTGGTCAGCGCGGCGCCGGTCTCGACGATGAACATGACGGGTGAATGCCACATCTGCCGAGGACCGAGCTTGCGCAGCGCCCCGGGAAGGGCGGCCGCCAGCTGTGGGAACGAGAAGGCATTCCGCTTGGTCCCGGGGGCGTGGCCGCCGGGGTGCCGGGCGGACTTTGACGGGGCAGGGGTCAGGGTGGACACGGTCTTACACCAATCCTTCGGCCAGAGGGCCCAGGGCGAGAACGGGGAAGAAGGTCAGGGCGGTGACGACAATCGTGACGCTGCCGAGCAGCGCGGCGAACTGCGGCCGGTGGGTGGGCAAGGTACCTGCCGTGGCCGGGACCTTGTCCTGGGCGGCCAGCGAGCCGGCCAGGGCGAGCACGAACACGATCGGCAGGAACCGGCCCAGCAGCATGGCAACGCCCAGCGCGGTGTTGAGCCAGGGGGTGTTGGCGGCCAGCCCGGCGAACGCCGAGCCGTTGTTGTTCGCCGCCGAGGTGAAGGCGTAGAGCACTTCGGAGAAGCCGTGCAGGCCCGGATTCCAGATGGAGGCCGACTGCACGCTTTCGCGGACGCCGGGCAGGGCGAAGCTCAACGCCGTCCCGGCCAGCACCAGGGTGGGGGTGGTCAGGATGTAGAGGCTGGCCAGCTTGATCTCCCGCGGACCGATCTTCTTGCCCAGGTACTCCGGCGTCCGGCCCACCAGCAGGCCGGCGATGAACACCGTGACCACGGCCAGCACCAGCATGCCGTAGAGCCCCGACCCGACGCCGCCGGGCGCCACCTCGCCGAGCATCATGTTCAGCAGCGGCATCATGCCGCCGAGGGCGGTGAAGCTGTCGTGCATGGAATTGACCGCGCCGCTGGAGGTCAGCGTGCTGGCGGAGCTGAACAAGGTGGACCCGTCGATCCCGAAGCGCACCTCCTTGCCCTCCATGGCTGCGCCCGCGGCCTGCGGCCCGGTGCCGGAACCTGCCGACTCCAGGGCTGTCAGCACAAGCGTGGAGACCAGGAAGAGCGCCGCCATCGCCCCCAGGATCGCGTAGCCCTGTTTCCGGTTGCCGACCAGGGTGCCGAAGGTCCGGGGCAGGCTGAACGGGATCGCGAGCATCAGCACGATTTCGAAGAGGCTGGTCCAGGCGGTGGGGTTCTCGAACGGGTGGGCCGAGTTGGCGTTGAAGAAGCCGCCGCCGTTGGTGCCCAGCAGCTTGATCGCCTCCTGGGAGGCGACCGGGCCGCCGGGGATGCTTTGCGCGGCTCCGGCCAGGGTGCTCACCCCGGTGGGCCCGGCAAGATTCTGGACCACGCCGCCGGCCAGCAGGACCATTGCCGCGAGCACGGCGCCCGGCAGCAGCAGGCGGAAGCACCCGCGGGTCAGGTCCACCCAGAAGTTGCCCACCGTTTCGCTGCGGCGCGCGGCGAAGCCCCGCACCAGGGCAACGGCCACGGCGATGCCGACGGCGGCGGAGACGAAGTTCTGCACCGCCAGCCCGGCCGCCTGCACCGTGTAGCCCATGGTCAGTTCGGGGGAGTAGGACTGCCAGTTCGTGTTGGTCACGAAGGACGCAGCCGTATTGAAGGCCAGTCCCGCCGGGACCGCCGGCAAACCCAGCGCATACGGCAGGAAGGACTGTAGCCGCTGCAAGGCGTACAGCAGCAGGACTGACACCGCGGAGAAGGCCAGCACGGCCCGCAGATAGTACTGCCAGGTCTGCGTCGAGCCCGGATCGACCCCCACCAGGCGGTAGATCCACCGTTCGAATTTCAGGTTCCTGGCCGAACTGTAGACGGCGGCCATGTAGTCGCCCAGCGGCCGGTACAGGATGGCAAGGACGGCACCGAGCGTGAGCAGCTGGGCAGCCGTGTACCAGGCTTCCATCAGAAACGCTCCGGCTTCACCAGGGCATAGAGCAGGTACGCGGTGGCTGCCAGGCCCAGCACCAGGGCCAGCAGGTCAAAGACGATCACAGTTTTTCGACCCATCGCGAGGCCAGGCCGAGGATCAGGAACACCGCGACGGTGGCGAGGATGAAGACGATGTCAAGCACTTGAACTCCCAAAGGTGGACCTCGAGCGGCCGGCCAAGGTGGCGCCGCTTCGGCGCTTACGTCACGATTAGACACCCGCGCAGGCCGGCTGCCGGCGGTCCTAACGGCTTCCTAACGTCCCGGGCTTGAACCTCTACGCGGCCCTTACACCAGGTCGCCGGCCGGAGCAGGGCGTCCGCTGGCCGCCATTGGCATGGCGGCCGGAAGGGCCTATCGTCACAGCCAAGGGCTGAGTGTCCGAAAGGAGGACCTGCCGTGGCCATTGTCGATAACGCCGTCTACGTGGACGGCCGCCGGACCGCGGATCCGGAGGGCCTGGACGAGACCTACTTCCTGCTGCGGCAGCGCCAGGGCATGGCCTGGATCGGGCTGTACCGGCCCGATGTGGCGGAGCTGCAATCCGTTGCCGGCGAATTCGGCCTCAGCGATCTCGCCGTGGAGGACGCGCTGGCCGGACATCAGCGGGCCAAGCTGGAACACTATGGCGACATGCTTTTCCTGGTGTTGCGCCCGGCCCGGTATCTCGACGATGTGGAAAAGGTGGAGTTCGGCGAGATCCATATTTTTGCCGGCCCGGATTTCGTCGTCACCGTCCGCCGTGCCGAATCGCCGGACCTGACCCGCGTGCGCCGGCGCATGGAATCCCAGCCGGAGTTCCTGGCCCTGGGACCGCATGCCGTGCTCTACGCGATTCTCGACCAGGTGGTCGATGAGTACGAGCCGGTTGCGGCGGGGCTGGAGAACGATGTCGACGAAATCGAGGACGGCCTCTTCGGCGGGGATCCCGACGTGTCCCGCCGGATCTATGACTTGTTGCGCGAGGTCATCATGTTCCAGCGGGCGACCGCTCCGCTGCCGGGAATCCTCCAGTCACTGATGGCCGGGGCGCCCGGGGAACGGCCGGACTCCCAGCTGCAGGACCATTTCCGCGACGTGCTGGACCATGTGTTGCGGATGGGCGACCGGGTCGCTGCTTTCCGCGCGCTGTTGCAGAACGCGCTGACGGTCAACGCCGCCCTGGTGGCCCAGCGCCAGAATGACGAGATGCGCCGGCTGACTGAGTCCAGCTATGCCCAGAACGAGCAGGTCAAGCGCATCTCCGCCTGGGCCGCCATCCTCTTTGCGCCCACCTTGATCGGCACTATCTACGGCATGAATTTCAGTAAGATGCCCGAACTCCATTGGGCGTTGGGCTACCCGATGGCATTAGGGCTGATGATCGGGATGGGCGTGGTCCTGTACGTAACCTTCAGGCACAACAAGTGGATCTAGGCACCACCGCGGTGCGTGTCAGGATCGCGTCAGGATCCGGCCCGGAGCCGTTAAGGATTCGTCAGGAAACGGTTACGGCGTTCTTTTCCGCGGTTCCATGGTGACAGGGGAGCGGCCGCGGGCCGCCTCCGGAAAGCGGCCGGCAGGAGGAGAAGGGCCGTCATGGAAACTGGCGTTTTCTGGGAAATGGTTCCGGTGTTCGTCGTCGGCGGGATCCTGCTCGGGTTCCTGATCCGCTCGCTGCTGCGTTACCGTGGCTGGTGGTCTTCGGCACTCAGTGGCCGGACCGGCCGGGCCGGACCCGGAACGGACCGGTAGGGCGCGGAGCAGTCCGGCCGGCTCGTTTCACGTGAAACGAGCCGGCCGGCCACCGGGGTTGTGGTTCGGCCGACGTCGTGGCTCAGCCGACGTGGATGCCCGGACGCTGCGCGGGGTCGGGTTCGTTCTCGCGGATGATCTCCCGGACCACCGGTGCGGTGTCACCCTGGCCGAGCAGCAGGTAGCGCATCAGGTGCGTCAGCGGATTGCCTTCGGACCATTCGAAATACGCTTGGGGGAGTACCCCGGTGGCATCGCGCAGTCCGAGGAGGATCGCCGCGATGGCGTTCGGCGCCGCCGCACTGCGGGCCCGGAGGATGCGGTGGCCGGCAATCTCGACGCCGGAAACCTTGAGGACGTGGCTGAACTCCGAGGGATCGCCCATCTCGATTTCGAGGAACATGACGTCCGCCGTGCCCGGGACCGGGTTGATGCCGCGGTGGAGATCCTCCTTGCGCCCGTATTCGGCCACGGAATCGTCAGCTTCGGGCTTGTGGGCCAGCAGGTTGATCCGGCCGTCGTAGATCAGGGTGTCGACGACGAAACGCCGGGCGGCGTCGTCGAACTCGATCCGGTCGGCACGCAGTTCGGTGGTGCGGGTGATGCGGGAAACCAGCGAAATCACCACGATGCTGGCGATGAAGAACACCGAGATCATCAGCCCGTCGGGCTTTTCGCGGATGTTCTCCACCAGCGCATAGACCAGGATCAGGGTCAGCACGGTGAAACCGATGCCGGCCGCGCGCTTCTTCCGCCGCGCGGTGGAAATGGCGACGGCGGCGGCCCCGGAGACCATCATGGCCAGGATCCCCGTCGCATAGGCGCCGGCCTGCGCATCGACGCCGGCCTGGAAGATAAGGGTGATCAGGATCGCGACGGCGGTGTAGACCAGGACCACCGGGCGCACCGCCCGGCTCCACTCCGGGGCCATGCCGTAGGAGGGCAGGTAGCGCGGCACGATGTTGATCAGCCCGGCCATGGCGGAGGCGCCGGCGAACCAGAGGATCAGGATGCTGCTGATGTCGTAGACGGTGCCGAAGGTGTTCCCGAGCCGTTCGTGGGCCAGATAGGCCAGCGCACGTCCGTTGGCCTCGCCGCCCGGCGCGAAGGCGTCGGCAGGGATCAGGATGGTGGTGACGATGCTGCTGCCGATCAGGAACACGCTCATGATCAGGGCGGCCGTGGTCAGCAGCTTGCGGGTATTGCGCACCCGGGCGGCCAGCCGCTCTGCGGGGTTGGCGCCCTTCGCGGCGACCAGCGGCATCATGCTCACGCCCGTTTCGAAGCCGGAGAGTCCGAGGACGAGCAGCGGGAAGGCGAGGATGGCCGGACCGAGGAGCTGCGCCGGACTGCCGAAGCTGGCCAGGCTGGCGGTCCACTGGCCCAGCACGCCGGGCTCGGTGAAGACATCGTAAAGGCCGGTCAGGATGACGACGGCGTTGAGCAGCAGGAAGACGGCCACCAGCGGGATGGCGACGGCGACCGCTTCGGTGAAGCCGAGCAGGAACACCCCGCCGAGGATGAGCAGCATCACGATCGTGACCGGCACGGCCTGTCCGTGCAGGAAGTCGGGAGCGTAGGGATTTTCCAGCAGGTGCACGGTGGCGTCGGCCGATGACAGGGTGATGGTGATGATCCAGGAGGTGGCGACGAAGCCGAGCAGGATCAGGACCAGGACCTTGCCCCGCCAGAAGGGCAGCAGTTTCTCCAGCATGGCTACCGAGCCCTGTCCGTGGGGGCTTTCGTGCGCCACCCGGCGGTACATCGGCAGCATGCCGAGCAGGGTCAGCGCCACGATCAGCAGGGTGGCCAGCGGGGAGAGCACGCCGGCGGCCAGCACGGCAATCGCGGGCAGATAGGACAGCGTGGAGAAGTAGTCCACGCCGGTCAGGCACATGACCTTCCACCACGGCTGCTGCTCGACGTGGTCTTCGGCGGCCTCCGGGCCCACGGGCTGGACACGGTGCTGCATCAGCCAGCGGCCGAAGTTGCCGCCGGGCTCTGTCTTGGGTGCCGGCCGGGGGATGCTGGCGGGCATGGAGAAGTGGGTGAAGGAGCTCACGTGCGTCTTTTCTCGGGCGGTCTGGGCAGGATGGAGGGCTGGTCCGTCCCGCCGGTTCGCTTGCTGCGGACTACGGGAGCGTAGCACCGGCCGGACCGGCGGGACGGTACGGAGGTGGAATTTTTAACGCATTCTTTATGTCCGTGTCCGGCCTGTCATTCCGCCGGGTCACCGGTGGAGAGCGGGAGCCGGACGACCATGGTCAGCCCGCCGCCGGGGGTCTGCTCGGCCAGCAGCCGGCCGCCCATGGTTTCGGTAAAGCCTTTGGCGACGGCCAGGCCCAGGCCGACGCCGGTGCCGGAAGAGACATCGTCCAGGCGCTGGAAGGGACGGAACATATCCACGACGTCGGCCGAGGGAACCCCCTGCCCGTGGTCGATGATCCGCAGCTCACTGGCCGGGCGCCCGTCCACGGTGGCCGTGCCCACGCCGCCGACACTGCCGACGATGACGATGTCCGAGCCGGGGGCGTACTTGAGCGCGTTCTCGACAACGTTCGCGATCACCCGTTCCAGCAGCCCGGCGTCCGCGTCCACCGGCGGCATATTCGGCGGCAGTTCCACCCGGATGCGGCCCGGCGGCAGGGAAGTCAGCGCTGCCTCGACGGCCTCCCGCCAGCTCAGCGGGTGCAGCAGCGGCTGGACGGACTCGGCGGTGATCCGGGACATGTCCAGCAGGTTGCCCACCAGCGAGTCGAGCCGGTCCGCGTAGGACTCGATGGTGGCGAGCAGTTCCTGTTCATCCTCGGGCGGGAGCCTGACGGTGTCCTGCCGCAGGCTGGAGACGGCGAGTTTGATCCCGGCCAGCGGGGTGCGCAGGTCATGCGAGACCGCGCGCAGCACCGAGGTGCGCATCTTGTTTCCTTCGGCCAGGCGCAGGTTGTCGCGGCGGCTGGCGGTGAGCTGCTCGTGCTGCTGGATGGCCAGCAGGTGCGAGGTGACGGCGGACAGCAGCTGGCGCTCGCGCTGGCTCAGGGCCCGTCCGTTCAGCGCGAGCAGATGGTCTTCATCGACCGGCTCCAGGGTGCCGGCATCGGCCGGATCGGCCGCGGCGGTGCCGCTCTTGGCGGCCAGCTCCCAGTCGCCGCGGCCATCCGGCCCGCGGACATAGAGGGCCGCGCCGTCGACCCGGAAGAGCTCGCGGACCTGGTCCAGGAAACCGGCCACCGAGTCTTCGGCGGCGAGGACGCCGCGGCTGACCTCGTCGAGGATGGCCGCCTCGGCGCGGACCCGGCCGGCTTCCTTGGCCAGGCGGGCGGAATAGCCGACCACGAGCGAGACGACGGCGGCGACGGCCAGGAACAGGAACAGGGTCAGGACATTCTCCGGCTTGCCGATGGCCAGCGTGCCGGTCGGGGGGACCGCGAAGAAGGTGACGGTCATGCTGGCCAGTGCCGCGGCCGCGAGGGCCGGCCACAGGCCTCCCAGCAGCGCAACGGCAATGGTCCCGCACAGCTGGATCAGCATGTCCGTGGCGAAGTTTTCGTTGGGGATGGCCGCGAGGATGAGCTGCAGCAGCGGCGGCAGGAGCAGGGCCATGGCGAGCCCGACCCGGATCCGGGTCAGGCCCAGGTCCTTGGGCGGTTTGAGTCCGGTGCCCTGGCCGCCGTGGGCATGCGAGACCATGTGGACGTCGATGTCCCCGGACTCCTGGACGACCCGGGCGCCGATGCCGCGTCCGCCGAAGAACCGCGCCACGGCGGTGCGGCGCGAGATGCCGACGACGATCTGTGTGGCGTTGATGCCGCGGGCGAACTCCAGCAGCGTCTCGGCAGGATCCTCGCCGGTGACGGCATGGTAGGTGCCGCCGAGTTCCTTGGTGAGCTGGCGCTGCTGTTCCAGCTCGCGCGGGGAGCCGGCGGCCAGCCCGTTGGCGGTGCTGACGTGGACCGCATGCAGTTCGCCGCCGGTGACGCGGGAGAGGATGCGGGCGGCCCGGCGCAGCAGCACCCGGCCTTCGGACCCGCCGCTGAGGCCCACGACCAGGCGTTCCCGGGCCGGCCAGGTGTCGCTGATGCCCTGCTGCGCCCGGTAGGCTTCCAGGCCTTCTTCGACCCGGTCCGCGAGCCAGAGCAGCGCCAGTTCCCGCAACGCGGTGAGGTTGCCCAGCCGGAAGTAGTCGGACAGGGCCGCGTCGGCCTGTTCCGCGGGGTAGACCTTGCCCAGGGACAGGCGCAGCCGGAGCATTTCGGGCGCGATGTCGACCAGTTCGATCTGGTCGGCCCGCCGGACGATGTCGTCGGGGATGGTTTCGTCCTCGTACCGGCCGGTGATCGTCGCGACCGCGTCGGAGAGCGAGCCCAGATGCCGGATGTCGATGGTGGAGATGACGTCGATGCCGGCGTCGAGCAGGTCCTCGATGTCCTGCCACCGTTTGCCGTGGCGGCTGCCGGGCAGGTTGCTGCGGGCGTAGCCGTCGACCAGCGCGACCTCGGGTGCCCGGGCAATCAGCGCGTCCACGTCCAGTTCCTCGGCCACGGCCCCACGGTGCTCCACCGTCCGCGGCGGCACGCTGTCCAGGCCCGCCTTCAGCGCGGCGGTTTCGGCGCGTCCGTGGTCCTCGGCCAGGCCGATGGCGGCGTCCCGGCCCTGCTCCCTGAGCTGGTGGGCTTCCTCGAGCATGGCGTAGGTTGTTCCGGCCCCCGGGGCGGCCCCCAGGTAGATGCGCAGTTTTCCGCGTTGCATGTTCCTATTGTTGTGTGAAAACAGGTGGGAGGACGTCATGACCGCACTGCTTGTCGTCGACGACGAGGCGCAGTTCCTGCGCGCGCTGCAGATCAACCTCACGGCCCACGGGTTCGACGTCGTCACCGCCGGCACCGGCACCGACGCCCTGCAGGCCGCGGCCCGGCACCAGCTGGACGCGGTGGTGCTGGACCTGGGCCTGCCGGATATGGACGGGATCGACGTGATCCGGGGCCTGCGGGGCTGGACCGACGTCCCGATCATCGTGCTCTCGGCCCGGCACGGCTCTGCCGACAAGGTCGAGGCCCTCGACTGCGGGGCCGACGACTACGTCACCAAACCATTCGGGCTGCCCGAGCTGTTGGCACGGCTGCGCGCGGCCGTGCGCCGGGGCCACCCCGGCGCCGGGACGCCGGTGCTGGAGACGGCGGATTTCACCATCGACGTGGCGGCCAAGAAGGTGCAGCGCGACGGGAAACCGGTCCGCCTCACCCCGACCGAATGGAAGCTGCTCGAGAGCCTGGTCCTCAATGCCGGGACGCTGGTGGGGCAGACCCGGCTGCTGCACGAGGTCTGGGGACCGGCCTACGGGACCGAAACCCAGTACCTGCGCGTCTACATCGCCCAGCTGCGCCGCAAGCTCGAACCCGATCCGGCCAATCCGCGCTACATCCTGACCGAACCGGGCATGGGCTACCGGTTCGAGCCGTGAGCCGGTCCGCCGGGGGAGTGGCCGGTTCCACGTGGAACGCGCGCGGTTCATGTAGCTGGTCCCACCGGCCGTCCGCCCGGAGCGTCCGGCCTGTACGGGCCACCCACCCTGGCCGGGTCCACGCCGGCGCACTACGATGGGTGCGTCCCTACCGGTAGTCGACACCGCGGCCGCACTCGAGGCGTGGACGTCAACCTGTCTGAACGGCGGTCCCCGCCATGCATGTCGCCGATGTCCGCCAGCTCTTCCCCGGACTCAAGGACACCGTTTACCTCAACACCGCCACCATAAACGTCGGCTGCGCCCCCGCCAGGGCGGCCTACGAGTTGGCGGTCGAGCGCTGGTCCGCGGGCCGGTTCGACTGGATGGAAGCCGAGCGGGCCGGGGAGGAGGCCCGCGCCATGTTCGCCGAGATCGTCGGCGCCACGGCCGGGGAGATCGCCATCGTTCCGGCCGTGAGCACGGCCGCGGGGATTGTGGCCGCCAACCTGCCGCCCGCGAAGCACGGCGAGAACATCGTGGTCGCCGAGAACGAATTCGCCTCCAACTACTATCCCTGGCTCCTGCTCCGGGAGCGCGGCTACGAGATCCGCGCCGTGGCACCGGGCGGTGACGGCGTGTCGGCCGAGGAGTTCGGCCGACACGCCGACGGCGGCACCCGCTTGATCGCCGTGAGCGCCGTGCATTCGTCCAACGGCTATCGGGTCGACCTGGCCGCGCTCAGCCGGGTCGCTGCCCGCTCCGGCGCCTGGTTCTTTGTTGATGCATGCCAGGCGGCCGGCGCGGTGCCGCTCGACGTGGTCCGCGACGGCGTCGATTTCCTGGCCGCGGCCAGCCACAAGTTCCTGCTCGGCTCGAGGGGCATGGGATACCTCTATGTCCGCCGTGAGCTGCTTGACCGGCTCCAACCCATCGTGCCCGGCTGGAAGGCCGCCCGAAAGCCGGCCGAGAGCTTTTACGGACCGGCAATGGACCTGTCGCCCACAGCGTCGAAGCTCGATGCCTCATTGGCATGGTTTCCCGCCCTGGCCGAGCAAGCGGCGCTCCGCATCTTCGGCCGGTTCGGGATCACCGCACTGCTCGAGCGCAACGCCCTGCTCGCCCGGCGCCTGCAGGACGCGCTGGCTGCACAGGGCTCTGCCTTCCATCCCTTCCCTGACCAGCACCGCTCTACCATCGTCTCCGTTCCGGTGACCGATACCGAGGCGGTCATGGCGCGGTTCCGCCAAGCCAACGTGGTGACGTCGGTCCGTACGGGCCGGATCCGACTGGCGGTACACTTCTACAATTTGGAGGATGAACTCGATCGGGTGGCCGAGCTGATTGGCGGCGCGTGAGCGGCCGGGGCCGGCCGGAACGTGGCTGTGGAGGAGACCGGGCGGGAGCCCTGCCGGGGATGACGGGCTCCTCCGCCGGCCGGCCTCCTGCATCGGTTTGCCGGCGGCTGCCTGAAGCGCCCCGAAGCGTCAGCTAACCCAACTCTGGACCGTTTCCCGCATCGGGGTGGTGGGCCGGCCGATCAGCCGGGACAGGTCGCCGGTTTCGATGAGCAGCGTGTTCTCTGCGGTGTTCTGGTCCAGACCGACCAGGAACCCGATGGTCATTTCGTCGAGCCCGGCCTGCTGCAGTGCCCGGCGGTGCTCGTCCGCGCTGACGTCCTGGTAGGTGACTGCGCGCCCGAGGGCGTCGCCGATCATTCCTGCGAGGTCGGCCATCGTCCACGCCGCGTCCCCGCCGAGCTCGTACACGGCGTTTTTGTGTCCCTCCTCCGTCAGCACCACGCCGGCGGCCGCGGCGAAGTCGGCGCGCGGTGCGCTGGAAATCCTGCCGCCGTGGGCGCTGCCGAGGATCGTCCCGGCCGCCTTCGCCTGGTCGAACGCCGGCCGGTAATTCTCCGAGTACCAGCCGTTGCGCAGGAACGTGAAGGGCAGCCCGCTGCCGCGGATGATGGCCTCGGTGGCGGCGTGCTCGGGGGCGAGGATCAGGGTGGTCTCGTCCGCCGAGGGGGCGCTAGTGTACACGATGCGGGCCGCACCGGCCCGGGCGGCGGCTTCAACGACGTTGCGGTGCTGCCCGATCCGCTGGCCGACCTCGCTGCCGGAGACCAGCAGCACCACGTCGCCCTGCCGGATCACACCGTCCGCCGGGGCGCCGAAGTCGAAGGCGGCGGTGCGCACGCCCCGGTCGGCGAGGTCCCGCAGGCGTTCGACGGCGCGGCCCGTGGCCGTGATTTCCGTGGATTCGACCCCGCGTTTGAGTAGATCCTTGACGACGAGGCGTCCGAACTGGCCGGTGGCCCCGGTGACAACGATGGACATGTGTGCTCCTTGGTGATTGAACGCTTCGGCCGGTGCGGCCGGTGCAGGTTCAGGGGCATGCAGTGCCCTGAGGGTGCCCGTCGGCGGGCAGGGCGCGGTGCGGTGTGCAGGCGTCTGTCAGCAGCGCCCGGCCGATCTCGGCCAGCTGACCGACCTGCTCGTCCGTGAGCCGGTCGAACACCATGGAGCGGACGGCCTCGACATGGCCCGGCGCGGCTTGCTCCACCTTGGCCATCCCGTGGTCGGTCAGGTGGGCGACGACGGCACGGCGGTCCTCAGCTGCCATCGTCCGGCTGACGAAGCCCTTCTGTTCCAGCCGGGACACGATGCGCGACAGGCGCGATTGCGAGGTGCTGGCCAGCGCGGCAAGGTCACTCATGCGCATCTGCCGGTCGCCGGTCTCGGACAACATGGCCAGCACCATGTAGTCAGCCATGCTCAGGTCTTCGTCGCGCTGCAGCTGCGAATCCAGGGCCGCGGGGAGGACAAACATCAACGCAGCGAGCGAAAGCCATGCCTCGCGTTCTTGTCCGTCCAGCCACCGGGGTTCACTCATGTAACCATCCTACGACATACTGTTGACACATCAATAGTTGCAGCTGCATGATTTGAGCACGCAACAAAATCTCCGCCATGGAGAATCACTCGCACCCACCCCGAAGGAACCCTGAAGATGAACATCGTCCTGTGGATTGTGGCCGGAATCCTGGCCCTGGCCTTCCTTGCGGCCGGCCTGATGAAGCTTGCCCAACCCCAGCAGAAGCTTGCAGCCTCCGGCATGGCCTGGGCCGGCGATGCCAACGCCGGCTCGGTCAAAGCCGTCGGCGCCGCCGAAGTCCTCGGCGCCCTCGGGCTGGTCCTGCCGGCCATTACCGGCACCGCGCCCGTGCTGGTGCCGCTCGCGGCCACCGGCCTCGCCGTCGTCATGATCGGCGCCGCCATCACCCACGCCAAGCGCGGTGAGAAGCAGATGATCGGCATCAACATCGTGCTGGCCGTGCTGGCCGCCTTCGTCGCCGTGGGCCGCTTCGGCGCCTGGGCCTTCTAGCCTCCTGTCACCGGGGCCACCGGCTACGCCGAGCCGGGGAAGGGCCAGGCCCAGAGCAACTTGGGCGGGATAGTTGCAGTTATCAGGCCTGATAACTGCAACTATCCCGCCCAAGTTGTGTGGTGTTGGTGGCTCGGGCTGGTGCGGGGCCGGGCGGTCCGGGCCATCCCCCGGCTTTTCCCAAGCTGGCTGGCATACGGTCTAGTCATGGCACCGGCCGCGGGTCGCACCGCGGGCCGCCGTGCCCACCCTCCCCCAGGGGGTGCATGGCCTGTCCCGGCAAGCCCCGTTCGGGACAGGCCATGCCAACTTCTGCGCAGCTGCTCGATTAGCTGACTGGCCTGGCTCCTCGACAGGCCGCGGACGGGCCTTGCGAAACTGGTTGTGCACCCAGCGTCAACGCCATGGCGCGCAAAGCCAAGACCCCGGCGGGCGGCCCGGGGCACAGTAGTGGCAGTACCGCCATTGCCGACCTCCAAGGAGTGGAACCATGACCGCCGAATCCACCATTCAGGACACGTTCGCCAGCGCCGCGGACCTGCTGGCCGTGATCCAGCCGGCCGCGGGCGGCCGCCAGATCAAGGATCCGGCCACCGGCGAGCTCGTTGGCCGGGTCGCCGAGCCCGGGGTGGCCGAACTGGACGCCGCCGTCGCCGCCGCCCGCGCCGCGCAGCCGGGGTGGGCCGCCCGCGGCGACGCAGAGCGCCGGGAGCTCCTCAACCGCGCCGCGGACGCGGTCGAGGCCAGCGCCGAGGCCCTGGCCGAGCTGCTCTCGCGCGAGCAGGGCAAGCCGCTCAACGGCCCGAACGCCCGCTTCGAGGTCGGCGCCTGCGCCGCCTGGCTGCGGGCCACGGCCTCGTTCGAGCTGGAGCCGGAGACCCTGGTGGACGAGGAGGGCACGCACGCCCAGCTGTTCTACCGCCCGCTCGGCGTGGTTGGCGCCATCGGCCCGTGGAACTGGCCGATGATGATTTCCATCTGGCAGCTGGCCCCGGCCCTGCGGATGGGCAACACCGTGGTCATGAAGCCCTCCGAGTACACCCCGCTGTCCGTGCTGGCCCTGGCCGAGGTGCTCAACTCGGTGTTCCCTGTGGATGTGCTGTCGGTGGTGCCCGGCGGCCGCGAGGTGGGCGAGCGCCTGGCTTCCCATCCGGAGATCGCCAAGGTGATGTTCACCGGGTCCACCGCCACCGGCAAGGCGATCATTCGTTCCTCGGCCGACACTGTGAAGCGGCTGACGCTGGAACTCGGCGGCAACGACGCCGGGATCGTGCTGCCCGATGCGGACCCGGCGGCGATCGCCGAGGGCCTGTTCTGGGGCGCCTTCATCAACACCGGGCAGACCTGCGCCGCGCTCAAGCGCCTGTACGTGCACGAGGACATCTACGCCGAGGTTTGCGAGGCCCTGACCGCGGTCGCGCAGCAGATGCCGATGGGTGTGGGCCTGAACGAGAACAACGTGCTCGGCCCGCTGCAGAACAAGGCCCAGTTCGACATCGTCGCCAACCTGGTCCAGGCCGCAAAGGATGCCGGCGCGAGGGTGCTCACCGGCGGGAACCCGGAGGAGAACCAGCCCGGCTACTTCTACCCGGCCACCCTGGTCGCCGACATCGACAACGACAACCCGCTGGTGGCCCAGGAGCAGTTCGGCCCGGCCCTGCCGATCATCAAGTACTCCACCATCGATGAGGCCGTTGAGATGGCCAATGCCCTGGAGGTGGGCCTGGGCGCCTCCGTCTGGTCCGCCGACCCGGCCGCCGCCCGCGAGGTCGCCGCCCGGATCGAGGCCGGCACGGTCTGGATCAACAAGCACGGGGCCGTCGACCCGCGCGTCCCCTTCGGCGGAGCCAAGCAGTCCGGCTACGGCCTGGAATTCGGCGCCGAAGGCCTGAAGCACCTCGCCCAGCCGCAGATCATCAACGGCTGATCCACCGGCAGCGCCAAGCGGCCCCGGCCACCCTCGCGGTGGCCGGGGCCGCCGCGTATCTGCCGGTCGGCCGTTTCACGTGGAACGACGGCGGCACCTGGCCGGCAGTTATCCAGCCCGCAGTGCCTGCCGCGGCGTGTCCCGGTACGGACGGGACCATGCCGAGGCTAATCATCGATCCCCGCGGCCAGCAGTTCCTGCAGGCCCAGCCGGAACCTGGCTTTGCCGCCGTGCGCGGGGTGCCGCACCTTGGGGGCGGTCCGGCCGCTCGCCCGAACGCTGCGGTCGGCCACGTTTCCGACAGCGACCACGGACTCCACGCCGAACAGTTCCGCCAGGGCCAGCCAGATTGGTTTACCGGTGGCGATTTCGGCGGCGGTTGGGGTGCGGTTGGACAGGGGCCGGCCCGGCAGGTGGGGGTGCAGCGGATAGGCGCTCCAGAGCAGGGGCAGGAAATCCAGTTCCGCCAGCACCTGCCACATGACGGTAGCGGTCGGTTCCGCCGCCAGCGCAGGAGCATCGGCGGGCAGGGCATAGCCCTTTCCGGACCCGAACAGCCCAAAATGGTTGCTCCGGCCGTGCAGCATGGCCGGGTTGGTAAACGGGACGCCGGTGACCGTCATGCCCCGATAGCCCGGCGCCTCGCCCAGGAGCAGCACCTTGGGCCGCCGCTCCAGCATCTCCTGCAGGTACAGTTCCAAATTACGTCGGCGCCCCAAGTTCCCGGGGCTGCTACCGTGCAGGAAATTGTCGCTGTCCGGTCCGGGCTTGGTACCGGCAACCCCCGCCAAGAATGCCTCGATGGACTGTGTGCCCATGGATCTCCTCCCCGGTCGGTGCAGGTCCTCTTCCTGAATGTGGCAGTGCGGCCCGCTGCCATGGCGGGTCTGGCCGACCGGCTCGATGGAACCGCAGGGGTGTGTTCGGCGCCTACGCCACCTCGGCCCGGACGGCTACCGCGGCCCGGTTCGCAGGGATATCGAGGCCGTCCAGGACCTCCGGCAGCGGCCTGGACGAGCACAACCGGCGCCTCGCCGCCGGCCTCCAGGCCGGCGGCGAGGCATTCATCGCGCCACCACCGTCGACGGCGCCGCGGCGCGCGTGGTCAACCCCCGCACCACGGTCACCGACGCCATCGCCCTGCTGGACATCATCCGGGACCAAGCGGGGCGCCCGGCATCCTGACCCGCCCTATCGCTCCGGGTTGAACCTGAGCACATCCTCCAGTGCCAGGGTGCCCGTCGGCTCGTCTTCCTCCTCGAGCAGGTAGAGCCGCTGGATGGCAATCACCACCGCATCGGCCATGATCTGCCGGATGATCGGGTCCGCCAGCAGCTGTGCGTCGGCGGCATTGCTCAGGTAGCCCAGGTCCAGATGCACCGAGGGAATGTTCGTCAGGCGCAGCACGTCCCAGCCGCGGCCGTGCACCCCGAGGTTGGGTGCGCCGGTCCGGGCGGTGATTTCCTTCAGGATCAGTTCCGCGGCGCGGTGGCCGATGGGGGAGCGGATCTCCCCGGTCTCCGGGCGTCCCCAGTAGAAGGCGGTGACGCCGCTGGCGGCCGGCTGCTCCAGCCAGTCACAGTGGATGGACACACACAGGCTGGCGCTGGACTCCCGGATCAGCCGGATCCGGTCGCCCGGCGGGGTTTCTTCGGCCGACTCGATGATCTTCACGTCGGCGCCGAGGCCGCCCAGGATCGTCTGGATCCGCCGCATCACGTCCGCGGCGACCAGCCGCTCGGTCAGCGCTCCGCCGCCGGCTTGGTCCGGCACCGTTGCGGCCCGGCCGGTGCCGCCGCCTGCGGCCAGGCAGATGGTCCGGCCAGCCAGCGCGGAGGTGGCTTGGCTCAGCCGCTCGTAGTCGCGCAGCGAGAAGGCCTGGCTGGAGCTGATGGAGCGGCTGACCCGCGCCATGGCATCGATCAGGGCAGCGTCGCAGACCCCGGTCACCTCCAGGCCCAGGTTCAGCTGCAGCTCGCGGACCGCCAGGTGGGTGCGCTGGCCGAAGTCGCCGTCGATATGGCCGTAGTAGAAGCCGAGGTAGGACAGCTGGCGCTGCAGCTCGGTCACATCGTCCCCGCGCAGCGGTTCGGATCCTTCGGCAGGCTGGGACAGGACCCTGTCGCCGAGCGTGTACTGGGCCTCGGCCAGGGCCCGTTCTGTCTCGGGCCCCACGGCGCCGTCCACCATCAGCCCGCGGGACTGCTGGAAGGTGCGCACGGCGGCATCCACGTGGTCGTCGAACCGCTCCGGGTCATTGACCTGGTCCGGTGCCAGGTATGCCATGGTGACGCCGGCGCGCAGCAGCCTTTCGCGCAAGGCCACCACGCGCCGGCCGTAATCCGAACGGTGCAGGCTGCCCCCTGCCGTGTCGTCCGTATGCATGGTGCTCAGCCGAGGAATTCGGCGAACTCCCGCTCGATGACCTGCTTCGGCTTGGCGCCGATCGAGGTGGCGGCCACCTCGCCGTTGTTGAAGACATACACGGCCGGAATGGACGTGATGCCGTACTTGGCGGCGGTTGCCGGGTTGTCATCGACGTTGAGCTTGACCACGTCGACCTTGCCGGCGTGCTCGGCTGCGATGTCGTCCAGGATCGGGGTGAGCATGCGGCACGGGCCGCACCATTCGGCCCAGAAATCCACGATGACGGGCTTGTCCGACTTCAGGACGTCCGCTTCGAAGCTGGCGTCGGTTACTTCTTTGGCAGTGCTCATGATGTGCTCTCTTTCGGAAGGAGGGAGTTAGACGGAGGCCGCTGCGGCCGCCGGAACGGCTGCATCGCCCAGGCCGGCCAGGTAGTGCTCGACGTCGATGGCGGCGACACAGCCAGAGCCCGAGGCGGTAATGGCCTGGCGGTAGGTCGGGTCCACCACGTCGCCGGCGGCGAAGACGCCCGGCAGCGAAGTCCTGGAGGAGCGGCCTTCGACGGCGATGGTGCCTTCGGGGGTCAGCTCCAGTTGGCCCTTGACCAGGTCCACGCGCGGGTCGTTGCCGATGGCCACGAAGACGCCGGTGACGGCCAGTTCGGATTCGGTGCCGTCCACGGTGTTGCGCAGCGTCAGCGCGGAGACCTTGTCCGTGCCGCTGATGCCGGCTACCTCGGCGTTCCAGGCGAAGCGGATCTTCTCGTTGGCCAGCGCCCGGTCCTGCATGATCTTGGAGGCGCGCAGGCTGTCGCGGCGGTGCACCACCGTGACGGACCGGGCGAACTTGGTCAGGAAGAGGGCCTCCTCCATGGCCGAGTCCCCGCCGCCGATGACGGCGATGTCCTGGTCGCGGAAGAAGAAGCCGTCGCAGGTGGCGCACCAGCTCACGCCGTGGCCGGACAGGCGCTTCTCGTCCTCCAGGCCCAGTTCGCGGTAGGCGGAACCGGTGGAGATGATGACGGCGCGGGCCAGGAACGTCTCCCCGGTGCCGATGGTGACCTTCTTGACGTCCCCCTCCAGTTCCACGGAGGTGACGTCCTCGAACAGGATCTCGGTACCGAAGCGCTCGGCCTGCTTCTGGAACTGCTCCATCAGCTCGGGTCCCAGGATGCCCTGCGGGAAGCCCGGGTAGTTCTCCACATCCGTGGTATTCATCAGTTCGCCGCCGGCCTGCACGGAGCTGGCGATCAGCAGCGGCTTCAGGTTGGCGCGCGCCGTGTAGACGGCAGCGGTGTACCCGGCAGGACCGGATCCGACAATGATCACGTCGCGCACGGACGCGGATGTTTCTGTGGTCACAGCCTGTGAACCTCTTCCTGTTTGTGTTGTACTGCCCGCAGTACTGGCGGGACTGCCCCGGCGGCAATCCGCGCCGTGCAGCAGCCTCCAGTCACAACGGGTTGCCCCACCAGCTTATTCCGGCGCCCCGCGCCGGGCGTAGCGGGGCGTCGCCCTGTGACGCCCGACGGGCCGCTGCTAGGAGACCTGGATTTCGGCCATCCGGACGCCGTACGGCGGGGCGCTGCCCGGGTTGGACAACTGCGGCAGCTGGGTGAAATTGATGATGACGTACTTGGCCTTCGGGGCCGCGCCGTCCTCCTCGGGTACCGGAATGGTGGTGTTCTGCGTGGTGAAGCTGCCCCGGGCCACCTGCTTGGCGCCGTCCAGGCTCGGTTCTTCATTGAGCATGACGGAGAACTGGCCGCCGCGGCCGCTGAGCTGGGTCATCCGGATGGAATTGATATCCGAGGATTCCTTCAGCTCGACCACCAGGGCGAGGTTCGAGGCGTACCCGCCGAACGTGTCGCTGGCGTACTGGTAGCTGGCCCAGTAGGTCGCCGGGTTGCCGTCGATCGCCTTGGGCAGGGAGCCGTCGTTCTCCTGGTCCAGTTCGGGCATGTCCGGCACCTGGCGGGTTAGGCCCGCAATCTCGGGCTTGACCACGGCCTCGGCCGCGTCCGTCTTGCTGCCGTCCGGCGTGGCGGCGGCCGACTGGCTCGCGGCAGGGGCGCTGCCGCCGTCGGCGGCCGGTGCGCCGCGGAAGACGTTGAGCTGGCTGACGGCGACGACGATCGCCACGATGACCAGCAGCGCAAGCACACCGCCGACCAGGAGCCGGGGCGAGCGGGGATTGTTTTCCTCATCCCGCTCGTAACCGTCGTCGTACTCGTAACCGTCGGATTCCTCCTGGGCTGCCCGGGCAGCGGCGGGGAACGTGGCGGCCCGGCGCACGTACTCGCCGGTGTCGCTGGGCGCGGGCCTGGCCACGATCTGGATCCCGCCGGTTTCCGGCTGGCTTTCCGTCCACAGGGACACCTTCGGCCGGGTGGCCGGAGGGGCCGGGATCACCGGCCGGGCGGCGGGGGGCGCCGCCGGCGGCGGCGCGGGGACGGCGCTGTAGTTTCCGGTGTCCGCGGCCGGGACGGCCTCATGGGGGCCGGTCTGCGGTCCGGCGGCGTCCGCACGCTGGCCGCGACCGAAGCGGGGCAGGTCGATGTGGCCCAGGCGTTCGCGCAGGGTGGGCCGGGACGCGTGCTCGTACGCCTCCGCTTCCCATTCCTCGTCGTCCTCGTTGTACTGCGGCTCGGTGGACCGGGCCTGGCCGAAAATCTCCGAGCCCAGGGTTTCGGTGAAGAACGGCTCCACGTAGGGGGCGTCCTGCTGGATGACCAGGTCCAGCAGGTCCGCGGCTTCGGCCTGGTTGGTGACCAGGTAGGTATGGCCCTCGGCGTTGCCCAGGTCCAGGACCTGGACATTGCCCTCGCGTTCCCCGGTGGCGATTTCGCGGGCGCTCATGGCCACCTGGCTGGCGTTGTCCGGGGAGGCCACCAGGATACTGACCGGGCGGTTGAGGACCTGGTCCACGCCGTCCAGCACGAGGTCTTGTTCGGCGGACGCGAGTATGTGGGCCGTTACCTTGTAGCGGCCCCCCAGCAACGTCCCCACATCGACTGGCTGCGGCACAAGTTCCTCCCGGAGGGATTTCGGGGCGCGGCGCGTCCCATTAGGTATTTTGTTTACATGCTACCGGCTGGCGATGACGAAACGGCGTCGCTGGCAGGCCGCCCACCAACCTTCCGGGCGCATATGGCTAGGCCTTGCGCCCGGGCAGCCGCCGCATGATCGGGCCCAGCAGGTCCTCCAGTTCACGCACCCGCATCGCCCGCAGCAGCAGCAGGTAGACCGCGGCCATCACGCTGCCCACGACGGCGATGCAGACCATCGCGCTGAAGATCGAACGCATCGCGAAGCCGCCGTCGTCGTACCCGCCCAGCAGCCACAGCACGGCGGCGCCGGCGGCACCGGAGCCCAGTGCCGCGTAGCCGAGGCGGATATAGGTGTCCGCCACCTCGCCGGCGCCGTAGTCGCCGAGCCGGCGCCGGGTGAAGCGGTGGGCCAGCAGCGCGGAGAATACATGGAACACCGCGTAGAGCACGGCCAGCCCGTACACCACCTGGGTGGCCGGGACCAGCCGGGCCATGGCCAGGGCCAGGACCACGCAGGTACCGGAGAGGATCGACTGCATGACCAGCGGCGTGCGCGCGTCCTCCTCGGCATAGAAGACCCGGCCCAGGAAGAAGTAGATGCTCATGAACGGCATGCCGGCGGCCAGGATGGTGAGCACCTGGCCCATGGTGGCTGCCGAGGCCGCCGCGGAGGCCCCGGAGCCGGCAAACAGCCGGCCCAGCGGCCCGCCGAGGACCACCAGGGCCGCGGCGCCGAAGACCGTGGCCACGCCGATCGTGCGCAGGCCCGAGCTGATCGTGTAACGGACCTCCTCGAGGTCGTCGGCGGCCTGGGCCCGCGAGAGCTGGTTGAACAGCACGGTGGCGATCGAGAGCACAAACACCGAGTGCGGCAGCATGGCGATCAGCTGGGCGGTATTGAGCGCATATTCGCCCGGTACAGCCGCCCCGCCGCTACCCATCGCCAGACGGCCCGCGGTGGCGCTGGAGGCAATGGTGCCGTAGAGCAGGTAGGCGGAATTGCCCACCACCATGGTGCCCAGGGTCCACAGCGCCACCTTGCCCGTCCGGCCGAAGCCCATGCCGCGCCAGCCGAATTTCGGCCGCAGGCCCAGGCCCAGGTGCTTCAACGGCCAGAGCAGGATCAGCGCCTGCAGCACGATGCCCAGCGTGGTGCCGCCAGCCAGCACCACGGTCTGCGCCCCGGTCCACTGCGACGGGTCGCCGCGGGCGGGTGTGTAGGCGCCGAACATGGCAATGTACAGCCCCAGCGTGGCGATGGCCACCACGTTGTTCAGCACCGGCGCCCACATGTACCAGCCGAATCGGCCGTGCGCGTTCAGTACCTGGCCCACTACGGCGTACAACCCGTAGAAGAAGATCTGCGGCAGGCACCAGAGCGCGAAGACGGTGCCCAGCTCGAGCATCGGCCCGGTCCACTCCCGGGTCAGCAGGTGGATGATCGGACCGGCCAGCGCCACCACCACCAGGGTGAGGCCGCCGAGCACCAGCAGGGTCAGGCTCAGCAGCCGGCTGACGAAGTCCGATCCGCCGTCGCGGTTGTCGCTGGCCCGGATGATCTGCGGCACCAGGACCACATTGAAAATGCCCCCGGCCAGCAGCAGGTAGATGATGTTCGGGATGGTGTTCGCTTTTTCGAAGATGTCGCCCATGGTCGTGTTGGCGCCAATGGCGACGGCGAGCAGCGAGGTGCGCACGAATCCGAGCACGCGGGAAACCATGGTGCCGGCGGCCATGATGGCGCTGGACCTGGCGGTGCTGGGCGCTTTCGTTTCGGTCATCGCCATCTATCGTCTCATTTAACCGCGGGGAATCAGATCCGCGCCGTCCGGCGGAGCCGGGTCAGAGGAATTCCGGCAGCACTTCGCGGGCCAGATCCACGATCCGCCGTTCGTTGGGGAAGGACAGCCGCTTGCCCAGCTCGGCCAGCGGCACCCAGGCCACGTCCACGGCCTCGTGGTCCGGGTCGTTCTCGATGGTCAGTTCCCCGCCGGTGGCGGTGAGCAGGAAGTGGTGCACGGTCTTGTGCACCCGGTGCCCGCTGACCGTGAACCAGTAGTCGATGCTGCCCAGGGTGGCCAGCACCTTGCCCTGGATCCCGGTCTCCTCCTCGATCTCCCGGACCGCTGCCTGCTCGTTGGTCTCGTCGTTCTCCGGGTGGCCCTTGGGCAGGCACCACTCGAGCCGGCCGCCGCGGTTGAAGCGGGCGATGATGGCAACGTTCAGGCCCGGGCTGGCGGCATCCACCACGACGCCGCCGGCGGAAACCTCCTCCACGGTGGGCAGGGCATGGTGTCCGGACGGCGCGGCGCTGCCCACTGACGCTGTCAGCGGGGTGCGCTTCGGGGCGCTCGGGACCGGATATGCCATGCAGTCCACTCTAACGATATTTAATCGCTCCGAGGCGGGTTGCGGGTGCCGCCGGAGTGTTTGGTGCCGGCGGGGTGCCGCAACGTGCGCGGCTTTCTGGCACCCTTAAGGGACTATGGTTCACCTTTTTGACTCAGCTTCGCAGCCGCAGCTGTCCCCGCAAGCACTTCCGGACGTTGTCATCGAACTGGGTCAGCTCTTTGTCGACGCCGGCCACGAGCTTTCCCTGGTGGGCGGGCCGGTCCGGGACCTGTTCCTGGGCCGGGTGTCGCCGGACCTGGACTTCACCACCGACGCGGATCCGGATGCGACCATCGCAGTCATCAAACGGTGGGCCGACCACTACTGGGAAATCGGCCGGGACTTCGGCACGATCGGCCTGCGCAAGGACCAGCACATCATCGAGGTGACCACCTACCGGGCGGAGGCCTATGATCCGGAGTCCCGCAAGCCGGCGGTAGCCTTCGGCCGCTCGCTGGAGGACGACCTGTTCCGCCGGGACTTCACCATGAATGCCATGGCCCTGCGCCTGCCCTCGCTGGAGCTGGTGGACCCGTACGGCGGGATCCGGGACCTGCACGCCGGCGTGCTGCGCACGCCAGGCGAGCCCTCGGCGTCGTTCTCGGATGATCCGCTGCGGATGATGCGCGCGGCGCGCTTCGCCTCCCAGCTGCAGGTGGAGGTGGCGGACGAGGTGGCCCAGGCCATGGAGGACATGGCCGGGCGGATCGAGATCATTTCCGCCGAGCGGGTACGGGACGAACTCATCAAGCTGGTCAACGGCAAGGATCCGCGCGCCGGCGTGGACCTGCTGGTGGACACCGGGCTGGCCGACCATGTGCTGCCCGAGGTCGCCGCGCTGCGGCTGGAGATCGACGAACACCACCGGCACAAGGACGTCTACCAGCATTCGCTGACGGTGCTGGAGCAGGCCTGCGGCCTGGAGACCGGCGACGACGGGCCGGTGCCCGGCCCGGATTTCGTCCTGCGGTTCGCGGCGCTGATGCACGACGTCGGCAAGCCCTCCACGCGCCGGTTCGAACCCTCCGGCGCGGTCAGCTTCCGCCACCATGACATGGTCGGCTCGAAGCTGACCGCCAAGCGGATGAAGAAGCTGCGCTTCGACAACGACACGATCAAGGCGGTCTCCCGGCTGGTGGAGCTGCACATGCGGTTCTACGGCTACGGGGACGCGGGCTGGACGGACTCGGCGGTGCGCCGATACGTGACCGACGCCGGACCGCTGCTGGAGCGGCTGCACCGGCTGACCCGGTCCGACGTGACCACCCGGAACAAGCGCAAGGCCGAGCGGCTGGCTTTCGCCTACGACGACCTGGAAGAGCGGATCGCCGCGCTGCGCGAGCAGGAGGAGCTGGACGCGGTGCGGCCGGACCTGGACGGGCAGCAGATCATGGCGCTGCTGGGGGTCAGGCCCGGACCGCTGGTGGGGCGGGCCTACAAGTTCCTGCTCGACCAGCGGCTGGAGCACGGCCCGCTGGACCAGGCGGCGGCCGAGGCGGAGCTGCTGGACTGGTGGCAGGCACAGCCCGAGTCTCAGCAGTCCGCAGAGCCGGACCGGGAAGGCTGACGGCCATGGACGATTCCGCGGTGGAGGCCGCCGGCCTGCCGGCCGGGCACGATTTTCCGACCCTGTGGCTGATGCGCCACGGTGAGACCGAGTGGTCCCGCAGCGGCCAGTACACCGGCCTGACGGACCTGGAGCTGACCCCGGCGGGGGAGCAGCAGGCGGTCGCGGCGGGCCGGAAGCTGGCGGGTATCAGCTTCGACACTGTGCTGACGTCCCCGCTTCGCCGGGCCCGGCGGAGCGCCGAGCTGGCCGGCTTTCCCGGTGCCGAGGTGGTTCCGTTCGCCCACGAGTGGGACTACGGGGATTATGAGGGCATCAGCAGCGCGGCGATCCGGGCGAAGGACCCGTCCTACCTGATCTGGACGCACGGCGTCCCCGGCGGCGAGACCATCGCGCAGGTCGCCGGCCGGGCGGACCGGGTCATTGCCAGGGTGCTGGAGGGTTCCTCCGGCCCGCGCCCGGCGGCCCCGGAGGGCGCGGCCGCCGCCCCGCCGGATCCGTCCGTACCCGGCTCGGCGCCCGCGCCGCAGCAGCGCAACGTGCTGCTTGTGGCGCACGGGCATTTCCTGCGCATCCTGGCCGCCCGCTGGCTGCGGCTGGAACCGGTGGAAGGCCGGCATTTCGTCCTGGGCACGGCGGCGGTCTGCTCGCTGGGCTGGGACAAGCGTACGCCGGCGATCACGGGTTGGAACGTCTAAGCAACCATTGTGTTCGCCCCCGGCGGCCGGTAGCCTCGGAGCCGGATTTCCGTACCGAAGGGGGCAGGTATGAACCGGTTCACCGTTCTGTTGGCAGCGATGCTGGCCTTTGCCGGGACCGTGCCGGCAGCGGCCGTGGCGGCACCGGCCGACTACGACATCGACACGGCCTCGAGCCTGCAGGTGGTGGTCAACAAGCAGCGCCCGCTGAATCCGGCCACCTATGTTCCTTCGTCGCTGGTCCGGGTGACCGGCCTCAAGGTCCGCTCCGAGGCCGCCGATGCGTTCAAGAGGCTGGCCCGGGCCGCCAAGGCCGACGGCGTGACCGTCACCTTGGTCAGCGGCTACCGATCCTACGCCCAGCAGGAAAGCCTGTACAACGACTATGTCCGGCAGTACGGCCAGGCGACGGCGGATACCCTGTCCGCCCGGCCGGGCTTCAGCGAGCACCAGACCGGGCTGGCCGTGGACATCGGCAACCCCAACGGTGCCTGTGCCCTGGCGGCCTGCTTCGCCAGCACGCCCGCCGGCCGCTGGGCCGCTGACCATGCCGATGAGTACGGGTTCGTCATCCGCTATCCGGAAGGATCCGGCGGGATCACCGGCTACACCTACGAACCGTGGCACCTGCGCTACGTGGGAACGGCGGCCCTGGCCGCCGAGATCGAGGCCGCGGCCACGATGGAGCAGTACTTCGGCCTGCCGCCGGCCCCGGACTATAACTGACCGGGCCGGAACAGTGTCCGGATCCAGCGCCCACAATGCCGCCGGGGGCTGGTAGCTTGTCCCTAGGCGGCCGGAAGCACGCCGCCCAGGCCGGGCCAGCAGCCCACGGAGGAGGACAAGGATGTCTGAGCCAGCACCCCTGACAGATCTGGAAATAGCCCGCCGTGCCACGCTGCAGCCGATCGCCGAGATTGCCCGGGCCGCCGGCATCCCCGAGGAAGCGGTGGACTTCTACGGCCGCTACAAGGCCAAAATCGATCCGGCCCGGCTGGCCCCGGAACAGTCCGAACCACGCGGCAAAGTGGTCCTGGTCAGCGCGATGTCCCCGACCCCGGCGGGGGAGGGCAAGTCCACGGTGACCGTCGGCCTGGGCGACGCGCTGGCCCGGGCCGGGCACCGCACCATGATCGCGCTGCGCGAGCCGTCCCTGGGCCCGATCCTGGGCATGAAGGGCGGTGCCACCGGCGGCGGCTACTCCCAGGTGCTGCCGATGGACGAGATCAACCTGCATTTCACCGGCGACTTCCACGCGATCACCTCGGCCAACAACGCGCTGATGGCGCTGGTGGACAACCACCTCTACCAGGGCAACGAGCTGGGCATCGACCCGCGCCGGATCACGTTCAAGCGCGTCATCGACATGAACGACCGCGCCCTGCGGCAGATCGTGCTCGGCCTGGGCGGACCCGCGCAGGGCGTGCCGCGCGAGAGCGGCTTCGACATCACCGTTGCCTCCGAGATCATGGCGGTCTTCTGCCTGGCCCGGGACCTGAAGGACCTGAAGCAGCGGATCGCGCGGATCACGTTCGGCTACACCTACGGCCGCCGGCCCGTCACGGTCGGCGAACTCGGCGTCGAGGGTGCGCTGACGATGCTGCTCAAGGACGCGATCCGGCCGAACCTGGTCCAGACCATCGCCGGCACCCCGGCCCTGGTGCACGGCGGGCCGTTCGCGAACATCGCGCACGGCTGCAACTCCGTGATCGCCACCCAGACGGCGCGGCGGCTGGCGGACATCGTGGTCACCGAGGCGGGTTTCGGATCCGACCTGGGCGCGGAAAAATTCATGGACATCAAGGCTCGGTCGGCAGGCTTCGCGCCGTCGGCCATCGTCATTGTCGCCACTGTCCGGGCGCTGAAGATGCACGGCGGGGTGCCCAAGGACCGCCTCGCCGAACCGGACCTGGCTGCCCTGCAGGCGGGGGCGGCGAACCTGGAGCGGCACGTGCACAATGCGGCCAAGTTCGGCCTGGCCCCGGTGGTGGCGGTGAACAGGTTCGCCACGGACACCCGGCAGGAGCTGGACTGGGTGCTGGCGTGGTGCCAGGACCGGGGGATCGAGGCCGCGGTGACGGATGTGTGGGCCCACGGCGGGGGAGGGCCCGGCGGCGACGAGCTGGCCGCCAAGGTGGCCGCCGTGATCGAAGGGCCGCAGCACTTTGCCCCGCTGTACGATCTGGACCTGACGGTGGAAAAGAAGATCGAGACCATTGCGCAGCAGATCTACGGGGCGGACCATGTCGAATTCTCCGCTCCGGCCCGGAAGCAGCTGGCGGAGATCGAGGCCAACGGCCTGAACCGGCTGCCGGTGTGCATGGCCAAGACGCAGTACTCCTTCACCGACGACGCCGCCGTGCTGGGCGCACCGAGCGGTTTCACCATCCGGGTGCGCGAACTGATCCCCAGGACCGGGGCCGGGTTCATCGTGGCCCTGACCGGAGCGGTCATGACCATGCCGGGGCTGCCGAAGGAACCGGCGGCGATGCGGATGGACGTGGACGACGACGGGCAGATCACCGGCCTGTTCTGACCGGCCCGCCTGCTCCGCCCGTCCGGTTACTTTGCCCGCCACGCTTCTCTCGCAGAGGTATGCGGGGGATCAGGAGGGGTGCGCGGGCCGGGTCAGGGAATGGGTGCGGTGACCGGCTGCGTGTTCCTGCGGGCCAGGCTGCGGGCGGTCAGGAAGAGCGCCGCCGAGCTGGTCAGGATCAGCGCCGCGGCGAAGGCCAGCGTGGCCGGCTCCTCGGAGAGCAGCAGCGGAATCCTGCGGCCGGGGACCAGCGCGGCGAAGGCGAAGGCAATGACCGTGCCGATATAGGCGCCCACCATGTTGCCGCGGTGGCTGTCGATCCGGCGCCGGATGGCCGAGACGAGGCCGAGGGTGACGGTGAGCAGCGTGAAGACGGAGAGCCCGTGCAGCCAGGTGAAGCCGCCGTCGCCCTGGATCCAGAAACTGGTGAGGCACAGGTAGTACATCGCGCCCACCCAGGTGTAGCCGACGATCTTGTGGGCCCGGTCCCGTTTCCGCCGGAAGATGTTCGCCGGGCCCAGCACGACGACGTATCCGGCGGCGATGGCGTGGGTGGCGATCAGCCAGTTCCAATGCTCCATACGGATAGGATAGTGTAACTATCCCATATGGTCCATGTTGTCGACGGGCCGCGGAACGCGAGGAGGCGGCCGTGCAGCTGAAGGAACTGAGCAGCCGCAGCGGCGTGTCCGGCGCGAGCATCAAGTTCTATCTGCGCGAAGGGCTGCTGCCGCCGGGCAGTACGGCCGCATCGCCGCGCGCCGACTACGGCGAGGGGCACCTGCGGCGGCTGGAACTGATCAAGACGCTGCGCAAGGTGGTCAGGCTGGGGCTGGACCAGATCAAGGCCGTCACTGCCGGCATCGAGGATCCCGGGCTGGACGACGTGGCGCTGATGGGCCGGGTCCAGGCCCTGGTGCTGGACCTGGCGGAGGAACCGGTCCCGGACCACCCGCTGCTGGCCGGGCTGGTTGGCAGCGGACGGTGGACGGACGCGCCCTCCCAGGCGCGCAACTCGCTGAACCTGCTGCTGTACCGGATGGACGAACTCGGCGTGCCCGCCGACGCCGCGGTGCTGGCCGCCTACGCGCAGGCGGTGGACCAGGTGGCGGCGCTGGACATCGGCAGCGTGGAGCAGGCCGGCAGCCGGGACGACCTGGCGGCGGCCGTGGCGGTGGGCACGCACCTGTACAGCCAGCTGCTGCTGAAGATGCTCGCCGTGGCGCAGGCCTCCCGGGCGATGCGCGGCTAGTGGAAGGAACGCGCTCCCTGCCCGCCACCGGGTTTAGGCCGCAGCCATCGGGGACAGACTGCCCGTTGCAGATGCCGTTGGACATGACGGGATCCGGATTCTCCTTGGTGGGACTCCAGTACGGTTTTGACCGGATCGCATGGTCAGGTTTGGCCTGCCCAGAACGACTCTGCCAGATTTACCGCCGCGGGCTGAACTCCGCCGTTGTTGCGGTACGCAGGGCCAGGATGGTGTTGATTCTCACCGCTCCGCAAGTTGCCGCCGGGGGCGCGGCGTGCGATTTTGGAATGGAGCCCCATTAGGGGTTCCCGGACGAGGGTGCCGTACCCGGTGTGCGACAAGACGGCATTCAGGAGATCGTCATGTCGTGGGTTGTTCTTGTTGTTTCCGGTGTCCTTGAGGCCGTGTGGGCCACGGCCTTGGGCAAGTCCGAGGGCTTCAGCCGCCTGGCCCCATCCATCGTTTTCGTCGTCGCGCTGATCGCAAGCATGGGCGGCCTCGCCTACGCGATGCGGGAGCTTCCCCTCGGCACCTCATATGCGGTGTGGGTCGGTATCGGAGCCGTCCTGACCGTCCTGTACGCCATGGCCACCGGTACAGAATCCGTATCCGTGCTGAAGATCCTGTTCCTGGCCATGATCGTTGGTGGCGTCGTCGGACTGAAGGCACTGCATTAGAGACAGTGCGTCCTCTGCTCCACGGGGCGTACCGGTGCAGCCTGGGTCCGTGCGGGCCGGCCGCTTTGTGGAAGGGGCGCGGGGGCGGCGCCGGAGATTCAGGCCGCGAAGTTTTCAGTGACGGCCAGTCCGCTCGGCGCGAGTTTATGCCGGCGCATGTCCTGCTCCGCCTGCCGCACCCGGTCCGGCCGGTGGGAGCGGAAGTCGGCGTGCTGGACCCGGCGGAGGAGGCGCAGGGCCTGGCGTGCCGTCACGCGCTCCGACGGATCTACTGCCGTCATGGCCCCGATAAGGGCAGCCCATCGCCGGCCCAGATCGGCCGGAATATGGGGGCGGCGAAGGGTGCGCGCGAGCATCGACTGGATCGCGCCTCCGGGAAACGGCCTGGCACCGGCCAGGCTCTCCAGGAGCACAAGTCCGAGCGCGTAAATGTCTCCTGCCGCTCCCGCGGTGCCGCCGGCCGCCTGCTCCGGGCTCATGTAGTGGGCCGTCCCGTAGCCGGATGATGTGCAGGGGAGAGCGCGGCTGCTGGCGATGCCGAAATCGGTCAGTTTCGCGTGCGTCGCAATCCGGCCCTTCGGACCGTGCGGGATCAGGATGTTCGAGGGCTTGATGTCGTGGTGCACGATTCCCCGGCTGTGAATATGTGCCAGGGACATCAGCAGGCTCTCGGCCCAGGCGGCGACAAGCCGTGGTTCGGCAGGGCCGGAAGACAGGATGTTCTTGAGGGTGGCACCTTCCACGAGCTCCAGGACCGCATAGTCAGGCGCGTCCCCCGCGCCGGTATGGTCCGCATAATCCTGGAGGGCCACAATGCCGCTGTGGCGGATCCTGCGCTGGATCAGGACTTCACGGCGCTCTCCGCCTTCGTTCCACGGCTTGCGGAAGACTTTGAGGGCAACCGGCCTTCCGCCGCGGTTGTCGGCAGCCCGGTAAACGATCGCCTCGGAGCCGCTTCCCAGGACACCTTCCAGCTGGAATCGTCCGTCAACGACGGCACCTAGTGCCGGCAGCGTTGTCCTTGCTGATCCTGTCGCCACGCCATACTCCTCTGCGTTTCGATCGATGAAAATGTCCGGATCTGTACCCGGATGACTGCGGTGCGCCGGGGAACTGGGCGGCCGCCGCAACGACCCCGGCGGGCCGATCGGATACATGCGCTCGGGCCGCACATCCGGGTCAACGGTAAACCAGGTGCATGCATATGCATTTATACTAGCTTATTTAGTTGAGACGTCAACTTTATTGGCGCCCGGCGAAGGTGGCATCTGGGCGTCATGCCCGACATGCACAGCTAGGGAAGCGCGGGTAAGTGCAGAAGTGCTGACGCTGCCGGTTCGACTTCAATACGGCAGCGTCAAGACCGGGGTTGCGAAAAATAGGCAGCTTCTCGACATCCGCGACGGTGTGAGGATTCCCTTGGCCGGAGCCGCGGGGCGGTCAGGGCTTCTTGTTCAGTGCCAGATTCTCCGATGCCCATTGCCCCAGCTGCTGGAGCACCGGCAGGAGCTGTTCACCGCTTGAGGTGAGCGCGTATGTGACCGTCACGGGCGGCCCGGGATCCACGCTGCGCGAGAGCAGCATCGCGTCGGTCAGTTCGGCGAGCCGATCCGAGAGCACGGCGTCGCTGATGCCCCCCACGGTGCGGCGCAGGGCGGTGAAGGACGCCGGGCCACCGCCGAGCGCGTCGATGATCATCCCGTTCCACCGCTTGCCCAGGATCGAGAAGGCAAGGCTGACCGCGGCGTCGCATGCGTGCGGCTCGTGCTGCCCTGTACTCATGCATCGATTCTACCGTGCTAGAGTCTGCATAGTCGCTCGGAAAATAAGAGTGACTCTTGAAAATTGATTGGAGTTGACGTGACACTGTTCCGCCTGGATGCCAGCATCCTCCCCGCGACGTCTGCCAGCCGTGCCCTCGGCGACCTCGTCGAGGAGGAATGGACGACCGCCCATCCCGATTCGGCCGTGACGCGCCGCGACCTTGCGGCGGATCCCGTCCCGTCCGCAGCGTGGCAGAACGCGGTCACCGCAGGCTTTGCCGCCGAGCCGGACCGCACCGACGCCCAGCGCGATGCGGTCGCGCTGGCCGCCGCCCTCGCCGATGAACTCGTGAATGCAGACGCGCTGCTGTTTACGGTTCCGCTGTACAACTTCGGGGTGTCCCAGCACTTCAAGACCTGGTTCGACCTCGCCTTCACCGATCCGCGCACCAATCCCGAGGGCACGGCGCTGCGCGGCAAGCCCGCCACCCTGGTCACCGTGCTGGGCGGAAACTACGATGCCGGCACCCCCAAGGAGGGCTGGGACCACTCGACCGCGTGGCTTCGCCGCGTGCTCGAGGACGTGTGGGGGCTCGACCTTCGCGTCGTCCAGCGCCCGTTCACGCTCGTCGGCGTGAACCCTGCCCTCGATGCATTCAGGGACATGGCCGCAGCGCTCAAGGACGAAGCCGAGGCGGCCGCCCGCCGGTCCGGGCGGGAGATGGCGGAGCTCCGCAGCAAGCAGCCCGCGGCCTGACCATCGCTTCCACAAGGAGCGGCAACGGCGCCCACCACCAGCGGTGATGGGCGCCGTTGCCACGTCCGGCCGGTTCCTTGAAGAGATCCTGGAGGGGAACAAGCACGCCGCCGCCGGGTTCCGGAGATGGGCCCGGGCCTGTTTCCGACGTAACCGCTGTTGTGCGGGTGACCTCCACCGCCGCCTCGACGGTCGAGGTCACCAACTGAAATGCTCAGGCGTCATCCTGCCGCCGGGCCGCTTCGCGTCCGGCCAGGTAGCCGAACACCAGCCCGAGCGAGATGGTCTCTCCGGCGCCTCCGTAGAACCCCTTCGTGGGCGCGCCGCCTGCGTTGCCGGCGGCGTACAGGCCCGGAATGACCTTGCCCTCGGTGTTCAGTGCGTGCCCGAGTGCGTCGGTCCTGGGACCGCCGACAGTGCCGAGCGCGCTGGCCTCGACCTTGAGCGCGTAGTAGGGCGCAGTGTTGACCGGCCCCAGCACGCTCGACTTCGGGCTCTTCAGCACGGGTCGGATGATCTTCGCCAGGGGCCCGACCACCACGGAACGCAGGCGCTCGGGGTCGTTCTTCTTCGCCACCCGTCCCGCGAGCTTGCTCACGATCGGACCGATTGCCGCGGCGATGCGCAGCCTGGCCTTTGCGGTGGCGGCGGGGAACCGCGCGTCGGGCGAGTTCCTGCCCAGCCGGGGATAGAAGGCGCCGAAGTAGCGGTCGAACATCGTCTCCCCGCGGTTGAACTGCGGGTCGCGGCCTCGTGCGGCCTCGGGGTTGAACCGGTCGACGGTGCGGAGCAGCCCCACCTCGTCGACACCGATCTTGGCCGCCAGCTCCGACAGCGTGCCGGCGCGGTGGAGGTAGTCGGGCACCTCTCCGCCCGGCGTGACGCCGAAGATCCCGAACTTCTCCCAGTAGTTCTGGTCGAAGATCAGCCACGCCGTGGCATTGGGCATAATGCCCGTCGCCGGGTCGACCTCGCGCATGATCTGTCCGAACTGGTCGTAGGCCAGGGCCTCGTTGGCGAAGCGCTCGCCCTTGCTGTTCACCATGATGCTGTGCGGCAGGGCCCGCTCGCCCAGGAATACACGGCTGAGCGGCTGGCCCTCCAACTCCTCACCGGGCAGCTGCACCCCGGGCATCCACCAGGCGTCCTCCATCCCGGTGAGGTCAGCGCCCACCTCCTGGGCCAGCTGCACCGCGATGCCGTCATGGCCCTTGGGCGAGACCTGCACACCGAAGGGTGCGTCGAGATGGGCCGTGGCGACCTCGGCCGAGCTCTCGAACCCGCCGCTGGCCAGCAGGACGCCCTTGGCGGCGCGCACCGTGTGCTCCACGCCGTCGGCCCGGACCACGATCCCGCGCACCTCCGAGCCGTCCGTGACGAGCCGGACCGCCGGCGTTTCGACACGTACGTCGACGCCGCTGCGCAGGCTGCCCTCGAGCAGGGCTCCGACCAGCGCCGGGCCGGCGAGCCAGACGTCGTCGATGCCGATTCCACCCAGCAGCCAGAACGGAAGCGGGTTCTTGGCCATGCCCGTGGTCAGGGCGGGCCGTACGTATTTCGCGGCCTCCCCAAGCCCCTCGGGGGAGTAGGGGCCGGGGAACAGCGACCGGCCGACGGAGGCGCCGTCGATGTCGGAGCGGTAGTCCGGCCAGATCGTCGGGATCCACCCGAAGGCGGTGTTCTCTTCAATGAAGCGGGCGACCCGCGGTCCGGTCTCCAGGAACTTCTCCACCAGCTTGTGGTCCAGCACCCGGTCGCGGCCTTGGCCGTAGATGTAGCGCCGGGCCTGGTCCAGGTCGTCCTTCACGTTCAGATCCTTGGCCGAGAAGCCGTGGTTGGGGATCCAGGCGGCACCCGCGGAGATGCCGGTGGCGCCTCCGACGAGTTCCCGGGACTCGACGACGAGAACCCGTGCGCCCTCCTTGGCGGCGGTCAGCGCCGCCGTCAGGCCTGCTCCACCGGAGCCGACGATCACCACGTCCACCTCGTCGGGGATGCCCTTTTCGGACACGGTCCCGATGGAGCCGGTGTGACGGTTCGAGCTGTCAATCATGATTTTCTCCTTGCAGACGGTTGCGCAATGTCCTTGCCCCGCGGCCTCAGCGGTACTACCGCCTCGATGTTCCGCGGCTCAACAGGCGCATGCACCCATTTGGTGCGTCAAATATTTCGTGCTCGGCCCGTTTTGATTGGCATCAGACAGCCGCCTTGGAGTCGCCGTCGATGGGGAACATCTGGCCGGAGATTGTGCGGGCGTGGGGGCCGGCGAGGAAGAGGACCAGTTGGGCGATGTCGTTCGGGTTGATGAACTGCTTGACCGACTGGTTGGCCATCGCGCTGTCGATCTCTTCCCGGACGGTGCGTCCGGAGACGGCGGCGCGGCCTTCGAAGACGCTCATGATGCGCGGACCGTCCACGGCGCCCGGATGGATGGTGTTCGAGGTGATGCCGTACTGGCCCAGTTCCATTGCCAGGGTCTTGGCGAAACCGACCAGGCCCCACTTGGTGGTGGAGTAGCCCACACGGTTGGGGTAGCCGAAACGGCCGGCCAGTGAGGACATGGTGATGATGGATCCGGCCTCGGATGCCTTCAGCAGCGGAATGGCGCGCTGGGTGATGTTGAAGGTGCCCTGCAGGTTGACCCCGACGACGGCGGCGAAGGCACCGGCGTCGTAATCCTCCACCGGAGCGGTGGGGCCGGCGATGCCGGCGTTGTTGACCAGCACGTCGAGTCCGCCCAGTTGCCCGCGGATGTCGTGGAACAGTTTCTCGACGTCCGAGGCCTTGCTGATGTCGCCGACGGTGCCGGTGATGTTGGCATGTTCCGCCGTGACCGCGGTGACCGCGTCGGCGTTGATGTCCGCGATGTGCACGCGTGCACCGGTGGCCGCGAAAGCCTTGGCAATGGCCAGGCCGATTCCGTTTGCTCCGGCCGTAACCAGAACCCGCTGTGACATTGTCTTCTCCTTGTGGTGCCAGGCGGGGACAGGGGCGGTGGGCCGGTGCCCGCTCGTCGGTGTCCGAGGTTCGCATATTATATGCTTATGCATTTACCTTTGACCCAAAAGGTTGAAATGTCAACTAATGTGAGGTGGTAGACATGCGGCGGCTGCCTCCCGAGGCGCTTTGCCCGAAGGCAGCGACGTCTCACCTGCCCGGCGGCGGGTGGGTACTGGTGGCCCGGCGTATTGATGGCCGGCCAATAGCGGCTGCAGTGGCTTAGGCTTGCCGCTTGGCAGGGGTGCAGACGGTCCGGGTCCTGCCGGACTGCATGATGTGCTGTTCCGGGATGCCGGTGCTGCGTCCCGGACTATGGGTGGGCACCGGCTACGACCTGGTGGGGGTGGGGCCGTTCCATGCACCCACGAGGGGAATGCGATGCCGCCGGGGACCTGCTTCCGACAAATGGGGCCGGAACATACAGATCAGACGCAGTGACTTCTCGCGTATTGCGCGAGACTTTCGCATCAAGTGCGAATCGGCCCCACGGTTCCCCGTAACAGTGCGCCCCCAGCGCGCGTCCCACTGCTCCGGATCGGCGGCCACCGCACGGTTCCATGGTTTCGGGAAGAGGTCCCGCAACCGCAAAACCGCCGGACAACCGGGCAGGGGCAGGCGAACGCGGGCTTCCCGTACCAAAATCCGTCGAATTCGCATCGGATGGTACTCGCCGGGTTCAACATCGGTGCCAAAGGCCGCGAACGCCATGGGCAGGATATAAAGGCGCCTTCGATGAGGCCATGGATCACGACTTACCGTCTCGACCGGGCCCGCCTTTGCAGGTTCCTATTCGTCGGAAACGCGTGTCAGGTGCCAGTCGTCCCGGCCCGGAGGCTGGCGCAGTTCCAAGGTGCGCAGCGGCGACGTCGAGGTCGCCCGGACCTGGACCCGCCAGCACTCGATCTGCACGATATTGCCGTGGCCGGGCCCGGCCGGCAAATCCGACTCCCACCAGTTCTACCGGTCGAACCAGTGCAGCGGTTCGGCCGCGACCGGCCAGAGCCGGCCGCGCCACCGTACCGCTAACGGCTGGCCGCCGGGGGCGAACCTGATGCAGGCCGGCTCACTAAGAGCTTGCGGTGCCGTCTGTTCCCGTGGAACTGCCGTCATGGCCCGTCCTTTCTCCCTGCGCTGTCTTCCGTTGCCCGTCAGTCCACCACTGCACGACGGAGGGTCCACACCCAGGTCGTGCGCCAGATGCCGGCGCCGGTCCAGGCGATCTGTACCGCCCATGCGGTCTAGGCAAACGCCTCCCCACGCACTAGTCCCGCCGCGGCCGGGAAGCGGATCCATGCTCACACCGGAGCCCAAGGACGGTGCGCGTGGCCAAAATCGAATATCAGTATTAGGTATCTGCTTGGCTGAAGTAGGCTGGGTATGGCCGATTTGTCCCCGCAGATGCCGCATGCGGGGGTGGACTACCCGAAGACGTTCGGGCACTTCCACGAATGATTCAGCACGGACGAAGCCTGCTTCGAGTACCTGGCGGGGCTGCGTTGGCCGGAGGGGTTCGTCTGCCTGAAGTGCGGCGGCAGGGACTGCTGGCGCACGGGTGCGGGGCTGTGGATGTGCAAGGCGTGCTCGCGGCGGACGTCGGTGACGGCCGGAACGATCTTCAACCGCACCCGCACCCCGCTGAGGACGTGGGTCGCGGCGGCCCTGGCAGCAGGCTAAGCGCGCGGCTCCGCGAGCGTGAGCGCGAACCGTCCGGCGGCGTCGGTCCATTGGCCGACGACGGCGAAGCCCGCCTCGGCAAGTTCGGCCGCGAACCCCTCGGGGCGGAACTTGGCGGAGATCTCGGTACGCAGGTCCTCGCCGGCGGCGAAGTCCACCTCGAGGCCGACGGCGGGCAGCCGGACGTGCATCGGCCGCGTCGCGCGCAGCCACATCTCGACCCACTCCTGGCGCTCGTTCCACACGGCGACGTGCTCGAACGCGTCCACGTCGAAGTCGGCACCGAGTTCGGCGTTGAGCACGCGCAGAACGTTTCGGTTGAACTCGGCAGTGACGCCCCCGGCATCATCGTACGCGGGGAGCAGGACGGAGGGCGCTTTCACCATGTCGGTGCCGATGAGCAGCGTGCCTTCGCCCGGGCCGAGGTGTCCGCGGATCGAGCGGAGGAACTCCCGGCGGGCTTCGGGCTCGAAGTTCCCGATCGTGCCGCCGAGGAACGCGATCATGCGGCGACCCTCGTGCGGCAGGAGGTGCATCTGGTGCTCAAAGTCCGCGGCGACGGCCTGGAGGTCCAGCGCCGGGTACAGCTCGGTGAGCTCTTCCCGCGCCGCGAGCAGTGCGCTGTCGCTCACGTCGACTGCGACGTAGCGGCGCAGCGGCCCCGCGGCGGCGAGGGCGTCGAGGAGGAGCGGGGTCTTGCGGGACGAGCCCGAGCCGAGCTCCATGAGCGTTTCGGCGGGGGCCGCGGCGGCGATTTCCGCGGCGTGGAGCTCGAGCGCTTCGCGTTCGGCGCGGGTCGGATAATACTCCTGGAGCAACGTGATGCGCTCAAAGAGTTCGCTCCCGCGCTGGTCGTAGAACCACTTGGGCGGAAGCGTCTTCGGTGCGGAGCCGAGGCCCGCGAGGACGTCCCGCCGCAGGCTTTTGGCCAGGAAGTCCGGCGGAAGGTAGTGGGTGATGTCGTCGGGGGTGAATGCGGTGCTCACGGTGCGGCGGTCTCCTTCCGGGCGGGGTGGATGGGCTCGATGTCGACCCGGCCGCGCGTTGCGACGAGGACGGTCCGGTCGGGGGCCTGGTTCCAGTCGGGCAGGTCGTCGGCGGGCTCGCTTGCGACGATTGTCCCATGCGGGCGGACGGTCCAGAAGAGCGTGTCACCCCACGCCGTCGCAGCGATCCGCTCGCCGTCCGTGAGGAGGAAGTTGTAGCGCCCGGGTGCGGCGGCCGAGGCGTCGGCGGCGACGGACCCGAGCGCAGGCGCGGGGGCCTCCCCGCCGTCGAGGCGGGCCAGGACGAGGGCCCAAAGGAGGGCGGAGTCCACGGTCGATTCGAGCGTGAGGAGCCGGCTGACCGGCAGCGCTGCGGCCAGCCCCTCGAGGCTCGCGGTGCCGCCGTCGACCGCGCCGTTGTGGCTGAAGAGCCAGCGTCCCGAGGCAAACGGCGCCGCGGCGGACTCGTCGGGTGGCATGCCCGGTGTCGCCGAGCGGACGGTGGCGAGGAGGCAGCGCGTGCGCGTCACGCGGGCGATGTCGGCGAACGAGCGGTCGGCCCACATGGGCACGGCGCGCCGGTAGCGGGCGGGGGCGCCGTCGTCCGGGTACCAGCCCACGCCGAAGCCGTCGGCGTTGACGGTCCCATAGCGCTGGAGCCGTGGGGCCCAGGCCTGCCGGTAGAGTCCGCGCACGGGCTCGATCACCACGGACGCGATCGCGGCCTCGTTGCCGAGGTACGCGAGGTGGCGGCACATCAGGCGGCCTCCGCCGTCGTCGCGTTGCGCGCTGTGCGGAAGCCGGCGAAGATCTGTCGGCGGATGGGGTAGTCCCAGTTGCGGAAGGTTCCGCGGCAGGCCACCTCGTCGGCGGCCCACGAGCCGCCCCGCAGCACCTTGTAGCCGGGCCCGAAGAAGACCTCACTGTACTCGCTGTAGGGGAACGCCCGGAAGCCGGGGTACGGCTGGAAGTCGCTCGACGTCCACTCCCACACGTCACCGATGAGTTGCCGGATGCCGAGCGCCGAGGCCCCCTCAGGGTAGGAGCCCGCAGGCGATGGCCGGAGCGCACCTCCCCCAAGGTTCGCCCTCCCGGGGGTGGGGTCGTCGTCACCCCACGGGTAGCGGCGGGAGCGCCGTGTGGCGGGGTCGAAGCGTGCGGCCTTCTCCCATTCCGCCTCCGTCGGCAGACGCCGGCCTGCCCAGCGCGCGTAGGCATCGGCCTCGTACCAGCACACATGCTGGACCGGCTCGTCCGCTGGCACGGCCTCGACGACGCCGAAGCGGCGCCGCAGCCACCCGCCCCCGTCGCGCTGCCAGAACAGCGGCGCCTCGAGCCCCGCGTTCTGCCGGTGGTCCCAGCCGGCCGGGCTCCACCAGCGCGGGTCCTGATACCCGCCGGCGTCGATGAACCGCCCGTAGTCGCCACTGGTCACGGGGACGGTGTCGATCCAGAACGGATCGAGGACAACGGGGTGTGACGGCCGTTCATTGTCGAGGGCCCAGGGCTCGATCGACGTGCCCATCGTGGACTCGCCGCCTGGCACAAGCACCTCGGACGGCAGGCCCTCGCGGGTCCCGATCACGCTCCGCGGCAGCGGCTCAGGGGTGAGGACCGGTTCCCCCTTGCGCAGCTGGTGGGTCGCGAGCATGGTCTCGCTGTGCTGCTGCTCGTGCTGGACGATCATGCCGAACGCGAAGCCCTGGTCCACGAGTTCGCTCCCCTCGAGCGGGGATGAGTCGAGCACGTCGAGCGCCTTGTCGCGGACCTCGGCGATGTAGCGGCGCGCCTCGTCCGGGCCAAGCAGCGGGAGGGTCGGGCGTGCGGCCCGCGGGTGCTGGAACGCGTCGTAGAGTGCGTCGAGGTCGCAGCGCAGCGGCACTCGGTGGCCGACGTCGCGCACGAGCCAGATCTCCTCCTGGCTCCCGACGTGGGCGAGATCCCACACGAGGGGGGACATCAGTGGCGAATGCTGGGCAAGCAGCTCGCCGTCATCGCACGCCGTGAGCGAATGGGTGCGCCGCCGTGCGCGATCGAGGCGCCCGGCGATGGCGGTGCGCAGCTGCTCGATCGGCAGCGGCTCGCGGGCCAAGGCCTCACCGATGCCGTGCGCCTCGTGGTGGTCGCTCATGACCCCTCCTCGCATTCCGGGTCTTCTGCAGTCCGGGCGCTGTGCCCGGGGTACAGCTCGCCCGTGCGCCGCCAGTGCTCGAGCCGCGCGTCCGCCGGGCAGCGGCCGCGTAGCGGGTACGCCTCTGCGAACGCCTTGACCCGGCGTTGCCCCGTCGCATCGAGCCCCCAGCGCGGGAGCGCGTCAAGCACCGCGCCCGCGCACTCCTCGGCCATGGCCGCAAGCGCGGGATGGTCGAGGCCGAGCCGTGCGGCGTCGTCGAGCGTTGGCGCCTTCGGGCCGAGGCGCCCGCACGCGGCGTCGGCGGCTGCGGCAGCACCGGCGTCGTCCATGAGCGCCCAGACGACGACGGCGGCAGCCTCCCAGTCCGCGCCGGCCTGGGCGTCGAAGGCGCGCAGCTCAAGGAAGCCGCGGGGCCGGACCGGCGGGAAGAGCGTCGTGAGGTGGTAGGCGACATCGGCCCGCGTCGCGGGGCGGGGCCTCCGGGTTTGAAGCCATGCGCGGAGCGTGAGGCCGGGCGGGGCGTCCCACCCGCCGTCGTCAGCGGGGAGGCACAGCAGGGGGGCGTCGAGCGCGTAGCGGGCCCAGGCCTCGGCAGGGTCGACGCCGGGGTGGCGCGCGGGGACGGCTTCAGTGCGCGCGGCCTCGATGCGGGACCAGACGCGCTGACGCGTGCTCTTCCAGCCCGTGGACCGGCCGTGCTGGAACGGGGAGTTCGCGAACATCGCGACGAGGACCGGAAGGAGGCGGTGCGCCCGCTCCCACCGCTTGCGCGCCTGCTGCGGGTCCGGGCCGGCTTCGAGGCAGACCTGGAGTGAGGCGGTCGAACACATCATGGTCCGCCCCGACGGGCCCGCCGCGTCGAAATGCCGCTGCATGGCGGCGTAGCGCGGAAGATCGAGGGAGCGGCGTGGGGGCCGGAGAGGATCGAGGGCCAAGGGGCCGGGCGCGAGGCCTGCTTCCTCGAGGAGACGGTCGACGGCGGCGAGGTCGGCGCGCACGTCGGGGAGGAGATCGCGGGGATGGTTGGCGCAGGCGCTGCTCACCTCGACTTGGCCCCCGGGCTCGAAACTCAGTGCTCCGCCGCCGGGCAGGCGGTTGCCGAGCGGGGCGAGGACAGCGCGGAGGTCTGGCACTGTGACGGGTCTGCCTGCGTCGGTGCGCGCATGGACGAGGCGTTCGGCTTCGATTCCGACGGCCCCGGGCGGGCCAGCCCTGAAGCAGACAGAGGCAACGTAGGCCTCGGCGTCTTCCTCCGACACCGGCTCTGCCTCCACGGAGGGCCGGGCGTCTGCTTCCTCGGTCATCCCCCGGGGTCCTTTCGGTTCGTGGTGACTGGCGGCAGGGGCCGCCGTCGGCATGGTCAAGCGCTGAGTGGCTCGGCTGCGGGCAGGTCAGGCTCGGTGTGGGCGTAGTGGCTTATGTAATCGGTGTAGAGGTTGTCCGCGAGGTGGGCGAAGGCCTCGGCCAGCTCCGTGTCGCTCCAGCCGGCGTCAAGAGCGGCCTGCCAGACCACCTCGGGGACGTTGCCCGTGTCCGCGGCGCGGGCGACCTCGGTGATCGCCGCCAGGCGGTCGTCGAAGCCAACCTCCCCGGCACACACGGTCAGGATCTGCTCGTTCGTGAGATCGGCCTTGCGTGCCGAGAGGGTGTAGGCGGCCCGGCAGTAGTCGCGGCCGTTCTGGTTGCCCACGGCCGGGACGATCGCCTTGCGGGTGCGGGCGTCGAAGGTGCCGTGCTCGGCGATGGCCTGGGAGATGCCCCGGTAGGCGGCGATCACGACCGGGCAGTGGGCCACCTCGGCGTGGATGTTAAGCAGCCGCCCCGTCTTCCGCTCCGGACGGGCCACATGGGCCCTTGACTCCTCGGGGGTGTGGACGGGAATGCGAGGCACGATTGCCTCCTTCGCTCATGCCGGGCCTGGGCTCAGCAGTCAAGGGTCGTTCCGTGGTCGACGGTAAACCTAGCCTGCCGCCAAACGTTCTGTGTACTCGCGCATAGTGTACGCGCTCAGAGCCGGGCACGGTGGCGGACCCTCCGGCCGGCGGCAGTGCGTAGATCCTGATGCACCGCCACCATACTGGTGAGCCGGCGTATTGATACCCGGCGAGTAGTGGTGAAAATGGTTCAGAATTGCCGCTCGTTGGAGGCGTAGCTGGTCTCGGTTCTGTTGGACTGCATGGCGTGCTGTTCGGGGATGCCGGTGCTGCGTCCCGGACTACGGGTGGCCACCGGCTGCGGCCTGGTGGGGATGGGGCCGTTCCATGCACCCACGAGGGGAATGCGATGCCGCCGGGGGACTGCTTCCGACAAATGGGGCCGGAGCGTGCAGATCAGACGCAGCGACTTCTCGAGTATTGCGCGACACTTTCCCATCAAGTGCGAATCGGCTCCATGGTTCCCCGTAACAGCGCGCCTCCGGCGTGTCTCACTGCTCCGGATCGGCGGCCATTGCACGGTTCCGTGGTTTCGGGAAGGGGTCCCGCAACCGCAAGACCGCCGGACAACCGGCAGGGGCAGGAGAACGCGGGCTTCCCGTATCAACATCCGTCGAATTCGCACCCAATGCGATTCACCGGCTTCCAGCTGACGTATGCGCCGTTATCGGCACGGGGAGTATTTGATGCTGGTCGGTTTACCTCTGGGCCAGGCCGCCCGGGGCTATCCGCGAATCGAAGGCGCCCCTGGCGCTCGGGATGGTGTGTCAGGGCCTGACGGCGGGTGGCTGCGAAACGCGGCCACCCGCCGTCGTATGGCAAGGAAGGGTTACTCGGTGACTTCGAAGGTGATCGTCTCGGTGAATTCCCGGCCGTGAACGTCGGTTGCGGTGACGGCGGCGGTGTGCTCGCCGACGGCCAGGTCGGCCGGCAGCTGGAGGCGCCATAGGTGGGAGGTGCGGTCGTGGAGGCCGCCGCCGTGCACCAGCTGCTCGAGCGCGGCGGCCGGATCGGTGTACTCGGCGCCGATCAGCGGGACGTCGTCGGCGGTCATCGACTGGGTACGCGTGGCCTCGGTAGTCTCGCCGCCGTCGATGGACACGTTCACGGTGGAGCCGGTGGCACCCATCCAGAAGTTGGTGGTCAGCCAGGTCGCACCGAGTTCGCCCTGGGCCACGGCGTTCGGGTTCTTCGGGGCCGGAGCCTTGCCACGCTGGTTCTTGTACTCGTCGAACCAGGCACGGTAGGCGGGGGAGTTGATGCCCAGGGCCATCTGGTCGGAACCGTCATCGCCGGTGGCGGTGAAACGCTCGCGGATCTCGGTGTTCTTGATATCCAGGGTCAGCACGCCGGGAGGGGTACCGTCGCGCTGCACCGACGTGGGGTATCCCTCCTCGAGCACCCGGCCGTTGTACCACTGGCCGGACACTGCCGGGGCGGTCAGGTGGGTGAACGGCAGGCCGTCCTCGCCGAGTGTGTCGATCCAGCCGGCCATCAGGTCGCCCTGGCGAAGGTTCTCGGACATGTGGGTGTGCCCGGCGACGGAGACCACCTCACGGCCTTCGAGGATCTTATTGATCTCCTCGATCTGGGCGTGGGTGTAGCTGCTGGAGTAGTAGAACTCGTGCAGCGGCGCGTGGGAGGCGATCACGATCGCCCGGTCCTTGGGCACAGACGCGATGTCCTGGCGCAGCCACTCAAGCTGGCGCTCTCCCAGACCGTACGCGTAGTTGCTCTTCTTCGCCGGGATCTGGGTGGGGTACTGGATGTTGCTTAGCGCCACGACGTGGGCCTTGCCGGCGTCGTAGGAGTAGTACTCCGGGCCGAACTGGGCGCGGAAGGTGTCGAATTCGTGCTCGCCGTCGAGGGCGTCGAAGTCGAGGTCGTGGTTGCCGGGCAGGAAGCGGGCCGGGCCGTTGAGCATGGAGGTCAGCTCGCGGGTCTGCGGGTAGAGGGACAGGTCGTCGCCCACGATGTCGCCAATGAACAGGGCACCACAGCCGGCGTAGTCGGTGCGGGCGGTCAGATCGGCGAAGACACCGTTGCGTGCGAACTCGACCTCTTTGTGGTTGTAGGTCTGGACGTCGGCGCCAATCAGGCAGTGCTGCTCCGGGGACCGGGTGAGCTTGCTCTTGGTCAGGGGGAAGTTCACCTTGTCAGGCAGCGCTCCGGTAGGTGCGATGCCGCCGTACTTCAACTCGGGGGAGCCTTCGGGCAGGTGATGGTAGAAGAACTGGGCGACATTGTCCTCGTCCACCGGCACCTGGTAGCCGCGCGGCTGGGTAACGAAGACAGTCATGTTGTCGAAGGCCGGCAGCTCATAGCGGCCCTGGCCGTCCGTGGTAACGACCTCGCGGCCGTTGGAGACCGTCACCCCGGCCATGCCCGGTTCACCGGAATCCTGGGTGGAGTTCCTGTTCTTATCATCGAAAACGATGCCATCGAGACTCTGCTGGTCGGCCTCCGTAGCGCTAACGACTTCGACACCTCCTCGGTAGGCAGAGGCGGCCCAGCCGGTTTCGGCCGGAGCGGCGGTGGCGGCGGTGGCGGCGGGGCCAACCATGGCCCCGGTGGCCAGCAGAGCCAGGGCGCCGGCGGTCAGGCACAGGGGCCGGGACAACCGGCGTGTTTGGGGAGTAGGGGACGGGTGCACGAAATTGAACCTCCGGTTGAGTGACTGCCGCCCGTTGGGGGTGGGCGGCCCTGTCAACTCTTTCCCGGGCGAATGAACGGGAGCCGAAGAGGAAGCGATGTACGCGCCATCTGCCGGTAGCGCTGTTCCAGCCAGGAGTTAACCGTTTCGTGAATCAAACGGATCTGGTTCGAGGGACCTGCCGGCCCTGCCAGTTATCCGCTGGGACGCTGGTCGCACCTGCCCGAAAGAACCAATGTAAGCGCGACCAGCTGGCCGAGCGGACCCGGGCCGGTATGGCCGCGGCCGCCGAGCACGGGCGCCGGGCCGGACGGCGGGAAGTCACCGCACAGGATCGGAAGGTCAGGCCCTGAGCTGAAGGCCCAGGGCCTGAAGCCGGCGGACATCGGCAGGATCATCGGCGCCAGCCGCGCCACCGTCTACCGCTGCCTCGCTTTGATCGCCGACTGACGAGAGACTTCTCTGCGATTCCTTGGACGAGCGGTGAACGCGTCTTCATCGCGCAAATTTTGCGGGCCGGGCAGTGTCAATTGAGGCGTTGCATGTCGGCGGAACGGGTGGCGGGTGTGGGAGGGCATGTGCTCCTGCCTGTCATGGGCGTTTGCTGGCGTGCTTCCTGCCGATCAGTGGCTGGGTTGGGTTCGCCGAACGAACCGAACCGGTCTTCCGCTTCGGGAGAGGCTCCTGCTCCGGTTTGAGGTGGAGTAGGAACGCACAACGGAGAAAAGGATCGAGGTGAAGCGACGGATCTCTTTGGCGGGGAACGGGACCACGAGTGGGACGAGGAGCATGACGTTTCGCCAGGTCAACGGCGACGGTGGCCTGGCAGCTGGGCCGACGATTGGGCGGGCCGGGTAAATGACGAGTGCTGCTTCCACAGCACTTTCACACTTTCGCCACAGTACGGGCTTACGGCCGGGCCCGACAGTGGAGATATGACAAGCAACCTTCATCATGGAACCCACCGTTTCCACCGTAGTGAAGTAGCAACTCCGGCGGCCGGAGCCACTGCGCAATCCGCCGCCGCCGGGTCAGCCATGCCTTCACCAACCCATTTCTCCACCACAACCCCCGCCGACGAGCAAACAGGGGATATGATCTCCCCCGGGCATTGGATCATGTTTGTCGTCGTGTTCATCGGCCCGTTACTCGTGTTCGGCATCTACGCGTTCTTCCGCCTTCAGCCGTAAATCACCCAGATCACCGAAGGGTGCGGAGCCAATGGCATTCGGCTCTTTTGACGCGCAATTAATGCGAGGAATGGCCGGGTTCCCCCTCGGCAGGGCGGCCACGGTTAAGCAGCGGTAAACGGTGGCGCGGCCGGGCCCCATTGATCTTTGGGATCGGCTGAAGCCATTCCGCTTTACCGGCCCAGCCCAGGCGCCGCCATCCGACGAGGGCAGCGCCGAGTAGCAGCGGCCCTACTCCGCCGGAGGCGCGATTACGATTCTGCAAGCAGTACCGAAACAGGGCTCGGCCAGCCCGCAGATCCCCTGGGTGCTGAAGGTGACCGCTTCAGCACCCAGGGGAACGGGCCATGCCGCCTTGGTGGAGGGTCTACCCGCCGTGGTGGTGCAGGAACGCGACCGAGGGAACCACGAGCGAGAACCAGGCCATGGCGGCAAAGACGAGAGCAGCGAGGATGAAGACCGCGGTCAGCACGAGCCAGGGCCGCATTTCCCGGTCCGTGATCAGGGATCGCCATTTATCGTCCACGAGGGATCCTTTCTCGTGTGCTGCACCGATCATGCCACTGCGGCAGGCCTGGCGTATGTAATGCGTCCCGGATCGGAAATTTACTTCCTGGCCAGTTTCCGGCCGACCAGGAAGGCCCCGGCCGCGACGGCGGCGATTAGGATGATTCCCCCGATGATCAGCGGCGACCTGAATGGGGAGGAGTTCGCAGCATTCCTTCAAGCAATGGGAGAGAAAGTCAGCTGGCCCGAGCACTGACTTCGCATTCCGGGAACATCGAAGAGAAACCGCCGATGCAGATCAATTGCCCTGTCTGCCGGCAGCCACCCTTGTCTGTACTGATTGGGTACCTTCAAGAGGAATCATTGCGGGCGGGGCATGCGCGAATCCGAAAAGCCCGGGAATTCACTCCTCGTAACTGTCCAACTCCTTGAGGAGGAGCGGTGCGCTGGGGGACCGGCTTGCGCGACAGGTCGAGCCGATCTGCCGACCCACGCCCCTCGGCCAGCATCGACGAACCAGACATCGGTCTCCGCGGAGATCACCAGATGACGGCGGTCGAGTCGGTGGACGGAGAAGCCCGCGGGGGGTAAGGCAAATACCTCTTGTGCCCCCGTTATCGACCGGTACAGGCGATCCGGCTATGGGGCGACAGGATAGTGGCTGCGGACGGCGATGCGGTTCCAGGCGTTCATGGCGATCGCCAGCCAGCTGATCGCGGAGACCTGCTCATCGTTCAGTGAGCCGTTGTCCCACTCGCCGCGTTCCGGGACCGACAGACGGGTGACTTCCTCTGCGAGGGCAAGCGCGGACTGTTCCTGCTCGGTGAAGTACTGCGACTCCCACCAAGCCGCAACGACTGCGAGGCGGTCGCTTGTCTCGCCCTTGGCGATCGCGTCACGTGTGTGCATGCGCAAGCAGAACGCACATCCGTTCAGCTGCGACACACGGATTTTCACCAGTTCTCCGAGCCTGGGTTCGAGCCCGGCCCGTGCAACCGCTTCATCGGCCTCCTGGCTCAGTGCCATGACGCTCTTGTAGGCGGTGGGGTGCTGCTTGCTGAGATTGACGTGCCGCATTATTCGAACCTTTCCAGCGATGAAGGTGTCTGCCCGACGACGGGTCTCAGGTGATCCGGGGTTTCGCATAATGGTCAGGCCGGTCTTTGACGGGAAGCGGTCGTGCATTCCTGCCCGAGGGCAACTTTGACATGGTTTTAGCCTACCGCCCGCCTGTGTGGCCGCCGGTGCCAAGGATGGGACTGTGCAAATTTAGACAGTTCAGCACATGGTATATTCGGCGGTTCGTTGCCAGTCTGGGATGACGGTTCAATCGCCAATCAGTCCTATTACCCTCGACGAGGCTAAAACACCCGCCGCCCATTGATGAGGAACATAAGGGAACCTGCCTGTTTGGCACTTTGAGCTGGAACCCAAGCCGCCCCGGCACAATCCGTAGGTCAGTAGACCAGCAGCGACTCGATCTCTCGAGCCGCCGTGCGAAGCTGCTCGAGCAGTGCGGCCTCCTCGCTGTTGATGACACCGTCGCCCGTAGGATTGATCCGCGAGAGCGGCGCCGCCAGCGACAGGGCGCACACGGGAGGGCCGTCCGGCCGCCTAATCGGAACCGCGATCGCATACATGTCGAACTCGGACTCTCCGAGGTTCGTCGCGTAGCCCACCTGTTCGACATGGCGCAGCTCGTCCCAGAGCGCCTCGCGATCTTCGATTGTCAGATCGGTGGCCTGTCCGAGTGACTCATCTGGATAGAGCTCGAGGAAAGCTTCGCGCGACAGGCTTGCGAGCAGCACTTTGCCCGCACCGGTGCTGTGGGCCGGCGGGCGCTCACCGACCCGGGTCGTCACGCGGACGACTGCGTTGGACTCGACGGCGCTCAAGAAGAAGGTCTCCGCGCCGCGCACGATCGAGAGGTGAACCGTCTCCCTGGAGATGTCCCGGAGCCGTCGCATGACCGGCGCGGACACCTCCGCGCAGTGCTCGATAGCGGAGGCCGACCCGAGCATCTCACGGCCGAGCTCGTACTTGCGGCCTCCACGCTGCTGGACGAAGCCTTCCGCCGCCAGTGTAGCGAGGAGCCGGTGCGCAGTAGACACCCCGACTCCCAGCTCGGCGGCGACCTCGCTCACCCCGATGGATGGGGTGCGGCGCAGTAGCTTGAGCGTTAGCAACGCGTGCGTCACTGACTGCAGTTTTTCTGCCATGGATCCACCTCTTTCCGCTAAAGTGAATTGTACAATGAAGTATTCCTCATAGCGGAAAAAATCTTTACATAACTGTTAACGCAGTCTTAAGGAGACAATCTATGCTCGTCGAGCAGCGTACCTACGTGCTCCATACCGGAGCGCAGCTCTCGGAGTACCTCGAGTCCTACGAGACGATCGGACTCCCCGTGCAGCGCCGTATCCTCGGTGGCTTCCTCGGCTACTTCGTGTCGGAAATCGGCACACTCAATCAGCTGATGCACCTGTGGGCATACGACAGCCTCGACGAGCGCGACCGACGTCGGACGGCACTCGCGGCCGACCCAGAGTGGCAGCGGTGCCTGTCGATCATCCGACCAATGATCATGACCATGGAGAACACCATCTTCAAGCCCACGAGTTTCTCGCCCATCCGCACACTCCCGGTCGCGAGCGACGACTTCGGCACGGCGTTCATGAGCGGCAAGCAGTAACATCGCCCCGCCAGTTCACAGCCTGCGCAAAGGCCGGCACCGCGGTCGCGGTGCCGGCCTTTGCGTCTACTCGTGCTCGCCGAACGCCTTCGCGCGCACGCGCTCGATGACGGCTTCGTGCGCGGGCTGGTCGCCCAGCTGGACCGCGGGCACCGCGCCGAGGTCACCGATCAGCAGACCCGCATCCTTGAAGAGCAGCGGGTAGTGGAAGTTGTCGAAATTTACGCTCATCCAGCTCTGTCCGCTCGAGACGCTGACGACCTCGAGGAACTGCTGGGCGTTGATGCCGTGCTCGATCGCAAGTTCGAGCATCGCCGCGGTGGCGAGGGCGTTGTAGGCGCCCAGCGTGTTGTTGAGCAGCTTCAGCAGCGCCGGCTGGCCGTACCTGGGCGTCCAGAACAGCGTGCCGGACATGTCGGCGAATCGCTGCTCGTCCTCGACGCTGGGCTCCGGTCCGGCGAGCATCAGCGTCATCGTGCCTGCCAGGGCGCCCTGCGGGCCGCCCGAGAGCGGTGCTTCGAACACCCGCCACCCCGCAGGGGTGCCCGAGAGGATGCGCTGGGCGTCGCTGGGCGCGAGCGTCGTGAGGACGATTACGGTGACGTCGGCCCTCGCGTGCTCACGCAGCATCGCGATCACCTGCTCGAGCTGCGATGCGAGCCGCACGGCGATATGCACCGCGCCGACGTCGGCCCAGGCGACGCCGGCGGCGGACGACACGACGTCGACGCCGTTCGCCTGCGACCACTCCTTCGCTCTCGCGGGGTCGAGCTCGAAGCCCACGACGGAGCGTCCGCGCTCGAGGAGCCGTTCGCCGACGCTCGCTCCGATCGGGCCGAGCCCGACGATCAGTTCTGCTGCCATTGGTCAGTATCCCTTGGACTGGCCGCCGTCGACGGTGATGACGGTGCCGATGATGTGCCCGGCTTCGGGCGAGAGGAGGAAGGCGATGAGCGCGGCGACCTCGTCGGGCGACGTCGGCCGTCCGGTCGGCATGGTGGAGCGCATCCGCTCGTCCGCCTCCTCGACCGAGATGGAGTCCCGATCAGCCGCGGCCTGGACGAGCGAATCCCAGCGGCCCGTCTGCGTGGGTCCGGGGGCGATCGCGTTCACGGCGATGCCCTCGGCGGCGAGCTGGGTCGCGGCGGCACGAGTCATCGCAAGCATCGCGCCGTTCGCAGCGCCGGCGACCGCCATCGCGGCGCCCGGCTCCTTGCCGGCCGAACCCGCGACATTGACGATGCGGCCTGCGGAGGACTGCCGGAGGTAAGGGAGCGCCGCCTGCATGACGCGCACGGCGCCGATGACCTTGGAGTCGAGTGCTGCCGCCCAGTCTGCGGACGGCACGGCGTCGAAGGTGCCGGACGGTGCCGACCCGACGCAGTTCACGACCGCGTCCAGAGCGCCGAGACGGGCGACGACCGCTTCGACGGCAGCCGCCGCCGAAGCGTCGTCGCCCGCGTCGAGCGGCACCGTGACGACCGAAGCGTCCGCGGCGACCTCGGCCAGGGCGGCTTCGGCCTCGCGGGCGCGATCAGCGCTTCTTCCACCGATCGCGACCGCGAAGCCGTCACGCACGAGGCGCTTGGCGGCCGCGAGGCCGATGCCGCTCGTGCCGCCGGCGATGAGCACGACGCGCCGGGACATCTCAGTCACGGTAGTCGATCTCGATGTCGGCGATGTCCTCGGGGTCGAGGTTGACGACGATGTTGTCAGGGGTGCGCGTGGTGAGCCAGATCAGCTCCTGCGTCTTCGAGGCGTTGCCTTCGATGTGCGGGACGAACGGCGGCACGTACACGAAGTCGCCCTCCTCGAGGTAGACGATCTCCTCGTAGCGCTCACCAAAGCGGATGAAGCCGCGGCCCTTGAGCACATGGCCGCCGGTCTCGGCCTCGCCGTGATGGTGGGCGTCGCTGATCTCGCCAGGACCGGTGTGGACGCGGCCGAACCAGAGGCCGTCGACCTCGGAGTTCTCGGGGCTCACGCCCGAGATACGGATCGCGTTCTTCGTCTGGCCGGGGGCCTCGATGAGGTCCGCACGGCGGTTCACCTTGAGGGTCTTGAGCTTCGGAGTGGTTTCGGACATGGTCGCTCCTTTCACGCAGCGGTTGAGTGGTCGTCGTCCTCGACGATCGGATTCGAGAGTGTGCCGATCCCATTGATCGACACCTCCACGCGGTCACCCGGGAACATCCACAGCTTCGGCTCGCGCGCGGCACCGATGCCGCCGGGCGTTCCGGTGGCGATGACATCGCCGGGGCGCAGCGTCGTCCAAGTGGAGATCCGGGAGATGAGGTCGGCCACGCCGAAGACCAGCTGGCCGAGGTCGGAGTCCTGCACGACTTCGCCGTTGAGGGTCGTAGTGATGCGGTGTCCCGAGAGGTCGCCCAGCTCATCAGGCGTGGCGATGGCCGGCCCGAAGGCTCCGCTGGCGTCGAAGTTCTTGCCGGGCGTGAACTGGTGTGTCTGGTGCTGGAACTCGCGGATCGAGCCGTCGTTGAGGATGCTGTAGCCGAGCACGTGGTCAAGTGCGGCCTCGACAGGGATCCGCCGTCCTTCCTTGCCGATCACGACTGCAAGCTCGCCCTCGAAATCGAAGGTGACGCTCTCCCGCGGGGCGATCAGCGGCGCGTGGTCGCCGACGAGCGAGTCGGCGAAGCGCGTGAAGATGACCGGATGTGACGGCTTGTCCCGGCCGGTCTCGGCGATGTGGTCGGCGTAGTTGAGGCCGACGCAGATGACCTTCTCGGCGTCCGGGATCGGCGGCAACGCAGTCACGGCGCCCGGGTCGATCGGCTCGGTCGCCTGCGACAGCACCGCGGTGCCGTGTTCACGCAGGGCGCCGCGCAGCGACGGCAGAGATGCCGGCGCCGCGAGGATGCGGTTGCCGTCAACGACGCCCCAACGCGGTGCTCCGCTGTGCAGGAACGAGACGAGCTTCATGGGTGTGCCTCCTGGCCTTCGGTTGACAACAGTGTGTCTTCGGATTGGTCAGCATCGTGCACTCGCCGACGCCGTCGTCCCGCCCAACGGTACACTAGAGTTTCCGTGATGCGGAAGAACTTGTGGAGTATTCCCGTTGAGCGGTACAGTCGCGACGACTCAATGGCGAGCCGATCGCAGCCTCTCGCCACCTACCGCCCCTGGAGGCAGCATGACCAACCAAGACGCATTTACCCCGATTCCGCATGCCGGCCCTGCCATCGGAGCTCCGGCCACCGACGAGCTGAAGACGCTCAATCAGAGCCTCGTCTCCAAAAAGCAGGAGCGGCGAGCCGTCGCCTCGGGGGCGCTGGGCTCCGCGCTCGAGTGGTTCGACTTCGCTGTCTACGGGGCGCTCTCGGCCACACTCTTCCCGGCCCTGTTCTTCTCGAACCTTGGTGAGGGCGGTGCGCTGCTCGCCTCGTTCGCGACCTTCTTCGTCGGCTTCCTTGCCCGTCCACTCGGCGCATTCGTGTGCGGCTGGGCGGGTGACCGCTTCGGCCGTCGTCCGGTGCTGCTCGGCTCCTTCATAGCGATGGGCATCGCGTCGCTGATCATCGGCCTGCTGCCGACCGGCCAGGGCCTCGTGATCGCCACGATCCTCGTCCTGATGCGCTTCGTGCAGGGCTTCTCGCTCGGCGGTGAGGCGACAGGCGCCCAGCTCATGACGATGGAACACGCTGTCGGCTCGCGCCGCGGCATCCTCGGCTCCTTCATGAACATCGGCTCGCCGATCAGCCAGGTGCTCGCAAACGTCACGCTCGCTGTGCTGTCGACCACGCTGTCGCAGGCCGACTGGGAGGCCTGGGGCTGGCGCGTGCCGTTCATCGCTGCCATCGGTCTCGTCATCGTGGGGCTGTACATCCGCCTCAAGCTCGAGGAGACGCGCGCGTTCAAGGTGCAGCAGGAGGCCGTCAAGCGCGAGGCCGGCGAAAAGAAGGTCAACGGCCTGGCTGTGCTGAAGTCGCAGCCGCTGACGGTCGTTAAGCTCGTGCTGCATTGGGCTCCGTTCGCCCAGACGTTCTACATCGTCGCCATCTATGGCCTCTCCTACATGACGAAACAGGGTGGCTTCTCGTCCGGCGACGGCTTCATGACCCTGATGATCGCAAACTTCGTCTCGATCTTCGCCGGTGTCTTTGGCGGATGGACCAGCGACCGTCTCGGACGCAAGCCCATCATGTACATCGGCTGCGCGATCATGTTCGTCGGCGTCCTGGCGTTCTTTCCGTCGGTCAACTCGGGCTCGATCGTGCTGGCGATCATCGCCGCGACTATCGCGCTGAGCGGCGTGCAGCTCGGCTTCGGCGCACAACCTGCATTCTTCGCCGAGCAGTTCCCGACTGCGACCCGCTTCACGGGCTCTGCGCTGGCGCTGACGTTCTCCGGCCTGATCTTCGCCGCGCCCGCACCCTACCTGGCCGCCGCCCTGGCGCAGACCGGACCGAACTCGTACTGGCTGGTGATGGGCGTCAACCTCGCGGTGATCGTGATGTCGGTCGTCGTGACCCGGACGCTGACCGATAAGAACCGTCACCGCGACCTGGCGGCGTACCTGTCCCACAACGACTGAGAAGGCTATTTACTTCGATGCCCCTCTCCCATGTCGAGGCTGGCGATGAGTACACCATCGCCAGCCTCGACCTCGGTCTGCACGCCCTGACGCTGCTGCTCGCCCGTGACCGGACCACAGTCGGTGAGCTGGCGGCAATGCTGGGGACCGGCCGCTCGCGGGCGCATCGCGTGCTGCGTACACTGGAGGCCCGCGGCTTCGTTGCGCCCTCCGCCTCCGGCCGCGGCTTCGTCGCCGGACCCGCCGTGCTCCGCCTCAGCGCCCCCGGCGGCACCGCTGTTCGGACGCGCTTCGAGCTGCGCCCCACGATCGAGCGCGTCCGAACGCTCACGGGCGAAGACGTGCACACCTGTGTGCTCGTCGGCGACCAGGTCCTCGTCGTCGACGGACGCCGATCCCATCGCACGCCCAGTATCGGGCTTCGCGTCGGCATGATGGTGCCCGCGCATGCCATGGCCGGCGGCAAGCTGCTGCTCTCGCACCTCGACGACGGCCAGGTGCTGGGGCTCATGCCACCCAGCCTCGCCCGGCACGGACCGAATACGATCACCGATCGCAGTTCGCTCATCTGCGAGCTCGCTGCCACCCGTGCCCGCGGCTTCGCCGTCGCCTCGCAGGAATCCGAGCGGGGCGTCGACTCTGTCGCCGTACTGCTGGGCGGCGGCACGTGGCGCGACCGCATCGCCCTCGTCGTGTCCTGCCCCACCGATCGCGGCGGGCCCGGGCGACTTACGACCCTCGGCGAACAGGTACTCGCAGCCCTACAGGAAGGGCAACGATGACGAAGCTCCGAGCCGTCGTCGTCGGCGCGTCGCGCGGGATGGGTGCGGTTATCGCCCGCCGCCTTATGGCCGCTGGCCCGGCGGTCGAGCCCATGCCATTCCGCTGATCCAAACGGCGGGGCAGCGCCCATACCTTAACTGGTCAGGCACCGCGGCCTTCTGCAGGCGGCAAGCAGCATCAAATTCACCAGGGAGCGGCAGTGCACAAGTCAGGGAACGTTCGACGGGGAGGTCTCGCCATCGGACTGGCAACTTATGCCATCTGGGGCTTCTTCCCGCTGTACTTCATACTGCTTCGCGGCGTCCACCCCCTGGAGATTCTCATCCACAGGGTGCTCTGGGCCTCCGTTGTCATGCTCGGTGGGCTGGCCCTGGCCGGACAATGGTCCTCGCTCAGGCACGCCTTCATGGATCGTTGGACACGGCGTCGGCTGTGTCTGGCTTCGGTGCTCATTGGCGCCGTTTGGTTCTTCTACGGCTACGGTGCCCTGACAGGCCGCGCGGTCGACGTGGCATTGGGATATTTCATCTGCCCCCTCATTACCGTGACGCTGGCGGTACTGATCCAGGGGGAACGCCTGCGGCCGACCCAGTGGATATCGGTCGCGCTCGGTACTTCCGCGGTGGCGGTGGTGGCCATTGGTTATGGAACGTTTCCCTGGATCGCCTGCGTTATTGCGATTTCTTTCGGGTTTTACAGCCTCGTAAAGAACCAAGTAGGCCCGGATGTGAATGCCGCGGCAGGTATGACAATCGAGTCTGTTTTCCTGCTTCCGGCCGTGGGACTGCTCTTCGTGTGGATGAACACCACCCAGCAGACCACATTCATGGTCAGCGCTCCGGATTCGACAGATCTTTGGTTGATACTTTCCGGACCGATGACTGTCGTACCACTCCTGCTGTTCGCCATGGCTGCGAGCCGCCTGCCGCTGTCCCTGCTAGGCAACCTTCAATACCTGAATCCCGTGCTGCAATTGCTGGCCGCTGTCCTTTTCCTCCATGAAGCCATGCCGCCTGCACGGTGGGCAGGCTTTGTTCTGGTCTGGTTGGCCCTCATGTGCCTCGTTTTAGACGCCTACCGTGTTCGACGACCGGGACAGAAGCAAGGCAACGGTCCGTCCCGGGACCGCCTTCCAACGAGCGGAAGGCAGAGGTAGCCGAAATTGATCCTCGATGAACTCTTCTGAGTCTTGGACAGGGCTTGGCGGAGCGCCCCAATCCTAGAACACCGCCCGCAGCACCGGGATCCGGGCGGCCGCGAGCGAGATAGCGAAGGAGGCCACCGTGGCGATGGCGAACTTCAGCGCCGCCAGCGCGAAGGTGGGGACGCCGGGGGTGGGGAACACCACGAACGTCAGCCACAGCAGGACCAGGTAGTGGCACAGGAACACCCCGAAGGAGGCGTTGGACAGCGCGCGCAGGATCCTGCCGGTCCGGTCGCCGGGCCGCCAGCCGCGCAGCAGGTGGAACACCGAGAAAAAGATGCACATCGAGGCCGCCGTCACGCCCAGGCCCAGATAATTGGTCGGGGCCAGCACGTCCAGCAGCAGTGGTTTGTCCCGGCTGATCCAGTGCCAGATGTTGAAGATGGACAGGACGGCCCCGGCGGCCCCGGCCGCGGCGGCGGCGTTCCGGCTGACCAGGAGCTGGGTGAGCACCCAGCCGGCCATGAAGTAGCCGACGTAGGGGATCCACTGGGTCAGGATGTTCCACGGGAAACGCCAGTTGCCCCCGGTTTCGATGTTCCAGGCCTGGACAGCGAAGACGGCCAGGAACAGCAGCTGCACCGCCGCCGTCGCCAGGACCGCCCGGCGCAGGCTACCCCGGTGCAGGAACCTGGCCAGCGGCGGCGCCGCCAGATACAGCCCGAGGATCAGCCAGAGGAAGTACAGGTGCGGGGCCACCCGGTTGAAGAACACCTCGGCCGCCACCTGCCCGGCGTCCAGCGGCCGGCCGGACACCAAGGCAGGGACTGCCAGGAGGTAGACAAGGTGCCAGAAGACCAGCGCCGGCAGCAGCCGGACGGCCCGGCGGCGGTAGAATACGCGGGGCCCGGGCAGCTGCGCCTTCAGCGACAGGGTCAGCGTGCCCGAGATCATCACGAAGACCGGCACCACCCAGATGAAGCCGATGTCGATGACGGCCGCCGGCAGCCAGCCGGCCGTCCCGCGGGCCGCGTCGTCGCCGGCGATCTGCCCGAAGGCGTGGATCGCGATCACGCCCGTGATGCTCACGATGCGCAGCAGGTCCAGCGCGTAGTTGCGCCCGGCCGGAACGGCAGAGGCCCCCGCGGCCGGCCCTGGCGGGCGGGCTGCGGGGGCCTTCATGGGGTTTCTAGCGCTCGATGTCGCCGCGGATGAAGGCCTCGACCTTTTCATGCGCGACGTCGTCGTTGTACTGCTCCGGCGGGGACTTCATGAAATAGCTGGATGCGGACAGGATGGGGCCGCCGATGCCCCGGTCCTTGGCGATCTTGGCGGCGCGCAGGGCGTCGATGATCACGCCGGCGGAGTTCGGGGAGTCCCAAACCTCCAGCTTGTACTCCAGGGACACCGGGGCGTCGCCGAAATTGCGGCCCTCGAGCCGGACAAAGGCCCACTTGCGGTCGTCCAGCCAGGACACGTAGTCCGAGGGGCCGATGTGCACGTCCTCGTCGCGCAGCGCGGCGGAGGTGTTGGAGGTGACGGCCTGGGTCTTGGAGATCTTCTTGGACTCCAGGCGCTCGCGCTCGAGCATGTTCTTGAAGTCCATGTTGCCGCCGACGTTCAGCTGGTAGGTGCGGTCCAGCGTGACGCCGCGGTCTTCGAACAGCTTGGCCATCACCCGGTGGGTGATGGTGGCGCCGATCTGGCTCTTGATGTCGTCGCCGACGATCGGCACTCCGGCGGCGGTGAACTTATCCGCCCACTCCTTGGTGCCGGCGATGAAGACCGGCAGCGCGTTGACGAACGCCACCCCGGCATCGATCGCGCACTGGGCGTAGAACTTGGCCGCCTCTTCGGAACCGACCGGCAGGTAGCAGACCAGGACATCCACCTGGGCGTCCTTCAGCACGGCGACGACGTCGACCGGCTCCTCCGGGGACTCGGCGATGGTCTCGCGGTAGTACTTGCCCAGTCCGTCCAGGGTGTGGCCGCGCAGGACCTTCACACCGGTGGCCGGCACGTCGGCAATCTTGATGGTGTTGTTTTCGCTGGCACCGATGGCGTCCGCCAGATCCAGTCCGACCTTCTTGCTGTCGACGTCGAAGGCGGCGACGAACTGCACGTCGTTCACGTGGTACTTGCCGAACTTGACGTGCATCAGGCCGGGGATGGTCGATTCAGGATTCGCGTCCCGGTAGTACTCGACGCCCTGGACCAGTGACGCGGCGCAATTGCCGACGCCGACAATGGCCACCCGGATGGGGTTCTCTGCCACGGTTCTCCTTTTAAAAACACTGCAATGGGGCCACGTCTGGACCACGCGGCCAGTTTATTCTACCGAATGGCGCAAACTTCCCGGGAATCGGCGACGCCGGACGGCCGGTTAACCGTTCATCGGCCCTTCGGCACTGACGTGCTCGGCGCCCGGGCCGGCCACGTCCACGGTACAGCGGACCACGAGCTTGCCGTGCCCGGTTTCACCGCCGTCGATCAGGGTCTCGGCCTCGCTGACCAGGGTGAAGACGGCGGTGGCCGGCAGGACCTGCAGTCCCTTGGCGGCGGCAACCTCGGCCGCGTTGCGCAAGGCCGCGTCCTTCAGGTCCAAGACGTAGGCGGCATCGTTTTCGCGGTCGGGGTCACCGAAGGCCCACCCGAAGAGCGTGGATTTCCTGGTCATGGCGGCCAGTGTACGGGAGGGAGGCTCCCTCCCTTGGCGGGACGCTGGAAGCTACCGGCGCAGCGCCAGCACGAGTTTCAGCGCCGGCGCCGGCAGCAGGGTGCGCAGCCGCAGCCGCAGCCGGCGCCGCCGGTTGGCCGCGAGGCGTTCGTCGCTCAGCACCAGCTTGCCGGCGCGCGCCCGGCGGGCGTACAGGGCCAGCAGGTCCCCCAGCGGCGTGTCCTGCTGGTGGAAGTAGTTGTCCCGCAGCCAGCCCGGCTCCGGGTGGAAGAAACGGCCTGCCTTCAGGTCGTCCAGCGTGCCCAGCAGGCCGCTGCCGGTGAAGACCTTGTTCAGCATTTCCTCGGAGACGCCGAAATCGGACAGGATCAGCACCGGCAGCCCGGCGTCGACCGCCTCCAGCGCGGCGGTGGAGCTGACGGTGACCATGGCGGTGCCGGGCGCCAGTTGGTCGGCCATGGAGCCGGTGCAGAATTCGAGTTCGTGTCCGGCGGCGGCCCGGGCCTCCACCAGCTGGTTCCACAGCGTGTCGAACGGGTACTGCTCGCGGTGGGTCTGCGGCTCGCCGGCCCAGGCGCGCAGCTTGACCCGGACCGTCAGCCCGGAGCGGCGCGCCAGCGCGGCCAGGGCCTGCAGGATCGCCACCCGGTCCTCGCGTTCCACCGGCACCTTGGCCTGCGGGGCGAAGACCACCGTCTTGAGCGGCGCCTGGACCGGTTCCGGCCGGGGATTGGATTTGAGGAACGGCAGCCGGCTGACCAGGATCCGCTGCTCCGGCTCCTGCTGCAGGGCCTCGGCCAGGTCGCTGAAGGCCCGGCATTCGGCGTAGCTGTGGGTGATGAACGCATCGCCGAGGGCGCGGAAGGCCAGTGCCTTGCCGGTGGCGGGAATGGCGACCCCCGGCAGTGCCGAGACCAGCGCCGGGCGCGGGGTGAGCCGGGCCGCGTGGCCGAAGACCTCCTCGGCCACCGGGCCGGTGGCGGCGGCCAACACGACGTCGGACCCCGCCAGCACGCTGCGCAGCGTGCCGGCCGGCACCACCGGCACGGCCCGGCCGTCCTGGAAGGTCCCGGCCGTGGCGGCGGCCAGCTGCTCATGGGTCGGCTGCAGCGGTGAGCGGACCAGCAGGACCCGGCGCTCCCATTCGGGTCCGAGGCCCTGCAGCGTGGCGCAGGCGAACTTCAGGTAGGAGTCGCTGTCGGCCACGGCGGTGATCCGGAAACGGGCGCCCGCGGTCCCGGCGTCGGCCCCGGTACTCATGGCAGCTCCGGCCGGCCGGCCGGCTGCGGGACGGCCGGCCGGCGGGCGGTGCCGGCGTCCTCAAGCGAGCTGCTCAGGTGGCGGCGCAGCTCCCGGGAGGTCTGCGGGGTCCACCACTGCTCCGGCACCGGGTGGCCGCGCAGCGGGACACCGGCCGGGCTCAGGATCAACCGCAGCGAGGCCAGCACGGTCGACGGCAGGGCCCGGACCACCTGGCCCGGGCGCAGGCCGCGCAGGCGCATTTCCACCGGCACGGTGTGCTCGTTGACCCGGATCAGCGGGTGTGCGGCCAGGGCGTCGAGGACCTCGGGCGTCTCGCGCCGGTGCGGGAAGTAGCTGATCGGGCCGTCTTCGGTCAGGGACCTGACCCAGTCGATATACGGTCCGGCGTGGATCAGCCCGTCCGCGGGCATGGCGGAGCCGACCAGGATCGTGGGTTCGGGAATGGTCTCGGTGACCGGCCGGGTGCCCAGCCACTCGAAGCGGTGCCGTTCCAGCTTGCCGCCGAGGGCGCGGAAGCGGCGTTCGACGGCGGCGGGCACGGGCAGTGCGGTGAAGACCAGCAGCCGGCCCTGGCGGGCCAGCAGGCGCAGCCGGTGCCAGACTGCCAGGCCCAGCACCTGGCGGGGGGCGCCGGCCCGGCTGCGCGGCCGCACCAGCGGCGCGGGCCGGTCGCGGACCAGCGTGGCGAGCAGTTTCAGCGTGGCCAGGCCATCGTCGAGGATGACCACCTCTTCGGCCCGGATGCCGCGCAGCAGTTCGGTCTGGACCTTGCCGGAGTACGCGTCCCCGGTGACCCAGCGGTCCAGGTTGCCGGCGCGGACGGAGGGCACCGCCGCGGCCGGATCCGCGAAGCTGAGCCCGGCCGGAACCTGGCCGCGGAGCAGGGCCACGGTCCGGGCCATGCCGACGGCGTCCCCGCGGGGGTGGACTTCGGTGTGCCGGCCCAGCAGGCCGGCGCTGTGGGCCTCGACCGCGCTAAGCAGCTGCAGTGGGGACTCGGCCCAGACCGCGGCGCGGCCGAAACGCGGCCGGGCGATCTCGGCCGGCCGGCGGCCGGCGCCATTCCGTGCCCAGGACGGGAGGCTTTGTCCGGGGCCGCCGCCGGACCGCCCGTTGGTCCACCGGGCGGCCTGCGGCATCGCCAGGGTCAGGAGGGAGTGCATGCGTCTTCGATCCTCTATTTTCCGGCCGCGGCAACCAGGCTGCGGGCGGCTGCGGCACCGGCCGTCAGCCCCGCGCGGGCAGCCCGGGCGGCCCGCCGGACGCGGCGCAGCGGGCTCAGCAGTCCGGGGGTGGCGCCGGGCAGGCCGCCGGGCAGCTGCAGGCTGGTCAGCCGGCGCCGCTTGAAGTAGCGCAGCGTGCCGGTTTCACTGGCACCGGCCAGGACCTGCTCGGCCGCGGGGCGGGCCTGGGTCACGATCTCCGGCTGCATGCAGTAGGCGACGGCTTCCACGAGCTGCTGCAGCCCGCCGGCCGCCTTCGGGCTGCCGGCGGCGCTGTCCGCCGGCGCCGCGTAGCCGCGTTCGAGGATGGCGTCGATGATGGTGACCGGGATGCGGTTGCTGTTCTGGTAGGGCGAGAGCCGTTCCAGCAGCATGCCGGTGCCGACGGCGGCGGCCTCCAGGCCGAACAGGTACTTCGCGGTCATCAGCGCGGTGGAAAAAGCACTGACCACCAGGGCCGGCTGCAGCCGCAGCATCACCACCTCGGCGGGGGCCGTGTCCTGGAGCACCGTCAGCTCGAGGCCCAGGTCCGCGGCGGCGGCCTGGATCGACCGGACCGCGGCGGGCCCGGCGCTGGGATGCGGCTTGAAGACGCAGCGGCGCAGGCCATGTGCGGCAGCCTTGACCAGCATGTCGCGGTGCAGCTCGATTTCCTCGTCCGCGGTGAGGATGCCCAGTTCGGCCAGGTACTGGCCGAGGACCAGGGCGCTGGCGCCGTCGGCCGATGCCTCGGCGTCCGACGGCGCGTCCGATGGCGCGGCGGGCAGCGCCGCGGCCAGCGTCCGCATGCCGGCGGCCAGCGCCGCGGCGGGAACCGGCACCAGGGCCGGGGAGTGTTCGCGCAGCAGCTGCGGCACCAGACCGGGTACCAGGTCCACGTACAGCAGGGTTTCCAGTCGCTGGGCAATGTCCAGGGCCAGCGGATTGCGGGTGGGGCCGTAGCTCATCAGCCCGTCCGAATGCACGCAGACCGACGCGCCGGCGAAGATCCGGCACAGGGCCACCGCAGGGTTGACCTGGATGGATTCCACCCACAGCTGCAGCGGACCCTCGCCCAGCTGCCAGTGGGAGCGCAGCAGCGTCTCCCAGGTGGCGAGGTCCTCGGCGCGGGGGCTGAATTGGCCGGGCCGGCGCGGCCAGAGCAGCCCGCCCAGGTCCACGATCCGGTCGAACCGGGAGGCCGCCTCGGCGAACCCCGGGGACTGCTGGAACGGTGTGGCCAGCTCCGGCATCAGGGCGTTGTTTGCCAGCACCAGGATGCGCTCGCCGCCGGTGGCCGGGACCTGGCCGCCGTCGATCGCCGCGGCCAGCGAGATGCACTGGTACAGCGAGGATACGGCGAACAGCTGCTTCACTTCTTGCTCCTGAGGACTTTGGTCATGACTTTGCGCCGCTTCGGGTCCAGGTCCGCCAGGGCGTCCCGGGCGACGTCGGCGGGCAGCTGGGCCACCGCGGCGCGGATGCCGGCGCGCAGGTCCCGGCGGACGTCGTGGGCCATCTGCTGCGAGCGGCCCAGATGATGGCAGGCAATGGCGTAGAACTGCCGGGCCGCCTTGGGCCAGAAGCGCCCGGCCTCGCGGTCGGCGGCGACCAGCCGGAAGACCTCCTGGTAGCTGGGCAGGAAGTCCAGCTGGCGGCGGTCGAAGATCTGGCTGAGCGAGCTGGACACGCCGCGGCGGTAGAGGATGCCCAGCTGGTCCACCACGGCGTAGGATTCCGCCTGCAGGTGCAGGCGCCAGATCCACGGCCGGTCCTCGGCCGTGTGCAGGCCGTCGATGAAGTGCAGCAGCCCGGCCTCGGCCAGCTTCCGGTCGAAGATCCCGGCCCACGCGAAGGGATAGTCCACCATGGTGGACAGGTGCGAGGGCTGGATGTCCTCGCGCGGGTCCAGGGCCACGCCGCGGCGGGCCTGCGGGGCCCGGTGCGCGGTGCGGACGCCCTCGGTGTGGCGCACGTGGTCGACGCGGAGGAAGTCCACGCCCAGCCGCTGGATTTCCCGGGTGAGCACCTCCAGGTGCCCGGGCGCGAGCCAGTCGTCCGGGTCGAGGAAGGCCAGGTAGCGGCCGGTGGCCGCGTCCAGGCCCTGGTTCCGGGCGGTGGCCAGGCCCCGCGGTTCGGGGTTGGC
>NZ_JAKLTQ010000016.1 GCF_022012395.1 Arthrobacter hankyongi
CGGTGGCAAGGAAGTCACCTACAACTTCGCCCTCGATCCGGAACGGGGCTAGCTGGCGCAACACCGGACGATTCACCCGGCGCTTGCTGTCCGTTGCGGCAGCAAGCGCCGGGGCTGTTGTGATTCCGCCGAAGTTGGCCGGCGGCCAGGCGGCCGGGGCAGACCCCGTCCTCATCCGGGTGCACACTCAAGACCGCCCGCAGCGGTTTCACCGCGGGCGGCGGTGATTAACCACAGCGGCACTGCGGATCAAGGGGCCAAGTCGATCCGGTGTTTCAGAACGTCACGGACCAAAGTCGAAATGCTTTCCGAATTCGTTTTTGCCTTGATCCGGGCGCGATGGACATCGATGGTCTTCACGCTGGTGCCAAGCTTGCGCGCTATGTTCTGGCTGGGCAAGCCGTCAATGACCAAGGCCAGGATTTCGCGTTCACGTTTTGTCAGGGAGGCCAGACGTTCGTGGACTGAACGACGTTCGGCATCTTCTGCGAATCGCGTCACCGCCAGTTCCAGCGTTTCCTGCACGACATCGAGCATTTGCTGCGGATCGTACGGCTTCTCCAGGAAATTCACGGCGCCCTGTTGCAGCGCCTTCACGGACATCCGCACATCCCCGTGTGCCGAGACGAAGATGATCGGCACGGGCGATCCGGACTGGTTCAGAGTTTCCTGCAGTTGGAAGCCGCCGGTGCGCGGCATCCGGACGTCCAGGACCAGGCAGGCCGGCCTGGCCGGATCGTAGGCGGCCAGGAAGGAGGAAACGTCGTTGAAGCTGTGGGACGGGATGCTCACGGAATCCAGAAGCCACGAAAGCGATGCGCACAGCTCCTCGTCGTCGTCGACGATATAGACGATCGCATCCGGATTTTCCATTGTCTTTCTCCCTATCAGCCTTGAAACGGCCAACCGTGCCTCAGCGCACCAATTGACACTAGGCATGCGGCTAATCAACCGTCAATGAATTCGCGGCTAAGGAAATTACCTACGCCACTAGGGCAATCGCATCGCAGGCCTAGAGCAAGTTGGGATGTTGCAGCAGTTCTGCCGGTCATAAATTCGGTTCATCCGACCAGGAGGAAATCATGAACCAGCTGACCCAAATCCAGAAAGACTTCCGCACGGCCATGGCGCACCTGCCCGCAGCCGTCAGCATCATCACCACCGACGGGCCCCATGGACGCATCGGGATCACCGTAAGTGCTGTCTGCTCAGTGACGGACGCTCCGCCGACGCTGCTGGTCTGCGTGAACAGGCGAAGCGCCGCCCACGATATCTTCCGCAGCAACGGCAAGGTATGCATCAACGTCCTCAGCGGTGACGGCGAAGAGTTGGCGCGGCATTTTTCCGGAATGACCGGAGTGTCCATGGAGGAACGCTTCGCGTGGAATATCTGGGACGACGAACAGGAAGTGCCGGTGCTTTCCGACGCACATGTGAAGGTCATCGGCACGATCGAAGGCATGGCCGGGCAGGGTTCCCACTCGGTGCTGTTCATCAAGGTGGACAGGGTTGCCGTGAACGAATCCAGCCATGGCCTCGTGTACTTCAACCGCAACTTTGTGCGGGTGGATCCGCTCGGCGACCGCGTCGCCGTCTGACCCGGGGGGGTATGACGACGTGCCGACGACGACCGACACGACCCGCACATTGTCGCTGACAGCGCTGGTGCGTCAGCTGGAATCCGGCGAGGTGACGCCGGCCGGTATCGTTCGGTCCTGCCTCGACCGCGTCGAAGCCTTGGAGCCCGGCATCCGCGCCTGGGTCTCCGTCGACGTAGTTGGCGCATTGGCCGCCGCCGAGGCACTGGAACGTGTGCCGCTTCCGGTCCGCGGACCGCTGTGGGGCATACCTGCCGGGGTCAAGGACATCATTGACGTTGCCGGAACACCCTCCGGCTGCGGTTCCACGGTTCGTCACCGGGCGCTGCCCGCCGGCGACGACGCGGCCTGCGTCGCGTCGCTGCGGCGGGCGGGCGGGGTGGTCCTGGGCAAGACCGTGACCACCGAATACGGTTACTTCGCTCCCGGACCGACCCGGAACCCGCACCGGCCGGGACACACGCCCGGCGGGTCCTCCAGCGGTTCGGCCGCCGCGGTGGCCGCGGGAATGGTCCCGTTTGCGTTCGGCACCCAGACGGCCGGCTCCCTGACCCGTCCGGCCGCCTACTGCGGAGTCGCGGGATTCGTGGCTTCGCCGGGGACGGTACCGACCGACGGGGTCACCGGACTGAGCCACAGCTTTGATTCCATCGGCTTCCTCGCCGCCGGCGTCAACGACGTGCGCACTGCCTGGACGGCCATCGCGGGTGTCGACGATGAACCCCGTCAGGTCAGGGCACCACGCATCCTACTGTGGGACGGCAGCGACGTTGCATCAATCTCCGAAGGCATGCAGGCCGGGTTCCAGCGTGTCCTGGCCGTCCTGCGGCCCCGCGGAGCCTGGGTGGAGTCCCTGGGATTCAGCGGAGCCATCCGCGACCTGGCCCAACTGCACGCCGTCGTCATGGCCTACGAAGCAGTACGCCTGCGGGAGGAACTGGACGGCCGCGACGCGGAAATCAGTGCTCCATTGGCGCAGTTGCTGGCGCGGGGCCGGGCACTGCCCGCTGTCGAATACGCACAGGCCACAGCCGGAATCGCCGCCGCCCGGCTCGAGGTGACCGCCCGCATCCGCAGCTTCGATGCAGTATTGGCTCCGGCCGCCCCTGGAGCGGCGCCGGCCGGCCTGGCGGCGACCGGGGATCCGGTGCTGAGCCGCCCGTGGCAGGCCATGGGCTTGCCCGTGGTCACCGTGCCGGGCCTCAGGGATGGCGATGGACTGCCGCTGGGGCTGCAGTTGGTCGGCCTGCCGGGCAATGAAAGCCGGCTGTTCGACGTCGCCGCGTGGCTCGAGCCGGTGCTCCGGACACATGCTCCGGCTGCGCCGAACCAAACGTGACAGTACCTGCCCCGAGGCAGGAACTCCCCGCCGAGGCAGCAGGGAAGTTGCAATATCGGCCGCCGTAGAGGCGCCCATCGTGTTCCAGGCGTCACAGAACCGGCGCCGGCACCCAGTCCCGGGGCCGGCGCGTCAACTTAACCACGAGGTATTCAATGACAACAATTAACACCCGGTCCGCCGGGACACTGGGGGAGGCCCTGCGCACCGGGCGGATGAACCGCCGTGCCTGGACCGTCACGATCATGCTGGTTCTCTTCCAGATCGTCGCCTTCGCAGACAAGGCGGTGCTCGGACTGGTGGCCTACCAGGCGATTCCGGACCTGGGGATTTCCACGGTCCAGTTCGGCCTGATCGGCAGCGCCTTTTTCTTTCTGTATGCGATCGGTTCGGTCCTGATCGGGCTGGCCGCCGGCCGGACGTCGATCAAATGGGTCATCTTCGCCATGGGCGTGGCCTGGGCTGTCCTGCAGTTCCCGATGCTTTTCGGTGGCGGGGCAGCCGTCCTGCTGGTATCCCGGATCCTGCTTGGTGGTGCGGAAGGTCCGGCCACCGCCGTCAGCCTCTCCTCGGCACATTCCTGGTTCAAGCCAGCCGAACGGGTCCTGCCAAGCAACCTGATCGCCATCGGCTCCACCCTCGGTCCGGTGCTTGCCGCGCCGTTCCTGGCGTTCGTTATCAGCTACTTCGGTTGGCGCTGGGCCTTCGGCGCCCTCGGCGTCCTCGGACTGGCCTGGGTCCTGGTGTGGTGGAAGCTCGGCGCCGACGGGCCGTTCGCCGGGAAGGCAGGGAAGGCAGTTGCCGACGCCCTCGGCGATGCTGAGGGTGCGCCTGCCGATCGGGACGGTGCTGACCCCGCAGCGTCCGCCGCAGACGAGCGAGCCAGGCGCTATGAGCTGCAACAGCCGGTCCCGTGGCGCGCCATCCTGCTGAGCGCGTCCTTCCTGATCGCGGTTTTTGCCGGCTTCACGAACTTCTGGACCCAGGGCTTCCTGACCACGTGGTCACCGAAATACCTCGCAGGAGCCGTCAGCCTGCCACCCGAGATGGTTGCCCTGTTCACCACCTTTCCTTGGATCTTTGGTGCCCTGGCACTGCTCGGTCTCGGCTTCCTCGGCCGGTCCTTGATGCGCCGGGGCCACAGTGTCCGGGTGTCCATCGCTGTTCCCTTCGGCGCCTGCCTGGCCCTCGCGGGACTGTCCTTCCTGATGCTGCCAGCGACTTCCGGTGCCTCGTCCGTGTTGCTGCTGACGATCGCGGCCGGTTGCAGCGTGATCTACCCGATGGCACCGAGCGCCATGGCCTACGCTGTCGGCGCGAAGCAGCGTCCGGTGCTGATGGCGGTGCTGGGTGGTGTGGCCTCCGTGGGCGCGATCGTCTCGCCGACGGCGGTGGGAATGTTCATGGAGCAGGCCGGTTACCGGACTCCGGCACCGGGGACCAAGGACACCGCTCAGATGATTGCCAACATGACCGCGGGCGTCAACCAGTCCTTTGCCATTGCCGGGATCCTGCTGCTCCTGGCCGGAATCCTCTCCATCCTCTTCCTTAATCCGGATCGGACCGGCGAACGGCTGCAGCGCCGGTTCGCCGGTACCAAAGATGCAGCTGTGCAGGATCCAGCCGGTTAGGGCGCAGAACAAACGCCAAAGGCATGGAGCCCGCCCCCTCAGGGGCGGGCTCCATGCCTTTGGCCATGCTGCCGGCTGTCAGGCCCAGGCGGCGTCGGCCGTCCAGTACTCCAGCCCGTTGGCGCTGAAGCCGTGCTTCCACTCCGATGTCCGCCGGAGCTTGGGCTCCACGCACTGGATGGACGCGTCCGCGGCAGCCGGCCCGTCTTCTTCCACGGTCCAGTGCACCCAGTTGACCTCGTGGTCGTGCTCGTCATGGACGAAGAGGTCGACGTGGTGCCAGCCGTAATGGAACGTGTCCATGTAGCAGGTCAGGAACATTCGGTGATGGTTGGCGGGGTAGGGCATGGGGACCTCCAGAGGCTGTTTTTCCTGCATGTTATGGGGCCGGCAGCAAACAGGAAATGAGGGTTTCCTTTACGTTGTCGCTCCTGCCGTACGGCCCATAGCCCCCCATTCCGTGGAAGGGCAGTAGGGAAAACCTTTATTCGACAAGTGTGGAAAAAAGATGGATCGGACCCTAACCTTGTGACACCGGGCACAATCTGCCGCCACTCCACATTCATCGCAAGGCGCCCCCGGCCTGCAGCCCACCTCCAAGGAGCACAATGAGCATCAGCACCTCCGCCACGAACCGCGCCGACGCGCCCGCGGCCGCCGCCTTCGAGGGCAGCCGTCCGATCTACGATCCCGCAACCGGCGATCTCATTGGTGAAGCGCCGGTCCACACGGTCGAGGACCTGGACCAAGCCGTCGAGACGGCACGCGTGGTGCAGCCGGCCTGGGCCGCCCTGGGGCATGCCGCCCGCTCTGCCTGCCTGAACCGTGCGGCCGACGCGATCGAGCGTTCCGCCGAGGAACTGGCACGCCTGCTCTCCCGCGAGCAGGGGAAACCGTTGAACGGTCCCAACGCCCGCTTCGAGGTCGGAGCCTGTGCTGCATGGCTGCGCGCTGCTGCGGCAACGCCTCTTGAGCCTGAAACGGTGGTGGACGACGGCGAAACGCGTGCCGAGCTGCACTACCGGCCCATCGGCGTCGTCGGCGCGATCGGTCCGTGGAACTGGCCGATGCTGATCACCGTCTGGCAGGTTGCGGCGTCCCTGCGGATGGGAAACACCGTGGTGGTGAAGCCGTCCGAGTACACCCCGCTGAGCGTGCTGGCGCTGGTCGACGTCATCAACGGCGAACTTCCCGAGGGCGTGCTCAACGCAGTCCCGGGCGGCCGCGAGGTCGGCGCACGCCTCGCCGAGCACCCTGCCATCGGCAAGGTCATGTTCACGGGTTCCACCGCCACCGGCAAGGCGATCATCCGCTCGTCGGCGGACACGGTCAAGCGCCTGACCTTGGAGTTGGGTGGCAACGACGCCGGCATCGTCCTGCCCGACGCCGATCCGCAGGCGATCGCCGAGGGATTGTTCTGGGGTGCGTTCATCAACACCGGCCAGACCTGCGCCGCCCTGAAGCGCCTGTACGTCCACAGCGATATCTACGATGCCGTCTGCGAATCGCTCACCGCCGTGGCCAAGGCCATGCCGATGGGCGTCGGGCTGGATGAAAACAACGTCCTGGGACCGCTGCAGAACAAAGCCCAGTTCGACATCGTCGCCAACCTGGTCCAGGCCGCCAAGGACTCCGGCGCCCGCGTGCTCACCGGCGGCAGTCCCGATGCTGGCCAGCCAGGCTACTTCTACCCGACGACGCTGGTTGCCGACATCGACAACGACCACCCGCTGGTGGCCGGGGAACAGTTCGGTCCGGCCCTGCCGATCATCCGTTACAGTACGGTCGACGAGGCCATCGCCATGGCAAACGCGCTCGACGTCGGGCTTGGCGCCTCGGTCTGGTCCTCCGACCCCGCCGCCGCCCGTGAGGTCGCCGTCCGTCTGGAGGCCGGCACTGTCTGGATCAACTCACATGGCATGGTCAACCCGATGATTCCCTTCGGCGGAGCGAAGCAATCCGGGTACGGGCTGGAGTTCGGGGTCGAGGGCCTCAAAGCCGTCAGCGTTCCCCAGATCATCAACGGCTGACGCGGTCCTGGCGGCCGCTCGGCCGGTGCATACCTTCAGCATCACTTATCGAGGAGGATAATGTGAGCACTACACCGACTCCTGGCGCCCTCAAGGCTGCGCCTGAAAGTCATCTGCAGCGTGATTCGATTTCCGTTGCCGGCATCGTTTTCCTGGTCTTGGCCGCTGCCAGTCCGGTGATCGGCCTGACCGGAGCCGTTCCGGTATCGATCGTCATCGGCAACGGGATCGGCGTGTCCCTCGCCTACATCGCCATTGGGCTGGTCCTGCTGCTGTTTGCCGTCGGCTACGTGCTGATGTCCCGCCACGTCACCGATGCGGGAGCGCTCTACGCCTATGCCGCCAAGGGGCTGGGGACCACCGCCGGCACCGGCGTGGCCGGCATCGCCGTCTACGCCTACACCGCGGTGCAGATTGCCATCTACGGCTTCTTCGGGGCCGTGTCCACGGCCATGGTGAATCCCTTGCTGGGCAGCGACATCCCCTGGTGGGCTGCGTCGCTGGCCCTCATCGGCGTCGTCCAGGTGTTCGGATACCTGCAGCTGGAACTGGGCGCCAAGGTGCTGGGAATCCTGCTGATCGGGGAGTGGGGCGTCATGCTTGCCATGGCCGCCTCGGTGGCCATCCAGGGCGGCGCCGGCGAAGGGCTCGCCATGGGCAGCGTATTCTCCTTCGAGGCCCTCGTCGCGGGGGCTCCGGGAGTGGCTCTGATGTTTGCCTTCGCGTCCAGCCTTGGCTTCGAGGCGGCAGCCGTCTTCGGTGAGGAAGTGCGGAACCCGCGCCGGTCGGTTCCCAAAGCCACCTATGTCTCCGTACTCCTGATCATGGCCTTCTTCGCGTTTACGACGTGGATGATCACCGTGGGCTACGGGCCGGGAAACGTTGTCGCCGAAGCAGGAAAGGCCCTCGAATCCGGTGACACCGCGTCCTTCATCTACGCCTTGGGCGACAGATACCTGGGCAGCTGGGCACCCGTGGCCATGAGCATCTTCGTCGTCACGTCTACGTTTGCGGCTGCTCTTGCCTTCCACAATGGAATCGCGCGCTACCTCTTTGCCCTGGGACGCGGCGGAGTCCTGCCGAACCCGCTGGGCCGCGTCCATCCGAAATCCGGGGCGCCTGTCGTGGCCTCCGTGGCCCAGACGGCCGGGGCCGCCGGCATCATTGCCGTATTCGCCCTCTTGCAGGCAGACCCGATTGCCGTCGTTTTCGGCTGGTGCGGCGGGATTGCGGTCATCGGACTGCTGGCCGCCTACCTGCTCGTGTCGCTGTCCGTCCTGGTCTACTTCCGGCGGAACAAGGCGGACGATGCCAACCTGTTCAACTCCTTGGTTGCGCCCGCACTTTCCCTCGCAGCCATGGGTGCGACCCTCACGGTGATCATTCTGAATTTCAATACCCTCGTGGGTGGGACAAACGAACTATCGGCCGTTCTCCTACTGTCCGTCGCCGCCGTTTTCGTCGTCGGTGTGGTGAGGGCGAGGCGGATCCAGCCCCGTGACGGGGACAGCCTCACCCTCGAGAGCGCCCAATCGGTGTCAAGGCCGTAACCAGCTCTATCCGGTCGAGACCCTGGCCACGATGGCGCGGATCATCGAGTCCACCGAGCGGCACGGGCGCGAGCGCATCCCGGCCCCGGGCAGCCTGCCCCGCACCCGCGGCGGGGCGGCCACCCGGGCCGGGGACCTGGCCGGACCTCACCGGCCGGCGGGACCGGCTGCTACCCTGTGGGCATGCTCCCGGAGGCGCGCCGGCTCGCGGCGGTCGATGAGGCGAATCTGGTGCTCGACCACGCCGGCCAGGTCAACGTGTTCCTGGTGGCCGGTCTGCTGGCGCCGGGCGGTTTCGTCGGTCCCGATGGTAGCCCGGACCTGACCGCCCTGCGCGCCTGCCTTCGCGGGCGGATCACGACGCTGCCACAGCTCCGGAAGGTGGCTGTCGCCGCGGGCCGCCGGCACCGCTGGGTCGAGGTGCAGCCCGACCTCGGCCACCACATCCGGCTCGCCGGAGCCGTCGACGGACTCGCCGGCTTCGAGGAGATGTGCGGGGAGCTGATGAATGTGCCGCTGGGACTGGATCGCCCGCTCTGGCAGATTCTGGTGGTGCCGGGTGCGGCCGTGGGAGCGGTTGGGGTCGTGCTGCGCATCCACCATGCGGTCGCGGATGGGATGGCGGCGGCCGGGATCATCCAGCGGCTCTTCGACCCCGTGGTATCGCGGGGGACGCCAACGGAGGTGCCTGCTGTCCACGCGGCGCCGAAAGCCCGGCCCCGCGACGTGCGGCATGTCCTGGGGCGGATCCGTTACGGATTGCGCCGCATCCGGATAACCCTCAGCGGTCGTGAGGTTGGCCCCACGGTGCTGCTCGGTGAGCTGGGTTTGCATCGCGGGGTCGTCTTCCTGGACGCCGGCCTCGCCGCGCTCGAGGGGCATGTCCGGCCGTTGGGTGCCACGGTCAACGATGCCCTGCTGGCTGCAGTGGCGGCGGGCTACCGGGCGGTGCTGTCCGCCGCAGGCGAGCGGATTCCCGCCCGGCTGCCTGTCTCGGTGCCGGTCGCGCTGCTGCGCCGCGGGACAGCGGGGAATCAGGTCGGGGTCATGCTTGTGCGGCTGCCCCTCGGCGACGTCGAGCCTGACGTCCGTGTCCGGCTCATTGCGGAGCAGACCCGGGAGGAGAAGGCCCGGGCCAGGGAGCAGGGAACGCTCGAATTCATGCGCGGGCCGATCGGCGCACGCATCATGGAACGTGTCGGTCGGCGGCAGCATCTTGTCGCCGGGTTCGTCACCAATGTGCCGGGCCCGGCAGGCGGCTTTCGCCTCGCGGGTGCCCCGGTTGTTGCGCTCTGGCCGGTCGCCGTGCTCGCTGCCAACGTCCGGCTCGGCGTCGCGGCAGTCTCCTACGCCGGCCGGCTACGCTGCGGCATCCATTTCGACGCGGAGAACGTGCCCGGAGCAATCTTCGCGCGGGCGATGGGAGAGGAACTGGCGCATCTGGGCGCATGATCTCAGCCGGGGGCACAGTTCCCCGGAACTTCGGGGAACTGTGCCCCCGGACCGGCTCAGTCCGCCGTGCCGCCGCGATGGCGTCCGATGGTGCCGATGACGGGGAATTGGTGCCGCCGGCGGGGCATGGTCGCCGGCGTGGCCTCGGCCGCCGCCGGATGCCCGGCCGTGTGGGCTTCGTACCAGCGGTGGTAGGCGGCGACCAGCGGGACCGAAGTCAGTCCGTGCAGGATGACGCTGAGGGCTACGGTTACGGCGGCGGTTGTGAACACGGCCTCGCCGTCGGGGACGCCGCGCTCGAAGGCGAGCAGCGCGAACACGAGTGAGGCGAGGCCGCGCGGGCCGAACCAGCCGATGAACGCCGTCGTCGGGGCCTTCACGCGCTGGCCGGCGAAGGCGATAGCCACGGGAACCATGCGTACTACTGTCAGGCTCAGCACCGCATAGAGGATCACCTGCCAGGTGATGAGCGGGACGGCCCAGGTCAAGGCCAGCGCTCCGAACCCGATCCAGGTCACGGCGGCCAGGAAGTCGCCCGACTCCTCGGCGAACAGGGTGACCTCCGAACCGCGTGCGTCCGAGGCCCGGCCGAACGCGATGCCGGCGACGAAGGCGGCGATGAAGCCGCTGCCGCCGAGTGTCAGTGCCAGGGCGTAGGCCAGCAGTGCCACGGCCATCGTTATCACCTGCCGCCAGTCGGGGCTCATCCACGCATGCCGGTTGGCGGCGCGGAACAGCAGCCCGCCCAGGATGCCCGCCATCAGTCCGCCGGTGAGTCCCCAGCCGATCTGGGCGGCCATGTTGCTGATGACAGCCTGGGTGACGCCGGTCGTCAGTTCGGCGTTGGCGATCTCGAGTGCGACGAGGAAGAAGGGTACGGCGAGGCCGTCGTTCAGGCCGCTCTCCACGTCCAGGGCTTGCCGCACGCGGGCCGGCACGGCAGTGTCGGCGACGACCTTCCGGCCCAGGGCCGCATCGGTCGGAGCCAGCATGGTGGCCAGCAGGGCTGCGGACGCGAGCGCCATGCCCGGGAAGACGAGGGCTCCGATCCCGGCCCCGGCGAGCATCGTGAGCGGCAGGCCGATCAGCAGCAGGCGGCGTGGCCAGCCCAGTTCGTGGCGGAGTGAGCGAAGATCGAGCCGGGTGGCATCACTGAAGAGCAGCAGCACGAGCGCGAACTCCGCCACGTGCTCGACCACCTCGGCCTCCAGCGCGATGTCGAACAGGCCGAGTGTCGATGCGCCGACGGCGAATCCCGCAGCGGTCAGGAACAGGGCCGAGGTGATGCCACGGCGGTCAAGCGGCTTGGAGAAGGCGCTCCAGACAATGATGATCGCCAGTATCGTCGTCGCCGTCACCATGCGGAGCCTGCTCTCGATCGCTGCAACGCAGTATGCGGCCCAGCGTACGCTCCACCCGGACGCTTCGGCAGTGCCGGCCTTCCGCCACCGGGCCGAATCTGCACCCGGCGAGTTGCGCCGTCACTGGCTGCCGTTCTCAGGGGACCAGCAGCAGTTTGCCTCTCCGGCCCGGAGCAGAACGAGCAGCCTTCGCCGCAATCCAATGGGACAGTGGCGGTTCAGTTCCTACCATTCGGCAGCTGGTGGTTTGGAGCGCCGGCAGCAACGTTCAGGGCAGGGGCAAATCTATTGCTGTCTGCCTCGAAATGGACACGTCTTGCCGTCGCTGATCTGGCCAGGCTACGTCATGGTCTTCGAAATAGGGCCCCGCCCAAGGTGCGCAGGTCAGGATTCCGGATCCGTCGGCTCTGGCCGCGGGGAGCCGACGGGCGTAGCGTCGAATAGAACGACGGCGGTGGCCGCGGCCACCCGGACCGGGGACCGGCGCGCTGCCGTACCGTGCCAATCCGCGTGGAGGAGCCGGACATGGCTGGATGGAATGCCGATACGGCGGCCGGGCCGCTGGGGGCCGGGACGGTCACGTTGGTGGAAGGTTCGTCCTTCTGTATCTCCCTGCCGAACGGGGACATTCATCCCGAGTTGCCGCACGGGGTCTTTTTCGAGGACACGCGGATCCTGTCCGGCTGGAGCCTGAGCGTCAATGGCCAGCCGCTGGAGCCGTTGGCGGCGGAAACCAAGGAGCCGTACCGGGCGCTGTTCGCAGGCAGGGTGGTCCGTGCGGACGGTTATGCCGACAGCCCGCTGGTCGTGGAGCGGCTGCGCGAGGTGGGCGCCGGCATCCTGGAGCGGATCACGGTCCGGAACTACTCGCTGGAGCCGGTCGAGTGTGTGGTCTCGCTCAGCGTCGAAGCGGACTTCGCGGACCTGTTCGAGGTGAAGGACGCCCGGATCCAGCGGCAGTGGGACGAGACCCGGCAGCCCGGGGACGGGACGTTGACCATCCGGGGGGCCTGGCAGGACGTGCGCAAGAGCGTCGTCGTTACGGCCAAAGGTGCCGACGTCACGCCGGAGGCCCTGACGTACCGGGTCCGGATCCCGCCGCACGGGCACTGGGCCACCGCGCTCAGAGTCGTTCCCGCCGTCGACGGCACAAGCCCCGCAGCGCCGTTCGAGCACCCGGAGGCAGGCGGGTTCTCCCCGAGCGACAGGCGGCGGCAGGAGTGGGTGGCCAGGATCCCGGTCGTGCAGATGGGCAACCGTTCGATCGAGCGGACCCTGCGGCGCAGCTATGACGACCTGGGCGCGCTGCGGATCGAGGACCCGGACCATCCGGAGCGGGTGGTGGTGGCCGCCGGGGCGCCCTGGTTCATGACCCTGTTCGGCCGGGACTCGCTCTGTGCCTCGGAGATGGCGCTGCCGGTGGACCCGTCGCTGGCCCTGGGCACGCTGCAGACCCTGGCCGAGCGGCAGGGCAGGGTGGTGGATCCTGCCAGCGAGGAGGAGCCGGGCAAGATCCTGCACGAGGTCCGGCTCGGTGTCTCCAGCGGGCTGTCCCTGGGCGGCAGGTCCGCCTACTACGGCAGCATCGATGCGACGCCGCTGTTCGTGAGCGTGCTCGGGGCCGTCAGCCGCTGGGGGTTCGCCAGGGAGACCATTGCTGCCCTGCTGCCGCACGCGGACCGGGCGCTGGACTGGATCGAGAACTACGGGGACCGCGACGGCGACGGCTTCGTCGAGTACGGGCGGCTGAACGACCAGGGGCTGATCAACCAGGGCTGGAAGGACTCCTGGGACGGGATCAACTTCGCCGACGGCACCCTGGCCGAGCCGCCGATCGCGCTGTGCGAGGTGCAGGCCTATGTCTACGCTGCCTACATGGCCCGGGCCTGGATGGCCTACGACGCCGGCGATGCGCCCCTGGCCGCCCGGCTGGCGGAGCGCGCGGCGCGGCTGAAGCGGCGGTTCAACGAGCAGTTCTGGCTACCCGAGAAGGGCTACTACGCCATCGCCCTGGACAGGGACAAGCGCCCGGTGGACGCCTGCGCCTCCAACATGGGCCACTGCCTCTGGTTCGGTCTGGTGGACGACGACAAGGCGCCGCTGGTGGCCGAGAAGCTCATGTCCCCTCAGATGTTCAGCGGCTGGGGCGTGCGCACCCTGGCTTCCGACATGGGAGCCTACAACCCGGTCAGCTACCACAACGGCTCGGTCTGGCCCCATGACAACGCCATTATTGCAGCCGGTCTGGTGCGCTACGGCTTCGTGGAGCAGGCGCAGCGGATCACCACGGCCCTGCTGGAGGCCGCCGAGTATTCGGAGGGCCGGCTGCCCGAGCTCTTCTGCGGCTTTGACCGGGAACGGTTCGGCCAGCCGGTGCCGTATCCGACGGCGTGTTCGCCGCAGGCTTGGGCCGCGGCCGCGCCGATCCTGCTGGTGACAAGCCTGATGCGCTACGACGCGCACGTGTCCCTTGGCGGGATGTGGCTGGACCCGGTGCTGCCGGAGTCCTACGGCGACCTGCACATCACCAATGCGCCCATGGCCAGTGGCCGGATCACCATCGACATTTCCGGTTCCACCGCCTCCGTCCAGGGACTGCCCGAGGGCATGGTGTTCCGCCGCGGGCACCGGCCGTGGATGACCGAACTGGTGGAGCAGGCCAAGCTGCCTCCGGCGCAATAGCCTCCGCATAGAGACACCCTCTGCAGGTCAGGTCCGGTGTGCGACCCGAGGTTGATTGGCGGTTCAGTTCTCTTGGTAGGGCTCGGCAGTATTGAGTGCCCGTACTGCGGGGAGTAGCGTGGCCCGCATCGGCAATCCGTACCCTCACCCCGGAGTGACCATGCCACATATGGGACGCCGGCTCGCTGCCATGACGGCGGCTCTGGCTATGAGTCTGACCAGCGGCGCCGTCGTCAGCCCCGCGGTCGCTGCCCAGCGGCAGCCCGTCAAGGCCCCGATCGCCATGGGGTACGGCGGCGCGGTAAGTACCGTGGACCCGGAAGCATCCGCAGCGGCGATTGAAGTCCTCCGCCAGGGCGGCAACGCGGCCGACGCCGCCGTCGCAGCGGCCGCCACCCTGGGCGTGACCGAGCCGTACAGTGCCGGGATCGGTGGCGGGGGCTACTTCGTGTTCTACAACGCGAAGACCCGTCAGGTCGGCACCATCGACGGCCGAGAGACCGCACCGGCAGCGATGCCGCATGACGCGTTCATCGACCCGGCGACCGGCAAGCCGTACCGCTTCACGCCGGAGCTGGTCACCAGCGGCGTCTCCGTAGGCGTGCCCGGCACGCCGGCCACATGGGAGCGCGCGCTGGACCGTTGGGGAACGTTGAGCCTCGGCGATGCCCTCGAGCCTGCCATCAACGTCGCGACCAGCGGTTTCGTGGTCGATGAGACGTTCCGCCAGCAGACCCTCGACAACCAGCTCCGCTTCGCGGCGTTCACCTCGACGAGCAGCCTCTTCCTGCCGGGCGGTGACGCGCCCGCCGTCGGCAGCACCTTCCGGAACCCCGACCTTGCCAAGACGTACCGGCTCCTCGCCAAGGAGGGCACACAGGCCTTCTACCGCGGGCCGCTCGCGGCGGAGATCGCGGCCACCGTCCAGGAGCCGCCGAAGGCAGCCGGCACGACCCTGCCCGTCCCGGCCGGCGGCATGACGACGGCGGACCTTGCCGCCTACCGGGCCCTGGATCAGGCGCCTGCGCACGTGGACTACCGTGGGCTGGATGTCTATGGCATGGCGCCGTCGAGCAGTGGGGGAACCACAGTCGGCGAGGCGCTGAACATCCTGGACACGGTCAATCTTTCCGAGATGTCCACGCCCCGCGCCCTGCACCACTACCTCGAGGCCAGCGCGCTCGCGTTCGCCGACCGCGGCAAGTACGTGGGCGACCCGGCCTTTGTCCAGGTCCCCACCGCCTCCCTCACGGACCCGCTGTTCGGCAAGGAACGCGCGTGCCGGATCGATCCGCAGCGGGCGGCAGCCAAGCCCGTCGCACCCGGGGATGTATCCGCGTACGACGGCGTGTGCCCGGCTGCCGCCGCGGCGCCGTCCGGCGAGAAGGACACCGAGAACGTCTCGACGACCAATCTGACGGTCGCGGACAAGTGGGGAAACGTCGCCGAGTACACGCTCACGATCGAGCAGACCGGCGGCTCCGGCATGGTCGTGCCGGGCCGGGGGTTCCTGCTCAACAACGAGCTGACCGACTTCTCGACCGTGTATGACCCGGCCGACCCAAACCGGATCGACCCGGGGAAGCGCCCCCGCTCCTCCATGTCGCCGACCATCATCCTCGAAGACGGCAAACCCTTCCTCGCGCTCGGTTCGCCCGGCGGCTCGACAATCATCACCACCGTCCTGCAGACAATCCTGAACCGGGTGGACCTGGGGATGGATATTTCGCACGCAATCGCGGCGCCGCGTGCGGCGCAACGAAACACCGAAAGCGTGACGGCCGAACCGGCGTTCATCGCGGTGTACGGCAGCGGGCTGGAACCGTACGGCCACAAGCTCACGCCGTCGGGGGACGCGTTCAGCTCCGCGGCAGAGATCGGCGCAGCGACGGCCATCGAATTCAGGTCCGACGGAAGCATGGTCGCCGCGGCAGAGCCCGTGAGGCGCGGGGGCGGCTCGGCAATGGTGCTCGAACCGTCGCGCTGAGCGTTGCGGAGCGTCGGATCAGGACGCTTCGACGCCGGTCAGTTCCGCGAGCCGGTGCAGGAGCCGGTCCTGGAACCCGGGATCGAGGGCTTCCGGGGCGGGTATGTGCCGCTGCCGATGGTGCCAATACCCGCCGCTGACCATGGCGGCCGGCTCTTTGCTGACGGCGAGCCACGTCTGCGTGAGGTGCCCTAGTTCCAGGTCGTCCGGCGCGCCGGGGCCGCCCATTTTAGTGGGCACCCAGCCCGGGTCCACGGCGTGGACGAGCACGTGCGGCCAGCGGTGCGCGAGCGCGAGGGCAAGCGTGGTGACGTAGAGCTTGCTCTCGGAGTACGCCTGGCTGGGATTCCAGCGTCGCGCGGTCCAGTCCATGTCATCCAGTGAGTCGCCGGCTCCCCGGTGCATTCCGCTGCTGAGGTAGATCAGGCGCTCAGGGCGGTCCATCAGTGCGGTAAGCAGGTAGGGGGCCAGGGTGTTCACGGCCAGGGTCCGTGCGTGCCCCTCGGGCGTCGTGGCCCGCGTCGGCTCCAGGAAGATGCCGGCGTTGTGGATGACGGCGTCCATGCGGCCAATGCCGTTCACCTGGCTGGCCAGCGCGCGGGTTTCATCAGCGCTGCCCAGGTCGCCGGTGACGATGCCCGCCGCGTGGGCGGCGAGGTCGGCGAGGTCGGCGGCGCGCCCAGGTGTCCGGGCATGGAGGACGACGTCGTGGCCCTCGTCCATGAGGGTGCGTGCGGCGGCGCGGCCGAGCCCGTCGGCGGAACCAGTGATGAAGATATATGCCATGGCATGTTCCCTTCTGCTGGCCGGGTCAGTGTGGATCCTACCCCCATCCAGGGCCGCGGCGGCGGGCGGCCAGGCCGCGGCCCGTCAAGGACGCGCGGGCCACCCCACCTTTGGTCTCACCCTCTTCGGGTGATACGCATCAGCAGCTGGCTGGCACAGGATTGAGGCAGGCTGGCACGCCGTGGACAGACGAGGAAAGGAACATCCGTGGCAACTCTCTCAGTGTGGAAATTCGAAGACGAAACCGGGGCCGAGCAGGCAGAAAGGGTCTTGCTGGACCTGCAAACCAAAGGGCTCATCCAGATCCACGACGCCGCAGTTGTGTCCTGGCCGGCCGGCAAAAAGAAGCCCAAGACTCGTCAGCTGAATAATCTGGCCGGTGCCGGGGCCTTGGGCGGAACGTTCTGGGGCTTCCTGTTCGGCCTGCTGTTCTTTATTCCGCTGCTGGGGGCCGCCGTGGGTGCTGCTGTCGGCGGGCTGGCAGGTTCCCTTGCCGACGTGGGTATCGACGACTCCTTCATCAAACGCGTTCGTGAGAAGGTTACGCCGGGTACGTCGGCGTTGTTCCTCCTGACGACCGAAGCCGTGATGGACAGGGTTAAGGAGCCCTTCGCCGGTACGAAGGCAGAGCTCCTCGAGACGAATTTGAGCCGTGAAGCGGAGGAGGCGTTGCGGAACGCGTTTTCACCGGAGTGAAGCCGCAACACCGCTAATGGCTCGGACAGGTCGAAGACGATCCGCAGCAGCCCGGGTGCCCGCGCCCGGCCCCTACGTCATGTCCTCAAGGATGTGAGCAGCACCACAGGTCTCGAATTTGTAACGATTCCCGCTGGGCCGATACGTTTGATTGCGCCATGCCGCACATCAAGGTATGGCCGGGTCCGCACGCCGAGCCCTGTCAGCGTACCTGACCGTTCAATTTCACAGACAGGGGTGGAGGAACCATCGCTGGCGCCATTGGCGCCTTGGGGTGAAGTGTGGCCAGCTTCCTGCAGTGTTCCGCTGCCTGCTGGCCGCGCCGGGATGTACTCTCTCTCGAATCCGACAGCTAACTTCGCAGGCGTGTAGAGAGGACTCCCATGAGGATGCCCCCAGCCCATGGACGCCGACGCGCAGATTCCAGCGGTTCAGTGCAAGTCGGCGACGCCGGCCGCGGCCGTGGCCGGCGGCGCGCCGATTCGCCATCCGCTGTCCGCCTCCGCCGCATCGGCGCGTTCGCCGGCCTGACGGCAGCCGCTACCGGTCTGGCTGTGACCGGGGCGCTTCCCATTGTGCAGGCGGATTCCCAGGACGTGGCCACAGGGCGGTCCGACCTCCAGGCATCCGCGGCGTCCTCCTCGGCTGTTGCTGCCGTTGATGACGGGGCGCCCGAGTTTGGCCGTTCCACGGTTTCCGGCGATGCGGATTCCCGCCACGCCCAAGGGTCCCAGCCATATTCCGGTCCATTGGCTCCTGCGGAATCTGCCACCTTGGTGGAAAGGACTGTCTTGGCAGCGTCCGGGTCCAAGACGAGGGCTGTACCTGCGGCTGGCGCGGTCCGGGAAGCAGGGGTGGCCGCTGAGGGGGCCGCTGAGGCTGCCAATGGCGCCGTCAGCCAAGCAGCTTCCGCTGCCACCGGGGCGGCTGCACCCGTAGCTACCGCAGCCAAGAAGGCAGCTGCGCCGGCGACTGCGGCCGCGGCTGAGGCGGCCGAACCTACAGGTGCCGTCACAAGCGGACCGGCCGCCGCCGTCGAACGAGCGGTGCCTGGAGAAGTTGCGCCGGCTGAACGGACCGTGTCCAGCAAGGCGGCCGCGCCCGCCGAACCGGCACCACAAAGTGAAGCAGGCGCTCCCGGGGATCGGCCCGAGTCGGAAACAACAGCCGTCCCCAGTGACCCAGCGGTGGACACCCCGGAGGAACGAGCGGTTCCGGAGCAGGACCGCCCGGCCGGCGGCCATAAGCGGCACTGGATGGATCGCCCCTGGTGGGGGGAGTGGCATCGGCCGTAAGGCCGGACTGTGTTGTGTGGTGCATCACACTAAATTCCGCTGCGATTGTGCGGTCGGTTATAGTCGATGGCGCTGCCTCAGCGACGAGGTGGCCGGGAAGCAATCAAAGGAAGCAACGGCGCATGAGCATTGAATCGCACTCGATCACCCTCAAGATCTGGGACCACTCCACCATCGACCACACGCTGGAGGCGGCGATTGCCCAGGTTTCCACCAGGGCCAACCTGCCGGCGGAACACATCAAGGTCACCCGCAGCGGGCCCAACGTGTTCACGGTCAGCCCGGTAGCCGGACTGTAAGAGGGTTCCCGGCATTAAGCCCGTCAGAGTCCGGCGGAAGCTGTCAGCAGGATTCCGGCACTTGCGGTAGATCGAGTAAGGGGTTGGGGCAGTGTTCCCCCAACCCCTTACTGCTGTACGGCGAAAGTTGCCTTTCACCGACGATGGTGCGCTCGCCGTCGAACCCGGCGGGTGCTACGAGCCGATCTTCAGGGAGTCCCAGCCGCCGACCCCCACGGTGATGCGCTGCTGGACCTTCTTCGAGGAGACCGGGTAGAAGTGCAGGTTGCCCTTTTTGTCGCGGGCCAGGAAGCCGGGGGCTCCGGGGGCCAGATGCCCTTCTGCGGCAGACAGGTGCGTCATGTTGTTCCAGCCCGACTTGGCGACGACTTTGCGGCTCTCGCGGATGAGCCGGCCGGTGCCGTTGGAGCGATAGAGCTTCAGCTGGCCGGCCGAAGTCCTGGCGATCAGGTCCATTTTCCCGTCCTGATCGAAGTCCAGGGCCATGAGTGCCTTGCCCTTCCAGTTGGAGGAGCTGAACCGCTGCCGGGGGTCGGGCTTGCCGCCGGTGCGATTCGCGTAGGAGTACAGCTTGCCGTCGCGGTTCCTGACGACGATGCCCGGGTGCCTGTCGGCAGCCTTCCACCGGGTGACGATGATGGCGTTGTTCTGCCACCCGCGGGAGCCAAGGGTGCTGCGCTTGAAGCCACCGCGCTTCTGCCCGTAGTCGACGGTGAGCCTGCCGTCCTTCCAGTTGGCGACCAGATCCTGCAGGCCGTCCAAGTTCCAGTCGGCGATCTCGACAGTCAGCGCCGTGCCCCAGCCGGCGGAAACATAGGTGCGCTTGTACAGGTCCCTGCCCCTGGCGGATGGGTAGATATACAGCCTGCCGTCCGGGGCCACGGCCGCGACGTCGCCGGCCCGGGCTTGGGGCGCTGCCACGGCGGCCGGCATCGCCTTCAGGTCGTTGGCCAGCAGGGCCGGCATATCGTAGGTGTAGTGGGTGATGCCCGGCAGGACGGTCATTTTCGTGCTGGCGAAGCCCAGCCCCTGATAGACCTTCTGGGCACGTTGGGCGGTGCCCAAAGCCGACCAGGTTTTCAGGGTGGTGCCGCCCTTGCCGTCACGGCTGCCGGCGATCCAATGGAGCTTCATTCGCTTCACAGCCGCGGGAGGCTCGGTCTGCATGCCTACGTAGCCTCCACCGCCTACGATGGTGGCCCCGCCGCCCTTGATCCAGCCCTGTCGGTCGGCGAGGACCTCGAAAGTGATGAATTCGGCACCGCCGGAGTACCCGTGGAACCAGATGCGGCGGGCATCGAGCTTGTATTTGGAGATCAGCATCGCCGCCAGGGAGCGGAAATAGTCGCCGTTGCGGTTCCTGTCCTCCCACCAGGTGATCCCGCCCTTGGTGTCCGGGGTGATGACCGGGACCGTGATCATGTTCTTTTGGGCTGCCTCGGCGGCCATCTTCGTCATCACGGACCCGCTGGGCTGGTGTATGTAGGACTGCGCCGGGCGGCTGTAGTCACCGTGGAAGACGAACAGGACGCCGACCGGCTTCGAGAAATCGATGCTCTTGGCGTAGATGTGGTACTTGCCGGAGACACCGTTGGGGGCGGTGTAAGTCTGGTAGGTTGCGCTGCGCGGTGTCGCCGCCGGGGCAGGAGTGCCCGCCGCCAGGGCTGAGGCGAGCAGGGCGGCCCCGATGGCTGTGGCAAAGAGCGCGCGGAAGGGAATCTTCATGAAGTTTGATCCGTTCTGGGTACTGCCGGTCGGGCCTGCTGAGGTGAACCACCCGTGCCAGTGCTGCTAATGGCTACTATCGGCAGCCAGGGGCGATGGATAAGCCGCCGGTCGGGGGGACGGCTGTCGCTGCCCAACAGGGCTCTGCGGACGCCTCGACGGCGCACAACAATTGAGTAAATTCAGACCCACATGTGACAATTTCCCGCAGGACTAAGCTGTGAGCTGCTTCACCACCGGTGCAGGAGAGTGCTATGACGACCGATGCCCCATTTTCCGAAGTCCTGTCGCTGTCGGCATCCGCCCTACCGAAGCTCAGGCTCCCCACCCCGGACTATGACCGCTCTGCCGTAGGCGTGGGGATCGTGCATATCGGGGTGGGCGGTTTCCACCGGGCCCACCAGGCCATGTATCTTGATCAGCTCATGCAGCAGGGCCGGGCTCTGGACTGGGGCATTTGCGGGATGGGGGTGCTGCCGGGGGACCGGCGCATGAAAGAGGCCCTCGCCGCTCAGGATTATCTTTACACCCTCGTGGTGAAGCACCCCGACGGTTCCACGAATGCCCGGGTGGTCGGCTCGATCGTCGATTTCGTCCACGCCCCGGATGACCCGCAGACCGCCGTCGAGCGCCTTGCGGACCCGTCCGTCAGGATAGTCTCGCTGACCATCACGGAGGGCGGCTACAACTTCAATCAGGCGACAGGCGAGTTCGACGCCACGACGGCGGACGTGGTCCATGACCTGGAGGCCGCTGCGGCCGCCGCACGCGGGGAAACAGCGGCGGGGCCGCGCACCGTGTTCGGGCTCGTTGCCGAGGCGCTGCACCGCCGGCGCGAACGGGATCTGCCGCCGTTCACCGTCATGTCCTGCGACAACATCCAAGGCAACGGGGACGTGGCCCGGCGTCAGTTCACCGCCTATGCCGCGCTGCGCGATAAAGGCCTGGCCGACTGGATGGACAGCAACGTCCCGTTTCCCAACAGCATGGTGGACCGTATTACACCGGTCACCGCCGAGGAAGACAGGCGGCGGCTGGCGGAGGACTACGGGGTCGAGGACCGTTGGCCGGTGGTCTGCGAGCCGTTTGCCCAGTGGGTGCTCGAGGACCGCTTCGTGGGCGGTGCCCCGGGCCGGCCGCCGTGGGAAGAGGCCGGGGTCCAGCTTGTTGATGAGGTGGAACCGTATGAGCTCATGAAGCTGCGGCTGCTCAATGCGAGCCATCAGGCGTTGTGCTATCCGGGATACCTGGCGGGCTATCGCTATGCCCATGAGGTCTGTTCGGACCCGACTTTCGTCCAATATCTACTCAAATACATGGACCGCGAGGCAACGCCCACGCTGAAGCCGGTACCGGGAATCGACCTGGAGGGTTACAGGCACCAGTTGATCGAGCGGTTCGCCAATCCCGCCGTGCGGGACACCCTGGCCCGGTTGTGCGCCGAGTCATCCGACCGGATTCCCAAATGGCTCGTTCCGGTCATTCGCGAAAACCTTGCGGCGGAACGGCCGGTCGACGTCTCCGCGGCGATCGTGGCCTCTTGGGCGCGTTACGCCGAAGGCGCGGACGAGCAGGGAGCGCCGATAGACGTGGTGGACCAGCGCAGGGACCAGGTCATGGCGGCGGCGGCCCGGCAGCTTTCCGGGGACCCCTTGGCGTTCGTGCGGGACCGGGATCTGTTCGCTGATCTGGCGGACCACCCGGAATTCACTGAACCCTACCTGCGCGCCCTGGAGTCCTTTCACGAGCGCGGCGCCCGGGCCACGATTGAGTCATTGATCGGCTGAGCCGGAGTCTTGTACCAGCCTTGAGCGCAGCTGCTGGTACCGGACACGGTAGGCCTCCACCCCTGGATCGCCGCCGGGTTCGAGGACGGCCTCGATGCGCCGTCCCCACTTGGGCTGCTCTCCCGTCGCTGCCCAGGCCGCCTGCCGTGCCGCGCCCAAGGCCACGTACTCCTGGACCTGCGGCACTTCCACCGGCATCCCGAACGTGTCGGGCAGCACGGCACGCAGGGCTGCGGACTTGGCGCCGCCGCCGATCAGCAGGATGCGTACCACGGGCGCCCCGATGCTGCGCAGCACCTCCAGACAGTCCGCCAGCGAATTGGCCAGCGCGAGCACCGCGGCTCGGGCCAGGTTCTCCGGTGTGAAGGACGTCCGCGTCAGCCCGGCCAGCTGGCCGGTGGCATCCGGCAGGTTAGGGGTACGTTCGCCGTCGAAGTAAGGGAGCATCGTCAGTCCGCCGGCATCCGAGGGTCCCGCCAGGGACAGCTCCGTGAAGCGGCCGAGGTCCACCGAGAGCAGCTGGGCCGTGGAGGTCAGGATCCGTGCGGCGTTGAGGGTGCACAACAGGGGCAGATGGTCCCCGGTGGCATCGGCGAACCCGGCGGTCACCCCGGACGGGTCCACCACGGGTTCCGCGGAACGGCAGAACACGGTGCCCGAGGTCCCGACGGACACCACGACGTCGCCCGGCTCCAAGTCCAGGCCCAGTGCCGCACCGGCATTGTCCCCGCACCCGGCCGAGACCGGGACGGCCCGCCCGGTCCGGCCTGTCCACTCCGGCAACAGGGTGCCGGCGGGATCCCCGGGCCGCAGGACCTCGGGCAGCTCCGGGACGGCGCCGAAGTACCGGTCCAGCAGATCCGGGCGGTAGGTGCCGGTGACGGCACTGAAGTAGCCGGTGCCGGAAGCATCGGAACGGTCGGTGGCGAAGGCCCCGCTCAAATGGAGGTTCAACCAGTCATGGGGCAGCAGGACGCGGTGCACGCGGGTGGCCGCCTCGGGGCGATGCTCCCGCAGCCAGGCGAGTTTGGTCAGCGTGATCGCCGGGACGGGCAGGACGTTCACGGCCTTCATCCATTCGCTGACTCCGAGATCGGCCACCATCCGCGCCGCCTGGCCGGCGCTGCGGACGTCGTTCCACAGCAGTGCCTCATGGACCGGTTCGCCGTCGCCGCCGAGCGCAACCATTCCGTGCTGCTGGGCGGAGACCCCCACCCCGAGTACGTCGCCGCGCTCGTGCACGCCTGCGGCCGCCCAGGCCTGGTGCAGTGCGCGGATCCATACCGCAGGATCAATGGAGGTGCCGTCCGGATGCGGTGCGGCTCCGGAGGCAAGGACTGCGCCGGAGTCCGCTTCGACCACCGTGACTTTGCAGGACTGGGTCGAGGAATCAATGCCGACGAAGGTTCCGCTCATGGCACGTGGCCTCCAGCATCTCGTTCCGCAGGGGCAGGGGAGTCTTTGGCGATCAGGTCTGCGAGCGCTTCGTGGAGACTCAGGTCGCACACCAGCGTGTCAACCAGTCCGCCGCGTACTGCAGCCAGCACCGCCGCGGCGCGCTCGGCCCCGTGGGAAACGGCGATCGTATGCCGGGCGCCGGCCATCTGTTCGAGGGTGGCGGCGACGATCATGTTCTCCACCGGTGAAACCACTGCCTGCCCTTGGGCGTCGAGCAGGCGTCCGGATATTTCCGCCACGGCCCCGGCTCGCGAGGCGGCGCTCCTGCTGGCGGGCGGGACCCGGTCCCAGACCGTCGACAGCCCTTCCTTCCAACGTCCGACGGCGATCACCGCGACATCGAGGCCATGGGCGTGCTCGAGGGTCGACTGGATCTCCGGGCTTGAACGCAGGGCGACGGCGTCATTGACTACCAGCGGGGCCCACAATGGCCAGACGGCCCGGGCCTGGAGGGCGGCCAGCAGCCGCGGTCCTTCCGCATCCCCCTGGGTCGCGATCGCCCCGGACAATTGGACGAAGGCACAGGTTGGCATCGCGGGAAGCTGGCGGATGGTCGCCTGGAGCGTACGCGACCAGGAGATCCCGACAGTGTCCCCGGGGGCAACGGTGCGCACGATGGCATCCGCCGTCGCGCGGGCGAGGTCCTCGCGGCTGGCCGTGCCGGTGCCGGTTCCCACGGTCACAACGCGGGTGATGCCCAAGGCCGCGGCCAGGCTGGCGTCTGCCTCGGCGTCGGGCAAATGGATGCTGATGCGCACGATGCCCCGGTCCAGGGCTTCCTGGATGAAGTTGGCTACCTGGAAACGCGACAGGCCATAGTCCCCGGCGATCTGCACTTTCGATCGGCCGTTCAGGAAATGATCGCGACCGATGTCTGCCAACAATTGGCTGCGTGCCTGGCCCGCCGGAAGGGCGGCATCTCTTGTCTTCGTCATCACCATCACATTTGAGGGGCGGGATCTTGCTCATGTGAGTATATATGACTAACATCACATCAAACGAGTGCTTTGCCTGTCTCATTTGTGAGCTCGATCAATGTCTCCCCACCGGGATGGTTCCCTTCCCTCAAGAACAGCCAGGAGCATGATGCGCATCCCTAGACGGCACCCAGCCCGTGCGCCGCAGGCACGGACGGTCCGCAGCACGATTCCCCGCTGGACGGCGCTGATTTCCGCAGCCGCCCTGCTCCTGTCCGGTTGCGGATCTCCGGAAGCGAGCGGCGAGCCGATCACCGTGGCCATCGTGGCCAATCCGCAGATGCAGGACGCGATCTCCCTGAAGGAGAAGTTCCGGGCGGAGCATCCGGATGTGGACGTGAGGTTCGTTTCACTGCCCGAGAACGAAGCCCGGGCCAAGATCACCGCGTCGGTGGCCACAGGCGGCGGCGAGTTCGACGTCGTCATGATCTCGAATTACGAGACGTCGATGTGGGCCGCCAACGGGTGGATCACCAACCTGCAGCCCTACATCGACCAGACGCAAGGTTACGACGACCAGGACTTCATCTCCTCCATCAAGAGTGCCCTGAGCTATCAGGGGAATATGTACTCGGTGCCGTTCTATGGCGAATCCTCCTTCCTCGTCTACAACAAGGAACTCTTCGAAAAGGCCGGGATCACCATGCCGGCTAGGCCGACCTGGGCGCAGGTGCAGGAAATGGCCGCCCGGCTGGACGACTCGGCCAACGGCGTCTCGGGAATCTGCCTCCGCGGCCTGGCCGGGTGGGGTGAGGTCATGGCCCCGCTCACCACGGCGATGAACACCTACGGCGGCGGCTGGTTCAACCAGCAGTGGCATCCGCTTCTGACCTCGCCCAAGACCCAGCAGGCCGTAACCGAATATGTGGACTTGGTCCGCAACTACGGTGAGCCCGGCCCCGCCACTGCGGGCTACGGCGACTGCCTTACCCTCTATAGCCAGGGCCAGGCAGCCATGTGGTACGACGCCACGGCCATGGTCTCCTCGGTCGAAGACCCTGCGTCGTCCAAAGTTGCCGGCAAGAACGGGTACGCGCCGGCTCCGGTGATGGATACAAAGGCCTCGGGGTGGCTTTACAGCTGGTCACTCGCCATTCCTTCAACGAGCGAGCACAAGGATGCGGCGTGGAAATTCGTCTCCTGGATGACGGACAAGGACTACATCAAGCTGGTCGGCAACCAGATCGGCTGGGAGCGCGTTCCGCCTGGTAGCCGCTATTCCACCTACCAGATCCCTGAGTACCGCAAGATTTCCGAGGCCTACGCCAGGCCCACCCTCGCCGCGATGAACGCGGCCACCCAGGAGAATACGATGGTGCACCCCGTGCCCTACCAGGGAATCCAATTCGTGGCCATCCCGGAGTTCCAGGACCTGGGCACCCGGGTAGGCCAGCAGATTTCTGCAGCCATTGCGGGGCAGATCAGCGTCGAGGAAGCCCTGCGTCAATCGCAGGCCTATGCCGAGGACGTAGCAACCGTCTATCAACGCGAAGATGGGAAGTGACCCACATGGCAACCATTGTGAACACGGGCGGCACTTCGACCGCAGGGGCACGTGCCGCAGGGGACGCCGCCTACGCCCGCCGCGACAAGTGGCAGCGGCGCATGCCGCTGCTGCCGGCGCTGATCTTTACGATCATCCTGACCCAGATTCCGTTCCTCCTTACCATCTGGTATTCCTTGAGGTCCTGGAACCTGCTTAACCCGGCATCCGACGTCTTCGTGGGCCTGCAGAACTATGCGGCGATCTTCACCGACCGCACCTTCCGTCAGGTAGCAGTCAACAGTGTCCTCTACACACTGGGCTGTGTGGCGTTCGCCATGCTGCTGGGTATCGGGCTGGCCTTGTTGCTGGACCGGAAGTTCCTTGGACAGGGCGTGGTACGGACCCTGCTGATCACCCCGTTCCTGATCATGCCGGTGGTCAGCGGGGTGCTTTGGTCCATCTCGATGTTCAACCCCACCTATGGCCTCGTGAACTGGTTCATCGGACTGTTCGGTATCCCGGCGGTGGCCTGGACTTCCCAGTATCCAATCCTCTCGGTCCTGACCGCCTTGGTGTGGCAATGGACGCCGTTCATGATGCTCCTGGTCCTGGCCGGCCTGCAGAGCCAGCCCAAGGACGTGCTCGAAGCCGCCCAAGTGGACGGTGCGTCCCCGCTGAACACGTTCTTCTACCTCACCCTTCCGCATCTGCGCCGCTACATTGAACTCGGCGTGCTCCTGGGCGCGATCTATGTGGTGAACACCTTCGACCAGATTTATGTGATGACCGCCGGCGGTCCGGGTACGCAAAGCGCGAACCTGCCGTACTACATCTACCAACGGGCCTTCCTCGGTTTCGACGTCGGTGAAGCGGCGGCCATGGGTGTGGTCGTTGTGGTGGCGACCATCATTATCGCCACCATTGCCCTGCGCCTTATCTTCAAGAGCTTCATGAGCACGGAGCAGTGATCCTATGGCCACCGAAACCCCTATCACCGACTCCTCGACTGCCGCAGGCCCTAACGGCTCCGCCCGCACCGCCGGCCCGGGCCGGCGCCGGATCGGCTCGGGAGTACTGACCCTGTTCACCTGGCTGGTAGCCCTGGTGTTCTTCCTGCCAGTGCTGTGGATGGTGCTGAGTTCCTTCAAGCAGGAAGCGGATGCGTCCTCGAACCCACCCACGTTCTTCTTTGTCCCGACCCTGGACCAGTACTCCGAAGTTCTGGCGTCCGGCGTCGGCAGCTACTTTTTGAACTCGATCATCGCCACGGCGATCTCGACGCTGTTCGTGCTGGTGCTGGCCGTCCCGGCCGCATATGCGGTGAGCATCCGGCCGGTGGAGAAGACCCAGGACGTCCTGTTCTTCTTCATCTCGACCAGGATGCTGCCGGTGGTGGCCGTGATCGTGCCGATCTACGTGATAGCCGGCCGGCTCGGGGTCCTTGACAACATCTGGACCCTGGTGTTCCTGTACACCGCAATGAACCTGCCGCTGGCGGTGTGGATGATGCGTTCGTTCTTCCAGGAGGTGCCGCGGGAGGTGCTGGAGGCCGCGCAGATGGACGGGGCCAGCCTGCTCACTACGATGCAGAGAATCCTGCTTCCGATGGTTGCCCCGGGGGTTGCCGCCACCGCGCTGTTGTGTGTGATCTTCGCGTGGAACGAGTTCTTCCTGGCCTTGATCCTCACCGCTGTCAATGCGGCGACGGTGCCCGTGATGATTGTGTCCAACATGACCAGTGAAGGACTCTTCCTGGCCAAGCTCTCGGCGGCCAGCGTACTGGCCTCGCTACCGGTGATCATCGCCGGGTGGATCGCCCAGAAACAATTGGTGCGCGGGCTGTCCATGGGCGCGATCAAGTAGCGCGTTCTTTCCGAGGATCTTCCCTCGAAAGACGCTCCGGCCCGGTCCCCGCAAAGGCGGCCGGGCCGGACTGCGTTAACTGCCGGGAGACGAGCCAGAACCTCACCGGGTCCTGGCTCCGCTCAGTCGGGCAGGCGGGCGCCGGTGCTGCTGTTGAACAGATGCAAATGGTCCATATTCGGCGCCACCCAGAAGGTCGAACCCGCCCGCGGCGGGACACGCCCACCGGTGCGGACCACAATCTCGTGCACCCCGGGACCTTCCTGGGACGGCTCGGCGCCCGCGGTGGCGTCGGCCAGTACCACGGTATTGGCCGCGGTGACCGGGGCAAGGTGGCCGTAGACGTAGGCGTCCGCGCCCAGTTCCTCGACGACGTCGGCGATGATGGGCAGGCCCTGTCCCTCGGGGGCCGGATGCAGGTCCTCCGGGCGGATCCCGATGGAGATCCGGTTGCCCGTCAGGGCCTCCTGCTGCGTCTTCGTCAGGGCCACGGTCAAGGTGCCGAAGACTGCCGCGCCCTCACGGACCTCCGCACGGAAGATATTCATCGCAGGGGAGCCAATGAAGCCGGCGACGAATTCGCTGTTGGGCCGGTCATAGAGGTTGCGCGGGGTGTCCACCTGCTCGAGGATGCCGTCCCTGAGCACGGCCACGCGGTCGCCCATGGTCATGGCCTCGACCTGGTCGTGGGTCACATATACGGTGGTCACGCCCAGGCGACGGGTCAGCGAGGCGATCTGGGTGCGGGTCTGCACACGCAGCTTCGCGTCCAGGTTCGACAGGGGCTCGTCCATCAGGAACACCTGCGGAGAGCGCACGATCGCCCGGCCCATGGCCACGCGCTGGCGCTGGCCGCCGGAGAGGGCCTTGGGTTTGCGGTTCAGGTACTGGGTAAGGTCGAGGATCTTGGCCGCCTCCTCAACCCGCCGGCGCCTCTCCTCGGGCGGGACCTTCGCGATCTTCAAGGCGAATCCCATGTTGTCGGCGACGGTCATGTGCGGGTACAGGGCATAGTTCTGGAAGACCATGGCGATGTCCCGGTCCCTTGACGGGACGTGGGTGACGTCCTTCTCGCCGATGAAGATCCTCCCTTCGGTGACATCCTCCAGCCCGGCGAGCATGCGCAGGGTGGTGGACTTCCCACACCCGGAGGGTCCGACGAGGACAAGGAATTCCCCGTCGGCGACGGTCAGGTCCATGTCGGCCACGGACGGCCGTTCCGCTCCCGGGTACTGGCAGGTGACGTTGTCGTAGCGCACAGCAGACATGATGTAGAGCCTCTTTCCCGGCGGTCGGGCACCGGACGATCCGAAGGAAGACCATGCATGGTGTGACCTGCGCCATACACATATGAGATAGTACCGACAATCATTTGTGATGACTACTGCGGTGAGGCGCATATGGCATGAAATGGCCGACTCCGGAGCAGCGTTATGCGGCGAAGCCCGCGGCTGTACCGACGAGCACCGATGTAACGCTCCGTTCCAGCAAGGGGCTGACAGAATAGTCCCCATGCCTGAAAAGCCGGAGGTCCCGGATCGACCAAGGACGAGGCGGCTGATCCTGTGCATGATGGCGCTGGCCACCATTGTGCTTGGTCTGTCCGTCCGCTCAGCCGGCACTGCGGCATGGACCAACCCGGCCGGCGATGCCTTATATGCCGTCCTGGTTTACGTCGTCGTCGCGCTTTTGGTTCCGCGGAAGCCCGCGAGGCTGGTCGCGATGGTCGCCGCTGCCGTGTGCTTTGCCATCGAGTTCTTCCAGCTCACGGGACTTCCGGCTGAACTCGGCAACTGGCTGCCTCCAGTCCGGCTGCTGCTCGGAACAACCTTCGGCGCGGCCGACCTTATCGCCTACGCCGGCGGCACCGCAATGGCGTATGTAGCGGATTCGCTGGTCTTGCGGGCCGCTCGAACCCTGGCGACGCCGGCCTCTCCACGATGACCGCAAGGCCGGACCTGCCGCCCGCCTTGTCCCGGAGTTCAGTTCCCCGGTCGGGAAGTGACCGGCCGATGACCCGAGGCTGTGGGGGCGGCAGTGCCCGCGCGGTCCTGGCGCGCGGCGGCGACGGACAGCACTGCGATGGCGGCTGCTCCTGCCAGCAACGGGATCCGCGGATCCATGCTGGCGAGCAGGCCGGCGAGCAGCGTGCCGATCGAGCCGGAGGTGATCTTGAGCGCGGCAACCCAGATGAACACCTGCCCTCTGGCCTGCCCGGGTGCGTTTTCGCTGCGGGCGGCCAGGGTGGCCGCGAAGAAGCTGGCGTTGAGGATTCCGGTGGCCGAATAGGCGGCGATGTTCAGGCCGAGGAGCGGGCTGGCAGCAGTGGCGGCGAGGCCGAGCGCGATGAGCGCGGCGAAAGACGGCATGAGGCGGCGGGGTTCCCCGCGCAGTGGGAAGACCATGACGGCGCCGGAGCCGAGGAGGTTTCCGAGGCCGTAGGCCGCAGCCAGTGCCGCTGCCGCAGCCGGCTCGAGGCCCAGCCGGGCTGCGGTGCCGACGGCGGCGATCGGCAGGGACGCGACGCTGCACGCGACCGACATGGTGAAGATGAGGGTACGGCGCAGGTCCGGGCTGGCCAGCATCAGCCGGATGGTTGCCCGGGCCGTGGGGACCTGGCCTGGATCACTGCCAGGGATGGCCGGGGCGGCCGGCAGCATAAGCACGGCGCCGGCCGCGGCGGCGGCGGCGCCGGCCAGACACAGGGCGGCGGTGGCGGGTGTGGCCGAGGCTGCGACGGCGGCGACGGCGGCGGGACCGACCGTTCCACCCAGGCCGTAGGTGGCCACATCCCATCCTTGCGCCCGGCGTTGGGCCCGCTGCCCGGAAGCCACCAGACCTGGCAGGCGGCTGCTTAGGCCGCCGGTGAGCAGCGGCCCGCAGGTTCCGGTCAGCGCCACCAGGGCTGCGCTGACCGGGAAGGGTACGAGTCCGAAGGTCAGGACCGCGGTGGCGAAACAGAGCGCGTACAAGATGCACGCGGCCGCGATCGGCTGGCGGGCATCGGCGACGACGTCGACCCGCCTGGCGACCAGCGGGCCCAGCAGGTGCGGTGCGGTGAGGCAGGCGGCCAGCATGCCGCCGCGTGCCGCGGCGGCAGGGGTTGGGCCGTCCTGGGCGGCGACGAGCAGGATCAGCGCGATGATTCCGCCGCCGTCCGCGAGCCGGGCGAGCGAGGCAGCGGCGACGTAGCGGGGCAGGGGCGCGCCGCGGCCGCCCATCACTGCAGCCTGAGGCTGCCGAGGGTTTCCGCCACGGCCTGCCGGGCGTCCTGGTCCAGTTCGCGCAGCGGCCGGGGAAGGCTGGGCCGGGCCGTGAGGCCCAGCAGTTCGCTGGCGGTCGCCATGACGCGCAGGCTGCCGTGTCGGCGGAACAGTGTCCACAGCGGTTCCAGGTCAGCCGAGAGCCGGGTCGCCTCGGCACCCGAGCCATTCAGTGCGGCCTGGGTGATGGCTACCGCCACTTCCGGGAAGAGGCCGGCGACCACGCTGAACCAGGCATCCGCCCCGGCGATCAGCGCGGGCGCTGCGAACCAGTCACCGCTCACCCCGATGACCGTCCCGGGCCGCAGGGCGTTCCGGAGCGTCGTGATCCGTTCTTCTGCGTGCTCGGCGGGGGATGGCGGGATCTTCACCGCCGCGATGTTCGGTAGTTCGGCGATCGCCGCGTGGAGCTCGTCACTAAAGCTGAAGCCGGTGGTCGCCGGGTTGTCATAGACGCAGACCGGCACGGAGGCGGCGGCGGAGATGTCCTCGTACAGGCCGAAGACCTCGTCGTCCGTGAGCGGCTGGTACGACACCGGGGCCAGGAGCACCGCGGCGGCGCCTTCCGCCTGGGCCTCGTCGACATACTGCCGGACCTGCTGGGTGCGGAGCGCGCCGACGCCGACCATCACCGGGGTGCCCGACGCGGCGTTCACCGCCACCCGGGCGACCCGCCGGCGCTGTTCACGGTCGAGATAGGCGTATCCACCGGTGCTGCCGAGCGCGCCAATGGAGTCGACGCCCGCCCGAACGGCACGCTCAACCATGGCGGCCACGGCGCGTTCATCAATGCCGGTCTCGGACGTCGGGGTCAAGGGGAAGGCACTCAGGCCTCGGAAACTGAACGAATTCATGATTCCATCCTGAAGGCGCCACTGGACTTACGATAAGGCCAGATCTTCGAAAAATGATTGGACCACCGTGGCAACTGAACTCCCGATAGTGCTCGACCGCAGCAGTTCGGTGCCGCTGACGGTCCAGCTCGCGCAGACACTGCGCACGGCGATCCTCGACGGGACCATCAAGCGGGACGAGGCCCTGCCCGCGACCCGGGCACTGGCCCGGACCCTGGGCATCTCGAGGGGTACCGTGGTGACTGCCTACGACCAGCTCCTTGGCGAGGGCTACCTGCTGGCGCACCCGCGCCGGGGCACGCTTGTGTCCCTCGAGTTCCCGGCGGCAGCCGGTGACCGCCGTCCGTCCGCGGCCCTCCCGGCCGGCCCGGCGCCGGGGGAGGCCGCCGAACCGTGGGCGGATCTGGTGCCGGGGCATCCGAGCCCGCGGGGATTGGCCGACGCGGCCTGGAAGGCGGCGTGGCGGCGGGCCGTCAACGAATCCGACCGGGCCTGGCTACCTCCGGCGGCGGGTACCGCGGAGCTGCGGCGCGCTATCGCCGGCCATCTCCGCCGGGCCCGCGGGCTGGCCTGCCAGCCAAGCGACGTGATCGTCACGGCCGGGACGAGCGAGGCACTGCTGCTCCTGGCGATCGGGCTGAAGCCCGAAGGCCGGGCGCTGCGCATCGCCGTCGAGGATCCGGGCTATCCGACGGCCCGGCGGGTGCTTCAGGCAGCCGGCGTCGATATTCAGGGCGTTGGCGCCACCATGGACGGAATGGATCCGGGCCGGCTGCAGGCACTCGATCCGCTGCCCGATGCCGTGCTGGCGACCCCGAGCCATCAGTACCCGCTCGGCGGCCGCATGAGTGTCCAGGAACGGGCCGACCTGCTCGCCTGGGCAGCCGGGCACGGCGTCATCGTCATTGAGGACGACTATGACAGCGAGTTCCGGCATGCCAGGATGCCGCTTCCGGCCATGGCGTCGCTGGACGCGGCAGGCGTCACCGTGCTGGTGGGGACGTTCTCGAAAGTGCTGACACCGTGGCTGCGATGCGGCTATCTCGTCGCCTTCGGGGTGCTGGGCGGGCGGCTGCGCCGGGCGCGGGCGGCCTTGGACACGCCTGTCTCCGGCATCCAGCAGCAGGCTCTAGCGTACTTCATCGACTCTGGCGGCCTGGCCCGGCATATTGCACGGACCCGCCGTGAGTACGCTCACCGGCGGCAGTTGGTCCTCGCAAAGCTCGGGCAGCTGCCGGGCGTCACGCTGGGCGGTCTGGATGGCGGACTGCACGTGATCGTGCAGTTTGCCCAACCCGCCGGTCCGCTCATTGCCGCGTTGGCCGAACGGGGTATCCGCGTCGCTTCGCTGGCCGACTACAGCGCGGACGGAGCGGCGCTGAACGGGCTGGTCATTGGGTACGGTGCACCCTCGGACCTGACCCTGTCGTCGGCGCTCAGCGTGATCGCCTCCCTGCTCGACGGCGGCTGACCGGCAAACCTCGAGCATGGCCGCCCCCGGGTCCGGCGGCGATTCAAACAGATGTGAACCGGGTTGCCGTCAGTACGCCAGGCCCAGCTGCCGCATCAGCCACGGCATTTCCCTGGCCAGTGCGGCGCTCCACAGCCGCCAGTTGTGTCCGCCCGAGGCCTTCTCGAAGGTGACGTCCATGCCCGCCTTCCTGGCCGCCGCATAGACCGGCAGCATTTCCGCCCCGTACTTGGCATCCGATTCGCCAGCCACGAATTTTCCCACGGTGCCCGGGAACTTACGCACAGCCAACACATCGAGGGCGTTCTGCCGGCTGAAGGCGGTCTTGTCGCCAGCGAAGTAGTCGCGCAGCAGCCTGGTGCGGCCGCCATGGACGTATGGTTCTGTTTCACCGGACATGTCCAGGAAACGGGGATAGACCTGCGGATAGTTGGCCGCCAGCTGCATGGTGCAGGTCCCGCCCGAAGACAGCCCTGCGATGCCCCACTGCCTGCTGTTCGCCGTCCCGGCGCCCAGCGTTGTGCGGACCCACGCAGGCACGTCCACGGCCAGGTAGGTGGCGGACCTGGCCACCTGCGAATCCAGGCACAGCGGCCACTTGGCGGCGCCGCCCATCGACAGGTCCGGCATGATGACCACCGGCGCGAGGCCGTGGTGCTCAGCGGCGTAGCTGTCCATGGTTTCGGCCAGGTCCCCGGACGAAATCCAGGATCCCGGTCCGCCCGGCTTGCCGTGGATCATGACCAGCACCGGCAGGTTGGTGTTCCCTGACCCGGCCAGGTACGCCGGCGGCAGGTACACGTAGGCCTTGCCGGCCCGGTAGCCCGAGACTTTGCCGGGGATCGCCACGTTGTAGATGCTGCCATGTCCGGGCAGGTCGGCCGGGGGCCTCCAGTTCCTTTCCGTGGTTGCCGGGATGGTCCGGGATCCGGCGTGCCGGGCGCCGGCCACCGCGGTGATCGACCCGGTGGCCAGGTCCTGGTCTGCGAACATACTCGCCACGGTGGGGTAGGCGGCATACTGCACGTTCGCCTGCGACACGGCGCCAACAGCCACGGTCAGGGCGGCGGCGACCGTGGCCAGCCGCCGGACGACACCGCCCGTGGTCACCAGGCGGGGGACCAGCAGCAGGACGGCCGCCACAGCGGCACCGGCCCAGAGGTAGAGCACCCGGGGAAAGGACTCGTCCCACCATCCGTAGACCTGTTCCGCCAGGTACCAGAGCAGCACGGCGCCGGCTGCTCCGCCTATCAGGCCGAGGGGGCCGGACACACGCCAGAACCGCCGGCCGCCTGCCAGCAGCCATAGCATCGCTGCCGCGGCCAGCAGGCTGATCGCCGTCGGCAGCGGGCCATCCACGAGCGAAAGGTGGGACATGGTGCTCCTTTCCATCCCGGGTCGGGATCAGTGCTTCCGGTCCAGGACTTTCTGCAGCAGGGCGACGGTTTGCCGGGCCGAGACGTTGGGCAGGTAGGCGCGTGCCACCGCGTTGCCGATCCGCGGCAGGGCCGCCGGGTCCGGGTAGGCCAGGAACAAGGGGAGGTAGCCCGGCTGGAACTTTTCCTTGAAAGCCAGCAGCGAGCGGAACCCATAGACCGGTTCCAGGACGGCCCCCAGCCAGTCGAGGAATGCATCGAGGCCTGCAGCGCCGTCAGCCTCGGCGGGGCCGTCAGATTCCGGCCTGCTTCGGGCCAGCGGCGCGCCGGAGAGGCTGATGAATCCATAGCCTTCGGCCTTCAGCTGCAGGGCGGCGGAAGCGATGAGGAACTCGATCGTCGGGCGGAAGCCGCCGTCGATGCGGCGCATGTAGTCCAGCGTCCAGCCGGCAACCCGGCCACCGCGGTAGACCGGCAGCCAGGAGGCCACGCCATGAATCCGGTCCTCCTCGTCCACTGCTGTCACAAGGCGCACCTGGGGGTCGGCCAGCTCGGCCAGGCCGCCCAGCGTGAAGCCCATTTCCGGCAGGTCCCGGTCCGCCACCCATTCTTCGTCGATGGCCCGGATTTGTTCGACGACGGTACGGGGTGCCGAGGCATAGCCATGCCATTCGGCGCGGATTCCTTCCCGCTCCGCCCGGTTCAGTGCGGTGCGCACGTCCTGGAACTTCCTACCCGAGAAGGACAGCCGGCCAAGGTCCAGCACGGTGTCCTCCGCCACCTGTACGTGCCCCCAGCCCCGCTGTTCCGTGAGCCTCCGGACGTCAGCGCCGACCGAGTAGAAGCACGGAACCCAGCCCAGTCTGCTGCAGAAGGCTATGAACCCATCCACCACGTTCTCCAGCTCCTCCGCGGGGCCGACCGGTCCGCCGACGGTCAGGGCTACCGAGAAGTGGACGCGGTAGGCAACAAAGCTGCGCCCGCTCGGGGAGAACCAATACTCATTGCCGGACCAGGTTGTCATCCACGCCAGGTTGCCGCCGCCGCTGGCCTGCAGCAGGGCACGCGCCCGGTCCATATCCAGCCTGTTCCCGGGCACGGCCGGAAGCCGGAAGGAACGCAGGAGCAGCGCTGCTGCGACCAGCCAGAACAGGACGCCCACATTCTCGTACAGCAGCGCCGCTGCCGCACTGGCCGGTATGAAGGCAGGCACGAAACCCAGCAGATAGCCCAGCGGCAGGAAGCGGTCCGGCACGTCGGCAAGGATCTGGCCGAAACCGGGTCGGGGAGCGAAGCTGCCTGCCAGGGCCGAGGCCCCGGCCACATATACGGTGGCAGCCGCCAATCCAGCCACGGCCACCCTGGCGGCCAGCGTCCGGTACGTACCGTGGGGTGCCCGGACCGTGAACAGCCGGCCCGCCAGCAACAGGGCAGTCAAGAGCAGCATCGGCACGATCAAGGGGACCACCTGGTCCACCGTCTCTCCGAAGTCCAGGTTCGCCAGCGCCGCGGCGTCTTCGGCCGCAAGGGAAACGATGTTGGTACCGGCCACCACTGACATGACTCCGTACACGAGCACGGCCGCAAGCCAAGCGGCACGCCGGCCGCGGCGGAGGCCGGCGGCACAGAGCAGCAGGAGGAAGGACGGGATGACCGCCATAAAGATGGCAGCCATCCCGGAGCGCTGCTGGGCCTGCGCCATCAGGCACTCGGCGAGGTCGGTGCCGCTGGTGCACAGATCGTGGATCTCGCCGGGGTCCCGGGTCTCTATCGCGGTGAACACATACTGCAGGTCGGAGAGCGGGCCCAGGGCCTCCGAATCCAACGCGGCCACTACCGGCCCCACCGCCGAGGCGGCGATAACGGCCGCCGCCAGCACGCGCAGCTCCCGCAGGGTGCCGGTGGCATGAAAACGGCGGCTGGTTCTCCCGGTGAGCCTTGGCCCGAGCACCAGCCCGGTAGCTGCCGCGACCAGCAGCACGCAGTCACTGAAATAGCCGGCGTACAGCACCAGCACCACCAGCAGGGTCAGCAGGACGGTACGGATCCGGCGCCGCCAGAAGGCACCCACCGACGCCGAGCCGGCCGCCAGCGCCGAACACGCCAGCGCCGTCGGGCCCAGAAAGTCACTGCCCACCAGAGCCTGGGCCCAGCTGTCGTCCAGGCCGCGGACAGCCAGCGCCAGACCTGCCGTGGCCAGCGTGCCGCACAGGTGCCCGGCTACTGCCGCCGCGGCGAAGCGCAGGCTGCCGAGCCGCTTCTCGAAGGCCAGCCCCACCAGGAGGACCAGCACGCTGCCGGTCAAATACGCTGCCAGGTCCGGGGCCCAGAGGGCCGAGGCCAGGACGGCCCACCATTCCTCCGGGAACGAGTCCGCCGCGATGGCCGCAGTCTCGCGGAACCGCTCATGCGCTCCGAGGACCGTGCTGCTGTCGGCGAGCCCCAGGACCCAGAGCGCGGCCAGGTAGCCCAAAGTCAACGGCGCGCCGGTGGCGCGGCGCAGCAACCGGGATCCCAGGCTGCGGGGAATCGCGGTGGCCGTGCGTGACAGCTCGGAACTGTCCATGGGCCATCATTATCCGCTCCGGGTCGGTTTCCAGCCGCAACGGATGCTCAAGATTCTGCAAACCGGCGGGTACCGCAACCTGGTCCGCCGATAGCCCGCAGGCGGCACCGGCACCGGTGCCGGCAGCCACGGCCGGCGTCCGACGGCGGGTGGCCGCCTTGCGCGGTCCGTCGCGGGGGAGTGCCGGCGCGGTCTCTGGCCATCGCCGGACGGCCGCTTCTCAGTGGATCCTTAGAATCGGGGTGAGATGGTGCAGAGCATGGAGACAACACCCATGCAGGAGACTGCCGGCCGGACCCGGCGGCCGCTGCTGAACAAGCCGCCGGAATCGTGCAGCGGCCCGTGGTCCACGGGATGATGGCTGGAGCCGGCAACGGAAGGAATCATGCGCGTACTGCTTGTCGAGGATGAAAAGGATCTCGCCGACGCCGTCCGGCGCGGGCTCTCCCTCGAGGGTTTTGTGGTGGATACCGCGGAGGACGGCGTTACCGGAGAATGCCTGGCCAAGATCAATCCGTATGACGTCATCGTGCTGGATATCATGCTGCCGGGAAAATCCGGGTACAAGGTGCTCGAGCAGATCCGCACAGCGCGGATCTGGACTCCGGTGCTCATGCTGACGGCCAAAGACGGCGAGTATGACCAGAAGGACGCCTTCGACCTGGGCGCCGATGACTTCCTCACCAAGCCGTTCAGTTTCATCGTTCTGGTGTCACGGCTCCGGGCACTCATCCGGCGCGGGGCCCCGGAGCGCCCGGTCCTGATCCAGGTGGGTTCCCTGGTCCTGGACACCGCCCGGCGCCGGGTGAGCCGCGGCGGGACGGAGTTGGCGCTGACACCAAAGGAGTACGCCCTGCTGCAGTACCTGATGCGCCGGCAGGGCCAGGTGGTTCCGAAGTCCGAGATTCTCGACAATGTCTGGGAAGCGGAATTCCAGGGCGGCAACAACATCGTCGAGGTCTACATCGGCTATCTGAGGAAGAAGATCGATCTTCCCTTTGGGTTGGACACCCTCCGCACCGTACGGGGCATGGGGTATACGGTCATCGCCGATGACTAGCCGGCCGAAGAGAAGGTTTCCGTTCCGCGCCTGGCGCCGCTGGGGTGTGCGGAAGCGCACGACAGCAGCTGCCGTGCTGTGCATGGGCGTGATGCTCTCGGCTGCCGGCCTGCTGTTGCTGGTGATGCTGCACTCCTCACTGGTCCATGCGGCCGTGGACGCGGCCACCGAGCGCCGTGATGAAGTTGCGCGGCACCTGGCCCGGGAGGGGCTGGCCGAGCTGCCGGCGCTGTTGGGCCCCAACGGGCCGCCGACCCAGCACGTCCAGGTCATCGACAGCCGCGGAAAGGTCGTCGCCGCTGCTGGTACGGCCAGTCCTGCCCGCCTGGTCGACCGTCCGCTGGGCCCCGGTCAGGAATATCGTTCGCCGCTGCCGGGGTTCCTGAACGTGGTCGACGATAACGACCTGGTGGTCAGCGCCATCGGCGTCACGCTGCCGGAGGGACGTTACATCGTCGCCGTCGCTGCTTCGACATCGGTCCAAAAAGATGCCGTGGCCGCCGCGACGTGGTTCATGTTCGCCGCCGCACCGGTCCTGCTGGGCATCACCGCGGCCATCATGTGGACACTGGTCGGCCGGTCGTTGCGGCCCGTGGAACGGATCAGCAGGACTGTTGCCACCATCAATCGGCACCGGCTCACGGAGCGGGTGGAGATCCCGCCCACCGGCGACGAGATCCAGCATCTGGCCTCCACCATGAATGACATGCTGGACCGGCTCGAAGGGTCCGACCGGTCCCAGCGGCACTTTGTGGCCAATGCGAGCCATGAACTGCGCAGCCCGCTGTCAACACTGACGACCGGACTTGAAATCGCCGCCGCCGACCCGTCCGGCGGGACCTGGCGGCAAACGGCAGGCATCCTTCACGCCCAGGCACTGCGGATGGGCCTCCTCGTTGAGGATCTGCTCACCCTCGCCAAGCTCGACGACGAGGGGCTGCGGTTCACGATGACCGACGTCGACCTTGACGACGTAGTGCATGAAGAGGCCAACAGGCTCCGGATCGTGACGCGGCACGCGGTGACTGAAAACCTGGTCCCGGCGCGTATTTCCGGCGATGCGGTCCGGCTCGGGCAGGTCCTGCGCAACATTCTCGCCAATGCCGAGCGGCACGCGGCCGCCGCCATCGCGGTGGCCGTTGCCACGGACGGCACGAACGCCGTCGTGACCGTTGACAACGACGGCGACCGGATCCCGGCGGCGGAACGCGGGCGGATCTTCGACAGGTTCGTCCGCCTGGACCAGAGCCGGTCGCGTGAAAGCGGCGGCAGCGGGCTCGGGCTGGCCATTTCCAAGGAAATCATCGCCGCCCACCATGGCACCATCCGGGCGACCGAAAACGGCGGCGGCATGACACGGCTGGAAATCACGCTTCCCCTCCAGCAGTCCGCCGGTTAGTACCTGCCCGCGGCCCGACGCCGGAGGACTGGACCGTCCGGACGCTCCGCGCCGGCAGGACTGCTAACCGGGCCCAGGGCAGCAGCCGATAGGCAACGACAGGACTGTCCCCTTTGCGGGGACCAACTGCTGGGGGAACTGATGAGTGCTGCATGCAAGCTACTGGCCGTCCTTGTCCTGCTGCTGGGCCTGTTGGCCTCCGGCGTGGCCCCGGCCCAGGCGCTGACGCGCACGGCCCAGGACCCGTTCGTCGCCGAGGTACTGCGGCTGACCAACCAGTACCGGGCCGGAGCCGGGCTGCCTCCGGTGGTGTGGAACCAGTCCATTGCCAATGTTTCCCAGGCCTGGGCCGAGGAACAAAACCGCCGTATCTCCAAGGACACGTTCACCATGGAGGACATCCATCGCGAAGGTTACGGCAGTTGGCAGATTCCGGCGGGCTGGGACTGGTACACCGAAAATATCGGCATCAACAACACGGCCCGGCAGATCGTGGATTGGTGGATGGCATCCTCCGTGCACCGCGCCGGGATGCTCAATCCCCGGGCAACCGACATTGGCGTGGGCTGGATGAAAACAACCCATCCGGACTACCACGGCATGTACGTGGTCGTGGAGAACCTCGCCGGCTACCCCGCCACCCGGGCAACGCTGCCGCAGGTGGACCTGTCCTCGTTCCGGGAAGGGGACATTGCCGCGGTCGACGCCGCCGGCAACCTCTTCGCCTACCCATCGGCCGGGGGCGGCGACATGTGGAACCGGATCTGGATCTCCTCCGGCTGGAAGGACGCCGCCCAGATCGAGGTGGCCGACTGGAACGCCGACGGCATCCAGGACATCGTCGCCCGGCGCAGCAACGGCAACCTCACCGTCAGCTACGGGCTGGTCCTGGGCGGGCTGGCCGCGCCGCGGACCATCGGGTTCGGCGGCTGGTCCGGCTTCGACATCGAGGTGACCCGCTGGATGACAGCCGACAGGTTCCCGGGGATCATCGCCCGGGAACTGGCGAGCGGGAAGGCCTATTACTACGCCAACCCGTCCGGCGGCACCCATGGCGCCCGGTCGTATCTTGGCTCGGGGTTCAAGAACTCCGACACCTTCACCGTGGACTACGACGCCGACGGTCGGATGGATCTGGTCGCCCGGACGGCCGCCGGGACCGGGCAGCTGACGCTTTACCGTTCCAATGGCGCAGGCGCGTTCCTCGCCGAGACCCGCAGGATCATCGGGAGTTCCGGGTGGAACAAGATCACCCACCTGTCCACGCTGCCGAACCACCTTGGCGACGGCGGTGCCGGGTTCCTGGCCCGGGACACCTCGGGGAACATCCGCTACTACAAGGTGACCAAGAACAAGACCGCTGCGGCGGTCTACATCGGCCGCGGCGGCTGGGAGTCGCTGAAGCTGGGCAGCTGAGGCGGGCCGGTCCGGCGCGGCCCGTTCCGTGGGCGCGGCGCGGAACGCAGCGCCCGTGCCACCGCAGAACATAATGGGGTGCGGGAGAGGTTCTTTCCAGTCAGGTGGAGCACGGCAGCACGGGAGCACTCATGGATGTCAGGCAGCTGAGATACTTTCTGGCAGTGGTGGACCATGAGGGGTTCAACCGTGCGGCCGAACACCTGCTGATTGCGCAGCCGTCCCTGTCGCAGACGATCAAAGCCCTCGAGCAGGAGGTGGGGGTCCCGCTGTTCCACCGGGTCGGCCGGCGGGCGGTGCTCAGCCAGGCGGGCAAGGAACTGGTGGGTCCGGCCAGGGTCGTGGTCCGCGACCTGGATGTGGCGAAATCAGCCATTGATGCCCTCAAGGGCGTGCGCAGTGGCAGGCTGGACCTGACTGCCATGCCATCACCGGGCATTGAGCCGCTGACCTCCATGATTGCCACTTACACGCGGCTGCACCCGTCCGTGACGGTGAGTGTTGGCGCTGCCTTCACTACCGAAGACGTGGTGGCCTCCGTCCGGAACGGAACCTCGGAAATTGGCATCCTGGGTTCCGACAAACCGTTCCGGGCGCCCGATGTCGATGTAATGCAGCTCGAACGCCAGCCGCTGGTTCTGATCATCAACCCGCACGCGGACGTCTTTGGCAGGCGGGACGCCATCGAGCGCGCCGACCTCGGCGGCCACCGGGTCGTCGCCTCGCAGCGTGGATCGCTGATGAGATGGCTGGTCGATGACATCCTTGCCAGCGGGATCAGTGTGGAGATTGCGGTCGAAGTGGCGCACCGGACCTCCATTCTGCCGTTGGTCCTCGCGGGCGTCGGACATGCGGTCATGCCCTCCTCCTGGGCGCCGCTGGCACGTCAGTCGGGGCTGCGGGTGGTAGGCATCAAGCCGACGTCGGTGCTGTACGTGGCCGTGCTGAGCCGGCAAGCCGATTTGACTCCGTCGGCCCGGGCGTTCCTAGGCGTCGCGGCTGATTACGCCGCTTCGCACGCCCGCCGGCTGAGCCGCCTGCGCCCGGTCAAACAGGTCTTCGCCTTGACCCCTTCGCAGGCAGCAATGAACGTCATGACTCTGGCGTGGGGGATCCAGCCGCTCCAGGTTCCGTTCGTGGCGCACCCGATGGCATGACGGCCCGGGTGGACCGGGTGCTTCGCGACATGGGACTGGCCCAGGCCGGCGACCTGACGGTCATCGCCGCCGGGTCGCCTCCCGGCCAGCCAGGATCCACAAATTCACTGAAAGTGCACCGTGTCGGAGATCAGGATGACTGAGGTCCAGAGCTGAACAATCCGCCGGTGCGGAACGCACTACTGACGGTCTCCGGCCCGCGGCTCCGGCCGCGCCGAAACTGGTGCGAATCTTTGGGCAATATTTCGTCGACACCGGCCTGTGATGGGTCATACGATTCATCACAGGCATCGGGGCCACCCGGAGCCGTAACCAGATAGATCCAGGAAATGCATGTGGGGGTGCGTTCGGGGTCAGAGACCTGGGACAAAAATGCCGGATGCGGGATTGGGGGATTCCGTACCCGGCATTTTCGTTGGGTTGGAGCAAAGCGGGTCCGGCCCGTGCAGGTCCAGGTCGGCGTGCTCCGCCGAGGCCAAGGCGGGAGTGCCGCCGTCGACCGGCAGGGCCGTCAGCCTACGGGCGCGGACTGATCCTTGCGGCGCCCGCCGTCGAGCTCCCTTTCCAGCAGCCGCTCGAGCCCGCACAAGGCATCCAGGCGGCTGTCGCCGACCCAGGACAGGGATGGGAATTCGGCCACCGTGGCGATATAGATGTCGTCCTCCGGTGACCAGGCCACATGGAACCGGAAACCGGCCAGGTCGTCATTGCCACAGGGATCCGCCATGGCCCCTCCCTCGTTCGTGCTGATCATTGCCCTCCAAAGTGCCACCGCGGCGCCGTCGAGGTCAACGCACCGCGCCGGGCCGGCGGCAATTTGATCGCCGCGGCCACGTACCGGACCGGCCCAATTGGCGGAGCCTGCGTCACAGCTTCCAGGAGGCCCGATACCCGGAGTGGTCTTCATACACGGCAGCAATGCACCGCAGCGCGGTTTCCCGCGCGCCCTGTCCGCCGAGGGACCAGTCACTGGCAGGTCCGTGGGCCATGACGTTCAGTTCATACCAGTACTTGACTACGATCTCCCGCTTGGCTCTGCACTCGGCCAGCATCCGCCGATCGCCGGCCTGCACCCTGGTAACGCCGGCGGAATCAGCCAGTCTGACACTGCTGTCGGTGATCGCGATGAGTCTGTCGCCGGCCCAGTGCTCCCGCCGGCCTGCAGCCACTTGTTCGTCTTCTTTGATCCGCTCGAACAGGAAAGCAACCAGGTCATCCATGCGCTGCCCTTTTCACCGCGCGCCCGGGTTATCAGCCGGGAGGGCCCTAGGTCTCCCCGGCACTCACTTGGCGCGGTCGACGGCGGCGAGGATGGCTGCAGCGAGCTCGGCCGGCTTGGTGAACTGGGGCCAGTGCCCGGTGGGCAGGTCCACGTACTCAACGTCACGGATCCGCGCGAGTTCCGCGACGTAGGGGTGGCCGGCGTCGATCCATTCGGCGAGCACCGCGGACGGGAATTCGCAGGCGATGACCGTGACCGGGACGGTGTAGCGGCGCTCGTCGCCAAGGTGCTGGGGGTCGCGGGCCACGCCGCGCGGCTGCGGGATGGCGCGAGCCCGAAAAGCAGCCCGCAGTCCGTCATCCAGGTCGACGAGGTCGGCGTCTTCGAAGCTGTCCCAGGGCGGCAGCGGCACGTCGTCTCCTTCGGCGGGCAGTTCGTCATTGATGACACCGCCCTCGCCGAGCGGACCGCTGTCCACATATACCGCGCGCCGGACGCGGTCCGGGCGCGCGTCGACGGCGCCGTGGATGATGGCGCCGCCGCCGGAGTGCCCGACGAGGACCACCGGAGCGTCGAGAGCATCGACGGCGGCGACGACGGCGTTGATGTGGTTGCGCAGTCCGATACCGGCCCGCGGCGCATTGGCTGCCTCCAGCCCGGGCAGCGTGAGTGGGTAGACCCTATGTCCTGCCGCGACGAGCGGTGGGGTGACCTGCGACCACGACGAGGCGTCCAGCCAGAATCCGGGAACCAGGATGATGTCCATGACCGTACCCTACCCCGCCCGGGTACGTTGCCCGCCGCATCTCCCGTGCTGTGGAGCGGGCTATCTCAATTCACCTAGACCGGGTGATGCGGCCGCCACCCGGGCAGGGCGAGAGTGGAGAAGCCCGAACACCATTGCCTTTAGGTGAGAGCGGAGACCAGACGGATGACTGAAATAACTGAGCAACTTGGACCGGTGGACTGGCTCGTGGTGCAGTTCCCGGGCAGCGACTTCGGAAAGGGCCAGGTAGCACCCTACCTCCAGGATCTTGTCGACCGCGGCCTGGTCCGCGTGCTTGACCTGGTGTTCCTCCGAAAGGACGAGCAAGGCAACCTCGAACTGGCGGAGATTTCGGACCTCGACCCGAGCGAGCTCGGGGAGTGGCGTGCTGCCGAGGCTGAACTGGCCATGGTGCTCTCCGAGCAGGACGTTCACGACCTGGCCGAGACCATCGAGCCTGGCAATTCGGCATGGGCGATTGTGTGGGAGAACCTATGGGCCGTCCCGTTCGGTTCGGCTGTGCGAGGTGCCGGGGGCCAAGTGGTCGCGAGCGGACGCATCCCGATCCATGCCGTGTTGGCCGCGGCAGAGGCTGACGCGAAAGAAGGAGACTGACCATGCCTTTGGCAAATCGGCGCTTGGGCCGGACGGTCGCGGCCGTCGGTGGAGCCGTCGTGGTTGCACACGGAATCAACCGCCGGCACGACCGCCGCGATGACCGCCGCGACGACCGCCGCGACGACCGCCGTGACGACAGGGAGGATAGACGCGAGGACCGCCGCGGCTTCCGCCGCGACTGAACCATAGCGGCGGGCACAGCCAGCGACATAGTCCGGCTTTCGTGCTGGAAGTTTCCCGTCACCACCATGAAGGCAGCTAAGCGACCAATCCGCCGGGGCGGCTGATTCCCGGGCGGGTTGCAGCAGGATGAGGCGGAGCGGACGTATCTGTTTGGCCTGGCAGGAGGCGGACGACGGCGCGCACGCGCCGTCGTCCGCCTCCTGACTGCGCGGTGCCAGGCGTACAGCGGGCCTTGGACGCAATGACCGCCGGCGTGCGTGCGTGCGCAGCATGGACTTCCTGACGTTACCTTCCTGTGCGTCGGCGGGTGCTCCGTGCACCACTGCTGCGGCTGAACTGCTTTCGTATCTACGCGGAAACGGCTGCTACTGCAGCCATTGACAGGCTTGCAGCACTCGCATATCCTACAACCAAATGGTTGTAGATCAATTGAGCGACGCCGAGATCGACAGGCTGTTCCACGCCTTGGCCGATGCCACCCGCAGGGACATTGTCGCCAAGGTGATGGCCGGCGAGTATTCGGTTTCAGGGTTGGCGGCACTGTATGCCATGAGTTTTGCCGCCGTACAGAAGCACGTAGCGGTCTTGGAGCGTGCGTCCCTCGTCACGAAGCAGAAGCGTGGGAGGGAGCAGATCGTCCGGGTGCACTATGAAGGTTTGCAGCGGGCCCGGCGGCTGCTCGATGAGTACGAGGCGATCTGGCGGCAGCGTGCCGACCGGATCGCGGACATTCTCGCCGAAGGATAGGAAGGACCCCGTCATGACGGTCATCAGTACACAGAAGGACACCGAGGCGCTGAGCATGACCATCGTTGCCGAATTCGATGCCAGCGTGCAGCGCGTGTGGCAGATCTGGGAGGACCCGCGCCAGCTCGAGCGGTGGTGGGGCCCGCCGACCTGGCCCGCGACCTTTGAGAAGCATGAGTTCGTGCCCGGGGGCGGGGCGAACTACTATATGACCGGCCCGGAGGGGGATAAGGCCCGGGGCTGGTGGCGGTTTACCGCCATCGAGCCGCCGAACCGGCTTGAGTTCGACGACGGCTTTGCCGATGAGAACGGCGACCCGGTGGCCGAGATGGGCACCACCCACGGCATCGTGACGCTGGAAGCTGTCGGCGGCCGGACCCGGATGACCGTGGTGTCGAACTTCGAATCCGCGGAGCAGCTGGAGAAGATGCTCGCCATGGGCATGGAAGAGGGCATGAACGAGGCGATGGGGCAGATCGACGCAGTCCTGGTCGATCCGGCCTTCAGCCGCTGACGCAGCGGCAGCCGGGCAGGGACGGGGCCTTCGGGCCCCGTCCCTGCCGTCGTATGGTGGGTTGCTGGACCTGCCCCCTGGCCAACGGGAGAATAGCCGGGTGAGTGAGGCCGGTGAATTCGTTGACGCTGCCCTTCAACGCGAAGGGTCCTGGCAACGGGCGGCAGAGCAGCAGGCCGGCCAGGGCCGCGGACTGCGCTATTACGGCGCTTCGGTTGGAGCGGTGCGGGGGACCGTCCGCGACGCCTCCCGCCGCTACCGGGGACTAACGCATGACGACGTCACGGCGCTGAGCTCCGAGCTCTGGGCGGTGCCCGTGTTCGAACGCCGGCTCGCAGCCGTCGTGCTGCTGCAGTCGAACGTCCGGCTGTTGGACAACGGCGACCTGACTCGGCTGGAGGGGTTTGTACGGGAGGCTCGGCTGCCCGCGCTGGTCGATCCGCTGGCGGTGGATGTCATCGGTCCCCTGGTAGAGGCGCTGCAGCCGCGGGACCGGGCGCGGGCGGAGACCATCCTCGACCGCTGGGCGCAGGACCGTGACATCTGGCTGCGCCGTGCCGTCCTGCTTTCGCCCCTGCGGGCCCTGCGGACCGGGGGAGGGGACTGGGACCGGTTGGTCCGGCGCGCCAAGGGCATGCTGGCGCAGTCCCCGGACGACGCCGGAGAAGCGGTGCGTGAGGTCCTTGCGACCGTGCAGCGGGAGGTTGCCAAAACCGGCCGGGAACTGCGTTTCCCGGCGGCTGTGCTCTGACAACACGGTCCGGGAACAGGTCAAACGGGCCGCCGCTTCGGAAACGGGATCAGGTCAAGGTCATTCGCGGCGACGACGGCGGCTCCGCCGGCGCGGGCCAGGGCCTGCGCGGCGAGCACGGAGACATCTCGGTAGCGCGCGGAGAAGTGGGTGAGCACGAGCGTCCCGGCATTGCCGCCGGCCGCCAGCGCGCCAGCCTGCCCGGCGGTGAGGTGGCGGAACTGCGCGGCGAGTTCGGCGTCGTCGTCGCTGAAGGTTGATTCGGCCACCAGCAGGTCGGCCCCATCGGCGAGCTCCTCGGCGCCCGGGCAGGGAGCCGTGTCCATGACGAAGGCGAAGCGCTGCCCGGGCCGCGGCATGCTCACCTCCTCCAGCGACACCCCGCCCAAACGTCCTTCGTACTGCAGGCGGCCGACGTCCGGTCCTGCAATTCCGGCCGCCGCCAGCCGGTCCGGCAGGAGCGTGCGCCCGTCCGGCTCGGTGAGCCGGTAGCCGTAGGTTTCGAGGCGGTGCTGCAGGGGGCGTACCTCCAGGCCCGGGCCGATCGGACCGGCGCTGCCGTGTGGGCGCAGCCGCAGGTCGATGCCGGGGGAGGCGACGGAGACGAGCGCGCGGACCACATCCTCGCCGGAGGCAGGATAGTGCAGGTGGACCGGGTGCGCCACGCCGTCCAGCGCCATCCGGGACAGCACACCGGGCAGCCCATAGCAATGGTCGCCGTGGACGTGGGTCAGGCAGATGCGCGTGATCTGGGAGGCCGCCACACGGGCATGGATCATCTGCCGCTGGGTGCCTTCGCCAGGATCGAAGAGCAGACCTTCACCGTCCCAGCGCAGCAGGTACCCGTTGTGGTTGCGGGTCCGCGTCGGGACCTGGGAAGCGGTGCCGAGAATGACGAGTTCGCGCATGGAACCGAGTTTGCCAGCCGTCCACTTCGGCAGGGTAGAGTGAATCAAGAGTCGTTCAAGGGTGCGCCGGGAAGTCTGGTCGGCAGGTATTTTGCCGAGCCCAAAGGAGCCCTGATGGCCGCCAAGCCCTCTTCCACCCCTCCGAAGATCCGTTTCCTGGGCCGGGGCAGCTACGGCGAGGCCCTGCGCATTGGCGAAATCCTCCGTAAGGAGACTGTCGGCGGCGCCCTGCTGGTTGCCGCCGCCGCCGCCGCCCTGGTCTGGGCCAATTCGCCGGCTGCCGCAGGTTATTTTGCCCTGCGCGACTTCACCGTGGGGTACGCCCCGTGGCATCTAGAGCTCAGTCTGGGCACTTGGGCCGCGGACGGGCTGCTGGCGGTCTTCTTCTTCCTGGTCGGCCTTGAACTCAAACGCGAATTCGTGGCCGGGGACCTGCGGCAGGTGAACAAGGCGATCGTTCCGGTGGCTGCCGCCGCCGGCGGCGTGATCGTGCCTGCCCTGATCTATGCGGCCGTCAACTGGGGCAGCCCGGAAACCATCCGGGGCTGGGCCATTCCGACGGCGACGGACATTGCCTTCGCCGTCGCCGTCCTGGCGGTCATCGGTTCGCACCTGCCCAGCGCGCTGCGGATCTTTCTGCTCACGCTGGCGGTGGTGGACGACCTGATTGCCATCCTCATCATCGCCGTCTTCTATACCCAGGAAATCCACGTTCCTGCCCTGCTGCTGGCACTGCTGCCGATGGCTGCCTATGCTTTCCTGGCGCAGAGATACAGCCGCTTTTTCGGCCTGCGGCCTGCGGCTGCCTGGCTGATTCTGCTGCCGATCGGCATCCTGGCCTGGGCGCTGCTGCATGCCTCCGGCATCCACGCCACCATTGCCGGTGTTGTCCTCGGTTTCACCATTCCGGTCCGGCGCAGCCAGGCCAGCGGAGGCCCCGAAGCCGGCCACGGACTGGCTGAAATTTTCGAACACCGGTTCCGCCCGGTTTCCGCCGGTGTGGCCGTACCGGTCTTCGCCTTCTTCTCCGCCGGCGTCGCGATCGGCGGCAGCCAGGGCCTCGCCGCCGCGTTCAGCGACCCGGTGGCCCTCGGCATCGTCGCCGGCCTGGTGCTGGGCAAGCCCGTGGGCATCGTGGGCACGACCTGGCTGATGGCCAGGTTCACCCGCGCCCAGCTGGACTCTTCGCTGAAATGGATCGACCTGACCGGAATGGCGGTGCTGGCCGGCATCGGCTTCACGGTGTCGCTGCTGGTTGCCGAACTCAGCTTCGGACTGGACAGTCCGCACAACGACCATGCCAAGGTCGCCATCCTCACCGCCTCGTTGCTGGCGGCCGTGCTGGCCAGCGGAATCCTGCGGGCGCGCAACCGGCACTACCGACGGATCGAGGCCGAGGAACAGATCGATGCGGACCACGACGGGATCCCGGACGTCTACCAGCAGGAGGACCAGTAGCGTCCCGGGCTATTTCTTCAGCGAGGCCGAAGGGAACTTGTCCCACTTGCGGCGGAACTTTGCCTCGGAGCGTGCTGCTGCTGCCTGTTCCAAGCCATGGAGGCGGCCGAAAGTGAATCCGTTCTCGCCTGCCAGGAAGGCATTGCCGCCCAGCCGCTGCAGCAACCCGCGGTCCACCACGCTGTCCTGGTGGTCGCCGAGGACTTTCTGTACGGTGTGGGCCGCCTCCGCCAGCCGCGCGGCACGCTTGCCGCCGACCGGCTCCGCCGCTTCGGCGGCGTAGCGGAGCCGTTTGGCACATTTCCGTGTTTCGTGCAGGGCCGGGTCCTCATTGCCTGGATCCGTGAGGTTTTCGGTAGCCTTGACGGCTTTGCGCAGCCGTTTCATGTCGTGCTTGACCAGCTTGGGCACCACCTTGTGTGCCGGTTTGGATGCCAGGTCGGTCAGGGGCGGCTCCGCCAGCAGGGATTCCAAGGCATCGAGCAGACGGAAGTATCGTTGCTGGTCCAGGACTTCCAGCACGTTGGCATGCGCGGTGTTGTAGTCGGACTCAAGTTCCAGGTCGATACGCCTCTCCACCGGTCCCATGACCAGCTCCGCCGGCTCCAGGGAGACCAGCCCGCGGAGCCTGTCATGCATCACCTCGGCGTCGCGCGCTGCGCCAAGTACGCCGGCCAGCCACTTCAGCTCGTCGCGCAATTGGTTTACCGTGTTCGTGTCCAGCAGCTTCCGGTACGTCGCCAGCGACGAGCGCATCCGGCGGGTAGCCACCCGCATCTGGTGCAGTGCGTCCGGGACGTCGTGGCGCACCTGCGGGTCCTGCAGCTTGAGCTGGCTGACCTGCTGGTGGAGGTAGGCGAGCACGACGTCGGCGGCGGCCCCCTTGCGCCGCGGCTGCGGTGCCTCGGGTTCCGCTTCCAGCGGGCGGTCCCCCAGCGCATGGGCCAGCTTCGATTCGTGGGGTGCGGGCCGGACGCCGGCTTCAGCGAACATTGCCTGTGCCGACTCCAGCAGCTCGCGCTGGCCGTCAACCAGTTCAATCTCCCATTCCCGCCACTGGGTGCTGCCGGCCCCCGGACCGAGCGTTTCGGCCCGCACGTGGTCGTCGCTGACGTCGGCCAGGATGCCGTCAGTACCGCGGAGGCGGTGGACGACGCGCCGGGTCTGCAGCCTCGCGATCGGGGCCAGCGCCTCGTCGCGCACGTATACGCGTACCCATTGGAGCAGCGGCTTGGGCACAAGCTCCGGGTCCTCGCCGAGAGGTTCGCGGATTTCCCGGCGCCCGTCGGATCCTTCCGGAAGCTTCAGGTGCCAGCCCGCGTCGTCGCCGCCGGTCCGCCGGCGAAGCGTGATGCGGTTCGCGGCCAGGACCAGACCCTGTGTGTCGAAGTAGACCGCTTCCAACCGATGCTCCACGGGCTGCTCCACCCGGTCCACCCCGGGCAGTTCGTGCAGCAGCGGCAGCGGCGTGGCTTCATCGACAGCGTACTTCTGTTCAATCTCGATCATGTTCTCGGAGGTCGTGGCCACTTCAGCTCCTCACTATCGGTATAGCGTTCGCGCCGGACGAATCAGGCGTGTAGGGTGCCGAAGACCTTCGCCGCGATGCCGGTCCCGAGCACAAAGGCCGGGGCGCCGTTCGCGTCGAAGGATCTGGCCCGGACGTAATAGTCCCGTCCCTCGCCGGGGCCGGCCGCCGTCCGGCCCCGGGATGCGGGCAGTGACGGCCGGAGAGATCCGCGGGGTCCCAAACCACGGATGTCCTGCAGCCCTGCAGGAGCGGGCAGGCCAGGCACGCGGTCGATATCTACCATGGTGATCCTCTGGATCTTTTGGTCCGTGCTGCGGGTTGTGAGCAACATCGTAGCGCTGCCAAGTGAACTTGGGGATACGGCTGCAGCGCGGGGACCTGTGCGGGATGGAAGTTGGCAGTTACGGGATCTCGCCGCCCGAGCCATTCAGGATGCTCCGGCCGGTACCGCCCAGCGGGCGGGTAACGGCAATGGCACTCCGCCAGCGCTCGAACTGCGAGCCGAGGTCGGCACCTCGCTTGTTTCTGACTTCGCGCAGCAACTCGGCCCGGGACATTGGGCGGCCGGAACGGGCCAGCGCCAGCGCTATCATCACAATGTCCTGCCAATTGGCGCTGACAATGGCCAGGGCCAGAACGGCTCCGGACTGTTCCTCGAACGGCCGGTTGCTGCCTTCGGGCCGGTGAAATTCGGAATCGTCTGGCTGGTCTTCGTTCCGGATCCGCTCGAGCAGGGCTTCGTCGGACAGGCCTGGCTGTCCCGCGGTGGCTTCGGCCACGAGTCCGGCCAGGCACACCGCTTCCCAGAGGAGATTGTCTGATTGCTTCCGCAATCCCAGCGGCACGCCCCGGCAAGTTTCTGCCGACGCAAACCGGAAGGTCTGCCCAGTGACCAGGCAGGCCATGACGTGGCCGGCATTATGGATCGCCATGGGAGCCACCGCCGCGGGCGCATCGACCTGTACCAGGCTCCCGGTACGGGCCCGGTAGCGAGCCAAAATCCGCTTGGTGATACTCACGGCAAGGTCTTTCAGCCCGGGGCTTGCCGGCTGGTCCGGCTACGGCATGCGGAGAGCGGAACCGGCCGCCTCAGGTCGGTGGCTCATCACCTTCGGAATGGCGGGTGCCGGGCCAGGATCCGGATGCTGGATTCCGCCCGGGACACACACTTAAAGTGTAGTCATCGGACCGGTCCCCGGCGATGGCCGCGGGCAGAATCCGCACTGTTACACTGCGGTCGAGGGTTCGGCGAGCCGGAAGGAGGCCCGGGATGGACCATACGCACATGCCGTGGGCACCCGAGGACCAGTGGCTGGTCAGGGACAACCTGCGGGAGTTCATCGACAAGCTGGTCGAACTCGGTTACACGGTGCGCGGCGGACAGGGCGAGGACCCGGAGCTCATCAACCCCGGCGGCTCGGCCATCCAGACATGGCGGGAGGACTACCCGTACAACGAGCGGATGACCCGCGAGGCGTACGAGGTGGAGAAGTACCGACTGCAGATCGAACTGCTGAAGTTCCAGTACTGGGGCCAGGACCACGGCCTGAGGCATGTGATTGTCTTCGAAGGCCGCGACGCGGCCGGCAAGGGGGGGACGATCAAGCGCTTCGCGGAGCATCTGAATCCCCGCTCCGCCCGCACCGTGGCATTGTCCAAACCCTCCGACCGTGAACACGGCCAGTGGTACTTCCAGCGCTACATCCAGCATCTGCCCACTGCCGGGGAGATCGTCTTGTTCGACAGGTCCTGGTACAACCGGGCCAACGTTGAGCGGGTGATGGGCTTCTGCACGGACGCCGAATACCACACGTTCATGGAGCAGGCGCCGCTCTTCGAAAAGATGCTGGTGGATTCCGGAATCCATCTGACCAAGTTCTGGTTCTCGGTGACCAGGCATGAGCAGCGCACCCGTTTCGCCATCCGCCAGATCGACCCGGTCCGGCGTTGGAAGCTGTCGCCGATGGACCTCGCCTCGCTGGACCGCTGGGAGGACTACACCGTCGCCAAGGAAGCGACCTTCCTGAAAACCGATACCGACCACGCGCCCTGGATCACGATCAAGTCCAATGACAAGAAGCGGGCCCGGATCAACGCCATGCGGTTCTTCCTCAACCAATTCGACTACGAGGACAAGGACTCCACGGTGGTCCACGCAGCGGACCCGCTGCTGGTCCGCCGCGGACGCGAAGCCGTCGGCGACTGATCCCGGCGGGTACACACCGGCCGTTTTCCCGCCGGTTACCGGACGCTCATTCTCTTCCTGCACTGTGTGCTCCGAGGCTGCGCAAGGGCGGCCTGGAACCGGGCGGAAATCCAGTTCCGCACAGAGACTGGAAGGCCGCCGTGGTTCTACACTTGCCCGAATTTCTGCCGACCCTTCAGTCCGGTACGGGCCGCTTCATCCTGGCGCCGTACTGCCCGGCAGACAGCGGGGCCTTGGCCGATATCCTGGCCCAGGACAGCATCTGGTCGCAGGGCTACGGCGACGGAGACCACCGCCCGTGCGGCAGGGCGGAGCTGCTGGCCTACATCGAGCGCCGATACCACGGACACCGCATTTTCAGTGTCTTTACGGACGAACCCATACCGCAGTTTGTCGGGACCACGGGAGTCACCGAGGTGGATGCCGTTTCGGAGCGTGCCAAGGTCGGCCGCACGGTCATCAGTCCTGCCTACTGGGGCAGGAGAGTGGGCCATGAGACGAAGATTGCGCTGCTGGATTGGCTGGTCGGCTGCGGTGCCGGCCGGATCGAGGCCGACGTGGACCCGCGGAACCTGCGCTCGCTGTCCTCGCTGACCCGCTTCGGCTTCACCGTGGAAGGCACCCGGCGGCGTTCCGTCCAGCGCGTGGATGGTTCGTGGCGCGACATTGTGGTCCTGTCCCTGCTGCGTGAGGAATGGCCGGAGCTCCGGGCCCGGGCGCTGGCTGCCCTGACGGCAGACGTGCTGCAGGCGGCTTGATCCGCCAAGGTATTCCCGTAGGCCTTAGTTCGCCGCCGCCGCTTTGATCAGGTTCACCACCTCTGCCGGGCTGGACACCATGGGTACGTGGTCGCTGGGAACCTCGACGGTAGCCGCGCCCATGCGTTTGGCGAACAGCCGCTCGGCGTCGGGCGGGATCGCCTGGTCCGCGCCGGCAACCAGATACCAGGACGGCAGGGTCCGCCAGTCCGGGGCTCCCATCACGTCTTCGAGGGCGCGGACGGACAGCGGCTGCTGCACGGCGTGCATCACCCGTGCCTTGGCCGGCTCCACGTTGGCCGCGAAGTGGGTAACGAAGTCCTCCTCGGGAAGCCAGGCGAAGCCTTGGCTGTCGACGTCGAGGTGCGCCAGCGCCGGTGTAGGCGGTCCCTGTGACAGCAGCGCGCCGAGGGATTCACCCTCGTCCAGGCCGAAGGCTGCGATATAGACCAGGCCAACGGCATGAGGTGCATCCGTGCCGAGGAAGGTGAGGATCTGGCCTCCGTAGGAGTGGGCGGCGACGAAGGTGGGGCCGTTCTGACGCGCCAGCACCTGGCGGAGCCGGGCCGCGTCGTCGGCCAGAGAGGTCATCGGAAACTGGGGTGCCGTGACGCGGTAGCCCTCCGCCTGCAGGGGCTCGATGACGGCACTCCAGCAGGAGCCGTCCGCCCACGCTCCGTGGACGAGGACGATGTTCGGTAAGGCGTTCATTCCGGTGGTTCCTTCCTAGCGCCGAGGCGGGCACTGATGCATGAGCCGGTGGTCTTAGCCCAGGTCGATGGTGAGGTAACTGAATCCGCGAAGGTCGAGGACGGCCTGGCCGCCGTCCCGGCGGACGCGCAGCAGCACACCGGAGCAGGAAGGGCAGCGCAGGACCATGGCCGGAGCGTTCACGTACAGCCTTGCCTCTGCGATGGCCGACACCGCGCCGCAGCTGTCGCACCTGCCCCGTGCGGAGGTCATGTCGATGAGGAAGACTTCGGAAAGGGGGCCGGCGAGCGCGTTACCATCCAGGTAGTCTTCCCCAAGGCCGTCCGGGCCGCCGGTGCCGCGCTCGCCGGCACCGGGTCCCCCGGGCGCCGGCCGACCCGTCCATCCGTTCATCCGGTGCCTCCCATGCCGCCATACCGCTCGGTCTTGATCCGCTCCGGGGGATAGCCGGAATCGACCAGCCAGCCCGAGACGGTTTCGACGAAGCCTGTTGCCCCGCAAATGAAGACCGCGGGGTCGGCCTCGGGTCCAAAAACGCTGGATGCGAGGATCCGGGCATCGAGGCGGCCGACCGGCCGGCCTGCCGGCGCGCGCCGGGTATACACGTAGTCCACCGCGAGGCCGCTCGACGATCCTGCAAGGGACTCAAGTTCCTGCCGGTAGTACACCGACTCAGGGTCGCGCACGGAGTAAAGCAGCCGGAACGGGGCGGGGTGGCGGGCCTGGTCATGGGCGCGGACCATCGCCATCAGTGGCACGACGCCGGAGCCGCCGGCGATGAGCTGGACCGGGGAGGCATCCTCGGGACGCCAGACGAACCAGCCGCCCACCGGCCCGCGGACCTCGAGCTGGTCACCGACGGCCAGCTTGCGCACCAGGTACGGTGACACTTCGCCGTCGGGCAGTTCCTCCACGGTGATCTCCAGCGTGTCGGGTGGACTGGCCGAGGCGACCGAGTAGGAACGTACTGCCTGGTAGCCGTCCGGTGCAGTCAGCCGGAGGTCGAGGTGCTGGCCGGGCAGGGACCGGACCGGCAGGGGAAAGCGCAGGCCGATGGTGCGCGCCGTCGCGGTCTCCTCCTGGACGGCCACGACGTCGACGATGTGCCAGGCGCTGCTCACCCGTAGCGCTCCTCGCGCCACGGGTCGCCGTGCGCGTGGTATCCGTTGGTCTCCCAGAATCCAGGGATCTCCTCGCCGGTCAGTTCGAGGCCACGCACCCATTTGGCGCTTTTCCAGAAGTAGAGGTGGGGGACCAGCAGGCGGGCGGGGCCGCCATGCTCGGACGGCAGATCCGCCCCGTTGAACTGGTGGACGATCCAGGCCTTGCCCCCGAGGAGGTCCGCCAGCGGCACATTGGTGGTGTAGCCGCCGTAGGAGTGGACCAGGCTGAACCTGGCCGTAGTTTCTATCTGGTCGAACAGGGTGTCAAGGGCGACGCCCCGCCAGTGCGTGCCGAGCTTGGACCAGCTGGTCACGCAGTGGATATCGGCCGTGATGTCCTCCTGGGGCAGGGCGAGGAAGGCTGCCCAATCCCAGTGGCGGCTGGTCCCGGTCTCCGTGACGATCCGGAACTCCCAGTCCGCCCTGGCGATCCTTGGGGTCGGTCCGGCCGACAGGACCGGGAAGTCTTCGGCTCGATGCTGGCCGGGTGGCAAGCCCGGATCGTCCCTGTTTCTGCGGCCTTGGAAGCCGGACGAAATGATACCCATGATGCCCCTTCCAAGGACGTGAGGCGTGGGTGGGGTAGTGGAAGCCTAGTCCTGCATCAGCTGCCTGTCCATGCCGCGATCCACCCCCCCGGGGTCACGGTCCCGGCAGCCGCTGCTGCAGTTTCCGGCTGCTGTCCCAGCGGCGCAGGGCCGCGGCTTCGGCGGTGCACCGGCCGGCATCCAGCAGTTTTACTGCCTCGGCCAGTTGGGACCGGGACAGCCCGCGGGCGAGGGTGAGGTGCGGCAGCCAGCCGCCGGGAAGCGATGTCGGCAACAGTTCCACGGAACCGCTGAGCAGTTCGTACACAGTGCGCTGGAACGTCGCGAGCGCGGGGCTGCAGAGCACGTGGCGGGCCAGTACCAGGCCGCGCCGGCCGGTGAAGACCAACAGCCCCTCGGAGACCAGGGCCAGCGGCAGGGCAGCGGCCGCTGCCCCGGCCAGTGCCTCGTCGGTTCCGCCGTCAATGTCGGGGGCGGACAGCAAAGTGACATGGGGGGCATTCGACGGCGACCGGTGATCGGCCAGGCTGGGCAGTCCGGCCCGCTGCAGCCGGTGCCAGTCTGCCAGCACCCGCTGTTCCCCGTCCCGGTCCAGGAGGAGCTCGACGCTGTCCACCGCATCCCGTCAGGCGGTGAGCTCCGCCAGCACCTGGGGCACCGCGTCCAGCAGCTCCCGGGCCAGGAAGCTCAGCGGGCCGATGGCCGAAGCCAGACGGTCCCCGGCGGTGGCATGCAGGTAGGTGCCCCAACAGGCCGCCTGTGCGGGTGCGGCCTTCCGGGCCAGGAACCCGCCGACGGCTCCGGCCAGCACATCGCCGCTGCCGGACGTGCCCAACCCGGCGTTGCCGGCAGGGACCTCCCACAAGCCGCCGCCGGGGTCGGCAATGACGCCCTGCCCGGTCACCACCGCCCGGTATTTCCGGGCGACCCGAGGTATGGCTGCGGCCATGTCCACGTCATCCTGCCCAAGCAGCCGGGCGGCCTCGACGGCATTGGGCGTCAGGACCAGGCGTCCGTCCCACTGTTGGTACACATCCGCCAGATCCACCAGCACACCTAAGGCATAGGCGTCGAGGACAACCGTGCACTCCCGGGGGAGCAAGGGGGCCAGGCCGGTGAGCAGCGCCGCGGTTTCCGCGGCGTCGTCCAGCCCTGGTCCCACCACCACGACGTCGGCCGCGGCGGCATCCGCCGCCAACACCTTGGCGGCATCGCCGCGGACCGAGCCGGCGGCGTTCTCCGGCAGTCCGACCACCCCACTTTCCGGCACCGCGACGGCCGTGGCCACCGCTGCGGATTCGGCAACCGCCAGCGTGAGCCGGCCGGCACCCGTCCGCAGCGCGGCCAGCCCGGTGAGCATCGCCGCCCCGGGCGTCCTGCGGGACCCTCCGACCACCAGCACGGTGCCGCGGTCATCCTTGCCGGCTGCCTCGGTGGACAGCTGCCAGCCGCGCAGCAGCGCCGGTGTGACCGGTTCAGCGTGGGTGGACATTGGTGTCTCCGGCGTGTCGGGTGACCGGAACTCCGCCGGCCTCAAGATGCGCTACGTCGTCGAAGACGGCGAGGGTCCAGTGGCCTTTACCGGAAGGCCGGACCAGGCGGGTGACCGATCCGTTCCGCACCACCGAGGCGGCAGCCAGGTCCAGCAGCGTCTCCTCGCGCAGGCTTTCGCACACAAAGCGCAGGAGCCAAATGACGGCATCGTGGCAGACCAGCGCCACGCGCCTGCCGTCCTCGACCCGGTCCAGGTCCGCCAGCAGCGAGCGCAGCCGCAGCACGACGTCGGCCCAGGATTCGCCGCCCGGCGGCCGATAATAGAACTTGCCCAGCCACCGGCGCCGGCGGGCCTCCAGTGGATAACGGACCTCGACGCCGAGGGCGGTGAGCGTGTCCAGGATGCCCAGCTCGCGGTCGCGCAGCCGTTCGTCGATCCGCAGCCCGGACGGTCCCCACCCGGCGATTTCCGCCGTCTGCCGTGCCCGCAGGTAGGGGGAGCACCAGATCGATTCCGGCCGCTCGCCGTCCGAGGCCTCCTTCAACCACCGCCCGAGGGCCGTGGCCTGCCTGCGGCCGGTATCGCTCAGCGGCACGTCCGCGTCGCGGTGCTTGACGTCTATCACTTCCAGCCCGGCCGCCTGGGCGGCCGACGCTGCGGCATTGCCTTCGCTTTCACCGTGGCGGATCAGGATGAGTTCGACGGCGCCCATGGACTGCCTTTCGGTGCCTTGCCCGCAGCGGTGGACGGGCGGATGGACATGGCTTGCTCACCCAATAGTAAGCACGCTTGGTTTTGCGTGTCCTGATCCGCGCCGCCTAAGTTCCGGGCCGGCGTCATGCCGGGCTTCCCGCCGGGGTTGCATTCGGGACACTCTTGGCCCGCGCCGGTAAATCCTTGATAACGGCCCTTGGCTCGCGCCTGCGCGGATGGCACACTCGTATTACTTGCCGGTCATGGTCCATGCGACCACGCACCGGCAAGGCCATGTTTGGGGTGGGTGGGGGCGTTCACGAGAGCAGGGCCGCGGCGGGCCGAACCTGGCCTTATGACAGGATGGACCGGAGCGTATCTGCGTTGCGGACCGCGTTCCCGCCGCCGTCGTTGTTGAAATAGACGTAGACGTCCTTGCCTGCGCTCTGCCATTCCCGGATCCGGTCGGCCCACCAGCGCAGGTCCTGGTGGGAGTATGAACCGCCGTAGAGGTGCTCATGGTCAGGCCCGTGCATCCTGACGTAGGCGAAGCCGGCGGTGGCCCGGAGCACGCAGGGCAGCCCGGCGCCGCTCATGACGCAGTAGGCCGCCTGGTGATGTTCGAGGAGGGTATAAACGGCCTCGTGATGCCAGCTGGGGTGCCGGAACTCGACCGCTACCTGGATCCATGCCGGCAGCAGGCCCAGGAAATAGTCCAGGCGGGCATCGTCGCGTTCCATCCCCGGAGGCAGTTGGACCAGCAGGACTGCCCGTTTGTCACCGAGCTCATGCCAGGACCGCGCAATCCGGTCGATCCAGATTTCCGGGGCGTACAGCTTTTTCGCATGTGTCAATCCCCGTGGCGCCTTGACCGAGAAAAGGAAGCCTTCCGGCAGCCGGCGGCGCCAGCCGGCAAAGACAGTCTCGCGCGGCCAGTGGTAGAAACTCGCGTTCAGTTCGACCGTGCCGAACCGCCGACAGTAGTAGTCGAGCCGGGCACGGGTGGCGGTCCCGCCGGGGTAGAGGACGTGGTCCCAGTGGTCATAGCTCCACCCCGACGTGCCGATATGGATGCCCAATTCCAGACTCTGCCAGCTGTCAGCCTTCGCAGTCCCGGCAGTATTTGGCGCCGTCCTTTTCGCGGGCGACCTGGGACTGGTGGCGGACCAGGAAACAGGATGCGCAGGTGAATTCGTCCTGCTGCGGCGGGACGATCTGGACGATCAGTTCCTCGCCGGAGAGGTCGGCGCCGGGCAGGTCGATGCCTTCGGCGGTATCGGCGTCCTCGACGTCGATCAGTGCTGTCCTGCCGTGCTGCTGCGACTTCAGTGCCTTGAGCGATTCGTGTCCCTGGTCTTCGTCCTTGGTGCGGGGAGCGTCGTAATCGGTGGCCATCGGTGGGTCTCAAACTCCTGCGGGGTTGTGCCGGACGGTCTGTCAACGTCCGATCCTAGCGTTCGCCGCCTGCCCCGTGCTTCGCAAGCTCAGCCCGGGGCCCCTGGGCAGCTCTCTTGCCCAACACACTCCGGCAGCGGGATATTCCGGACTGCCCGGACGGCGTGTCCTAGCCTCGCTCGGCGAACGGCGGAACGTGGTGTTCGGGGCTGAACGGCTTGAACCAGTCCTCGAACTTCATCGACGGTGCGCCTTCCGGACTGGCCCCGGGGTCGTTCTCGAAGCCGTCCATCGCCGGGTCGAAGAGCATCATCGAATCGGCGAGCCTGAGGAACGACTCCTCCAGCATGGCCAGCCAGTCCGGCGGCAGTTCGGCATCCAGCTCCAGTTCCTCGGCCAGGAACTCGGCATCGGCGAGCAGGCACCGCACCGCCAGTTCCTGGGCCACGCAGGAGGGCTCCTTCCAGCCGGCGGCCAAGTTCATCGACAGGTCGGTGCATACAGCCAGGAAGCGGGCTGCGAAACGCGCGTCATAGTGGTGGGCGAATTGCGGAGGCAGGTTGCTGATCACATACGTATCGTCGACGTCGGCCGCCGTCGGAGCCCGGCCGCGCAGCAGGTCGATGTCGTTGAATAGCTCGTCCGTCATGGCGGCGGCGGCGTGCCAGAGCAGACCTGCCAGCATCTGGGCGCGGTGGCGAGAGAGCTGGCGCTCCGCCTCCGGAGCCGAACCGTCATAGCCAAGCATTTCCAGGCCCAGGCCCCGGACCCGGTCGGACGCCTGGATCAGGGCGGCCGACGGGTCATCGCCGATGCCGGTGTCAGCCGGTTCCCGTCCCACGGATCCGGTGCCCGGTAGGCCCGGATCCGGGGTGGCGTGCCCTTCGGTCGGTTCCACCTTGCCCCGCAGCAGCCTGACGCCCGGTACTTCGTCGGCAATCCGCAGCGGGTCCACCGAGATGGCCAGTGCGCCGAAAAGGTTGGCCGAGGCCATGGCCATGTGCTCCGCCGTCTGAGCCTTGGCGACCGCATAGTCCTGCATGGCCTCTGCGTCGGTGATGTCCAGGTCGATGGTGATGTGCAGGGATGCTTTGACGGGCTGGTCCGGGCTTTGCATCTGCCCAGCCTACCGTTCGCTGCCTTCCCCATACGCTTCGCGCATGGGGACCCCTGGCAGCTCTCTGGCCGAGGGGCCCGCCCCGAGCTGGCGAGGGGTGGGAGGCGGGGAGGCGCTACCGTTCGCAGCTAGTGCCGAGGGTCCCGCTGCGAGCTTGCGAGCAGCGGGAAGGCACGACGCGCTTCCCCATTCGCTTCGCGCACGGGGACCCCGGGCAGATCTCTGGCCGAGGGGCCCGCCCCGAGCTGGGGCGGGAGGCGGGGAGGCGCGGCAACGAGCGTAACTGGCTGGCGACGCCGGAGGTGGTCTCGCCGTCGTCGGCCAGCGTGTCATTGCCGCCTGCACCATGGGCTGGGAAAATTGGTGGGCGAGGATCACAGTTCCGGACATGCTGAAGGAGGCGCCGGCGGTGGCGGACGGCAGGGCATCGGATGAGTACGGGCGCCGGCTTGAGCGCGCCGCGGAACTGCGCGCCTTCGGGACGCCCCGGGGTGCCGGGGCAGAGGACGAGGAGACGCGCGAAAAGCGCAGGAAGATCGACAGTGCGGCACGGGCCGACTATCTGGTCCGGGACGCGATGGCGCGCGGGCAGTTCGACAATCTGAAGTACGCCGGCAAACCGATCCCCGGGCTGGGGGAGCGGTACGATCCCGACTGGTGGATCAAGGGGCTGATCCAGCGGGAAAACCTCACCGGCATCGGTCCGGAGGCCATCCTGCTGCGCAAGGACGACGCCGAACTCGATGACCTGCTGGACACCCTGTACACGGAAAAGCAGGTTCGGGAGACGGTCGAGGATTTCAATGCCCGGGTAATCGATGCACGCCGGCAACTCCTCGGTGGTCCGCCGGTGGTGACCAAAACGCGCGATGTGGATGGGGAAGCGGCACGCTGGCAGGAACGCCGTGCGGCCCGGGCTGCCGCGGTGCCGGCGGATCCGGAACCGGAACCCCGCCGGCCGTGGTGGCGCCGGCTGTGGGGCGGAACCGGATAGCAGGCCCGGTGCCGTCGTCCGGTGCTGCTGGGGCCGGACCCCGCCTAAGATCCGCGCGGGCATATACAACGGCAGCCGGAGCCAATAGCGTAGTCATACAACCCCCCCCCCCGCAGTTTCCGAAGGGAATTCAGCGATGACTGCTGTGGATACGTTCCATTCACGAAGCACCCTTGAGGTTGGCGGATCCAGTTTCGGCATCTTCCGCCTCGACGCCGTGGAGGGCGCCGACAAGCTCCCCTATAGTCTCAAGGTCCTGCTGGAGAACCTGCTGCGGACCGAAGACGGTGCGAACATCACCGCGGACCACGTCCGCGCCCTGGCCGGCTGGGACCCGGACGCGGAGCCGAGTGTTGAAATCCAGTTCACCCCGGCCCGCGTGATCATGCAGGACTTCACCGGCGTTCCCTGCGTGGTGGACCTGGCGACCATGCGCGAGGCACTGTCGGACCTTGGCGGCGACCCGAAGCGCGTGAACCCGCTGGCGCCGGCCGAACTGGTCATCGACCACTCGGTGCAGATCGACGTCTTCGGCAACGCCGGCGCCTTGGAACGGAACATCGAGATCGAGTACCAGCGTAACGGCGAGCGGTACCAGTTCCTGCGCTGGGGCCAGACCGCGTTCGACGACTTCAAGGTGGTGCCGCCCGGAATGGGCATCGTGCACCAGGTCAACCTTGAGTACCTGGCCCGCACCGTGATGACCCGGGCAGCAGACGGCAACGGCCAGGTCCTGGCCTACCCGGATACCTGCGTGGGTACCGACTCGCACACCACCATGGTCAACGGCCTGGGCGTGCTCGGCTGGGGCGTGGGCGGCATCGAGGCCGAGGCCGCCATGCTGGGCCAGCCGGTGTCCATGCTGATCCCGCGCGTGGTCGGCTTCAAGCTCACCGGCGAGATTCCCGCCGGCGCGACCGCCACCGACGTGGTGCTGACCATCACCGAGATGCTGCGCGAGCACGGCGTGGTGGGCAAATTCGTGGAGTTCTACGGCCAGGGGGTCGCTGCCGTGCCGCTGGCCAACCGCGCCACCATCGGCAACATGAGCCCGGAGTTCGGCTCCACCGCCGCGATCTTCCCGATCGACGACGTGACCCTGGAGTACCTGCGGCTGACCGGGCGCCCGGAGCAGGACGTGGCGCTGGTTGAGGCCTACACCAAGGAGCAGGGGCTCTGGCATGACCCGGCCAAGGAAGTGAAGTACTCGGAGTACCTGGAGCTGGACCTGTCCACCGTGGTTCCCTCGATCGCCGGCCCGAAGCGTCCGCAGGACCGGATCGAGCTGACCGACGCCAAGGCACAGTTCCATCAGGACCTGCAGCACTATGTGCACAAGAGCGTCGAAGCGGAGGGACCCTCCGTGGACGAGGCAGAGGAAGAATCGTTCCCGGCTTCGGACCCGCCCACCTACACGGACGCTGGCAGCAAGATCAAGAACCCGCCGCATCTGACGGTGAAGCGGACCGATCCGGATTCCGGCGGCGCCCATCATCCGGTAGAGGTGACGATGCCTGACGGCCGTAACTTCCTGCTGGACCACGGTTCAGTGAGCATCGCGTCCATCACTTCCTGCACCAACACCTCCAACCCCTCGGTGATGCTGGCTGCCGCGGTGCTGGCCCGCAACGCGGTAAACAAGGGACTCAGTTCCAAGCCGTGGGTCAAGACCTCGGTAGCCCCGGGCTCGAAGGTGGTCACGGACTACTACGACAAGTCCGGCCTGACCCCGTACCTGGAGAAGCTGGGTTTCTATCTGGTGGGTTACGGCTGCACCACCTGCATCGGCAACTCCGGCCCGCTCGAGGAGGAGATCTCCCGGACCATCAGCGACAATGACCTGGCTGTCTCCGCGGTGCTCTCGGGCAACCGCAACTTCGAGGGCCGGATCAACCCGGACGTGAAGATGAACTACCTGGCCTCCCCGCCGCTGGTCATCGCCTACGCCCTGGCCGGCACCATGGACTTCGACTTCGAGGATGAGCCGCTGGGCCAGGACTCCGAGGGCAACGACGTGTTCCTGCGCGACATCTGGCCCGATCCGCTGGAGGTGCAGCGGATTATCGACTCTTCGATCGACAAGGACATGTTCACTTCCAGCTATCGGACGATTTTCGACGGCGACGAGCGCTGGCGTTCCCTGCCCACACCGCAGGGCGACACCTTCGACTGGGACCCGCAGTCCACCTACGTGCGCAAGCCGCCGTACTTCGAGGGCATGGCTGCCCAGCCCGACCCGGTTACGGATGTTGCAGGCGCACGGGTGCTGCTGAAATTGGGCGATTCGGTCACCACCGACCACATCAGCCCGGCCGGTTCCTTCAAGTCCGACACCCCGGCGGGCCGCTACCTGCTGGAGCACGGCGTGGAGCGCAAGGACTTCAACTCCTACGGCTCGCGCCGCGGCAACCACGAGGTGATGATCCGCGGCACGTTCGCGAATATCCGAATCAAGAACCAGCTGCTGGACGGCGTGGAGGGCGGCTTCACCCGCGACTTCACCCAGACCGGCGGCCCGCAGGCGTACATCTACGACGCGGCGATGAACTACCAGGCCGCCGGCACCCCGCTGGTGGTGCTGGCCGGCAAGGAGTACGGTTCGGGGTCCTCGCGCGACTGGGCCGCCAAGGGCACCGCGCTGCTGGGCGTCAAGGCCGTCATTGCCGAGAGCTTCGAGCGGATCCACCGCTCGAACCTGATCGGCATGGGCGTGCTGCCGCTGCAGTTCCCACCGGGTCAAAGCGCTTCGTCGCTGGGCCTGACCGGAACCGAAACCTTCGCCATTGAAGGGATTACGGAACTGAACAGCGGCGGCACCCCGCAGACGGTCAGGGTCACGGCAACGGCGGAGGACGGCTCCACCACGAGCTTCGACGCCGTGGTGCGCATCGACACCCCGGGCGAGGCCGACTACTACCGCCACGGAGGCATCCTGCAGTACGTGCTGCGCCAGTTGCACGGCTGATCCCGTGGGCGGCGGTCGCTGGCCGCGCAGCATCGGGCGCTACGGCGTCCCGCGGCCGGCAATCTGCGCAGCGATGTAGGCGGCATCGCGGCCGACGCCGGCCAGCAGCGGCGAGGCGTGGGCGGTCAGCCAGGGCAGCCCGACGGCGTACAGTCCCGGGTGCTCGACGGCGCCCCGCCGGTGCCGCGGATAGCCCCAGTCGTCGAGCACCGGCAGGTCCAGCCAGCCGAAGTCCAGCCGGTAGCCGGTGGCCCAGATGATGGAGCTGATGCCTGCCGCAGCCAGATCCAGCCGCGGTTCGGCTGCCGGGACGAAACGGCCATGGCCCGGCCGGTCGTCTGCCGGGGCGGCAATTCCCGCCGTGCTGATAAACGCATCGATGACCGGCTGCAGGCGTGCTCCGAACGCCGCCTCGATACCCGCGAGGCGGTCCGGGACGTCGTCGCTGAAGACGAGCACGCCGTCGTCGGTTCCCTCGAAATGGCCATGCAGCCGGACACCTTGGCGGGCGAGCGAGCGCAGGCAGATGTCATGGCCGCCGTGGCGGCCGGACACCAGGGGGTTGCAGGCAAAGCGGCCGGCCGGGGGAGGCTGCGGGAGCCAAACGCCAACCTCCGGGCCCCGCAGGCTGAGCTGGATGATCCAGTAGACCGTGTCCCGGCCGCGGTAGCGGCGCGGAGCCTCCGGACAGGACGAGATGGCCAGATGGACCTCGCGGCCGGCCTCGAGCAGGTCCTCGGTGATCTGCCCGCCGGACTGCCCGCTGCCGATCACCAGCACCGCCCCGCCCGGCAGCAGGCCCGGACTGCGGTAGGCATCGGCGTGTATCTGCCGGACGGTGCCGGGCATCCCGGCTGCCGCCGGCGGCAGGTACGGCTTCGGATAGGCGCCCGACGCCAGTACTAGGTGGCGGGCCCGGTACGGGCCGCGGCTGGTGTCCACCAGGAAGCCGCCGTCCGTGCCGGCGCGGACACTGGTGGCTTCCGTGCTGGTCTGGACGGGGGCCGCCGTTTCCTTGGCGTAGCGGCGCAGGTAGGCCACCACCTCATCGCGCGGCATGAAACCCTCCGGATCCGGTCCGGTCTACGGCATGCCCGGGAGCAGGATGCCGTAGTTCGGGCTGTTCAGGCAGAAACTATCCCAGCGGTCCTGCCAGACACCGCCCAAGCTGCCGCGGCGTTCCAAAACAAGATGTTCGACGCCGTAGCGCGTGAGCCAGTAGCTGGTGGCCAGCCCGGCCTGGCCGCCGCCGATGACCAGCGTGTCGACGTCGGTCCCGTTTCCGGCCGTGCCCGAGAATTTTCCGCCCATGACTGCCCCGAAACCTGAACTGCGTCCGGATCGTTTCCTAGGCAAGGCTATACCCCGGAGCGGGCCTCAGAGGGGGCGGAAAGAGTGGCCGGCTGTTCCTGGCTTTCGCGGATCCGCAGCGCCAGCAGGCAGGTGGTTTGTCCTTCCAAGGTGTCCAAGCTCAGGGCGAGCAGCGACTCGAGTTTCCGCAGCCGCTGGGCGAGCGTGTTCCGATGGATGAAGAGTTTTCGGCAGGCCCGGGACGGCTGGCAGTCGTTTTCCAGGTAGGCCGTGAGGGTCTGTAGCAGATGTGCCGAATGTTTGTCGTCATAGGCCAGAACCGGTGCGAGCAGCTTGTGCGCACCGGTGCGTGCGCCGTGGCCGGCGGCCGCGGCAAGGAGGGATCCGATGCTCAGCTCGGCGGCAACCACGGGCCCGGACACCTTGTGTACCCGTTCGGCCGCGTCGTAAAGGCCCAGGCGCAATTCGTCCACGCTTCCGCACGGACCCTTCAGGACAACGGCCTGGTGCGGGACCAGAGCCCGCAGCCGTGCCGACAGCACGGTCTCCAGCCGTTCCACGCTGTCGGGACCATCGCCGGCAGGCCGCTGTGCCAGTGCAAAGGCGACATCGCCGTAGATCATCATCCGAAGCACATCGAAGGCTTCCTGAAGCATTAGCCGGATCTTCCAGACACTGGTGGTATCACCTGCCGCCAGGGCCGCTATGGCATAGGTTGGCTGGTCAGGGTCCAGCCCCGTTGAGCGGAATGTTCGGGTGAACTCCTGCAACGCAACACCTTCCCAGTCGGCGACCTGTGCCAGCAGCGCCCGGAACTGGGGCTGCTTGTGGGAGGTGCTCTGGAGCGCACTTCTGAGCTGGACTGCCATGATGGACGCGGCCGGGGCGAGCAGGGTGGTCAAAGGCTCGTCCCGGACACCCCCGCGGACCACCAATTGGAACGAGTCGCCGCCCATCGGCAGGGGCACGCCGCGTTCGTCTTCGTCGTCCACGGCGGCCCGGCGAAGGTCTTCGCCCGCCCAGCGGGACGATGCGGGCCAGCAGGCAATGACGGCCCCACCGCCGTCGATGATCGCGGCCGGGCCGCCTACTGTCTTCGAGACTTCGGCCAGCATGGTGCGCACCGAAGAGCCGGCGGCGGCGTACCGAGAGCAAGTTTCGGCCAGTTCCCAGGACCGTGTCCGGGCCGCATAGCGTTCAGCTTGGAGCACATTGGTCACGTGCCGATGGACCTGCAGGAAGGAAACAGCACGCGGTATTTCCAGCAACGGAACATCGAGGGCTGTCGCAGCCTTCACCAGCCCGCCGGGCAGCAGCCTGTGGGCCGTACCGGTACCGAAGGCAATGGCGGAGACCGGAATGCTGGCAAGCCGCTCGACGTAGGCATGCCAGGTCAGGTCATCATCGATGTTCATGCCGATGCCGTTTGTCAGCAGCAGGACATTCCTGCTCAGCAGGGGTGTGGGGTCCATGACCTCCGTCGGCGCGCACCAGCTGATCCTGCGCTCAAGCCGGCGGCGGGAGGACGGCGTGTGAAGACGCAGTTGCAGGGCGTCCTCGGCGAGCAAATCGGCCACGATCATGGAGATTCCTTTTTTCGGGCTCAGCTCCCAGAGTATGTGCAAACTGCGGGAATGGGCAGCACAGTTATGGGCAGATGCCCACTTCCGTGCGCGTAGCCGGAGCTCCTAAGGTGGGTGCCATGTCCCAACCTGTGGCTGCGAGCGGACAGCTGACGCTCAATTCGGACCTGGGGGAATCCCTGGGTCTCCATTCCTTCGGTAACGATCTGGATCTGATGGGGATCATTGACGTTGCCAATGTTGCCTGCGGCTTCCATGCAGGCGATCCCGATACGATGGCGGCCACCGTGGAGTTGGCCGCCGAACGGGGCGTGAAGATTGGTGCGCATCCCGGACTGCCCGACCTGGTCGGATTCGGCCGGCGTGAAATGAAGCTCACCGCAGCGGAAGTGGAAAACCTGCTCCTGTACCAGGTCGGCGCGCTCGCAGCGTTCCTGCGCAAGGCAGATCTCGAACTCAACCACCTCAAGCCCCACGGCTCGCTTTACGGGATGTTGGCCCGCGACCCGGAACTCATGGAAGCCGCAGCCAAGGTGGCGGCGTCGTACGGCGTGCCGTTCTACGGGCTGGCAGGAACCGAACATGAGAAGGTCTGCGGCCGGCTGGGTGTTCCCTTCGTTGGGGAGCTGTACGTGGACCTGAACTACGGTGCTGCCGGCCAGCTGCTGATCCAGCGCCGGCCGGAACCTACCGATCCGGCGGCCGCCGCTGAACGGGTCCGCCGTGTACTCGCCGAAGGTGTGGTCGAAGCGGTGGACGGGACGCTGCTCAACATCAGTTTTGAAAGTGTCTGCGTGCATTCGGATGCTCCGAATGCCGTGGACGTAGCGGCAGCGGTGCGAGAAGCGCTGTCGGCAAACGGCTCTGCCGCTCCCACCACCTCCTGAAAGGGGTTCCACTGTGGCCGATATCCTCTCCCCGCTGCCCGGAATCTTCTACCGCAAGCCCGGCCCGGACAAGGAGCCTTACGTCAACGAAGGCGACCATGTCGACGTCGGCCAGACTGTCGGCGTCGTGGAAGTGATGAAGCAGTTTAGCGAGGTCCGCAGTGATGTCGCCGGCACCATCGACCGTTTCCACATTGAGGATTCCGGCACAGTGAACCCCGGAGATGTCATCGTAACGGTCAGCGAGGCGTGACGGTGGAGCGGCTGTTCATTGCCAACCGGGGCGAGATAGCGGTCCGCGTCATCCGCTCGGCCCGGGAACTGGGCATCCGCACCGTGGTGGCGGTGAGCGAGCCGGACGAGAAGTCCCATGCGGCGCAGCTGGCCGACGAGTACAGGCTCGTCGGCCCGGCCCCGGCCACCAGGAGTTATCTGGACCAGTCCGCGGTCCTTGCCGCTGCCCTGGACAGCGGGTGCGACGCCGTTCACCCCGGATATGGCTTCCTGTCCGAGAATGCAGCATTCGCCGCCGCTGTCATCGAGGCCGGTCTGACCTGGGTAGGTCCTTCTCCCGAAGCTATCGAGCTTATGGGGGACAAGGCCCGTGCGCGGGATGCAGCCCGCCAGGCGGGGGTGCCGATCCTGCGGGGGAGCGAGGGTGCCGTTGGGCACGGCGAGGACCTCATTGCCGAAGGCCGGGTGATCGGATACCCCCTGGTGGTCAAGGCCTCGGCCGGCGGCGGCGGCCGAGGCATCCGGCTGGTCACAGCCGAGGAAGACTTGGTCGCAACCGTCGAGGTTGCCCAGGCGGAGGCGAGGGCGGCCTTCGGCAGCGCCGATGTGTACCTTGAGCGCTTCCTGGGTCGGGCCAGGCATGTGGAGGTGCAGGTACTGGGCGATGGCCAGGACGCCATCCATTTGGGCGACCGTGACTGTTCGATGCAGCGGCGCCAACAGAAAATCCTGGAGGAAGCGCCCGCCCCGGCCTTGCCCGACGCCGTCCGGCAACGGATCCGCGACTCCTCGGTGGAACTGGCCCGCGCGTGCCATTACCGGGGACTGGGTACGGTCGAATTCCTCTACGATCCCGAAACGCACGAGGCCGCGTTCATTGAGATGAATACCCGCCTGCAGGTCGAACACCCGGTGACCGAGATGATTACCGGCCTGGACCTGGTGCGCGAACAATTGCTCGTGGCCGGCGAGGGGAAACTGCCCCTGGCCCAGGACGAGGTCCGGTTCCGGGGCCATGCCTTCGAATTCCGTCTCAACGCCGAAGACCCCTCGAGCGGCTTCATGCCCAGTCCCGGCACTTTGGAACGATTGGACTGGCCGGGTGGGCCAGGCGTACGCATCGACTCCGGGTTCGTGGCAGGATCGGTCATCGCCCCGTTCTACGACTCGTTGCTGGCCAAACTCATCGTCTGGGACGCCAGCAGGACCGAAGCGATCGCCAGATCCGTGCGGGCGTTGGGCGAGGTGGACGTGGAAGGGGTCAAGACCACTCTGCCCCTGCTCCAGGCGTTGATCCAGCGTCCCGAACTGCGGGACGTGGAACATCATTCGAAATTCCTGGAGACGACCCCGGAACTGCTCGGAGGTGCGGCATGACGGCTGCAGCCGCCGGGACCACCGCCCGGTATACGTGGGGCGGGGACGAGTTCCTCTTCGTCGAAATCGACGAGGCCATGAGTCTGGCCGCCAACTTCAGGGCCAATGCGATGGCGTCGCTGCTCGACCTGGACAAAATTGACGGCATCACCGACATCTGCCCGGCCAACGCCTCGCTGTTGATTCGGTTCGATCCGGATGTGCTTGCCCCCGGCGAGCTGGAAGAGAGGGTGCGGCGAATCGAGGAGACGGTGGCCCGGACCGCCCATCCCACTTTGGATACCCGCGTGGTGGAAATACCTGTCTGGTACAACGATCCGTACACCAATGAGACGGCGGCCCGGTTCCGGGCCAACCATCAGCGCCCGGAGGGCACGGACCTTGAGTTCGCCGCCCAGGAAAACGGCCTTTCCTCGGTCGACGAGTTCATCAAGCGGCACTACGGCTCCCCCTGGCTGGTGTCGATGGTCGGCTTCGTCGCCGGCCTGCCCTTCATGTTCCAGATAGTTCCGCAGGAGCAACAGCTGGAAGTGCCGAAATACCTCAGTCCCCGGACCGACACCCCGGCCCTGACAGTTGGGCACGGCGGCTGCTTCGCCTGTATCTACTCGGTCCGGGGTGCAGGCGGCTACCAGATGTTCGGCATCGCCGCGGCGCCGATTTTCGATCCGGCCCAGTCGCTGCCGGATTTCAAGGAATTCATGGTCTTTTTCCGGCCGGGTGACATCGTCAAATTCCGGCCCGTGGATGAGGCTGAATATCGGAAGATCCAGGACGAAGTCGAAGCAGGCACTTTCAGGTACCGGCAGGCGCCGGTGCAGTTCGATCTGCAGCGGGCCCTGGAGGACCCGGCAGGTTATAACCGGGAAATATTGGAGCGGCTCAATGGCATTTGAAATCCTTGAACCCGGTTTGGCGACGACGGTCCAGGACCGCGGGCGCTTCGGCTACTACAACGTCGGCATCCCGCAGGGCGGCGCCATGGATGGGCTGTCTGCGGAGATGGCCAACGCGCTGGCCGGAAACACCCCCGCCGAGGCGGTGCTCGAGTGCACCTACATGGGTCCCAGGTTCCGAACGGACAGGGATACGGTCATTGCTGTCACGGGCGCGCCGGTGGACGTCAAAGTCAATGGCGGGACGCGCGGGCAGTGGTCGCGCCTGGAACTGGCAGCCGGTGACGAGGTCGCCTTCGGCATCCTGCAGGGAGGGACGCGCTTCTACATTGGCGTCCGCGGCGGCATCGACGTGCCCGTGGTGTTGGGCAGCCGCTCCACCTACGGCCTCGGGAGCATCGGTGGTTTCGACGGCCGGCCGCTCCGCGCCGGCGACCTGGTCCCCGTCGGGGACAGTGCCGGCCCGTCCGGGGGCCGGGAGCCGCTGCAGGAGATCGATCCCGGACTCCGTCCGCGCTTCGAGAAGGAAGTCACCGTCCGGGTGATGCCCGGGCTGTACGATCACCGGCTGACGGCACGGGGCATGGAAACGCTTCTCAACTCCATCTGGACCCTCACGCCCGTGGCCGACCGCACCGGCCTGCGCTATTCGGGGCCGGAGGTGGAATGGCAGCCCCGGCAGCAGCCCTTCGGCGCCGGGTCGGATCCTTCGAACATTGTGGACGCAGGCTACGCCGTCGGGTCCATCCAAATTCCCGGCGGCAAGGAGCCGATCGTCCTGCACCGCGATGCGGTTTCCGGCGGAGGCTACGCCATGGTGGCCACTGTTATCAGTGCCGATATGGATCTGCTGGCACGCAGCGCACCCGGCACCAAGACGCGCTTTACCCCGGTGGGCATGGAAGAGGCACTGGCGGCGCGGGCCGAACAGCGGTCCCTGCGTGCCAGGTTGTGGGGCGCCGGAGCCTGACTCCCGGCACCGGCTCGTCAACCACTGCTCTCGCGCACCTGGAGGTCCGGCTTCAGCCTGACCGAATCCGTGGATTCACGGTTGAGCACTTTGCGGAGCAACTGCACGGCGGCCTTGCCGATTTCCAGCATCGGTGAGCGCACCGATGACAGCGGGATGGGCAGTTGGGCGGCTATGGGTGTGTCGTTGAATCCAACCACCGCAATATCCTGGCCCACGGTCAGTCCGCGGGAACGCAATGCACCCATTGCACCGATCGCGGCAAAGTCGTTCACGGCGAAGACGGCCGTGGGCATCACGCGGGCGGTCTGCAGGATGGTTTCGACCGCCTGGCTGCCGCCGGCAGTATCGAACCCGGACCACACCACCGCACCCGGCTCGATGTCACCGCCGAGCCCGCGCCAGCGATTGACGAAGCCCGATGTGCGGTCCACCCCAGTGCTGGCGTACGCCTCTCCGGCGGCGACGGCGACCTGGCGGTGCCCCTTCTCCCACAGATGGTCTGCGACGAGTTCGCCGCCGAGGATGTCGTCACAGGTGGCGGATGGGAAGCCGTCGAGCCTGCGGTTCATCAGGACGAACGGGATCCCGCGGCGGTCCAGTTCCGGCATCAGGGTGCCGTCCAGATGCGCGTCGCCGAAGATCAGCCCGTCCACCCTGCGTGCCAGCATGATCTCGGTCTTGCGGCGTTGTTCGCCCGGATCGTCGCGCGAGTTCATGACGAACGCCGAGTAGTTAAGCTCGGCCGCGGCTTCCTCGACTCCCTCGTACATCATGGCCAGGACCAGGTCCGAGAGCCGGGGCACAATCGCTCCCAGCAGGCTCGTGCGCCCGGTCCGTAGACCCGCAGCCTGCGGGTGCGGGTAATACTCCAGTTTCCGGGCCAGCTCCCTGACTCTTCGGGCCGTCTCTGCGGATGCCGCCCCCCGGGCAACCTCGGCCTCGGAATGCAGGACCCGGGAGACCGTTGAGGGGTGTATGCCCAGCTGGCTTGCCAGGTCCTTGATCGTCACGGGACGCCGACGGCTGCTCTCGTTCACGGACGCCTCCTGCATGGTCCCCATGCATTTGCTCGGCACGTTCGGTCCGGCGGTCAGATGTCCGCCGAACATCATGATGTTGACGTGACTTGGACCACATCGTAGAGTGATGCCACCTTACCCAATCGATTGGGCGGGGGAAAGAGGGCCGGACGGCTCGTAGGGGAACTCCATAGGCCGCGGAACGGTATTCGTTCCGTGCACCGCTGTTAAGCCGTATTGGGAGCATCCATGATCCCTCAGGACACCAGCGACCCCCATGTGGTGCTGCTGGCAACAGGAGGAACCATTGCATCCCGGTCCCGTCCCGAGGCCGGGGGAGCCGCCATTGCCGCGGACACAGGGGAGCAATTGCTGGGAAGCCTTGGTGCATCGTCTTCCTGCCCCGTGCGGGTGGTCGATGTCCTCCGCAAAGGTTCCTACCTGCTCGGTTTCGACGAGATGGCGCAAATCTGTTCATCCATCCGTGCGGTGCTGAGGAATCCGGCCGTCCTCGGGGTAGTGGTCACGCACGGCACGGACACCATGGAGGAAACCGCGTTCCTCGCGGAGTTGACCCACGACGACCCGCGCCCGGTGGTCTTTACCGGGGCCCAGAAGGCCGCAGATTCCGGCTCGCCGGACGGGCCGGAGAATCTTGCACAGGCGGTGGCGGTGGCCGCTTCGCCGCAGGCCCGCGGCCGGGGCGTGCTGCTGTCTTTCGCCGGACGCATCTTCCCCGCCCGCGGCGTGCAGAAGGCACAGACCTTGGACCTGGACGCGTTCGCGAACCCCGACGTCGGCGCCGTCGGCTGGGTGACGGCTGGCGGCAGCGTGCATCTGGGGCATGTGCCGCCGCGGCCTGCACCGATCCCGCTGCCCCCTGTGGCTGCGGGTACCGGGGTGCGGGTGGACGTCGTCGCCTCCTATCCGGGGGCGGACGACGTCCTGCTGCGGGCGGCGCTGGAAGCAGGGGCTGCAGGAATCGTGCTGCAGGCCACCGGTAGCGGCAATGCCAACCGGGTGCTGTGTTCGGCGGTCGGCGAGGCGACCGCGGCCGGAGTCGTCGTCGTGACCAGCACCCGCGTGCACGCCGGCCCGGTGGTGCCGATCTACGGCGACGGCGGCGGCAAGGATCTACTCGCCGCCGGGGCCATTCCGTCAGGCATCCTGCGTCCGTCCCAGACATTGGTCCTGCTCAGCCTCCTGCTCCGGCTTGATGCCCCGCGGCCTCAAATCGCCGGGCACTTTGCCCGGTACGGACAGCCGCTCCCATAGGGCAGTCAGCCATGTTCCCGTTCAACTATCGATGAGGAAGGTCAGCTCATGGCAAAGGATATTCAGGTCGCCTTCGGTGTGGACGTTGATGCGGTTGCCGGCATGCTCGGTTCCTACGGCGGCCAGGATTCCCCGTGCGATATCTCGCGCGGGCTCTTCGCCGGCGAGGTCGGCGCTCCGCGCCTGCTGCGGCTCTTCGAAAAGTACGGGCTGCCCTCGACGTGGTTCATTCCGGGGCACTCGATAGAGACCTTTCCCGACCTGGCCCAGATGGTGGCCGGCGCCGGGCACGAGATCGGGGTCCACGGCTATTCGCACGAGAACCCGATTGCGATGACCCGGGAACAGGAGACGGCCATCCTTGACCGCTGCATCGAACTGATCGAAAAGGTGTCCGGAAACCGGCCCACCGGCTACGTTGCACCGTGGTGGGAGTTCTCTCCCGTCACCAACGAGATCCTGCTTGAACGCGGGATCAAGTACGACCATTCCCTGATGCACCGCGATTTCGAGCCGTACTACGTGCGGGTTGGCGACAGCTGGACCAAGATCAACTACGACGAGCCGGCCGAAACCTGGATGGAGCCGCTGGTGCGCGGCGAGGAGACGGACCTCGTCGAAATCCCGGCCAACTGGTACCTGGACGACCTGCCCCCGATGCTCTTCATCAAGGCATCCCCGAACTCACACGGATTCGTCAATCCCCGCGACATCGAACAAATGTGGCGGGACCAGTTCGACTGGGTCTACCGGGAAATGGACCAGGCCGCCTTCACCATGACCATCCATCCGGATGTCTCCGGCCGCCCCCAGGTGCTGCTCATGCTCGAGCGGCTCATCGAACACATCAATTCGCACGACGGCGTCAGCTGGCTGACCTTCGACCAGATCGCCGACTCCTTCATCAGCCGCGTTCCCCGAAAGGAACCAGCATCATGAGCGCACATGAACCCGGCATTGATCTGACGCCCCCGGCACCCGACGAAGAACGGCGCTTTCCCGCCTTCTCCAAAAAACACACAAGTATCGCCACCGTTCTTGCCCTGCTGGCCTGGACCATCGCGGTCTTCGATTTCGGTCTTTTTGGCACGCTGCTGCCGGCCATGCAGGAAGACTTCGGCTGGACGGCCCCGGAGGCCTATGCCATCAACACGTGGATCGCGGTGGGTACTGCCATCGTCTGCTTCGGCATCGGCCCGGTGATTGACCGGCTCGGCCGGCGCAAAGGCATGATGACCACGATCGGCGGCACCGCCGTCGTCTCGGGGCTCACCGCGCTGATCCCGGCCGGGCTGGGCTTCATCAGCAACGGGCTGCTGGTCTTCATCCGCTCCTTCGGTGGCCTCGGCTTCTCGGAACAGGCGGTCAACGCGACCTACATGAACGAGGTCTACGCCGTCACGGTGGTGGCCGAGAAGCGCAAGCGCCCGGGCTTCCATTACTCCTTTATCCAGGGCGGCTGGCCGCTGGGCTTCCTGCTCGCCAGCGCACTGGCCCTGGCATTTCTGCCCTTGCTCGGCTGGCGGGCCCTGTATGTGATGGCCTGCGTCCCAGCCATAGTCATCGTCTGGCTGATCTACCGGATGCTGAAGGAAACGCCGCAGTTCGAGCTTCATCACAAGCTCACGGAGCTGGAGAAGCACGGCCGCAGCGACGATGCCCATGCCCTCGCCCACGCCTACGGGGTCGAGCATTCCTCCACTGCACCGCTGAAGCGGATCTGGGAACCCCATCTGCGCCGTAACACCATCGTGTTGTCGCTGGCCTGGATCCTGAACTTCTTCGGTATCGCCATCTTCAGCATCCTGGGAAGCTCAGTGCTGCTCAATGCCAAAGGCGTGGAACTGACCGCCGCCTTCTGGTTCCTGATCGTCATCAACGCGCTGGCCTACTTCGGCTACGTCTTCCACGGCTGGCTCGGCGACATCATCGGCCGGAAACGGACCATTATCGGCGGGTGGATCATTTCGGGCATCTGCTTCGGCATCATGCTCAGCCCGCTGGCTTCCAACTCGTTGACTATCATTCTCACCTACGGTGCGGGCCTGTTCTTCCTGGTCGGCCCGTACGCGGCCATCCAGTACTTCATGGCCGAATGCTACCCCGTCAGCTGCCGGGCAACGGGCACCGCATTCATCGGTGCCATGAGCCAGCCGGGAACCATCATCGGCGGAGCCTTGTTCACCGCTGTGGCGGCCGGATCCGGAACAGGCCCGGCGGCCCTGTGGATCGGAGCATTGGGCACCCTGCTCTCCGGTGTGTTGATGATCGCCGCCAAGCCGCCCATTGAGGCCCTGCTGGAGGATCCCCACAAGTTGCCGGATGAGTCCAATGTCTGAGCAGACAGCCATCATCACCGGCGCCGCCAGCGGCATTGGCCGGGCACTCGCCGTCCATTACGCCCGGCAGGGCGTGCACTGCGTCATTGGCACGTTTCCGGGAGACCCGCACGATCCGGAGGAAACCTTGCGGCTGGTGACCGAGGCCGGCGGCGCGGCGGTCATCCACGAGGTGGATGTGCGCAGCACGGCCTCGGTCGATGACTTCGCCAACCGGGCCGTGCAGGAGTACGGGCGGCTGGATTACGCCGTCGCCAATGCAGGCATCCTCCGCAATGCGGCGCTGGCCGAACTGTCCGACGAGCGCTGGAGCGATATGCTCGACGTCGACCTGACCGGCGTGCTGCGCACGCTGCGGGCCGGTGCCGCGAAGATGACCGAGGGCGGGGCCATGGTCGCCGTGTCCTCGATCGCCGGCGGAGTCTATGGCTGGGAGGAGCACGCCCACTACGCAGCAGCGAAGGCGGGGGTGCTCGGCCTCATCCGCAGCGTGGCCGTGGAGCTGGGCCCACGCGGAATCCGCGCCAATGCCGTGATCCCGGGACTGATCGAAACGCCCCAGTCACTGGACCCGGTCAATTCCCTGGGCCCGGAGGGATTGGAGCGGGCCGGCAAGGACATCCCGTGGGGGCGAGTCGGCCGCCCGGAGGAAGTCGCCAGCGTGATCGGCTTCCTGACCTCCGACGACGCCCGTTACGTCACCGGCCAGGCGCTGATCGTCGACGGCGGGCTCACGGTCAAGATGCGTGCCTGATGAGCGCGCCCGCTGCCTTTGACCCAGCAACCGGCCGCGCCGTCGTCGTTACCGGCGGCGCCAGCGGGATCGGGCTGGCCATTGCCGAGGCCTTCCGGGCCAACGGAGACCGGGTGGCGGTTCTGGACCGTGCCGGCGGCGACGGCATCATTCCGGTGGACGTGGCCGACGAGGCAAGCGTCCGCGAGGCCTTTGCCGCCGCACGGGAGCGGCTCGGTCCGGTCCACGTCCTGGTAAACAGCGCGGGACTGCTCACCGAGTCGCCCCTGGAAGAGATGACGCTGGCGATGTGGAACGAAACGATCGGTGTTGACCTGACGGGCGTGTTCCTCTGTTGCCGCGAGGTCGTGGGTCCGATGCGTGAACAGAGGTGGGGCCGGATCATCAATATTGCCTCGCAGTTGGCGATCAAGGGTGGCAACGGGCTCAGCCACTACAGTGCGGCCAAGGCCGGTGTCATCGGGCTCACGAAGGCGCTGGCCCTGGAGATGGCGCCGCATAACGTCCTGGCCAACAGCATCGCTCCGGGGCCGATCGCCACGCCCCTGGTGGACGGAATCTCCGAGGACTGGAAGGCCGCCAAACGGGCCGAACTGCCGCTTGGGCGGTTCGGCACACCGGCCGAGGTGGCACCGGCCGCCATTCTGCTGGCCAGTGATCCGGGGGGGAACCTCTTCGTCGGCCAGACCCTCGGCCCCAACTCCGGGGATGTTATGCCCTGAGCCCGGCGAGAACGGCCGCGCTCGCAGCCTGGGAAGGCTGTCCGTCCTCAGCCGTGGGTGTCCTCCTCGACCAGGGCGGTGGCGATGCTGTCCGAGTCTGCCAGGGCAGCCAGGTAGCGTTCGGCGTCCAGGGCCGCGGCGCAGCCGGTGCCGGCGGCCGTGATGGCCTGGCGGTAGCGGTGGTCCACGGCGTCGCCGCAGGCGAACACGCCGCGGATACTGGTCACGGTGGTGGGGGAGTCCACCCTGATGTAGCCCGCGTCGTCGAGATCCACCTGTCCGGCGACCAGTTCGGTCCGCGGCACGTGCCCGATGGCCACGAAAATGCCCGAGGCCTCCAGCCGCCGCGTCTCGCCGGTGACCGTATCGGTCAGCGTCACGCCGCTGACCTTGCCGTCGCCGTGGATGGCGGTCACGGCGCTGTTCCACGCAAACCGGATCTTTTCGTTGTCGCGGGCGCGCTGGGCCATGATCTTCGAGGCCCGCAGCGTGTCCCGGCGGACGACGACGGTGACGGATTTGCCGAACCGGGTCAGGAACAGTGCCTCCTCCATGGCCGAGTCCCCGCCGCCGACCACGATGATGTCCTGGTCGCGGAAGAAGAAGCCGTCACAGGTGGCGCACCAGGACACCCCGTGGCCGGAGTACTGCTTCTCCTCCGGCAGGCCAAGCTCCTTGTAGGCGGAACCGGTGGCCAGGATGACTGCCGGTGACCGGAAGGTGTTCCCGCCCAAGGTGACCACCCTCTTTAGATGGCCTTTCAGCTCCACCGATGCCACGTCGTCGTACTCCACGACGGCGCCGAACCTTTCGGCCTGCCGACGCAGGTTCTCCATCAGGTCCGGGCCCTGGATACCCTCGGGAAAGCCGGGGAAGTTCTCCACCTCGGTGGTGTTCATCAGGGCCCCGCCGGCGGTCACGGCACCGGCCAGGACCAGCGGCTCCAGGCCGGCACGGGCCGCATAGATGGCGGCGGTGTAGCCGGCGGGGCCGGAACCGATGATGATCAGCTGCTCTGGCATGGTCAGCACCTTAGGCAGCTGCGGCCGGATGTCAATACCCGTTCCGCCGGTTTACGGTTGGCCGTCGGACAGGACACGGACCGGCTTGCCGTCCAGGAAGGCACAGACTGCCTCGAGCACTCCGCGGAAGAACAGCTCATAGTTCTGCCGGACGACGTACCCCAGATGCGGGGTCAGCAGGGCGTTGGGCACCGCCAGGAGGGGATGGCCGGGCGGCAGCGGCTCCTCGTCGAAGACGTCCAGGCCGGCACCGGCGATCCAGCCGTCCCGCAGGGCCTCGGCCAGCGCCTGCTGGTCAACGATCCCGGCCCTCGAGGTGTTGACCAGGCGGGCCGTGGGCTTCATGGACTGCAGCTGTTGCCGGCCGACCAGCCCGCGGGTCCGCGGGCTCAGCCTCAGGTGGATGGAGAGGATATCCGCCTGGCTGAACAGCTCCGCCGGGCCGACCCGTTCGGCGCCGTGTTCCGCCGCGGCCTCCGGGGTGAGGTTCTGGCTCCACGCGATGACGCGCATGCCGAAGGCCTGCCCAACCTTCGCCACCCGCGACCCGATCCGGCCCAGGCCGAGCAGCCCCAGGGTGGAACCCTCCAGCCCTTCGCCTACTGACGTCTGCCAGGTACCCGCCCGCAGCGACTGGGTCTCGCCGCAGAGGTTGCGCGACAGTGCGGTGATCAGTGCCCAGGTGAGTTCCACGGTGGGGGAGATCAGCGACGGCGTCCCGCAGACCGGCACACCGGCATCCAGGGCGATGGCAGCGTTGCTCATGCCCGTGGTGACGATCAGCTTCAGCCGGGGCAGCCGGGCGATCAGGCTGTGGGGCAGCGGCGTGCGTTCCCGCATGGCGACGACGACGTCCGTCTCCCGCAGGCGGTCGGCGAGGGCATCGGGATCGGCGATGTGGTCGTGGACGAACGTGACCTCGAGCCGGTGCTTGCTGCCCTGCCAGTCAGCCATCGATTCGGCCACCGACTGGTAGTCGTCGAGCACGGTCACACGCGTGACGGTGCCGGTGCTTCCGGGGGTTTCTGCCATCATCTCGTTCCGTCCTGCACTGGGTCTGCCGGTCCTGCGCCGGTCCCGCGACACGGTACACCACGGCCGCCCGCCAAGAGCACGCCCGGCGTCCGGTTGCCGGCACCGAATGTGATAAACCGTCAGTGCAGACCCGAAGGAAGACCGCCGGGAGGAGCATCCCATGGAAGACCGCTACGACCTCGAACGCTTCGTCATCGCCCAGGACTCCGGGGACACCTACGCCCGTGCCCTCGGCGAACTGCGCGGCGGTCGCAAGGAAAGCCACTGGATGTGGTTCGTCTTCCCCCAGATCGCCGGGTTGGGCCAGAGCCCGACGTCCAGGAAGTACGCCATTTCGTCGCTACCGGAAGCGCAGGCCTACCTGGCGCATCCGGTGCTGGGTCCGCGGCTGCGGGAATGCGCCGCCACGGTGGCGGCGCTGCCGGGCCACAACGCCGTTCAGGTCTTCGGCGGTATCGATGCCCGGAAGCTGCGCTCTTCGATGACGTTGTTCGGGCGTGCCGATCCCGGCGAAACAGTGTTCGGGCAGGTCCTGGACCGCTATTTCGAGGGCCAGCCGGACCCTGCCACGGAACGGCTGCTGGATCATTAGGCCGGCAGTATCGGCCCCAGGACTGTCCTAGCCCGGCCCCGTGCGTTGAGGTAATCTCGGAGAACAGGGTTGGGCAACTGCCTTAGACCTCTCGGCCGTGGGACATGCCATGAAAGACTTTTCCCATCCAGCTGTCTCTTCCCGCCGCGCGGAATTCCGTACCTTTGGGGTCGAAGAGGAATTCCTGTTGGTGGATGAAGGCACGGCAAGACCGGTAGCCGTCGCCGAAACGTCGTTGGCCAGGTCCCCTGCGTCCGGACGCAGGGGCGATTCCACCCTCACCTTGGAGGTGAAGCAGGAACAGCTGGAGGCCGTCAGCCCGGTGTGTTCAAACCTTGGCGAACTTGCCGCGGCCGTTGCCCGGGGACGGGCCCGGGCCGATGAGGCCGCGCGGTCCACCGGCGCCAGGGCTGTTGCGCTGGCCACGAGCGTGGGCAGGCACTCCCCACACACCGTCTCGGCGCCGCGGTACCTGAACATGGCGGAGCAATTCGGGCTGACGCTCAAAGAGCAGCTGACCTGCGGCCTGCACACCCACGTCTCCATTGCCTCGCCGGACGAAGGCGTCGCGGTGCTGGACCGCATCCGGGTGTGGCTGCCGGTGCTGCTGGCCTTGAGTGCCAACTCGCCCTATTGGCAGGGCAAGGACACCGGTTACGAGAGCTTCCGGTACCAGGCCTGGAACCGCTGGCCCACCGCGGGGCCGTGTGAACTGTTCGGCTCGGCGGAGGCCTACCACCGGCACATCGAAACGCTGTTGGCTGCCGGGGTGCTGCTTGATGAAGGAATGGTGTATTTCGACGCCCGGCTGTCCCGCCAGCATCCGACCGTGGAGGTGCGGATTGCCGACGTCTGCCTCGAGGCGGCACACACCGTTGCGATCGCGGCAGTAGTCCGGGCGCTGGTGGAAACCGCAGCGCGGCAGTGGCGGGCGGGAAGATGCGCCCCGCAGGTTTCCGCGGACCACCTGCGGCTGGCCGCATGGCGGGCCAGCCGGTCCGGGGTGGAAGGGGAACTGGTTCACCCCGTGCAGCTCACGCCCTGCAGCGTCGAAGAGGCCGTGCAGGCCCTGCTGGCCCATATTGGTCCTGCTCTCCGGGACTACGGAGACGAGGCCTGGGTCCGCAAGGAACTCGGGCGCATCCTTACCGACGGCACCGGATCCCGCCGCCAGCGGGAGGTCATGAAGGGTACCGGAAGCCGCAAAGCCGTGGTCGCGGACGCCGTCGTACGCACCCACCTGCCCATACCGCCGCCGCCCGGGATGCAGGCAGGTGCCAATCTCCTGGCCGGTGCGATGCTGGACTGATTCGCCCGAACGGCCACGTCCGGTGCCGCTGCAGGGTCCCGGGCATTGCCGGGCGCGGGTGCGTTCGTCTTCGGATGCCTGTTGGCGGACACCGGGCTACTATTGGATGCCATGACAAAATCCGCCGAAGCCAATGGGCGTCCCGATCCACATACCCGGATCCTCGTGACCGCCTACGAGTTGTTCTCGCACCGGGGGATCCGCGATGTTGGCGTCGACGAGCTGATCCGCGAATCCGGTGTGGCTAAGGCGACCTTCTACCGCCATTTCGCGTCCAAGGACGCTCTGGCCCTGGCCTTCCTGCAGCGGCGGGACGAACTGTGGATGATGGGCTCGGTGGTACCGGCAGCCCGGCGCCGGGCAGACGAGCCGGAGGAGCAGCTGCTGGCCATCTTCGACGTCTACGACGAATGGTTCCAGCACGACGATTTCGAGGCCTGTTCGTTCGTCAAGGTCCTGCTCGAGATGGGCGCGGAACACCCACTGGGCAAGGCGAGTATCGAGTACCTGGGCAAGATCCGCCAGCAGGTCAGGATCCTGGCCGACGAAGCCGGCCTCAGGGACTCCCTGGCCTTCTCCCGGTCGTGGCACATCCTGATGAAGGGCTGCATCATTTCCGCTGCCGAAGGCGACCTGATGGCCGCCCGGCGCGCCCGGAAGATGGGGGCATGGCTGATCGCCGACCATCGGATGGACCCGCAGCTGGCCGATTGACATACTCCGGCCGGGGCGGTTCCCGCGGCAGGCCGTTCCGCAGGCTGCCCGATCCTACCCGATGCGCTCTTCGGTGATGCCGAAGGGGACGTCATCGCTCAGTTCCACCGTGAACTGACCAGGTCCGGTCTTGGTGACCAGGATGCCGCAGGTACCGTCCTGGCGGGCCAGCAGTTGCAGTTCTTCGACGACGGCATTGAGCAGCTGGTCCGCCTCGGCACGGCTGCCGGCGGATACCTGTTGGCGTGAAGGAGCGATCATCATTACAGTTTGGCATCAATTTGCGGTTAATGGGTTGATTCCCTGACTGCGCCGCATTCCGTGGCGTGGCGGTGGGATCGCCTGCGGCCGGCCATCCCGCGGCAAGGGCCGTCGGCCGCCCCCGGCACCGGGAGCGGCCGACGGACGGCAACCTTCGCAGAGTGCCGTCAGTGCATGTGGCTGCCGCCGTTGATGTCGAGCGTGGTGCCGGTCAGGTAGGAGGCATCCTCGCTGGAGAGGAAGGTGATGGCGGCAGCCACTTCCTCGGTGCTCGCGGTGCGGCCTACGGGAATGTCCCGGGCAATCGCCGCTTCGAGCTCCGGGGTGGTGCCGACGCGGATGTTGGTGTCTACGGCGCCGGGGGTCACGGCATTGACGGTCACCCCGCTGTCGCCCAGTTCGCGGGCCAGGGCCTTGGTCAGGCCCAGGATGGCGGCCTTGGCAGCGGAATAGGGAACCTTGCCGAAGACCCCGCCGCCGCGCTGGGCGGATACCGAGGACATGTTCACGATCCGGCCCCATTTGTTTTCGAGCATGCCGGGCAGGAAGGCGCGGGTGACCAGGTACGTGCCGGTGGCGTTGACCGCCATGACCTTGTTCCACAGTTCCAGGGTGGTCTCCAGGAACGGCACGGGAGAGGTGATGCCGGCGATGTTGGCCAGCGCGCCGACGGCGGGCAGGTTGCCGGCGGCAACTTCGGTGTCGACGGCGTCGCGGGCTGCCGCTACCGAAACCTCGTCGGTGACGTTGACGGCGTGGCCGAAGGCCGGCACGTTGAACTCGTTGCCGATGTCCGCGGCCACCTTGGCGGACTTCTCGCCGTCCAGGTCGAGGATGACGACGGCCCAGCCTTCCCGGGCGTAGCGGCGGGCCGTCGTCATGCCGATGCCGCGATCGGAGGTGGCTCCGGTGATGACGGCGGTGCGCTGGATGGTGGTCATGATGCTCCTTTGGATGGTGCGTCGTTGTATTTGTCAGGTGTGGTTTGGGGGCAGAGCCTAGATGAGGTCCGAGATGTAGCTGGCTGCCCGGGCAGCCGCGGCGGGCCGTTCCTCGTTCGTGACGTCCCGGGTCTCCAGCTCCAGTGAAAAGTGGCCGCTGTAGCCCTTGTCGGCGAGCGCCTTGAGTCCGGCGGCGAAATCGGCCTGGCCGTTGCCGATGCTGAGGTTGATGTTCCCCGGTACGGCGTCGCGCAGATGCACGTGCGCGATCTGCGGGTGGAAGAGGTCAACGAACTGTTCCGGGTCGCCGCCGGAGGCCACGATGTGGCTGAAGTCCATCACGACGTCGACCCCGCTGCCGGCCAGCCGTTCGGTCAGCTGCCGGGCCAGCCCGGTGTTCCAGCAGAGCCGGAAGAAGTGCAGGGATTCGGTCCACAGCTCGATGCCGGCTGCCGCGGCCTTGGCAGCGGCAGCCGCCAGTTCCGCGGCGACCAGGTCCAGGTCCTGCACCAAGGTGCGCAGCGGTTCGTGGCTGAGCGAGCCGCACGGCAGCACCAAGGCCCGGGCGCCGGTCCGGCTGGCCAGGGCCAGCAGCATGTCCAGGTGCCTGGCCCGGTCGGCATGCTCCTGCGGGTTGAGCGGACGGTTCAGGTCGCCGATGTCGCCGTTGATCGAGCGGACACGCAGCCCGGAGTCCTGCACCTCGCGGGCGACGGCGGCGACGGCCGGCCCGTCAAGGTGGTACGGCACGTGGTCGCACACACCGGGCAGGGCACCCAGGTCCAGTTCGGCGAAACCGAGCCCGGCCATGGTTTCCAGCGCGGAGGCAAGGGGCAGGTGGCGGAAGCTGATGGAGGAGCAGCCCAAACGGGGATGGAACGTCATTGATGGTCCCTTGGGAGTGGGGGTGTGATGTGCACCACCGTACGGGAAGTCAATGTTGACAGTCAACTGTTGAAATCAAGGTCAGTTGACTGTTGACAATGAAGAGTGGCGCACCTCACACTGATTGGCATAACCTGTTGACTGTCAACAATGCCCGGTGCACCTCCGGCGCCGGCATCGTTATGAAAGGTAAACCCATGAGCAGTGAAGCTCTCGCCATGCGCGGGCCGGTCGACGGCACCAAGGACGCCAAGCGCGTCGCCGTCGGCTCCGCTGTCGGCGCCGTCATCGAGACCTACGACTTCATCGGCTTCGGCACCGCCGCAGCGCTGTACTTCGGCACCGCGTTCTTTCCGGGCGGGGATCCGGTCACCGGGACGCTGGCGGCTTTCGCCACCCTCGGCGTCGGATTCGCCGCCCGTCCGCTGGGTGGCATCCTCGGCGGCCATCTGGGGGACAAGGTCGGCCGCAAGCCGGTCCTGGTGGCCTCGCTGATCCTGATGGGCCTGGCCACCTTCGCCATCGGACTGCTGCCTACCTATGCGCAGGTTGGCCTGTTCGCTCCTGCGCTGCTGGTCATAGTCCGCATCATCCAGGGGCTGGCCTTCGGCGCCGAATGGGGCGGAGCCATCCTGATGAGCTATGAGCATGCGCCGTGGAAGCAGAAGGGCAAGTACACCGGGATTGTGCAGGCCGGCTTCCCGGTGGGCCTGCTGCTGGCCAACCTGGTCTTCCTGTTCAGCGTCCAGTTGGGCAATGAATGGGCCTGGCGGGTGCCGTTCCTGGCCAGCATCGTCCTGGTGGCGGTGGGCCTGGTCATCCGCTCCAAGGTCCCCGAGTCCCCGGTCTTCGAAGAGGTGAAGGAGCACGGCGACATCGTCAAGGCCCCCATCGTCCAGGTGGTCCGGGACGACTGGCGCAATATCGTCCGTGGCATCGGACTGCGCATCGCCGAGACCGCCGGCTACGCCGTGTCCGTCACCTACATGATTTCCTACCTGCACAGCACCGAACTGGCCGACAAGACCCAGACCCTGGTCGCCCTGTGCATCGCCTCGGCCATCGGCATCTTCGCCACCATGGCCTGGGCACGTCTGACGGACCGGATCGGCCGCCGCCCGGTCTACGTGGCCTCCACGGCCTTCGCCGTACTCTTCGGCATCCCGATGTTCCTGCTGGTCAACACCGGACTGTTCCTGTTCATCATCGCCACCATCGTGGTCTCCTACGCCGTTTGCCAGAACTCCCTGGCCGGGGCCCAGGGGGCCTGGTTCCCCGAGCTGTTCCAGGCCAAGACCCGCGCTTCCGGCGCCTCGCTGGCGTACCAGATTTCCGCGATGGTCTCGGGCTTCACGCCCTTCATCACCACGCTGCTGTTTGTCGCCATGGGCTGGCTGGGACCGGCGCTGCTGTTCAGTGCCTACGCGGCCATCGGCCTCTGGGCCGCGCTGCTGACCCGGGAAACCTGGGGACTCCGCGAACGCCGGCTGGCGGATGAAGCCGCGGCGGCCGCCGCTGGTGCCGCCAAAATCACCACCTGACCCGAAGCCACTTCCACCACTGGCACAGCCACGGAGCGGGGCCCGCCGGCCACGCCCTACGGACACCTAAGGAATCTACGTTGACTCTCACCACCGACTCCCGCCAGGACCGGCCGCATCATGATGCTGCCGCCCGCCGCAGCCATGTCGAAGCCGCCGCGTACCGGATGCGCCACTATGCCCTGAACATGGGGGAGGTCCAGGGGCAGGGCTACGTCGGCCAGGCGCTGGGGGCTGCGGACATGTTCGCCGCGGTCTATGCCGACCAGCTGCGCTTCCGGCCGCTGGAGCCGGACTGGGAAGGCCGCGACCGGTTCCTGCTCTCCACCGGCCACTACGCCATCGGCCACTATGCCGCCCTGGCCGAGGCCGGGATCGTGCCCGTGGAGGAACTGGAAAGCTACGGCTCGGACGATTCAAGGCTGCCGATGTCCGGGATGTCCACCTATACGCCGGGCATGGAGATCTCCGGCGGGTCGCTGGGGCACGGGCTGACCATCGCCGTCGGCACCGCGCTGGGCCTGCGGCACCAGGGCTCGGGTGCCCGGGTATTCAACTTCCTCTCCGACGGCGAACTGGACGAGGGCTCCACCTGGGAGGCGGCCATGGGTGCCCACCACCACCGGCTGGGCAACCTGACCGCGATGGTGGACATCAACGCGCTGCAGGCCGACGGCAAAACCGACACCGTGCTGCGGACCGAACCGGTGGCGGACAAATGGGCCGCCTGCGGCTGGTTCGTCCAGCGGGTGGACGGCAACGACGTCGGCGCCCTGCTGGCCGCCTTTGACGCCGCTGCCGCCCAGGCCGCGCCCGAAGGGGCTCCGTCGGTGATTCTGTGCGACACCAAGGTCGGCCGCGGCGTGCCGCTGCTCGAGGAGCGGGAAAAAGCGCACTTCATGCGCATCGAGGAAGACGAATGGCAGCTGTGCCGCGAGCAGCTGGCCGCCGGATACCAGGGAGAGACCAAGTAATGAACACCGCTGCAACCGCCGCCAAGCCCAGGCTCAAGACCTCGGCGATGATCGCTTCCTTTGCCGACCCGGGACAGAAGACCACCTCGGCACCTTTCGGGCATGCCCTCGTGAAGGCTGCGGAGGAGAATCCCGCCATTGTGGGCCTGACCGCGGACCTGGGCAAGTACACGGACATGCACATCTTCGCCCAGGCCTATCCGGAGCGGTTCTTCCAGATGGGCATGGCCGAACAGCTGCTCTTCGGTGCCGCCGCCGGGATGGCCCAGACCGGCCTGGTGCCCTTTGCCTCCACCTACTCGGTCTTTGCCGCCCGGCGCGCCTACGACTTCCTCTGCCTGGACATTGCCGAGCCGAACCTGAACGTCAACATCGTCGGCGGCCTGCCCGGCCTGACCACCGGGTACGGGCCCAGCCACCAGGCCACCGAGGACATGGCCATTTTCCGCGGCATGCCCAACCTGACCATCGTGGACCCGTGCGACGCGGTGGACATCGAGCAGGCAGTGCCGCAGCTGGCCGCCAGCGACGGGCCGACCTACCTGCGCCTGCTGCGCGGCAAGGTGCCCAGCGTGCTGGACGAGTACGGGTACACCTTCGAACTGGGCAAGGCCAAGGTGTTGCGCGGCGGCGCGGACGTGGTGTTCGTCTCCAGCGGGCTGATGACCATGCGCGCCCTGCAGGCGGCCAAGGACCTGGCCGCCGACCATGTGGACGTCGCCGTCGTGCACACCCCGACGATCAAGCCCTTCGACGCCGCCACGGTGCTGGCCGAGGTCGACACCGACCGCCTGGTGGTCACGCTGGAGAACCATTCCGTCATCGGCGGCCTGTTCGAGACCGTGGCTTCGGCCGCGGTGCAGGCCGGCATCGGCCGGCGCATCGTTCCCATCGGGCTGCCGGACGAATTCCTGCACGCCGGCGCGCTGCCCACCCTGCACGAGCGCTACGGCCTCTCCGTTGACCGCATCAAGCAGACAGTGCTCGCGTCGCTGTGACCGGGACCGTGTCCTTGGATTCCCCCGCTGCCGCGGTGCCCGTAAGATCGACTGTTAACAGGGCAACTGTCAACAGTGGCACCCATCGCTCACCAAGGATGTTAAAGACCATGGCCGCAGAACCGATGTCCCTGCTGGGACTGGAAAAGACCAGCCTTCGGCAACAGGCTCTGGCGGCATTGCGCCGGGCCATCACCACCGGCGAACTGCCACCGGGCACGCATCTGGTGGAGACCGACCTGTCCGAGATGCTGCAGATCAGCCGCGGCACCCTGCGCGAAGCCCTGCGGCAGTTGCAGCAGGAAGGCCTGGTGGCAGCCGGAGCGCGCGGAAGGCTGTCGGTCCGGCACCTGGACGCCAAGGAGATCCGGGATATCTTCGCCGTCCGCGCGGCGCTGGAGTCCCTGGCGGCCCGGGAACTGTGCGCCCTGCCGGACCGCACCGAAATCATCGCCGTGCTGCGCGGGGCGGTGGAGAAGATGGACCGTGCGGCCGAAGCGGGCCTGGAGGAACGCATCGAGGCTGACCTGGACTTCCACCGCACGCTGTGCCGGCTGGCCGGGAACGAGACGCTGCTGCACTCGTGGCGCTCGCTGGAGGGCAACATCCGCATGTCCATCATGTTTGCCGGACTGGACCGCGCGGTGAAGAACATGAGCGTGCCGCGGCACGGCGAGATCGTCGATGCCATTGCCACCGGGGACGCCGCCCAGGTCAGCGAAGTCATCACCGAGCACATGGAGGGCGCCGCGGCAGTCCTGGTCGCCTGAGGGCCGCCGGCGTCAGCCGAGCTTGCCGGCCAAGCGCTTGCGCATCAGCGTGCTGGCCGGATTCAGTCCGGTCACCTCCACCTGCTTGCCGTGCCGGCGGTACTTTTCGGCAATGGCATCCAGGGCAGCAATGGTGGACGCATCCCAGAGATGGGAGGCATGCAGGTCGATCACTACCCGGTCCGGATCGTGCCCGTAGTCGAACTGCGTGTAGAGCTCATTGGAGGAGGCAAAGAACAGCTCGCCGCAGACGACGTAGGTCGCCACCGGTCCGCCGTCGAGGTCCAGCACGGTGCGGTCCACCGTGACGAAACGTGCGACCCGGCGGGCGAAGAGCACCATCGCCGCCAGCACGCCGACGCCGACGCCGATGGCCAGGTTGTGGGTGGCCACGGTGGCGATGACGGTGGCAAGCATGACGGCGGTTTCGCTCCGGGGCATCAGGCGCAGGGTGGAGGGTTTGATGCTGTGCCAGTCGAAGGTGGCGGTGGAGACGAAGATCATCACGGCCACCAGCGCTGCCATCGGGATGCGCGCCACAATGTCGCCCAGCGCCACCACGAGGATCAGCAGGAAGGCGCCGGCCAGGAAGGTGGAGATCCGGGTGCGGGCACCGGAGGCCTTCACGTTCATCATGGTCTGGCCCACCACCGCGCAGCCGCCCATGCCGCCGAAGAGGCCGGTCACCATGTTGGCCGCGCCCTGGCCCCAGGTTTCCCGGGTCTTGTTCGAACCGGTGTCCGTGACGTCGTCGACCAGTTTGGCGGTCAGCAGCGACTCGAGCAGGCCCACGAAGGCCATCGCCAGGGAGAAGGGGAAGATCAGCCCGAGGGTGTCCAGCGTGAACGGCACGTCCGGGAAGGACGGCAGGGGCAGGCTGTCCGGCAGCGCGCCCCGGTCGCCGACGGTCGGCACCGCCACCGGGGCAAGGACCGTGACGAGCGTCAGTACCACGATGGCCACCAGGGGCGCGGGCACGGCAGTGGTGAGCTTCGGCAGGCCGAAGGCAATGAGCAGCCCCACCAGGGTGAGCGGGTAGACCAGCCAGGGCACCCCGATCAGTTCGGGTACCTGCGCCATGAAAACCAGGATGGCCAGGGCGTTCACGAAGCCCACCATGACCTGGCGCGGGATGAACCGCATGAGTTTTGCCACGCCGAACAGTGCCAGCAGGACCTGGATGATGCCGGCCAGGATCACCGCGGCCACCAGGTAGTCCACGCCGCGGCTGTGCGACAACGGGGCAACAACCAGGGCGACGGCGCCGGTGGCCGCCGAAATCATCGCCGGCCGCCCGCCCAGGAACGCCAGCGACACGGCCATCGTGAACGAGGTGAACAGGCCGATCCGGGGATCCACCCCGGCAATGAGGGAAAAGGCGATGGCCTCGGGGATCAGGGCCAGTGCTACGACCAGGCCAGCCAGGACCTCGGTCTTCAGCAGCTGCGGTGTCCTGAGCGTGGACAGCACCGACTGACGCTGTCCGGGGCCGGGCTCCGGGCGGGTGCGGGCTGTGCTGGCGGCCAATGGTGCTCCAATCGCAGACCGGAAGGTGCGCGCCGTCAAGTCCGTTGGGTGGGGGATGGGGGCGGTGCCTCGCCCGGGGTGCCGGGCCGGTACCGGAACATCACTACTTTAGCCGCTTGGATACGGACAGCCTGCCGCCAGGGTTTCGGATAACCTAAATATTGGCAGGGCGCAGGTTTTGCCACGCCGACTCGAACTCACCGGGGAGCAACCGATGGCAGCAGGCACGATGGCAGCCGTGATCAGCGCCGGGCGCCGCCGGGTGCTGGCCAGGATGCTGTTGCTGGGTCCGGCGTTCGTCGCGGCGATTGCCTACGTGGATCCGGGCAACGTGGCGGCCAACCTGACGGCCGGTGCCCGGCATGGTTACCTGCTGGTCTGGGTGCTCGTGCTGGCCAACGCGGTGGCCGTGCTGGTGCAGTACCAGTCCGCCAAGCTGGGCCTGGCCACCGGCATGAGCCTGCCGGAGATCATGGGCAAACGGCTGCGCCCTTCGGCCCGGCGGGCCTACTGGCTCCAAGCCGAGGCGGTGGCCGCGGCCACCGACCTGGCCGAGGTCATCGGCGGCGCCGTGGCGCTGAACCTGCTCTTCGGCTTGCCGCTGCTGGCGGGCGGCGTCATCGTGGGCGTGGCCTCCATGCTCCTGCTGGCCGTGCAGTCCCGGCGGGGGCAGCGGACGTTCGAGAACGCCGTCGTCGCCCTGCTGGCGGTCATCGCGGTGGGATTCGTCTCCGGGCTGTTCGTGAATCCGCCGGACCCGGCCGAGGCGCTGGCCGGCCTGGTGCCGCGCTTTGAGGGTTCCGGTACCGTGCTGCTGGCGGCGAGCATGCTTGGCGCAACGGTGATGCCGCACGCGATCTACCTGCATTCGGCGCTGGCCCGCGACCGCCACGGCTTCGAGCCGGACCCGGCCCGGCGCACCAGGCTGGTCAGGGCCACGCGGCTGGACGTTGTCGGGGCCCTGGTGGTGGCCGGGGCCGTGAACATTGCGATGCTGCTGCTGGCCGCCTCCAGCCTGCGCGGCACCGAGGGCACCGACACCATCGCCGGAGCCCACGCCGCCATCACCGCCGCGCTCGGTCCGGCCGTGGGCATCATCTTCGCCATCGGGCTGCTGGCCTCCGGGCTGGCCTCCACCTCGGTGGGCTGCTACGCCGGCGCCACCATCATGGGCGGGCTGCTGCGGGTGCAGATTCCGCTGCTGACCCGGCGGTTCTTGACCATGATTCCGGCGCTGCTGGTCCTGGGCGCGGGGATCGAACCTACCTGGGCGCTGGTGCTCAGCCAATTGCTGCTCAGCTTCGGAATTCCGTTTGCCCTGATCCCGCTGATCCGGCTGACCGGCAGCCGGGAAGTCATGGGCATCCATGCCGATTCGCTGCCGCTGAAGGTGGCCGGCTGGGCCAGTGCCGGCCTGATCGTCGGGCTGAACATCCTGCTGATCGTGCTGACGCTGCGGTCCTGACCCGGTGTTCCCCGGAGCATTCCGGGCCTGCTGCCGGGGACCTCAGGGCCCTTTCCCGCTGCTGCCCGCGGACGGCCCCCGCGGCCGGAGCGGACGCGGGCGCTGCAGGGCCGCGCCGAGCAGCCAGAGGCTCCAGCCAATGGTCAGGACGAGGCCGGCCAGCGTGGGCAGCTGGTTGGCCGGTGCGAACCCCTGCGCGCCGATGATCCAGCCCTGGGCCTGCCAGGCCACGCCGGACAGGCCCATGAGCAGTCCCACCCCGGGCGGAATCCGCCGGCCGCCGGCGGCGGCCGCGCCCAACAGGACCAGCGCCAGCCCAAGCAGGAAACTCTGATAGCTTCTGACACCCCATTCGAGCCAGCGGACGGTCTCGGCCGCGGTGAAGCGCAACGGCTTCTGGGCTGCCGGAGCGGCGGCCCAGGCATCGACAGCCTGCTTGAGGGCGACGCCGTCGACCGCCTGCAGCACGCCATAGAGCGCGAGTGCTGCACCGGCTGCGACCAGGCCGAACCGGCCCAGCCACCGCAGGCCTCCCGGGCGCAGCCCGAGGGCCGGGTACAGTGCCGCGAGGCCTGCGATGAACACCGCCATGCCAACGAACTGGCCCAGATGCACCGCGGTCCAGTCCGTGCTGGCTGCATACTCGGCGAACACCGCCGGGTGGTCGTTGGCAGGTTGTTGGTCCGGATGGAGCAGGCCTGCGGCCACGGAGAGGACAACGCCGGCCAGCACCAGCCCTGCAGCGGGCCGGATGGCGCTGTGGTCCGCGCTGCCCGGGTGGTTGCTGGTCATAACGGGACTTCGATCCATGCACTGCGTGCCCGGCGGACGCCGGTTCCTCAAGGCTGCTCCCGGCGGCAGCCGGGCGTCAAGGCACCCCGCCTGTGCGGCAGAGCGCCCAAGGTGCAGGCGCCTAAGATACATAAGGAGCAGCAGCTATCTTCCCCCCCAAAGGAGCAGCATGGTCAGGGCGGTCTGGAACGGCGCCGTTATTGCCGAATCCGAGGACACGATCGTGGTGGAGGGCAACCACTACTTCCCGCGAAGCGCCGTACAGGAGCACTATCTGGTGCCCAGCGGCCACGAAACCGTATGCGCATGGAAGGGCACGGCGTCGTACTACACGCTGGACGTCGGCGGCGAGCGCAATCCGGATGCCGTCTGGTACTACGCGGATCCGGCCCCGGCGGCGGCAGCGGTCCGCGGCCGGGTGGCGTTCTGGCGCGGAGTCACCGTTGAGGCCTGATCCGCGCCCGGACGCCTCCTCCGCACCACCGGCGGAGGGGGACGGACCGCTGTTGTGGACCCGGCAGCCGGCGTCCTTCGGCGCAGCTGCGGACCTGGACTACGGCCTGGACATGCTCGCGGCCGCCAAGCAAGGCCGGCTGCAGCGGACCATGCGGCTGTACCGGCCGGCACCCACCGTGGCGTTCGGCCAGCGGGACGCCAACCTGCCCGGCTTCGCCAACGCCGTCGAGCGCTGCCGCGCGCTCGGGTTCGAGCCGCTGGTGCGCAAGGCCGGGGGCCGGGCGGCCGCCTACCATGAGGGCTGCCTGGTACTGGACCATGTGGAGCCGCAGGCGGACGCGATTATGGGCGCCAAATCCCGCTTCGCCCGGTTCGGGCTGCTGCTGGCCGGGGCGCTGCGGGAGGCCGGGCTGAAGGCCGGGGTCGGGGAAATCCCGGGTGAGTACTGCCCCGGGGAGTTCAGCGTCCACGGGGTCCATCCCGAGGACCCCGGGCACAAGGTGAAGCTCGTCGGCACGGCCCAGCGGGTGGTCGCCGGGGCCTGGCTGTTCTCCTCGGTCATCGTGGTGCAGGATTCCGCGCCGCTGCGCCGGGTGCTGACCGAGTCGTATGCTGCGCTGGGCCTGGACTGGGATCCGGCGACCGCCGGGGCGGCGGACGACCTGGTTCCGTCGCTGGACGTCGACGCCGTGGAGGCGGCTGTGCGCCGGGCCTATGCCGGCTTTGCCACGCTGCAGGACCGGCCGATGCAGGATCTGCTGGGGCAGGTGCCGGTTCCGGCCGGCGGCAGCGCAGCTTGACCGGAGCGTGATCAGCGCGCCTTAGCCGTCAGGCGAGGGCTTTGCTCTTGATCGCCTCGTATTCGCTGGCGGTGATGACGCCTTGCTCCAGCAGGAGCTTGGCTTTGGAAATCTCTTCGCTCGGGCTGGAACCGGCGACATTGCGGATATAGGTGTCGGTTGCCTGCTGGACCTCGTGGGCTTCCTTGGCCGAACGCTCTGCCATGCCGGAGTGGCGGGCAATGATGTACACCAGCGCGGTCAGGAAGGGCAGGAAAATCAGGAAGATGATCCACACCGCTTTCAACCATCCGTTGAGCTGGTGGTCCCGGAAAAGGTCGCTGATGATCGCGAACAAGACGTAGAAATAGGCGACGAATGCGAAGATCCAGAGGGACCACAAGACAATGTCCCAGAAATTCTCCCCGAAGCTCATGTGCTTGCCCTTCTCTCGGATGGAACTGTGCGGCTGTGCGAGGGTTGCGGTTCGCGGCTAGCTGGCCGGGCACTTAAGGTCGATCGTCAGGTTTTTGAGCTGTGCCTTGACGTTGGCAGCCTCTTCCCGCAGGGAGTTGATGGCCTGGGACACAGTGGCATCATTGGGGATGTCATCGACGGCCTTATTGAACTCGTCGGTGGCCTTGTTCACCGCCTCGGTCCGGTCTTTGGCAACCTGCTCGGCGGCCTTGTCCAGATCCTCGCGGGTCTTCTGGACCTGGTCGCGTGCTGCCTGGATTTCCCCGACGGTAGCGCCCGGCTTCAGCGTGTCCTCGAAGCCTTTCACTGCGCCGGCAAACGCCTTTGCGGCGGTGCAGGCCTGCGTCGCATTCTCCTGCGGGCTGGAACTGCAGCCGGTGAGCAGGACGATGGCGGTGCCGATGGCGGCCGGTACTGCCAGGATGGCGTGGGTTCTGGACATTGGAGGATCCTCTCCCGGATGGACTGCCGGATACCGCCATTATGGTTCCGGCAACGGGAAGCGGGCCTCATTCGATCTAGGTGAATTCCGACAAGCGCGCCTGGTAACGCCGCTCAGAACAGCCGGCGCTCCGCGGCGATCCGCAACGCTTCGCGCCGGCTCGAGGCACCCAGCTTGCGGTAGATCGACCGCTGGTGGGTTTTGACCGTGTTCACCGAAACGAAGAGTGCTGCGGCAATATCTGCCGCCGTCATGATCGAGCGCATGTAGGCCAGCACTTCGCATTCCCGTGCGGTGAGCTCCCAGTATGAATGCGTCCGCCGCACATGGTCCTGGGCATACTGGGCCGCCCGTGCCGCGACGAAGGAATCGTGGGCGCTACCCCAGTCCGCGTGCTGGAGGAGCAGTTCGGCCAGTTCGTCGCCCCGCTCGGTGAAGGGGCGCAGGACGGACTGGGGCTCGGCGCACCGGAGGGCATGTTCGAGCCGCTCATGCGCCGCGCTCTTGTCCCCGCCCGCATAGTCCAGCAGCGCCTCGGTCAGCGACAGGCTGGTGTCGATGTAGGAGATGCTCCGCTGGATGGCCGGCGAGTGGATGCAGCGCTGCGCCGCGGCGGTTTCTCCGCCGCGGCGCAGCAGTTCGGCCAGGAGGGTGTCCACCACCGGGGAATGTCCGCCGGTGCCCAGGGGCTGGAGGATGGTCAGGGCGCCGTCCAGATCCCCCTTGGCTTCGAAAAGCTTCGCCTTGGCGATGGTATGGAATGCGTGCAGCCCGTCCAGCGCCTGCTCTTCGAGCGCCTGCAGGGTCGCACTGGCTTCGGCAAGCCTGGCCGGTTCTGCTGCGGCGCAGTCCAGCAGGACGCGGTACATCAGGGCCAGCGGGAGCAGGGAGGACGGCTGGCTGCCGGCGGGCGCGGCCCTGGCCAGGCAGGTCCGTGCGCCGTTCAGGTTGTCCTGCCAGTAGCAGGCAATGCCGCGGGCCAGCCAGACCGGGGCCAGTTGCTCCTGGGCATTCCACACCTGCCTGCGGGTCAGCCCCAGGGTGCGCAGCGCCTGGTTTTCAGCGGCTGACAGGTCTCCGGTCGTCGCGAATGCCAGCGCGAGTTCTGCCGCGGCGCACACCTCTACTGTCTCCACCCGGTTCGCGCTGCCGGCCGAGATGGCCGCGCGCAGCAGGGAGACCGCCTGGTCCCCGTCCCGCTGCAGCCGGACCTCGGCCTGGCCAAGCAGGAACAGGCCGGCAGCGTGGGCCGCGCCGTGTCCATCCGCTGCGGCGTCTACCAGGCGCCGGCCTTCGGCGGCAGCTGTCTGCAGGCCGGACCCGTTGTCGAGGATGAACAACCCGAACAGGCTCCGCGTGATGTCGAGCCGGCGGCGGCGCTCGGCGGACAGTGCCGGGGCGGCCGCGAGCGAACGGATGGTCAGGTTCCGGGCCGCCTCCCGGTCACCGCAGAAGCTGCGGCAGGCCGCGCGGATCATGAGTATCTCAGGATCGGCGCCCCATGGCGCCGGCAGCTCCAGGCACAATTGCTCAAGGGGTCCGGGTTCATGGCGGAGCACGAACTCCAGCCAGTGGCTGCCGAGCGAGGTCACGGCCTGCAGGGGGTCACGGCCCCGCAACGCATGGGCTACGCATTCTGCCACGTCGATGTCCTGATAGTGACTGGCGGCGATGCGGTGCAGGGATTCGGCGCTCGCCGGATCCCTCCGCTGGAGCAGGCCGCGGCACTGGGCAGCGAAGAGGGTGTGCCAGCGGTAGACCGGCTCGTCCCCGCGCCGGCCATGTTCCTCGAGGAAAAGGCCCTTGCGCAGGCATTCCTCAAGCAGGATGCCGCCGCCGGGTGCGCCATGGAGCTGGCCGGCGAGGCGGCTGTCGAGCCGATCGCAGGCGGTGGCATGCAGCAGGAAGTCCGCCAATGTGGGAGGCAGTTGGTCGAGCACCTCTTCCACCAGATAGTCTGCCAGCGGTCCGCTGGCGGCCAGTTCTTCGGCCAGGGCCTCCGGCGAACCATGGGTTTGCAGGCCGGAGGCCAGTCCGAGCCGTACCCCGATCGGCCAGCCGCCGGTCGCCTGCCACAGGGCACCGGGGTCCGGCAGCGGGCCGTTGTCTTCCCTTGCCGCTGATAGCCGGATAACTTCCTCCCGGGTGAAGGCGAGTTCGGCCGCATGGAACTCGGCCAGGCCTTCGCCCTGCCGGATTTTTTCCACCGGGATGGCCGGATCCCAGCGTCCGCACAGGACGATCCGGAGGGCAGGCGGCGCCGACGCGGCGAGCACACCGATAATGTTTTCGGCCAGGTGCCCGCCGGCCAGTTCGACGTCGTCAAGGACCAGGACCATCGGATCGGTGAGGTGCTCGAGGGCGCCGAGCACCAAATCGAAGGAAACAGCGGGATCGCGTGCCAGTTTCTGCTCGAGGCCCAGCAGGGCTTCGTGGCCGCAGCCGCGGTACCCGCCGGCTGCCGTCTGCAGGGCTGCCAGGACCCACCGGAACAACCGGGCAGGCCGGCTGTCGAACCGGTCGAGGGAGAGCCAGGCACAGGGCGGGGCGCTGTGGCGGGCCCAGTCGGCCAGGATCGTGGATTTGCCGTAGCCGGCGGGAGCCGTCACGAGGGTCAGCCGGTGGGATTCGATCGCAGCGGTCAGCGCCGCTTCAAGGCGCGGACGCTCTATCACGTCTGCGCGGCGTCTGGGCGGCCGTATCTTGAATTGCGGACCAGGCACCCAGCCCGAGGCTGCAGTCCCTACCACGAGCCATATCGTAGGGGCATCGGACGGCAGGAACAAGGCCGGCGGGTAACGCCCGACCCTGGACAGGGAAGGACGTTACCCGCCGAACGATCAGTGGCCGCGGGCGATCCACTCATCCAGGTGCGGTGCCTCGGCGCCGACGGTCGTTGACTCGCCGTGCCCGGTGTTCACCGTGGTCTCCGCCGGCAGGGTCAGCAGGCGGTTCTTGATGGACTCGATGATCGTGCCGAAGTCGCTGTAGGAGCGGCCGGTGGCACCCGGTCCGCCGTTGAACAGCGTGTCGCCGGAGAACACCGTGCCCAGTTCCGGAGCGTAGAACACCGTGGAACCGGGGGAGTGGCCCGGGGTGTGCAGCGCCTGCAGCTCGGTGCCGGCGACCTCGAAGGTGTCGCCGTCGGCGATTTCCGCATCCGGGGCGGTGTCCGGGAAGACAACGTCCCAGAGCATCCGGTCGGCCGGATTCAGGTACACCGGGGCGCCGGACAGCTCGCGGAACTCGCCCGCGTAGCGGATATGGTCATCGTGCCCGTGGGTGAGCAGGATGGCCTTGACCTTCCGGCCGGCCACCTGCGCGGCAACGGCGGCCGGGTCGTGGGCCGGATCGATCACGAAGACCTCGGACTGGTCGCCGACGATCCAGACGTTGTTGTCCACGTCCCAGGTGCCGCCGTCCAGCGAGAAGGTGCCGGAGGTGACGACCTTTTCGATCGAAGCCGCCACTAGAGCTCCACCACCGAGCGCAGCACCTTGCCTTCGTGCATCTTGTCGAAGGCTTCCTCGACCTGGTCCAGCGTGATGCGTTCGGAGACGAAGGCGTCCAGGTCCAGGTTGCCCTGCTTGTAGTGGCTGACCAGCATCGGGAAGTCGCGGGAGGGCAGGCAGTCGCCGTACCAGGAGGACTTCAGCGAGCCGCCGCGGCCGAAGACATCCAGCAGCGGCAGTTCCAGCTGCATCTGCGGGGTGGGCACACCCACCAGCACCACGCGGCCGGCCAGGTCGCGGGCGTAGAAGGCCTGCTTGTAGGTTTCGGGCCGGCCCACGGCCTCGATCACGACGTCGGCGCCGTGGCCGCCGGTCAGGGCGCGGATGGCTTCCACCGGATCCTCGTCCTTGGAGTTGACGCCGTGGGTGGCGCCGAGCTTCCTGGCCATCTCGATCTTGTTGTCGTCGATGTCGACGGCGATGATCGTGGTGGCGCCGGCCAGTTTGGCCCCGGCGATGGCGGCGATGCCGACGCCGCCGCAGCCGATCACGGCCACGGACTCGCCGCGCTTGACCTCTCCGGTGTTGATTGCCGCGCCGATGCCGGCCATCACGCCGCAGCCGAGCAGGCCGACGGCGGCTGGGTCGGCGTCGTCGTCGACCTTGGTGCACTGCCCGGCGGCCACCAGGGTCTTCTCAGCGAAGGCGCCGATGCCCAGGGCGGGGGAGAGTTCGGTGCCGTCCTCGAGGGTCATCTTCTGGGTGGCATTGTGAGTGTTGAAGCAGTACTGCGGCTGGCCCTTGGCGCAGGCCCGGCACTGGCCGCAGACCGCGCGCCAGTTCAGGATGACCCGGTCCCCGGGGGCCACCTCGGTGACGCCCGGCCCGACGGCGGAGACGACGCCGGTGGCCTCGTGGCCGAGCAGGTAGGGGAACTCGTCGCCGATGCCGCCGAGCTTGTAGTGCAGGTCGGTGTGGCAGACGCCGCAGGTCAGGATGTCGACCAGCGCCTCGCCCGGGCCCGGATCCGGGACCAGGATGGTCTCGATGGTGACCGGCGCGTTCTTTTCCTTGGCAACAACTGCCCGTACTTTGTGAACCATGCTGTGGCGCGTCCCTTTCTGGGAATGGGGATACTCTGCGGGCGGGTGGCCCAGACCTCATCCTAGGAAAAGAAAAACCGGGTGTCACAATTTTCATAACGATCGTTATGAAAATTGCGGCACCCGGCGGATCCCGGTCCTGCCCGGCCGTCACGCACCGTCATGCACGGCGGGCAGCCGACGCCCCTGAAGCTCAGACGCCCAGGCGCTCGCGGACCTCGGAGAGCGAGGGGTTGGTAGCGCTGCTGCCATCGGGGAAGAGCAAGGTGGGTACCGTCTGGTTGCCGCCGTTGATCTTCTCGACCAGTTCGGCGGTACCGGGCACGTCTTCGATGTTGATCTCCCGGTAGCCGATGCCCTGGCTGTCCAGCTGGGACTTCAGCCTGCGGCAGTATCCGCACCAGGAGGTGGAGAACATGGTGATGGTGCCGGTCTCGGGGATGTACTGCAAGAAGCGCTCCTTCGTTGATGACGTGTCGTCATTTATGGAACGCCTGCGGCAGCCGATCAATTCCGGGCCGGACAGCCGGTTCCCGGCGCCTGCGGACCGGTGGCAGACTGGTTCCATGTGCGGACGATACGTAATGGCCCGGGCCGTGGGGGATCTGGTGGCTGCCACCGGGGCCGAGTACCCGGAGGATTTCGACCTTCGCGAATCCTATAACGTCGCACCGACGACCGATGTGCCGATCCTGCTGGAACGGATTGTCGACGGCGGGATCCGCCGCCAGCTGCACCTCGCCAGGTGGGGGCTGGTTCCCCGCTGGGCCAAGGACCCCTCCGTGGGTGTGCGTGCCTTCAACGCGCGGATCGAAACGGTGGCCGAGAAGCCCACGTTCCGGGCGGCGCTGGGAGCCAGGCGGTGCGCGGTGCCGGTGGACGGCTACTACGAATGGAAGAAGCAGGGCCCCAAGTCCAAGCGGCCGTACTATGTCCATCCCGCCGACGGCGCCCCGATCCTGTTTGCCGGGCTGTACGAGTGGTGGAAGGATCCGGCCAAGGAGGAGGGGGACCCGGAACTGTGGCTGCTGACCACCACGGTGATCACCGCCGCAGCCCCGCCGGCGGGCACCGGCTCCCCGGTGCTGGAGGAACTCTCCGGCCTGCATGACCGGATGCCGGTGCCGATGGATAAGGACACGCTGGATGCCTGGCTGGATCCGTCGGCGAAGGACGGTGCGTCGCTGGTGGAACTGGTCCGGGACCGCGCGTACGACGCCGCGTCCGGCTGGGTGCTGGACCCGGTGGGCCCGGCGGTGGGCAACGTGCGCAACAACTCGCCGGAGCTGATCATCCGGCAGCCGGACCTGCTCGAAAGCTGACCCCTTCCCGCCCCACCCCCTCTTCCATGGGGGGCTCAGGCGGCGGGACCGAAGCGCACCGTGCCGTCGTCGCCGATACTCAGGCCCGGATTGAAGACAATGTCCCAGCGGTAGCCGTCCGGATCCGCGAAGCATCCGCTGTAGCCGCCCCAGGGCTGGTACCGGCCGGCCGAGACCAGTGTGGCGCCGGCGGCCAGCGCCTGCTCGACCACCTCGTCCACCACCGCCGGGCTGTCCACATTCTGGCCCAGCGAGACCGGAATGGCGGGGCCGGACTCGGGGTGTCCCACGTCCCCGTACTCGCGCCGCATGCTCTCCACGTTCCACAGTCCCAGGATCTGGCCGTGGGCGACCTGCAGGAAGAAAATCTCCCCTGCCTCTTCGAACAAAGGCCGCCAGCCCAGTCCGTCAACGTAGAACTCCCGCGACGCCCGGACATCGCGCACGCCCAGGGTCACGGCCGTCACCAGAGGTTTCATGGTCCCGATCCTGCCACCGCGCCGGCAGGCTGGCTAGGGCCCCCTTCCCATCGGCTGGACACTTAACGCCCTTCCCAGACCCGGAAAAGGCGTTAAGTGTCCAGCCGATCTGGAGGAGGTGGTTTGTCGGTGGCGTCCCTTAGGGTCAACCTTGGAATTCGAACATATATTCGAATAAAGTGATAGGGCCATGTGTTCCGGCTGCACCCCTGTAGGAGCTGGGGATGCAACCGGCAAATCTGGCCCGCGTTTCCGAGGAAAGGTGGCTGGACATTGGGTGTTTTCAGTGAATCGGTGGAGGTGGCCTGTTCCCCCGCGGGGCAGCCGGTCAGGCTCGTCTGGGGAAACCGGAGCTACCGGATCGTGGCCGAGCCGGTGCGCTGGTACCAGCGCCGCAGCTGGTGGGTCGAGGAACAGCGGGCTGAACTGGGACGGGGTGCGGGGCTGGTGGACCACGAAATCTGGCGGGTGCAGATACAGCAGGGCGGCCGCTCGCAGGTGCGGACCCTGGACCTTTCCCGGCAGGGAAACCCCGGACGCTGGCGCCTGATCAAGGTCCACGACGCCATCCAAAGCCTGAGCGCCTGAGCCGCAGGACGCCGGCGATGAGCTTCACCCACCTGCATGTTTCCTCCGCCTTCAGTGCCCACTACGGGGTGTCCTGGCCGGACGAGCTGGCGGAGGCGGCCGCCGCCTACGGGGCAGATGCCCTGGCCTGCACGGACCGGGACGGGCTGTACGGGGCGGTGAAGCACATCAAGGCCTGCCTGGCCGCGGGGCTGGATCCGATCATAGGAGTGGACCTTGCGGTACGCGGCGGGCCGGGGCGCGACGCCGGACGGGTGGTCATCCTGGCCCATGGCGGAAACCGGGGACAGGGGTACCGCGCGCTGTGCCGGCTGGTCTCGGATGCCCATGACGGCACCGGGCCGGAAAGTCCCGGGGGCGGCAGGGGAAGCAGGCAAGCCCGGCCCCAGCGGACCCGCGGGCCGATCATAGGCCTGGACCGGCTGGCAGTGCGGGCCGCGGGTACGGAGGATGCGGACGGCATGGCAGCGCTCACCGTGCTGCTTGGACCGTACTCGGACGTGGGGAAGGCGCTGCACGGCCGCCGCTACGCCGAGGCGCGCCGGCTGGCCGCGCACTGGCGCACCGTGCTGCCGGCCGGGACGCTGGTCGTGGAAGCCGTCAGCCACCTGAGCCCGCCCGGGGAGAACCTCAGCACCGCCCACGCCGTGCGGATGCTCAAGCTGGCCCGGGACCTGGGCTTGCCCGCGGTCTTGACCAATGCGGTGCGCTACTGCCAGGAAGACGGCGCCGCCACCGCCGACGTACTGGATTCGGCACGCGCACTGACCGCCCTGTCCAGGCTGTCCGACCTGCAGCCCAACGGCCAGGGCTGGCTGAAAGACGCGGACCGGATGCGCGCCCTGGCACGGGAAATCGTCCGCACGGCGGGCTGGGGACACCGTGAAGCCTCGACCCTGCTGGCCGCCACGGAGGCGCTGGCCGACCGCTGCCGGCTGGACCCGTACCGGGACATGGGATACCGCCGGCCGGTCGTGCCGGAGGCCTCGGTGATCGGCATCTCGGGCAATCCGGATACCGAACTGGCCCAGCGCTGCGAAGCAGGGGTGGGTGCCCGGTTCCCCGGCACCGCCGGCCGGGCCGGACGGGAACTGCGGGACCGGCTGGACCATGAACTCGCCATCATTACCCGCCTGGGCTTCGCCTCCTACTTCCTCACCGTGGCCGAGGTCGCCCGGATGATCACCGGCATGGGCATCAGGGTGTCGGCCCGGGGGTCCGGGGCCTCCAGCCTGGTGAACTACCTGCTGTACATCAGCCATGTGAACCCGCTGGACCACGGGCTGATTTTCGAACGCTTCCTTTCCCGGGACCGCTCCACCCTGCCGGACATTGATATCGACGTCGAAAGCGCCCGGCGCCACCACGTCTACCACCGGATCTTCGAACGCTTCGGGCCGCAGCGGGTCACCCTGATGAGCATGCAGAACGGCTATCGGGCGCGCGGAGCCGTCCGCGACGCAGGCCTGGCGCTGGGCATGGAAGACGAAGATATCTCCGCCATCGCCAAGCAGCTCTGGCGGTTCTCCGCCCGCAGCTTCCGCGAGGCACTGGCGGAAAAGCCGGAACTGCGGGATATCTCCGGACAGGTGGAACAGGACCGCCAGCTTGACCTGCTGGTAGACCTGACCGAACGGCTGGACCGGCTGCCGCGGCACATCTCCATGCACCCGTGCGGGGTGATCCTGGGGGATAAGTCCCTGCTGGACCGCACACCCGTCCAGCCCAGCAGACTGGGACTTCCAATGAGCCAGTTCGACAAACACGACATGGACCCCATGGGCATGCTCAAGCTCGACGTGCTGGGGGTGCGGATGCAAAGCTCCATGGCCTACGCGCTGGAGGAGATCGTCCGGATCCACCGGGGCAAGGCAGCTGTCACGGCAGCCGGGAACCACCCCGCGGACCAGGCCGGAAACGGCCCGTCCTACATCAGACCGGACGGCCGGATCGACCTGGACGCGGTTCCTCTCGATGACCAAGCCACCTTTGAACTGATCCGCAGTACCCACACCCTGGGCTGCTTCCAGATCGAATCCCCGGGCCAACGCGAACTGGTCGGCAAAATGGCCCCGCGCAACTTCAACGACCTGATCATCGATATCTCCCTCTTCCGCCCCGGCCCCATGAAGTCCGACATGGTCCGGCCGTTCCTGGAACACCGCCATGGCTGGGCGCCGGAGCACTACCCCCACCCCGACCTGAAGCCGGTGCTGCAGGAAACCCACGGGGTTACCGTCTTCCACGAACAGGTGCTGCGGACGTTCGACGTCTTTACCGGCTGCGGACCGGCCAAAGCGGACGAACTGCGGCGCCTGCTGGGCAGCGGGGAGGCGGAAGCAGGGGTGGCGGAATACTTCCGTACCCGTTCGGCCGAACGCGGCTACCCGGCCGAAACCATCGAGACGGTCTGGGGCACCCTGCAAGCCTTCGGCAGCTTCGGCTTCTGCAAGGCCCACGGCGCAGCCTTCGCGGTACCCACCTACCAGTCCGCCTGGCTGAAGGCCCACCACCCCGAAGCCTTCCTGGCCGGTCTGTGGGAACACGATCCGGGAATGTATCCGCGCCGGCTGCTGGTGGCCGAAGCCCGCAGGATGGGCATCCCGATCCTGCCGCTGGACATCAACCACAGCAAGGACACCTACCGGGTTGAACGCGTGCCCGGCACCGCGGCGGCGCCGGAGAAGCTGGGTATCCGGCTCAGCCTCGCCGGGATCTACGGGCTCTCCGCCGCCGAACTCCGGCGCATTGTCGCGGGACAGCCCTACGACTCGATCGCGGACCTGCGTGCCCGGGCCAAAGTCAGCCGTCCCACCCTGAAGCGGCTGGCCCAGCTGGGGGCCTTCGACGAACTGGCCCTGAGCAACGGACCTGCCGCGCTCGCAGGCCGGGCGGACCTGGTCCACCACCTGGACCTGATGGACGGCACGGGACGTTCCCTGCCGCAGCGGTACCGGCCCATCGAGGGCCAGCTTGCCCTGCCGTTGGGGGACCTGGAACTGCGCAACCTCACTCCGGTCTTCCCGGAGCCCTCCCTCGCGGATAAGGTCCGCACCGAGCTGGACCTGCTGGCCGTGGATGCCAGCGCGCACCTGATGGACAGCTACGCGCCGCTGCTGCGTGAGCTGGGAACCACTCCGGCCCGGGACCTGCTCGGGCTGCGCAACGGCACCGAGGTCCTGGTGGCGGGGATCCGGGTAGCCACCCAGACGCCGCCCATGCGCGGGGGCCGGCGGGTGGTGTTCATCAGTATCGACGACGGCACCGGCTGCGTGGACTGCACTTTCTTCCACGAGGCGCAGGAACAGGCCGGCCCGCTGCTGTTCGGCACCCGGCTGCTGCTGATCCGGGGGACCACCCGGCGGACCGGGCCGCGCGGCATCAGCCTGCAGGCCCTGGCGGCCTGGAACCTGGCGGACACCGCGTCGCTGCCGGTGCCCCCGGCCGGTGCCGTCGAAGCGCCGCTGCCGGCCGGATCCGGGCTGCCTGCCTGTGCGCAGGGACACAGCCCGGAGCCCGGCGCCCCGGAGAGCCATGTTGGTGGCCCCCAAGCCCAGCGGATACGATCGTAGAGGCTTGCGGTGCCCCCGGTACGGCGCAGCAGTAACGGCCTACAACGATTCATAAGGAGACCTCCGTGTCAGCGCCCCAAAACATCACCCTCATCGTGGACGGCGAAGAGAACCAGGTGGCGGCGGGCACTACCGGAACGGAGCTTTTCGCCGAACGCCGCGACGTCGTCGTCGTCCGGGTGGACGGCGAACTGCGTGACCTGGACCGGCCGCTGCCCGACGGCGCCAAGATCGAATCCGTCACCATCGACTCGCCGGACGGACTCAACGTGCTGCGCCATTCGACCGCGCACGTGATGGCCCAGGCCGTGCAGCAGTTGCGCCCGGATGCCAAGCTGGGCATCGGTCCCTACATCACCGACGGCTTCTACTTCGACTTCGACGTCGAGGAGCCCTTCACCCCCGACGACCTGAAGACGCTTGAGAAGATGATGCTCAAGATCGTCAACCAGAACCAGAAGTTCGCCCGCCGCGTGGTCACCGACGAGCAGGCACGCGAGGCCATGGCGGATGAGCCCTACAAGCTCATCCTGCTGGACAAGTCCGGGGAGGCTGACGAGGCCGGAGAAGGCGTCAACGTCGAGGTCGGCGCCGGCGAAACCACCATCTACGACAACGTGGACCGCAAGAGCGGGGAAACCATCTGGTGCGATCTGTGCCGCGGTCCGCACCTGCCCAATACCAAGCTGATCTCCAACGCCTTCGCCCTGACCCGCACCGCCGCCGCCTACTGGCTCGGCAGCGAGAAGAACAAGCAGCTGCAGCGCATCTACGGCACCGCCTGGCCGACCAAGGAAGACCTGAAGGCCTACCAGGACCGCATCGCCGAGGCCGAGCGCCGCGACCACCGCAAGCTCGGCGCCGAGTTGGACCTGTTCTCCTTCCCGGACGAACTCGGGTCCGGCCTGCCGGTGTTCCACCCCAAGGGCGGCATCATCCGCCGGACCATGGAGGACTATTCGCGCCAGCGGCACGAGCAGGCCGGCTACGAGTTCGTCTACACCCCGCACATCACCAAGGGCCACCTGTACGAGATCTCCGGGCACCTGGACTGGTACCGCGAGGGCATGTTCCCGGCGATGCACATCGACGAAACCCGGGACCCGGCGAGCGGGGAAGTGGTCAAGCCCGGCCAGGACTACTACCTGAAGCCGATGAACTGCCCGATGCACAACCTGATCTTCCGTTCGCGCGGGCGTTCCTACCGCGAACTGCCGCTGCGGCTGTTCGAATTCGGCTCGGTCTACCGCTATGAGAAGTCCGGCGTGGTGCACGGCCTGACCCGAGTGCGCGGCATGACCCAGGACGACGCCCACATCTACTGCACCCGCGAGCAGATGAAGGACGAGCTGACCACTACCCTGAACTTCGTCCTGGACCTGCTCAAGGACTACGGGCTGGAGGACTTCTACCTGGAACTGTCCACCAAGGACCCGGAGAAGTCCGTCGGCTCCGACGAGGCCTGGGAGGAGGCCACCCGCACCCTGGCCGAAGTGGCCGAGGCCTCCGGCCTGGAATTGGTGCCGGATCCGGGCGGAGCCGCCTTCTACGGGCCGAAGATCTCCGTCCAGGCCAAGGACGCCATCGGCCGGACCTGGCAGATGTCCACCATCCAGCTGGACTTCAATCTGCCCGAGCGCTTCGAACTTGAGTACCAGGCCGCCGACGGCACCCGCCAGCGTCCGGTGATGATCCACCGCGCGCTCTTCGGCTCCGTGGAGCGGTTCATGGGTGTGCTGATCGAGCATTACGCCGGTGCGTTCCCGGCCTGGCTGGCCCCGGTTCAGGTGGTCGGCATCCCGGTGGCCGAGGCGTTCAACGACTACATTTCCGACGTCGTGGCCAAGCTGCGCGCCCAGGGCATCCGGGCCGAGGCGGACCTGGGCACGGACCGCTTCCCGAAGAAGATCCGCACCGCCAGCAAGGACAAGATCCCGTTCGTGCTGATTGCCGGCGGCGAGGATGCCGAGGCCGGGGCCGTGTCCTTCCGCTTCCGCGATGGCAGCCAGGACAACGGCATTCCGGTGGACGAGGCAGTGGCCCGGATTGTCGACACCGTGCGGAACCGGGTCGGAAGCGGACCGCAGACGTGAGTAAGGAAGCGGGTACCACCGTGCAGGAACAGCCGGATGAGAAGGTCACGGATGACTTTGCGCTGCCCGGGGTTCCGGACGCCTTCCAGCGTCTCTGGACCCCTCATCGGATGGCCTACGTCAAGGGTGGCCAGGGCCAGTTCGACGACAAGGATGCCTGCCCGTTCTGTGCGGCTCCGGGCCGCCCGGACGAGGATTCACTGATCGTGCACCGCGGCGTGCACGCTTACGTGGTGCTCAACCTCTTCCCGTACAACCCCGGCCACCTGCTGATCTGTCCCTACCGGCACGTGCCGGACTACACGGACATCACCACCGAGGAGACGCTGGAGTTCGCCGAACTGACCCAGACGGCCATGCGCGTGCTGCGCAAAGTGGCCAACCCGGCCGGTTTCAACCTGGGCATGAACCAGGGAACCGCCGGCGGGGCCGGGGTGGCGGCCCACCTGCACCAGCATGTGGTCCCGCGCTGGGGAGGCGACGGGAACTTCTTCCCGATCATCGCCCAGACCAAGGCCATCACGCAGACGCTGGCGGAGGTCCGGGAGCAGGTCGCCGACGCCTGGCCGGCCGGCTAGCGGATGCTGAACAAGTATGCGCGCGGCTTCTTCGGCCGGCTCCTCTCGCCGCCGGCGCGGCTGCTGATCCGGCTGGGCGTCTCCCCGGATGCGGTCACGATCATTGGCACGCTTGGCGTCTGCGTCGGTGCGCTGGTGTTCTATCCGCTCGGGCAGCTGTTCTGGGGCACGGTGGTTATTACCGTCTTTGTCTTCTCCGACCTGATCGACGGCATCATGGCGCGGATGATGCAGCGCGACAGCCACTGGGGCAGCTTCCTGGACTCGACCCTGGACCGGGTGGCCGATGCAGCGGTGTTCGCCGGGGTGGCGATCTGGTTCTTCACCGGCGGGGCGAATGTGCCCATCGCCGTGGCGGCCCTGGTCTGCCTGGTCCTGGGCAGCCTGGTTTCCTACGCCCGGGCGAAGGCCGAATCGCTCGGCTGCAACGCGAGCGTCGGCATCGCCGAACGCTCGGAACGGCTGATTGCGGTCCTGGTCTTTACCGGGCTTGCCGGCCTGGGGCTGCCGGAGCCGGTGCTGCTGGCCGTTCTGGTGCTGCTGGCGGGGGCAAGCCTGATCACCGTCATCCAGCGGATGGCGGCGGTCTACCGCCAGACCCGCACCCCCGTCTGAGCACTGGTCCGGGAATTCGCGGTCTGCCACACTGCCTCCCAATCGACTTGACGGATAATGCCTTCTTCAACGCTGAAAACGGCATTATCGGTCAAGTCGATGAGCAGGAGGGCGGCAGCGGCACGCCTGCCGTTGCCCGAGGTAACAGCACGGCGGGACCACAGAGCATCCGGCGTATTATGGACTGTACCGTTTTCAACTACTCCTAGGGGCTTTTTGTGTCCAGCAGTGAAGAAACTTCAACGACCGCGCCGGTGACCGGT
>NZ_JAKLTQ010000017.1 GCF_022012395.1 Arthrobacter hankyongi
TGAAAACTGAATAGAGCAAACGACAGCCGCAATTGGCTGTAGCCCCAAGATTTATCCAGCCGGCTGTGCCGGTGAACGGATGCAAGGGTTACGGCGGCCATAGCGCGGGGGAAACGCCCGGACCCATCCCGAACCCGGAAGCTAAGACCCGCAGCGCCGATGGTACTGCACCCGGGAGGGTGTGGGAGAGTAGGACACCGCCGGACAATCGTTAGAGCAAAGGCCCCGCCAATGTTGGCGGGGCCTTTGCTGTTTCTACCGGGTTAGTGGCATCACAGCCGTATCAGAGCCGTTCCGGCCTGCACTTGCAGACGACTGCACTAGAATAGATCGATGGCACGGAGCGGTTTCCGAGCAATGACTTCCAAATTAATTTTCATCATCATAGCGTTTGACGGCCCAGGAGCTACCTGGGATGCCCGGCCCGCTGAAAGGAGCTTCCGGCATGGCTGAATTCCATGGTCGTGGTGGACGAGACGACAAGGGCGGTGCATACGACAAGGGCGGTGCATACCGGGGAACGAACAACTCGGGCGGCGACCCGCGTGGCTATCGTTCCCGCGAGGGCCGGTCCGGGTCGGAACGTGGTGGGCAGGGTTACCGTCCCCGTGAGGACCGTCGCGACTTCGAGTCTCGTCCGCGCGGCGAGTACGGTGACCGGCCCCGCCAGGATCGTCGTGATGACCGGGGTGGCCAGGGCAACCGTCCCCGTGATGACCGGGGTTCTGAGTCGCGCGGTCCGCGTCGCGAGTATGGTGATCGTCCGCGGCGTGACTATGGTGACCGACCGCGTCAGGACCGCCCGGACCGCCGTGAAGACAGCCGTGATTTCCGTCGTGATGACCGCGGTGGGCAGGGCTACCGTCCCCGCGAAGAGCGCGGCTACGAATCCCGTGGTCCTCGCCGTGAGTATGGTGACCGGCCCCGTCCGCAGCGCGGCGACGACCGCGGTGGGCAGGGCTACCGGCCTCGTCCGGAGCGCCGTGACGACCGGGGTTATGAGTCGCGTGGTCCGCGCCGCGAGTATGGTGACCGACCGCGTCAGGACCGTGATGAGCGCCGTGACGACCGCGGCGGCCAGGGCTACCGTCCCCGCGAAGACCGCGGTTCTGAGTCGCGCGGCCCGCGCCGCGAGTACGGTGACCGGCCCCGTCCGGAGCGCCGTGATGACCGGGGTTATGAGTCGCGCGGTCCGCGCCGCGAGTATGGTGATCGTCCGCGGCGTGACTATGGTGACCGGCCCCGTCAGGACCGTGATGAGCGCCGTGACGACCGCGGCGGCCAGGGCTACCGTCCCCGCGAAGACCGCGGTTCTGAGTCGCGTGGCCCGCGCCGCGAGTACGGTGACCGGCCTGAGTTCCGCGGCGACGGCAGGGACGACGGCAGGGCGCCGCAGCGCCCACACAACCCCACGGACCTTCGCAGCGCCAACCGCTCAGACCGTCCGAAATCACCCGACATCGACGACGACATCACCGGTGCCGAGCTGGACCGTGTCGTCCGCGCACAGCTGAAGACCCTGGAATCGAAGAACGCCGAGTGGGTGTCCAAGCACCTCGTGATGGCTGCCAGGCTCATGGACGTCGAGCCGGAGCTGGCCTTCCAGCACGCCTTGGCCGCCAGCCGCCGGGGTGGACGCATGGCGCCGGTCCGTGAAGCCGTTGGACTGACCGCCTATGCCGCAGGCCATTATGGTGAGGCATTGCGAGAATTCCGCACGTTCCGCCGGATCAGCGGTTCCAACGAACACCTGCCGCTGATGGCCGACTGCGAACGTGGTCTGGGTCGTCCGGACCGCGCGCTGGAACTGGCCCGGTCCGAGGACGCTGAATCCCTGGACAATGCGGGAAAGGTGGAGCTGGCCATGGTGGTGTCCGGTGCACGGGCCGACCTGGGCGAACACGAGGCGGCTGTCGCTGCATTGGAAATTCCTCAGCTGGACATGAACCGTGCCTTTTCCTTCAGTCCCCGGCTTTTCCGCGCGTATGCAGACGCCTTGGAAGCCGTGGGACGTCATGAGGACGCCGCCACGTGGCGCCGGCAGGCGCTCGTTGCCGATAGTGCCCTGGGCGTGGGGGACTTTGCCGAACCCGACATCCTGGACCTCGTCGGCGACGAGGATGCCAGGGACGAGGAAGCCAGGGACGAACATCCCAGCCGCCCGGAGGATGAGCAGGCGGAAGCCGAGCAGTCTGACGGCCCGGCCGGCCAGCCTGTAGCAGAAGAGGCTGCCGTAGCAGAACCGGCTGCGGCAGAACCAGCAGCGGACTCTGCTGCCGCGGAAGAATCCGTTGCGGAGTCCGCGGATGAGCCCGCCGAGAGCGCAGCGGCTGGGGACCGGCAGGCTGCCGGCAGTGATGACTGATGCCCCGCTGATCTCCGGTTACGACGCGCTGCTCTCGGATCTGGACGGCGTCGTCTACGCCGGGCCTGGCGCCATTACCGGCGCCGTCGAGGCCTTGGACAAGCTGGCCGAAACCGGGACCGCGCTCGGCTACATCACGAACAACGCCTCCCGGTCCCCGGAGGAAGTGGCAGCGCACCTGCGCAGCCTCGGGGCACCTGCGGCGCCCGGCCAGGTCTTCGGATCCGCCTGGGCCGGGGCGCTCCTGCTGGCCCGGCAGGTGCCGGCAGGTTCGCGCGTGCTGGTCACCGGCAGCCACTTCCTGGCCGAGATGGTGGAGGAACAGGGTCTGGTGCCGGTGCGGTCGGCCGCTGATGATCCGGCCGCCGTCATCCAGGGCTTCGATCCTTCGGTCGGCTGGAAGGACCTGGCCGAGGCATCGTTCGCGATTGCCCGTGGCGCTGTCTGGGTGGCCACCAATACCGACATGACGATTCCCCGCGACCGCGGCATCGCCCCCGGCAACGGTGCGCTGGTGGCCGCCGTCCAAGCGGCGACCGGGGCGGAGCCGCTGGTGGCCGGCAAGCCGGAAGCTACATTGTTCGAGGCCGCTGCCGCCAGCCTTGGTGCCAGGCGCCCGCTGGTGGTCGGCGACCGGCTGGACACCGACATCCTGGGCGGCAACAACGCCGGGATGGACACGGCCGCCGTACTGACCGGGGTGGACACCGTCGAATCAATCCTGGCCGCCCGGACCGCAGAGCGCCCGCGCTACCTGCTGGCGGACTTGGGCGAGCTGTACCTGCCGTACCCGGCGGTCACTGCCGACGGCGGTGCCTTCCGGTGCGGAAAGTCCGCGGCCGTCGTGGAGTCGGGCCGGCTGCGGCTTTCCGGCAGCAGGGACAACCTCGATACCTGGCGCTGTGCGTGCGCGGCCTGGTGGCAGGCCAATCCGGAAGCGGACACCGTCCGCCGCCCCGAACTGGTGCCATAGCGCTGGCCGGGTGGCTGCCTGCTACTCGTTAGACTGGAGGAAACAGCCTGAAGGGAGCAGCACGCATGGATACGCCAGTGGCCTGGCCAGCCCAGCCGGACCCGACCGGGGACGAGAGCGTAGATGGCATCCTCGCGGAGCTGTCCGAACTGCCAGAGCTATCCATGTCGGGCCAGGCGGAGCGTTACGACCAGATCCACGACGACCTGCTGGCGGACCTTGACGCCGGGACGGACTGATCCGGCATGCCGCGTCTCGACCAGGAACTCGTGGCCCGTGGTCTCGCCCGGTCCCGCACCCATGCGGCCAAGCTGATAGCCGGCGGGTTGGTGAGCCGGGCGGGCACCGTGCTGACGAAGCCGGCCTTCGCCGTCGGGCCGGGCGACGACCTGCTGGTGGCCAGTGCCGGACCGGACTATGTCAGCCGTGCCGGGCACAAGCTTGCCGGCGCCCTGGAAGCTTTCCCCGAAATCCGCCCGGAGGGGCTGCGTTGCCTGGACGCCGGTGCCTCCACCGGAGGTTTCACCGACGTGCTGCTGCGTGCCGGCGCGCGCGAGGTGGCCGCGGTCGACGTCGGCCACGGCCAGCTGGTGCCGCAGCTGCGGGCGGACGCACGCGTGCAGTTGTTCGAGGGATTGAATGTGCGCTACTTGGACAGCGCCACCATCGGCGGCCCCGCCGCACTGACCGTCGCAGACTTGTCCTTTATCTCGCTGACCCTGGTCATCGGGCCACTGAGCCGGGCCACCGATCCCGGCGGGGACCTGGTGCTGATGGTGAAGCCGCAGTTCGAGGTGGGCCGTGAAAACCTGGCCCACACCGGCGTCGTGACTTCCGAGGAAGAACGGCGGCGCGCCGTCGAAGGCGTGGTACGCAGCGCCGTCGGCGCCGGGCTTCAGGTGCGGGGCCTGGCCCGCAGTCCGCTGCCCGGCCAGGACGGCAATGTCGAATTCTTCCTCTGGCTTAGGATGCCGTTGTCACAGCCGGTGCCTAGGATCGGTATGGAACTGGAGGCCGAGGTGCGGGAAGCCATGAGGCAGTATCCGCAGTGAGGCAGAACATCCGCGGCGACCAGGGCACAAGCCATTGAAAGTGAGCGCATGAGCAGGCGAATCCTAATTCTCACCCACACCGGCCGGCAGGATGCCATGGCTGCGGCGCAGGAGACCTGCGTGCAGCTGCGGGCGGCCGGGCTGGTGCCGGTGATGCGCAGGCAGGAGATCAACCAGATCCGGCAGGCGTACGGTGAGCTGGCAGGTCCCACCGAGGTCCTGGACGAGGACTTGTCCCTGGAAAAGGTCGACCTGGGGATGGTCCTGGGCGGAGACGGAACCATCCTGCGTTCGGCCGAGCTGGTCCGCGGCTCCGATGTGCCGTTGCTGGGCGTGAACCTGGGCCATGTCGGCTTCCTGGCCGAAAGCGAGCGGGCTGACCTGGCGCAGACGGTGCGCTGGGTCGTCGAGCGCGATTACACGGTGGAAGAGCGTATGACCATCGACGTCCAGGTCTGGCTGGACAAGCAGAAAATCGCCCATACCTGGGCCCTGAATGAAGCAACCGTGGAGAAATCGGACCGCCAGCGCATGCTGGAGGTGGTGCTGGAGGTGGATGCGCTGCCGATCAGCTCGTTCGGCTGCGACGGTGTGGTGATGGCTACGCCCACAGGTTCCACCGCCTACGCCTTTTCCGCCGGAGGTCCGGTGGTGTGGCCCGAGGTCCAGGCGCTGCTGATGGTCCCGATCAGTGCCCATGCGCTCTTTGCCAAGCCACTGGTCGTGGCGCCGACTTCCGTGATGGCACTGGAGATCCTGAGCCGGACCGATGCCAACGGCGTGCTCTGGTGCGACGGCCGCCGCAGCCTGGATTTGCCGCCGGGTTCGCGCGTGGAAGTGACCAAGTCGGACCAGCCTGTGCGCCTGGCCCGGACCAGGCAGACGCCCTTTGCAGAGCGCCTGGTGCGCAAATTCGAACTGCCGACTACCGGCTGGCGCGGGCCGGTCAAGGAAAGCGAAGCCCGGAAGCCCACCATGCCCGTGCCCGAAGTCCACACGGTGGAACCACACCACCTCCAGCCGCGGGAGGAGACCCGGCCGTGATCGAGGAAATCCGTATCCGGAACCTCGGTGTCATTACCGAGGCCACGCTGCCGCTGGGGCCCGGCCTGTCCGTGGTGACCGGCGAAACCGGCGCGGGCAAAACCATGGTGGTCACCGCGCTGGGCCTGCTGCTCGGTGCGCGGGCCGACGCAGGCGCGGTCCGCACCGGCGCGCCATCGGCCGTTGCCGAAGCGATCGTCCGGCTGACGCCGGACAGCCCGGCCCTGGCCAGGGCAGCCGAAGCGGGCGCCGAAATCGAGGAGTTCGACGGCGCGGCCGAGCTGATGCTGGCGCGCACCGTCAATGCCGACGGACGCAGCCGCGCGCACGTGGGCGGCCGCAGCGCTCCGGTGGGGGTGCTGGCCGAACTGGGCGAACAGCTGGTGGCGGTCCACGGCCAGTCCGACCAGCTCCGGCTCAAGAGCCAGGCGGCCCAGCGTGAGGCGCTGGACAAGTTTGCCGGTCCTGCGCTGGCAAAGGCCCTGGCCGCGTACCAGGGCTCCTACCACCGCTGGCGCGACGCCAGCGCCGAGCTCGAGGCGCTGCGCACGGCAGCCCGGGAGCGGCTGCGCGAGGCCGAAAGCCTGCAGCTGGCCCTGGAGGAGATCGACGGCGTGGACCCGCAGCCAGGGGAAGACGAGGCCCTGAAGGCCGAGGCACTGAAGCTGGCCAACGTGGAGCAGCTGCGGGCGGCGGCCACGCTGGCCCATCAGGCCCTGGTGGCCGAGGAAGACTACGGCGAGTCCTCTGACGCGGTCACTCTGGTCGAGGCGGCCAGGCGGAGCCTGGAGCAGGCCAGCGACGAGGACCCGGAGCTGGGCAAAGCCGCCGAGCGGCTGGCGGAGGTGGGCTATGTGCTCGCGGACGTGGCCCACGAACTGGCCAGCTACGCGGCGGCGCTGGACACCGAGGGTCCGGGGCGGCTCGAAGAGGTGGAGAACCGGCGCGCGGACCTGGCCAAACTGGTGCGCAAGTACGCCCCCAGCATCGACGAGGTGCTCGAGTGGAGCAGCGGCGCGCGCCAGCGCCTCGACGAGCTGACCGACGACTCTTCCCGGATCGAGCGGCTGGAGGCGGAGATTGGGGAGCTGGCGGAGCGGCTGAAGGAACAGTCGGCCGCGGTGACCTCGCTGCGGCAAAAGGCCGCCGGGGAGCTGGCGGCCCGGGTGGGGGAGGAGCTGGCGGCGCTGGCCATGGCCAACGCGCAGCTGACCATCGGGATCGAACCGGCGGAGCTGTCCGCCCACGGTGCGGACAGCATCTCCTTCCTGCTCAAGCCGCATCCGGGAGCGGCGCCCCGGCCGCTGGGCAAGGGCGCCTCCGGCGGTGAACTCTCGCGCGTGATGCTCGCCATCGAAGTGGTCCTGGCCGCGGTTGATCCGGTGCCGACTTTTGTGTTCGACGAGGTGGATTCGGGCGTCGGCGGCAAGGCCGCCGTCGAAATCGGCCGCCGGCTGGCCATGCTCGCCAAATACGTCCAAGTGATTGTGGTGACGCACCTGCCGCAGGTCGCAGCCTTCGCCGGCCAGCACATCCGGGTCTTCAAAACCTCGGCCCCGGCGGGGAAGAAGGGCAGCGAGGGCGTCACGGCCAGCGATGTGACGTTGCTGACCGACGAGGAGCGGATCACCGAACTGGCCCGCATGCTCGCCGGCCAGGAGGAATCCGAATCCGCCCGCGCACATGCCCTGGAACTGATCGAAGGGGCCAGGCAGAGTCTGTGACCATGGGTAAAGTCCATGGGCAAAGAGGGTACGATCGGCAGCAGGCAGCGCGGCATCGGACCCCGGGGCCGCCGGAAAGGTGATAGGCTCGAATTCCGTGGTGCAGCGAACTAATTCCCGTTTTCCCAAGTCGTCGCAGACGACCAAACATATCTTCGTCACCGGCGGCGTGGCGTCCTCCCTCGGGAAGGGGCTGACGGCATCGAGCCTCGGCCACCTGCTCCGGGCCCGCGGACTCTCGGTCACCATGCAGAAGCTGGATCCCTATCTGAACGTGGATCCGGGGACCATGAACCCCTTCCAGCACGGCGAAGTCTTCGTGACCGATGACGGCGCCGAGACGGACCTGGATATCGGACACTACGAGCGGTTCCTGGACGAAAGCCTGGACGGCTCGGCCAACGTGACGACCGGCCAGGTCTATTCCACGGTGATCGCCAAGGAGCGGCGCGGCGAGTACCTCGGCGACACGGTCCAGGTCATCCCGCACATCACGGACGAGATCAAGCGCCGGATGCGCCTGCCCGCGGAACCCGCCGGCGGCAAGAAGGCCCCGGATGTCATCATCACCGAAATCGGCGGCACGGTGGGCGACATCGAGTCCCAGCCGTTCCTGGAGTCCGCCCGGCAGGTGCGCCAGGATATCGGCCGCTCCAACGTCTTCTTCCTGCATGTCTCGCTGGTGCCGTACATCGGCCCGTCCCAGGAGCTGAAGACCAAGCCGACGCAGCACTCCGTGGCGGCGCTGCGCTCGATCGGCATCCAGCCGGACGCGATCGTGATCCGTTCGGACCGGGAAGTCCCGCAGCCGATGCGCGAGAAGATCGGCCGGATGTGCGACGTCGACGTCGACGCCGTGATCGGCTGCCCGGATGCACCGAGCATCTACGACATTCCCAAGACGCTGCATGCCCAGGGCCTGGACGCGTACATCGTCCAGCACCTGGACCTGAAGTTCAAGGACGTGAACTGGAGCAAGTGGAACCGGCTGCTGGAGGCCGTCCACAACCCGCGCCACGAGGTCGAGGTTGCCCTGGTCGGCAAGTACATCGACCTGCCGGACGCCTACCTCTCCGTCACCGAGGCGCTGCGCGCCGGCGGCTTCGCCAACAAGACCAAGGTCAAGATCCGCTGGGTCCCTTCGGACGACTGCGCCACCGAGGAAGGCGCCGCTACGTCGCTGGCCGGCGTGCAGGCCATCTGCGTGCCCGGCGGCTTTGGCATCCGCGGCCTCGAAGGCAAGCTGGGTGCGCTGAAGTTCGCCCGCGAGCACAAGATCCCGACCTTGGGTCTGTGCCTGGGTCTGCAGTCCATGGTGATGGAATACGCCCGCAACGTGGTTGGCCTGGCCGGTGCCTCCTCGACCGAATTCGACCCGGACACCGAGTTCCCGGTGATCGCCACCATGGAAGAGCAGTTGGAGATCGTCGAAGGGCGCGGCGACCTGGGCGGCACGATGCGGCTGGGTCTCTACGACGCCACCCTGGTACCCGGGTCGGTAGTCGCAACCACCTACGGGACCACCGAGGTGAGCGAGCGGCACCGGCACCGCTACGAGGTCAACAACAAGTACCGCGGTCAGCTGGCGGATGCGGGCCTGGTCTTCTCGGGTACGTCTCCGGACGGCAAACTGGTCGAGTTCGTCGAACTGCCGGCCGAAGTGCATCCGTACTACGTTTCCACCCAGGCGCACCCGGAACTGAGCTCGCGTCCTACCCGGCCGCATCCGTTGTTCGCCGGTCTGGTTGCCGCGGCCCTGAACCACGGCAAGCCGAAGGCCAAGAAGGCTGCTGCCGAGCCGGCAGCCACAGAGCCGGAATCCGCCGAGCCGGCAGCCGCCGAGGCCGGCGCCTAGATGGCTGACGGGCCGCGGGACCTCACCGACCAGCCGGATCCGCGGAAGCTGATCGACTCCCGCACCGTTTACGAGGGCCGCATCTGGGACGTGGTCAGCGATACCTTCAGCCTGTCCGGCAGCGGTGACGACGTCCTGGTCCGCGACTACATCGCGCACCCGGGCGCCGTCGCCGTGCTGGCCATGGACGAGCGCGGCCGTGTCCTGCTGCTGAAGCAGTACCGGCAGCCGGCACGGATGTCCTTCTGGGAAATCCCCGCCGGGTTGCTGGACGTTCACGGCGAGGACTTCGCTGCTGCCGCAGCGCGGGAACTGGCCGAGGAAGCGGACCTGACGGCACAGCGCTGGGATGTGCTGGTGGATTTCTTCAATTCACCCGGCTCGTCCAGCGAAGCCATCCGGATCTATCTGGCCCGGGAGCTCGCCGAGGTGCCCGAGGACCAGCGGCATGTGCGCACCGAGGAGGAAGCCGAGATCGAGCACCGTTGGGTCAGTCTCGAGGAGGCGGTCAATGGGGTGCTCGGCGGACGCCTGCACAACCCGTCTGCCGTCGTGGGTGTCCTCGCGGCGGCCGAGGCAGCGCGGACCGGATTCAGCGGTCTGCGCCCGGCGGATGCCCCCTGGCCGGAGCACCCCTCGCAGCGCCATACCTGGGCCACGCCGGGACAGCACGGGGCCTGAGCACCGATGCCAGCAACGGGGACCGTGGCCGGCGCTGCCGCCGGTCCGGACGGGACGGGCCCGCTGGTCCGAGCCGCGGAGGACTACCTGCAGCACATGGGGGTTGAACGCGGACTGGCGGCCAATACGCTGGCCGCCTACCGGCGGGACCTGAACCGCTACCTGCGCTTCCTGCAGCAGCGCGGCATCGGCGCCCCGCAGGAGATCACACGCCATGACGTCACTGCGTTCGCGCAGGCACTGACCGACGGCGCCGACGGCGGGGCGGCGCTGAGCGTGCGGTCGGCGGCCCGGGCCATCGTCGCGGTCCGCGGACTGCACAAGTTCTGGGTGCTCGAAGGCATCACCGCCGGCGACGCCGCGACGGACGTTCATCCGCCGATGCCGGGCAAGCGCCTGCCCAAGGCCATCTCCGTGGCCGAGGTGACGCGGCTGCTTGAGTCCGTGGGCACCGACACCCCGGCCGGGCTGCGCGACCGGGCGCTACTGGAATTCCTGTACTCCACCGGGGCACGGATCAGCGAGGCCGTGGGGCTGGACGTGGACGACGTCGCGGTGGAACGCGACGGGGCGGGACCGGCCATCGTCCGCCTGTTCGGCAAGGGGTCGAAGGAACGCGTGGTGCCGCTGGGCTCCTACGCGGCCGAAGCCGTGGACAATTACCTGGTCCGGGCCCGGCCCGGGATCGCAGCCAAGGGCCGCGGTACGCCTGCCCTGTTCCTGAACGCCCGCGGCGGGCGGCTGAGCCGGCAAAGCGCCTGGACCATCCTGAAGGCTGCGGCGGAGAAGGCCGGCATCGTCCAGGAAGTCTCGCCGCACACCCTGCGGCACTCCTTTGCCACACACCTGCTGGAAGGCGGGGCGGACGTGCGCGTGGTCCAGGAGCTGCTCGGCCATGCCTCGGTGACCACCACCCAGGTCTACACCCTGGTCACGGCCGACACCCTGCGCGAAGTCTTCGCCGCGGCACATCCCCGCGCGCAGGGTTGATCCGGATGCGCAATCCCGGCGCCGGGCCGATCGCCGTCGCACTCTGTTTCCTACTGCGCAGCGACATTGTGGATGGCGACACTGTGGATGGCGATACTGCCGGGCTGAGCGTGCTGCTTGGACGCAAGAAGGCCGGATTCGGCGCGGGCAAGGTCGTCGGCGTCGGCGGCAAGCTGGAAGCAGGAGAGAGCAGCCTCCAAGCGGCGTGCCGGGAGGTGTTCGAGGAAACCGGCGTGCTGGTCCGCCCCGAGCACCTGGAGCGGGCCGGCCGGATCTTCTTCGATTTCCCCGCCAATCCTGACTGGAACATGGACACGGACCTGTTCGTGGCCAGGCGCTGGGAAGGCGAGCCTGCCGAGTCCGACGAGATTGTTCCGGCCTGGTACCGGGTCGATGCCCTGCCGCTGGCGGACATGTGGCACGACGCCGGCAACTGGCTGCCGTTGGCACTGACCGGCTCCGCGCCGCAGCTGCGCATCGTGCTCAACCGGGACAACGAAACAGTGGCAGCCGTCCTGCCCCTGCCCCGGTAGCCCCCCATCGACAGTTAACGCCCTTCCCAGCTTGGGAAGGGCGTCAACTGTCGATGGGGGGAGCAGGTGGGGTAGTGGCTAGGGCTCGACGGAGCGCTGGTCGGGGCCGTTGTATTCGCTCAGCGGGCGGATGAGCGAGTTGGCCTCGAGCTGTTCCATGATGTGGGCGGTCCAGCCGGTGATGCGGGCGGCCACGAAGATCGGCGTGAAGGTCTGCGTGTCGAAGCCCATCAGGTGGTAGGCCGGCCCGGCGGGGTAGTCCAGGTTCGGCTCGATGTTCTTGCGCTGGTGCATCCCGGCGGCCAGCGCGTCGTAGAGTTCGCTGATGTCCGGGCGGTCATAGTGCAGGATCATCCGGTCCAGCGCGGCCTTCATGGTCGGCACCCGGGAGTCGCCGTGCTTGTAGACCCGGTGGCCGAAGCCCATGATCTTCTTCTTGCTGGCCAGTGCATCCTCCAGCCAGGCGGTGGCCCGCTCGGTGAGGTTGTCCCCGTCCATGCCGATCTGCTCGAAGGTCTCCATCACGGCCTCGTTCGCGCCGCCGTGCAGCGGGCCCTTGAGTGCGCCGATGGCGCCGGTGACCGCCGAGTGCAGGTCGGAGAGCGTGGAGGTGATCACCCGGGCGGTGAACGTGGAGGCGTTGAACGAGTGTTCGGCGTAGAGGATCATCGAGACGTTGAAGGCATCCACCACGTCGTCGGCGGCCTCCTCGCCGAAGCTCATCCAGAGGAAGTTGGCTGCATAGCCCAGGTCCTCGCGCGGCTCCACGGGTTGCTGGCCGCGGCGCCGGCGCTGGTCATAGGCGACGATGGCGGGGAAGGCGGCGAACAGGTCCATCGCCTTGGCCAGGTTGGCCTCGGGCGAGGAATCCTCTGCCAGCGGGTGGCGGGCACCCATCACGGAGGCGGCGGTGCGGCAGATGTCCATCGGGTGCGCGGTCAGCGGCAGTGTATCGATCACGGACTTCACCACCGGGTCGAGCGCCCGCTGGGCGCGCTCACGCTGCGTGAAGACGGACAGCTGCTCCGCGTCGGGCAGTTCGCCGTTCCAGAGCAGGTAGGCCACCTCCTCGAAGCTGCACTTGGCGGCCAGTTCCTGCACCGGGTAGCCGCGGTACAGCAGCGAATTGGTCTCCGGGTTGACCTTGGAGATGCGTGTGGTGTCGACCACGACGCCGGCCAGCCCCTTATGGATCTGCGGAGCGGGCGCAGTTGTTTCGGTAGTCATGACTGCTCCTTGCTGATTCATTTCGTGCCTAGGGACTGGGCAGGCCGGCCGGGCACCTGGAAGTTGAAGACCGAGGTATCGAAGTGGTTGTACGCTTCATAATCCACCAATTCGTACAAACGCGCACGCGTGAGCATGTTCGGTACCTCGGCTTCCTGTGTTCCCTCGGCCTTGAGGGCCTCGAGGGTGCGTTCGGCGGCACGCATGGCGATCCGCAGCAGGGTGACCGGGTAGATCACCATGTTGACGCCGGCGTCGGCCAGCTGCTTGGTGGTGAACAGGTCGCTCTTGCCGAACTCGGTCATGTTCGCCAGGATCGGCACGTCGACCGCGTCCCGGATCGCGGCGAACTCCGCCACGGTGGCCATCGCCTCGGGGAAGATCGCATCCGCCCCGGCATCCACCAGGGCCCGGGCACGGTCCTGCGCGGCGGCCAGGCCGTCGACGGCGCGGATGTCGGTGCGGGCCATGATCAAAAAGTCCGGGTCCCGGCGGGCGTCGGCTGCGGCGCGGATCCGCTTGGCGGCGGTGTCGGTGTCCACCACGTTCTTGCCGTCCAGGTGGCCGCAGCGCTTGGGGTTGAACTGGTCCTCGATGTGGCAGCCGGCCAGTCCGGCGTTTTCCAGTTCCTGCACCGTGCGGGCCACGTTCATCGGCTCGCCGAAGCCGGTGTCCGCGTCCACCAGGGCCGGCAGGTCGGTCATCCGGGCGATCTGCCCGGCGCGGGTGGCGACCTCGGTCAGGGTGGTCAGTCCGATGTCCGGCAGGCCCAGGTCGTTGGCCAGCACGGCGCCGGAGATGTAGACGCCGTCGAAACCCTTTTCCTGGATCAGCTTCGCCGAGAGCGGGTTGAAGGCGCCGGGGAACTGGACGATCGTGCCCGAGGCGAGCATGGCGCGCAGCGCGGCCCGCTTCTGTTCGGGGGTGGTGGTGGAGTACAGCATCAGAAGAGTCCCTTCGGGCCCTGTGACAGGTCGATGACCCCGTCCGCGGCCTGGATGTTCAGCTGGTCCAGTTCGCCGGCGGCGAGTTCGGGCAGGCGCTCGACGGCGGCGAGGAACCTGTCGATCTCGGCGTCGTCCACGACCCCCTTGGCGAGGGTGCGCAGCTTGTTGACGTACTGTCCGCGGGCGAAGGGCCGGGCGCCGAGCGGATGGGCATCGGCCACCGCGATCTCGTCCACCACGGTGCTTCCGTCGGCCAGCGTGATTTCGACCCGGCCGCCGAAGGCCTTTTCGCTGATGTCCAGCGAGTGGTAGCGGCGGGTCCATTCCGGGTCCTCCAGCGTGGAAACCTTGCGCCAGAGTTCGACGGTGTCCGCCCGGCCGGCCCGGTCGGGGCTGTAGGAATCAACATGGTGCCAGGCACCGTCCTGCAGCGCGACGGTGAAGATGTAGGGGATGGAGTGGTCCAGCGTCTCGCGCGAGGCCTTCGGATCGTACTTCTGCGGGTCGTTGGCGCCGGAGCCGATCACATAGTGGGTGTGGTGCGAGGTGTGGATGACGATCTTTTCCACGTTGGCCGGGTCGGCGAGTCCGGGATGCTCGCGGTGCAGCTTGCGGGCCAGGTCGATCAGGGCCTGGGCCTGGTACTCGGCCGAGTGTTCCTTGGTGTAGGTGTCCAGAATGGCGCGCTTGGCTTCGCCCGGGGCCGGCAGCGGCACCTCGTAGGAGGCATCGGGCCCATCCAGCAGCCAGGCGATGACGCCGTCTTCGCCTTCATAGATCGGCACGGGGGAGGTCTGCCCGCGCATGGCACGGTCCACGGCTTCCACTGCCATCTTGCCGGCGAAGGCCGGGGCGTGGGCCTTCCAGGTGGAAATCTCGCCCTTGCGGGACTGCCGGGTCGCCGTGGTTGTATGCAGCGCCTGGCCCACGGCCTGGAAGATGGTTTCGACGTCGAGGCCCAGCAGGGTGCCGATGCCGGCGGCCGCCGAGGGGCCGAGGTGGGCCACATGGTCGATCTTGTGCTTGTGCAGGCAGATGGCCTTGGCCAGGTCCACCTGGATTTCGTAGCCGGTCGCGATGCCGCGGACCAGGTCCCGGCCACTGGCGCCGGTGTGCTGGGCAACGGCCAGCACCGGCGGGATGTTGTCCCCGGGGTGCGAGTATTCGGCGGCCAGGAAGGTGTCATGGTAGTCCAGTTCGCGCACGGCCACGCCGTTGGCCCAGGCAGCCCACTCCGGGGAGGTTTTCTGCCCGACGCCGAAGACGCCGGCTCCCTGCCCGCCGGTCGACACAGGGTGGCTCAGTGCCTGGGCCCGGGCGGCGACAATGGGGCCGCGGTTGAGCGAGGCGATGGCTACCGAGGCATTGTCGATGATGCGGTTGACCACCATCTCGGTGACCTCGTCGGTGACCTCGACCGGGTCGGCGGCGACCTGGGCGATCTTGTAGGCGAGCTGCTCTTCGCGCGGGAGGTTCTCCTCGCTGCGGTAGACGCGGACCTTGTGGGTGATGGTCATGAAGCTGTCCTCTCGGATGACTGCGGGGTTGATTGCTGGGTGGATTTGAGATGGTCGAGGCTGTTGTGCAGGTGCAGCAACGTGGCCGCGGCGGCGAGCTGGCCGTCGCCCTCGGCGATGGCGCCGGCAATGTTGGCATGTTCGGTGGCCGACGCCAGCAGGCGGTCCGGGTTGTCCTTGGCCAGCCGCCGGATCCTGACCAGGTGCACACGCAGGTTCTTCAGCGCCTGGCTCAGGTAGGTGTTGGCCGCCGCCTCGTCGATGTCGGTGTCCAAGCGGGCAACGAGTTCGTAGTAGCGGTGCCGGTCCGGGTCGTCGCCGCGCAGCAGCGCCGCGGCAGAGTCGAACTCCTGCTGCAGGCTGCGGAACTGCTCCCGCTTGCCGCGCCGGGCTGCCAGCGACGCGGCCTGGCATTCCAAGGCGCTGCGCAGCTCGAACAGTTCTACCGCATGATCCAGGGAAATTGCGGTGACGACGACGCCGCGGCCGCTGTGCGGCGCCGCCAGGCCTTCGGCGGTGAGCCGGCCCAGGGCCTCGCGCAGCGGGGTGCGGGAGACACCCAGCCGTTCGGCCTGCTCGACCTCGCCGAGCACGGTTCCCGGCGGCAGGCGCCATTCGACGATGTCATCGCGCAGCGCCTGGTAGGCGCGGTCGCTGGCACGCATGAAGGCCTCCATTGATAGTCTGCGGCGCTTTCACAGCCGCTAACTCGAGTGTATACACAAAATCCCTATCAGCAAGGGTTGTGCGAATAAAACTCGAGAAAAATCCCAACTATGTATACACAACTCTTGTTTCGACCCCTCAGGCCGCATAATATGAGCTGCATCACAATCGCTAGCCGAAGGAGCTACCCGTGGAGTCCAGCTACCAGAGCGTGTACGAAGCCAGCTGCCGGGAACCGGAACGGTTCTGGCTTCAGGCGGCGGCCGCCGTCGACTGGGATGTTGCTCCGCGGCAGGCCTTGGACGACAGTGCGGCGCCCCTCTACCGCTGGTTTCCGGACGGCATGCTCAACACCAGCGTCAATGCCCTGGACCGCCACGTCGCTGCCGGGCGGGGGGATGCCACCGCGCTGGTCTACGACTCGGCCATGCTCGGTACCCGGCGCAGCTACAGTTACGCCGAACTGCTGCGGGAAGTGGAACTTTTCGCCGGTGTGCTGGCCGCCCGCGGGATCGGCCGCGGCGACCGGGTGGTGATCTACCTGCCGATGGTGCCCGAAGCCATTGTCGCGATGCTCGCAACGGCCCGGCTCGGTGCCGTGCACTCGGTGGTGTTCGGCGGCTTTGCCCCGCGCGAGCTGGCCGCCCGCATCGACGACGCGCGTCCGGCCGCCATCGTCACCTGCAGCGGCGGGATCGAACCGTCACGCCGGATCGAATACCTGCCGGCGGTGGCTGAGGCGCTCGCGCTCGCCGGCCACCGGGTGTCGGACGTGATCGTCAAGGCCCGCGCCGGGTTCCAGCACACGGTCGACGAGTACCGCGGCAGCCAGGCTGCCGGCACTGCACATGCTGACAGCACTGCGCACGCTGTACAGTGGCACGATTGGGACCGGCTGGCGGCCGAAGCCGAACCGGCAGGTCCGGTGAGCGTGGCCGCCACCGACCCGCTGTACATTCTTTACACCTCCGGAACCACCGGGGCGCCCAAGGGTGTGGTCCGTGACAATGGCTCCCACGCCGTCGCCCTGGCCTGGTCCATGAAGCACATCTATGACGTCGGTCCCGGTGACGTGATGTTCACGGCCTCGGACGTGGGCTGGGTGGTGGGGCATTCCTACATCGTCTACGGTCCGCTGCTGGCCGGGGCCACTACCGTGCTCTACGAGGGCAAGCCCGTGGGCACTCCGGATGCCGGCGCCTTCTGGCGGGTGGTCCAGGACCATAAAGTCAACGTGCTGTTCACCGCTCCGACGGCGCTGCGCGCGATCCGCAGGGCGGACCCGGAGGGCGCCCTGGTCAAGGATTACGACATCTCCAGCCTGCGCACCCTGTTCGCCGCGGGGGAGCGGCTGGACCCGGAGACCTGCCAGTGGGCCGGTGCCGCACTGGGGGTTCCGGTGATCGACCACTGGTGGCAGACCGAGACCGGCTGGGCCATCGCGGCGAATCCCGTCGGCCTGGAGCAGCTTCCGCTGAAGCCCGGGTCCCCGTCAGTGCCGGTGCCCGGCTACCAGGTGATGGTGCTGGACGGGGCCGGTGAGCCGGTCCCGGCCGGGGTCGAGGGCAACATCGTGATCAAGCTGCCGCTGCCGCCGGGGACCCTGGCCACCCTCTGGGGCAACGATGAGCGCTTCATCCAGTCCTACCTGGCGATTTTCGACGGGTACTACACCACCGGGGATTCCGGCTACCTGGACGAAGACGGCTACCTGTTCGTCATGGGCCGCACGGACGACGTCATCAATGTGTCCGGACACCGGCTCTCCACCGGCGCCATGGAGCAGGCGGTCGCCATGCACCCGTCGGTGGCCGAATGCGCCGTGATCGGGGTGGCGGATCCGCTCAAGGGGCAGCGTCCCAGCGGCTACGTGGTGCTCAAGCAGGGGGCGGACATCGGCGAGGCCCAGCTGCGGCAGGAACTGGTGGCACTGGTCCGGTCGCACATCGGGCCGGTGGCCGACTTCAAGGACGTCCAGGTGGTCCAGGCGCTGCCCAAGACCCGCTCGGGCAAGATCCTGCGCAAGACGATGCGCCAGATGGCCGACGGCGACGAGTACAGTGTGCCGTCGACGATCGAGGACCCCTCGGTGCTCGAGGACCTGCTGCGCGTGCTCCGGCCGTAACCGGCGCGGCAGCGCCAAATCACGGCACCCAATCTCAGCGCCGCCATTGGTATTCGAATTCGGGGCGGCCGCGGGTTCCGTAGCGCGGCGTGCGCAGCACCGTGTTCTGCTCCGCGAGGTGCTCCAGATAGCGCCGGGCGGTCACCCGGGAGATCCCGAGGCCGGTGCTGACTTCGACGGCGGACACGGGCCGGTCGCCGGCCTTGAGCAGGTCGATGACGCTGCCGAGCGTGTCTTCGGAAAGCCCCTTCGGCATCGTTGCCGGACCCGGCGTGCGCAGGGCCGCAAAAGCCATGTCCACCGCCGTCTGGGTGGTGTCTCCGCCGTGCTGGGCCAAGCTTTCGCGGAACTGGCGGTAATGGTGCAGCTTGTCGCTGAAGGCCGCGAAGGTGAAGGGCTTGATCAGGTACTGGGCGACGCCGGAGGCAATCGCCTTGCGCACCATCGGCAGTTCACGCACCGCCGTGACGGCGATGACCCCCACGGGCAGGCCCGCTCCGCGGATCCTGCGCAGGATGTCCAGTCCGTGGAAGTCCGGAAGGTTCATGTCCAGCAGGACCAGGTCCACCGCCACCTGGTCCGCCTGCCGGGACTGGGAAAGCCCGAGCAGTGCCAGTGCGTCGGAGCCGGTCCGCGCCACGGCGGCTACCTCGAAGCCATCGAGGCGGCGCACGTACTCGGCGTGGGCTTCCGCGGCAATCTCCTCGTCCTCCACCACGAGCACACGGATGCGGCCGCTCATGCCTGCCCGCCTTCCGGTGCCGGGGCCGGATGCCCGCGCAAGGGCAGGCCGACCGAAAAGACGGTACCGTCGTCGTGCGCCACGGTGATTTCCCCGTGCAGCCGGCTGACCGCCTGGCGCACCAGGGCCAGCCCGATGCCGCGCCCCTGGGTGCCGGCGGGCTTGGTGCTGTAACCCAGCTCGAAAGCCTTTTCCAGCGCCTCGCCGGAGAGCCCCGGTCCATTGTCGCGAACCTCGATCCACAGCCGGTCCGGCGTGCTCAGGAAATCAACGGAAACCTCCTTCTCCGGGGCCGGACCGGGACTGGAAGCCGGGGCACCGGCAGCCGGCGCGCTGACGGCGTCGAAGGCGTTGTCCAGCAGATTGCCCACGATCGTGACCAGGTCCGCCGGGTCCAGTCCCTTGCCGGTGGCAGGCGCGGCTGTGCCGGCCGGGCCGGTGCTGCCGGCCGTGATGGTGAGGTTGATGCCTAGCTCGTTCGCCTGCGCCGCCTTGCCCACCAGCAGTGCGCTGATGAATGGCTCGTCGACGGCGGCCACCACCTCGTCCGTGAGCTGCTGGGACTGCTGCAGGTCGCGCGCGGCGAACCGCAGGGCTTCGTCGCCGCGGCCCAGTTCGATCAGCGAGACGATGGTGTGCAGCCGGTTCGAATGTTCATGGGTCTGGGCCCGCAGGGCGCCGGCCAAAGTGCGCATGGATTCGACCTCTCCGGCCAGGGACTGGATTTCGGTCTGGTCCCGCAGGATGGCCACGGTGCCCAGCCGCTGTTCTGCGGTGGCCGGCTTCGCCGCCCGGGGGCCGGGCCGGCTGGCGCGCAGCGCAGGATCCTGGCTGACGACCAGGATCCTGTCCTCGGTGGCGTAGGGCTCGTCGCGGGCCGGGCGGCCGCTGAGCAGCAGCTGGCGGAGGTCCTGCGGCAGTGGCAGCGAGGCGACCTCCATCGGGGGACTGCCAGGATCGCGCAGCGGCAGTCCCAGCAGCCGGGCCGCATGGTCGTTGTACAGCACCAGGCGGCCTTGGTTGTCCACCATCAGCAGGCCTTCACGCACCGAATGCAGCAGCGAATCGTAGGAAACGAAGATGCTGGAGAGCTGCTCCGGACCCCAGCCGAGGGTGACCCGGCGCAGGTATTTGCTGAGCAGCCACGACGCCGTGGAGGACAGGACCAGGAGGCCCGCGCCAGTGAGGATGACAAAGGGCAGGCGCGCATTCGCTGCCACGGATACATTGGTGACGGTCACGCCGGCGGCGACCAGGGCCTTGACCGTTCCGGCCGCGTCCTTGACCGGGACGATGGCCCTGATCGAAGGTCCCAGGGCGCCGGCAAACTCCTCGGTTGCCGGCTGGCCCCGCAGTGCGGAGTCGATGCTGCCAATGTATTTACGCCCGATCTGCTGCGGATCAGGATGCGTGAAACGGGTGCCATCCGGAGCCATGATGGTGATGAAGTCCACCGGGGCGTCGCGTCGGACGGCCTCGGCATAGGGCTGCAGCGCCGTTGTGGGCGACGGCGACTGGACGGCTTTGAGGACGAACGGATTGTCGGCTATCGCCGATGACACCGAGAGCATCCGCTGTGCCGTCCGGTCATAGCTCTGCTGGCGCGCATCCAGGAACAGCACGGTGGACACCGCCGCTGTGATCAGCACGACCAGCAGCAGCTGGCCGGCGAAGATGCGGGCTGCCACGCTCCATTTCCCCACCCGCGCCTCCTATCCGTTGTCGTGCCTGCCAGTGAACAGTATGAACTCAATAGTGATCGCGCCCACTGTGACCCGGAACATAGTGGGCATGGCCGGGAGGGTCCCGGCCAGCGTAGACCATTCCAGGAGCCCTCCCATGGCATCGTCTGTTTCCGAAGCATCAGCGCAGAAGGTTCCTCCGGCGCAGCCAAAGCGCAGGAAGGACAGGACGCACTACCTCTACATTGCCGTCATCGCCGCGGTGGTGCTGGGCGCCGTCCTCGGTTTGGTGGCGCCGGAGGCGGGGCAGGCCATGAAGCCGCTGGGCACGGGCTTCATCGCCCTGATCAAGATGATGATCGCCCCGATCATCTTCTGCACCATCGTGCTGGGCGTCGGGTCGATCGCCAAGGCCGCCACCGTGGGCAAGGTCGGCGGCCTGGCCCTGCTCTACTTCATGATCATGTCCACCTTCGCCCTGGCCATCGGACTGGTGGTCGGCAACCTGATCCACCCCGGCGAAGGCCTGAACCTGGCCGGGGCTGCCTATGCAGCGGAACCGTCCGAGGGCCACGGCACCTCGGACTTCATCCTGGGCATTATCCCGACCTCGCTGCTGTCCGCGCTGACCGAGGGCAATATCCTGCAGACGCTCTTCGTGGCCCTGCTGGTCGGCTTCGCGCTGCAGAAGATGGGCCCGGCCGGCAAGCCGGTCCTGCGCGCCATCGGGCACATCCAGGCGCTGGTGTTCCGGATCCTGATCATGATCATGTGGCTGGCCCCGGTCGGCGCGTTCGGTGCCATTGCCGCCGTCGTCGGCGCCACCGGCGTCAATGCGATTGTCGGGATGGCCACGCTCATGATCGCCTTCTACATCACCTGCATCCTGTTCATCGTGCTGGTGCTCGGCGGCATCCTGAAGCTGTTTACCGGCGTGAACATCTTCAAGCTGATGAAGTACCTGGGCCGCGAATACCTGCTGATCTTCTCCACCTCGTCCTCCGAGGCGGCCCTGCCCCGGCTGATCGCGAAGATGGAGCACCTGGGGGTGTCCAAGCCGGTGGTCGGCGTCACCGTGCCGACCGGCTATTCGTTCAACCTGGACGGCACCGCGATCTACCTGACCATGGCGGCCCTGTTCGTGGCCTCGGCCATGAACAAGCCGCTGGCCCTAGGCGAGCAGATCTCGCTGCTGGTCTTCATGATCATCGCGTCCAAGGGCGCCGCCGGGGTCACCGGCGCCGGACTGGCCACGCTGGCCGGCGGGCTGCAGTCGCACCGGCCGGACCTGGTCGACGGGGTGGGGCTGATCGTGGGCATCGACCGGTTCATGTCCGAGGCCCGGGCGCTGACCAATTTCACCGGCAATGCCGTGGCCACGGTACTCATTGGCAGCTGGACCAAGGAAATCGACCGCAGCCGCGTGGACGAGGTGCTGGCCGGCCGGCTGCCCTTCGACGAGGCCACCATGAACGCCGGACACGGCCCGGCCGACGACGCGCCGGAAGACATTGGGCTGGAAGATGCTGTGTCGGGGGAGCCGGTGCCGGCGGACAGCAGCCGTCTGGTCACCGCCGCACGCTAACGCGGCAGCGGTGCGGCGGCGCACGTCCGGACCGGGCGTGCGCCGCCGCAGTTTAAACCTTGTAGTTCAACCTGAGCTTGAAGGCTCGCCGGGCGTTCTGCCGATATCCGCACGATGCCTGCAGGTAGCTGTAATCTTGACCCGAGGAAGAGCAGCCGCGCAATGATGGAAGCTGGGATACATAGGTGATGAGCGAACAGGGTTCGACCATTCTGCAGGAGCCGGAAGAGGCTGTGCTGGGACCGACCGGCCGTCCGCTGACCGACTTTCCCGAACCGCCCGTCCTATCCTCCCACGGTCCGGCCCGGGTGATCGCCATGGTCAACCAGAAGGGCGGCGTCGGCAAGACGACGTCCACCATCAATCTCGGCGCAGCCCTGGCCGAAGCGGGCCGGCGGGTCCTGCTGGTGGATTTCGATCCCCAGGGTGCCCTGTCCGCCGGGCTCGGCACCAATCCGCACGAGCTGGAAATGACCGTCTACAACGTGCTGATGGACCGCAAAGCGGATATCCGCGAGGCCATCCTGACCACCGAGTTCGAGAACATCGACCTGCTGCCGGCGAATATCGACCTGTCTGCGGCCGAGGTGCAGCTAGTCAACGAGGTGGCCCGCGAGCAGGTCCTGGAGCGCGCGCTGCGCCGGGTATCGGATGAGTATGACGTCATCCTGATCGACTGCCAGCCGTCGCTGGGCCTGCTCACGGTCAACGCGCTCACCGCGTCCCACGGCGTCATCATCCCGCTGATCTGCGAGTTCTTCGCGCTGCGTGCGGTGGCCCTGCTGGTGGAAACCATCGACAAGGTCCAGGACCGGCTGAACCCGGGGCTGCAGGTGGACGGAGTGCTGGCCACCATGTACGACGCCCGGACGCTGCACAGCCGCGAAGTCATCGGCCGGCTGGTCGAGGCCTTCGGGGACAAGGTGTTCCAGACCGTCATCAAGCGCACCATCAAGTTCGCCGACGCTACGGTCGCGGCGGAGCCGATCACCTCCTATGCCGCCACCCATGCCGGTGCGGAGGCCTACCGCCAGCTGGCCCGCGAACTGATCAGCCGCGGCGGCGCTCCCTGATGAACGGGCCGGGGCCGGTGGCGGAGGAGCCGCTGGAACCGGCCGCGGACGCAACGGCGCGGGGGTTCGAGGTCACGCTGGAGAATTTCACCGGCCCGTTCGACCTGCTGCTGGGCCTGATCGCCAAGCATGAAATGGACATCACCGAGGTCGCCCTGGCCCAGGTCACCGACGAGTTCATTTCCTATATCCGCCGGCTGCGCGCCCAGGGCGAGGACTGGGCCTTGGACGAGGCCAGCGAATTCCTGGTGATTGCCGCCACCCTGCTGGATTTGAAGGCGGCCAAGCTGCTGCCGTCCGGCGAAGTGGAGAACGAGGAGGACGTTGCCCTGCTCGAGGCCCGGGACCTGCTCTTCGCCCGGCTGCTGCAGTACAAGGCCTTCAAGGGTATTGCCGCCATGATGGGCAGCCGGCTGGCGGGAGAAGCCGCGCGCTTTCCCCGGCAGGTGTCCCTGGAACCGCAGTTCGCGGCCCTGCTGCCCGAACTGATCTGGCGGACCTCGCCGCACGCGTTTGCCGCCTTGGCGGCCAAGGCCATGGAGCCGAAGCCGCCGGCCCCCACCGAGGTGGGCCTGGCCCATTTGCATGCGCCCAAGGTCAGCGTCAAGGAACAGGCAGGCATCCTGGCCGAACGGCTGCGCACCGGCGGCCCGCAGAGCTTCGCTGTGCTGACCGCCGACGCCGAGGGCACACTGATCGTGGTGGCACGTTTCCTGGCTCTGCTGGAACTCTTCCGCGAGGCGGTGGTGGCCTTCGACCAGCAGTCCCCGCTGGCCGAGTTGACGGTGCGCTGGATCGGGCCGGATTCAGCGTGGAGCACCGAACGGCTCAGCGAAGAATACGACGAGGCCCCGGCGGAACCAGCAGCGGAACCGGAAGCGGAACCAGAGGAGAGCAATGGCTGAGGACAGCGGCACGGCCGGACCCGGCGAGGCAATGCCGGACCTGGCGAGCCTGCCCGGTGGCGCCAAGGCCGCGCTCGAAGCGGTACTGATGGTGATCGACGAACCGGCCACCGACGTCGAACTGGGGGAGGCGCTGGGTCTTTCCCCGGTCCGGGTGCGGATGCTGCTGCGCGAGCTGCAGGACGAGTATGACGGCCGCCGGACGCAGGTGCCGCGCGGCTTCGAGCTGCGCAGCATCGCCGGCGGCTGGCGGATCTTCTCCCGCAGCGAATTCGCACCGGTGGTTTCGCGCTTCGTCCGGGAGGGCCAGACCGCCCGGCTGACGCAGGCAGCGTTGGAAACCCTGGCCGTGATCGCCTACCGCCAGCCGGTGGCCCGGGCACGGATTTCGGCCATCCGCGGAGTGAACGTGGACTCCGTCGTGCGCACCCTGCTGCAGCGCGGATTGATCGCCGAAGCGGGCACCCATCCGGAGACCGGAGCGGTGCTGTATCGGACCACTGCTTATTTTCTGGAAAGATTAGGGATAGGAAACCTCTCCGAGTTGCCCGAACTGGCCCCGCATCTGCCCGGGCTGGAACACCTGGGCGACTTCGACGACCTGGTTCCCTGACGTCCCTGGACCGTCCAAGGGCAGCAGAACAGTTTTCCAACCTAAGGATCCACCATGACCAACGCGCCCCGCTCAGGTTCCGGCCGCAACACCCCCCGCGGCGGCAACGGGCCGCGCAAGTCCACGAACTCCACTAGCTCCTCGAATAGGTCCGGCTTCCCGTCCGGAAAATCCGGAGCCGGGAAATTCGGAGCCGGGAAATCCGGAACCGGCAAGCCGGGAGCAGGCAAGGCCGGCAAACCTGAACCCGGCAAGGCCGGCAAGGCGGCGCGGACCGGCGGCAAGCCGGCAGGGCCCCGGGCGTACGGCCAGGAACGGTTCGGGCAGAACCTCGGACCGGTGCGCAACCGTCCCAAGCAGGTGCGTACCGGGCACGGGGAAACCTCGGACGTGCACAACCCCGAGGGCGTGCGGCTGCAGAAGATCATGGCCTCCGCGGGCGTGGCCTCCCGCCGGGTCTGCGAGGAAATGATCGAGGCCGGCCGCGTCGAGGTGGATGGCGCCGTGGTGCGCGAACTGGGCGTGCGCCTGGATCCGGCCAAGGCGGTCATCCATGTGGACGGCATGCGGATCCAGACAGACGAGTCGCTGAAGTACCTGGTCTTCAACAAGCCCCGGGGCGTGGTCTCCACCATGGAGGACCCCGAAGGACGCCGCTGCATCAGCGACTTCCTGAAGAAGCACCGGGGCGAACGCCTGTTCCATGTGGGCCGGCTGGACCAGGACACCGAGGGTCTGCTGCTGCTGACCAACGACGGCGAACTGGCCAACCGGCTGACCCACCCGTCCTACGAGGTGCCCAAGACCTACCTGGTCCAGGTCCGCGGGCCGATGGAGCAGGGCATCGGCGCGCAGATGAAGCAGGGGATCGAACTGGAGGACGGCATCGCCACGGTCGACAGCTTCAAGCTCAAGGACTCGGTGCCCGGCCACGTGCTCGTGGAAGTGGTGCTGCACTCCGGGAAGAACCGGATCGTGCGCCGCATGTTCGACGCCGTCGGCTACCCGGTGGAGCGCCTGGTGCGCATCCAGGTTGGTCCGATTGGCCTGGGCAACCAGCGCCAGGGCAGCATCCGGGCGCTGGGCCGCCAGGAGGTCGGCCACCTGCTCGCATTGGTCGGGATGTAGCCGGTGACCGTAACCAACAACCATGCCACCCACCTGGCCGGGCCGGTGCTGGTGCTCGGCACCGGGCTGCTCGGCACCAGTATTGGACTGGGCCTGCGCGCCCGCGGCATCGAAGTGCTGCTGTCCGACCCGTCGCCGTCAGCCCAGGCCGTAGCCCAGGACATCGGTGCCGGCCGCATCCTGGCCCCGGAGGACCGCACTGCGCCGCAGCTCGTCGTCGTCGCCGCGCCGCCGGACGTGACCGCCCGCGTGGTCTCCGAGGCGCTGCGCCGGTACCCGGACGCCGTCGTCGTCGACATCGCCAGCGTGAAGGCCGCGGTGCTGGCCGAACTGCGGCAGGACACGGCGCTCTCGGCGCAGGACCTGGCCCGCTACGTGGGCACCCACCCGATGGCCGGACGGGAGAAGTCCGGACCGGTGGCCGCCCGCGGCGAGCTGTTCACCTCCATGCCATGGGTGCTCTGCCCGTCCGACCTGGCTGCCCCGGAGGCGGTCAAGACCGCCCGCGAACTGGCGATCGACCTGGGCGCACTGGTGTCCCAGATGTCGGCCGAGGAGCACGACGGCGCCGTGGCGCTGATCTCCCACCTGCCGCAGGTGATGTCCTCGCTGCTGGCCAGCCGGCTGCAGGACACCCCGGCGCATGCCCTGTCGCTGTCCGGCCAGGGACTGCGCGACGTCACCCGGATCGCCGCGAGTGATCCGGCCCTGTGGGTACAGATCCTCGGGGCCAACGCCCCGCGGCTGGTCACGCACCTGTACGGGGTCCGCGAGGACCTGAACCGGCTGATCAACACCCTGGAGCATCCCGAGGCCGACGGCGCCCGGCTGGACCTGGCCCAACTGATCAGCGAGGGCAATGCCGGCCAGGCCCGGATCCCGGGCAAGCATGGCGGTCCGCCGCAGGCCTTCGCCTGGCTGACGGTGCTGGTGGACGACCGGCCCGGGCAGATCGCCCGCCTGCTCACCGAGATCGGCGAGGAGGGCATCAACCTCGAAGACCTGCGCCTGGACCACTCCGCCGGACAGGATGTGGGTATGGTGGAAATTTCGGTCCTGCCCGGCAAGCGCCAGCAGCTGGTCGATTACTTGAGCACGCACGGATGGAAGGTATTGCAATGAGTGTGGCTGAAACGGATATGACGACGTTCCGGTGGGGCAAGCCTCTGGTCGTCGCCATCGACGGCCCGTCCGGATCGGGCAAATCCAGTGTCAGCCGCGAAACGGCGCGCCGCCTCAAGGCCGCGTACCTGGACACCGGCGCCATGTACCGGGCGGTCACCTGGCATTGCCTGGCCACCGGCGTGGACCTGGAGGACGCTGCCGCCGTCGAAAACGCCTGCGAGGAAGTGGACCTGGGCATCAGCACCAACCCGGACCGCCAGCAGGTGGCCGTGGGCGGCCGCGACGTGACCGAGGCGATCCGCGAACCGGAGATCTCCAAATCTGTCAGTGCCGTGGCGACCACCTTGGGCGCCCGCGCCGAACTGATCCGCCGGCAGAAGCAGATCATCGCTGACTCCGGCCGCCGGATCGTGGCCGAGGGCCGCGACATCACCACCGTGGTGGCCCCGGATGCCGAGGTGCGGATCCTGCTGACCGCCAGCGAGGAGTCCAGGCTGCGCCGCCGCGGCCTGCAGCTGGGCGGCACCCAGAGCGCCGAGGCCCTGCAGGAACAGGTGCTGGCCCGGGACGCCAAGGACTCCGCCGTCGTGAACTTCCACGAGGCCGCCGACGGCGTGTTCACGGTGGATTCCTCCGATCTTGACTTTGATGAAACGGTCGACGCGGTGCTGGCGGTTATCCGCCGGGCCACCCGCTGACCACCCCCAGCCAGAAGGGCACCCCAACCATGAGCGCGAACCAATCCGGCAATCCCGGCGAGGACAACTTCGGCGACGAATACCAGCCCGAAGGCGAGGACCATATCGCCGAACACCTCGAGGAGTTCGACGACGAGGCGGCCGAGCAGCGCGCGGCCACCTTGCGCGCCGGGCTGGCCGACTACGAGCTGGACGAGGAGGACGCCGCCCTGCTCGAGGGCCGGTTCGAGGAAGCCGGCGAAGATGCCGAGCTGCAGCTGGATCCGGTGCTGGCCATTGTCGGGCGGCCGAATGTGGGCAAATCCACGTTGGTCAACCGCATCATCGGCCGGCGCGAGGCCGTGGTCGAGGACACTCCGGGTGTCACCCGGGACCGGGTGAGCTACTCGGCGACCTGGAACGGGCGGAATTTCACGCTGGTGGACACCGGCGGCTGGGAACACGATGCCAAGGGCATCCACGCCCGGGTGGCGGACCAGGCCGAGATCGCCGCGGACATGGCCGACGCCGTGCTGCTGGTCGTCGATTCCAACGTGGGCGCCACGGCCACCGACGAGGCAGTGGTCCGGATGCTGCGGCGCAAGAAGAAGCCGGTCATCCTGGTGGCCAACAAGGTGGACGACATGGTCCAGGAGTCCGACTCGGCGGCCCTGTGGTCGCTGGGCTTCGGCCAGCCGTATCCGGTTTCCGCGCTGCACGGGCGCGGTACCGCGGACATGCTGGACGCGGTCATGGAGGTGCTGCCCGAGCATTCTGCCTACGGCGGCATCGCCCGCACCGGCGGCCCCCGCCGGGTGGCCCTGCTGGGCCGGCCGAACGTGGGCAAGTCCTCGCTGCTGAACAAGCTGGCCGGCAGCGAGCGGGTAGTGGTGGATCCGCAGGCCGGAACCACCCGCGATCCGGTAGACGAAATGATCGAACTGGGCGGGCGCACCTGGCGTTTCGTGGACACCGCCGGTATCCGCCGCCGGGTGCACATGCAGCAGGGCGCGGACTTCTACGCCTCGCTGCGGACCCAGTCGGCGCTGGACAAGGCCGAGGTCGCCGTCGTTTTGCTGGCGGTTGACGAGGTGCTGGCCGAGCAGGACGTGCGCATCCTCCAGATGGCCATCGACTCCGGCCGAGCCCTGGTGCTGGCCTTCAACAAGTGGGACCTGCTCGACGACGACCGCCGGCGGTACCTGGAGCGCGAAATCGAGCAGGACCTGGCGCATGTGGACTGGGCCCCGCGGGTGAACCTCTCGGCCAAGACCGGCTGGCACAAGGACAAGCTGGTGCCGGCCCTGGACAAGGCGCTGGAGTCGTGGGACAAGCGCATTCCCACCGGGCGCCTGAACGCCTTCCTGGGCGAGCTCGTGGCGGCGCACCCGCACCCGGTGCGCGGCGGCAAGCAGCCGCGCATCCTCTTCGGCACGCAGGCGTCCAGCCGGCCGCCGAAGTTCGTGCTGTTCACCAGCGGGTTCCTGGATCCAGGCTACCGCCGCTTCATCACCCGCCGGCTGCGCGAGACCTTCGGCTTCGAGGGGACCCCGATCGAAATCAGCATGCGCGTGCGCGAAAAACGACCGCGCAAGAAATAGCCGCGCAGGAAGCAGCCGAAGGGCAAAACCCGGACACACCCGATGGGCGGGCCGATTTTCGAATCGGCCCGCCCATCGGCTATTGTTATCTAGTTGCTTCGGACGGCCCAAGGGCCGTGACGGGCAATGGTTTCGGGTTGTGGCGCAGCTTGGTAGCGCACCTGACTGGGGGTCAGGGGGTCGCAGGTTCAAATCCTGTCAACCCGACAAAGAGAAGGGCCGTCGACGAGTAGAAATACTGGTTGGCGGCCTTTAGCCGTTTCCAGACGATGTGTGCGGCCGCCGCAGTCCACACCTCACCTCTCCCCACTCATTTTGGGCGGGATAGATGCAGTAATGCGGCCGGATAACAGCATCTATCCCGCCCAAGTTCACGGGGGAGGGGGCCGGGGGTGGGGCGCCGGCTGGCCCTCCAGGTCATCCCAAGGGGATGAGGCACACCGAAGCGGATCGGACAAGACTTCATCAGGCGGAACTTTTGTCTGGAGGTCTCCATGTCGAGAGGTGAAGCGCAAGGCGACGTGCTGCGCGAGGCCCCGGCGCGGGCCCCGCTCGTTCTAGCGTCCCTGATCATCGTCGCCGGCGTAGCCAACCTGAACCTATCCGTGGCCAACGTCGCCCTGCCCTCGATCGGGAAGGCGTTCGACTCTTCGCAGACCACGCTCAACCTGATCGCGGTCGGCTACTCCCTGGGGCTCGCGGCGTCGGTGCTCTACTTCGGCGCGGTCGGCGACCGGTACGGGCGCAAGCTGCTGCTGCTCCTGGGCATCCTGCTCTCCGTGCCCGCCTGCCTGCTCGCGGCGTACGCCTGGGACGACAGCGTGCTGGTGCTGGCACGCATCCTCGGCGGCCTGTCGGCCGGCATGGCCTATCCCACCACTCTGGCGCTGATCACCGCCCTGTGGGCGGGGCCGCCGCGGACGAAATCCATCGCGTTGTGGTCGGCGCTCGGCGGGGCCATATCGGCGCTCGGGCCGCTGACCGCCGGTGCCCTGCTGGAACACTTCTGGTGGGGGTCGGTGTTCCTGGTGACGCTGCCGCTGGCCGTGGTGGCACTCATCATGGCGTGGTTGTTCGTTCCCGCCCACGTCAACGAGTCGACCGAGCCGGTGGACAACCTCGGCGGCATCCTCTCGGTGGTGCTCGTCGCGGGCCTGGTCCTGGCCATCAACTTCGCTCCGGTGCCCGGCAAGGGGACCTTGGTGCTGGGGCTGGCGTTGATTGCGCTCGCGGCGACGCTGGCGTTCGTCCTCCGCCAGCGGCGCGCACCCAACCCGTTGTACGACTTGCACATCGCAGGCCGCCGTACCTTCTGGGTGGCTGCCTGCGCCGGCATCATCGTGTTCGGTTCGCTGATGGGGTCCGCCTTCATTTCGCAGCAGTACCTCCAAAACGTGCTGGGCTATTCCACGGTCGAGGCCGGCGCCGCGTTCCTGCCGGCCGTCCTGTTCATGGTGCTCGTGGCCCCCCGCTCGGCCAAGCTGGTGGAGTCCCACGGCGCCCGGACGACACTGCTCATCGGCTACGTGTTCCTGTTCCTCGCCTTCCTCGCGATGCTCCTGCTCTGGCAGGAGGACAGCAGCTACTGGGAGGTCGGGATCGCGTACGCCCTGATCGGTATCGGGGTCGGCTTCGCCGGAACCCCGGCGTCGCACTCGTTGACTGGTTCCGTACCGGTCCGCCGCGCGGGCATGGCGTCCGGTACTGCGGACCTCCAACGCGACCTCGGTGGGGCGATCATGCAGTCGATCCTCGGCGCCCTGCTCACCGCCGGTTATGCTTCGGCGTTCTTCGCCACCATCGCGGCCTCGCCCGACGCCGACCAGGTGTCCGCCAACGTACAGGCCGAGCTGACTAAGTCGTTCGCATCGGCCGAGGTGACCGCGCAGCAGTATCCGCAGTACGCCGACCAGATCATCGCCGCGGCGAAGGCTTCATTCCTGGCGGGCGACGACTGGGCCTATCTGGCGGGCCTCATCGCGATCGTGCTGGGTGCTCTGCTCGTCTTCTTTATGTTCCCGCGCCGTGACGTCGAGCAGGAGCTCCTGCGCCGCTACCACGCGGAGGATGCAGGTTCCGCCGCCACCGGGACCTAGGCCGGATCCGGAGACTGGGCCGACGGCGAAGGGGCCGGCACAGGGCCGGTCGCTTCGCGGGATAACGGATTAGGGAGCTGCGGGCTTGAACGGTTGCAGCTCTTCCTCGCCGCCCCTCACCGTGATGCAGCTGGACTCCGGCACCTCCTGCCAGGCTCCGTGAAGATCCCCCAGGGGTTCGGAAACCACCAGCCGGGTATCGTCGGAAAGCCCGTGCAGGAGCGGGTAGTCCGGGTATTGTGCGCGCAGCGTGGAGATATCGGTGCTGTGGAAGAGTGTCCGGGACTGGCCTTCGCTGGAGTAGCGCACGGCCCAAGTGGCGTTGCCGTCGGTCGTTGCCACCGTCATCTGGATCGGGTGTTCGACGCCGTGGCGCCGTCCGGTTTCTTCGATGAGTCCGACGGCGGCTGCGATCGCTGCCGGCGGGTCCTGTTCCAAGCCGAAGGTCAGCGCCAGGTAGAAGAACACCTCGGAGTCTGTCGAGCCCTCGATCCCGGGGTAGAGCTCGGGAGCGACGGCGAAGACCAGATCGCGCTTGACCGTGGCGAAATCCCTGATCAGTCCGTTGTGCATCCACAGCCAGTTGCCATGGCGGAACGGGTGGCAGTTCGTCTGCTGGACCGCCGAACCGGTGGAGGCACGGATGTGCGCGAAGACCCGGCCGGACCTTGCGTGCGAGGCGAGTTCGTGCAAGTTGCGGTCGTTCCAGGCCGGCTCCGTGCTGTGGAACATGCCGGGCTCGGCCAACGCTCCGTACCAGCCGACGCCGAAGCCGTCCCCGTTGGTGGTTTCGGCGCCCATCCGGGAATGCTTGCTTTGAATGACAAGCGAATTGGTGGGTTTATAGAGGAGGTCGCCCACACTCACTGGTGAGCCGGAATATGCGAGCCAGCGGCACATGTTATCGTCCCTTCCGAAGCGATTGCACCATGCCAGGGCAGACGGCGGATCATCCCCGCCGGATGATCTTCCGGCCGGCTCGCTCCAAGGTTCTGCCGCGGCGCCATGCTGTCCACAACACTACGGTTGCCGTGAACATCAGGGCAGCTGCGATGGCCGAATACAGTGTCCACGTGGTGAACCAGGCCGCCTGGACGCCCAAGATCCGGCGGGCCTGATAGGCGCTGCCGGAGGGGCCGGCGGCGATGCCTGCAGTCAGCAGGTTCGGTGCGGCCAGCACCAGTGCTGCGGCAAGGATCGCTGCCTTCCACGCCCCGCCGAGGCGGTCGCCGCGGGCCCGCCACGCCAGCAGGAGGGGGAGCAAGGTAAAGGTGAAGCCGTAGCACATGCCCGCCAGGATGCTGCCGCCAGGGTCCCCGCCTATCTGATCCCCGCCCACCTGGCTGCCGATCAGGGTGGCCCACCACACCGGCAGCGGCGTGGATATAGCGGCACCGGCAAGCATCACGGGCACCAGCAGCAGGGCCGCCGGCGCCGCCCGGGTCTGCCACGGGACCTTGGGGCGGTCCTCGGTGAAGCCCGCTTCGAAGCCCATACCGCCATGATGGCAGATGTGGGCGGCTGGGACGGCGGTATGCCTATACTTTCAGCGGTGGTGCGGACCTTTGCCGCCACCGAGCAGCATCAGCTCAGAAATAACGGCGCGAGAAAGGCATCAGATGAGCAACGTCCCCGCAGATCTGCACTACACCGCCGAACATGAATGGGTAGCGCCCACGGACGATGATGGCGTGGTGCGTGTGGGCATCACCGATTTTGCCCAGGACGCGTTGGGCGACGTGGTCTACGTGCAGCTGCCCGAGAACGGTGCCAGTATCGTGGCCAACGATGTCGTCGGTGAGGTCGAGTCCACCAAGAGCGTCAGCGACATCTACGCCCCGGTAAGCGGGGAAGTGGTGACCCGCAACGAGGCCCTGGACACGGATCCGGCGCTGATCAACTCCGATCCCTACGGGGATGGCTGGCTGGTCGAAATCCGGCTGGCGGAAGCGGACGCGGTCGATTCGCTGCTCAGTGCCTCCGAGTACGAACAGCAGGTAGGCTAGAGCTACCGGGGCCGTTATTAGCCAGCCGTAAACAACTAATGGCCACCCGGTCCGGGCCGGGTGGCCGCTTTCGACGCTATTCCTAGGGGAGGACATTTTGATGGTGGGGCCAGAGCATAATGCAGCAGGCGGCAAAGACGCGGCCGCTTCGGAGCCTGTGCCGGAGACCACTTCCATCAGTATGCCGCCGCGGACGGCGGCCCCTGCCCGAAAGCCGCAGCTGTCCGCGGAAGAGGAAGCCGCCGTCGACGCGTTGCCGGCAGGTTCCGCGCTGCTGATCGCGCACAGCGGACCGAACATGGGCGCCCGGTTCCTGCTGGACCAGGATGTCACCACCGCCGGCCGCCATCCGGAGGCAGATGTCTTCCTGGACGATGTCACGGTTTCGCGCAAGCACGCCGAATTCCGCCGCAATGCTGAGGGCTTCATGGTGGTGGATTCGGGCAGCCTGAACGGCACCTACGTCAACAACGACCGGGTGGACAGCCTGCAACTGCGCACCGGCAACGAGGTCCAGATCGGCAAGTTCCGCCTGACCTACTACGCGGGCGCTGCCGTCCCCAAGGGGCAGGACTAGGCAGTGCCTGCCTCGCAGCCGGCTCGGCGTGCGCTGGGCACCGGACGGGATTCCCATCGGAACGGAGTCCTGAATATTGGGGAGGTCCTGCAGCAGCTCAGCGGGGATTTTCCGCAGATCAGCGCGTCGAAAATCAGGTTCCTCGAGGAGAAGGGCCTGATTTCGCCGCAGCGTACGCCCGCCGGCTATCGCAAGTACACCGACCTGGACGTCGAGCGGCTGCGCTTCGTCCTGGCCCTGCAGCGGGACCAGTATCTGCCGCTGAAGGTGATTAAGGACTACCTGGACGCCATCGACCGGGGCGAACGGCCCGAGGCCCTGCCTGGCGGCATGGCACTGACTCCCCGCGTGGTCTCGGAGCAACTGTCCCGGGAGCTCGCCGACCGGGGCCGGGCCCTGAGCCTGGCCGAACTGGGCGCGAAGGCGGGTGCCGGCCAGGAGCTGATGGCGGACCTGCTCGGCTACGGCCTGTTGCACCAGCAGGAGTCCGGCTACGACGAGCACGCGCTCGGTGTGGTCAAGGCCTGCGTCGAACTGCAGGCGCATGGCATCGAACCCCGCCACCTGCGCAGCTTCCGGGCTGCGGCGGACCGGCAGATGGACCTGGTCGAGGGCGCAGTGGCACCGCTGGCGTCCCGCCGGGACGTGGCCTCCAAGGCCCGTGCGGCCGAGACAGCAAAGGAAATCAGCGGACTGTGCCTGAGGCTGCACAGTGCCTTGGTGAACGGCGATATTGCCAGGTTGGACCGCTGATCGGAGGAGCCATGCTCGAAGTCGAGGTTGTGGGAGTGCGGATCGAACTGCCTTCCAACCAGCCGCTGGTCCTGTTGAAGGAAAAGGACGGCGAACGCCACATCCCGATCTGGATCGGAGCCCCGGAGGCCAGTGCCATCGCCTTTGCCCAGCAGGGCATCACGCCGCCGCGGCCCATGACGCATGATCTGCTGGTCGATGTGGTCCGTGAGCTTGGCCGGGCCGTCACCGAGGTGCGGTTGGTGGCCGTGCGGGACACCGTGTTCTATGCCGAACTGGTGTTCGACGGCGGCAATACCGTCAGCTCGCGGGCTTCGGATGCGCTGGCGGTCGCCCTGCGTGTGCCCTGCCCGATCTACTGCGCCGAGGAAGTCATGGAAGACGCCGGCGTCAAGATCGCCGAGGCGGTCGACGACGACGAGGATGGCAGTGGCGAGGGCGAGAACGAGAACGAGGAAAAACAGCTGCGCCAGTTCCGTGAATTCCTGGCCGACGTCGAACCGGAGGATTTCGAGAAGTAGCGGCTCGAAATTTCCCGGTTTCCGCGGTTGTCAAGGCCCCGGGTGCGCTTCCCGGCCGACACACCGCGCGACACGCCGCAGCTGAAAGTCCCAGCGTCTTTGACCGCGGGCCCCCGCCGTTCTAACGTCGAAGAATACAGTTCCCGTTGCACCGGCAGTCATCTGAGAGCACACTTAGTTCAAACCGTGTTGATGCAGGCGGTGCTGACTTACCCGGGGGGAACTTCTACAAGGAGGGTTCACGTGAGTCCTAAAGGTGATGCAGGGAAAGCCTCGCACGCCATGAAACGGGGCGCAGCCGTACCGGCCAGCGCGCAAGGATTGTTGTTCACCGAGGACCTTCCGGTTCTGGATGAAGATGCCGGCTACCGAGGCCCGACGGCGTGCAAAGCCGCCGGCATCACCTACCGTCAGTTGGACTACTGGGCCCGTACGGGCCTGGTCGAGCCTGCCGTGCGCGGCGCCTCCGGTTCCGGTACGCAGCGGCTGTACGGGTTCCGGGACATCCTGGTTCTTAAGGTCGTGAAAAGGCTGCTGGATACCGGTGTATCGCTGCAGCAGATCCGCACCGCAGTCGAGCACCTGCGCGAACGCGGAGTGGAGGACCTGGCCCAGATCACGCTGATGAGCGACGGCGCCAGTGTATATGAGTGCACCTCGGCGGACGAAGTGATCGACCTGGTCCAGGGCGGCCAGGGCGTGTTCGGCATCGCCGTTGGACGCGTCTGGCGGGAAGTCGAGGGCAGCCTGGCACAACTGCCCAGCGAACATGCGATGGAGCAGGAGTTCCCGGAGGATGAACTGAGCCGCCGCCGGGCAGCGCGCCGGATCAGCTAAGGGCTGCAGCCGGACGAATGAACTGAATACGGGTGAGGGAGGCAACCAGCGTCGGTTGCCTCCCTCACCCGGTTCCGGCCGGGAACGGCTCAGCCCGAGGTCGAGCCGGCCTCGGCCAGTTTGGCCTCCGGCTGGGCCGGCTGGCGGCGCCGGCGGCCGGAGTCCGTGAAGTGCTTGAGCAGCTCATCGAAGGTGGCCGCGGCCTGCCGCGCCGATTCACCCGGCCACTGATGGATCGAATGGGCGGCACCCTGGATCTGCTGCCAGTTCGCCTGTTCGGCGATGGTCGGTTCCAGCAGTTGCTCCCCGAACATCGTGCGCATCTCCGCCATCCGGTACATGTGTTCGCTGGAACCGGCACGGACCCGGTTGGCCACCACGCCGGCGGTGACCAGATCCGGGGCAAACTCCTCGCGGAACAGGTCCAGTGCCCGCATGGTCCGTTCCGTGCCGGCCACCGAGAACAGGCTTGGTTCGGCCACCAGCAGGACCCGGTCGCTGGCCATCCAGGCCATCCTGGTCAGCCCGTTCAGCGACGGCGGACAGTCGATCAGCACCAGCGCATAGCCGGTGACGTCGGAGAGCACCTTGACCAGCCGGACCAGATCCCGGCGGCGCAGGTCCGGGCGGTCGTAGATGCCGGTGTAGGCGGATCCGAAAGCTACGTCCAGCACCTGCCGGCCGGGCGAATGCTCCTGCTTGGCCGTGGCCACCCAGCCGCTCGGCGCCACGTGCGATGCCGGATCCGCACGGCGGGGATTCCTGAGCATCCGGCCGATGTCGTCCTGCCGGGACGGGCGCACACCCAGACCCGTGGTGGCATCGGCATGTGGGTCCAGGTCAACGACCAGGGTGGGGATGCCTGCGGCCAACGCAGCCGACGCGAGCCCCAAGGTGACCGAGGTTTTCCCGACGCCGCCCTTGAGGCTGCTGATGCTCACTACTTGCACGTTTAGAACCGAAACCTAACGTCTTGCTGCTTGTCCTGCGGGGCTGCGCCCCCTGTTTCCCGTATTCATCATAGGTGCGCCGCCGCTGGTTCCGGGGCTTTGGCCGGGGCGTGTGGGGGACTGAGTAACATAGCCGGCCGGCGATGTGATGTGTGCGACACTGGCTTGATAGGCGGTGCTGCCGCCACTGAGACTTGCAGCATATCCATCTATCCGCGACGACGCAGGAGCACTATGTTCTCGAAGATCCTTGTGGCCAACCGCGGCGAGATCGCCATCAGGGCCTTCCGCGCAGCCTACGAGCTGGGTGCGAAGACGGTGGCCGTCTTCCCGCACGAGGACCGCAATTCCATCCACCGGCAGAAGGCTGACGAGGCCTACCTGATCGGCGAAGAAGGCCACCCGGTGCGGGCCTACCTGGACGTGGATGAGATCGTGCGGGTGGCCAAGGAATCCGGCGCGGATGCGATCTACCCGGGCTACGGGTTCCTGTCCGAGAATCCGGACCTGGCGCGGGCGGCCCAGGCGGCTGGGATCACCTTCGTGGGTCCGCCGGCCGAGGTGCTGCAGCTGGCCGGCCACAAGGTCCATGCGCTGGATGCGGCGCGCAAGGCAGGGATTCCGGTGCTGAAGTCCTCGGCGCCGTCGTCGGATGCCGACGAGCTGCTGGCCGAGGCCGAGCAGATCGGCTTCCCGATCTTCGTCAAGGCGGTGGCCGGCGGCGGCGGGCGGGGGATGCGCCGGGTGGACACCCGCGAGGCGCTGCCGGAGGCGCTGGCCTCGGCGATGCGCGAGGCGGACACCGCCTTTGGTGACCCCACGGTCTTCCTGGAGCAGGCGGTGCTGCGTCCGCGGCACATCGAGGTGCAGATCCTGGCCGATGGGCAGGGCAATGTGATGCACCTGTTCGAGCGCGACTGTTCGCTGCAGCGCCGGCACCAGAAGGTGATCGAGATCGCCCCGGCGCCGAACCTGGACGAGAACATCCGGCAGGCCCTCTACCGGGATGCGGTGAAGTTCGCCAAGGCCCTGGGCTACGTCAACGCCGGCACGGTGGAATTCCTGGTGGACACCGTGGGCGAGCGGGCCGGGCAGCATGTGTTCATCGAGATGAACCCGCGGATCCAGGTCGAGCACACGGTGACCGAGGAAATCACCGACGTGGACCTGGTCCAGGCGCAGCTGCGGATCGCGGCGGGGGAGTCGCTGGCGGACCTGGGCCTGTCCCAGGACTCGGTGTCGATCAAGGGTGCGGCGCTGCAGTCGCGGATCACTACCGAGGACCCGGCCAACGGTTTCCGCCCCGACGTCGGCAAGATCACTGCCTACCGCTCCGCCGGCGGCGCGGGCGTGCGGCTGGACGGTGGCACTGTCTACGCGGGCGCGGAAATCAGCCCGCACTTCGACTCGATGCTGGTCAAGCTCACCTGCCGGGGCCGGGACTACCGCACCGCGGTGGCGCGGGCCCGCCGCGCGCTGGCCGAGTTCCGCATCCGCGGCGTCTCGACCAACATCGCCTTTTTGCAGGCGGTGCTGGACGATCCGGAGTTCGTGGCCGGCAACGTCGCCACCAGCTTTATTGACGAACGTCCCGAACTGCTCAAGGCCCGGGTCTCCGCCGACCGCGGCACCAAGCTCCTGACCTACCTGGCGGACGTGACCGTGAACCGGCCTAACGGCACGCTGAAGGTGGCCGTCGACCCGGCGGAGAAACTGCCTGCCGCAGCCCGGGCCGCTTCGGCGGTCACCGGGGTGCTGTCCGTGGTGCCGGCCAGCGGCAGCCGCCAGCAATTGCAGCAGCTGGGCCCGGAAGGCTTTGCCGCTGCGCTGCGGGCCCAGACTGCGGTGGCGGTCACCGACACCACCTTCCGGGACGCCCACCAGTCGCTGCTGGCCACCCGGGTGCGCACCCGCGACCTGGTCGCCGCCGGACCGGCAGTGTCGGCCCTGATGCCGCAGCTGTTCTCGGTGGAGGCGTGGGGCGGGGCTACCTACGACGTCGCGCTGCGCTTCCTGGGCGAGGATCCGTGGGAGCGGCTGGCCGCGCTGCGGAAGGCGATTCCGAACATCTGCCTGCAGATGCTGCTGCGCGGGCGCAACACCGTCGGCTACACGCCGTACCCGCAGGAAGTCACCGCGGCGTTTGTGCAGGAAGCCGCGGCCACCGGCATCGACATCTTCCGGATTTTCGATGCGCTCAACGACGTATCCCAGATGGAACCGGCGATCCGCGCCGTGCGCGAGACCGGAACCGCGGTTGCCGAGGTGGCGCTGTGCTACACCGGGGACCTGCTGGACCCGGACGAGACGCTGTACACGCTGGACTACTACCTGGACCTGGCCCAGCGGATCGTCGATGCCGGCGCGCACATCCTGGCCATCAAGGACATGGCGGGCCTGCTGCGCCCGGCGGCCGCGGCCAAGCTGGTGACCGCCCTGCGCGAACGGTTCGACCTGTCGGTGCACCTGCACACCCACGACACGGCCGGCGGCCAGATGGCCACCCTGCTGGCCGCCGTCGAGGCCGGGGTCGACGCCGTGGATACCGCCAGCGCCTCCATGGCCGGCACCACCAGCCAGCCGTCGGCGTCCGCCCTCGTGGCCGCCCTGGCCCATACCGAACGGGACACCGGCCTGGACCTGGCCGCAGTCAGTTCGCTCGAACCCTACTGGGAGGCCGTGCGCCGGGTCTACGCGCCGTTCGAATCCGGACTGCCCGGGCCCACCGGCCGGGTCTACCTGCACGAGATCCCCGGCGGGCAGCTGTCCAACCTGCGCCAGCAGGCCATGGCCCTGGGCCTGGGCGAGCGGTTCGAGGACATCGAGAACATGTACGCGGCCGCGGACCGGATGCTCGGCCGGCTGGTCAAGGTCACCCCGTCCTCGAAGGTCGTCGGCGACCTGGCCCTGGCCCTGGTCGGTTCCAACGTGGACCCGGGCGAGTTCGCCGAGAATCCGCAGAAATTCGACATCCCGGATTCGGTCATCGGTTTCCTCGGCGGCGAGCTGGGCACCCCGCCCGGCGGCTGGCCCGAGCCGTTCCGGACCAAGGCATTGGCCGGCCGCACCGTGAAGGTGCGCGACGAGGAACTGAGCGCCGAGGACACGGCCGCGCTCCAGGGTGATTCGGCACAGCGCCGCGCCACCTTGAACCGGCTGCTGTTCGCCGGACCCACCCGGGACTTCGAGAAGACCCGGGAAGTCTACGGGGACGTGTCCGTGCTGGACACCCGGGACTACCTCTACGGCCTGCAGCACAACACCGAGCACATCATCCAGCTCGAACGCGGCGTGAAGCTGATCGCCAAGCTCGGGGCCATCTCCGAGCCGGACGAGAAGGGTATGCGAACGGTGGTGTGCACGCTCAACGGCCAGCAGCGCAACGTCGCGGTCCGGGACCGCTCGGTCGAGTCCGATGTCAAGGTTGCCGAGAAGGCGGACCCGAACCAGCCCGGCCACGTGGCCGCCCCCTTCGCCGGTGCCGTCACCGTCACCGTGAAGGTTGGCGACACGGTCAAGGCCGGGGACACTGTGGCGACCATCGAGGCGATGAAGATGGAGGCGGGCATCACCACGCCCGTGGGCGGGACCATCTCGCGGCTGGCCGTCTCCGCCGTCGAACAGGTCCAGGGCGGGGACCTGCTGGTGGTCGTCGGCCCGCTGCAGGCGGAGTAGTCTAGCCGGACCGGCGGCCCGGGGCGGTTTGCCGCTTCGGGCCGCCGGTATAGTGGAGGGCTGTGACGTACTACGATCTGGCCATCATCGGCTCCGGCTCAGGCAACTCCCTGGTGACCCCCTACTGGGACGGCAGGAAGGTCGCCATTGTCGATGGCGGGACCTTCGGCGGCACCTGCCTGAACGTCGGGTGCATCCCCACCAAGATGTTCGTGTATCCGTCCCAGCTGGCGGCGGCCGCCGGACAGGCCGGGCCGCTCGGCGTCGACCTCCGGCTCGACAAGGTGCGCTGGCAGCAGATGCGGGACCGGATTTTCGGCCGGATCGACGCCATCTCCGAAGCCGGGCGGCGCTACCGGGACGAGGAGCTCGAGAATGTCACCCTGTACCAGGATTTCGCGCGCTTCACCGGGCCGAAATCGCTGGTCACCGCCGGCGGGCATGCCATCGAGGCCGGTCATGTCGTGGTCGCCGCAGGTTCCCGCGCCGTGCTGCCGCAGGTGCCGGGCATCGACCTGCCCCAGGTGCACACCTCGGATACCGTCATGCGCATCGATCAGCTGCCGGAGCGCGTCCTGGTGGTCGGCGGCGGGTTCGTGGCTGCCGAATTCGCGGCCGTGTTCTCCGGCCTCGGCGCCGAGGTCACGCAGGTCAACCGCTCCGCACCGCTGCTCAAGTCCGAGGACGCCCTGGTCTCGGAGCGCTTCACCGAGGCCGCCGCACGGTCCTGGGACCTGCGGCTGGGCTGGACACTGTCGGCCATCGAGGAACACGGCACCGGAGTGCGCGCGGTCTTCGCGGCGTCGGAGGGCGCCGGTTCACAGACCGTCGATGCCGACATCGTGCTGGTGGCCCTTGGCCGGGTGCCCAATACGGACACCCTGGATGCGGCGGCGGCCGGTTTCGACCTGACCGGGGACGGCCGGCTTGCCGTGGACGGCTACCAGCGGGTGCTGTCCGGCGGCGTCCCGCTGCCGGATGTCTGGGCGCTTGGCGACATCAGCAACCCCTTCCAGCTCAAGCATGTGGCCAACCACGAGGCCCGCACGGTGGTCCACAACCTGGAGCATCCGGAGCAGCTGCGCCGCAGCGACCACCGTTTCGTTCCCTCGGCCGTTTTCACCCGGCCGCAGATCGCCAGCGTGGGCCTGACCGAGCAGGCGGCCCGCGCGCAGGCTGCCGGCGGCCAGATCGTGACCGCCGTGCAGGAGTATGGTTCCACCGCCTACGGCTGGGCGATGGAGGACACCGAGGGATTCGTGAAGCTGGTGGCGGAGAAGGCCACCGGCCGCCTGCTGGGGGCGCATATCATGGGCCATGACGCCGCGACGCTGATCCAGCCGCTGATCCAGGCCCTGACCTTCGGCCTGGACGTGCACAGCATGGCGCGCGGGCAGTACTGGATCCATCCGGCGCTGACCGAGGTGGTGGAGAACGCCCTGTTGTCGCTGGACCTGCCCCCTGGGGGCTAAGCTAGCGCCGGGGGTCCCCGCCGCGAGCTTGCGAGCGGTGGGAAGGCGCGACACGGTAGATGGTGTCCACGAGGTCGGCATAGTCCTGCAGCACCTTCGCCCGCTTGATCTTGAGCGACGGCGTCAGGTGCCCGGAGGCTTCGGTGAAGTCGGCGGGTACTACCCGGAAGCTCCGTACCGCCTCCGCCTGCGAGACTGTCCCGTTGGCCTCGTCCACGGCGGCCTGGAGTTCCGCCAGCACCGGTTCGAGCCCGGCGGCGTCGGCCGGGCCGGCTGCGGCCAGGCCGCGGCGCTGCAGCCAGCCGGGCAGTGCCTCTTCGTCAAGGCTGATCAGCGCCGAGACGAATGGCCGCTGGTCGCCGATGACCACGCACTGCGACACCAGCGGGTGGGCCCGGATCCGGTCTTCCAGCAGCGCCGGAACGACATTCTTCCCCGCCGCCGTCACGATGATTTCCTTCTTGCGTCCGGTGACGCGGACGAAGCCGTCCTCGTCCAGGGCGCCCAGGTCCCCGGTACGGAACCAGCCGTCGGCGAAGGCCTCCTGGGTCAGATCGGGACGGTTGTAGTAGCCGCGCATGACGCACACGCCCTTGGCCAGGATTTCGCCGTCGTCGGCGATCCGCACCGCGTTGCCCGGCAGCGGCGATCCGACGGTGCCGATCTTGACCAGGCGGGGGGTGTTGACCGACACCGGCGCGGTGGTCTCGGTCAGCCCGTAGCCTTCCAGGACCAGTAGCCCGACGCCGTGGAAGAAGTGCCCGAGCCGTTCGCCCAGGGGTGCGCCGCCGGAGACGGCGTAGCGCACCTGGCCTCCCATGGCCTCGCGGATCTTGTGGTACACGAGCTTGTCGAAGAGCCGGTGCCGGCACTTGAGCAGGAAGGGGACCCGGCCGGCGGCCGAGGCCTGCGACCAGGCGACGGCTGTATCCGCCGCCGCACGGAAGATCCTGCCTTTTCCGCCGTCCTCGGCCTTGAGCTGCGAGGAGGTGTAGACCTTCTCGAACACCCGCGGCACGGCCAGGATGAAGGAAGGCCGGAAGCTCTGCAGGTCCGGCAGCAGGTTTTTCACATCGGAGGTGTGGGCCACCGTGACGCCGGCGGCGACGCAGAGCACGGAGATGAAACGGGCGAAGACATGGGCCAGCGGCAGGAACATGATCGTCCGGGCACCTTCGTGGGCGACCTCGGGCAGCGCCGCGGCGGCATTGACCGCCAGTTCCACGAAGTTCCCGTGCGTGAGTTCGCAGCCCTTGGGCCGGCCGGTGGTGCCCGAGGTGTAGATGATCGTGGCCAGGTCGCCCAGGCCGGCCAGCCTGCGCCGTTCCTCGATCACGGTTTCGGCGACGTTCACGCCGGCTTCGCCCAGCGCATCGAGGGTGGCCCCGTCCAGCTGCCAGATGTGGCGCAGGGCGTCCGGTGCCTCGCTGCGCACCGCGGTCCGGATCCGCTGCACATGCGCAGGACCCTCGGCGAACACTCCGACGGCGCCGGAATCGTCCAGGATCCAGGCGACCTGCGCGGGGGAAGAGGTCTCGTAGATCGGGACTGAAACCGCCCCGGCGAACCAAATGGCGAAATCCACCAGGCTCCACTCGTACCGTGTGCCGGCCATGATGCCTACCCGGTCTCCGGCCGCAATACCGCTGGCCACCAGTCCCTTGGCCAGTGCCTTGGCATCGGAGAGGAACTCGCTGGCCCTGATGTCCTGCCAGCTGCCGTGGCTGTCGCGGCGGGAGAAGAGCGCCGGATCCGAGGCCAGTGCGGCCTGACCGGCGAGCAGATCGGTGATGTTGGACCCTCGCGGGACATCCACCATGACAGGCACGCTGAATTCGCGCACGATCGCTCCTTTGCTCGGGGCCCCGCAGGGATTGCCCCCAGCGTATAAGGTTTGACCGCGTGGCGGCCGGACGCCGGCCAACAAATCGGTAACGGCCGCGACCTCGTAGGATAAGTCGATGGACTCCAGACAGCGCCGCCGGCGGCGGATCCCCACCGTGCTGCAGCACCGCCACCCACGGCCCGGGGCGGCCAGCGGGCGGCTGGCCATCGGCGTGGATATCGGCGGCACCAAGGTGGCTGCCGGTGTCGTCGACGGCGAGGGGCAGGTGCTGGCGCAGGAGGTGCGGCAGACGCCCGGGGACGATCCGACCGAAGTGGAACGGGTCATCGCTCAACTGGTCCGTGCCTTCGCTGACAGCTACGCCGTCGGCTCGGTAGGGGTCGGTGCTGCGGGCTGGATGGATCTGGACGGCGGTACCGTCCTGTTCAGCCCGCATCTGGCCTGGCGGCACGAACCGCTGCGGGCCAACCTGCAGGCGCTGCTCGGCCGCCGGGTCGTGGTGGCCAACGATGCCAACGCCGCCGCCTGGGCGGAATGGCGCTTTGGCGCCGGGCGCGGCCAGCGCCGGCTGGTGTGCATCACCCTGGGGACCGGGATCGGCGGGGCCATGGTCACCGACGGCCGGATCGAGCGCGGCAACTGGGGCGTGGCCGGGGAATACGGACACCAGGTCCTGGTGCCGCACGGCCACCGCTGCGAATGCGGCAACCGGGGCTGCTGGGAGCAGTATGCCTCCGGCAACGCGCTGGGCCGGGAGGCCCGCGAATTGGCGGAGGCTAATTCGCCGGTCGCGCTGGAATGGCTGCGCGCTGCCGGCGGCCAGGCCGACGCCATTACCGGGGCCATGATCACCGCGCTCGCGCTGGACGGACACGCGGCCAGCAGGGAACTGCTCGAGGACGCCGGTGAGTGGCTGGGCCTTGGGCTGGCCAACCTTGCTGCCGCGCTGGATCCCGGGATGTTCGTGATCGGCGGCGGGCTGTGCGAAGCGGGGGACCTGCTGCTGGAGCCGGCCCGGCACGCCTTCGCCCGCAATCTGGCCGGCCGCGGCTACCGTCCCGAGGCTCCGGTCCGCCCGGCAGTCCTCGGGGCCGGGGCAGGACTGGTGGGCGCCGCGGACCTGTCCAGGTTCTAGCTGCCAGGCCTTTGCCCAGTTAGACTTTTGCTCCGTCGTCGTACCCGTCCCGTTCCGACGGCAGCCGCGAGACCAGGTATCCTGCCGCGGCGATGACCAGCACGATGATCCCCAGCACGGCCGCCATGGGCACACCGCGCCAGAACATGGCAATCAACAGCAGCCCGACCGGTCCGCCGGCCACCATGAGCCAGGCCAGCACCACCAGCGGTTCCCCGGCGCCCAGCGGCGCCGGTTCCGGCGGCACGTAACCTTCGTCGTCGTCGTCAGCGGCGGTGTAGTCCCGTGGCCCGGGCTCCGGGACCAGTTCGCTGTCCGTGGATTCGAGCCGGGCCACCAGGTCCAGCCATTCGGCCTCCTCCCGGGACCGCTCAGGCTCGGTCATCTGCGGGCCTCCCTGCGGCCAGGAACCCGGCAGTGCGGGCAAAGATCGTTTCGGCGTCGTTGTCCAGCGTGGCCACATGGTAGCTGTCCGGCAGCGGGACCACTTCCAGCTGGCCGCCGATCCGGCGGCGGATCAGTTCCACGCTCGAAGCCGGGACCACATGGTCGACGGCGGACCGGAAGACCAAGGTGGGGGCGGTGACGGCCGGCAGCGCGGCGGCGGTATCGGCGATCAACCGGCGCAGCTGGTGCACTGCGGCCACAGGAGTACGCGGGTAGGCCTGTTCATCCATGCCCGGGCGCTTGATGTCGTTGCCGATGGCTTTCACGCTGCGGACGGCGTATTTGAGCAGGCCGGCATAGCGCGCGGCGGGATCCGCGATGCTCAGTGCCGGATTGACGACGGCGACGCCGGCCACCGGCCGGCGCGCGGCCAGCCGCAGCGCCAGCGTTCCGCCCATGGACAGGCCGGCGGCGAAGACGGCGGAGCGTTCGCGGGCCAGCTCGTCCCAGGCGCGTTCATAGGCGTCGTACCACTGCTGCCACGGGGTGCGGACCAGGTCCTGCCACCGGGTGCCATGGCCCGGCAGCAGCGGCACGGCGACGGTGAAGCCCTGCTCCGTGAGGTAGTCGGCCCAGCCCTGGATGCTGTGCGGGGAACCGGTGAAGCCATGGCCGAGCACAATGCCGATGGCGCCGTTGCGGCTGCCGGCCGCCGGAGTCCGGGCAGGCTGGATGGAAGTCATGCCTCTATCGTGTCATCCTGCACCACCGTGCGACTACGCCGGTCCGTGCCGCCTGGCCGGGGCGGCGTCCCGATCGATTATTCTGGTGAGGAAAATGCAGCCAGCCCGCCGCAACCGGAACCGGAAGGCCCCTCGTGTTCTATTGGGTAATGAAGACGATCTTCATCGGACCGATCGTCCGGCTGCTGTTCCGGCCCTGGATCAAGGGATTGGACAATGTTCCCGCCGAGGGGCCGGCGATCCTGGCCAGCAACCACATGTCCTTCTCCGACTCGATCTTCCTGCCGGTGGCGGTGACCCGGCCGGTGGTCTTCCTGGCCAAGGCAGAGTATTTCGCCGGCAAGGGGATCAAGGGCCGGCTGACCGCGGCCTTCTTCCGCATGACCAACCAGCTGCCGATGGACCGTTCCGGCGGCTCGGCGTCGGCCAACTCGCTGCTGGCGGGGGCCGATGCGCTGGCCCAGGGCGGGCTGCTCGGGATCTATCCCGAGGGCACCCGCAGCCCCGACGGCCGGCTCTACCGCGGCAAGACCGGTGTCGCCAAGCTGGCGCTGCGCACCGGCGTACCGGTGATCCCGGTGGCCATGATCGGCACCGACAAGGTCCAGCCGATCGGGCGCCGGATTCCGAATATCCGCCGGGTGGGCACGATCATCGGCAAGCCGCTGGACTTTTCCCGGTACGAGGGCCTGGCCGAGGACCGGTTCGTGCAGCGGGCGGTTACCGACGAGATCATGTACGAAATCATGCGGCTGTCCGGCCAGGAGTACGTCGACGTGTACGCGTCCACAGTGAAGGCGCAGCTGGCGGCACGCAAGGCCGGCAAAACCGGCCGGACGGCCCAGCAGCAGCGGGCCCGGGACGCGGTCAGGCTCAGCCCGGAGCAGGCCGGCCAGACGGACCAGGCCGGAACCGGAGCGGGTGGGAAGGCTCCCGGAGCGATCACCGAAATCGGCGGCGCCCCGCCGGCCGGCCAGGCTCCCCGGCCGCCGGAGCAAGATCCAGGACGCACGCCGGAAATGTGACAGCGGCGGCGGGAAGCGTTACGGCCCGGGCGGACAGCCACCGCCGCTGGGCTAGCATTAAGTTGTGACTGACCTCTCCGCAACCACCCTCTCGTCCGCACCGGTCCCCAGCGCCGCCGACTATCCGGGCCTCGATGCCTGGCGCGACCTTCCCGCGGTCCAGCAGCCCACGTGGGCGGACAGTGAGGTGTTCCGGTCCTCGGTGGCCGAGCTCGCGGTCCTGCCGCCGCTAGTCTTCGCCGGCGAGGTGGATGTGCTGCGCGGCCGGCTGGCCGCCGCGGCCCAAGGCAAGGCGTTCCTGCTCCAGGGCGGCGACTGCGCCGAAACCTTCGATGGTGCCACCGCGGACAAGATCAGTGCCCGGGTCCGCACCATCCTGCAGATGGCCGTGGTCCTGACGTACGGTGCCTCCCTGCCCGTCATCAAGATGGGCCGGATGGCCGGCCAGTTCGCCAAGCCGCGCTCTTCCAACGACGAAACCCGCGGAACCGAAACCCTGCCGGCCTACCGCGGCGACATGGTCAACGGTTACGACTTCACCCCGGAATCGCGCGCCCATGACGCCGCCCGGATGGTCAAGGCCTACCATACCTCCGCCTCCACGCTGAACCTGATCCGTGCCTTCACGCAGGGGGGCTTCGCCGACCTGCGGCTGGTCCACCATTGGAACCGGGGTTTCATGGCCAATCCGGCGCACTCGCGCTATGAGTCGCTGGCCCGGGAGATCGACCGCGCGGTCAAGTTCATGGATGCGTGCGGCGCGGACTTCGACGCGCTCAAGCGGGTGGAATTCTTCGCCAGCCACGAGGCCCTGGTGCTGGACTACGAGCGGGCGCTGACCCGGATCGATTCCCGTACCGGCCTGCCGTACGACACATCGGGCCACTTCCTCTGGATCGGCGAGCGGACCCGGCAGCTGGACGGGGCGCACGTGGACTTCCTCTCCCGCGTCCGCAACCCGATCGGCGTCAAGCTCGGCCCGAACAGCACCGCGGACGACGCCCTGCGCCTGATCGAGAAACTCGATCCGCAGCGGGAGCCCGGGCGCCTGACGTTCATCACGCGGATGGGAGCCGGGAACATCCGGGAGAAGCTGCCGCCGCTGGTCGAGAAGGTAACCGCCAGCGGCGCCCAGGTCCTCTGGGTGACCGACCCGATGCACGGCAACACCGTGACCTCGCCCAACGGTTACAAGACGCGCATTTTCGACGACGTGATCGACGAGGTCCGCGGGTTCTTCGAGGTGCACAAGGGCCTGGGCACGTTCCCGGGCGGGCTGCACGTGGAAATGACCGGGGACGACGTCGCCGAATGCCTCGGTGGCTCCGACCCCATCGACCAGGAGGCCTTCGTGGACCGCTACGAGTCCGTCTGCGACCCCCGGCTTAACCATATGCAGTCCCTGGAAATGGCGTTCCTGGTCGCCGGCTCGCTGGCAGCGAAGAAAGGCGCCTGAGCAGACAGGCGCCTGAGCGCTGGGTCAGAAAGCGCGCAGTGTGATGACGCTGCCTTCCGGCGCGGTCCCGCCGTCGGGATCCTGCGACCGGACGGTGGCGTCATCGCCGCCAAAGAAGAAGTTGCGCACGTCCACCTCGAAGCCGAGGTCCTCGAGCGTGCGCCGGGCGTCGCGGACCGACTGGCCGACCACGCTGGGCACGTCCACCATGCGTGGCCCCAGGGACAAGGTCAGCGTGACCGTGTCGCCGGGGACCACGGTGCCTGACGCCGGCGACTGGGAAACGACTTTGCCGGCGTCGACCTCCCTGTCGTAGACGCGATCCTGGGCGATCGAGACTTTCAGGCCCTCCCGCTGCAGGTCGGACGTCGCATCCTCCACGCTTTCGCCGGTCACGTCGGGCACGTCGAAGGGCTCAGGCCCGGCCGAGGCGGTCAGGTCGATCGCGCTGCCCCGGCGCAGGTGCTCGCCGGCGGACGGATCCTGGCCCAGGATGCTGCCGGCCGGCGCCGACGCGTGGTACTCGCGGGTGATCTGGCCCGCGGTTAGGTTCGCTGCCTGCAGCTTGGCCTTCGCCTGTTCTTCGGTCAGGCCCAGCACCTTGGGCACCTCGAACAGTTCCGGTCCCTTGGAAACGATCAGGGTGACCGGCTCGAACCAGCGCACCTGGGCGGGCGGGGAGGGAACGGTGCCGACGGCCAGCCCGCGCTCGATTTGCTCGTCGAATACCTCGTTCAGCGAGAACTCCAGCCCGCGCTGCTGCAGCAGGGCCTGGGCATCGGCCGACGAGCGGCCGGTCACATCCGGAATGGAAATCGGTGCCCCGGGACCCATGCCGAAGAACCAGCCGGCGGTGGCCGCCAGCACTGCCAGGAGGGTCAGCACGACCGCCCAGACCACCCCGCGGCGGCGACGGTTCCCCGGCCGCAAGGCAACGGCCGGACGCCGGGCCTGCCGGGCACGCTCGCGTTCCCAGGCCCGCTCCTGCCGCTTGCTCAAGCCCCGGGGACGGGCGGCGCCGGGTACGGCCGGGAGGGTCCCGTCCGGCACCTGCGGCCGGACGGGACCCTGCGGCAGCGGGGTGCGGGGGATCGCCGTCGTGCGCTGATAGCTCGGCGCAATCACGGTGGTCCGGTTCGGGTCCTCGCTGTGGTCATCGGCCGCCGCAGCCCCAGCTGCCGCGGGAAGGGTGTTGATCGGCTGCGTGCCGAGGCGCCCGGTGTCCGATCCCGGAACACCGCCCACGGCCGGACCGGCCATGGCGGCGCGGAAATCCAGCTCGCGGTCGCTGAGCGTGGTCCGGATGTGGCGCAGCTCGCCGAGCAAAGCCGTGGCGCTGTGCGGGCGCTGGTCAGGATCCCGGGCCGTGCACCACTGGACCAGTTCGTCAAGATCGGGGGCCAGGCCCGGCACCACGCTCGAGGGAAGCGGAACGGACGAGTTGACGTGCTGGTAGGCGATCTGGATCGAGGATTCACCGGTGAAGGGCTGCCGGCCAGTGAGCATTTCGAAGAGCATGATGCCCACTGAATAGATGTCGCTGCGTGCATCGGCGGCGGCGTTGGACACCAGCTCGGGAGCGATGTAAGCCACGGTGCCGATCAGCGTGGCCGTGCTGTTGCTGGCGGAGGCTGCGCGGGCCAGGCCGAAATCGCCGATCTTGATCCGGCCGTCCGAGGACATGAGCACGTTCTCGGGCTTCACGTCCCGGTGCACCAATCCTGCCTGATGGGCCGCGGCGAGTCCTTCCACCACCGGATCCAGCAGCGCCAGCGCCAGCCGGGGCGTCAAGGCGCCCTTTTCGTTGAGCGTGTCCCGCAGCGTATGGCCGGGCACATATTCCATCGCCAGATAGGCGATGTCGCCGTCGTAGCCTTGGTCCAGCACGCCGACGACGTGTGGATGCGACAGCCGCGCCGCGGATTTGGCTTCGCGTTCGAAGCGTTCCAGGAAGAAGCGGTCCGCGGCCAGGTGCGGATACAGGATCTTCAGTGCCACGGGCCGGTCCAGCCGGTTGTCCGTGGCGAGGTAGACGGTGGACATGCCACCGCGCGCCAGCCTCGAAATGATCCGGTAGCGCCCGTCCACGATGGCACCGGCCAGCGGATCTGCTACATGTTCCTGCACTCTTAGATACTAAGCCGTCCGGGCCTAGCGGAAGTTCTTCATGTGCGCCTTCACAGCCTTCACATAGGCCTTGGTGTCCGAATACATGCCGTGGGTGGTCACCGAGTACTGGCCCTGGTAGTAGGAGGCGATCGCGATGTCCAGGGTGTCGCTGGTGCGCACCAGCGAGCGGATGATGGCGACGCCGGCGGCGGCATTGTCGTACGGGTCCAGCAGGTTCAGCTTCCGGCCGACCAGATCCGAGGCCCATTCGCCCGAGGACGGAATGACCTGCATGGTGCCGATGGCGTTGGCGGGGGAGACGGCGGTCTGCTGGAAGCCTGACTCCTGGTAGGCGAAGGCCAGGGCCAGGGCCGGATCCACCCCCATCGCCACCGCGGTGTCACGCACGATCTGCTGCATCTGCGCCTGGGTCGGCTGCGGAGTGGACAGCAGCAGCGCCTTGTTCTTGTTGGCGTCCGCCACCACTGACTCGGGGTAGGTGTAGTGCAGGAACGTGCTCGGCACCAGCGGTTCGATGGCGGAGGAGGCTGCGCTGGTGGTGCCGCCGGAGGCTTTCAGCGTCTGGCCCGGGTAGATGGTCGAGGAGCTGCTCAGGCCGTTTGCGGCGAGCAGTTGGCTCAGGCCCATGCCCAGCCGCTCGGCGATGCCGGAGAGCGTGTCCCCGGCCCGCACGGTGTAGGTGGCGTTCGTCGCCGCGGACGCACCGTCGCTGGCGGCGTTGGCTGCCGGTGTTGCGCTCGTGGCGGCCGTGCTCTTGCCGGTGAGCTTGAGCTTCTGGCCCGGGTAGATGATCGAGCTGGATTTCAGGCCATTGGCGGAGAGTAGCTTGGCCAGGGTGGTGCCGTTGCGGGCGGCGATGCCGGAGAGGGTGTCGCCGGTCTTGACCGTGTAGCTGCCGGAGACGGTGGCCGCCTGTGCCGCCGGCTTGGCGGCGGCTGTGACTGTGCCTGCGCCTTTGCCGGTGAGCTTGAGTTTCTGGCCCGGGTAGATGATCGAGCTGGTCTTCAGCCCGTTGGCCGAGAGCAGCTTCGACAGCGAGATGCCGTGGCGGGAGGCGATGCCGGAGAGCGTGTCCCCGGCCCTGACCGTGTAGCTGGACGACATCGAGGTGGACTTGTTCAGGCTGGCGGCGGCCCCATACGAAGGAGCCTTGGCGGCTCCAGTGAGCTTGAGCTTCTGGCCCGGGTAGATGATCGAGCTGGTCTTCAGCCCGTTGGCCGCGAGCAGCTTCGACAGCGAGATGCCGTGGCGGGAGGCGATGCCCGAGAGCGTGTCCCCGGCCCTGACCGTGTAGCCGGACGCCTTGGACGAGGCTTTGATGGTGGTCTGCGCCGACCGGGCCGCAGTGCCGGTGAGCTTCAGTTTCTGGCCCGGGTAGATGATCGAGCTGGTCCGCAGTCCGTTGAGGCTGAGTACCTTGGAGGTGCTTAGCCCGTAGCGGGCTGCGATCGCGCTGACTGTGTCGCCGGAACGCACGATGTAGTTCGCCGGAACCGCGCTGCTGGCCGGTCGGAGCATCGAGGGCAGCTGCGCGGCGACCTGGGAGGCCGGAACCATGCGGGCCAGCAGCGGCCCGGAGGTCCCGTCCGCCAGCCGTGGCTGCAGCGCCATCCGCGGGGCCTGCTCGGCTGCCTGCGCAGGAAGGGCCAGTGCAGCGGAGGATAGTACGACGGCGGGGATCGCAGCAGTGGCGGCAGCCGAAAGGAACATGCGTGACGGCTGGCCGCCGGGCATCGCCTGGGTGCTGATCGGACTGATGGTCGGTCGCTGGTCAGACATCGATGGTTCCTCACGTGGGTCGGCGGCGGAAGCCGGGCCGGTTGGCTGGTACCGGACAGTGCGGGTGTAATGCATGGTGCCTCTGTTGTTGATGTGACAACTGAGACTCTTGTGAATCTACACTATCGCTGCATAACACAAAAGCTTGCGCGGAAGATCCAGAACCGAAGGCGGCGTGTCGGATGGGCGAATGGCTCCGGACGCCCGGGCCGTGGCAACCTTGTTAAGTGAGTGAACTTGAAGAACTGATAACCGACTGGCTGCCGATTCCGGACGTCGCCGAGCGCCTGGGGCTGCCGCTGAAGAAGGTCCACAGCCTGATCGACGACCACACGGTGCTGGCCGCCCGCGTGGGGGAGGGCAACATCCGCTGCATTCCGGCGGACTTCCTGGTGGACGACCATGTGCTCGAGAGCCTGAAGGGCACGATTTCGGTGCTCAGGGATGCCCGGTTCAGCGACGAGGAAATCCTCCGCTGGCTTTTCACGGCGGACGAGTCCCTCCCCGGCCGTCCGATCGATGCGCTGCAGGCAGGGCGCAAGACCGAGATCAGGCGCCGGGCCCAGGCCCTGGCCTGGTGACCCGGCCCGGCGTTGACACCCGGCGTCTGATACCTGCGGGGCGGCCCGGCTAGGAGGTGCGGCGGACGGCGGCGTCGGCCAGGGCGCGCAGGGCGCCGCCAACCTCGGGGTCGACCGGCAGGCCGTCCAGCCGCTGATACGCGGCCGCAGTCAGTTCCTCGATCATCTGTTCTGCGGCCGCCAAGGCGCCGGAGCGGACGATGAGAGCGCGCAGTTCTTCGATAGTTGAATCGGCCAGGAGCGAAGAGCCCAGGTGTTCGTCGAGGAACCGGCGCTCGGCTTCGGAACAGGTTTTCAGCGTGTGCGCAATCAGGACGGTGCGCTTGCCCTCGCGCAGGTCGTCCCCGGCCGGCTTGCCGGTGGCCGCCGGATCGCCGAAGACGCCCAGGACGTCGTCGCGGATCTGGAAGGCTTCTCCCAGTGGCAGGGCGAACTGGGCATAGGCCTGGAGCAGGTCCGGTCCGCCGCCGGCCAGGGCGCCGCCGAGGCAGAGCGGGTGCACCGTGGAGTACTTGGCCGATTTGAAGCGCAGGATCTGAAGAGCCCGGTCCACCGCCGTCTCCGCAGGACGGGACGGCCCGGCCACCTCTTCGAGGACATCGAGGTACTGGCCGGCCATCACTTCGGTGCGCATCTGGTCGAAGATGCGGCGCGCTTCGGTGCCGCTGCCGGCCTCGGGCCCGACCGAGTTGAAGGCTTCCTCGCTGAGGGACAGGCACAGGTCCCCGGTCAGCAGCGCGGCGGCCACGCCGTAGCGCTCCGCGTCCATCGACCAGCTTTGGCGCAGGTGCAGGCCCTCGAACTGCCGGTGCACGCTGGGCTTGCCGCGGCGGGTGTCCGACCGGTCAATGATGTCGTCGTGGATCAGCGCGGCCGCCTGGAACAATTCCAGCGCGACACCGGCGCGGACTGCCTGCTCCGCTGCCGCGCCGCCGCCGGCGCCGCGCCATCCCCAGTAGGCCAGCAGCGCCCGCATCCGTTTGCCGCCCTGGGTCAAGTCCGCAATCGCATCCACCAGGGTCCCGGCCTCCGGTGCTACCTCATGCAGCGCGACGCGCTTGGAATCCAGGAAACCGGCCAGACCGTCGGTGAGGTCCTGGCGGTATGCGGTCTGTTCGGCGGCGGTGCTTGGGGCCAGCGTGGGGCGAAGTTGGTCCATCCCGCCAGTCTACGGGAGCAGGAGGGAACTGGTCGGTCGGTGCCGGCACCTACCATTAAGAGGTGGGCAACGGATTGGCGGAGCAAGCGCAGGGAAATTCCGGCAGTTCGGCGAACTGCAACATCATGCATGTCGACATGGACGCGTTTTTCGTCTCCGTGGAACTGCTGGAACGTCCCGAGCTGCGGGGCCGCTGCGTCATTGTGGGTTCCGAATCCGGCAGGGCCGTGGTGCTTTCGGCGTCCTACGAGGCCAGGCGGTTCGGGGTGCGTTCGGCCATGCCGATGGCCCGGGCCCGGCGGCTGTGCCCCCAGGCAGTGGTGATCGAGCCGAACCAGGCCAAATACCGGGCTATGTCGGCCCGGGTGATGGAAGTATTCAGGAACCTGACGCCGCAGGTTGAACAGCTGAGCGTGGACGAGGCCTTCCTGGACATCTCGGGCTCGCAGCGGCGGCTGGGCGATCCCTTGCAGATCGGCGCGCTGGTCCGCGGGACGATCCGGGACCAGCTGGGGATCACCGCCACTGTCGGCATCGCAGCGACCAAGTTCGTGGCCAAGATCGCCTCGACCCAGGCCAAGCCGGACGGCTTGCTGCTGATTCCCCAGGACCGCACCGTCGAGTTCCTCCACACGCTGCCGGTCGGCGCCCTGTGGGGCGTCGGCGCGAAGACCCGGGAAACTTTGGCGAGGCTTGGTATCCGGACGGTAGCGGACCTGGCCCATACCCCGCCTTCGGCCCTGCACAAGTTGCTGGGGGCGGCCGGGGACCATGTCCATCGGCTGGCCTGGGGGATCGATGACCGGGCGGTCACGCCGGAGCGGATCGAAAAGAGCATCGGTGCCGAGGAGACCTTCGACGACGACGTGGCGGACACCGGGCAGCTGCGGCGGGAACTGCTGCGCTTGGCCCACCGGACGGCCAGCAGGCTTCGCGCCTCCGGTATGCAGTGCCGGACGGTGGCGATGAAGCTGCGTTACGCGGACTTCACCACTATTAATAGGTCGCGCCGGCTGCCGGAACCGGCAGACAGCGCCCAGCAGTTGTATGCCGCTGCCCTCCAGTTGCTGGAGGCGCTCGGGCCCCGTCCCCAGCGTGTGCGGCTGGTGGGACTGCGGGCCGAGCAGCTGGAACCCTCCGACGGCGCGGGCCGGCAGTTGACCTTCGACGGCAGCGAGGACCAGTGGCGCAGTGCCGAGCAGGCGCTGGATAAGGTCAACCGGAAGTACGGCGACGCAGGGGTGCTGCCGGCCGCATTGTTGAAGACATCCGGCCGGCGTCCGGATCCACCGGAAGCAACGCCATAGCCCGGTGTGCCAGCTTTCCGTTGGAGGCTTTGCAATCTATTCTTAGTGGTAAGAAAACATTGGCGTCCGGGGTGGTTCCGGGGGTGGATCAAGGAACTCTTCGCCTGCAGAGATCGTTGAGCCGGTAGATGACTCACGCAAGGGTAAAACTCGTAGGGAATTAGGGAATAAGGAGGCTCTGATGCCACTCTCAGAGCATGAACAACGGCTGCTGGACCAGCTGGAGCAGCAGCTCCATGCTGACGACCCCAAATTTGCCAGCCACATGGAGGCTGCCGGGAGCCGGTCCCTGTCCACGCGCCATATCGTGGTCGGGTCCCTGGTGGCAGTTGCCGGCATCCTTGTTCTCCTGATCGGCATCTGGAACCAGATCATCGCTGTCGGCGTTCTGGGCTTCCTGATCATGGGTGCCGGGGTCTACTGGGCCACCACCCGCCGTCCCGCCCGTGGGCAGCCCGCCGGGCCACGTCGCTCATCATCGGCCAAGGGCGGCTTTATGTCCAACCTTGAGGACCGCTGGGACCAGCGCCGCAACGGCGAGGACCGCTGACCAGGTGTCCGTGCCGCCGGCCCTGCCGGCGGAACCGGGAGGCATCCACCCTGCATTCCCTGCGTCGCAGAACCGCGCAGCCGCTGTTCAAGTCCACGACGGAAGACCCGCAGACTGCGGGTCTTCCGTCGTTTAAGCGTCGCCAGGCGTAGGCCCATCTTCCCGTCGGGCCGGATCCGGGTGCAGGCCGCTGGGACCAGGTCGCCGGGCTTGCCGTGGCGGCAGTGGCGGATGATTTTCCCGGTTGCCGATCCCCGTCACCAACGTCCGTGGGCCATGCACCTCGGCGCCGTGCAGGCGGCCTTCGGCCCCCTGCTGCCCACCCCGGTGCGGCGTCGCCTCCGGAGTGCCTCCACTTTGCTCCACCGTGCGGATTTCCCTCCACTTTGCTCCACCGCGGGATGGCCGCGTGCTGGCGGATAAACGTTTACCAAAACGGTATGAAACGCGAGGTCAAATGGGGTGTTTCGTGTTGACCGGGGTGCTTGGTGGAGTAAAGTGGAGGACATCAGAGGGTAGTGGTGGACGCAGGGGGTCGACGGTCTCCTTTTGAGTCAAGGCGGTGGCGATGTTCCTTGGAACGCATTCGCCCCGTTTGGATGAAAAGGGCCGCCTGATTCTCCCTGCCAAATTCCGAGAGGAGCTGGCCGACGGCCTTGTACTGACACGAGGCCAGGAGCGTTGCATCTACGTCTTCAGTCAGAAGGAATTCGAACGGGTTCACGAGCAGATGCAGCAGGCGCCAATCTCGTCGCGGCAGGCACGTGATTACATTCGGGTTTTTCTGTCCGGAGCCTCCGATGAAATCCCTGACAAGCAGGGCCGGGTCACGATTCCGTCCGCGCTGCGTGCTTATGCAGGGCTGGACCGTGAACTTGCAGTGATCGGAGCGGGTACCCGCGCCGAGATCTGGGACGCCTCGGCCTGGAACGCGTACCTGGAGGAGAAGGAAGCGGCCTTCTCCGAAACGGACGAAGATGCAATACCCGGAATTTTCTGACGATGCCCGGCCCCGGCCGGACCCGCACCGTCGGAACCCATAGCAGGACAGCGCAGGATTCTTGAATGAGATCTCCAGCCGCCCGGCGTCCCCGTCCTGGCTCACCTTCCCCGGAGCCAGGCCAGGCACACCAGGCGCGGATGGGGATCTGGTCCAAGAATCTGCACGCTTAAAGGACTTTTCAGAGGCAACCCCCCCCAGAACATCGATGGTGCCGCCGGCCGGCGGTACAGGCAGCAGGCCGGAGAGGACCAGGCGCAGATGAGCGATGAACGCCCCACCGCCGAACGGCACGTTCCGGTGCTGCGCGAGCGCTGCGTCAACCTGCTGGCCCCGTCCATCGAACGCGCCGTTGAAGCATCCGGCCGGGCCGTCGTCGTCGACGCCACCCTGGGCATGGGAGGGCATTCCGAGGAGATGCTGCGCCGCTTTCCCCGGCTGCACCTGATCGGCATCGACCGCGACGAGCAGGCACTGTCCCTGGCCGGCGCGCGGCTGGCCGAATTCCAAGACCGCACGGACCTGGTCCATGCGGTCTATGACCAGATCGGCGAGGTCGCCGCAGAGCTGGGCGTGGATGGAATCGACGGCGCGCTGTTCGATCTGGGCGTGTCGTCACTGCAGCTGGACGAGCGGGAGCGGGGCTTCGCCTACTCCTACGATGCGCCGCTGGACATGCGGATGGACACCAGCCGCGGCATGACCGCGGCCGATGTGGTCAACAGCTACAGCCAGGACGACCTGGTCCGGATCATCCGGATGTGGGGCGAGGAGAAGTTCGCCGGGCGGATCGCGGCCGGCATCGTCGCTGCCCGGGACGCGGCTCCCTTCACCACCACCGGCCAGTTAGTGGAGGCCATCCGCAAGGTGGTGCCGGCGGCGGCCGCCAGGACCGGGGGCCATCCTGCCAAGCGGACCTTCCAGGCATTGCGGATCGAGGTCAACGAGGAACTGCATGTGCTGGACCGGGCCATCCCGGCTGCCATGGATGCCCTCGCCCTTGGCGGCCGGTTGGTGGTCATGTCGTACCACTCGCTGGAAGACAAGATCGTCAAGGGCCACTTCGCAGCCGGTTCCCGCTCCTCCGCCCCGCTGGGCTTCCCGGTGGAACTGGAGGAGCACAAGGCACAGTTCAAAAGGCTCACCAAGGGCACTGAGGTGCCCTCGGAGGAAGAAATCAACGAGAATCCGCGGGCGGCATCGGCCCGGCTGCGGGCAGTCGAACGGATACGGAACAGGAGCGCCTCATGAGTGCAGCAGCGATGAACGCACGGTCCGCCGGCCAGGCTGCGGTCTACGGGAACGCGGTCCAGGGGAACAATGCCCGGGTGCTGGGCGGCGCGCGGCAGCGTGGAAACGTTTCCCCAAGCGGCTTGGGGGAGACCCGGCGCACCCCGCTGTCGCTGGTCGCCGGCGCCCCGGCGCGGCGCCGCGTGCCCTTCGTCCTGTTCTGCTTCGCCGTGCTGGTGGCGGCGCTGGGCTGCGTCCTGATGCTCAACATTTCGGTTTCGGGCGGTCAGTACGAGATCGTCGAGCTGCGCGGCCAGCAGGTCAGCCTGGAGCAGCAGAACGAGAAGCTGACCCAGCAACTGGAGAACCACCGCGCCCCGCAGAACCTGGCGGCCGAGGCGGCCAGGCTCGGCATGGTGGTCTCGCCCTCGGTCGGGTCCATCGATTTGCAGAAGATGAAGGTGTCGGGCCAGCCGCAGGCTGCCGGTGCCGACACGGCGCCGAACCGGCTGGTGGCTCGTCCCGAGGTGCCGGGTCAGGCTTCGGCGGCGGCCGAACCGGCGCAGTCCGGTTCCAGCAAGGCCGGCAAGGCCACGGCGGCGGATTCCGGCCAGGCAGGGACGGCTGCCAAAGCCGGGAAGAAGACGGAAACGCAGGCGCCGGCGTCGTCGGCCCGGAACGGCCAGGGTGCGGGCACCCGGAAGTTCACCGAGGCGGAGTTGAACGGCGGGACGATCCCTGCGCCGCAGCAGCGCGCGGGGCAGTAGCGCGGCGGCAGCAGGCACCGGAGGCAACCACAGCATGAAGGTATAGGACTCGACTTGGCTAAAGCGCAGGACCCGGAGCGGGAGGGCAGGTCCGCGGTCATGGCCGCCAGGGTAAGGATCGGCCTGGTCCTGCTGCTGGTGGCCTTGGTGGTACTCGGCGGCAGGCTTTTCCAGCTCCAAGGGCTGGACACCGCCGGGATGGCCCAGGCCGCAGTGGAGAAGCGGCTGCGCACCTCGGAGATCCCGGCCCTGCGTGGGCAAATCCTGGATGCCAACAACAATGTGCTGGCCCGCAGTGTCCAGCGCTTCGACATCGTCGTGGACCAGCGGCTGGTCAAGGACTACACGTGGTTCAACCCCAAGACCAAGCAGTCCGAGGACGTAAAGATCACAGACGCGATCGCCGCCCTGGCCAAGGCGCTCGGCCAGAAGACCGACACCGTCTCCAAAGCCGTGCTCGGGGACCGTCCGTTCAACTATGTTGCCAAGGCGGTGACACCGGAGGTGAAGAACCGGGTCGAGGCGCTGTCCTTCCCGGGGCTGCTGGCGCAGGAGACGACCCTGCGCAACTATCCGGACGGCGAAGTGGCCGGCTCCATCATCGGGTTCATGGGGTCGGACGGCAGGCCGCTGGCCGGGATCGAAGCCACCCAGGACAAGGTCCTCTCCGGAACCCCGGGCAAGCGTACCTTCGAGATCGGCGCCGACGGCATCCGGATCCCGGTGGCCACCAATGAGGAGGTGCCGGCCAAGGACGGGAGCAGCGTCCGGCTGACGCTGAACTCCGACGTGCAGTGGTTCGCCCAGGAGACCATCGCCGCCCAGGTCAAGGACTACGGGGCCGAGTACGGCACCATCGTGGTGGTCAACGCCAAGACCGGCGACATCATCGCCATGGCCGAGTCCACCACCCCCGATCCGAACGATCCGGGGGCCACGCCGGTGGAGCAGCGCGAGCCGTTCTCGGTCACCAAAGCCTTCGAGCCAGGTTCGACCACCAAAATGATCACCATGTCCGCGGCGATCGAAGAGGGCATCACCACGCCGACGACGATGTACACGATCCCGCCGACCTATACGGTCAACGGCCAGAAGTTCACCGACGCGGTCGCGCACGGAACGGTGCAGCGCACCACGGCCGGCATTTTCGCCAAGTCCATGAATACCGGCACGGTGATGATCGGCCAGCATCTGACCCGCCAGCAGCGCTACGACTACCTGCGCAAGTTCGGCATCGGCGAGCAGTACGACATCGGGCTGTCCGGGATGACCCCGGGCCTGCTGGCCAAGCCGGAGGCCTGGGACGGGCGCCAGGAATACACGGTGCTGTTCGGCCAGGGCCTGGCCCAGACGGCGCTGCACACCGCCATGGCCTACGCGGCGGTCGCCAACAACGGCGTGCGGATGGAGCCGCGGCTGATCGACAGCTACATCGACCCGGACGGCACCGTGCACCAGCTGCCGCGCAAGAAGGGCATCAAGGTGGTCTCGAAGAAGACCGCGAACCAGGTCCAGGACATGCTCGAGACCGTCTCGACCCAGGGCGGCGGCCTGCCGGGTAAAGTGGATGACTACCGGGTTGGCGTCAAGACCGGCACCGCCGAGGCCCCCTCCGACGACGGCGGCTTCAGCGGCTACACCATTTCGATGGCCGGGATGGCTCCGATGGAGGACCCCGAATACGTGGTGGTGGCCACCATCCAGCGTCCGAAGGGCGGAGTCTTCTCGCTCACGGCAGGTCCGCCGTTCAAGAAGGTCATGGCCCAGGTGCTCAGCACCTACAACGTGCCGCCGTCGACGACCAAGCCGGTGAAGCTGCCGATCGGGGACGAGTAGTACCTGCCGGCGGCAACCACGATTAGCAGCACACACGAAACCGGAGAAGTCTTTGCCCTCGCCCAGCCCATCCCGCCGGTCCACTTCGCCCATGCGTCCGGAGGCGGTCCGTGCCGTCCCGCTGGGCGGCCTCGACGCCGTCCTGGGGCGCCTGGGCCTGCCGCGGATGCGTCCGGCTGCCGGCGCCGAGGTGGACTGGGACAGCAGCGTGACCGGATTGTCCATCGATTCGCGCAGCGTCGAGCCCGGGGACCTGTACGTGGCGCTGCCCGGGGCCAGGTTCCATGGCGCGCAGTTCGCGGGCACTGCCGCCGCTGCCGGTGCGGTGGCGGTGCTCACGGATGACGACGGCGCCCGGCTGGTTGCCGGCCAGGACCTCGGCGGCCTTCCGGTACTGCTGGCTGCCGGCCTGCGGTCCCTGGTCGGGCCGCTGTCCGCGGTGGTCTACGACAGCCAGCCGGAGCAGGGTCCGCGGCCGGTGCTGTTCGGCGTCACCGGCACCAACGGCAAAACCACCACCACCTACTTCGTCAACTCGCTGCTGGGCGCGCTGGGCAGGAGCACCGGGCTGATCGGCACCATCGAGATCCTGGCCGGCGGGGAACCCATCCCCAGCGCGCTGACCACGCCGGAGTCTCCACAGGTACACGGGCTGCTGGCCCTGATGCGCGAGCGGGGGCTGGACGCGGCCGCGATGGAGGTTTCCTCGCACTCGGTGTCCTACCGCCGGGTGGACGGCGTGGTTTTCGACGTGGCCGGTTTTACCAACCTGACCCAGGACCATCTGGACCTGCACGGCAGCATGGAAGAGTACTTCGAGATCAAGGCGTCATTGTTCACCCCGGACCGGGCCCGGTGCGGCGTCGTCTGCGTGGACGACGAATGGGGCCGCGAGCTGGCCTCCCGGGCGGCCGTGCCGACGGTGACGCTGAGCACGGACGGAGGCGCCGACGGGCCGGGGGCAGCGGACTGGAGCGTCCAGGCAGTGGTCCGGGACGGGCTGGGACACCGATTCGAGCTGCATGGCCCCGGCGGCGCCCGGCTCCGGCTGCGCACCGGACTACCCGGCAGCTTCAACGTGGCCAATGCGGCGCTGGCCACCGTCATGGTGCTGGCCTCCGGGGTGGACCTTGGGATGCTGCAGCGGGCCCTGGACGAGCACGACCCGTTCACCATCGCGGTGCCGGGCCGGATGCAGCTGGTGGGCGAGCAGCCTGCGGCGATCGTCGACTTCGCGCACAACCCCGATGCGCTCGAGCGCACCCTCGCCTCGGTCCGCCGGCCCGAGGCGGGCGCGCGGGTGATCGTCGTGTTCGGTGCCACCGGTGAACGTGATGCCACCAAACGCCCCCTGATGGGCGCCATTGCCGCCCGGCTGGCCGACGTCGTCGTGATCACCGACGACGATCCGCACGGCGAGGACGCCGCGGCGATCCGCAGCCAGGTACTGGCCGGAGCGCTCGAAGCCCGCAGCCGCGGGCAGCTGGACACCGACATCCTCGAGGTCTTCCCGCGGGCCGAGGCGATCGACCGCGCCGTCGAACTGGCCGCTGCCGGCGACACCGTGCTGGTGGCCGGCCGCGGCCACGAGGCGTGGCAGGAGGTCAATGGCGAGAACCTGCCGCTGGATGACCGGGTGGAGTTGCGGCAGGCCCTGCAGCGGCATGGATTCGAAGTGCCCAACGCCGACGCGGTAAAGTCCTGAGTCGACATGATTGAACTAACTGCAGCCGAAATTGCCGCTATTACCGGCGGAAAAGCCATGGGGGAGACGGCTGGCGGTGCGGCCGGCGCCGCGTCGATCAGCGTGACGTCGGCCACTACTGATTCACGGGAAGTGCTTCCCGGCGGCCTCTTCGTCGCCAAGCCGGGGGAGGAGTCCGACGGCCACCTCTACGTGCCCGCCGCCTTCGCGGCCGGCGCCGCGCTGGCCCTGACCGAACGCGAGATCCGCGCCGAGGATGGCCGGCTCCTGCCGCAGGTCGTGGTGCCGGACAGCGTCCTGGCCATGGGCGACCTGGCCGCCGCCGTGCTGGAGCGTGTGCGGGCGGCCGCAGGTCTGGAGGCCGTGGGGATTACCGGCAGTGCCGGCAAGACCACCACCAAGGACCTGCTGGCCGGGATCCTCGCCCAGGCAGCCCCGACCGTAGCCCCGGTGGGTTCCTACAACGGCGAGGTCGGCGTGCCGCTGACGGTGTTCAACACCGACCTCTCCACCCGCTACCTGGTGTCCGAAATGGGGGCGACCGGGATCGGGCACATCGAGTACCTAGCCCGGATGGTCAAGCCGGAGGTCGGCGTCGTGCTCGGCGTCGGTACCGCTCACGCGGGCGAATTCGGCGGCGTGGAGAATATCGCCCGGGCCAAGGGCGAGTTGGTCGAGGCGCTGGCGCCGGCCGGCACCGCGGTGCTGAACGCCGACGACCCGCGGGTGCGCGCGATGGCCGCCCGGACCTCCGCCCGCCTGCTGTACTTCACCACCGACGCCGGCTTCGCACCGGACGACGACGGCGGACGCAGCCAGGTGCTGCGTGCCTGTGATGTCCGCACCACCGCCGAGGGCCACCCCGACTTCACCCTGCGCTTCCCGGACGGGTCCGAGGAGCATCTGGTGTCCGGCCTGATCGGCAGCCACCATGTGGCGAACCTGCTCGCCGCCGCGGCGGCGGCCTGGGCACTGGGAATCCCCGCCGCGTTGATTGCTGCGGGCCTGAACGGGCGCGGGCCGCAGAGCCGCTGGCGGATGGAGCGCACCGAGCGTCCCGACGGCGTGACGATCATCAATGATGCCTACAATGCCAACCCCGAGTCCATGCGTGCGGCCCTGCGGACGCTGGCCGAACTGGGCCGGAGCCGGCGCACCTGGGCTGTGCTGGGCGAGATGCTCGAACTGGGCGACGACTCGATCCAGGAGCACGATGCGCTGGGCCGGATCGTGGTCCGGCTGAATATTTCCCGCCTGATCGTGGTGGGATCCGGGGCCAAGGCGATGCACAATGCCGCGGTGCTGGAAGGATCCTGGGGGGATGAATCGATGTATGTGGAGACGGCCGACGAGGCCTTCGACGTGCTGCAGGAGCAGCTGCGGCCCGGGGACCTGGTGCTTTTCAAGTCCTCCAACGGGGCCGGACTGCGGTACCTGGGCGACCAGGTCGCAGCCGCTGGCGCAGCCCGGGAAGGCGGACGTTCATGATTGCCCTCCTGGTCGGCGGAGCGATGGCGCTGTTCCTGTCCCTGGTGGGCACGCCGCTGTTCATCAAGCTGCTGGTGAACAAGGGCTACGGCCAGTTCATCCGCGATGACGGGCCGACCACGCACCATACCAAGCGCGGTACGCCCACGATGGGCGGGGCGGTCATCGTGGGCGCCGTCGTCGTGTCCTACTTCCTCACGCACCTGGTGCTCTGGCTCGCGGACAGCACCCATCCGGGCCCGACGGTCTCCGGCGGCGTCCTGCTGCTGCTGACCGCGGGTATGGGACTGGTCGGTTTCCTGGATGACTTCATCAAGATCTCCAAGCAGCGAAGCCTCGGGCTGCGGGCACGGAGCAAGATCATCCTGCAGGGCATCGTCGGCGTGCTCTTTGCCGTGATGGCGCTGAACTTCCCGAATTCAGTGGGCCGGACCCCCGCATCCATGAACATCTCGCTGGTGCGGGACATCCCCTGGCTGGACCTGGCCTTCGCCGGAACCCTGGTGGGAACGCTGCTGTTCATCATCTGGTCCAACCTGATTGTCACCGCCGCTACCAACGGCGTGAACCTGACCGACGGGCTGGACGGGCTGGCGGCCGGGGCCGCGGTCATGGTTTTCGCCGCCTACATGCTGATGGGCATCTGGCAGTTCAACCAGAGCTGCGGCTCGGTCAAGGTCACCGGCGAGGTGTGCTACGAAGTCAGGGACCCGATGGACCTGGCCCTGGTCTCGGTGACCCTGGTCGGGGCGCTGGTCGGCTTCCTCTGGTGGAACACCTCGCCGGCGAAGATCTTTATGGGCGATACCGGTTCGCTGGCCATCGGCGGCGCCATCGCCGGCCTGGCCATCCTGTCCCGTACCGAACTGCTGCTGGTCGTCCTGGCCGGACTGTTCGTGATCATCACCATGTCGGTAATCATCCAGGTAGGGTTCTTCCGGCTCTCCGGCGGCAAGCGCGTGTTCAAGATGGCCCCGCTGCAGCATCACTTCGAACTCAAGGGCTGGGCCGAGGTCACGGTGGTGGTCCGCTTCTGGATCATTGCCGGGCTGTGTGTGGCCGTCGGACTGGGCATTTTCTACGCTGAATGGGTGGTCGGGCTATGACCGGGACAAACAGCAGCCGGCTGGAATCCCTGGTCAGCTGGGACGCGGACTGGGCGGGACTGCGGGTGGTCGTGACCGGCATCGGCCTGTCCGGCTTCTCGGCCGCCGACACCCTGATCGAGCTGGGGGCACGGGTCGTCCTGGTGGATGCCCGCGAGAACGAGGAGACGCTGGCCAAGGCCGACACGCTCCGGATCGTCGGCGCACACGAAGTGCTTCTGGGCCAGGAACACACCGCGGCCCTGCCGCTGGTCGGCGGCGAGCCGGCCGAGCTGGTGGTGACCTCGCCCGGGTGGAGCCCGCAGCAGCCGCTGCTGGCCGAGGCGGCCCGGGCCGGCATCCCGATCTGGGGCGACGTGGAGCTGGCCTGGCGGGTCCGCCACCGGGCTGGCCGGCGGACCGCGGACTGGCTGACGATCACCGGCACCAACGGCAAGACCACTACCGTGGGGCTGGCCGAATCCATGTTGCAGGCCGCCGGGCTGCGGGCCATCGCCGCCGGCAACGTGGGCACCCCGGTGCTGGACGCCATCCGGGACCCCGTCGGCTACGACGTGATCGCGGTGGAGCTCTCCAGCTTCCAGCTGCACTGGTCCTCCTCGCTCTCGCCGCTGGCCAGCGTTTGCCTGAACGTGGCGCAGGACCATGTGGATTGGCACGGCTCCTTCGAGAACTACCTGGCAGATAAGGCCAAGGTCTATGCGAACACCCAGATCGCCTGTGTGTACAACGCCGAGCAGCGCGAAACCGAGGCCATGGTTGAGGAGGCCGACGTCGTTGAAGGCTGCCGTGCCGTCGGCTTCACCACGGGGATTCCCGCGGTGAGCATGCTCGGCGTGGTGAACGGGCTGCTGGTGGACCGTGCGTTTATCGAGGACCGCCGGCGTTCAGCCGCGGAACTGGGCGCCGTCAGCGACCTCGGCGACGTCGTGCCGCGCCACCTGGTGGCGAACGCGCTGGCGGCCGCCGCGCTGGTACGCGCCTACGGCGTCGAACCCGCGGCGGTACAGGCCGGTATCCGCAATTTCCAGCATGGCGCCCACCGCATCCAGCAGGTAGCCACGATCGAGGGCGTGCGCTGGATCAACGACTCCAAGGCGACCAACCCCCACGCGGCGGCGGCCTCGCTAAGCGCCTTCGACCCGGTGGTCTGGATCGCCGGCGGCCTGTCCAAGGGCGTGGACTACGATGCCCTCGTCAGCGGCCATGCCGGACGGCTGAAGGCTGTCGTCCTGATCGGCAGGGACAGCTCCGGGCTGCTCGGCTCGCTGCAGCGACACGCCCCGGATGTGCCGGTGATCAGCGTGCCGCCGGGAGAAACTGAAAACGGACAGGCCACCGGAAACGGCGAGGAGGTCATGGCAGGCGCCGTGGCCGCCGCGGCCCGGATCGCCGCCGACGGGGATACCGTGCTGATGGCGCCGGCGTCCGCGTCCATGGATCAGTTCACCTCCTACGCCCACCGCGGCGACGCCTTCATCGAAGCAGTCCGGCGGCTGGAGGAGGGACCGGCGCAGGAGCGCTAGCAGGCTGCGGACGGCAAGCAGAGGAGCAACAGTGGCCACCACCCCCGGCACGGCGCGCAAGCCGGCAGCACGCAAACCGCCGGCACGGCAACCGGCAGCACCGCGGCCGGCGGCGCGCCGGCCGCTGGACAACACCGCCGCGCCGCACCGGAGCCGTCCGGTGGAACGGCTGAAGCACCTGCTGGACTTCGTGGACGGGACCGGCCGGCAGCCCTCGGGCCTGACCTACTACCTGATCCTGGGCACCACGCTGGCGCTGACCGCCATCGGGCTGCTCATGGTGCTCTCCTCTTCGGCCGTGGAGTCGATTGCCGAGGGGCAGTCGCCCTTCGGACTGTTCCTGAAGCAGGGCATGTTCGCCGTGCTGGGCATTGTGCTCATGCTGGTCCTGTCCCGGTTCTCCGTGGCACGTTTCAAGACACTGGCCTGGCCCGCGCTCGGGCTCTCCGTGCTGCTGCTCCTGCTGGTGTTCACCCCGCTGGGCCAGGACGTCAACGGCAACCGGAACTGGATCAAGCTTCCCGGCGGCATGACGGCGCAGCCTTCGGAAGCGGCCAAGCTGGGCCTGAGCCTGTGGATGGCCGGCGTCCTGGCGCGCAAGGGGCCGATGCTGTCCCAGTGGAAGCACGCCGTCGTTCCTGTGCTCTTCCCGGTGGGCACACTGGTGGTGGGACTGGTGCTGCTCGGGAACGACCTGGGCACCTCGATGATCATCCTGTTCATCATGGCCGGAGCGCTGTTCATCGCCGGTGCGCCGATGAAGCTGTTTGCGACGGCCGGGGGCGGGGCCGCTGCGGTCGTGCTGCTGCTGGCGATCACCAACCCGAACCGGCTCAGCCGCATCACCATGTGGATGGACCAAAGCTGCGACGACACCACCGGGCTGAACATGCAGTCGTGCAACGGCCTGTTTGCCCTGGCTTCCGGTGGCTGGTGGGGCGTGGGGCTGGGCCAGAGCCGGCAGAAATACAGTTGGATCCCGGAGGCCCACAACGACTACATCTTCGCGATCATCGGCGAGGAACTCGGCCTGCTGGGCACGCTCGTGGTCGTAGCGCTTTTCGGCATCCTGGCCATTGCCCTGGTGCGGACCGTGCTGCGCCAGCCGGACCCGTTCGTCCGGATCCTGGCCGGGTCCATCATGGTCTGGATCATCGGCCAGGCGTTCGTGAACATCGGCGTGGTCACCGGGCTGCTGCCGGTCATCGGCGTGCCGTTGCCATTCATCTCCTACGGTGGTTCGGCCCTGACCCTTACCCTCGCGGCGGTCGGTGTACTCTTGTCCTTTGCCCGAACCCCGCCGGGACCGGACCGCCAGGGCCCTGTCCGGCGCGGACTGGCCGGTGCCTTGCGGCGCGCGGCAGCCGGGCGCCCCGTGGCCCGGCCCTGACCGACCCAACCTGACAACCAGTTCCCACCAACAAACCAGCTAAGGTGCAACAACAAGAGATGACGAACCAGAACCTGTCCGTGGTGCTGGCCGGCGGCGGCACCGCCGGCCACATCAGCCCCCTGCTGGCGATTGCCCGGGCCATCCGGGCCAGCGCGCCGGAAACGGAAATACTGGCCGTGGGCACCGCGGCAGGCATGGAGACCGGGCTGGTTCCCGCCGCCGGCTTCAAGCTGGCCACCATCGACCGGGTGCCGATGCCGCGCCGCCCGTCCGCGGACCTGCTCAAGCTGCCGGGGCGCCTGTCCGCCGCCGTGCGGCAGGCCGGCGCGATCATCGACGAGGCCGCAGCGGACGTCGTCGTGGGGGTCGGCGGCTACGTGAGCACGCCACTGTACTTCGCGGCCCGCCGGCGCGGTGTGCCGATCGTGATCCACGAGGCCAACGCCCGCCCCGGCCTGGCCAACCGGCTGGGCGCGCGGCTGACCAGGCACGTGGCGGCGGCATTCGACAACACTCCGCTGCCGCACGCGCAGTGGGTCGGCATGCCGATGCGCACCGAAATCGCCCGGCTGGACCGGGACGCCGTCCGGGACGCCGCCCGGACCAAGCTGGGCCTGGAGCCGGGCCGGCCGGCGCTGATCGTGACCGGTGGTTCCTCCGGGGCAGCCAGCATCAACGGCACCATCAGCGCCTCGCTGCCGGCGCTGGCCGCGGCGGGGGTCCAGGTGCTGCACATTACCGGCCGCGGCAAGCAGCTGCTGGACGCTTCCGGGGCACTGCTGGCGGCCCCGGGATACCGCCAGGTGGAGTACGTGGACGGGATGGAGGACGTTTATGCCGCGGCCGACGTGCTGCTGGCCCGGTCCGGGGCGGCCACGGTGTGCGAGGTCGCGGCCGTGGGCGTGCCCGCGGTGCTGGTGCCGCTGCCGCATGGCAACGGGGAACAGGCCCTGAACGCCGCCGGCCTGGTGCAGGCGCAGGGCGCGGTGCTGGTGGCGGACCGGGAATTCACGCCGGACTGGGTTGGCCGACAGCTCGTCCCGCTGCTGCAGGACCCGCAGCGGCTGGCCGCGATGGCCGCAGCCGCCCGTGCGCTGGGCATCCGGGACGCCGACGAACGGATGGCGGCGATGGTCTTCAGCGCCGCCGGCTACAGCAGGGCCGGACACGGCAGCACCGGAAAGGACACCAATGAACTCCGCTGACTTCCACAGCACCGATGCGCTGGCCTTCGAGGACCTGGGCCGGGTGCATTTCATCGGCCTGGGCGGTGCCGGCATGTCCGCGGTGGCCCGCATCCTGCTGGCCCGCGGCGTGCCCGTCTCCGGGTCGGACGCCAAGGACTCGAAGGTACTTGAGCAGCTGCGCGGGCTCGGCGCGGTGGTCCACGTAGGGCACGATCCGGCCCACCTGGGCGGCGCCGACACGGTGGTGGTCTCGACGGCGATCCGGCCGACGAACCCCGAACTGCAGGCCGCGGCGGCCGCGGGGCTGGCCATTGTCCACCGCTCGGTGGCGCTGGCGGCATCCATGGGGTCGCAGGAGCTGATTGCGGTGGCCGGCACCCACGGCAAGACGACGACGACGTCGATGATCACCGTGATGCTGCGCCACGCCGGGCTGCAGCCCTCGTTCGCCATCGGCGGGGACGTGGCCGCGCTGGGGGTCAATGCCGACTACGGATCCGGCCGGTACTTCGTGGCCGAGGCCGATGAATCCGACGGCTCGTTCCTGAACTACCGCCCGCGCATCGCCGTGGTCACCAATGTGGAGGCCGACCACCTGGACTTCTACGGCACCGCCGAGGCCGTGCACCGCTCCTTCGACCGGTTTGCCGCGCTGCTGCCTGCCGGCGGCGTGCTGGTGGCCTGCCAGGACGATCCGGGCGCCCGCGCGCTGGCCGAACGCACGGCCGCCGGTCCTGCCGGCCCCCGGGTGGTCGGCTACGGCTACGATGCCGCGGCCGAGGTGCGGATCATCCCGGGCAGTTTCTCGGCCACCTCGAGCACCAGTACGCTCGCCTTCCCGGGCGGCGAGCAGCGGCTGCAGCTCCAGGTGCCGGGCGAACACAACATCCGCAATGCCGCCGCGGCCTTCGCCGTCGGGCTCCAGGCCGGGCTGACGCCGGCCGAGGCGGCGGCGGGCCTGGCGGAATTCACCGGCGCGGCGCGGCGGTTCGAGGCCAGGGGAGAGGGCCGGGGTGTGCGGGTCTTCGATGACTATGCCCACCATCCCACCGAGGTGGCCGCCGCCCTGCAGGCCGCCCGCGCGGTGGCCGGAAACGCCGGTGTGCATGTGCTGTTCCAACCGCACCTGTTTTCCCGCACCCGTGAGTTCGCCGCCGAATTCGCCGGGGCGCTGTCGCTGGCCGATTCGGTAACGGTGCTGGACATCTATGCGGCGCGCGAGGACCCGGTCCCGGGTGTGACCAGCGCGCTGATCACCGAGCAACTGCAGGTGCCCGGCGGCTATGAACCGGATCCGGCCGCCGCCGTGGCCGCCGTGGCCGGGCGGGCCCGGCCCGGGGACATCATCCTGACCGTCGGGGCCGGGGACGTGACCCAGTACGGGCCGCAGATCGTGCAGGCACTGGAAGGTGCCCCAGCAGGCCGCGCGTGAGCAGCCGCAAGCCGCACCGGCCGCCGGCGGCACGGTCCGGCACCGTGCCGGAACAGGCGCCGGGGTCCGGTCAGGCGCCGGCGCCTGGCCGTATGGTCGCGCGTGACCAGCCGGCGGCACCGACGGTGCTGCAGTTCCCGGAGCCTCCGGGCCGGAAGATCCGCCGGCGGATCTGGGTTGGTGTGGCGGTTGTCCTCGTGCTGGTCGCCGGGGCCATCGGCGTACTGGTGTTCTCACCGCTGCTGGCGGTGAAGACCATCTCGGTGCAGGGCACCGGCCTGGTTCCGGCTGGAAAAATCGACGAACTGCTGGCGCCGCTGGCCGGCAAGCCGCTGCCGCAGATCGCCGAGTCGGACGTGCGGTCGCTGCTGGCTGGTGTGCCTGCCGTGGCGGATGTGAAGGTCGAGGCCCGGCCGCCGTCGGAACTGGCCGTGCGGATCACCGAGCGGGTGCCGGTGGCCCTGCTCAAGGCGGGCAAGCGCTACGCGCTGGTCGACGAGGAGGGCCGGCAGTTGGCGAGCGTGAAGTCCCGCCAGGCGGCCAAGCTGCCGCTGATCAATGCGGCCAAGGCCAAAAAGGACCCGGACGTCTTCCGGACCATCACCGCCGTGCTCGGCGCGCTGCCGCCGAAGGTCCTGGCCCGGCTGGACCATGCCTCGGCCAACTCCGTGGACTCGGTCCAGCTCCAGCTCAAGGACGGCACCTCGGTGCTGTGGGGCAATGCGGAGCAACGGGAGCTGAAGGCCAAGGTGCTGGAGGCACTGCTGAAGGCGGATCCCGAGGTCCCGGTCCAGGTCTTCGACGTGAGCACGCCAACCCGGCCGGTGACGCGGTGACCAGGATGACGACGGCCGGAAATATCGGCAAGTTGATCCGACACGCGGGGCGGGTGATTGCATGAGGCAGGGCTTGCCTTTAGCGTCTCGGATAGAAGTTACTTGACATAACTCTAACCTTCAAGTTGAGGGTTAACGTTATCCGGGTAAGCTGGCAGGCCGGAACCTTGAGGGAACCGGCCGGCGTCGGCATCGATCAGTGCACAGATTCGAACAAGGGACACAGGACGTGGCAGCACCGCAGAATTACTTGGCCGTCATCAAAGTCGTCGGCATCGGCGGCGGTGGGGTGAATGCCGTCAACCGCATGATCGAGGTTGGTCTCCGCGGAGTGGAGTTCATTGCGATCAACACCGACGCGCAGGCTCTGCTCATGAGCGACGCCGATGTCAAGCTTGATGTCGGACGTGAACTGACCCGCGGTCTCGGTGCCGGCGCGGATCCGGAAGTGGGCCGCAAGGCTGCCGAAGACCACTCCGAGGAGATCGAGGAGGTCCTGCGCGGTGCGGACATGGTCTTCGTGACCGCCGGTGAAGGCGGCGGCACGGGCACCGGAGGCGCACCCGTGGTGGCGCGCATCGCCCGCTCGCTGGGCGCCCTGACCATCGGCGTCGTCACCCGGCCGTTCACCTTCGAGGGCCGCCGCCGCTCGAACCAGGCCGAGAGCGGGATTGAAACCCTGCGTGACGAAGTGGACACCCTGATCGTCATCCCGAACGACCGCCTGCTGTCCATCAGCGACCGCAACGTCTCGATGCTTGATGCCTTCCGGTCCGCCGACCAGGTGCTGCTCTCCGGTGTCCAGGGCATCACCGACCTGATTACCACCCCGGGCCTGATCAACCTGGACTTCGCCGACGTCAAGTCGGTCATGCAGGGTGCCGGTTCGGCCCTGATGGGCATCGGCTCGGCCCGCGGCGAGGACCGTGCGGTCAAGGCCGCCGAGCTGGCCATCGCCTCCCCGCTGCTGGAAGCATCCATCGACGGCGCCCATGGCGTCCTGCTGTCCATCCAGGGCGGCTCGGACCTGGGCCTGTTCGAAATCAACGAGGCCGCGCGGCTGGTCCAGGAAGTGGCCCACCCGGAGGCGAACATCATCTTCGGCGCGGTCATCGATGACGCGCTCGGCGACGAGGCACGCGTCACCGTCATCGCCGCCGGCTTCGACCAGGTGGACGTCACCAGCGCACCGCAGGCACCGAAGACCGGCGCCATGCCGGCGGTGCCGACCGTCGCTCCGCAGCCGGTGGCCCAGCCTGCCTCGGCGCAGTTCGCCGCCGCTTCGGCAAAGAACAGCGGCTGGGGCCACGGGGCGCAGGGCCAGAGCCCGTCGGTGATCCCTGCCGACGGCGGCTTCGAGGTGGACCTGCCGGCCGTGGTCGAGCCGGATCTGAGTGCCGGGCGCAGTGACGACCTCGACGTCCCCGACTTCCTGAAGTAGGACCGGAGCAGGTGGGTGGCTCGCCGGACGGATTCTGGTGGCGCGAGGAGGGTGCGGAAGGCCTGCGGGTTGCCTTCACCGGCGCCGAGGCCGGCAATCTGGCCCTGAACGTCGGTGACGATTCCGCTGCGGTCACTGGACGCCGCCGCCGGCTCGAGGAACGGATGGGCGTCCGGCCCGGCGCCCTCCGCTTCATGAACCAGGTCCATTCGGCCCGGGTGGGAACCGTTGAGGCGGGGGACGCGCCGATCGACGGCAGTGAGGAACTGGACGGGCTGCTCTGTGCCGATGCCGGCGTTCCGCTGGCTGTGCTGGTGGCCGACTGCCTTCCGGTGCTCTTCGCGGCCCGGGCGCCGGGCGGCGGCTGGATCACGGCGGCAGCCCACGCCGGCCGCCGCGGCCTGCTGGGCGGCATCCTGGCCAACACCGTGGCCGGGCTGGAGGCGGCCGGCGGGACCGGGCTGCAGGCCTGGATCGGTCCATCCATCTGCGGGCGGTGCTACGAAGTGCCCGCAGCCATGCAGGCCGAGGCCTGCGGGCAGCTGCCCGAGCTGGCCGCGGAAACCTCCTGGGGCACCCCGGCCCTGGACCTCGCCGCAGGGGCCGCCGCGGAACTTGGCCGGCTGGACGTCCGGGTGCACCGGGTTGCCGGCTGCACCCGCGAGGACCCCGGACTGTTCTCGTACCGCAGGGACTCCGGCTGCGGACGGTTCGCCGGGCTGGTCTGGACCGGGCAGGGGGCACGGTGACCAGCCGGAAGGACGAGCTGGCGGCCCGGCTGGAGCAGGTGCGCGGGCGGATTGACCGGGCCGCTGCCGGGCGCCCCGGGGCCGCTCCGGAGCTGATCGTGGTGACCAAGTACTTTCCCGCCTCCGATGTGGCGGCGCTGGCCGAGCTGGGCGTCCGTGACGTGGGGGAGAACCGGGACCAGGAGGCCGCTGCCAAGGCCGCCGAGCTCGCCGCGGAGTCCGCCGCGGTCGGGCTGCGCTGGCATTTCATCGGCCAGCTGCAGACGAACAAGGCCAAATCGGTGGTCCGTTACGCCCACGCGGTGCATTCGGTGGACCGACCGCAGCTGGTGGCTGCACTGTCCAAGGCCGTGGCGGCCGAGCAGGAGCGCCGCCGGGCAGCCGGTGCGCCGGCCCGGGCCGACCTGCTCTGCCTGATCCAGGTGGACCTGGACGACCGTCCGGCCGAAGCCCGGCCGGCAGGCAAAGGCCGCGGCGGGGCGGAGCCGGAACAGATCGGCACCCTGGCCGGGATGATCGAGCAGGCGCAGGGCCTGGTCCTGGGCGGGCTGATGGCGGTGGCGCCGTTGGGTGCGGACCCGGCCGAGGCGTTTGGCCGGCTGGCCGGCTTCTCCGCACGGCTTCTCCGCAGCCATCCGGACGCCCGGATGCTCTCCGCCGGCATGAGCCAGGACCTCGAAGCGGCGGTGGCCGCCGGTGCGACACACCTGCGTGTCGGATCGGATGTCCTCGGCGACAGACCCGCCTTGGGGTAGCGTTTTTCGAGACGGGCGGGTAGGACTACGGGCTTGACGATCCGTGCGTCGCAACAGCTGCGGGGACGAGACGTGAGGAGCCAACCATGGCCGGTGCACTGCGCAAGACGATGATTTATCTCGGGCTTGCCGACGGCGAGGAGCAGTACGAGTCCGACCATGCCGAACTGCCCGAGCGCACCGAGGAACCCGAGCCGGAGCGCCGGGAACGGGACGAGCGGGAAGTCCGCGAGCTGCGCGAGGAGCGCCGCGCCGAACGCGCTGAACGCCCGGAGAGTGCGCCGGCGGTGCTGAAGCCGGTCCCCGAGGAATACCGGGCGCCCGTGACCCCGATCAAGCGTGCCCCATCAACCCGCGAGGAGTCTTCCGTGCTGCGGCAGATCACCACTGTGCACCCGCGTTCCTACAACGACGCGAAGATCATCGGCGAAAGCTTCCGGGACGGTATTCCGGTCATCATGAACGTGACGGACATGGGCGAAGCGGACGCCAAACGCCTGGTCGACTTCTCCGCCGGCCTGGTCTTCGGCCTGCACGGCAGCATCGAGCGGGTCACCAACAAGGTCTTCCTGCTCTCGCCGTCGACCATCGAGGTCCTGGGCGAGGACCGCAAGACGGTGGACCAGGTGGCCACCGTCTTCAACCAAAGCTGACCTGCCGCGGGGGCCGGCCGCCCGCGCTGGCGCAACGCCCCGGCCATGGGGCAAGATGTCCTTACCCCTTCCGCTACTACCGTTGGGAATCGTGGATCTTCCGTGTCCATCATCTTCGCGCTGCTGTATCTCGTCCTGATGCTCTTCCAGGTTGCCCTGATCGTGCGCATCGTGTTCGAAGTGGTGCAGAACTTTGCCCGGCAGTGGCGGCCGCGCGGGGTGGCACTGGTGGCCGCTTCGGCCATTTACGGTGCCACCGACCCGGCCCTGCGCCTGCTGCGCCGGCTGATCCCGCCCCTGCGGATCGGCGGCTTCGCCCTGGACCTGGCCTTCCTGGTGCTGTTCATCGTGATTTCCATCGCTAAGGCAGTGGTCTCCGGACTGGGCCAGAGCGTGGCCGCGGCGGTCGTCTGAACGACCGCTCCGCCTGTATGAACCGCTTCGGCGCCGCCGCGTGTGTCGTTCGATGCGCGGGTGGGCGAGAGGCTATTCTGAGCTAGAAGCTCCTGTACCTGTAAAGTGTGACAGAGAGTATTCGCAACCGTTGTCATGAGTCCGGTGAACGAACCAGCCCCGGGGCCATGATCCACACAGAACCAGTATGAGGTGACCAGATGGCTCTGACGCCAGAAGACGTTGTCAACAAGCGGTTCCAGCCCACGAAGTTCCGGGAGGGCTACGACCAGGACGAAGTCGACGACTTCCTTGACGAAATCGTCGTCGAGCTGCGCCGCTTGAACCAGGAAAACGACGAGCTGCGCAAGAAGCTCGCCGAGGCCACCTCCCGCCAGGGCGGCGAAGCCGCCGCCGTTCCCGCCCCGGTCGCCGCCGCATCGGCAGCCCAGGAAGCGCCGGTGGCCCAGAAGCCGGCGCCCGTGGTCAAGGAGCAGCCCAAGACGCAGGCAGCCCCGGTCGTCTCGGCTGCGGCACCGGCGGCCACGCAGCACACCGCTGTCGCCGAATCCGCCGCCGGCGTGCTGGCCATGGCGCAGAAGCTGCACGACGAGTACGTCAATGCCGGCCTGGAACAGCGGGACAAGATCATTGCCGAGGCGCAGATGGAAGCCAGCTCTTTGGTCAACGATGCCCAGGAGAAGAGCCGCAAGACGCTGGGCGCGCTGGAGCAGCAGAAGGCTGTGCTGGAGCGGAAGCTGGAGCAGTTGCGCGGCTTCGAACGGGACTACCGGTCCCGCCTGAAGGCCTACATTGAGGGGCAGCTGCGGGACCTGGAGGCACGTGGCTCCTTTGCCGCCGATGCCAAGGACACGGCAAACTCCTAGGAGCCCCTGGAAGTTCGAAATCCTTACTCCGGTACGGCCCTGGCGGCCGTACCGGAGATAGTTGGCCGGTGCCGGGACCACCTCCTGTCACCGGCCAAACGTTTAGCCTGCGGCGTTTGTGGTGCCGCAGGCCGCTACCTTCGGAAGTACTATGCCTGAATCTCCGCCCGAATCACCGTCTGCCGAGGACCTGCCCGCCGGCGGGACCGCCGGATCCGCTGCCGCAGGGCCCGCACCGGCGCGGCGCAGTGGAAAGTTCGTGCTCGTCCTGGCCTGCTGCGCGGCCTTTGCCTACCTTTTCGACCAGGCGACCAAGTTCTGGGTAGTCGGGACCATGGTCGAGGGCCAGACCATCCCGGTGCTGCCACCGCTGCTGAGCTGGCATTTCATCCGCAACCCGGGCGCGGCGTTCTCCATTGGCGAGGACTACACCTGGATCTTCAGCATCGTGATGGCGTGCGTGGCCGCTGCGATCCTGTTCTACGCGCGCCGGGTCCGCTCCATCTGGTGGGCCATCGCGCTGGGCTTCCTGCTCGGCGGTGCGCTGGGGAACCTGACCGACCGGCTCTTCCGGGAGCCGTCCTTCGGCATGGGCCACGTGGTGGACTTCATTGCGTTCCCGAACTTCGCGATCTTCAACATTGCCGATTCGGCGATCGTCGGCGCGGTCATCCTGTGGTGCATCCTGACCCTGCTGGGCATCGGGATGGACGGCCGCCGGGCTCCGGCCCGCGGCCACGGAAGCGAGGGCCGGCCGGAGGACGGCGATGGCTGAGACCCCGGGCCGGACGTATAGCATCGAACTGGCCGGCGGGACGGCGGGCCAGCGGGCCGACGCGGGGCTGGCGGGGCTGCTGGGCATTTCCCGCTCGGCGGCCGCGGTGCTGCTGGGCGAAGGCAATGTCAGCCTGGACGGCCGGACCGTCGCAAAATCGGACCGGCTGCCGCCGGCCGGACTGCTCCGGGTTCAGGTGCCGGAGCGGCCGGACCCGTTGAAGATCGTGGTGGAAGAGGTAGAAGATTTGAAAATCCTCGGCGATGACGAGGACTTCGTGGTCATCGACAAGCCCGTCGGAGTGGCGGCGCATCCCTCGCCCGGCTGGGTGGGGCCCACGGTGGTGGGAGCGCTGGCAGCCCGCGGCTACCGTATTTCCACCTCGGGCGCGGCCGAGCGCGCCGGCATCGTCCACCGGCTCGACGTCGGCACCTCCGGAGCCATGGTGGTGGCCAAGACCGAGCACGGCTACACCCTGCTCAAGCGCGCCTTCAAGGACCGCACCGTCGAGAAGGTCTACCACGCCCTGGTCCAGGGACTGCCGGACCCGCTCGAGGGCACCATCGAGGCGCCGATCGGCCGGCACCCCGGCTACGACTGGCGGTTCGCCGTCGTCGAGGACGGACGGCCCTCGGTGACCCACTACGAGGTGCTCGAAGCCTTCGGCAAGGCCTCGCTGGTGGAGGTCCACCTGGAAACCGGCCGCACGCACCAGATCCGGGTGCATTTCTCGGCCCTGCACCACCCCTGCGCCGGGGACCTGACCTACGGTGCGGACCCGAGGCTGGCCGCCGAGCTGGGGCTGACCCGGCAGTGGCTGCATGCGCGCCGGCTCGGCTTCACCCACCCCCGGACCGGGGAATGGGTGTCGTTCACCAGCGACTACCCGGCGGACCTGGCCTACGCGCTCGAGGCCCTGGCCGAACACCGGGTCTAGGATCTACGCAAGAGGACAGCAGAAGAGGCACCACGTGAGCACCAAGACCGGCAACGATTCCTTCGTCCACCTGCACAACCACACCGAGTACTCGATGCTCGACGGTGCCGCCCGGCTCGGCGACCTGTTCAGCCACGCCGAGGAGCTGGGCATGAACGCCCTGGCCACCACCGACCACGGCTTCGTGTTCGGCGCCTTCGACTTCTGGAACAAGGCCCGCAACGCGGGCATCAAGCCGATTGTCGGCGTCGAAGCCTACCTGACCCCGGGAACCGCGCGGGCCGACAAGACCCGGGTGCGCTGGGGCGACGGCGGGCGCGACGACGTTTCCGGTGCCGGCGCCTACACCCATATGACCATGTGGGCACAGACCACCGAGGGCATGCACAACCTGTTCCGGATGTCCTCGCTGGCCTCGCTGGAGGGCTACCTCTACAAGCCGCGGATGGACCGCGACCTGTTGCAGACCTACGGTACGGGCCTGATTGCCACCACCGGCTGCCCTTCGGGCGAGGTGCAGACCAAGCTGCGGCTGGGTCTGTACAAGGAGGCCATGCAGGCCGCCTCGGACTTCCGGGACATCTTCGGCGCGGAGAATTTCTTCTGTGAGCTGATGGACCACGGACTGGACATCGAGCGCGGTGTGCACGCGGACCTGATCAAGCTGGCCCGCGAACTGCGGCTGCCGCTGGTGGCCACCAACGACCTGCACTACACCCACGCCGAGGACGCCGCCTCTCATGCGGCGCTGCTGTGCGTGCAGTCCGGCTCCACGCTGGCGGACCCCAAACGCTTCAAGTTCGACGCCGACGAGTTCTACCTGAAGTCGCCGGCGGAAATGCGCGCGCTGTTCCGGGACTACCCCGAGGCCTGCGACAATACCTTGCTCATCGCCGAGCGCTGCGACGTCGAGTTCAATACCAAGGCCAACTACATGCCGCGGTTCCCCTGCCCGCCGGGGGAGAACGAGGAGTCCTGGTTCGTTAAGGAAGTCGAGAAGGGCCTGCACTACCGCTACCCGGCCGGCATTCCCGACGCGGTGCGCAAGCAGGCCGACTACGAGATCGGCGTCATCACCCAGATGGGCTTCCCGGGCTACTTCCTGGTCGTGGCGGACTTCATCAACTGGGCCAAGAACAACGGCATCCGGGTGGGGCCCGGCCGCGGTTCCGGCGCCGGCTCGATGGCCGCCTACGCGATGCGCATCACCGACCTGGATCCGCTGCAGCACGGGCTGATCTTCGAACGGTTCCTGAACCCGGACCGCGTCTCCATGCCCGACTTCGACGTCGACTTCGATGACCGCCGCCGCCCCGAGGTGATCAAGTACGTCACCGAGAAGTACGGCGACGAGCGCGTGGCCATGATCGTCACCTACGGCACGATCAAGGGCAAGCAGGCGCTCAAGGACTCCTCCCGCGTGATGGGCTACCCGTTCTCGGTGGGCGAGCGGCTGACCAAGGCGATGCCGCCGGACGTGATGGGCAAGGGCATTTCGCTCACCGACGTGCACAACCCCGAAGCCAAGCGCTACAGCGAGGCCGAGGAGCTGCGCGAGCTGCTGAAATCGGACGCGGACTCGGCCAAAGTCTTCGAAACCGCGCTGGGGCTGGAAGGCCTGAAGCGCCAGTGGGGCGTGCACGCGGCCGGCGTGATCATGTCCTCGGACCCGCTGATCGACATCATTCCGATCATGCGCCGCGAGCAGGACGGGCAGGTCATCACGCAGTTCGACTACCCGACCTGCGAAGGCCTGGGCCTGATCAAGATGGACTTCCTGGGCCTGCGGAACCTGACGATCATCTCCGACGCCCTGGAGAACATCAAGCTCAACCGCAACGAGGACCTGGTCCTCGAGGACCTGGCGTTGGACGACAAGGAATCCTACGAACTGCTGGCGCGCGGGGACACCCTGGGGGTCTTCCAGCTCGACGGCGGGCCGATGCGTTCGCTGCTCAAGCTGATGCGCCCGGACAACTTCGAAGACATTTCCGCCGTGCTGGCGCTGTACCGGCCGGGGCCGATGGGCGCCAACGCGCACACGAACTACGCGCTGCGCAAGAACGGCGTGCAGGACATCACGCCGATCCATCCCGAGCTCGCCGAGCCGCTGGAGGACATCCTTGGCGGCACCTACGGCCTGATCGTGTACCAGGAACAGGTCATGGCCATCGCGCAGAAGCTGGCCGGCTACTCGCTTGGCCAGGCAGACATTCTGCGCCGTGCGATGGGCAAGAAGAAGAAGTCGGAGCTGGACAAGCAGTTCGCCGGCTTCTCCCAGGGCATGAAGGACCGCGGCTACTCCGAGGCGGCGGTCAAGACCCTGTGGGACATCCTGCTGCCGTTCTCCGACTACGCCTTCAACAAGGCGCACTCGGCGGCCTACGGCGTCGTCTCCTACTGGACGGCGTACCTGAAGGCCCACTACTCGACCGAGTACATGGCCGCCCTGCTCACCTCGGTGGGTGATGACAAGGACAAGCTGGCGATGTACCTGAACGAGTGCCGCCACATGGGCATTACGGTGCTGCCGCCGGACGTCAACGAATCCAGCGTGAACTTCACCCCGGTCGGTACCGACATCCGCTTCGGCATGGGCGCCATCCGCAACGTCGGCGCCAACGTGGTCCATGCCATGGTGGGGGCGCGCGAGGAGAAGGGCGCGTTCGCCTCCTTCAGCGACTACCTGCAGAAGGTGCCCGCGGTCGTCTGCAACAAGCGGACCATCGAATCGCTGATCAAGGCCGGCGCCTTCGACTCGCTCGGCCATCCGCGGCGGGCGCTGGCGATGATCCACGAAGAGGCCGTGGACTCGGTGATCGTGCTCAAGCGCAACGAGGCAGCCAACCAGTTCGACCTGTTCAGCACCATGATGGGCGACGGCGGCGGTGACGCCGGAGCCGACGCCGGGCTGGCGGTGGACATCCCGGACCTGCCCGAGTGGGAGAAGAAGGACAAGCTGGCCTTCGAACGCGACATGCTCGGGCTCTACGTTTCGGACCACCCGCTGCAGGGCCTGGAAGGCGTGCTGAGCCAGCACGCGGACCAGTCCATTACCTCGGTCATCGCCGAGGACGGACCGGCCGACGGCGCCATCGTCACCATTGCCGGCATGATCACCTCGCTGCAGCGGCGCATCGCCAAGAACAGCGGCAATGCCTACGCGCGGGCTGAGATCGAGGACCTCGGCGGGTCGATGGAAGTGATGTTCTTCGGCCAGGTCTACGGACCGATTTCCTCGATCCTGGCCGAGGACCTGATCGTGGTGGTCCGGGGCCGGCTGCAGCGCCGCGACGACGGCGCCGTGACGCTCAACGCCCAGGAACTGAACGTTCCGGACCTCAGCGAGGGCCACGCCGGCCCGGTGGTGATCTCGATGGCCAACCATAAGGCGACCGAGGAAGTGGTCACGGCGCTGGGCGATGTGCTGCGGACCCATCCGGGCAATACCGACGTCCAGGTCCGGCTGAACCACGCCCGCAAGGTCGAGGTGATGCGCCTGGGCCTCAACTACCGGGTCAACCCCACCCCGTCCCTGTTCGGCGACCTCAAGGTCCTGCTCGGCCCCACCTGCCTGGACGCCTGAGCGTTCAGCGGCTGCCCCGGTTCTTGGGCCGGGGGCTAGATTTCGTATTCGATGGGGTGGGGCCGGACGTAGCTGCCGCTGTGGTAGAGCAGCGGTGCTTTTTCGTCGCCGAGCGAACCGTCCACCACGTCCACCACGACGACGGCATTGTTCTCGAAGGACAGCCGGACCTCGATTCTGCCCACCAGGTAGGCGGGCACGTCCTTGAGCAGGGGCACGCCGCACGGGCCGGTTTCCCAGTGGTCGCCGCTGAACCGGTCCTTGGTCCGTGCGAAGCGCTCGGCCAGCTCCCGGTTCTCCAGCCCGAGCATGTGCACCCCCAGGTAGGTTGAATTGGCCACCGCCGGCCAGGACGAACTGGTCCGGGACATGTTGAAGGTGAACCGCGGCGGCTCCACGGACAGCGAGGCCACCGACGTCGCGGTGAATCCGTACGGCCTGCCGCCGTAGTTGACGGTCAGGATGGCCACACCGGCGGCGTGCCGTCGGAAGACCTCGCGGAAGGTTTGCGAAAAGGACTCCTCGACGGCGGCAGCCGGCTGGGGCAGGTTGTCAGGTCTGGCGTTCACAGGCTCTCCCGGTGGTTGGTCGGCGGGCGGTTGCCCGAGTCCTGTCCACCAGCCTATTCCGGCCGGGGGGCTGCGTGACCCATTCTGTTACCGGCTGTGGCGGCGGGCCCGGCGCGCGTCAGTAGAATAAAGGGGTGAACGCTGACGCTGCTGCCGGGACCCGAGCCGAAAACCCAGTCGATTTCCCCACCCTGGACCTGCGCGGCCGGCACCTTGGCCCGGCCGAGCTGAAGGCCGCCATGCCGCGGGCCGTCACCACCTTCGACGCGGCCACCGGCGCGGTCGAGGCGATCATCAAGGATGTGCGGACCCGGGGATTCGAGGCGCTGGGTGAACTGGCCGAGCGTTTCGACGGCGTGGCGCAGGATCATCCGCTGGTTCCCACACAGGCCCTCGACGAAGCGCTGGATTCGCTCGATCCGGCGGTGCGGGCAGGCTTGGAGGAATCGATCGCCCGTGCCCGGACCTTTGCCGAGGCCCAGCGGCCGGCCGACGCCGTCGTCGAAATCGCCTCCGGGGCGGTGGTCCGGCAGAAGTGGGTGCCGGTGTCGCGCGTGGGGCTGTACGTTCCGGGCGGGCTGGCCGTCTACCCGTCCTCGGTAGTGATGAATGTGGTCCCCGCGCAGGCGGCCGGCGTGGCGTCGCTCGCCCTGGCCTCGCCGCCGCAGAAGGAATACGGTGGACTGCCGCACCCGACCATCCTGGCCGCGGCCAAGCTGCTGGGCATCGACGAGGTCTACGCCATCGGCGGGGCCCAGGCGGTGGCCGCCTTCGCCTACGGCATTCCTGCCGGCGAGGCCGGTCCGGCGCTGGAGCCGGTGGATGTGGTGACCGGACCCGGAAACGTCTACGTGGCGACGGCCAAGCGGCTGGTCAAGTCGGTGGTCGGCATCGACGCCGAAGCCGGAACCACCGAGATTGCCATCCTCGCCGATGATTCGGCGGTGCCCGCTTTTGTCGCGGCAGACCTGGTCAGCCAGGCCGAGCATGACCCGCATGCGGCCTCGGTCCTGATCACGCCGTCGGTCAAGCTGGCCGAGGCGGTCCGGGCGGAGCTCGCGCTGCAGGTGGCGGCCACGAAGCACGCGGACCGGGTCCGGCAGGCGCTTTCCGGACCGCAGTCCGGCGTGATCCTGGTCGACGACCTGGAACAGGGACTGCAGGTCTGCGACGCCTATGCCGCCGAGCACCTGGAGATCCACACCGAGGACGCCTCGGAACTGGCCGGGAGGATCCGCAACGCCGGTGCCATCTTCGTAGGGGACTACAGCCCGGTCAGCCTGGGCGACTACTGCGCCGGGTCCAACCACGTGCTGCCGACCAGCGGCACCGCCACCTTCGCCTCCGGGCTGAATGTGACGACCTTCCTGCGCGCCATCCAGGTCATCGAGTACGACCGCGAGGCGCTGCGGGAGGTCGGCGCGCACATCGTGGCCCTGTCCCGGGCCGAGGACCTGCCCGCGCACGGCGATGCAGTGTCCGTCCGGTTCAGCTAGGGATGCGGGCCCCGCTGCGCTAGTTACACGGTTGTAACCAGCGTGGACATATTCCTATGATGGTGCCGTAACCGGCGCCCACGAAGGAGGTGCGGCATGTATTGTCCGTTCTGCCGCAACCCGGATTCGCGGGTGGTGGACAGCCGGGTCACCGAAGACGGCTCGGCGATCCGCCGCCGGCGCCAGTGCTCGGAATGCGGCCGGCGCTTCACCACGCTGGAAACCACGAGCCTGACGGTGATCAAGCGCTCCGGCGCGGGCGAGCCGTTCAGCCGCAGCAAGATCGTCAGCGGCGTGCGCAAGGCCTGCCAGGGCCGGCCGGTGTCCGACGACGACCTGGCCCTGCTGGCCCAGGAGGTCGAGGAGACCGTGCGGTCCAGCGGCGCGGCGGAGATCAACGCCCATGAGGTCGGGCTGGCTATCCTCGGGCCGCTGAAGAAGCTGGACCTGGTGGCCTACCTGCGCTTTGCCAGCGTCTACCAGGGGTTCGAATCGCTGGAGGATTTCGAGGCGGCGATCGAACAGCTGCGCAGCGAAGCGGGGGCGGCTGCCGGGCGCGGCCCCACCGGCACCCAGCGCCCGTTGACCGCCAAGTAGCCGGGGCGCGGCCGGTTCAGTCCGGCTTGCCTTGGGTCAGGTTGGCCTGCAGCGCGGCACCGACGATGCCGGCGTTGTTCTTCAGCTCGGCCGGGACGATGGGCGTGCTGAGCTTGAGCTTGGGCAGGAAGTCCTCGCTCCGCTTGGAGATGCCTCCGCCGACGACGAACAGCATGGGGGAGAAGAGGAACTCCAAGTGCGAGAAGTAGCGCTGCAGCCGCTGCACGTACCCGTCCCAGTCCAGTCCCTCCCGCTCCCGGGCCGCCGCCGAAGCCCGGCTCTCGGCGTCGAACCCGTCCACTTCCAGGTGGCCGAGCTCCGCATTGGGCACCAGCTGGCCGTTGAAAATGAAGGCTGAGCCAATGCCGGTCCCCAGGGTGATGACCAGGACGGTGCCGTCCATGCCTTTGCCGGCCCCGTAGCGGACCTCGGCCAGTCCGGCGGCGTCGGCGTCGTTGATCATCTGCACCGGCCTGCCGAGTTTGCTGGTCAGCAACGTGTCCACGTCCGTGCCGATCCAGGACTTGTCCACATTCGCGGCCGAGTGCGCCACGCCGTGCCTGATGATGGCGGGGAAGGTCACCCCGACCGGGCTGTCCGGGGCCGGGGCGTCCGGCCGGGTGTCCAGTTCGGCCGCGATGAGCGCCACCACCTCTGCCACCGCCTGCGGGGTGGCGGGCCGGGGTGTGTCGATCCGGAAGCGTTCCGACGCCAGTTTGCCCTTGCGCAGGTCCACGACGCCGCCCTTGATACCGGTACCGCCGATATCGATGCCCAGGCCGTACCGCCCGATGACGCCGGCCGGTTTTTTCTTCTTGCCCATGTGCCCTCCATTGGTGGTTCGACGGGCCGGTCTTCCCGGTCGCAAAGCTGCGTGCAGACTATCGGAGAATCAGGGAAGCGTCAGGATCTCCGCCCCGGACTCGGTAACCACCAGCGTGTGCTCGAACTGGGCGGTGCGCTTGCGGTCCTTGGTGACCACCGTCCAGTCGTCGTCCCACATTTCCCACTCGACGGTGCCCAGGGTGAGCATCGGCTCGATGGTGAACACCATGCCGGGCTCGATTACCCGGCTGTAGGCCGGGGCGGCGTCGTAGTGCGGAATAATCAGGCCGGTGTGGAAGGCTTCGCCGACGCCGTGGCCGGTGAAGTCCCGCACCACGCCGTAGCCGAAGCGTTTGGCATAGGACTCGATGGCGCGGCCGATCACGTTGATTTCGCGCCCCGGGGCCACCGCCTTGATTGCCCGGTTCAGGGACTCCTGGGTCCGCTCCACCAGCAGCCGGGACTCCTCGTCCACCTCGCCGACCAGGAACGTATAGTTGGTGTCTCCGTGGACGCCGTCAATGTAGGCGGTGATGTCGAGGTTGATGATGTCCCCGTCCTGGAGGACCGTCGTATCCGGAATGCCGTGGCAGATGACCTCATTGACCGAACTGCATAGCGACTTCGGGAAGCCGCGGTAGCCCAGCGTGGAGGGATAGGCGTTATGCGCAATCAGGAATTCGTGCCCGATCCGGTCCAGTTCATCCGTGGTCACACCGGGCCGGATATGCCTGCCGACCTCGACGATCGCCTGCGCCGCGATGCGCCCGGCGGTACGGATCTTCGCGATGGTCTCCGGGTCCTTGACCTCGGAGCCGGTGAACTTAGCCGGTGCGGGCTTCCAGGCGTACTCGGGGCGGGGGATCGACGCCGGAACGGGCAGGACGGGTGAGACGGTTCCCTGGGTCAGCGAGCCCAGAGGTGCTGTTGTTGCGATGTGGGGCATACCATCGATCTTATCGGTGCTGGGCCGCCGCCGCGCCGGGCCGCGGCCAACGACCGGATCCAGGACCTGCAGTTCACAACCGAAGAGGAGCGCTCCAATGGCCAATTACTGGTTCAACGTCGTGACCCACCAGGTCGAAGAAGGCCCGCAGTCGGACTGGACGCAGTTGATCGGTCCCTATGAGACGCGCGAAGAGGCTGAAAAGGCGCTGGAAAAGGTCAGGGAACGTAACGAGGCCTGGGACGCCGAGGACGGGGACTAGGGGCCGGCCCCGGGGCCCGGTTCCACTGGGATTCCTTCGGACGTCAGCTGCCTTTCGACGACTCCGGGTCGCGCCAGCAGTTCGACTACGACCAGCAGCACCACCGCGCTGGCCGCGATCGAGATCACCACGGCCGCGCTGGGGTACTGCCAGAAGACCAGCAGCAGTGCAGCAATGCCGACGATGACGCCTTCCAGGATCCTCCGGTACCGGGCGAGCCAGCGCTGCCAGGGCCTGGCCGGCCCGGGGCTGACCTTTCCGGTCACGTAGTCCGCGCCGCGGGTGAATCCCCGCCGGACCATTCTGGCCGCGCTGGACGGCCCGCTCAGGAAGGCGGCCAGGGCGACCACCAGGCCGAGCACGAACACCATGCGAAGGGCGGTCCGCAGCGGCACCAGCAGCGCATCGATCAGCGTCTGCGCGGCACCCGGCGAGACCGCGTCGGGGGGAATCTGGCCCAGATAATAGCTGCGGGCAATGAGCAACCCCAGCGCCAGCAGGATCATGGCAATGCTGAGGCTCAAGCCCGCGAACATCAGTGCCCGGCGCCGGCTGCCGGGCGGGGCGGCGAATACCGCTCCGGCGGCGCAGGCCAAGGTCAGCCACGGCAGCACCGCTGCAAGCTTCTCCAGCGCGCCGACGGCACGCTGCACCCGGATCAGGTCCGGGGACTGGAAGATGGTGATCTGCGCGTCGGTCGATGGAATCTGCGCGGCGAATCCGACGCCTCTCTGGACCAGGGCCTGCTTGACCCGGTCGATGATGGCGGCGGTGGAGATCTGCACGGCGCCGGACGGGTTGACACTCACAGCACCGCTTGTTTCCCCGGTCGCCACGGCGACCATGGCCTGGTGGGCGCGGCGGTTGGCCTGGATCCACAGGTCGTTGAACTGGTCGGTCATCACCAGCCGGGAAACCGTGTCATGGATCAGCGACGTAGCCTGGTCCGCGATCACGGGCGCCAGGCCGGTGACCAGCGGGGCAACTCTCGGCGTCGACTGGGTGATGGCGGTCAGGGCCTGCCGGGTGATGCCTTCGATGTTGACCCTGGAGGTGATCTGCCGGGTCACCTGGTCGGTGATTTCCGCCTGGATAGTCGGATTCTTTGCCAACGGTGCCACGGTGGCCACATAGTGGTCGGTATCCAGCAGTTCGCTGCGCAGGTAGTTCGCGGTGACCGAGGCGAGGGCCAGCACGGCGGTGAGGACCAGCAGGATGACCGAGGCGGTCCAGCGCCATGCCCGCCGGCCCGGCCTGCCGCCCTGCGGAGCACGGCCCGCAGCCTCCATCTGCCGGCCTCTCAGCTCCGCGTTTTCCCGGCGCAGGGCCTCCAGTTCTGCACGTTCGGTGGCACCGAGGGGCTGATCAACATCGAATGGTTGGTTAGCGTTGTCCATGGCGGTTTCCCATCCAGTCATCGTCCATGTGCCCGGCGGCGGGTGAAGCCGGGCAGCCTGCTGCCGACTCCTACCATCAGTGAAGCGCACGGGACGGCTCCCATAATCACCCGTCGGGGATGAAACGGCCAGGGATGAAACCGTCAGGGGGCGGGCCCGACGGCCTCAGTGCCCGCCCAGGATCTCGACCAGCGCGTACGAAAGGCCGAAGCCGACGGCGATCGCGATGCCGGTCGCGGCGCCGGCGTCTTTGAGTCCTTCGGGCACCATGCGCACCGTGACGTTGGTCAGGACCCCGCCGCCGGCGAAAGCCAGGACGAAGGCAACAATCTCGGGTGGAGCGGACCTGAGCAGCACCATGAAGATGGCCACGGACACGCCGCACAGCAACATCATGGCCAGCCAGCCGACCATCACGCGGCGGGTGGACAGACCTGACTGCCGCAACGGTCCGGTGTCGGCCATGGCCTCGGGAACACCGCAGAGGAAGACCGCCGCCAGCATGGCGGCAGTGATGCCGTAGCCGACGAGCAAGGCACCGGTGATGACGATGGATTCGGCGACCGCGGACAGGCCGATGACGAGGTAACTGGGCTCATGGAGCGGAGGGGCGGACAGCCGCCGGCCACGGACGGCACCGATGACCACCCACGCCGTCGCGGCCGCCCCGCCGACCAGTCCCACCCCGACATAGCCGCTGCCGCCGGCCAACCGGCCGGCCTCGCCGACGAGTTTGTAGGCGACGGCGGACAACAGTGCGCCGGCTCCAAGTCCGGTCAGGGCACCGAGCAGCACGCTGCTGCCGACACGCCACCGCAGGGCGAGCAGCCCGCCCAGCACGTACGAGGAGCCGGCGAGCAGACCCCAGCCAAATGCCAACAGCATCGGCGTCCCTTTCGGCTCAGGCACTGAAGTACCAACGCCTAGGCATCATCCCCGAATTGCCGGGACGATGGCAAGGGCTGCACGGCAGGCTGCCGCGGCCGGTAGGCGCCGGCTAGAAGGAATGCTCCGGAGCCGGGAACGCACCCGAACGCACGTCGTCGGCATAGGCCTCCGCGGCCCGGGCCAGTTCGGTGCGCAGGTCCGCGTACTGCTTGACGAACCTGGCCATCCTGCCCCCGCGCAGCCCGGCCATGTCCTGCCATACCAGCACCTGTCCGGTAGTCGCATTGCCGGCGCCGATACCGATGGTGGGCACGCGCACCGCCTTGTCCACCGCCGACGCCGCAGCGGCGGGCACCATTTCCATCAGCACCGCGAAGGCACCGGCGCTTTCCAGCGCCACGGCATCCTCGACCAGCCGCAGGCTGTCGTCGCCCCGGCCCTGCACCCGGTAGCCGCCCAGGGCGTGTTCGCTCTGCGGTGTGAAGCCGATATGGGCCATGACCGGGATGCCGGCCTGCACCATGGCCCGGACATGGTCCGCGTAGAAGGCGCCGCCCTCCATCTTGACCGCATGGGCGCCTGCCTCCTTCATCAGGCGGACCGAGGATTCGATCGCCAGCGCGGGGGAGGCCTCGTAGCTGCCGAAGGGCAGGTCGACGACGACGAGCGCGCGGCGGGTGCTGCGCGCTACCGCACGGCAGAGCGGGATCATTTCATCCATCGTCACCGGCAGCGAGCTCTCGTTGCCGTAGACATTGTTGGACGCGGAGTCACCGACCAGCAGCACCTCGATGCCTGCCTCGTCGAAGATCTGCGCGGCGTACTGTTCATAGGCCGTCAGCATGGCAAAACGCGTTCCGCTGTCCTTGAACTGCTGCAGGTGGTGGGTGCGGATCCGGGCGGCGGCCTGCGGCGCCGGCGTCCCGGCGGTGGAAGTATGTGGCATGGGACGAGCCTAAACCCGCGGCGGCGGCTTCCTCCAACCGGCTGCCGGTCATGACATACGCCGCGTGGCCGCGCGGCGTGCGCGGATATCGGCGTCGGCCATTAGGCTGGGAGTAACAATACTGTTCCCAGGCCCCTGACCGTGCCCGGCGGCAGCGCCCAGTTCATGGATACTGCCCGCCCGGTGCCCCGGCAGCAGTGGCCGTATCCGGAAGGTGGCATATGGACCGTCAGCAGGAGTTCGTGCTCCGTACCATCGAAGAGCGCGACGTGCATTTCGTCCGGCTGTGGTTCACCGACGTGTTGGGGTCGCTGAAGTCCGTAGCACTGGCCCCGGCCGAGGTCGAAGGCGCGTTCGAGGAGGGGCTGGGCTTCGACGGGTCCTCGATCGAAGGTCTGGCGCGTGTCTTCGAGTCCGACATGCTGGTGCAGCCCGATCCGTCCACCTTCCAGATCCTGCCGTGGCGCGGGGAGCGGGAGCAGACCTCGCGGATGTTCTGCGACGTGCTGACTCCGGACGGTGAACCCGCGGCGGCCGACCCGCGCAACGTCCTCAAGCGCACGCTCGCCAAGGCCACCGAAATGGGCTTCACCTGCTACACGCATCCGGAAATCGAGTTCTACCTGCTTGAATCCCAGCAGCTTGGCCCGGACGGGGTGCCGGTGCCGGTCGACGGCGCCGGCTATTTCGACCACGTCCCCGGCGGCGTCGCCCAGGACTTCCGCCGGATGGCGGTGACAATGCTCGAATCGGTCGGCATCTCCGTGGAGTTCAGCCACCACGAGGCGGGCCCGGGGCAGAATGAAATCGACCTGCGCTACGCGGATGCCCTGCAGACGGCCGACAACATCATGACCTTCCGCACCGTGATCAAGGAAGTGGCACTGATGCAGGGCATCTACGCCACCTTCATGCCCAAGCCCTTCTCCGAGCATCCCGGCTCCGGCATGCACACCCACTTCTCGCTGTTCGAAGGAGATTCCAACGCGTTCTTCGAGGCCGGCGCCGAGTTCCAGTTGTCCAAGACGGCCCGCCAGTTCATTGCCGGCATCCTGCGCCACGCGCCCGAGTTCACCGCGGTGACCAACCAGTTCGTGAATTCCTACAAGCGGCTCTGGGGCGGCGGCGAAGCGCCGAGCTTTGTCTCCTGGGGCCACAACAACCGCTCGGCGCTGGTCCGGGTCCCGCTGTACAAGCCGGGCAAGGGACAGTCCTCGCGCATCGAGTACCGCGGCATCGACTCAGCCGCCAACCCGTACCTGGCCTACGCCGTGCTGCTTGGCGCAGGTTTGAAGGGCATCGAGGAAGGCTACGACCTGCCGGCCGGGGCCGACGACGACGTCTGGAGCCTCAGCGGCGCCGAGCGCCGCGCGCTCGGCCTGGATCCGCTGCCGTCCAGCCTGCATGACGCGGTGGAAAAGATGGAGGAGTCCGACCTCGTGGCAGGCATCCTTGGCGAGCAGGTCTTCGAAATCTTCCTGCGCAACAAGCGCGCGGAATGGAACGACTACCGCCTGCAGGTCACGCCGCACGAACTGAAGCGGAATATCGGAATCCTGTAGGCCGCGATGAGCCTGAACCGCCAGCTGATCGTCACCGGCTTCAGCGACCTGGAGAAGGCCGGACGCTTCCTGGCCGCACGTGAACTGGAGGGGATCGACCCGCAGCTGCTGCTGGACGGCTTCGCACTCTCGGCCGATCCGGACCTCGCCCTGCTGTCGCTGGTCCGGCTGTTGGCGCGCTCGCCGCAGCTGGCGGACCTGATCAACGGTGGCGAGCGCCGCAGCGAAGCGCTCTTCCGGCTGCTCGGCGCCTCCGAAGCGCTGGCCGACTTCCTGCTGCGCCGGCCCGAACAGCTGGACGTGCTGGAGGTGAAGGTCAGCCCGGAACCGCAAGGTGTGCCGGCGAGCAAGCTGCGCGGCAGCCTGCTCGCCGCCGTCGGTGCCGATCCGGAAGCGGCCCAGCCCATTGCCGCAGTCACCGGGATAGCGGCCTGCACCGCGCTGCGGGCCACCTACCGGCGGCACCTGACGGAGCTGGCCATCCGGGACCTGGGCGCTGCCTCACCGGAGGATTTTATGCCTACCGTGGGGCGGGAGCTGGCGGACCTGGCGTCGGCGGCGCTGGAGGCTGGGCTGGCGGTGTCCCGGGCCGAGCTGGCCGCGCGGTACCCGGCCGAGGAACTGTCCGCAGTGCGCCTGGCCGTGATCGGCATGGGCAAGTGCGGCGCCGCGGAACTGAACTATATCTCGGACGTGGACGTGGTCTACGTCTTCGCGGCGGACGGTCTGGACGAGGCCCGCGGTGCCGTCATCGCCGCGGCCCTGGCGGCCGGCATGACCCGCGCGATCAGCGCCCCGGGCCCGGAACCGGGACTTTGGGAAGTGGACGCCAACCTGCGTCCGGAGGGCAAGGACGGGCCGCTGGTACGCACCCTTGACTCGCACCTGACCTATTACCGGCGGTGGGCGCACAGCTGGGAATTCCAGGCGCTGCTCAAAGCCCGGGCCATTGCCGGCGATATGGAGCTCGGCCGGCAGTACGAGGCCGCGGTGGCGCCGCTGATCTGGTCCTCGTCGGAGCGCGAAGGCTTTGTCGAATCCGTCCAGGCCATGCGCGGCCGGGTGACCGAGAACATTCCGCTCAACGAGCGCGGCCGCCAGATCAAGCTCGGCCGCGGCGGCCTGCGGGACGTGGAATTCACCGTCCAGCTGCTCCAGCTGGTGCATGCCAAGGTGGACGAGACCCTGCGGCTGCGGGACACGACGTCGGCCATTGCCGCCCTCAGCGCGGCCGGCTACATCGGCCGGGCGGATGCCCGGGAACTGGATGCGGCCTACCGCTACCTGCGGGTTCTGGAGCACCGGATCCAGCTGGTCCGGCTCCGCCGTACGCACCTGATGCCGGAGTCCCCGGATGCCCAGCGTGCCCTGGCCAAGGCGTCGCTGGGGTCGTTGAGCACCCAGCGGCCTGCTCCGGAGGCCCTGCTGGAGACCTGGCACCAGACCAAGCGGCGCGTCCGGGCCCTGCACGAGAACATCTTCTACCGGCCCCTGTTGTCCACCACCGCCGGCCTGAGCGCGGACGAGGTGCGGCTGACCCCCGAGGCTGCCCAGGCCCGGCTCGCGGCCCTGGGCTACCTGGACCCGCGCGGCGCGATGCGCCATATCGAGGCCCTGACCGCCGGGATCAGCCGGCGCGCGCAGCTGCAGCGGCAGCTGCTGCCGGTGCTGCTGGAATGGATTGCCGACGGCGTGGATCCGGACGCCGGGCTGCTCGGCTTCCGCCGGCTCAGCGAGGCGCTGGGGGACTCACACTGGTACCTGGGCATGCTGCGGGACTCCAGCTCGGCCGCGGAGCGGCTCTGCCACGTGCTCTCCAGCAGCCGGTTCATCACCGACCTTCTAGAGGTCTCGCCCGAATCAGCGGCCTGGCTGGGCAATGACCGGGAGCTGGTGCCGATGGACTTCGGCACGCTGTGGCAGGAAATCCAGTACAAGATGTCCCGGCATCCGGAGCCCAAAGAAGCCATGCGCCTGATCCGGCTGATCCGCCGGCGCGAGATGCTGCGGGTGGCGGTCGCCGATTCTTCCGGGCTGCTGGACCAGACCCAGGTGGGCGTGGCGCTGTCCGACGCGGACCGTGCCACCATCCTGGGCGCCCTGCATGTGGCCGAGATGGAGGTAGCCGGACAGGAGGGTGCGCTCACCCGGATGCTGGTGGTGGCCATGGGCCGCCAGGGCGGACGCGAAATCGGCTACGGGTCCGACGCCGACGTGATGTACATCCACCGTCCGCTGCCCGGGGCCGACCCCGACGCGGCCCAGCAGCAGGCCCTGCGCATCGTTGGGCAGCTGTCGGCGCTGCTCCAGCAGCCGTGCAGCCCGCCGGTGCTGGCCGAACGGCCGCTGGAGATCGATGCTGCGCTGCGTCCGGAAGGAAAGAACGGGCCGATGGTGCGCACGCTGGACTCCTATCGGGAGTACTACCAGCGCTGGTCGCTGATCTGGGAGGCGCAGGCGCTGCTGCGCGCCCGGCCCATCGCCGGCGACGACGAACTGGCAGCCGACTTCCTGGCACTGGTGGATCCGATCCGCTATCCGGAGCGGATCGGTGCGGAGGATGTGCGTGAGATCCGCCGGATCAAGGCCCGGGTGGAATCCGAGCGCCTGCCCCGCGGCGCCGATCCGGCCCGGCACCTCAAGCTCGGCCGCGGCGCCCTCAGCGACGTGGAATGGCTGGTCCAGCTCCTGCAACTGCAGCATGCGGGCCGGCTGCCCGGGTTGCGCACCACCAATACGCTCGAGGCACTGGCCGCCGTCGAAGCCGCGGGTCTGCTGCCGGTGGATGATGTGCAGACGTTGCGGGAGAGCTGGTGCCTGGCCACCAGGATCCGCTCCGGGAACGTGGTCTCCAGCGGCAAGAGCTCGGACCTGTTGCCGTCCTCGCGCCGGGACCTTGAGGCCGTGGCGCGCTGGTGCGGGTATCCGCCCGGCCAAGCGGCCACCCTTGAGGAGGACTACCTGCGCGTGACCCGCCACGCGCGTGCCATCTTCACCCGGCACTTCTACGGCCAGAACGCCTGATTCCCGGCCGGGGCATTGCGGACCTGGCTCCATCGGTCCGGCTTGAAACACGCCACGGACTTCCCGGCCAAGGTATTGTGACGTGCGGAAGGCTGTGCTCCGGCGCAGACCGGCAGCGGAACCGGATTGGGAGGCGCTATGACGGACATTGACTTGGTGGCCCGGGAGCATCTGGGGGTGGCGCTGGAATCGCCGCACGGCCGCAGCGCCGTGATGGTGGCGCAGGATGGCCCGCTGCGCCAGACCATCATCGCGCTGAAGGCCGGCACAGCACTGGGGGAGCACAACGCGCCGCTGGCCGGCACCATCTACGTGCTGGAGGGAGCCATTTCGGTGGTGACAGCCTCGGGCCGGACATCGGTGAACGAGAACCAACTCACCCTGGTCCCGCGGGAGCGGCACTCGGTCGAGGCCGGCGAAGATTCCGTCCTGCTCCTCACCGTCGTTACTGAGACCTGACCTGCGCCCGCAGTAGCGCCGTCCGCCGCCGGGGCGTAGCGTGGCCGTTACCGATCATGCTGTCACCGGGGTGGAGGCGGAGAGATGGGACGCCGCGGATTGAGCATCCTGGCAGCCTGCGCGGCGCTGGCCGTGGGACTGTCTCCGGCTGCCGGCGCGCCGGCTGCCCCGTTCAGTTTCGCCGTGATCGGCGACATGCCCTACGGCCATCCGCAGCTGAGGGTGTTCCTCGAGCGCATCAGCCAAATCAATGCCGACCCGCAGGTGCAGCTGGCATCGCACCTGGGCGACATCAGCGTTCCGCTCAACTGCTCCGGGTCCTACTATGCCCGGATCAAATCCGGGTTCGACCAGTTCGCCGATCCTCTGGTCTATACGCCGGGGGACAATGAATGGGCCGACTGCCACCAGGCCCGGGTGGGTGCCGGAAACCCGCTGGACCGGCTGGCCGCCGTGCGCAGCGTCTTCTTTCCCCGGCCCGGCCGGACCCTGGGACGGAATCCCGCCGAGGTCACGCCCCAGCCCGGTTATCCGGAGAATGTGTTCTTCAGCCGTGCGGGCATCACCTTCGGGGCCGTGCATATGGTCGGCTCCAGCAACGATCTCAGGCCGTGGGTCGGCTTGGGGCAGCGGGCACCGACTGCCGCGCAGCGCGCGGAAGTGGCCGCTCGGACCACGGCCGGTATCGCCCTGGTCCGCAGCGTCTTTGCGCAGGCCAAAAACAGCAATTCGCGGGCCGTTGTGCTGCTGACCCAGGCAGACATGTTCAGTGGCAAGGGCGCGGCCTACCGGGCAGGCTACCAGCCGCTGGTGCGCGCCCTTGCCGCGGAGAGCGTGTCCTTCGGGCGGCCCGTCTACCTCTTCAACGGGGACTCGCACACCTTCCGCAGCGACAATCCGCTGGTCCTGCCCAAGTGGCTGGCCTTCTATGGGATCACCAAGGCCGTGCCGAACCTGTCCAGGGTCACGGTCCAGGGCGGGTCCTCGGTCAACGAGTGGCTCAGGGTCACGGTGGTCGACGAGGCCTCCGTCCTGCGGGTCGAACGCATCGCCTTCAGATGACGGCCCCTGCCCGCCGCAGCTGCCACCGGACAAAGAAAGGGCCGCTTTGGCGGCCAGGGCAGGTGCCCTGGCCGCCAAAGCGGACCCGTTGCGGCGGCCTAAGGCCGCTGCTTCCCGGCGTTGACCCTAGATGCCGTAGTAGAGCTCGAACTCGTAGGGGTTCGGGCGCAGCGACAGCGGGGCAATCTCGTATTCGCGCTTATAGGCGATCCAGGTGTCGATCAGGTCCTGGGTGAAGACGCCGCCGGCCTGCAGGAACTCGTTGTCCGCCTCCAGCGCGGCCAGGGCCTCCTCCAGGGAACCCGGGGCCTTCTGGATGTCCTTGGCCTCTTCGGCGGGCAGCTCGTAGAGGTCCTTGTCGATCGGGTCGGCTGGCTCGATCCGGTTCCGGATGCCGTCCAGGCCGGCCATCAGCTGGGCGGCGAAGGCCAGGTACGGGTTGGAGGAAGCGTCCGGAGCACGGAACTCGATGCGCTTGGCCTTCGGGTTGGAGCCGGTGATCGGGATGCGGATGCCGGCCGAACGGTTGCCCTGCGAGTAGACCATGTTCACCGGGGCCTCGAAGCCCTTGACCAGGCGGCGGTAGGAGTTGACCGTCGGGTTGGTGAAGGCCAGGACGGCAGAGGCGTGCTTGAGCAGGCCGCCGATGTACCAGCGGGCGGTGTCGGACAGGCCGGCGTAGCCCTTCTCGTCGTAGAACAGCGGCTGGCCGCCCTGCCACAGGGACTGGTGGCAGTGCATGCCCGACCCGTTGTCGCCGAAGACCGGCTTGGGCATGAAGGTCGCGGACTTGCCCCAGGCATCGGCCACGTTCTTGACGATGTACTTGAACTTCAGCAGGTCGTCGGCGGCGTGCACCAGGGTGTCGAACTTGTAGTTGATCTCGGCCTGGCCGGGTGCGCCGACCTCGTGGTGGGAACGCTCGACTTCGAGGCCGACGGCGTCCAGTTCCACGCAGATCGCGTCGCGCAGGTCGGCCTGCTTGTCGGTCGGGGCCACCGGGAAGTAACCGCCCTTAACCGGGGTCTTGTAGCCCTGGTTGCCGCCTTCGTCCTTGCGCCCGGAGTTCCAGTGCGCCTCGATGGAGTCCACCGCGTAGAAGGAGTGCTGCGGGCTGGACTCGTAGCGGACGTCGTCGAAGATGAAGAACTCTGCCTCAGGAGCGAAGAAGGCGGTGTCGGCGATGCCGGTGGAGGCCAGATAGGCCTCCGCACGCTCGGCCACGCCGCGCGGGTCGCGGTGGTAGGGGTCGCCGGTGCGCGGGTTCACGATGGAGAAGTTCAGCGCCAGCGTCTTCTCGACGCGGAAGGGGTCGATGAATGCGGTCGTGACGTCCGGGATCAGCTGCATGTCGGATTCGGCGATGCCCTGGAAGCCGCGGATCGAGGAGCCGTCGAACAGTTGGCCGTTCACGAAGAAGTCGGCGTCGACCGTCTTGGCCGGCACATTGAAGTGCTGCTGCACGCCGGGCAGATCGGTGAACCGGATATCGACGAACTTAACGTCTTCGTCGGCGATGTACTTGAGGACTTCGTCCGCATTCTTGAACATCGAGTCATGCTCCTTACGCATTCAGGGGAATCCTGCCGGCCGCTATACAGGGCGGCAGCAACGGTGTCTAGGCTAGGTGGGCGGAATTTCCCGCGGGTGTCACTGTTGTTTCCGGCATGTTACAGAACGCCTCCAGCCTAGCGCTCCGCGGCATCTGACACGCGCGGGCGCGGGGGAGGGCATGCGGTGGATTGTGCGGGGCGCCGGTAATCTTGAGGGGTGGTTGACAGAAGAGATTTAGGATCCTGGCTCGAGGGGCCGCCCGTACAGCCCGGACAGTGGCCAGGCCGCAGGTTGGGGCTGCCGCAGGGCGGGTCGGGCTCCATTGCCCGGCCGGGCCGGCGCGTTGCGGCGCTGTGTATCGACTGGGGGATGAGCTACCTGATCGCCTTGTTGCTGGCGGGTGGCAATCAAGGCAATGAGTTCCTGATCCTGGCGGTATTCGCCGCCGAGCAGATCATGCTGGTCGGCACCTTGGGCTACAGTTTCGGACACCGGCTATTGGGGATCCATGTGCGCAAGCTCGACGGCGGAGCCCCGGGACCGCTGGCCGCGATCGTCAGGACCCTGCTGCTGTGCCTGGTTGTGCCGGCCCTGGTCTTCGATCCTGATCAGCGCGGCCTGCATGACCGGGCCATGGGCACCGTTCTGGTACGTAACTAGACACCGGCCCCGGACAAATACTCAGAGGGAAGGGGAGGGACCGCCTGGCGGTCCCTCCCCTTCCCTCTGGCCTGTAGGTGGCCACACTGTGCTCCTGCGGATCCTGCCGGACCGGGTCAGCGGCCCCGCATGGCGCGACGGTCCGGGCGGGCCTTGAACGGATCGACGCCCTTGGGGATCGGCAGCTTGTTGCTGCCCAAGGCCTGCAGACGCTTGTCCACGGCAGCGACTTCCTGCTTGGTTAGCTCGTTCTTGAGCTTTTGGACGGTCTTGGCGACCTTGCTCAGCTCGACCTGGCCTTCGCCGCGGCCGGTTTCGATCACATGGATCTTGACGTTGGGCAGGATGCGGTTCATTTTGCGCCGTTCGGCCTCCACCAGCTGCTTGACACGGTGCGAGGGGCCTTCGGTGACCAGTACCACCCCGGGCCGGCCGACAGCGCGGAAGACTGCGTCCTGGGTACGCGGGTTGACGGCCACCGGCTGCTCCTGCAGGATCCAGCCGCGGCGCAGCACGCTCAGCGCAGCCCCGGCGGCGCCGGGCTGGCCCTCGATCTGGGCGAAGGCGGCGCGTTCGGCGCGCCGGGAAAGGATGAAGGTGGCAGCCAGCAGGCCCAGCGGGATGGAGATGATCAGCAGCGTGACCCAGTTCTGGATCAGCAGGCCGATGACGAGGCAGACAATGACGATGGCCACGAAGGCCAGCAGCATGAGCCAGACCACGTTGGGATCATTGCGCCGGGTCATTTGGAAGACCTGGACGATCTGCTTCAGGCGTCCGGGTTGCTTGTTTGCCTTCGAGGGTTTGTCCGCTGCGGACTTGCGGGAAAAGAGTCCGCGCCGGCTGTTCGCAGAAGAGTTCGCAGGGGAATCGGTGCTATTGGCCATAATGGCTCAATTCTACCCCGTATGGCTCGGTGCTTTGAGTCTTTGGGGGCGTGGGAAATGGGCGGCCCGGGGTGGTGTCCGGGCCGCCCTGTGGCCGGTGCGGGGCGGGTCAGCGGGGGAGCAGGCTGGCTGCTTCCTGCCGGGTGC
>NZ_JAKLTQ010000018.1 GCF_022012395.1 Arthrobacter hankyongi
AGGCCAGCGCATTGCTTGAAGGATAAAGATGGGGGCGGCGGCCCGAAACTGGGCGGGGCGGCACGGGGCGTCTCGATACGCACCCCTTGGCCCGGTGCAATATATTGCATACAGTTGCGTTTGCCCGTGCCAGACCCAGAGACAGGACCGCCCATGGCCATCAGCGACTTCGAACGCCACCCGCTCACCTTCGGCCCCAGCCCGCTCCACCCGCTGCCGCGGCTGAGCAAGCACCTGGGCGGTGCGCAGGTCTGGGCCAAGCGCGAGGACGTGAACTCCGGGCTGGCCTTCGGCGGGAACAAGACCCGCAAGCTCGAATACTTCGTTCCCGAGATCCTCGCCTCGGGCGCGGACACCCTGGTCTCCATCGGCGGATACCAGTCCAACCACACCCGGCAGGTCGCCGCGCTGGCCGCGAAGCTGGGGCTGAAGGCCCGCCTGGTGCAGGAAAACTGGGTGGACTGGCCGGACCCGCTGAGCGACCGGGTGGGCAACATCCTGCTTTCCCGCCTGATGGGTGCCGACGTGCGGCTGGATGCCGCCGGGTTCGACATCGGCTTCCGGGATTCCTGGCAGGATGCCATCGCCGAGGTTGAGGCCGCCGGCGGCAGACCCTACGCCATCCCCGCCGGGGGCTCGGACCACCGGCTCGGCGGCCTTGGCTTCGCCAACTGGGCCTGCGAGGTGGAGCAGCAGGAGAAGGAACTGGGCGTCTTCTTCGACACGATCGTGGTGTGCACCGTCACCGGCTCCACCCATGCGGGCATGATCGCCGGCTTCGCCGCGCTCGAGGACGCCGGCGGCCGCCCGCGCCGGGTGATCGGGATCGATGCCTCGGCCACGCTGGAGAAGACCCGCGAGCAGGTGGGCCGGATCGCCTGCAATACCGCCAAGCTCATCGGCCTGGAGCGGGAGCTGCGCGAGGACGAGGTCACCGTGCTGGAGGGCTGGGCCGGCGATCGGTACGGTATCCCGGTGGACTCCACCCTCGAGGCCCTCCGGCTCGGCGCCTCGCTGGAGGCGATGATCACGGACCCGGTCTATGAGGGCAAGTCCCTGGCCGGCCTGATCGAGCTGGTCTCCAGCCGGGAGATCCCGGCGGACAGCAACGTGCTGTTCGCCCACCTGGGCGGCCAGCTGGCGCTGAACGCCTACAGCGGCGTGTTCCGCTGAGGGGACAGGCAGCGGCACACACGGCCGGGTCCCTGCAGGATGACGACGGCGGTGCCCGCCCTTCCCGGGGGCGGACACCACCGTCTATTGCCGGCCGGCTACCGGGCTTCTTCGGCCCGGGCCGCGGCCGCCCGCCGGGCCGATCCGAAGCCCGAGAAATCCGCCGGCCCGGGCGGTCCCCAGATGGTCAGCACCTTCAGCGCCCCGCCGCCGGTATTGCGCAGGTCGTGTGCGGTGCCGGGGCGGGCGAGCACCGAGTCTCCCACCCCGATCTCGAAGGTCTCGCCGTCGATCTCCATCCGGCCGGTGCCCTCGAGGACCACGTAGATTTCCTCCAGGGCGCCGTCGGGCCCGGCGTGCGAGTGCATCCCTTCGAATCCGCCGGGCGGCAGTTCCCAGGTCTGCACGGCCACCGGCAGTTCGGACTGCCCGTAGAAATGCCACTGCATCCGGATCGGCGGACCGCCGTGCAGCCCGTATGAAAAACCGTGGGCACCGGCCCGTTCCAGCATTAGTCTCTCCTCACCAACGGGTTCCGGGAGCAGGAGCATCCGCCGGGTAGCGGCCGGCGGACATCAATGTGCCGCAGACGCGGGCTGCCCCTGGAACGCCGGCACGACATGCTCGATGAAGAGCTCGAGGGAGCGCTTCTTCTCCTCATGGGTCAAGCTGTTGTCGGACCAGAGGCTGAACTCGCTGACGCCGAGTGCTTCGTAGTGGCGCAGGCGCTCGATGATTTCCTCAGGCGTTCCGATCATCGCCGTCTTGTGGAGCGACTCCGGCGTGAACTCGGGCCGCTCGGCAAACTTCTCGGCGGGGCTGGGCTCGAGGAAGCCGTTCTTCGGCGTGGTCTTGTTGCCAAACCAGGCATCAAACGTCCGGTAGAACTTTTGGATGCCCTCGGCCGGGCGGCGCCATCCCTCGGGCTCGTCGGCGGGGTGGACGTGCGTGTGCCGGAGCACCATGAGGTCCGGGCGGTCGATGCCGGGGTTGTTCGCGACAGCCGTGTCGAATTTGCGCGCGAGGTCCTCGACCTCCTCGTCGCCCTTCATCAGCGGCGTCACCATCACGTTGCAGCCGTTGGCGACCGCGAACTCATGCGAGGAAATGTCGCGGGCGGCGATCCACATGGGCGGCGTCGGCTTCTGCAGGGGCTTCGGGACGCTCGTCGACGTCGGGAACTGCCAGACCTCGCCGTCGTGCGCATAGTCGCCTTCCCAGAGCGCGCGCACGGCCGGCACCATTTCGCGCAGGTGCTTGCCGCCGTCGACCGCGGACATGCCGCCCATGAGGCGGTCGAACTCGAACTGGTAGGCGCCCCGTGCCAGTCCCACTTCCATCCGGCCGTTGCTGATGACGTCCAGCAGCGCTGTCTCGCCGGCCACGCGGATCGGGTTCCAGAAGGGCGCGATAATCGTTCCGGCCCCCAAGCGGATGGTCGACGTGCGGGCTGCGAGGTAGGCGAGCTGGGGCATGGGACTGGGCGAGATGGTGTACTCCATCGAGTGGTGCTCGCCAATCCAGACGGTGCTGAAGCCTCCTGCCTCGGCGATGAGCGCGAGTTCCGTCAGGTTTTCGAAGCATTCGCGATGTGAGACGCTCTCGTCCCAGCGCTCCATGTGGACGAAGAGGGAAAAGCGCATTGGTGACTCCTTTATTCTGCGGCGGTTTGGATCGACGGGCCGCGGGTAAGTTCGGTTGCCTGCGCGGCGGTGCGCTCGGCGATGGTCTGGTCCGCCTTGGACCAGTGCGTGGCGGGCACTTCCCGGATGATCACGGTGGTGTTCTCCGGCAGCGCCCCCACCGATTCCTCGGCGGCCCGGTGCAGCGCCGAGACCAGGGCCCGCAGCTGCTGGGGTGTGCGACCTTCGGCGATCGAGACGTCGATCAGCGGCATCTTCTTTTCCTATCCGCGCATGACGAAGGGGTCCGCCACCGGGCCTTCGTCGGTGTTGATCCACACGCTCTTCAGCCGGGTGTACTCGTGCATCGACTCCAGCCCGTGCTCGATGCCCACGCCGCTGTTCTTGAAGCCCTGCCGCGGGGACATCGGGGACATCGCCCGGTAGGTGTTCACCCACACGGTCCCGGCCTCGAGCCGGCGCGCCATCCGGTGCGCCCGGGCCAGGTTCTGCGTCCAGACACCGGCGGCCAGGCCGTAGCTGGTGTCGTTGGCCAGGCGCAGCACTTCCTCCTCGGTCTCGAACGGCATCACGGCAGCGACCGGACCGAAGATTTCCTCGCGCACCACGCGCATGGAATTGTCGACGCCGGTGAGCACCGTGGGTGCGTAGAAGTAGCCGGGCAGGTCGATGTCCGGCCGGCCGCCGCCGGTGAGCACCGTGGCGCCCTCGGAGACGCCGAGCTCGACGTAGGATCCGACCTTCTCCTGCTGGGCGGCGAAGGCCAGCGGGCCGAGCTCGGTGGTGTCCTGGCGCGGGTCGCCGATGACGATGCTCTTCGCCCGGGCCGCCACCTTCTCCAGCAGCTCGTCGTAGACGGCGCGGTGGGCGAACACCCGGCTGCCGGCGATGCAGGTCTGACCGGCGGCGGCGAAGATCCCGGCCACCACGCCCATGGCGGCGTTGGAGACGTCCGCGTCCTCGAAGACGATGTTCGGGCTCTTGCCGCCCAGCTCCAGCGTGCAGCCGATAAAGCGCGAGGCGGCGGAGGCGGCGATCGCCGAGCCGGTGGCGGTGGAGCCGGTGAAGGAGATCTTCGCGAGGTCCCGGTGGTCCACCAGCGCCGCGCCGGCCTCGGCGCCGAAGCCGGTGACCACGTTGACCACCCCGTCCGGGAAGCCCGCCTCGGCGGCGAGCTCGGCCAGCCGCAGGACGGTGCGCGAGGTGTATTCGGAGGGCTTGATCACCAGCGTGTTGCCGGCGGCCAGGGCCGGAGCCAGCTTGGAGGTGGTCAGGGTCAGCGGCGAATTCCACGGGGTGATCGCCCCGACCACGCCCAGCGGTTCGCGCTGGGTGTAGTTCAGGATTGCGGGGTTCATGGTGGGGATCTGGCTGCCCTGAACCTTGTCGGCCAGGCCGGCGTAGTAGTAGAGGTATTCCGGCAGGGTGGCCAGCTGGCCGCGCATCTCGCGCAGCAGCTTGCCGTTGTCCTCGGTCTCGGCCCGGGCCAGCTCCTCGGCGTGCTCGCCGACCAGGTCGCCGAGCTTGCGGAGCAGGTGCCCGCGCCGGGTGGCGCTCAGGTCCCGCCAGCGCGGATCCTCGAAGGCGGTGCGCGCCGCTTTCACCGCGGCGTCGACGTCGGGCTGGGTCCCGCGGGCGGCGGCGTAGAGGACCTCCAGGGTCGCCGGATTGGTGCTCTCGAAATAGGCGCCTTCGGCCGGAGGCACCCAGGCCCCGCCGATGAAGTGCTCGTAGTGGTCAGTCATGGCAGTTTTGGCTCGCTTCGTCGATGAATTCGGTAATGATGGCCGCCAGTTCCGCCGGCCGCTCCACCGGGAGCATGTGGCGGGTGTCCGGGACGACGGCGGTGCGCGCGCCGGGAACCGCGGCGCCCAGGCGCCGGGTCATCTCCGGCGTCGAGCCCGGGTCCAGCTCCCCGGTCACCGCCAGCGACGGGACGCCGATGGCGCCCAGCTCCGGCCCGATCTCGGCGTCGCCGGTGGCGAACACACGGTAGGCGTGCAGGTAGGACGGCACATTGTTGGCCAGCAGCACGGACCGGGTGCGGGCCACCTCCCCGTCCGGGACGGTGCTGCCGGCCGGATACCAGCGGGTGATCGAGGCCTCGACGCTGGCGGGGAAGTCTTCCGACGCCGCGGCCAGGCGGGCAGCGACGGCGGCGGCCTCGGCCGGGGTGCGCCGGCAGACCGAGCTGACGCTGGTCAGGCTGGCCACCAGCTCCGGACGGTACCGGGCCAGGTGCTGGGCAATCAGGGCCCCGAGGGAGAACCCGACCAGGTGGACGCGCCCGGGCAGCCGGGCGGCGACGTCGTCGGCCAGCTCCGCCAGCGCCGCCGGCGCGGTCAGCGGCGGCCGCGCCCCGTGCCCGGGCAGGTCCAGCGCGGCCACGGGCCGGCCGAGGCTGTCCTGCCCCGCGGCACGGAACGCGTCCCACATGGTGTGGTCGAGTCCGACGCCGTGGAGCAGGACGACGGGCAGCTTGGCGGTTGCTGCCACGGTTACTGCTCGGTGGACAGGGAGGCCAGGCGCTGCTGCGGCCGGCCCTGGGCTGCCGCAGCCAGGGCGATGACGATCTCCCCCGGGTGCGGGGCATCGGCCAGGCGCACCTCGATGCTCTGGTGGTGGGAACGGATCGTGGCGTCCGTCTTGTGCTTGAGCGGGATGTCGAAGACGGTCCCGGCGGCGGCGCGCTTCTCCACCGCCGGCAGCAGCGTGGTCGCCTCGGCGGCGATCCGGAAGTGGTCGCCGAACTTCAGCGTGTGGATCAGGGCCGAGCCGTGCTCTACCTCGCCGTCCAGGCCCACGATGGCGGCCTTGCCGTAGGCCTCGACCGGGGCGCCGAGCGCCTCCACCACGCGGGGGGCCAGCAGCTTGCCCAGATCGGAGGCGGTGGCGTCGATGCCGGGGGCGAGGTCCTCGACGAAGCCCTGGCCGTGCCAGGGGTTCTCGATGACCGCGGCGACGACGGCGACCCGCGCGGCGGGATCGACGGCGCGGCCGCCCTCGGTCAGGGTATCTTCCACCAGGGTGATGATTTTGCGGACGTTCATGCGGTTGCTCCTGCGAGGATTTTGGCGGTAACGGGACGGTCGGTAGTGCGGTCGCCGATCCGGGCATGCGGCCTCGGGCCGGTCGAGGCCGCGGCGATGACCACGATTTCGTGCGGCAGCGGCCCGTCGGCCACGCGCGCGGTGGCGGTCTGGTAGTGGCTGCGGGTGGCGGCCTGCGTCTTGTGCCAGAGCGGGACGACCAGCGGCTGCCCGGCCTCGGCCCGGTCGTCGGCGAAGCAGATGATCGAGGTGCCGTCGAGGAATTCGCGGACCAGGTTGCCGAAGTACGGGGTGTGGATCAGGGCCCCGGCGTGCTCGATCTCGCCGGCGGTGCCGACGATGGCGGCCTTGCCGAAGGCCTCGATCGCCTCCGCCCCGCCGAGCCCGGCCAGCAGCCGGCCGGTGAGCTCCCGGGCAATCTGCGGGGCGATGAGCTTGGCTTGTTCGGACAGATCGGTGTCCGGGCCGGTGCCCAGCCAGGGATTGGCGACGACGGCGGCCGCGGTGGCCTTCAGGGCCGGCACGGCGGGAGCGGTGCCGTTCTCCAGCAGGACCTCTTCCTGCAGGTAGACGATCTTGCGGATGCCGGCGGCGCGTGCTTCGGGTGAGGGGTTGGAACTAAACAAAATGCGGCATCACTTTCTCGGAGAACAGCTCCGGGTTGGCCAGGTCCCCGGGGGCGCCGAGGCCATGGACGATCGAAAAAAGCATGGTTGTCCTTTCAGGCCTGTTGCTTCCGGACAAATCAGCCGGCGGCAAGTCAGTTGGTGGATCCGCCGTAGCGCGGACGGTTGTCACTGAGGGCTTCCTTGGACGATGCATAGACGTGGTTGCGCATGGCGGACTCGGCGCCGAAGGGATCCTTGTTCTGGATCATCGTCAGCACGGCCCGGTGCTCGCCGGTCGAGGCCAGGATGCGGCCCGGATGCTCCACGGTCCGCACCACGAGCCGGTGGTAGGCCAGCTGGTTCATCAGCCGCTCGTAGTGCTCGGCCAGCTTGCGGTTGTCGGCGCCGCGGATGATGGTCCAGTGGAACTCGTGGACCAGCCGGGCGTAGCCGTCGGCGTCCTGGTCCTCGGCCGCGCGCTCGGACTCAGCCACGTTGCGCTCCAGGATTTCCAGTTCGGGGACGTAGCCGCGGCGGGCCAGCAGGGATGCCGCCAGGCCCTCGAAGCTTTCCTTGAGCTGGAACAGCTCCACGATTTCGCGCCGCGTGGGTTCCCGCACGAAGGTGCCGACCTTGGGCCGGATCTCGACCAGCCCCTCGTGCTGCAGCTGCTTCAGCGCCTCCCGGATGGGGGTGCGGCTGACCTCGAACTCCTGGGCCAGGAAGACCTCCGACAACGGAGCACCCGGAGGAAAGTCCCCGCCGAGGACCAGTTTCCTGACCCGGTCCAGCAGGGCGGTTTCCTCGACCGTCTTCCCGGCAGCTTTCTCGGTAGTCCTGCCGGGAACGGTGTTCATCGTCTCTTGCATACAACAGAGCTTATGTTGCATGCATCACTCAGGTCAAGAGGCTCCGCACAATTGCCTGAACGGCGCGGAACTTGCTGAATAGATCGGGTTTTTCCCCAAAGTATTGACCTCTCCTTGTGATACGTCTTACAGTCTCTACCATGCAACAAACCATAGACTCGTTCATTACCACTGTCTGGGCAGCCGCTTGGGACCGCGGAGAGGTCCAGTCCCTGGACTCCCTGGTCACCGAGGACTACGTGCGCATCAGCAAGGCAAGCGGCAAGCAAGCCGGCCTGGCTGACCTGAAAGAGGAAATCCTGGCCGTACGCGAGGGCTTCCCCGACCTGACCACCACCATCGACAACGTCGTACTCGACGGCGATACCGCGGCGATCTTCTGGACTTCGCGGGGCACCCACACCCGCCCCTTCCACGGGGTCCCGCCAACCAACCGGCCGGTGGAGACCAGGGGCTCGAACATTCTCGTGCTGCGGGAGGGCAGGATCGCCCGGGAGACCGTCACCTGGGACGGCAGCGAACTGCTTTGCTCCCTGGGCATCAGGTCCCTGGGCGATGCGGCCGTCCCCGCGCCGGAGGAAGTCGTCGTCGACACCTTGTCCGGCGAACCCGACCCGGAAATCATGAAGGGGTTCAACCGCCAGTTCGTCACCGGCGTCACCGTCGTGACGACGCAGGAAAACGGCGCACCGAAGGGCCTGGCGGTCAACGCCTACTCCTCCGTCTCGCTCGAACCGCCGCTGGTCATGGTCTGCGTGCAGAAGACGTCCTCGACCTACCCGGCGCTGTTCGCCTCAACCCACCTGGGCATCAACATCCTGAGCAACCAGCAGAAGGGGACCGTTTCCACCTTCGCCTCGAAATCCGCAGACAAGTTCGCGGAGATCGCCTGGCATCAGGGTCCGAACGGCAGCCCGCTGATCGACGGCTCGTCCGCGGCCCTCGAGGCCGAGATCCGCGAGCGCTTCCAGGCCAAGACCCACACGATCTTCATCTGCCGTGTCCGGCACGCTGAGGTCAGTGACACCGAGCCCATGGTCTACAAGGCCGGACGGTTCTACGACAGCGAAAAGCTGTCCCCGCTCTAAAGCGCCGGCACGGCCGGCACCTCGCACAGGAACCCGGCCGCACCGGCCAATCTGCCCTCAAGCAGCGCACCGAGGTGCGCTTCCCAGATTAGGACAACAATGAGCTTTGACACCATGAGTGCCGCCTCCGAAGACAGCATCGCCGAAGACCGCGGTTACCGCAACAGCCTGACCAAGATCGAGCCCTACGGCATCGAGCACATCCCCGACGTCGAACGCCACGGCCGGCCGCGTTCCCAGTTCTTCCTCTGGTTCGCCGCCGGCATGAACTTCCCCATCGTGGTCCTGGGCTTCAGCGCCGCCTACTTCGGCCTCCCCTTCTGGGCCGCGGTGCTGGCCATCCTGCTCGCCGGGGTGACCTCCGCGGCCGGCATGGGATACCTGTCCGCCATGGGCGTCCGGCTGGGCATCCCCCAGCAGATGCAGGGCCGCGGACCGCTGGGCTTCATCGGCAACCTCTTCCCGGTGGCCTACGTGAACGTCTTCGCCGGCGTGGGCTGGGCCGCCGTGACCGTCATCCTCGGCGGCCAGGCCATCGCGCTGCTGACCGATGTGCCGTTCTGGCTCTCGGCGCTGATCCTCATGGGCATCCAGCTCGGCGTGGCCGTCATCGGGTACAACCTGATCCACTTCCTCCAGCGCATCCTCTCCTTCGTCCTGGTGGTCGGCTTCGTCTTCATCACGATCGTCGCGGCAGCCAACGGACGCGTCGTCAACACCGCGAACACGGCGGCCGAAGGCTTCAACGGCGTCGGCGGCTGGATCATCTTCTTTGGCTGGTTCTTCTCCTTCATCGTCGCCTGGATGCCCTTCGCCTCGGACTACTCCCGTTACCTGCCCAACACCCCCGGCAACCGGCGGGGCGCCGGCTGGGCGACAATGCTCGGGAACTTCATCACCCTGGCCTGGATGGGCATTCTCGGCACGGTCCTCGGGTCGGTGACCACCGCGAGCGACAGCATCGGCGCCCTCAAGGACGTCATGGGCCCGTGGGCACCCATCGGCCTGGGCATCGTGGCGCTGTCCTCCTTCACGCAGAACTTCCTGAACGTGTACGGCGGCGCGATCTCCATCCAGACCATGGGCCTGCCGGTCAAGCGCCACACCGGTGTCATCTTCATCTGCGTCGCCTCCTACCTGGTGGCACTGTGGGGCCAGGGCGGCTTCAACGAGGGCTTCACCGCCTTCCTCAACCTGACCGCCTACTGCATCGCCCCGTACGTTGCGGTCCTCGTGTGCGACTACCTGTTCGGCGGCCGGCGCACCGACCGGGGCCTGCGCGAGGTCTTCGACAAGAGCCGGAAGTTCGAGTGGGGCTTCGTGGCCTGGGCCGTGGGCGTCGCAGCTTCCTCCCCCTTCTGGATGTCGTCGATCTACACCGGCCCCATCGCCGCCGCCTTCCCGCAGGTCGGCGACCTCTCCTACTACGTCGGAGCGGCCATTGCGGTCGGCGTCTACTTCGCCACCCGCCGGCTGCCCCGGCTGGCCCGGGGAAAGGCCGTGGCCGCACCGGCAGGCCAGGAGACGGTGTGACCGCCCCGGTGCGCCGGCTCGTCGTGATCGACATGCAGCGGGCATTCGAAGAGGCCGGCCAGTGGCAGGTCCCCCGCTACGCCCAGATCGTCCCGGTGATCGAGCGGCTGGCCGCCGCCGCCAGCGAGCCGCCGGTCTTCACCCGGTTCGTCCGGGACGAGGCCGAAACCGGGTCCTGGGACGCCTACTACCGCCGCTGGCACGAGATGCGGTTCCCCGCCGGCTCCGACCACTGGGACATCACCATGGATGTCCCGGCGGAGGCACCCGTGATCGACAAGCCCACCTTCGGCAAGTGGGGACCGGAACTGGCCGCCCTGGTCCCCGAGGGCGGCGAGCTGCTCCTCGCCGGGGTCGCCACCGACTGCTGCGTGCTGGCCACGGCGCTCGCCGCCGTCGACGCCGGCCGGTTCGTCACGGTCGTCTCCGACGCCTGCGCCGCCGTCAGCGACGAGGCCCAAACCCAGACCCTGTCCCTGCTCGGCCTGCTGGCACCGATGTGCCAGATCCTCACCAGCCAGGAACTCGCCGCCCGCCAGGCAGCCTAAAAGCCCACCCCCATCCTGTCCCCACCCCCCACCCCCACACCCCCACACCCCCACACCCCCACACCCCCACAAAACTTGGGCGGGATAGATGCTGTTATCACACCGGATAAGAGCATCTATCCCGCCCAAGTTGCGAGTGGGGGCATGACCGGATGTGCGTATGCCGATAATCTGACTACACGCAATTTTCCGACAGAAAGTGCAGGGAGAGCCATGTCCGCCCCCGTCCTGACGCGCCGGCAGACCGACGCGGCCTGGATCGTCGTCGTGCTCGCCGGCATCACGGCGGCCATGCACATCTGGAAACTGCCCGCCGCCATCCCGCAGATCCAGGCCGAACTGGGCATGTCCCTGGTCCAGGCCGGGGTGCTGCTGGGGCTGGTGCAGGTGGCCGGCATGGCCGGCGGGCTGGCCGTCTCGCTGTTCGCCGAGACCATCGGGGCGCGCCGCTGCCTGCTGGCCGGGCTCTGGCTGCTCGTCGCCGGCTCCGTGGCCGGTGGGTTCGCCCCGGACGCCGGGGTGCTCATGGCCTGCCGGGCGCTGGAGGGCGCCGGCTTCCTGCTCACCACGGTGGTGGCGCCGGGACTGATCCGGGCCAACACCCCGCTGCGCCGGGTCAACACGGCCGTGGGCTTCTGGAGCGCCTACCAGGGCTGTGCCACGTTCGCCGGGCTGGTGGCCAGCGCCCTGGTCCTGCAGGTGGCCGGCTGGCAGGTCTGGTGGTGGCTCATGGCGGCCCTCACGCTGGTGCCGATCCCGCTGGTGCTGAAGTTCGTGCCGGCCGATCCGCCCCGGGACGGGGCCGGCCTGCCCGCGGCCGCCCGGCGCATCGGGGTCGCCGTCCGCTCCGCCAAGCCGTGGATCGCCGGCGTCGTCTTCGGCTGCTATACCGTCCAGTGGATGGCGGTGGTCGGCTTCCTGCCCACCGTCTACGAACACAACGGTGTGGCCGGAATCTGGCCCGGCATCCTCAGCGCCGTCGTCGGCGGGCTGAACGCCGTCGGCGCCGTCGGCACCGCCCCGCTGCTGCAGCGCGGGGTGCCCGCGCGCCGGCTGCTGATCCCGGCCTTCGTGCTGATGGGCACGACGTCGCTGCTCACCTTCGCGGTGGACTGGACGCAACTGCCCGGCGGCAGCGCGGCGCAGTTCGCCTGCGTCGCCGCCTTCTCCCTAATCGGCGCCGTCATTCCGGCCACGCTGACCCGGATGGCAGTGGACCTGGCCCCGCCCGGCGGCTCCGCCCCGGCCGCAATGGGCCTGATGCAGCAGATCTTCAACGTCGGCAACTTCACCGGGCCGGCGCTGGTGGCCTGGCTGGCCACCACCACCGGCGGCTGGCAGTCCACCTGGTGGATGACCTGCACCTTTGCCGTACTCGGCATCGGGCTGAGCCTGTACCTGAGCGAGAAGCGGCTGGGCCTGAGCTTCGGGCACCGGTAGCCGGGCGGCGGCGCGCGGACGGCGGATCCGGAGGCACCATTAACCATGGACAAGCGCATCCGGGACCTGCTGGTCCGGGCCGAAGAGGAGATGATCTTCGTCGGCCCGGACCATCCCTCGTATGAGTTGCTGGCCGGGCTGGTGGCCTCCGTGCGGGATGCCTGGCAGGAGGGCTATGACCATGCCCGCCGCGGCGGCCCGGATGTGAACCCGTACCGCGGTTAGCCGGCCCGTACCGGTGCCGATGGCGCCGGCACGGGCCGGCTGCCCTTGACCTGTGCCGCCCGATGGCATGTGATGGCCTTCGGGGTGCCGCCACAACCGGAAGGGACGCGGCAGATGGAATTCCAGGAAGTCATGGAGGCCTTCGGCCGGGCGGTCGACGCCGCCGGTGTCATCGCCATCGTTGTCGGCGCGGCCGCCGCCTCGCTGCTGGCGGTCACAGGCACGCTCCGTGGGCCGAAGAACCAGGTGTATGAAACCTACCGCCGGCGGCTGGGCCGCTCGATCCTGCTGGGACTGGAACTGCTGGTGGCGGCCGACATCATCCGCACCGTCGCGGTCACTCCCACCTTCGAATCCGTGATTGTGCTGGCCATCATCGTGCTGATCCGGACCTTCCTCAGTTTCTCCCTCGAACTGGAAATCACCGGGCGCTGGCCCTGGCAGAAACAGCCGCGCCCGGACGCCGCACCTGCCCCGGCGCCGCCGGATGCGGGCTGATCCGCTGTGCCAAGGAGCAGCCGTGACCCGGCCTGAGGACGAGCAGCAAGGCCCGGTTCACCGGTCCGCCAACCACCCCTGTCCTGCAGCTCCTGGACTGCCAACTCAACCAGGACCTGGTCCGCGGACTCACCGAGCAGACTGCGCAGCACCTCTCCCCGGCCACCGGACTGATCACCGCGCTGCGGCTCGGCTTCGCGGCCGGACTCCGCGCGACGAACGGGAAACAACAGGCCCGGGATGCGGTGCGCTCCACGGCCGATGTCGCACTGAAGCCGTGCCGGGAAAGCACCGACGGCACGGGCTGGACCGCCGCCGAGCAGCAGCCGCTGCGGGACTAACCGGCGGTGGGGGCAGCCGCGGCCGTTGGGACAGCCAACGACCCGGAACTTGCGAAACACCCGCTCCCGGCTGGCGTGGGCCGCGACAACTGTAGTGGAGCCGCTTTGCCCGGATTTCGTCCATTTCAGTTATCACAAGCCCGCGAATCGATTCTGCGGTTTTTCGGGCGGGTTTCACACGCTTAGTCGCAACCTGAAGCTGCGCCCTTCCGGACGATTTACCGGATCGGGAACAGCCGCCCATCCTAAAGGGTAGGCAGAACCGTCAAAAAACAGTGTTACCCCTATCCCCCTGCTTCGAGATTATGGATATCAACCGGCAAGCATCCTTTGGGCCGCTACCGGCCGAGGACCGACTCGAAAGGGGAAAACCGTGAATCCGACAGCAAATGCGACGCTGACCGCGCATAGCACCGCAGATGACATTGCCCGCAATCTGTCCCTCGTCAACGAGGAGATCGCAGGCACCGCGGCCAAAATCGACGAGCAGCAGGTGGCCGACGTTGCACGCCACCTCAACCAGCCCGGCCGGGTGTTCGTCGCTGGTGCCGGCCGCAGCGGCCTGGTGTTGAGGATGGCCGCGATGAGGCTGATGCACCTGGGCATGACCGTCCACGTCGCCGGTGACACCACCACTCCCGCGATTAGTTCCGGCGACTTGCTCCTGGTGGCCTCCGGATCGGGAACGACCTCGGGAGTAGTCAAGGCAGCGGAAACAGCGGCAAAGGCCGGAGCGCGTATCGCCGCGTTCACCACCAACCCGGATTCGCCGCTCGGTGGACTCGCCGACGCGGTGGTGACCATTCCCGCCGCCCAGAAGACAGACCATGGCTCCAGCGTCTCCCGCCAGTACGCCGGGTCCCTGTTCGAACAGGTGCTTTTCCTCGCCACCGAGGCCATCTTCCAGTCGCTGTGGGACAACGACCCGCAGCCGGCGGAGGAGTTGTGGCTGCGCCACGCCAACCTCGAATAACCACTTTCCCATCCACCGCAGTTCCCAAGAGAAATCCCTACAGAAAGAAGAAACATCATGAAACTCCAGGTAGCCATGGACCTCCTCACGGTTGAAGACGCCCTCGAACTGGCCGGCAAGGTCGCCGAGTACGTCGACATCCTCGAACTCGGCACCCCGCTGATCAAGGCCGCCGGGCTCTCCGCCGTCACCGCCATCAAGGAAGCCCACCCGGACAAGATCGTTTTCGCCGACATGAAGACCATGGACGCCGGAGAACTCGAAGCCGACATCGCTTTCAAGGCCGGCGCCGACCTGATCACCGTGCTCGGCACCGCCGACGACTCCACCATTGCCGGCGCCGTCAAGGCCGCCAAGGCCCACAACAAGGGCATCGTCGTCGACCTCATCGGGGTGGAAGACAAGGTCACCCGTGCCAAGGAAGCCCGCGCGCTGGGTGCGAAGTTCGTCGAGATGCACGCCGGCCTGGACGAGCAGGCCAAGCCCGGCTTCGACCTGAACGGGCTGCTGCGCGCCGGTGCAGAAGCCCGGGTTCCGTTCTCCGTGGCAGGCGGCGTGAAGGTCGCCACCATCGCCGACGTGCAGAAGGCCGGCGCCGACGTCGCCGTGGCCGGCGGTGCCATCTACAGCGCAGCCGACCCGGCGCTGGCCGCCAAGGAGCTCCGCGACGCCATCGTCTAGGCCTCCGATTGCCGGAAGTGGCGTCCTGCAGCCTTCAAGGCCGCGGGGCGCCACTTCCGGGGTCCAGCCCCTGCAACTTCGGCGAGCCGGCACTCGTGGATTTTCCTGCTTGGGCCTGGAGGAATAACACATGCATCAACAAGTACCGGGACCGTCCAGGGAAAACCGCAAGACCCTCGACCAGCGGCTGGTCCGGCAGTGGGCTTCCCTCCAGCCGGGGGACTGCGTTGAAGTCTGGTCCCTCGATTCGTTCCTCTACGCCGCCTATGTGGATGACCGTTCCGACGACGACCGACTGATATGGGTCATCGAGAACGGCATAGGCTGCCGTCATCTTTTCGTTCGCGACGATCCCGTCACGCTGTATTCGATGTAAGGCACGGCATGTCCCATTGGTAAGCACGCCCCCTTGATGTGGGGGCGGAAAACGCGGACTTCCCGCCCTCTTCTCGGCCACAATGCCAATATGCGCCGCCTTTGCTCTCTCCTTCGCATAAGATGCCGATGCGGGATTCCGCTGACCAGGCACAAATCGGCGTTAATTCGATTCATGAGGACGGCCAGCAGGATTCGACGGCTCACTATTCCGGCGGCCGATCTGGCCCACGGCTCTTCTGACGCCGGACGGTGCGTCCGGTTGTCCTGAACGCCGCCCTCCGGCCATGGCCGGCTCCGCGTACCGGGCCTGGTCAACCGGCCCGGTGCCGGCGATCTTGGCCACGGCCCAGGCCGTCCATGCCGTGGAACTGGACGAACGCCTCTCCCCGGGCAAGCGGGACGCCACCAAGGTCCGGGCGTTTTCGAATATCATTCCCGGCGTGTTCTCCGGTCCCCGGCCCCGGGCGCGACGCTATGCGCGGCACCGGGTGCGGGGCGCCCTGTCCCTCGGACAGCATCGCATCCGGGCAGCGGGTCACCCGGTGTTCGCGGGTGCTGACCAGGTCCATGATCTCCGCGCCAGCGCCCCGGCAACATGGTGGACGGCAAGGGTTTTCTCCATATCGGTGAGCAGGTAGGTCGGCACGCCGGCCGGACCGCGGACAAAACGGCGCTGTGCCGGTCGACCGGCGGGCTGTCGCCGACGTCGGCGCGGATCCGGCCCCGGAGGCCTCGATCCATTCCCCGGTCTTCGGCAGCCATGCGTCCAAAGCTAACCATGCGGGCAGGAAACCTGACCGTCGGCGGGAAAATACCTGCCGTGGGCAGTTTGTCATGGCCACGGACAGGTCTCTTAATAACCTGTCCGTTCGGTGGGGCTGGCTCGGCCGGTCCTCCTTCGATGCCCCGGCAGAAGGTCGCCAGGAAGCCATCTGTACCTCACTGGAGAGCTGCCTCGAAAGGCCCGCAGTGGTCATCAATGCAGACAAATGCGGCCATGTATCGGCGTCCACACCCATGCCAGGACCCATACCTCCGCGCTCGTCGACGCTGCCACCGGTGCCTGCACGGCAACCGAATCGTTCCCCGGCACGGCGGCTGCCAGCGGACGGGCCATCGTCTGGGTGAAGCGGAATACGAACGGAAACGTGCTCGCCGCGGTGGCGGGACCTCCTCCTACGGCGCGGTGACGAAGTCAGTCGCTGCCGGGCTCCCACCGTAGAACTGCTGACTCTGATCACCACACCACAAGGATCGTCAGCCAAACCGGCGATCCGGGCGCCATTAAGTGATTCTTCGGCAAAGCCCCGCTGGGTATCTCGACTCGATTCTTTGGGTCCGTAGTGGATCCCGTGGAGAAATCCGTGATGACCACCGATGCACAGTGCAAGTGACGCAATCCACACTGAGAGGGAAGCGTTGTAGATCCTGAATCTGAAACTGTCGGAGGCTTTTATGAATACCGCAACCCTAGATAACCGTGAATTTCATTCAGCCCTGAATTGTTTCGCTACTGGCGTTGCCGCGCTGGCCTAATCCCCGGGAAAGGAAGCTGTTCACCATGCCGACTCAGACAACCGAGCATTTGGAAGTCCTCGTTAACGACCCTACCCGGCTTTACGAATTGCTTGACGATGCAGAGACCGCGCTCCGGCGGGTAGCCATGACCCAACGGTCTGCTGGCATCCTGGTCACCCGCCATAATCCTGGCCGGTACACGCTTGCGCTCAGCGGAACGGTCCCCTTTGGGGAAACCCACGAGCGGATACTCTCGTACCCGTCGGCGGACGGCCGCACCGCCCGTCGATCGATGGCCGCACCGCCGGTCGAAAGTTAGAAGGCAACGATGTCTGTTACTTACGTTGATGCGAGTGTGAGGTCCGGGAATAATCCGCTCCGGGATCCGCGCGACCGCCGGCTGTCCCGGGTAGCGGGCCCGTCATCCATGGTCCTGTTCGGCGTCACCGGGGATCTCTCGCGCAAGAAGCTTATGCCCGCCGTGTATGACCTGGCCAACCGCGGCCTGCTGCCGCCGAGCTTCGCCTTGGTCGGCTTCGCCCGGCGACGTTGGGAGGACGAGGATTTTGCCGCCGAGGTCAAGGCCTCGGTCATGCAGTATGCCCGCACCCCGTTCCGCGAGGAAGTGTGGGAGCAGCTCTCCCAGGGCATCCGCTTTGTGCAGGGCGAATTCGGCGACGACCAGGCCTTCGCCCAGCTCAAGCAGATTATCGACGAACTGGACGAACAGCGCGGCACCCAGGGCAACCATGCCTTCTACCTGTCCATTCCGCCCAAGGCCTTCGAGCAGGTCTGCCGGCAGCTGTCCAAGCACGGCCTGGCACAGGCCGAGGGGGACAAGTGGCGGCGGGTGGTGATCGAGAAGCCGTTCGGGCACGACCTTGAGTCCGCCAGGCAGCTGAACGAAATCGTGGAGTCGGTGTTCCCCGCGGACGCGGTATTCCGCATCGACCATTACCTGGGCAAGGAGACGGTGCAGAACATCCTGGCCCTGCGCTTCGCGAACCAGCTGTTCGAGCCGTTGTGGAATGCCAATTACGTGGACCATGTGCAGATCACCATGGCCGAGGACATCGGCACCGGCGGGCGGGCCGGGTATTACGACGGCGTCGGTGCGGCCCGGGACGTGATCCAGAACCATCTGCTGCAGCTGCTGGCCCTGACCGCGATGGAGGAGCCGATCTCCTTCAACGCCGAGGACCTGAGGGCCGAGAAGGAGAAGGTGCTGGCCGCCGTCAAACTCCCCGAGGATTTGTCCACCCATTCGGCGCGCGGGCAGTTCACCGGCGGCTGGCAGGGCGGGGAAAAGGTCAAGGGCTACCTGGAGGAAGAGGGCATCCCGGCCGATTCCACCACCGAAACGTTCGCCGCGATCCGTCTGGACATCCATACCCGGCGCTGGGCCGGGGTGCCGTTCTACCTGCGGGCCGGCAAGCGGCTCGGACGCCGGGTGACGGAGATCGCCGTCGTGCTCAAGCGCGCACCCAACCTGCTCTTCCGCGACCATGGGGACGATGAGGCCGGGCAGAACGCCGTCGTGATCCGGGTCCAGCCGGACGAGGGGGCGACCATCCGGTTCGGCTCCAAGGTGCCGGGCACCCAGATGGAGGTCCGGGACGTGACCATGGACTTCGGCTACGGCCATGCCTTTACCGAATCCAGCCCGGAGGCCTACGAGCGGCTGATCCTGGACGTGCTGCTGGGCGAGCCGCCGCTGTTCCCGCGCCACCAGGAAGTGGAGCTGTCCTGGAAAATCCTTGACCCATTCGAAAAATACTGGGCGCAGCTGACAGAACAGCCCGAACCCTACGCCCCAGGAAGCTGGGGCCCGGCCTCGGCCGATGAGCTGCTGGCCCGCGACGGACGAACCTGGAGAAGGCCATGATTGTAGATCTACCGGACACCACCACCTCCAATGTTTCCAAAAAGCTCATGGCCCTGCGCGAGCAGGGTGGCGTGATCGCCTTGAGCCGGGTCCTCACCCTCGTGGTGGTCACCAAATCCGGGCTCGAGGAAGAAGCCATCGAGGCAGCCAACGAGGCCAGCCGGGAACATCCCTGCCGGATCATCGTGCTGGCCAACGCCGGAGCCGACGCCCCGGACCGGCTGGACGCCCAGATCCGCGTGGGCGGAGACGCCGGCGCGTCCGAGGTCATCGTGCTGCGCGGCTACGGCCAGCTCGCGCACGAAAGCGAATCCCTCGTGGCCGCGCTGCTGCTGCCGGACGCACCCATCGTGGCCTGGTGGCCCCATGCAGCCCCAAAAAACGCCTCCGAAACCTCCGTTGGCCGCATCGCGCACCGCCGGATCACCGACTCCGCCAACGAACCGGACCCGCAGGCGGCCTTGGACAATATCCGCCGCACGTACAAAGCAGGCGACACCGATCTGGCTTGGACCCGCCTGACTAACTGGCGGATCCAGCTGGCCACGGCCCTGGACCAGGCGAGCTGCTCACCGGTCACCGCCGTCACCGTCGAAGGCGCCTCCGACTCCCCCAGTACGGTCCTGTTGGCGGCCTGGCTGAACCGGACCTTGGACGCGCCCGTCACCGTCGTCACGGACACCGCCGGGACCGGCATCCGGGGCGTCCGGCTGTCTCTGGCCTCCGGTGACATCCGGCTGTTCCGGCCCGCATTTACCGTTGCTGAGCTGACTCAACCCGGGCAGCCGCTGCAGCGGATCTCCCTGCCGCGCCGCACCCTGCAGGACTGCCTGGCGGAGGAACTGCGCCGGCTGGATCCCGATGAGGTCTTCGGTGAAACCGTTCGCAGCCTTGGTACTTCCAGACTGGAAACCCGCATGCCGTTGACCGGCATTGAGGAGCCGGGACGTAACCGGGACCGTGTGTCACCGATCGCTGTTGCGCTATCGGACGACGGTGCACTGGTCGGTTTTGAAAGCAGCGGGCACCTTGTCCGGAGATGAAATTACCGTCACCTTCACCTGCTGATGCCGGCACCGTTGCCAAACCAACAGGCAGAAAGCAGCAAGCGCCTCAGTTCAGAACCATGCCATTAGTCTCAATCAAACCAGGAAAGAGTGAACGTTATGCACATCGGCCTCATTGGACTTGGGAAAATGGGCTTCAATATGCGCCAGCGCCTGCGTAATGCGGGCATCGAGGTTACCGGCTACGACCGCAATCCCGAGTTGACGGACGTCGAGTCGATCGAAGCGTTGGTAGCGGCAGTTCCGGCACCGCGGATTATCTGGGTGATGGTTCCTGCAGGGGAAATCACGGATGCGGTGATCACGGAACTGTCCGGAAGGCTCGCAGCCGGAGACCTGGTGATCGACGGCGGGAACTCCAAGTTCACGGAGGACCAGAAACATGAGGTACTGCTCGCCGCGAAGAACATCGGTTTTGTCGACGTCGGCGTCTCTGGAGGTGTGTGGGGTCTGGCCAATGGTTATGGATTGATGGTCGGGGGAAAGCCGGGCCGCATCCAGGCCGCCATGCCACTGTTCGATGCACTGCGTCCCGAAGGTCCGCGGGAAGAAAGCTTCGTTCATGTCGGCGACGTCGGTGCCGGCCACTACGCAAAAATGGTGCACAACGGCGTCGAATACGCCTTGATGCAGGCCTATGCCGAGGGATACGAACTGCTCGAAGCCAAAGACATCATCAAGGATGTCCACGGGACGTTCCAAGCCTGGCAGAAGGGCACTGTCGTCCGTTCGTGGCTGCTCGATCTCATGGTCAAGGCGCTTGAAGAAGATCCGGGCCTAAGCCAGATCGCCGGATACGTCGAGGATTCGGGCGAAGGCCGCTGGACGGTGGAAGAAGCCATCGCCAACGCCGTCCCTGCACCCGCCATTACCGCCTCCATCTTCGCCAGGTTCGTTTCGCGCCAGGACGACTCCCCTGCCATGAAAATGGTCTCGGCCCTGCGTAACCAGTTCGGCGGCCATGCTGTCCGCGCTCCCGGAGCTTCGGTTGTTGACCTCCCATCGCTGGTGACCTCCTGATGGGCGTCAGGATCGAGAACCTGGTTACTTCGGGCACGTTTTCGCTCGACGGCGGCACCTGGGACGTAAACAACAACGTCTGGATCGTGGGCGACGACGATGAATGCGTGATCATCGACTCCCCGCACGACGCGGCCGCGATCATCGGCCAGGTCAGAGGGCGGAAAGTCCTGGCAATCCTGCTGACGCACGCGCACAACGACCACATTGGTGCTGCCCGCGAAGTCGCCAAGGCCGTGGAAGCGCCGATTTACCTGAACCCAGAGGACCTGGTCCTCTGGGAGCAGGTTTACCCCGACGCGGGCCCGGACCGGCACCATGCCGACGGCGACGAGTTCCAGGTCGGCGGGGCCACACTGCGGGCAATCCACACGCCCGGTCACTCCCCCGGCTCCACCTGCTTCTACCTGGAAGGCGAGGACACGGTATTCACCGGCGACACGCTCTTCAACGGCGGCCACGGCGACAACACCACCATCGGGGCCGAGCAGGAAACACTGGCGAACATATCGCAGTAGCAGGACCAGAAGCAGGCTCAGCCGATAGACAGAATGTCCGGCAAAGGCGCGCCAGGACCCCTGGCGCGCCTTTGCCGGCGAATCAAGCACGCAGGACGCGTGCCGCTAAGGAAGTTGGACCAATGAAGTTCGGGAAGCAGCCCGCCCCCGTCACGGACATCAACGAGGACAAGCTCTCCGTCCACAAGCCCAAGACCGAGGCGGCCGGGCTCAAAGCCGTCACGGTGGCCCTGGAGCGTGCGGTGGCCCAGGCAGGCGTTAACCGCACGGCCCGGTCGCTGCTGCGGCTCAACCAGCGGGGCGGCTTTGACTGCCCCGGCTGCGCCTGGCCGGAATCAGACAAGAAACGCAAGGCGGCCGAGTTCTGCGAAAACGGCGCCATGTCGGTGGCGGAGGAAAACACCCTGCGGACCGTGGGGGCAGAGTTCTGGGCCAGGCATTCCATCGCGGAGCTCGCCGAAAAGACCGAGTACTGGCTGGGCAATCAGGGCCGGCTCAGTGAACCGGTGGTCATCCGCGAGGGTGAAACGCACTATTCGCCGATTTCCTGGGCGGGCGCCTTCGATCTGATCGGCGAGCACATCCGGGCCACCACCCCGGACCGCTGCGTGTTCTACACCTCCGGACGCACCGCCAATGAAACGGCCTTTATGTACCAGCTGTTCGCCCGCTCCGTCGGCACCAACAATCTGCCGGACTGCTCGAATATGTGCCATGAGTCCTCCGGCTCGGCGCTGAACCCGACCATCGGCATCGGCAAGGGCACCGTCTCGCTGGACGACATCCACGACGCCGAGCTCATCTTCGTCATCGGCCAGAACCCGGGCACCAACCACCCGCGGATGCTCTCGGCGCTGGCCGAATGCAAGGACAAGGGCGGCAAAGTGGTGGCGGTCAATCCGCTCCCTGAAGCAGGCCTCTTCAACTTCAAGGACCCCCAGACCGTCTCCGGTTTGGTCGGAAACGGCACACCGCTGGCCGACGAGTTCCTGCAGATCAAGGTCGGCGGCGACCTGGCCCTGTTCCAGGCCCTGGGCCACCTGCTGCTGGCAGCCGAAGAACAAAACCCAGGCACCGTCGTCGACCATGATTTCATCAACGCGCAAACCGACGGGTTCGCGGCCTACCAGCAGTCGCGCAAGGAACTGGACTGGGACGAAACCGAAAAGGCCACCGGCCTGTCCCGGCGACAGATCGAGGACGTTGCCGGGATGCTGATCCGGTCGAAGGCCACCATCTTCTGCTGGGCGCTGGGCGTCACCCAGCAGCCGCACTCCGTGGACACCATCAAGGAAATGGTCAACGTCCTGCTGCTGCAGGGCAACTTCGGCAAGCCCGGCGCCGGGGCCTGCCCGGTCCGCGGGCACTCCAATGTCCAGGGCGACCGCACCATGGGGATCTGGGAGAAACCGCAGGAATGGCTGCTGGAGGCCCTCGACGGTGAGTTCGGCATCCAATCCCCCCGGCACCACGGCTACGACGCGGTGGAGTCCATGGATGCGTTCGAACGCAACGAGGTGGACGTCTTCGTCTCGATGGGCGGCAACTTCGCGCTGGCCTGCTCGGACACCGAAGCGCTGGAAGCCGGCATGCAGCGGATCGGCCTGACCGTGCACATCTCCACCAAGCCCAACCGCTCCCACATCGTCCACGGCCGCACCTCATTGATCCTGCCCACGCTGGGCCGCACGGACAAGGACGACAAGCACCCCGGGGGTGCGCAGTTCCTCTCCGTGGAGGACTCCATGTCGGTAGTCCATTCCACGCAGGGCCGGCTGGCCCCGGTCTCCGACCACCTGCTGGCCGAACCGGTGATCGTGGCCCGCATGGCCGCGGCCGCTCTTGGGCCGGACTACCCGGTGGACTGGAAGGCCATGGCCGGGGACTACGACGTGGTCCGCGATCACATCTCCAGGGTCCTGCCCGGGTTCGAGAACTTCAACGAGCGGATCCGGCACAAGAACGGCTTCGTGCTGCCCAACCCGCCGCGCGACACCCGCTCCTTCGCCACGGACATCGGCAAGGGGCGCTTCACCGTCAGCCCGCTGGAATACCTCACCCCGCCGCCCGGCCATCTGGTGCTCCAGACCATGCGCAGCCACGACCAGTACAACACCACCTTCTACGGGCTGGACGACCGCTACCGCGGCATCTCCGGCGGCCGCCGCGTGATCCCGGTCCATCCCGGGGACCTGGCGGAGCTTGGCTTCGCAGACCGGGACCTGGTGGACGTGGTGAGCACCTTCCAAGGAAATGACCGCCGAGCCGAAAAGTTCCGTCTGGTGGCCTACCCCACGGCAAAGGGTTGCGCCGCCGCCTACTTCCCGGAAGCCAACGCCTTGGTGCACAAGGAGAACGTCGCCCGCGTGTCCAACACCCCCGGCTTCAAGGCCATGTTCGTCCGCTTCGAGCCACGCACGGGTGAAACAGAGTTGGGGGTTGAATCCGCGTCCCTCCTTGAGGCTGCCACTGACGTCTAGAACGAACAGCAAAACGGCCCGCTTCCGAAAGGAGGCGGGCCGTTCTTGCGATGCCGGTCGGTCAGCCGCCGGTTCCATTCCCGAGCCAGCCGGCGGCTCGAGGGCGTGCTGATGCTGTCGCTCGAAGGGACACGGACTGTCCCGGTGCAGCCCCGCCTTTACCCCGTCACCGCAGTCCGTGGCTGTGTGCCAGGGCGATGGCCTCGGTGCGTGAGCCGACGTCGAGCTTCCTGAACAGGTTCCGCACATGGAACTTGACCGTATTCTCGCTGATGCCCAGTTTTAGGGCGATAGCGCGGTTGCTTTGTCCAGCGACAAGGTGCTGGAGCACTTCGAGCTCCCGGGCGGCAAGGTTCCATTCGGCGACCTCCCCGGTCGGGCGTGCCTGCAGGTCCAAGGGGAGGGTGACGACGACGTCTACACCCCAGCCTGGCATGACGTCGATCTGCAGGTTTCCGGTGAGCGCCTGGACCCGGCGGTCCAGGCGACCGATGCTCGGTGCGTCGGTGGCCAGTGTGCCGGGGCCGTTGTCGCGTACGTTGATCAGCAGGTTTTCGCCGTCGCAGTCCCACTGCGTCCGGACCCTGCTGACGCCGGGCTGTTCCATCATGGCCAGCACAAGTCCACGGACGATGGCCCGGGCCGCGTGGGCAACTTCGCCGGGGAGGCCCCTTCCATTCAACGGCGGCTCGATGAACTCGATCTCCAGGCCGCCGAAGCGCGTCAGCGGCCGCAGGTCCTCCCTCAGCCGTTCGAAGGCTTTGGCGACGGGTTCTTCGGCCAGGTCCGCCGTGCGGTCGCTGAGGGTGCGGAGCCCGACCAGTGCCTTGGCGGTAAGGTCAGTGACGGTTGAGCGGGCTAATGCATCGTCCAGGGAGGATGAGCGCAGGGCTGCCAGCAGGGTCTCCAGGGTCGTCGAGTGCAAATCGGTCAGTTCCGCTGTCACACGAACGCGTTCGGCTGATGCCGCCCGCGATTCCAGCAGGTACGACGGCGGTGCATCGGCCACTTTCTCCTGGATCCGTCGGGCAGCAATGCCCCACAGATACGTCACCATGTCGAGCCCGGCATCGTGCCCCGGGGTGGCCGGGTGAGGATCCGTGAGAACGAGCAGGGCATGACTGGAGAAGTGTTTCAGGGCGAGTACGGAGCGGGACCGGCCGGCGAACTCGGCTTCCCCGGACCAGAACGTCGCTTCCGAAAGGGCAGCACGGATCGTGTCAAGCTCGGCGATGGAGACCCGGGAGGTGATTTCCTCGTCGCCCGCCGTCTTCTGCGGCCGCCCCGTGCAGTCTTCGGTGAAGATGACCAGCGCACTGCTTCCCATGTAGGGAAGCATGGCATCACGTAGCCGCTCCGCTATTTGGGGCAAGGGTGCATCGGCCAATGCTGCCACGGCCTGCAAGAGCGGCCCGGGCAGGTCCGGAAGCGACGTGGCGGACTCCTTCAGGGGCTGGTTGGTGGCGCCCCCGCGAATCCGACCCGGAACTCTCTCGCGGAACACCCGCTGAACCGGACTATGGAGAAGAACTGAGCTTCTTTGCATGGTCCTTCCTCTCCTCTCTCGTCTTCCTCGTGAACTTCTCCCTGCCTCTTGAACTCCGTGATCTGAAGCGTGCTCTCAAGCAGTCCGGATTGGGAGTGAGGTGTCCCAACAGAATCACGTTGTTATGCAGGCAGGTCAATCCGTACTGGCTCCCGTAGAGAAATCCGTGATGACCACGGATGCACAGTGCCAGTGACGCAATTCACACTGGAAGGGAAGTGTTGTAGCCCCAGGTGCCCAGCCTGCGCCTTGGCCCTCGTGGAAGGGGCACGCCGAGCCTCGAACCGCAGGGGTTCCCGGAAGGAGTACTGAGATGACCCGCGAAGAAGCCTACGCAAATTGCCCCGCCGACTCATATGTCGAGTTCTACTGCGGTGAATGGCTGATCATTCCATTTGTGCCGGTCACACAGCCGGCGTTCGGCGGTGCGCCCATGCTGGCTGCCGCCCATTGAGGGCCGCGGCGCAGAGCCGGAAGCGGTTCCCCGCGCCATGGCCGGCAGGATGGTCTGCCCCGTTTTCCCGACGGACGGCCCTATCCGGCTGAGCATGCAAAACCACCCGTTGCGCATCGGGGCTGACGCGGGCTTGCACCGGAACGCAGAACCGTATCCTGGCCTCAGGTCGGTTCCTGTGACGACGGCGTGACCGCCAGGCTCAGCCGGTCCACGCCGTGCATTGCGTCAGCGGCCCGGACCAAGGCTAGATGGGAAAAGGCTTGGGGGAAGTTGCCGGCCATCCGCTGTTCCTCCAGCGCGAATTCCTCGCTCAGCAGGCCCAGTTCATTGGAGAAGCCGATGAGCTTATCCATGAGGGCCCCGGCATCGTCCCGGCGGTTGGTGCGGGCGTACTGCTCGACGAGCCAAAACGAGCAGGCAAGGAACGGATGTTCGCCCGGTTCCAGTCCGTCGATACCGGTTTCCGTCCGGTAGCGCAGCAACAGGCCTTCGTCGGTCAGCAACTCGCGCTCCAGCTGCGCCACCGTTGACAGCATCCCTTCATCGTCATAGGCGAGAAAACCGACCTGCGGTATCGCGAGCAATGCGGCGTCCACCTGCCGCCCCCCGTAGGTCTGGGTGAAGGAGTTCAGCTCGGTGTTGAAGCCTCGGTCCAGGATTTCCGCCCGCAACCGGTCCCGCACCTGCGTCCAGTGCCCGGCCGGGCCCGCAAGCCCATGGTCGCGGACCGCCCGGACGCCGCAGTCGAAGGCGGCTCACATCATCACCCTTGAATGCGTAAAGTATTGGGCCTGGCCGCGGATCTCCCACAGGCCAAAGTCCTTGTCCTCGAGGTGCTCCTCTACAAATCCCAGCAGGGCCCGCTGGAGAGCCCAGGAGAACGGGTCCTCCTTGCCCCCGGCCAGGCGCAGCCGTTCCAGTGCCACCATCACCTCGCCCACCACGTCTGCCTGATACTGCACGGCGGCGGCGTTGCCGATCCGCACCGGCCGGGCGCCCTGGTAACCGGGAAGATGTTCAAGCACCCGCTCCGGCAGCTCACGTTCGCCGGCCACCCCGTACATGATCTGGATGTCCTTCGGGTCCCCGGCGATGGCCCGCAGCAGCCAGTCACGCCATTTGAGCGCCTCCGTCCCATAGCCGTGCGTCAACATCGACTCCAGCGTCAGCGCGGCATCACGAAGCCAGCAAAAACGGTAATCCCAATTGCGCGAGCCGCCGAAGGCCTCCGGCAGTGAGGTCGTCGGTGCGGCCACGATGCCGCCGGTCTCATAGTGCGTCAGTCCGCGAAGCACCAGCAGGGAGCGCTTGACGGCAGCCCCGTAAATTCCGTCCTGGCGGCAGTGGCTGCCCCAGCGGGTCCAGTACTCCGCGGCTTCGGCCAAGGCAGCATCAACGTCGGGCGGCGGCGGGGCCGTGCGGTAGGACGGAAACCACGTCAGGGCGAAGTCCTCCTGTCCACCGGCCGAAACCACGAATTCCCCTTCGTACCTGTCGCCGTGGGGCTGAGGAAGATGACGCCCGTGCAGCACCCAGGCGTCAGGTCCGGCCATGGCCAGCAGTGCTTCGCCCCCACCGCGCGGATCGCTGCTGCGGGTGCGGCTCATCCACGGTGTGAGCGCCCCGTACTGGGGGCGGATGATCAGTTCCTGACGCACGGCCACCGTCCCGCTGAGTCCAGTGACCCGCCGAAGCAGGGATGACCGGCCGGGAGCGACGGGCATGAAGTCCGTGACGAGGATCTGCCCGCCGCCCGGATCCTGCCAAACCGTTTCGAGGATGAACGTTGACTCGGCATACCTGCGGCTGACAACGACGGCGTCTGCCTGGACGGGAGCCAGCAACCACCGGCCGTGATCCTCCGCGCCGAGCAGCGAGGCAAAGATGGACGGTGAATCAAAGCGGGGCAGGCAAAGCCAATCAACACTGCCCCGCCGCGAAATGAGAGGTCCGGTGGAGAGGTCCGACAGGAGCGCATAGTCCTCAATGGGCGGCCGCATGGATCTACCTAAGCACATACCTGCTCCGCAGGTCAGTCTGCGTGTGTTTCCCCGCTTCTCCCAGCCACCTGGACCACCGCCCGACAATTCGTGCGGTGTCTTAGGCTCCCGGCCGGCTGCTGACCCACGTTCCTGGAGGCTGTGCCGGGCAGAGAGAATCTCAGAGATACGTCCGGGACCGGGTGCGATCTGGTCCGGAGGGACGGGGGACAGTGCCTGTCATGGACGGGCCCTGGCGGACTGCTGAAGCAGTCCAGATTGGGGCCAGTTTCCCTACAGAATGACGGGTGTACGCATGCAGGTCAATCCGTATTAGCCTCCGTAGAGAAATCCGTGACGATTACGGATGCACAGCCTCAGTGACGCACCCCACACTAAGACATCGGTGACGCAACCCCCATTGAGAGGGAAGTGTTGTAGCTCTAGGTGCCGGGCTTGCACCTGGAGCTCTCGTGGAAATTGAAGCACTCGCTGTCATGGGCGATGTTACGTGACCAGCCAGTCCGGCTGGACGCCTACCCAACCAGACCTTAACCACACCCTAATCAGACACGGTCCCTTAACCAGACCTCAAACAACAGGGCTTTAATCCGGCACGGTCTGAAGCCCAACCAGAAAGGAACTGAATAGATGGTAAGTGCAGGTTTGCTGCTCATCGGCGCAGTGCTCTTTGTTAACGGCATGGCCTTCCTAGGGCACGCCGATCCTCGAAACTCAGCGATCATCAACATCTTTGTTGGCCTCTTGACGACGGCCATTCCCTTCTACCTCGTGGCGACGGCCAGCGGACCTGATGACATTCTCGGCGTCAGCCCCGTGTTTCTGTTTGGGCTGACCTACCTCTGGGCAGGAATTACCAACCTCACCGGACATGACGCAACCGGATTTGGCTGGTACTGCATATGGGTAGCGGCCATCACCGTCGTCTTCTCCGCTGTGTCACTTTTTCACTTCGACGATCCCAAACAGGCCATTATCTGGCTCAACTGGGGTGTCCTCTGGGGACTCTTTTGGAGCGTGCTGGCTCGCGGCCGGGCAAATCACGGCCTGGCTGCAGGCTCGGCAGCAATCGTCATGTCCGTGTGGACGTGCACGGTTCCCGCCATCCTTCAGATGCTTGGGCTGTGGGCCGACCTGCCCGTGTGGCCGGTCATCGTTGCGACAGTGTTGACACCCTTTGCCATTCGCGCGCTCTTCAGGTTCTCGTCTTCGTCGCTAACCCAAGAGCCTCAGGCAGCGATGGTCTCGTGACGGTGCAGCCAACCCCTAAACGGCAGGCAGCAGAACCGTGCCGGGGCGCACGTGACCGTCCGTGACAGGTTGCCTTCGGCGCTCCTTCCGGCCTTACGGGCCGGCTTCTCACGAAGGCTCCCGGGGGTTGGAAGCCCACGGCGGCGTTTCCCGCGCCGCCGTGGGCTTCCCGTGGTCTTTCCGTGGTCTTTCCGCATGACGGGCAGCCTCCGCCCGGCGGAGCATTCCCTTGGCACCAGCCACGGTACAGGCTCCCATCAGGGTGATGCGAGGTTGAAAACCTGCGCCCTTTCCACTCGCTGGAGGCGCCTTCGCAGAGTCTGACGGGGTGGGGTTTCAGGCCAGGATCCGGCTCGGGCGGCCATGCAATCCGGTGCTGCCGGGCCACCGACGGCCTGGCCTCCCGCCGGTTCACCGCATGCATTCCCTCCACGGACGCCCCGGTGCGCCGGCGGGCCAAAGCTCCCAAGGATCCGGCCGCGTGCTTCTCCTGGGACGGCCAGACCGTGGACACGGCCACCACGGGCACCCGGGCCGCGGTACCATCCCGGACCGGCATGCGCGCCGGGGATCGTGTTCCCCGTCCTGACCGCGGCCGTACCTGCAGGACAAAACGGCCGTCAGTCCGGACAAACCCGCCCAGCCGCCGACACCGGCTCTTCAAGGTTTGCGGGGAAACGACATGGTGGCGCAGACGCCGAAACGGTCCGGGCTGTTTCGGCGGCACCTGATGCTGCCAGCATGATCTTCAACCGGCCCGATTTTCGCGCCCATCACACCCTGATGCTGGCAGGACTGCGACGGATCGCCGTCGAATCGGCGTACCCGCCGGCGCCCCCGTGTGCGGGGCGGTCACGTCCCGGCGCAAGGGCCGGTGCCGTCGAGCTGGTCCGGACCAGGCTGCGCTGGTTCCCTGACAGGGGTGCCCTGCGTCCGCAAATCCTTCAGCAAGAATCCGGCGCAGGCGCCGTGCTTCGCGCGCTCAATCATGCGGATGCAGCAGTGAACGGCTGTCCGCGGCCATCACTCCGGCAGGGTGGTCGAGGCCGCTTGGGCGTACGGGGTCTCCCTGGTGGCTGGTTTAGGACGCCCGGCATCAGCGAAGACCGCTTCCGGCCGGGACGGCACCGGGTCGGCGACTAGATGTTTCAGCGTCCGCTGGCCTGGCGTCCTGGGGTGCAGGTGGTCGCAATCGACCGGTCAGCCGCGTTTCGCAAGGCGGTGCGCAATGTGGCTGCCGCGCGCCGCCGTATCCGTTGATGCCTTCCGCTTGGTCAAGCCTGCCAACGAGGCTTAACCGGGGCCAACATACGATCCCAGAACCTTAACGCAGGGAAGGTACCGGCAGGCGAATCCAGATGAGGAAGGGGCGGCTTCAGCCGAGCCAGCCGTCCTTCTGACGCCCCTTCAATAAAAGTGTCATCGACGCCGTGCCGTCCGTAGGAATCGCAAGCAGACAGATTCGGATCCACAACGGCCAGGATGGCATCCTGGCCGACCGAGTATGGTTTCCGGCCGCTGTGCCCTACCAACGCATCGAGAGGTGGATGGCAAAGGGGGGCATCACATGCCACGCTGGCCCGCCCCGACCCGCCAGGTAGGACGGGCTTGGCTGGACAGCTCCTCCTACTGCATCCATGTCCTGAACTGCTTACTCATCTCCATCACGGGGTAGTTCGCAACTTCAGCCTATCGACGCGTGCTCGGCAAGCTCCGGCATGAAGGCGGCGGGCGCTTCGGGGTGGGCGCCCCACCAGGCAGCGCAGGCCGCCCGCCAGGTGTCGAGATCGCTGCGGTCACCGGCATAAAGGACTGTGCCGTTTTCGACCGTAGCGCTCGAGCGGCCGCAGGCGTAAGTTCCGCCGACAGAAGTTACCTGCGGATACGGCTTGTACAAATCGCCCAGCTTAGCGAGGAGGTAGCGCGGCCGTTCGGCTGTCCGGGCGGCCAGGATCGACTCCACGGTATCGACGCCGGTCAGCACCACGGCGGTGTCCATACCGGCATTGTTGCCGCCAAGGATGTCCGTGTCGAGACGGTCTCCGACGACAAGTGGATTTTCCGCCTGCAGGCTCTGCGCCGCCGTCGTAAAGAGCGCGGCCTCGGGCTTGCCCGCCACCAGCGGGGTCGCCCCCGTGGCTGCTTGGACAGCTGCCACCAGTGAGCCGTTTCCCGGCGCTTTCCCCTCGGGGCGGGGCAAGGTCATGTCGGTATTGGTGGCCACCCAGAATGCACCTGCTGCTATCGCATATGATGCCTGAGCCAAATCCTGCCAGCCCAACCCAGGATCAAACCCCTGGATAACAGCGTCGGGCCGCTGGTCTGCGGAGTCGACGGGCACAAAACCCAGGAGTTCGACCTCCTCGACCAATGTCCGGCTGCCGGTTACTAGGACCTTGGCCCCCGGCGCCACGTGGCGTGCCAACAGCGCAGCGCCGGCACGGGCGGAGCCAAACACCTGGTCGGCGCAGGCCGGGGCGCCCAGTTCCCGAAGATGGGCTGCAACCTGTTCGGAAGACCGGGACGCGTTGTTGGTGACGTAGCCCAGTCTGATACCGGCAGCCGGCAACCTGTCGAGGGCCTCAGTCGCCCCTTCTATGGCACCAGCGCCGACATAAACCACCCCGTCCAGGTCGCAGAGCAGGGCGTCGTAGCCATCTATCAACGTCGGTTCAGTCTTCGTCACCGGGTTGCTTAACGACCCGTGTCCCTGGATCCGGGTCTCCGATTTCATGTTGGTCTTCATCATGGAGCGCTTCCTCTGAAGGTACGGTTCAGCTTCTTTGTCCACAGCGGCGGCGCCGGCGAGGCCGGACGCCTCATTACCTGTCGTGGCTATGAGAAGTACCTCTCACGAATACAGGGGTAGCGTCGGCCCGGCTTCTCCGCATCATTTGCGCCCGCCCGCGAGCAGATGCGACGCAGGGTCGCGTCTCAGCAGCCACATGGCAAGGCACCCAAACAGTGGGCCCACCGCGAGCATCGAGAACCCGATACCCCACCCCAAATGGCTGACCACGAAGTCCATGGATTGGATTGTGACAAAGGTTAATGCGAAGCCCATGCAGATTTGGGTGGTCAGCATTGTGCCCACCGACTCTGCAGGTGACAGCTCTACCACGCATGCTGAGAACTGGGCAGAATCCGCAATGATCGATATACCCCAAACCACGGCCACGATGAGTATGAGCAGAGGCGGCCCGCCAAAGAGCCATCCAATCGAAAGCGCGCATGTGCCACTGATGGCCATTGACCAAATGGTGACAGCCGTACGACCATGTCGGTCGGCCAAACGCCCACCGAACAGTGCACCCAGGGCGCCCGCGGCAATCACAAGGAATGTGGCTGCAGGTGCAAGCCCTGGTTGGTCGACTCCCCGGGCGTCGAAGGACGCCCGGAAGAACATCCCAATCCAGGCCCACATTGCATACAATTCCCACATATGGCCCAGATACCCTAGGTTCGCCAGGCGCACCGGTCGTTTGGCCAAAGCGGCTTTCAGCACGCGCGGGTCGAACTCTTGCGCCCGCGTAAACGCCGGCCCCAGCTTTACAAATCCGACCACGGCCGCTGCCGACAGTGCAGCAGCCGCTGAGACGGCATAGACAAGTTTCCAGTTCCAGGCTTCACCAATGGTGAAGAGGTGGGGTAGGGCAGATCCAACTGTGAGTGCTCCCACCAGTAGACCGACAAGTTTCCCCAGGTCATTGGCAGCCCAACTGGCCACCATGCGCATACCCACGGGGTAAATCCCTGCCAAGGCCATTCCCGTAACGAACCTGAAAATCAGTGCTTCGTTCCCCGCTGGAGACACCACAAGCAGGGCTGCCGTCGTAGCAGCCGCCGACACCGCCGATGCGGCAAATAACTTCCTGGGATCAAATCTGTCCGCCAAATTGAGTAATGCACTGAGCAGAGCGCCAATCACGAAACCGACCTGTAGCGCGCTGGTCATCGCAGCCATTCGTGTGCCGGAAATGTGTTCGAGGACCGCGATGCTCGGCAACGCCGCAGTCGAGGCAAACCAGACAGACAAGGTCAGGACCTGGCAAAGCAGGATCAGGCCAATTGATCTGGTCCGCCCTCGTGTAATCGGCGGTGATCCATATTTGAGTGTCATTCGGATCCTTTAGTCATTCGACGGGAGACTTGCGCCTGGGCTTTCAGATCCCGTCAGGGTGCTAAAACTGTTCGTCCTTGAACAGGCATCAGTGCCGCAACTACCGCATGCCGCGCAGGCACACTGTTACCTGCCGCCAGCTCTAATTCACGGACATCGAATGCAACCGTTTAGGTGGCTCCCGGAGCGTGGTGATGTTTGCCCACTCCGGGACTGCTGCTCATAACCCGTCCTGTACTTGCATCGAGCATCATCGGATGTGCAGCCTTAGCAGGAGGGTTAGGCGGCTGCCTGCTCATCACCGGCCAGCGCGGGTTGGACTTTCGAGCTGCCCGGCATGCCGGCCCTGGTTACTTTTTGCAGCGGCCTCAACGAACTGGAAGCGACGGCATCCAGTATCGGATCGAGCCAATCAACGCGACCGTCGAATCGTCCGATCTTCGGCAGCTTGACCCACCTATGCATCGAGAACCCTGGTCCAAGTGCCAACCGACGGTGATCGGTCTCGACAACATAAACGGAGTGCGCCGTAGATTGCGGACCACGGAATACCTCGACAGCCGGACCAGGCTGAATCGTGAGGATGTCACGAACCGTCAGGCCGGCTCCTCGGTGGAGCAGATGAATGCATTGCAGCAATCCATCTTCCAAGGCGGAACAACTGTCCGTCCGGGTCGCTGACAAGAGTTGCCACGGCATGCTCGCGGATGAACTATGCCCGGTCTTCTTGAAGAGGCCCACACGGCCCCTCCAAGTGAGCAGAATATCGAGCTGCCATACGCTCGTCTTCGAGCCGCCAACTTGCGTCGATAGCTGACCAGCAGGCCGGCTGCGCCGGCCTTGGTCAGACACTATGGCCTGTGCGTTCATCACTTTGCTCTTGCCCGCAGGCGCTAGCGGGGGTCCAACCGGCTAAATGACGAACGATGGAACACCAGGGGCATGTGCGAACTGTGGGCTTGGAGGTCTTCAATCTGCAGCAGAATGAGAATGTGATCGCCGGCATCGACCTCACGGTAGATGGAGCAAGTAAGCCAAAGAGGCGACCCGGAAATATAGAGGTCATCCCGCTCGCCGGAAGTAGTCTCTATTCCTTTGAAACGCTCGTCCGGATTGCGTGACGCAAGTTGCCGGCAGACTGGGTTGTGATCTTCACCCATAACCGACACACCGATGAGAGGAGCGTCCTTGATCTTGGGCCACGTGGATGAGGATTTCTGGACGGAGAACAGAACGAGCGGCGGTTCTTCCGAGATTCCGACAGAGAATGACGAAGCGACGAGAACCTGCCGTTCATCCTGAACCCTCGCCGACAGGGCTACCACGCCTGCAGGAAACTGAGCGAGAGCGTCACGGAGGCGCCGGGTTTCCATAGCAACTTGTGTAGTCATGGTTCTTCCTTTCAATGAATTGGGTAAGGACGGGCCCCACGCAGCTGCCCATTTATCGAGTGATGGGCAACCAACCCATGAGGGGTGTTGTCAACGGTGCCGCCAAGCGCGTCGATGTCAGTCGCTGAATAACTCAGGGTTGAACGAAATTGACGGCTATCCGAGGTTGCGGGTGTTCATCAGAGCCTCCAGCAGTTCCAGATTGAGGATCAACAACACCTCCCCCTCAGTGTGGGTTGCATCACTATCTCTGTGCATCCGTGATCATCACGGATTTCTCCACGGGGACCGGTACGGATTGGCCTGCATACGTACAACCGTGATTTTGTGCGGGACACGTCGCGGTCGAGCATGCATCGAGGACGCAGGGGCGAGTTGCCCAAGAAGGACACCGGCATCTGCTGGCCAGCTGACCAGCTCCCCTGCGAGGCCAGGAGGGGCCGGCCATCCGGCGCTGTTGGCGTCAGCCCCTCTGCCCCTCTGCCCCTGGGATGGTGACCACGCTCATCCCGTTAGGGAACGCGTCTCCACCGCGGTTTATCTTCCGGCCCTGCCCGCAGCCCAACGGACACACACGCCGGCGTGGTGGAGAGGCATGCGCGCATCTTGATCACGAAAGCGCGTGGCTACGGCGGACTACTGGACTACGCGTTTCCCGCCAACACATCTGTTGACGTCGCGGTGGTCATCACAGCCCATCCGCTGTCGGGCCCGGAGCGTACCCACGGTGACCTTGTCCACGGTTTCCCTCTCTCGTGGCGGCTGCCGCGCCGGCGAACCGGCGGCGCACCTGGAAAGCCTCAGGGTCCGGCGCGATGGTGTGGTGTGGATTCTGCCATGTTGCCTTCAAACGGGTGCATCTCCAGCGCGAAACCGGTGTGGTCAGCCGGCCGGCCGAGAACGCTCTGCGGCTCGGCGCGGCGCTCCATGGAAAAGCCGGGTTTGCGGCAGTCTCCTTCCTTCCCGGCCTCAGAGAAGGTCATGACGCCGCGGGACAACAGGCCGGCCCCGGCGGTGCCCACGCTTGGACGAAACATGCCTGAGCCGCCGGCGTGCCGAGCCGAGTGCGCCGTTACCGGCACGGCCTTTTTGCCGCCGGCCTTGCCTGTTGGTGGGACACCACCCATGGAGTAGGGGTGAATCCCCGTGGTGAATTCAGTGTTGAGCACGGATGTCGGGCAGCGCCGGTTGAACATACGTTGGGGGGCACCGACCAACGTTATTGTGACGCAGATCGCAATGGAGGTAGATCATGTCAAGCTCTGTCGGGTTGTTAGTACGGCTTGAGGCGAAATCAGGCAAGGAGAAGGAACTGGCCGAGTTCCTAAAGGCTGCTCTGGATCTTGTTGTGGCGGAGCCTGACACATCCACCTGGTATGCCATCAGGATCGACGCTAATCATTTCGGAATCTATGACACGTTTCCCCACGAGGAAGGCCGTAAGGCACATCTCGCCGGGAAGGTTGCTACAGCCCTTGGAGCGAAGGCGGATGAGCTTCTCGCCTCGCCGCCGGAGATTCAACCTGTGGAGGTCCTGGCCTTCAAGTAAATCTTCGGATCTTGAAATCGTTCTTCAGCGACATTTCCATTCAAAATAGAAGGATGTAAGAATGACAAATCAGCAGAAGTCCAAGAAGCGCATGATCCTGAATGCGTTCGATATGAACTGCGTGGGGCACCAGAACCCCGGGATGTGGTCTCATCCTGACGATCAAACCCACCGCTACAAGGACCTCGACTACTGGACCGACTTGGCAAAGCTCCTCGAGCGTGGCGGATTCGACTGCCTCTTCATCGCAGATGTCCTGGGCTTCTACGATGTTTACGGCGGATCACGCGAGACCGCACTTCGCACCGCGGCCCAGGCCCCTGTCGGTGATCCGGCCATCCCGGTCTCAGCAATGGCAGCTGTGACGGAAAGGCTGGGCTTCGGGGTCACGAAGTCACTGACTTACGAGCTTCCGTACTCTTTCGCCAAGACCATGACGACCCTGGACCACATCACCAAGGGCCGGGTCGCTTGGAATATCGTGACGTCGTACCAGGCCAGCGCGGCCCAGAACCTGGGGCTCGATGATCAGATCCCACACGATGAGCGGTACAACGTGGCAGACGAGTTCATGGAGGTTTGCTACAAGCTTTGGGAAGGCTCGTGGGAAGACGACGCAGTGGTTATCGACAAGGAGAACCGCGTCTTCACGGATCCGTCCAAGGTCCATGACATCAAGCACGAGGGCAAGTACTACAAGGTTCCCGGGGCCCACCTCGGCCAGCCGAGTCCGCAGCGCACTCCCTTCCTGTTCCAAGCGGGCACATCGAAGGCAGGCACGGCGTTCGCGGGGAAGCATGCCGAGGCTGTGTTCGTCATCGGCACGAGTCCCGAAGAGTTGCGGCCGACCGTGGACAAGGTTCGCCAAGCGGCCGCCGAGGCCGGCAGGGACCCCCGGAGCGTGAAGGTCATCGTGATGTTGACCCCGGTCACGGCACCGACGGACGAGGAGGCCCAGGCCAAGCTTGAGGACTTCTACAAGTACGCGGACACCGACGCGGCCCTGACCCTCTTCGGTGGATGGACGGGTGTTGACCTGTCTTCAGCGCCTGCAGACCAGCCCCTGGAGAGCATGGAGAGCAATGCTATCCGGGCAATGATGGAAATGCTGACCCGGGTTGACAGCGACGTTGTCTGGACCAAGGAACGCCTTGCCAAGTGGCTGTGCATCGGCGGATTCAGCTCTTCGATCGTTGGATCGCCGACCACCATCGTCGACGAGATGGAACGGTGGATGGAGATCGCGGATGTTGACGGCTTCAACCTTGGCCGGGTTATTGCCCCCGGGACGATGGAGGACTTCGTCGAGTTGGTCGTTCCCGAACTGCGCAGGCGAGGTCATGTCCCGCAGGACCCGGGCGCGGACGGAGCCATGACGTTGCGCGAACGTATCACAGGCGACTCCCGGCTCCCTGTGGAGCACGTCGGCGCCAAACTGGGTGCCGAGGTCTCAGGTTCCCTAGTCCGTTGAACCATCTGAGACCGGCAAGTTACCGATGAACTGAGTGGCGGCCCCAATTGGCACATCGGCGGCCGCCACTCAGTCACCGGCCTGATCTTCAGGGTCCGCTGGCGCAGTGAGTCCCAACACCGGCCGCAATGTGCTTGTCGCAACAATGTTGTCAGAGGCTGCACGTCGATCGTAAATTGATCCGACCATATCGAACTACGCAGGAGACCGGCTGAAGGCGTCCGGTTGATCGTGAAGTTGCGTTGCGACACTCGGGGGTTCAGAGAGGAATCCATTCAATGCCGACAGACTACAGGCAATCGAAATCTGGAACGTTCCAGGACCGGGGTATCACCTCCAGGGAGTGGGAGGTGCTTCAGGCAGTCGTTAACCATCTGGCCAACGCCGAGATCGCTGCGGCCTTAGGGATCAGCGTACGCACGGTGGAGAGTCATGTCTCAAATCTCTTGACGAAGTTCGAAGTCTCTGACCGTGCCGGGTTGGTGGCTGCTGTGCGGGCTCACGAGGACAGTGGTCCGGTGCGGATTGAGGCTCCGCCTTCATTGCTGCGGATGGCCAACGCGGGTGAGTTTGTCGGCCGTGTTCCGGAACTCCAGCAACTGCACAATGAGTGGGAGAAGGTAAAGGGCGGCGCACAGCGTCTTGTGCTCGTATCGGGCGATGCCGGCATCGGAAAGAGCCGGCTGGTTGCGGAGTTCACGCGGCAGATAGCAGTCAGTGACGATCCACTAGTGCTGCATGGACGCTGCGATGAAGACGTGTCAGGCCCTTTTGAAGCAGTCGGTCACGCCCTTGCGCCATTTGTCCGCGCCTGCAATCCAAGCCGTTTAGCGGCGGAACTTGATGACCTGGCCCCGGAACTGAGCAGGATCATTCCAGGTTCCGGCATCGGCCTGCCCAAGGTTCCCGTGGATGCAATGCAATCAGATCCCCACATTACCCGTTTGCGGCTGTTCGATGCCGTCACCCGCGTGCTCCGCCAGGCAACGATGTCGTCTCCGATCCTGCTCGCAGTTGACGATCTGCACTGGGCTCCAGAGCCAACACTCCTATTGCTCAAGCACCTTGTGCAGGCGGAGGTGCTTGAGCGGACGCTAATAGTCTGCACTTTACGCCCGGGTAATGTCTCAGACGCCGTCATCGGTTTCCTGGGCGAGTTGCGCCGCGACGCCATGCCGGTTCAAATCCAGTTGAGTGGATTGCACCGGGTCGAGGTAGCGCAGCTGTTGGGCGCAAACGGTGGATCGCCCCTGTCGCGAGATGACATATTCTCTGAAAGCCTGGCCTACGACATCTTCTCGGAAACTCGCGGAAACCCACTGTATGCCGCCGAACTGATCCGCAGCCTGGGCGAGGTTAGCGGCCCGAGAACAGCAGGCAGTGCAGATGTACCTCACGGAGTCAAGGACATCGTTGCTGCACGCGTTCGGCGGCTCAAACAGGAAACGCAGGCCCTGTTGGGAATGGCCGCCGTACTGGGTCAGGAATTTGATCTAAACGTGTTGCAACGACTCGCCAAAGTTGATGATCACACTCTTTTGGAAGGAGTGGAGGAAGCGACGCATGCGAAGCTCTTGTACGATGTCACGGGGATTTCCCCAGATGCCGTGGAACGTTATGAATTTGTGCACGCCGTTGTGCGCAAGGCAATAATTGAAACCATATCGCCGGCCCGGACGCGTCGAATTCACGCCGCAGCGGCTGTCGCCTTGGAGCAGTCGTTTCCCCACGCACTGGAAGAGCGGGCAGATGAGATCGCACGGCACTTGGTTCAAGCAGGTCCGATCACAGATCGCCAGAATGTTGTGCGTTATCTGACGATGGCCGGCAGGGCCGCACTGGATAGTTCCGCGGCAGAAGAGGGACTTCGCTTTCTGGATCAGGCCATGGCGTTTATGGATACGGCCCCGGCCGCTGACCGTGCGGAACTGTGGTTCCAGCGTGGCCTGGCCTTGCGTACATTAGGTCGTTGGCCGGATTCGGTAGCAGCGTTGCGCAATGCCTTGGACATTTATGCGGGAGTGGGCGATCTTAATGCCATTTCCCGCACGGCTTATGCGGCTACTCTCACCATGTTTTGGTCCTTCCGGATGCGCGAAGCCTGCGATTTCGCATTTTATGGGCTCAAGATGCTTGAGAGTTACGACGGCGCGGAGCGGGGCAGGCTTCTTGGTGCGTTGTCATTTGCCCAGGCATGGAACGGCGAGCATGGCGCAAGTGTGGGCAACATCCAGGAAGAGTTGGATATTGCCTCCCGGCTCGGGGACACTGAGCTTCGAGGACACGGACTGGCCATGCGGGCTATGCAGCTTCCCGCCTTCCTCGAGCACAGCGAGGCGGTGTCGGCGGGATACGAAGCTCTGGAGATACTGCGCCAGTCGGACGACGTGTGGACATTGACAAGCATGCTGGGCTTCCTGAACTACACCCTTGTTGGTTTAGGTCGGCTGGAGGAAGCCCGCGCGGTAGGTGCAGAACTTGACCCAATCGCGGTTCGCGTAGGCAACTACGCCGCGCTGCAACAGCACATCCGGATGAAGGCCATGATCGAGTTCTTTCAAGACGGAAATCCGGCCGCCCTCGAGAAATTTGCCCGAAGGGACCTCGCATTCTCTGATGCCGTCGGGCTTGGAGTGTTCGAACATTCTCATGGTTGGCTTGGATTAGCCAAATTTGTCGCGGGGGAATGGGAGGAAGCCAAACACGCATGCTTAGCTGCTCTTGATGCAGAGGCGAGCACGGCCATGGTGGGCTGGGGATGGTCAGCCCTGTTTGAGGTGCTTGCCTATATGGGTGACTCTCAGGCTGCAATGGACTTGTTCGAGAAGAATCGTCACACCTTGCCGCAGCTGGATCAGGCCAACACGTGTGGCTCATGGGTGGCGGCGCTTACAGCAGTAGACGGTCTAGTGGTTTTGGGAGAGCTGGAGCAGGCCGCCGAATTGCTCCCTGCCATCGAACAATGTATTCAGCGCACCGGGGTCGTGTGCATCGAATTCCGAGGCGGCCGCCTGGTCAAGCGTTCAGCCGCAATTGCCGCTGCGGCTGCCGGCGATTGGATTCACGCGGAACGGTACTTTCGTGAGGCCCGCCACGATGCCGAGAGCATGCCCCATGTCGTGGAGCGCGCCCACACCTTGAGGTTTCACGGAAAAATGCTTCTTCAAACTGGTGAAGAAGATTCGTCCGACCGGGCAAAGAAGTATCTGGAAGATGCGCGCGCCGCATACGCGAAACTCGCGATGCCTCGTCATGCTGCGATGTGCGATCTGGACCTGGAATCTGCGCAGGTTGCGGGTAAAAGATTGGCATCCTGATGATGCCTTTGCAGATTTCCAACTCATCTGATCTACGGGGAGCTGCTGAGGGAGATATCCATTACTGAATTCTCGTGGCGCTTCTTGATCGCCAGAGGCGCAGACGCTGCAGCGTGCGATGGGAGGTCTGAAGGAACCTGGCATGAGTTCTTTATACACAGCAATGCTATTCAGGATTACGTCGTCGAGCTAATACATAGTCATCCGTTTAGGAGTTTCAAGTGAAAAAGAACCGAACAGAATGGAATTCTCCCCCTTCGCGCACCCCGCAGTCTTCAAGACATCAGGACCACAGCTATTTCCAGATCACTGGCGTGGTTGACCATGGAGACGAACGTGGGCGGCTGCTGGGCTTTCCCACGGCCAATATCGCCATACCGCATAGTGGTGTGCACAATGGCGTCTGGGCTGGCACGGTTAATCTCGGCCCGCGAAATCGCCGCTCGCTCCATGTTGCCGCAGTATCAATCGGCGAGCGGCCCACCTACTACGCCAGAGGCCAGAGCTTGCTGGAGGCAAACCTTTTGGACTTCAGCGGCGACCTTTACGGACAGACCGTTGTGGTGACGCTGCGCACCCTTATCCGTCCTCAACGCAAATTCGCTGGTACGGCTGAGCTCGTGGACCAGATCCAGGACGACGTTGCTCGCGTGCGCCACTGGGCTGTGCAAGCAGGCTTGGGCGGCTGCCTCCGTGAAGAACAGGGGGCCAATTACTCGCTTTCGAGCCCGCCAGGTGCCGGGCGCCTTTAAATCGTTCCTTCCGGTGCCGGGGGGACGCGGGAAAATCATCACGCGGCTTATCGATGACGGAACCGCCGAAGGCGGTATGTGGCGGCGCGAAAACGCCGGCCCCCACATACCTGGCGCGTAAGGCAACCTGGAGCCAGCGGGATACCGGCAAGGGGATGAAGGTGCCGCCGTCGCAGTCCTGGTTCGGTCGCCGCTGCGGAGGGAACGGATGCAGCGGGCTCATTCATCCCGCCGGCGTCCGGGACTATCCATGCAGCGTCGGCCTATCAAAACGGGTAGCTTAAACCACCCCAAATCAGCGTTTCCCCCACCCGCAAATGACAGGACGATGGATGTCAGCCCCACCTCTGGAGGTTGAGACCCTTTTTTGGAAAGGCAGCGCGATGCTACACACCTCAGATTCCAGTCTTGATACGTGGATGGGCCGGCAGGCCCTCGCCGAGGCCATGATTCCGGTGATCGGTCGGCTGTACCGCGAAAATAACGTGGTGACCAGCATCCATGGCCGGAGCCTGGTCAACAAGTCCACCATGAACATCCTCAAGGCGCACCGTTTCGCGCGGCGGATCAGTAAGGACGAATTGCGCCCGGAGGAGACTGCCCCGCTGCTGAACGCTTTGGCACGGCTGGAGCTCGGTGCGGCCGCGATCGATCTCGCGCGCCTGAACCAGAAGTTCAAGGAAGAGGGAAACGGGGCCACTCTGGAGGAGTTCCTTCGTGCCGAGCTCGCCGGGATCGTGGGCAAACGCGGCGACAACGACCGTACCAGCACCGACGTCGTGCTCTACGGCTTCGGCCGGATCGGCCGGCTGCTGGCCCGCCTCCTGATCGAAAAGGCCGGTGGTGGCCACGGGCTGCGCCTGCGAGCCATTGTCGTCCGCCGCGGATCCGATAACGACCTGTCCAAGCGCGCAAGCCTCCTGCGCCGCGACTCGGTTCACGGTTCCTTCGAAGGCTCCATCCAGATCAACGAGGATGCCAACACCATCACGGCCAACGGTGTCCGGGTGCAGGTCATCTACGCGGACGACCCTGCCACCATCGACTACACGGCCTACGGCATCAACAATGCCCTGGTAGTGGACAACACCGGCCGCTGGCGTGATGCGGAAGGCCTGTCCCAGCATCTGCGGAGCAAGGGTGTGGCACGGGTGCTGCTGACCGCTCCAGGCAAGGGCGAATTGAAGAACATCGTCCACGGCATCAACCACGGCACCATCAAGGACTCGGACCGGATCGTATCCGCGGCGTCCTGCACCACGAATGCCATCACACCGGTGCTGAAGGCCATCAACGACAGGTTCGGCGTAATCCACGGCCACGTGGAAACTGTCCACTCGTTCACCAACGACCAGAACCTGATCGACAACTTCCACAAGGGCGACCGGCGCGGCCGCTCCGCCGCGCTGAACATGGTGATTACCGAAACCGGTGCCGCCAAGGCGGTAGCCAAGGCCCTGCCCGAACTGCTGGGCAGGCTCACCGGCAGCTCCATCCGGGTCCCCACCCCGGACGTTTCCCTGGCCATCCTGAACCTCAGGCTGGAAAACGGGACCACCAAGGACGAGGTCAATAACTTCCTGCGGGAGATGTCGCTGCACTCGGACCTGCGCAAGCAGATCGACTACGTTGACTCACCCGAGGTGGTCTCCACCGACTTCGTCGGTTCCCGCCGTACCGGCATCGTAGACGGCTTCGCGACCGTTGCCACGGACAAGAACCTGGTCCTCTACGTCTGGTATGACAACGAGTTCGGTTACAGCTGCCAGGTGGTCCGCGTCTTGGAAGAGATGGCCGGCGTGAAGCGGCCGTCCTTCCCCCCGGCGGGTGTCGTTGAGGAGGCCATGTCGGTGCTTGCCGCCTTGGGCTCGGCCTAGCATCCACTGGTTTGTGACATACTCCACACCTCCCACCACACATTTAGGTAAGCTCAGCCTGACGCTTTGCCTGTACACCTTCTCCCCAGGATTGAGCCGAAACATGAAAATTGGAATTCTCACCAGCGGAGGCGACTGCCCCGGACTGAACGCGGTGATCCGCGGCGCCGTCCTCAAAGGCATTGCCATCCACGGTCACGAATTCGTGGGTTTCCTTGATGGCTGGCGTGGCGTCGTCGAGGGCGACATCATCGACCTCCCCCGCAGCATGGTCCGGGGGATCGCCAAGCAGGGCGGCACCATTCTTGGCACGTCCCGCACCAACCCCTTTGAAAACGGCGGCGGCCTCGAGGTCATCAAGGACCACATGGACCGGCTGGGCATCGACGCCATCATCGCGATCGGCGGTGAGGGAACCCTCGCCGCGGCCAAACGGCTGACGGACGCAGGGCTAAAAATCGTGGGTGTTCCCAAGACTGTGGACAACGATCTTGACGCGACGGATTACACCTTCGGCTTCGACACCGCCGTGCAGATCGCCACGGAAGCCATCGACCGGCTGCGCACCACTGCAGAATCCCACCACCGGTGCATGATCGCCGAAGTAATGGGCCGGCACGTGGGCTGGATCGCGCTGCACGCGGGCATGGCGGCCGGCGCCCAGGCCATCCTCATTCCGGAACAGAAGGTCAGCATCGACCAGATCACCCAGTGGGTGAAGGAGGCCCACGCCCGCGGGCGCGCACCGCTGGTAGTGGTGGCCGAAGGGTTTGTTCCGGAGCACATGGAAACCCCGCACTCCGAGCGCGGCCTGGACACCTTTGGCCGTCCCCGGCTGGGCGGTATCGCGGATCAGTTGGCCCCGGAGCTGGAAGCCCGCACCGGCATCGAAACGCGCACCACCATCCTGGGTCACATCCAGCGCGGCGGCGTGCCGTCGGCGTTTGACCGGGTCCTGGCCACCCGTCTGGGCATGGCCGCCATCGACTCGGTGGTGGAGGGTTTCTGGGGCACCATGGTGGCGCTGAAGGGAACGCACATCGAACACGTGGGCTTCCAGGAGGCCCTGGGCCAACTGAAGGTTGTTCCGCAGCAGCGCTACGACGAAGCCGCGGTCCTGTTCGGCTGACCCCTGGGGCCCGTCCCAGGCTGCAAAGCGCCTCAGGGATGGCCCACCACTCCCCCATTTACCCTGTCCTGGGTTATCCGCTGCGCGATGGAAATTTCACGACGAAGAAAAACCCTACTCCGTTACAACAAGGTTCGGTAAGGACGGGACTGCCGTAGGACCAACGGACCGAATTGTGACCTGACTTGGCTCACAAAGGTGGCCTCTGGCGGCTTGAGGGTCTGTGACGTGGGGTTTTGGTGGCTGTCGGCGCGGAATTTGTGCACTAAGCGGGCCGTATTCTGGGGTGATGGCGCCTCACATCCGTACCGTGAAGACCGCGTCGGGGGCGCGGGCGGTGCAGATCGTGTACTCGCACCGGCGCGGGCAGCGGGATCCGGGCATGTCGGATCCGCGCACACGGACGCCGAGTACGAGCTGCTGCTGGCCGCGGCGGAGCAGAAGCTTGCCGCGCGGCAGCCGCAGCTGGACCTGGGCCTGGAAGACCCGGCTGCGGCCGTGCCAATCACCGCGTCCCGGATGGGCGTGCTGTGGGACCTGCTGGAACTGGCCTACCACCGGCTCGGGTTCGCGGCCGTGGCCGGTGAGGAGGACGGGGATGTGTTCCGCCGGCTTGTGCTGGCCCGGATCATCGAGCCGACCAGCAAGCTCGAGGCCGCCCGGGTGCTGGAGGAGGCAGGGATTCCGGCGCCGTCGTATCCGACGGTCAAACGCCGGCTGCCGGCCTACGCGAAGCCGGAGTTTCGACAGAAGATCGCCGCCGTGAACGCGGACCACGTGGGGCTGGGGCCGGCCACGGTGGTCCTCTACGATGTCACGACCCTGTATTTCGAAGCGCATGAAGGAGACGGGTTCCGCGAACCGGGGTTCTCGAAGGAGCGCCGGCTGGAGCCGCAGATCACCGTCGGCCTCCTCGCCGACGCGGACGGGTTCCCGTTGATGATCGAGGCATTCGAGGGCAACAAGGCCGAGACCGCCACGATGCTGCCGGTGATCCGCTCGTTCATGGCCGCGCACCGGCTCACCGACGTGGTCGTGGTCGCCGACGCGGGCATGGTCTCCGACGCCAACAAGAAGCTGCTCGAAGCCGAAGGGCTCTCCTTCATCCTGGGCGCGAAGATCCCGGCAGTCCCGTACGTGATCGACCGGTGGCGCAAGGAGCACCCGGGCCGGGACTTCCCGGACGGGCACGTGTTCGCCCAGCCGTGGCCGGCCGGCCCCACCGACAAGCGCTGGGACCACGTGTTCTACTACCGGTACTCCGCCGACAACGCCCGCCGCACCCTGCACGGCATCGACCAGCAGATCGCCAAGGCCGAGGCGGCCGTCGCCGGGAAGACGTCCGTGAAGCGGAACCGGTTCGTGAAGCTGACCGGCGGCGACCGGGCCGTGAACCGCGACCTGGAGGCCAAGGCGCGGGCCCTGGCCGGAATCAAGGGGTACGTGACGAACCTGGTCGACTGGCCGGCCGGGCAGGTCATCGCCGCCTACCACCGGCTCTACCAGGCCGGGAAATCGTTCCGCATGTCCAAGAGCGACCTCGCGGCCCGGCCCATCTACCACCACACCCGCGAGTCGATCGACGCGCACCTGACCATCGTGTTCGCCGCCCTCGCCGTCAGCCGCTGGCTCGAAGCCGCCACCGGCTGGTCCATCCGCCGGCTCGTGAAGACCCTGCGCCGCTACCGGACCATCCAGATCCAGGTCGGCAACCAGACCGTCACCGCCGAAGACCCGGCACCCCCGGAGATCGGCGCCATCATCACGGCCGCCCGCCAACACCATAGGCACTAAATGAGCCAAGTCGGGAACACGTGGGCTTCCAGGAGGCCCTGGGCCAACTGAAGGTTGTTCCGCAGCAGCGCTACGACGAAGCCGCGGTCCTGTTCGGCTGACCCCTGGGGCCCGTCCCAGGCTGCAAAGCGCCTCAGGGATGGCCCACCACTCCCCCATTTACCCTGGCCTGGGTTATCCGCTGCGCGATGGAAATTTCACGACGAAGAAAAACCCTACTCCGTTACAACAAGGTTCGGTAAGGACGGGACTGCCGTAGGACCAACGGACCGAATTGTGATACGGGTCATCGGCGGAAAAGTGCCCGGTTTTCTCCTCTGCGACGCAGCGCGTCGAACCGCGGTGCATGCCACCGGCTTCTCCACCCCCGGCGGACACGGTTCCGCAGCAGGCAGGAGCAGGTGGCTTTCGGGCCTTCACTTACCGGAACTTAGAAGGTCTTTCCGGCTGAACCAAGCTGCCTGGCGGCCTCGACGACCCGGGCAGCCAGGCCGGCTTCGGCGGACGCCCCCCAGACACGGGGATCGTAGGTCTTCTTGTTGCCCACTTCGCCGTCGACCTTCAGCACGCCGTCGTAGTTGCGGAACATATGGTCCGCAACCGCACGCGTGTAGGCATACTGGGTGTCCGTGTCGATGTTCATCTTGATCACGCCGTAGGCGACGGCGTCGGCGATCTCCTGGTCCGAGGAGCCGGACCCGCCATGGAACACGAGGTCGAACGGCCTGTCCTTACCGAGCTCGGCACCCACCTGGGCCTGGATGTCCTTGAGGATCTCCGGGCGCAGCTTCACGCCGCCGGGCTTGTAGACGCCGTGGACATTGCCGAAGGTCAGGGCCGTGATGTATCGGCCGTTCTCGCCGGCGCCCAAGGCTTCGACTGTGGCCAAGGCGTCTTCGACTGTGGTGTAGAGCTTGTCGTTGATCTCGTTCTCAACGCCGTCCTCTTCGCCGCCCACGGTGCCGATTTCGACCTCAAGGATCATCTTGGCGGCGGCCGTGCGCTCCAGCAGCGCGCGGGCGATGCGCAGGTTTTCCTGCAGGGTCTCGGCGGAACCGTCCCACATGTGCGAGTTGAACAGGGGGTCGCGGCCGGCCTTGACCTCGGCTTCGGAGGCCGCCAGCAGGGGCAGGACGAAGCCGTCCAGCTTGTCCTTGGGGCAGTGGTCGGTATGCAGGGCGATGTTGACGTTGTAGTTCCCGGCTACTTCGCGGGCGAAGGCGGCGAAGCCGAGGGAACCTGCAACCATGTCCTTGGTGGAGGCGCCCGACCAGTAGGCCGCGCCGCCGGTGGAGACCTGGACGATGCCGTCGGACTCGGCTTCGGCGAAGCCACGGAGGGTGGCGTTCAGCGTCTGCGAGGATGTCACGTTCACGGCCGGAAACGCGAAGCCGCCCGCCTTTGCGCGGTCGATCATCTCGGTGTAGATCTCCGGGGTTGCAATGGGCATGCTGACTCCTATGCTGGGTTTCGTCTATGGCCCCGCTTACCGGGACGAGTCGGGTCCTCGCAGGTCCAAGGGCCGTGGCTCGGGATTCGAGCCAGCAAGGCCGGTGCGGTGAAGCGCCAAATTACTCGACAATCTCGCCGGTGGTTTCATAGGTGGCGATCTTGCCGATGCGGCGATTATGGCGCTCGGCATTGCTGAACGGTTCTGTCAGGAATGCCTCGATCAGTTCGGTGGCTTCCTCAACGGTGTGCTGGCGGCCGCCCACTGCCACCACGTTGGCATTGTTGTGCTCACGGGCCAGCTTGGCCGTGTCGAGGTTCCAGGCCAGGGCTGCCCGCACGCCTGCGACCTTGTTAGCGGCGATCTGCTCGCCGTTGCCCGAGCCGCCCAGCACTATTCCGAGGGCCTCCACGCCCGCGGCCTGGTCGGTCACGACGGCTGAAGCCGCCTTGATGCAGAATGACGGGTAGTCGTCCTCGGCGTCGTAGGCTGCAGGCCCGTGGTCCACCATCTGGTAGCCCTTTGCGGACAGTGCTGCGATGAGGTGGGCGCTGAGCTCCATGCCGGCATGGTCGGTTGCGATGTGAACGCGCATAAGTGGTCCTTCAGGCTGGTTGGGGTGCGGTGTTGTGGGCGAAGGCGAGCTGGCCGTTCGCGCGCAGTGACTCGATGGCGTCGGACGGCGACGGCTTGCCGTACACGGCCGATCCGGCCACGAAGACGTTGGCTCCGGCCTCCGCGGCGCGGGTGATGGTTTCCTCCGTGATGCCGCCGTCGACTTGGATAGCCACGTCCACTCCGGAACCCTCGACCGCCGCGCGGGCACGGCGGATCTTGGGCAGCATGACGTCCAGGAATGCCTGGCCGCCGAAGCCCGGCTCAACCGTCATGATCAACAGCATGTCCAGTTCGGGGAGCATGTCCAGGTACGGTTCCACCGGGGTGGCCGGACGCAGGGCCATGCCCGCCTTGGCCCCGCGGGCGCGAAGCTCGCGGGCGAGCTTGATTGGGGCGTCGGAGGCCTCGACGTGGAAGGTCACCGAGCTCAGGCCGGCGCCGGCGAACTGCGGCGCCCAGCGGTCCACGTTGGCAATCATCAGGTGGGCGTCCAACGGCACGGGGCTGACCTTTTGCAGCCGTTCCACGACGGGCAGGCCGATGGTCAGGTTCGGCACAAAGTGGTTGTCCATGACATCCACGTGCACGGCATCGGCGTTGCTGACCCGGGCCAGTTCGGCCTCGAGGTTGACGAAGTCGGCCGAGAGGATGCTGGGGTTAATGCAGCACTTCAGGGGTGAAACGGGCATGGTGTCTGTCTTTCAGTAGCGGTGGTCCCGGCGGCCAGGCGTGGAGATCCCAAGGATCTCCACGCCTGGCCGGCACGGAGGGCGGATTCGGCATCAGGACCCCGCAGCGTGGTCCAGATGCGCCGTGTGGGTCAGGGGGCCTTCCGTGCGGTGGCAAGGGCGCTTTCGACGTCGGCGAGGAGTTCCTTCCAGCTGGTCACGAACTTCTCCAGACCTTCGGATTCGAGGAGTGCGACGACCTCGTTGTAGGAAACGCCGAGGCGTTCGAGGGCGTTGAGCACACTGTTCGCTTCCTCGTAGGTGCCGGTGATCGTGTCACCGGTGACGACGCCGTGGTCGAAGGTGGCGTCAAGGGTCTTTTCGGGCATCGTGTTCACGACGTCGGCGGCGACGAGTCCGGTGACGTACAGGGTGTCCGGGTAGGCCGGGTCCTTCACGCCGGTGGAGGCCCACAGGGGACGCTGCGGGAGTGCGCCGGCTTCGGCCAGGGCTGCCCAGCGCTCGGTGGAGAACATCCCCTCGTAAACCTGATAGGCAAGGCGGGCATTGGCGACGCCTGCCTTGCCCTTGAGTGCCTTGGCTTCGTCGCTGCCGTTGGCGTCCAGCCGCTTGTCGATCTCGGTGTCGACGCGTGAGACGAAGAACGAGGCCACCGAGTGGATTCTGGACAGGTCGTGGCCGTTTTCCCGGGCCTGCTCCAGACCGGCCTGGAAGGCGTTGATGACGGCCCGGTAGCGCTCCAACGAGAAGATCAGGGTCACGTTCACGCTGATGCCTTCAGCCAGCACAGCGGTAATGGCTTCAAGGCCTTCGAGCGTTGCCGGGATCTTAATCAGGACATTGTCCTTGTCGACCTTCTTGTAGAGGCGCTTGGCCTCGGCAATCGTGCCTTCGGTGTCCCACGCCAGGCGCGGGTCGACCTCGATGGAGACCCGGCCGTCGACGCCCTTGGTGGCGGCGGCTACCGGGGCGAACAGGTCGCAGGCGTCCGCGACGTCGGTGGTGGTGATCTCGAAGATAGTGTCCTCGACACTGGCGCCCTGCGCGGCGAGGCCGGCGATCTTTGATGCATAGTCCGTGCCGGAAGTGATGGCGGCCTGGAAGATGGACGGGTTGGTGGTCACGCCGACGACGTTCTTTTCGTCGATGAGCTTCTGCAGGCTGCCGCTGGCGAGCCGTTCGCGGGAGAGGTCGTCCAGCCAGATGGACACACCGGCGTCGGAAAGCTGGGCGGTGGGTGTTGCATTGGTCATGGCTCTGCTTCTTCCTTCGGAAATGGTGGACAGTGGACACGCGGCCGGCGCCGGACGCCCGCAGGGCCGTCCCGCGGCGCCGGCCGCGTGCAGCTGAAGGATTAGTTGCCTGCAGCGGCGAGGGAGTCCCTGGCTGCGGCAGTGACTGCTTCTGCGGTGATGCCGAACTCCTGGAACAGGCGCTTGTAATCTGCCGAGGCGCCGAAGTGCTCAAGGCTGACGGAACGGCCGGCGTCGCCAACGAATTCCTTCCAGCCCAAGGCCAGGCCGGCCTCGACGGAGACACGGGCCTTCACTGCGACGGGAAGCACGGACTCGCGGTAGGCAGCGTCCTGCTTGTTGAACCACTCGACGCACGGCATGGAGACGACACGGGTGGCGATCCCGTCCGCCTGCAAGGCTTCACGGGCCGCCACGGCCAGCTGGACCTCGGAGCCGGTGGCAATCAGGATGACGTCGGCCGGAACGGTGGCGCCGTCCCTGGATGCCTCGGCCAGCACGTAGCCGCCCTTGGCCACACCGGCCGGGGAAGCGAAGGTATCACCCTCGGCTGTTCCCTCGCCGCGGGCGAAGGTCGGGATGTTCTGGCGGGTCAGCACGAGGCCTGCCGGGTTCTCATGGTTCTCCAGCATGGTCTTCCACGCGACGCCGACCTCGTTGGCATCGCCCGGACGGACGACGTCCAGGCCGGGGATCGCACGCAGGGTGGAAAGCTGCTCCACCGGCTGGTGGGTGGGTCCATCCTCGCCCAGGCCGATGGAATCGTGCGACCACACATAGATGGACGGGACGCCCATGAGGGCGGAGAGGCGGATGGCCGGGCGCTGGTAGTCGCTGAAGATCAGGAACGTGCCGGAGAACGCGCGGGTCCGCCCATGCAGCGAGATGCCGTTCACGATCGATGCAGCCGCGTGCTCGCGGATACCGAAGTGCAGGACCCGGCCGTATGGATTGCCCTTCCACGCCTCCGTGGAACGGGAGGCCGGAATGAACGACGGCGATCCCTCGATCGTGGTGTTGTTGGACTCGGCGAGGTCGGCCGAACCGCCCCACAGCTCGGGCATGACCGGGCCGATCGCGTTCAGGACCTTGCCGGACGCGGCGCGGGTGGAGACATCCTTGCCCGCTTCGAAGGACGGCAGGACGGCATCGAGTCCGGCCGGAAGCTGCTTGGCTTCGATCCGCTCCAGCAACGCGGCACCCTCGGGGTTGGCCAACTGCCAGGCGGCGAAGGATTCTTCCCATTCCTTACGGGCAGCCGCACCGCGGTCCAGGACCTTGCGGGCGTGGGCCAGCACTTCCTGGTCCACGTCGAAGGACTTGGCCGGGTCGAAGCCCAGCACCTCCTTCAGGGCCACGACTTCTTCGGCGCCCAGGGCCGAGCCGTGGATCTTGCCGGTGTTCTGCTTCTTCGGCGAGGGGTAGCCGATGATGGTGCGCAGCGAGATGATGGACGGCTTGGACGTCTCGGCCTTCGCCGCCAGCAGTGCGGAGTAGAGCTCGTGGACGTCTTCGACGTATTCGCCGGTCTTGGTCCAGTCCACGCGCTGGGTGTGCCAGCCGTAGGACTCGTAGCGCTTCAGGACATCTTCGGTGAAGGCGATGTCCGTGTCGTCCTCAATGGAGATGTGGTTCTCATCGTAGACCACCACGAGGTTGCCCAGTTCCTGGTGTCCGGCCAGTGAGGAAGCTTCGGACGTGACGCCTTCCTGGATGTCGCCGTCGGACGCAATGACCCAGATGGTGTGGTCAAACGGGGACGTGCCGGCAGCAGCAGCGGAGTCGAACAGGCCGCGCATCCGGCGCTGGGAGTATGCGAACCCGACCGACGACGCAAGTCCCTGGCCCAGCGGACCGGTGGTGATTTCCACACCCGGGGTGTGCTTGTATTCCGGGTGGCCCGGCGTCAATGAACCCCACGTGCGCAGCGCCTCGAGATCCTTGAGCTCCAGGCCGTAGCCGGAGAGGAACAGCTGGATGTAGAGGGTCAGCGACGAGTGGCCCGGCGACAGGATGAAGCGGTCGCGTCCCAGCCAGTCCGGGTCCCGGGGGTCGTGGCGCATCAGCTTCTGGAAGAGCAGATACGCGGCCGGGGCCAGGCTCATGGCGGTGCCGGGATGGCCGTTGCCGACCTTCTCCACCGCATCGGCGGCCAACACACGGATTGTGTCCACGGCACGCCGGTCCTCGGACGTCCAGTCCAATGTCGCTGCTTCGGGATTTGACACTGCACGTGTCGCGCTGGACAAGGTCTGCGTCGCATTTGCTGTCGGATTCACATTATCCCCTTCAAGTCGGTCATCGGCCGGTATAGGCCGCGCGGATGCTTCTGGTTGATATCCATAATCCCGAACCAAACGGGTAGGGATAACACTGTTTTCTGACGGTTCTGACTACACTTTCGGGCGGGGCGGGCATTTCCGCCCCGGACTGTCCGGATGAGCGCGCGAAGAAGCGCAAGCGCTCCGACAGGCCATCACCACAATCTTCCGGCCTCCTGTCGGTTAGCGTGCCTGGCATTGCCTTAGCTTCCGGTAACGGATGCCGCCAGATGGGGCAGGGACGAGAAAACGGATCGGAGTTGGTCAATGCCTGCTGCCCGGTCCGTCAGGTGCAGGCGCAGGACGGGACGGCCATGTTCGCCCAGCACCTTCGCGTCGCCGGCAGCCTGCGCAGCGATTAGCTCACCGAAGGTGAATGGGCGTCCGGGGATAGCAACGTCCAGGTTCGCAACCGCCGTGATCTGCAGGAACACGCCGATCGCCGGGCCGCCCTTGTGGAACTGGCCGGTGGAGTGAAGGAACCGTGGGCCCCAGCCGAAAGTCACCGGCCGGCTGCTCGCCGCGGCGAGCTCAGCCCGGATTCCCTCCAAGGGAGCGTAAGAGAGGCGGTCCAGGTAGGCCTGCACGCTCAGGTAGCCATCCGGGCCCAGCCTGGCCAGAAGGGCCTGCACTGCGTCGGTGACCGTAGCGACCGGACCGAGCCAGTCGCCACCGCGGACTTCCACGGCGCCATCGGTAAAGGTCGGGGCAGTGAACCCGTGGTGCGCGTCCAACAACCCGCGGGCAGCCGCTTTCGCGGCTTCGACGTCGGGCTGGTCGAAGGGGTTGATGCCCAGCAGGCGGCCGGCCACAGCGGTGGCGAATTCCCACACCATCATCTGGTTGGCGAGGCCGCCGGCGATGGCGACCTCGTTCTCCCCCAATGCAACGTCGGCATCCGGGCTCACGAGCCGGACCACGAGCAGGTCCTCAGCGCCGGAGGTGATTTCCGGAGCATTTGGACCGGCGGCCACCGGCAGGACGCCCGTGCCAAGTTTGCCCGTGGATTCTGCGATAAGCTGCTCGGCCCAAGCGGGGAAGCCCACCATGCCCGAGCCGTCCTCAACGATGACGACCTTGTTGCGCAACGGGATGGTGCGCCCAAAGGCCAGGCCTAAGGCGAGACCGATGTTTTCGGCCGAATCCTGGTTGAGGATCCTGGCCGCTTCCTCGGCCTCGTCCAGGAATGCCTTGATATCGACGCCGGCGAGGCCGCATGGGACCAGGCCGTACGCTGTCAGCGCGGAGAACCGGCCACCGACGTTGGGGTCGGCGTTGAAGACCGCGCGGTAGCCTGCTTCCCGGGAAGCCACGTCCAGGGGAGTGCCCGGATCGGTGACGGTTATTATGCGGCGCTTGGGATCGATGCCTGCGTCGCTAAACGCCTTCTCGAACACCCGGCGGTGGGAATCTGTCTCAACGGTAGCGCCGGACTTGGAGGATACGACGATTGCCGTCTCCGCCAGCCGGACCGACAGGGCAGCGCCGACCTGTTCAGGATCGGTGCTGTCCAGCACGGTCAACTGGACGCCGGCGGTTGCGGCAATGACCTCGGGCGCCAAAGAGGACCCCCCATGCCACAAAGGACGATGCGGGAGACACCTTCGGCGCGCAGCGCATCGCGAAGTTCCAGGATGTCCCCAATTAGCGGTCGGGACATAGCCGGAGCCTCCACCCAGCCGAGACGGATCGCCGACTCAGGCTCAGCCTCAGCGCCCCACAACGTGTAATCCTTGGCGAAAATCCTCGTGGCGACCTTGTCATCGACCAGGCTGGTGATGTGCTGAGCGATCGCGTGCTTCGCGGCACCGCTGGCAGCGTAGGTGAGTGTTCCCATCTTGGTTTGAGTCCTCCCGAGCCGTCCCCCCGGGACGGAAATTACCGACGTGTTGGCGATGGTCGGGGCACTTGCGCTGAACGGGTCCGTACCCCAGGCGGCTACCGGGTGTGCTCCCCACATAGGTCCCGGTCTTGGAAAAGCCCGCCACATCCACTCTTACAGCCGCATGGGCTGGGAAAAACTCCTCCATAAGGCAGTGGAACCTACACTTTTAGGTGGTATTTCAGCATCTGCTTCATGGAACTAACGGGGGCCGCTCCGATAAGGCTTCACTCCGATGTGTCACGATAAGGACCATGTGTAGCGTAAGACTCAGCGGCAAAGGCTGCCTTGGCCTGGGAGCATCCACGATGACTGGAGTTGATCGCAGGCCAGGCCTCTCGGTGGTGACGTTGCCGGTTACCTTCGGCCGCGGTCACCGCCGTCCTCGTCCGGCGGCGGGCCCGCAGGGCATTGCCGATCGCACGGCCGCTCGCCCAGCGAAGCGGGGTGGGTGATGACCGCCCGTTTTTGGTCCTCGATCCCCCGCACGTCTCACGATGTGCGGCTGGTGGTCTCCGATCTGGACGGCACGCTGCTGGCCGGTGACGGTGCCGTTCCGGCGACATTCTGGCCACTGCTGGAGCGGATGAACGCCCGCGGCATCACATTCGTGCCCGCCAGCGGCCGCCAGTACGCCACCTTGGCCCGGATGTTCGCCCAAGCACCGGCAGGAACCCCCTTCATCGCCGAGAACGGCACCCTCGTTGTCCGCGACGGGGACGTGCTCTGCGCCACCTGCATCGATGTGCCCACAGTCAAGGACGTCATCCACAAGGTACGCGACGCAACGGAACCGGCCCGCGATCTTGGCCTGGTCGTCTGCGGCCGCCGCAGCGCCTATATCGAACGACGCGACACGGAATTTATCACCGAGGCAGAAAGATACTACGCCCAGCTCACCGCGGTCGGGGACCTGACCACGGTCACCGATGATGTCCTCAAGCTCGCGATCTACGACCTCGCCGGTGTCGAGTCCACCACGAGAAGCATCTTCGCTCCGCTGGAGGCCAGCCATCAGATCGCCGTCTCCGGTAAGCATTGGATCGATATCATGCCCCAGGGTGCCAACAAGGGACGCGCCGTGCAGCAACTCCAACAGGCTCTGGGCGTGACGGCCGCACAAACGGCCGTGTTCGGCGACTACCTGAACGACCTCGAAATGCTCGACCACGCCGACCTGTCGTTCGCCATGGGCAACGCGCACCCGCTCGTGCGTTCCCGCGCCCGCTACATCGCACCGACAAACGAGGAACACGGCGTCGTGACCGCCCTCTCCCATCTGCTCAGCTAAGCAGATGAGGGCGCCCGGAGGGCCTCGGGCATGCTGCGGACCCGCCCCGAAAGTGACGGGACGGCCTGGGGCAACCAGGTAGAGTTCAGCGAACCAGGCCGGCATCTCCGAGGTCGCCGACTTTATGGGCTTTGACAAGGTTCGTGGATCCGGCCACGCCGGGCGGGGATCCGGCGGCGATCACCACGAGTTCGCCGGGCAGCGCCAGTTCCTTCTCCAGCAGCACACGGTCCACCTGGCGGGTCATCTCATCGGTGTGGGCAGCCTCTTCGGCCAGCATCGGCTGGATGCCCCACACCAGTGCCAACTGGTTGCGGACCTGCTCGGTGGGCGAGAAGGCCAGGACCGGGCGGGTTGGCCGGAGCCGGGAGAGCCGCCGGGCGGTATCGCCGGACTGGGTGAAGGCGCAGATGGTCCGGGCCTCCAGCTGGGACGCGATCTCCACGGCAGCGCGGGTAATCGCACCGGCACGCGTCCTGGGCTCGCTACCCAGGGGCGGGATCCGGTCGAGTCCGTGCTCCTCAGTGGATTCCATGATCCGGGCCATGGTCCGCACGGTCTCCACGGGGTACCTGCCCACGCTCGTTTCGCCCGAGAGCATAACGGCGTCCGCGCCGTCGAGCACAGCGTTGGCACAGTCGGAAGCCTCGGCGCGGGTAGGCCTCGGGTTCTCGATCATGGATTCGAGCACCTGGGTGGCAACGATCACCGGCTTGGCCCACCGGCGGGCCAATTCGACCGCGCGCTTCTGGACCACGGGCACGTCCTCGAGAGGCAGCTCCACGCCCAAGTCACCCCGGGCCACCATGATCCCGTCGAAGGCATCGACGATTTCCTCCAGCGCATCCACGCCCTGCGGCTTCTCGATCTTCGCGATTACCGGAGCCCGGCGGCCCTCCTCCTCCATGATCTCGTGCACCCGGGTGACGTCGGCGGCACTTCGCACGAAGGACAGGGCGATGAAGTCCGCGCCGCGGCGGATGGCCCAGCGCAGGTCCTCTTCATCCTTCACGCTCAGGGCCGGCACATTGACGGCCACGCCGGGAAGATTGATGCCCTTGTTGTTCGACACGGTCCCGGCCACCGTCACCTCGGCGACGACATCAGTAGCGGTGACCTCAATGGCGCGCAGGGCCACCTTGCCGTCGTCGATCAGCAGGGTGTCCCCGGGGCGGACGTCCTGGGGCAGGCCCTTGTGGGTCGTGGAGCACAACTGCGCGGTGCCCTCCACATCGTCCGTCGTGATGGTGAAGGTATCCCCGGCTGAGAGGATGTGCGGGCCTTCCGCGAAACGTCCCAGCCGGATCTTCGGGCCCTGCAGGTCCGCCATCACGGCGACGGTGCGGCCCAGCTCGGCCGCGGCCTTGCGGACGTTGATGTACGTGTTGTCGTGTACGGCGTGGTCGCCGTGGCTCATGTTCATACGCACCACATCCACGCCAGCCTCGATAACCGCCAGCGTGTTGTCGTAACTAGCCACCGAGGGGCCGAAAGTCGCCACGATCTTTGCTCGTCTCATGAAACCTACCTTGCTGTTGTTTGGGAAGTGCGGATGGCCGGCGGACTCCCTCCGGCTTAATGGACGCGGACGGGGGTGCAAATGTCTGCTTGAAAGAGGCCTGGAAAGCGCTACCTTCAACATGGAAGTTTATTTAGGGTGTTTATTTACACCCTAGTTTTATGACCGCTGGTTGGCTATCCCTTGGCATAAATTCGTTGTACGGATGCGAACTGTCTGCGCTCTGCACCTGGCTTCCCGTCGTTCTGCCTCCCAGTCACAAGAGCGTCGGTGCCGGTCGGGGCGTTGACATCGACCTGACGTTTTCGCGACGATGGTCACCGACGGCGTCTTGCGGCTTTTGCCGGAGGGTGGGCGGCCAATCGGGTCGGCGGCGGGCGCGCTCACCATCAGCGCAGACTGGTGCCCCGTCGCGCCTCGGGGATTGCCGGTTCCGGGGTCTCCCCGACATCCCCAAGCGACAGCGTCCACCGACGCTTCGCGAGCACAGCCTTGACGACGCAAACCGCCGTCGGGTCCTTACCGCTATTCCATTCAATTCGTCCCCTCTTCGCCAACGCTGTCGAATGGCACCACGTGGTCCTGCGGCCCGGCCCTGTTCCGGGTGTGCCCGCCCTGCCAACCCTCACTGCGGTCCACCGAATTACCGAAAGGAAGTCCAATGACAACCACCGCTCCCGCCTTGAATCTGTCCGTTGGGCAGACGGCACAACTGTCACGCACCGTCACCACCGCCGACATCAGCCGGTTCACCGACATCAGCGGCGACCGCAACCCCCTGCACTACGACCTGGATGCGGCCCGCGCATCGCGTTTCGGTGAAATCGTCGTGCAGGGCGGCGTCACCAGCGCGATCCTCAACGCGGTCGTTGCGGAGGAACTGCCCGGCCCGGGCACCGTTTTCCTGAACGTCAACTGGGACTTCAAGGCGCCCGTCCGACCCGGTGACGTCATCACAGGCATCGTCGAAGTCACCGAGGTTCACCCGGACAAACCGGTCACCAAGATCAGAACCCAGGTCGTGCGCGACGACGGCGTCGTCGCGTTGGAAGGGACAGCGGTCTGCTACACGATGGCTATCGGCTCCGTGGAAGCTTGAAGGCAACGCAACTGCGGCTCCCGGTCCATGTCGCCCGGCCCGGACTGCCGTGCTGCCCCGGTCACTTCGCCGCGCGCTCATCTAAAAATTACGAGCGGTGCCACGAACAGCTTCCCGGCCGCCCACCCGGTAGCTTCACCCTAGGCTCGACTCTTCTTCATTTCCGGATCCATCAAGGCTCGGGGACCGTGGTGGCATTGATCCGCCGGCAGAAGTACTCGATCCGCACCGTGTCGCCCTCGGCCACCGTTCCGGGCAGTCAGGCGTAGGCCACGGACGACGCAACAGGCCTCGCTTCGAAGCCTCCATCAGGGTAGTTGTCCTCCCCGTTCCCGGGAAACTTCCTGGCCTGGTGCCCGCCGCGACGATGTACGTCTCAATGGTCAAAGGGCTGGTCACAGCGCCGGAACACGTTGTTCAAGAGGATCATGAGCCAGGTTTCCCCGCTGTTCCTCCGAACCACCAAAGCCGCCTGAAAACGTTGCGTTTCCGAGGTTCCGACGGAGGCCCCGCCAGCGAAGCCGTTGCCTGCCTTGGTGTCCGAAGTTCCATTTCCCCACCATGCTAGGCAGCCCGGCCTTTAGATCCATTGCGTAGTGCTACAGACATGGTTTATGAATACTAAACATGGAAATCGACCCGCGCCGGCTGCGCGTGCTGCTGGCCATTGCCCGCACGGGCGGAGTGCTGGCCGCCGCCGACGAGCTGCGGCTCACGCCGTCGGCCGTCTCCCAGCAGCTGAACAAGTTGGAGGACGAATCAGGGCATGCCTTGGTCGTGCGGACGCCGAAGGGATCGCTGCTGACGCCCGCCGGCCTGGCGATGGCAGAGGCCGCCGAGGAGATCGAACGCGCGCTCAACGCCGCCCGCGCGCGCATGGAAAGCGGGGCGGAGCTGGCCGGAGTCGTGCGGGTGGGCGGATTCACCAGCTTCCTGAGGACGATCGTGATCCCGCGCCTGCCCGAATGGCGCAGCCAGTATCCGCAGCTGCAGATCCGAATCGTTGAGGACGACCTTCCGGCGCTGATGCGGCTGCTCCGCCAGCGCGAGCTGGACGCCGTGGTGGTCGAACTCGACTCGGCCACGGCCGAGCAACGCTCGCTGCCGACCGGCATGCTCGAGGAACCCCTGCTGGACGAGCCATGGAAGCTGGTGGTCCCCTCCGAGGCCCTGCTCGGCACCGAGAACGTCGACCTTGCCCGGCTGCCGCTTCCGTGGCTCGGTGTCGAGCCGTCGGCCGCCAACGCCGCGGTAATCGGCCGGCTCCGCCGGTCGACCGGCGCCCGGGTGGAGACGGTCCACCAGTACCAGGAGACGCTCACCGCCCTCGCCCTGGTGGCCGCCGGGGAAGGTGTCGCCGTCGTCCCCGCCCTGGCGCTCAGCGGCGTCGTCCAGGACGGCGTCGACGTCCTGGACGTGCCTGGCCTCGGCACGCGGCGCATCGTGCTGCGGCGGTTCGACCGGCGAAACTCAGCCAACGGGCCGGTGGACACCGTCGCCCGCCTGCTCCGGGAATCCGTTTCGGCGTTCGATACGCTGGCCGTGGCGCCGCGGCCCGTGGCTCCGGCGCACCCTGAGCGCCGGGCACCGTCCTGACCGCCGCCGCCGCGCACCGGGCCGCTGCCGCGGACTGCCGCGGCGTGGCGGATCCGGCAAATCAGGGGAGCTGCGGGACCATGCAGCCAGGACTGCGGTGCGGCTCGGCCACAGCCTGGGCAGGCACGGCCCGGCCAAGGGGAACACCGGCCGCCTGGGCAGCCCCGAGGACCGTGGCCGGCGGGCATGCCGCGGATGCAGGATCCGGGCTCCCGTTCCCCCGGAGCTCCAGGCGGCGCCGGCGGTACATGCCGACCATGGAATGAACACCCAGGGCAGCCCAGGCCAAATTGGACGCCGCACTCGGCCAGGCTCCGTAGATCACGCAGGCAGTCCCGGCCATCAGGCCGCCGGCGGCGTTGAGAGCCGCATAGGCACGCGACGCCGAGGTGAGCCAGCCGCGCAACACCATGGCGTACGCCATAAAAGTTCCGACCGTTCCCAACCAGCCCAGAACCGCCGCCAGCATTCCATCTCCCCTGTACACGAACCGGTAGTTACAGCAGCAATAATGGCGACATTAGGGCTTTAGATCAATTGCATTCTACTGCAGATATAGTTTAGTAAAACTGAATGATTAATGCGGGCTGCGCCGCAGGCCGTCCCGCACGCGGGGGGATGCGTTGACCAGCGCGAACGATCCCCGTCCACCCACCGTGCGTGAGCGGCTCCACCCTTGACATCGCACCGGTTCCCGTATCGACTCGGTCCAGGCCGTCCGCGGAGAAGGCAACAGTCCGAACCAGACCAGGGAGAAGCCAAGATGGGCACAATCGTGGTGCAGGCATTCATCACCCTCGACGGCGTCGTCCAAGGCGGCGGCGGCCCGGACGAGGACCGCGACGGAGGCTTCGAGCACGGCGGCTGGGCGGCCAACTACGACGCCGCATACGGGGCCGCGGAGGACGGGCAGATCGTCCGGGAGTGGGAGAGCCGGACCGAGGCGCTGCTGCTGGGCCGCCGGACATACGAGATCTTCGCCGGCTCCTGGGGCGTGTGGGACGAGCATGCCGGGGGCTTCCAAGGGGAGCTGACCAGGAGGTACAACCGCATCCCCAAGTACGTTGCCTCGCGCACGCTGACCGGGCTCGGCTGGCAGAACTCGCAGCTCCTGGGCCCCGATGTGCCGGCCGCGGTGCAGGAGCTGCGGGCGCAGCCCGGCGGTGAGATCCGCGTCTGGGGCAGCACCCAGCTGATCAGGACGCTGGCCGGCCACGGCCTGGTCGACGAGTACCGGCTCGTCGTCTATCCGCTGGTGCTGGGCACCGGCAAGAAGTTGTTCTCCGACGGGTTCACACCTGCCAGACTCACCCTGGCCGAAACCCGCGCCCTGTCCTCCGGAGTCCTGGTCAACACCTACCGGCGCCCCGAAACGGACTGAGACGCCGATGCCTTGCCCAGCGGAGGAAGCACAAACGGTGCACGCCGGCGGGCGTGGGGCAAGCGGCAACCATCGAGGCCGGTGCTCCCCTTTTTCGCGGGGAACACCGCCAAGTGTCTGGGAGCCGATAGGCTGGCCGCGTGGATACAAGCACCGTGAACTCCGGCGAACAGGTTGACAGGCAGTCGCGCATCCTCGAAGCGGCACTGGAACTGCTCTCGCGCCACGGCATCTCAGGGGTCAGCATGCGCGCCGTAGCGCGCGAAGCCGGCGTCGCACTGGGACTTGTGAACTACTACTACGAAGATAAGTCGAGCCTGATCCGTGCAGCCCTGCACCGGATCGACGAGCACGACCTTATGCTGGTCGCACCCGACCCGGCGTCGCCCCCGGACGAACAGCTCCGCAAGGCCCTGCGGCGCGTTGCCGGCCCGGAATTCCTGACCACAGACTATCTGGCCCTGCGTCTGCACCTTTGGGCGCTCGCGCAGGCCGATGAAGACTTTGGGCTGATCAATGCGGCGGCATTCGATCGGTATCTTGACGGGCTCGCGACGCTGATAGGGAATGCGAAGCCCGGGCTTTCCCCGGTTGAATGCCGGGAACGGGCAGCCGACATTGTCGTCGTACAAAACGGCATGTGGCTCACAGCGCTCCTCGGCATAGACAAGGCAGCCATCCAGAGAAGCATCGCCCGCACGGAAGAAATCGCCTTCGCCGCTTAGCGGATGACGGCGGGCAGCAGCGCCCAACCTGCCGGACGATTTCAGGACAGACCCGGCATCGAACCTCAGAAGTCCTGGGGCCAGCCTCCCCCGGTGCCAGCGAGCGCCATTATTCTTGAACATCTGTTCAACCACAAGTCTTGAACACTTGTTCAACCTCCACTACTCTCCTTCGTATGACTCACGTCACATTGCGAACCACGTTGCGCAGTACGCAATTCACGGGAGCTTCCCAAGACATCGCGGCGTCCCGCCAGCTTGCGGAAGTAGGACGGCCAGGAGCCCCGACGGCCGATCCTTACCAGGCAGAAGGAGAGTTTTCAGCATGACAGACATGAACTACGACTACGTCATCGTGGGCGGCGGAAGTGCCGGCTCCGTGCTCGCCAACCGGCTGAGCGAGTCAGGGACCCGCAGCGTCCTGGTCCTCGAGGCCGGACGCAGCGACTACCCCTGGGATCTCTTCATCCAGATGCCTGCCGCCCTGACCTTCCCCAGCGGCAACCCCTTCTACGACTGGCGCTACGAGTCCGATCCGGAGCCTTTCATGCACGGCCGCAGGATCGCCCACGCCCGCGGCAAGGTGCTGGGCGGTTCCAGCTCCATCAACGGCATGATCTTCCAGCGCGGCAATCCGCTCGACTACGAGCGCTGGGGTGCCGACCCGGGCATGGAAAACTGGGACTTCGCCCACTGCCTGCCCTACTTCAACCGGATGGAAACCGTCCTGGCCGCGGACCCCGACGACGAACTCCGGGGCCACGACGGTCCGCTGGTGCTGGAGCGCGGACCTGCCACCAACCCCCTGTTCCAGGCCTTCTTCAAGGCGGCCCAGGAGGCCGGATACCCGCTGACCGACGACGTCAACGGCTACCGCCAGGAGGGCTTCGCCGCCTTCGACCGCAACGTCCACAAGGGCCAGCGGCTCTCGGCCTCCCGCGCCCACCTGCGCCCGAACAGGAACCGCCGCAACCTCACCGTCCTCACCCGCGCCCTGGTGACCAAGGTCAACTTCAGGGGCAACGTGGCCACCGGCGTCACCTTCCGCCGCAACGGCAGGACCCACGTCGTCAACGCCGGTGAAGTCATTCTGTCCGGCGGAGCCATCAACACTCCGCAGCTGCTCCAGCTCAGCGGGGTGGGCGACGCCGGGCACTTGAAGACGCTGGGCATCCGGCCGGTGGTGGACCTTCCCGGCGTCGGCGAAAACCTGCAGGACCACCTGGAGGTGTACATCCAGCATGCCTGCAGCCAGCCGGTGTCCATGCAGCCGAACCTGGACCTGTGGCGGTACCCGCTGATCGGCCTGCAGTGGCTCCTCGGGCGCCAGGGCCCGGCGGCCACCAACCACTTCGAAGGCGGTGGCTTCGTCCGGTCCAACGAGGACGTCGCCTACCCGAACCTGATGTTCCACTTCCTGCCGGTGGCGGTGCGCTACGACGGACAGAAGGCCGATGCGAAGCACGGCTATCAGGTGCACATCGGCCCGATGTACTCCGACGCCCGCGGAACCCTGAAGATCAAGTCCACGGATCCGACCGTCCACCCGTCCATGCTGTTCAACTACCTCTCCACCGACCAGGACCGCCGGGAATGGATCGAAGCCATCCACATCGCGCGGGATATCCTCGGCCAGTCCGCCCTGGCGCCGTTCAACGCCGGCGAGCTGTCCCCGGGACGCGACGTCCGCACCGACGCCGAGATCCTCGACTGGGTGGCCCGCGACGCCGAGACGGCGCTGCACCCGTCCTGTACCGCGAAGATGGGGCCGGACTCGGACCCGATGGCCGTGGTGGACCCCTCGGACATGTCGGTCCACGGCACCAGCGGCCTGCGGGTCGTAGATGCCTCGGCGATGCCCTACGTGACCAACGGCAACATCTACGCCCCGGTCATGATGCTCGCCGAGAAGGCCGCCGACCTGATCGCCGGCCGGACGCCCCTGCCGCCCCTGCATGCCGAGTTCTACCGGCACGGGACCAGCCCGCTAGAGCGGGGCGGGCGTGAAGGACTTCAGGCAGGGCGCCGCGCCGCCGAATCCGAGACCGCCGCGGCGAAGGGCTAGGGCAGCGCATGAGCTTGGATACCCAACTGTCCCTGGTCCCCGGCCTCTACCTCGACGGTGCCTGGTCGCCGTCGTCCGGGGAGCGGACCCGCAGCATCAGCTGCCCTGCCGACGGGAAGGAGGTCGCCGTCGTCGTCGAGGGCACCACCGCGGACGCGGAGGCGGCCATCGCCAGCGCCCGCAAGGCATTCGACGACGGCGGCTGGCCCCGGACGCCCGAAAAGGAACGCGGCCGGGTCCTGCAGCGCATCGCCGAACTGCTGGAGCGCGACAAGGCCCGGTACGCCCGGGCCGAGGCGCTGGACACCGGCAAGCGCCTGGTCGAGGCGGAGTACGACATCGACGACGTCGTCTCCTGCTTCCGCTACTACGCGGGCATCGCCGGCACCGACGCAGGCCGGGTGATCGACACCGGCAACCCCGACGCGATCAGCCGGATCGTCCACATGCCGGTGGGCGTCTGCGGGCTCATCACGCCGTGGAACTATCCCCTGCTCCAGGTGTCCTGGAAAGTGGCCCCGGCGCTTCTGGCGGGCAACACTTTCGTGCTCAAACCCAGCGAACTCACGCCCTCCACCGCGGTGCTGCTGATGGAGACCCTGCGCGAAGCGGGAGTGCCCGTCGGGGTCGCCAACCTCGTCACGGGCACCGGTCCTGAGGTGGGTGCCGTGCTCAGCACCGACCCCCGCGTGGACCTGGTCTCCTTCACCGGAGGGCTGGCCACCGGCAAGCGGATCATGGCCGCGGCCGCCGGGACGGTCAAGCGGGTAGCGCTGGAGCTGGGCGGGAAGAACCCCAACGTTGTCTTCGCCGACGCCGACTGGGACGCCGCCGTCGACATGGCCCTGACCGCGGTGTTCCTGCACTCCGGCCAGGTCTGCTCGGCCGGCGCGCGGCTGCTCGTGGAGGAGGAAATCCACGACCGCTTCGTCGCGGAAGTGGCAGCCAAAGCGCAGCAGATCAGGCTCGGCGGGCCCTTCGACGAACAGGCGGAGACCGGCCCGCTCATCTCCTTCGCCCACCGTGACAAGGTCCACGCCTATGTCCAGGCCGGCGTGGCCGAAGGCGCCCGGCTCGTCTGTGGCGGAACCATTCCGCAGGAGCCGCACCTGGCCGGCGGCAGCTTCTACCCGCCCACCGTCCTGGACGGCTGCAGCAGTTCCATGAGAGTGGTCCAGGAGGAATCCTTCGGCCCGGTCCTCACGGTGGAAACCTTCCGGACCGAGGACGAAGCCGTCAGGCTCGCCAACGACACCGTGTACGGCCTGGCCGGCGCCGTGTGGACGGCGGACGCTTCCCGCGCGCAGCGCGTCGCCCAGGCGCTGCGGCACGGCACGGTGTGGATCAACGACTACCACCCCTACGTGCCGCAGGCCGAATGGGGAGGTTTCGGGCAGTCCGGAAACGGACGGGAACTGGGAGCACTCGGCCTGGCCGAGTACCGGGAAACCAAGCACATCTGGCAGAACACCCGGCCCGGCCCCAGCCGCTGGTTTGGCTCATCGGTCCAAGGCTAGGACGAGCAGTACCGACTCAACGCCAACACAACTCAGCACCAACACAGGGGGAAACCGGCAGGGCTCCGGCAGCGGGCAGCGTCGCCCGCCGCCGGAGCCCTGCCGGAGCCAGCGCCCGCGCCCGCGCGGGAACCATCGTGCTATTCGACTAGGAGCTCAAATGTCGGAACCCACCAAGGCTGACTCAGGCGGTATGGACGAATTCGGCTACGCCCAGACCCTGGACCGCAGCATCGGCAAATTCGCCAGCTTCGCCGCCGGAGTCAGCTACATCTCCATCCTCACCGGTGTATTCCAGCTCTTCTACTTTGGTTTTTCCATGGCCGGACCCGCCTACGCGTGGTCCTGGCCCATGGTTTTCGTCGGCCAGCTGATGGTCGCACTCTGTTTCGCCGAACTCGCCGGCCGCTATCCGGTGGCCGGATCCGTTTACAACTGGGCCAAGCGGCTCTCCTCGGGCACCTACGCCTGGCTGGCCGGCTGGCTCCTGCTGATTTCCTCGATGATGGCCCTGGGAGCCGTCGCGCTGGCCCTGCAGATCACACTGCCGCAGATCTGGTCCGGCTTCCAGCTCATCGGCGACGGCACCGGCCCGTACGACTTTGCGGTCAACGGGGTGCTGCTGGCCAGCATCATGATCGGCATCTCCACGCTGATCAACGCGTTCGGCGTGAAGCTGATGACCCTGATCAACAGCGTCGGCGTGTTCGTGGAACTGGTTGCGGCCGTGCTGCTGGTCCTGGCGCTGCTCTGGCATGCGGTCCGCGGTCCCGAAGTCCTCTTCGACACCGCGGGCTACGGCCAAGGGCACCCGCTGGGCTTCTTCGGCGTCTTCCTGATCGGCGCCATGGCCTCCGGCTACGTCATGTACGGCTTCGACACCGCCAGCTCCCTCGGCGAGGAAACGAAGGACCCTAAGCGCACCGCACCCAAGGCCATCCTGCGCGCCGTCACCGCCTCCTTCGTGCTGGGCGGCCTGATTCTGCTCGGCGGGCTGCTGGCAGCTCCCGACCTGAACGATCCGAAAATCGGATCTGCCGACGGCGGCCTGCAGCACATCGTGCTCTCCGTGCTGGGCGGACCGTTCGGCAAGGCCTTCCTGGTGTGCATCGTCGTGGCCGTGGTCGTCTGCACCCTGGCGGTCCACGCCGCCGCCATCCGGATGATGTTCGCCATGGCCCGGGACAACAACCTGCCGTTCAGCCGGCAGCTCAGCAAGGTGCATCCCGTCCGCAGGACTCCCACCGTGGCAGCCATCGTCATCGGTGTCATCGCAGTGATCCCGCTGATCGTCAACGTGATGCAGCCGGCCATTTTCACCATCATGTCCAGCATCAGCATCGTCCTGATCTACCTGTCCTACCTGCTGGTCACCGTGCCCATGCTGCGGAACAGGCTCCTGCGCAAGTGGCCGCTCAAGGAGGAAGCGGCCGGCACGGCCGGGTTCAGCCTGGGCAAGTGGGGCCTGCCGGTGAACATCCTGGCCGTGCTCTGGGGCGGGGCCATGACCCTGAACCTCATCTGGCCGCGGCAGGAGATCTACAACTCCGTTCCGCCGTTCGAGTGGTACCTGCAGTGGGGCGGCGTGCTGTTCGTCGGCGCCGTCGTGGTTGGCGGCGCGCTCCTCTACCGCCTGAAGATCCGCCACCAGACCGGTGTGCTGGCCGAGCACGCCGCGGCCGTCTCCGCCCATCCGTCGTCGGGCTCCGCCCGCACCGACGCTTCGGCAGCCACCCGGCAGGTGCCGGAGCCGGCCGCCGGAGCCGCGCTGTCCCCTGCGGACGACTTTGCCGGCGAGATCCCTGACGCACTGGCGGCCAATGCCGCCATATCGGAACGAGGTCCTGGGTCGTAGGCCGGCCCCAGCCGATCATAAGCACGAGGGCCGGGCAGCGTCCCCGGATGGACGGGCACCCCTCCGCCGGCCTGACCGGCGGCGGGGTGCCGTTCCGTGCGTTCCGGGCGGTCCGTATGCCACATGCACCGACAGCCGCACGAAAACATGAGCACAAACGTTAACCGCCATCCCCATCAGCGGACAGTTCGCCGGCACAAGCACCAAACCCGGGATCAGCTTCGAAGCCCTCCAGCGCTGCGGCCCCACCCGGCTGTGCCGGCCGCTTCACAGTCCCGGTTACGTGCCGCAGGTCATGATGATCCGGACGGTGCGTCGCGGCGGATTTCCTGGATGACCCACCGATTGCCGTCCGGGTCGGCGAAAAAGGCGAAGGCGAATCCGCCGGTGTCGTGGGGTTCGCTGATATCGGCTCCGCGGCGGAGCAGTTCGTTCCGGGCCGCGGCCATGTCCGGCACCACCAGCTGCAGTCCTTCCAGGCTGCCGGGAGCCATCCCGTGCATGCCCGTGCCGATGACGATCGAGGTCGGAGAACCGGGAGGAGTGAGCTGGACAACCCGCATCCCGGGGATGTGCTCGACATCGTGGTCCAGCGTGAATCCCATTTGCTCTGTGTAGAACTTCTTGGCCCGGTCCACATCGGATACCGGTACCTGGACAACCTCGAGGCGCAGTTCCATGGGCCTACCCTACCCGGAACGATGCCCGCCCGGTGTGCAAAGCTCGGCCCCATGGGAACCACCGGGAGCGCGCCGCAGTCCGTTGATGAATTCGTCGCCGTCCTGGCCTGTCGCTGACCAACCGCACCCCGACGGCCACCGAAACCGCCGCCGGGCGGCCCTTTTGGCAGGCCTCGGAGCAGCTGTCCGGTGTGCAGGCCGTGGTGGCCGTGGGAAATGTGGCCGCATGCAGCATCCGCACCAGCGGACGGACCGCGCCCAGGGTGCGGCACCCGGCCCACGGGGGCAAGGCCAAGTTCCGGCAGGGCCTGCAGGAGTTGATCGCCGCGGGGATCAACGATCAGCCGGGTGCCACGTCGTAAACCAGCTCATCCCCGGCCACCCGCACGCCCGCGGTGGGCTGATGCGGCGTCGTCCGGCCGGGCGGCATCAGGTGCACCGGCTGCGCGCCCTCGATCAGCAGCGCGTGGTCGGCGATCAGCCGCCGGTGGCAGCGCCACCACACCGTTTCGCTGCACATCACCGCGGTGCGCCGCACCGCCGCCTCCGCGAGCACTCCGGCGAGCGCCGCGGCGAAGTCCGGCGTGCGCATGTACGCGGCGTAGGCGCGGAAGGACTCGTTCCGCAGAGCGGTGTCGGGCGAATCCGCGGGGAGCTTGCGGAAGCCGCCCAGCCGTTGTTCCCAGCGGTAGGCGATCCCGGCCGCCGGCAGCCACTCCTGCAGCCGGGCCTTGCCGAAGTGCGGGTGCTTCCGGCTGCCCGGCCCGATCCGCACGTCGACGACGGCGGCGACTTCCGCCGCCTGCAGCAGGCGCCGGAAGTCGTCCTCGCCGGCAGCTCCGTGGCCGACCGTCAACAGGAGCGTGCGTGCCGCCGTCATGCGCTCGAGCCTACTTTGCACCCGCCGCCGGGCGCCCCGCCGCGGTATACCTGGTCAGCTGGCCCGTCCGAACGCGGGCAGCACTGCGGCAGCGGGAGCGGGGACTGCTTCCGCCCGCTCCCCCGACGGCACGATCCGGATTGGGCGGGTGCGGTCCATGACCAGGCCGGTCCCGGCAATTTCGCGGGCCAGTGCAATGCCCTCCCGGACGGCGTCGAGGGTCGGGTAGGTGACGGACACGGCCGCCAGCGCACCGTCGCCGTCCAGCATCCGGATCTGGTACCCGCCACTCAGTGCGTCAACCACCTCAAAATGACCAGCCACTCGTCGCGCTCCTCACGTTGGTTCATCCCTGGGTAAAGCTCAAGAAACCGCATCATTGCGGAAATAGTAAGCTTTGTTACCATATCGGTCCCCGAGGCATCCCCATGACGAAAGGCCTGATGGCGTGGCGGAAACCTACAAATATCCCGTCCAGGTCCTGCACCTGCTCGTCTCGCCCGGGCATGCCTACTTCGGCCGTTCCCGCGACGGCGCCGCGGACGTGCCCACAACGGATGCCGGGCAGGTGGAGCTGGTAGCGGGCAAGGGCATCGTCGGGGACAGGTTCTTCGGCAAGGCCGCGCACCTGGATGCGGCGGTGACCCTGATGGCCGTCGAGGCCCTCGAGTCCATCGCCGCGGAGCTGGGCGTGGCGGACTTCAATCCGCTCCTGACCCGGCGCAATGTCATCCTGCGGGGCGCCGAACTGGCTCCGCTGGTGGGTGAGGAGTTCGCCTTGGAATCCCGCCGCGGCCTGATCAGGCTGCGGGGCGGACGGCCCGCCCATCCCTGCGCCTGGATGGACCGGATGCTCGCTCCCGGAGCCCATGCCGCGATGCGCGGGCGGGGCGGGCTGCGCTGCCAGCCGCTCTCGGACGGTGTCCTGCACCGCGGGCCGGCCGTGCTGCACAGCCCGGTGCCGCTGGACCCCTGCCGGGCCGGCGCGCCCGTCCTGCTCCGGCCCACCCGGCTGCCGTAGCCCGTTGGCCTGGCACGGACCGGGACGGCCCGCCTACCCGTGGGTCGCGTGCTGCGCCTGCCGGGCCAAGAGTGGACCAGGCAGCGTAGGCAGTTCCCGGGCAGCCAGCACGGCAACAGCGGGCGGCACGTCCGAGGACGCGCCGCCCGCCGCCAGGCCGCCTATTACCAGGAGCGGCCAGTCCAACCGGTTAGCGGGCCAGCACCGGCTCGCTGGAACGTGCCGGCACCGTGGCCGGCTGCCAGCGCAGGTGCGCCGGGGCCTGGTCGACGTCGGCCTCCCGCAGCAGGGACAGCCGGGGCCGCACCGCGTCCGTGCGCGAGCTCGGCGGCTTGCGCCGGCCGGCCCGGAAGGGCGCGATCCACTCGGCGCCGGGGCCGCGGTAGTCCTGCTCGGCCGCGGCGTGCAGGGTCCACTGCGGGTTGTACAGGTGGGTCCGGCCCAGCGCGATCAGGTCCGCGCGCCCGGCGAGCAGGATCGAGTTCGCGTCATCGTAGGAGGAGATGGCGCCGACCGCGATGATGGCGACGCCGGGCACCTCCTGGCGGATCCGGTCCGCGAACGGAGTCTGGTAGCTGCGCCCGTAGGCCGGCTTCTCTTCCTTGCCCACCTGGCCGGTGGAGACGTCGATCCCGTCCGCGCCGTGGGCGGCGAAGGCGCGGGCGATTTCGACGGCGTCGTCGGCGGTGTTGCCGCCGTCGATCCAGTCGGTGGCCGAGATCCGCACGGTCAGCGGCTTGGCGGCCGGCCAGGCCGCCCGCACGGCGTCGAACACCTCGAGCGGGAAGCGCAGCCGGTTCTGCAGCGGCCCGCCGTATTCGTCGGTGCGCTGGTTGGCCACCGGGGACAGGAAGGCGGAGAGCAGGTAGCCGTGCGCGGCGTGCACCTCGAGCAGGTCGAAGCCGGCCTCGTCGGCGCGGCGGGCAGCGGCGACGAAGTCCGCGACCACCTTGTCCATCCCGGCCCGGTCGATTTCGCGCGGGGTCTGGCTGCCCGGCCCGTAGGGCAGCGCCGAGGGGCCGACGGCTTCCCAGTTGCCGGCCTGAAGCGGCTCGTCGATGCCCTCCCACATCACCCGGGTGGAGGCCTTGCGGCCGGCGTGGCCGAGCTGGGCGCCGATCTTGGCACTGGACTGGCCGTGGACAAAGTCGACGATGCCCTTCCAGCTATCCCGCTGTGCGTCGGTGTACAGGCCGGTGCAGCCGGGGGTGATCCGCCCTTCCGCGGACACGCACACCATCTCGGTCATCACCAGGCCGGCCCCGCCCAGGGCCTTGCTGCCCAGGTGCACCTTGTGGAAGTCGCCGGGCACCCCGTCCACGGCCGAGTACATGTCCATCGGCGAGACGATGATGCGGTTCTTCAGCTGAAGCCCGCCGATCCGGTAGGGCTGGAACATCGCCGGGGCTGCCTGCGCCAGGCCCTGGGACTCGGCGAAGTGCCGGTCCACCGTCTGGGCGAACTCCGGATCGCGCAGGCGCAGGTTCTCCTGCGTGATGCGGCGGCTGCGGGTAAGCAGGTTGAAGGCGAACTGGGTGGGGTCCTGGTCCTTGTACTGCCCGATCCGCTCGAACCATTCCAGCGAGGCCTGCGCGGCACGCTGGGTGGACTCGACCACGGGCCGCCGCTCGGTCTCGTAGGCCTCCAAAGCCTGATCGAGGCCGGGGTGCTCGTGCAGGCAGGCGGCCAGGGCCAGGGCGTCCTCCATCGCCAGCTTGGTGCCGGAGCCGATGGAGAAGTGTGCGGTGTGCGCGGCATCGCCGATCAGCACCACGTTGCCGTGCCGCCAGCTGCGGTTGCGCACGGTGGTGAAGTTCAGCCACTTGGAGTTGTTGGCCAGCACCCGGTAGCCGTCCAGCTCGTCGGCGAAGATCTCCCGGATCCTGGCGATCGCCTGCTCGTCCGAGACGCCCGGGGCGAAGACCGCGCCGGCGGTCTCGTCGAAGCCGGCGGCGCGCCAGACGTCCTCGTGCATCTCGACGATGAAGGTGGAGCCCTCGTCGGAGAAGGGGTAGCCGTGGATCTGCATGACCCCGTACTCGGTCTCCTTGACGAAGAACTTGAACGCCTCGAAGACCTGGTCGGTGCCCAGCCACATGTACTTGTTGCCCCGCACATCCAGGTCCGGGCCGAAATCCTCGGCGTACTTGGCGCGGATCTGCGAGTTCACCCCGTCCGCGGCCAGCACCAGGTCGTACTCCGCTTCCAGCTCCTCCACCGGCGGGGCCAGCGTGGAGAAGCGCAGGTCCACCCCGAGCTCGGCGCAGCGGCGCTGCAGCAGTTCCAGCAGCTCCTTGCGGCTCATCGCCGCGAAGCCCTGGCCGCCGACGGTGGCGGTCTGGCCCTTGAAGTGGATGTCGATGTCGGACCAGCGGGCGAAGCGCCGGCTCATGTAATCGGCCACGACCGGGTCGGCGTTGCCGATCCCGCCCAGGGTCTCGTCGGAGAAGACGACGCCGAAACCGAACGTGTCGCTGGCCGCGTTGCGTTCCCAGAGCGTGATCTCGTGCGCGGAGTCCAGCTGCTTCATCAATGCCGCGAAGTACAGGCCGCCCGGTCCGCCGCCTACGATTGCGATCTTCATGGTGTGTTCCTTTCAGCCCCGGCCCTGCGTTGCGCCGGCTAATTCTGTGGTTTCTGCGGTTTCTTCCTGGAGTCCCTCGCGCAGCTTGAAGTGCTGCAGCTTGCCGCTGGGGTTGCGGGGCAGTTCGGTGACGAACCGGACGTCCCGCGGGTACTTGTAGGGGGCGATGGTGGCCTTGACGAAGTCCTGGATTTCCTTGCGCTTGGCGGCGCTGGGCTCGACGCCCGCGCGCAGGACGATGAAGGCGCAGACCACGCTGCCGCGTTCGGGATCGGGCCGGCCGATGACCGCGTTCTCCACCACGTCCGGGTGCTGGTCGATGGCCGATTCGACCTCCGGGGCGCCGATGTTGTAGCCGGAGGAGATGATCATGTTGTCCGAGCGGGCCTGGTAGTAGAAGTAGCCGTCCTCGTCGCGCAGGAACGTGTCCCCGGTGATGTTCCAGCCATGGTGCACGTAGGCAGCCTGCCGGGCGTCGTTCAGGTAGCGGCAGCCGGTGGGCCCGATCACGGCCAGGCGTCCGGGCTCGCCCGGGGCGGCCTCGTTGCCGTCCGCGTCGATGACCCTGGCCCGGAAGCCGGGCACCGGCACGCCGACCGCGCCCGGGCGGATGTCCGCGCCGGCGGCGGAGATGAACACGTGCAGCATCTCGGTGGCGCCGATGCCGTTGACCAGGCGCAGCCCGGTGGCCTCATGCACCGCCTCCCAGGTTTCCTTCGGCAGGTGCTCGCCGGCCGAGACCGCCACCCGCAGGCCCGACAGCAGCCCGCCCTCGCCTTCCTTGAGGATGGCCCGGTAGGCGGTCGGGGCGGTGAACAGGATGGTCGCGCCCGCGGCGGCGGCGTGCCGGGCCAGCTCCACCGGGGTGGCGCGCTCGGTCAGCAGCACCGAGGCGCCGAAGCGCAGCGGGAAGACCACCAGGCCGCCGAGGCCGAAGGTGAAGGCCAGCGGCGGGGACCCGGCGAACACGTCCTCGGTGGTGGGCGCCAGGATGTGCCGGGCGAAGGTGTCCGCGTTGGCCAGGATGTCGCGGTGGAAGTGCATGGTGATCTTCGGCGTGCCGGTGGTGCCGGAGGTCGGGCCCAGCAGCGCGACGTCGTCGGCCGCGGTGGCCACGGCCTCGAACGTCCCGCTCTTGGCGGCACAGCGGGCGGTGAGGTCCCCGGCGTCGTCGGCGCCGTAGCTGACGACGGCGGTGCCGTCACCGACCGCTGCGGCGACCCCCTCGGCGAAGCGGTGGTCGGTGATGGCCACCGCCGGCCGGGTCAGCTCGGCGATCTTGGCCACCTCGCTGGCCCGCAGCACCGGCATGGTGGTGACCACCACGGCGCCGGCCTTGAGCACGCCCAGCCAGGCGGCCACCAGCCACGGGTTGTTCGGGCCGCGCAGCAGCACCCGGTTGCCCGGGACCACGCCGAGGTCCTCGGTGAGCACCTGCGCCACCTGGTTGGCCCGGGTCTGCAGGTCGCCGTAGCTCCACACCGCCCCGTCCGGGGTGCGCAGCGCGGGCCGGTCCGGGCCGAAAGCGGCCACGGCGTCGTCGACCAGCACCGCCGCGGCATTGAGGCGGTCCGGGTACTGCAGGTCGGGCAGGGTGAATTCGAGCACCGGCCACGTCTCGGCCGGCGGCAGGTGGTCGCGGGTGAAGGAGTCCACGTGGGCCGAAGGGGACAGTTCCATGGCGTTCCTTTCGATGGCTGGATGGGTGCTAGTGGGCGCGGCCGGCACGGATCATGCCTTCCTGGGCCACGGTGGCCAGGAGCCGGCCGGAGCGGTCGAAGAACCGGCCCAGGGCCAGGCCGCGGTTGCGCTGTCCGGAAACCGCTTCCTGGGCGTAGAGCACCCAGTCATCGGCCCGGCCGTCGCGGTGGAACCACATGGCGTGGTCCAGGCTGGCGGTGGCCAGGCCCTCGTCGGCCCAGGCCAGCCCGTGCACCCGCAGGATGGGCTCCAGGATGGTGTAGTCGCACACGTACGCCAGGGCCGTGCGGTGCAGGTCCGCGGTGCTGCGCGCGTCGGCCAGGTCGGGCAGCCGGTCGAAGGCCCTGACCCAGACCGCCTGCTGCGGCACCCGTTCGCCCTCGACCTGCACGTACACCGGGCCCGGGACGTGGCGCATGTCGAAGCTGCGCCCGGCGGACCAGTACTCCGCGGCCGGCCCCTCGACCCCCTCGAGCGCCTCGGCGGCGCTGCGCAGCGACTCGGGATCCACCGCGGCCGGCATCGCCGGCTGGAATTCCGGGCCTTCTTCGGGCACCTGGAAGGAACCCATGGCCGCGTAGACCACCTTGCCGCCTTGGTAGCCTCGGACGCTGCGGGTGGAGTAGCCGCGCCCGTCGCGCAGCCGCTCGACCTCGTAGCGGACGGCCGCACCGATATCCACCGGACGCATGAAGTAGCTGTGCATCGAGTGCAGGCACCGGTCCGCGTCCACCGAGCGCATCATGGCCGCGGCGGCCTGGGCCACCATATCCCCGCCGTAGGCCTTGGGCCAGGGTACGTACTGGGTGGTGGCCTCGTAGGCTTCGTCGTGGACCTGCGGTTCGACCGGCGACAGGTCGACGGCGCGCAGGAACGTCTGTGCGGTCAGGGCGCCGGCCAGCGGCTGCGTCACGGCGCTCATGCCCGGCGGTATCCTTCCAGGCTCCCGTCGGCCACGTCCGGGAGGTTGACCACGATGTTCTCCGGGGTGCGGGCGGTCAGCCAGACCAGCTCCTCGGTCACGGACATGTTGGCCTCCACGTGCGGCATGAACGGCGGGACGAAGACCCAGTCCCCGGCCGTCATGTCGATGAAGTCGGCGTAGTTCTCGCCGAAGTAGATCCGGCCGTGGCCGCGCAGCACGTAGCCGCCGGTCTCCGCCTCGCCGTGGTGGTGCGGCAGCGAGCGGTAGCCGGGCACGTTGGAGACCTGGCCGAACCAGATCTTGGTGGCCGGGGTGTGCTGGATGCTCACGCCCGAGACCCGGACGCAGTCCCCGGACTGGGCGGTGTTGGTGTCCTCGGTCCCGGCGCGGGTGACCACGGGGACCACCTTGCCATCGGGGCCGGCGTAGATGGCGTTGTCGCCCTCGGTGCGGTATTCGGTACGGGAATCAACGGTGGTGTCGCTCATGGTCTGCTCCTCTGGATTAGCTGGATTAGCGGTGTTGGATTATGCGGAGTGGACGGGCTGGTGGTGCCGGGCCGGCTGGCGGATGGACACCCGGTTCGCCAGGCGCCCGATGCCGTCGATCTCGGTGGTGATGATGTCGCCGTCGGCCAGAAAGCGCGGCGGCTGCATCCCCATGCCCACTCCCCCCGGCGTGCCGGTCAGGACCAGGTCCCCGGGACGCAGCGTGGTGAACTGGGAAATGTAGGACAGCAGCCGGGCCGGCCCGAACACCAGCGTCCGGGTATGGCCGCGCTGCACCAGTTCGCCGTTGACATAGCCGCGGACCTCGACGTCGCCGCCGTCCACCTCGTCCGGCGTGGCCATCACCGGGCCCACCGGCGTGGTGGCGTCGAAGGCCTTGCCCTGGAACCACTGCAGGGTCCGGTTCTGCCAGTCGCGCATGGAGACGTCGTTGGCCACGGTGTAGCCGGCGATGCCCGCCTGCGCTTCGGCCTCGTCCGCCCGGGTGAGCGTGGCGCCGACGACGACGGCGAGCTCGGCTTCCCAGTCCACGCGCTCGCTGCCCTGCACCTCGATCTCGTCCGCGGCACCGGCCAGGGTGTCGGCAAACTTGGCGAAGAGCGTCGGGTACTCGGGCAGCTCCCGGCCCATCTCCTGGATGTGGTCACCGTAGTTCAAGCCGCAGCAGATGACCTTGCCTGCCTGCGGCAGCAGCGGCGCCAGGGTGGCGCCGTGGACGACGTCGGAGGTGGATGCATGGGCGGCGGCATCCCGGGCCGCGGAACGCCACTCCGGGTTGCGCAGCAGCGCACCGGCGTCCCGCGCCGGCAGCGGCAGGTAGGCGTCGGCGCCCACGGCAAGTGCCGCCGTCGTGGTCTGTGCGCCGGTGCGCAGGGTGGCCAGTCTCATGCCTCGGGTTCCCTTCTCGTTTCGAATGTATCGACTTTTTTACGGCCGTCACATATGCTCAAGTTAGCACGATCACACTGATCTGCAACAGGGTTTTCCAAAACATCGGTTTCTTACGCACCGGCGATGCCAAGGAGGCACAATGACCAACCAGACAGCAACCGGCAACCGCACCATCAACCCAGCCTCGCTGCCGAAGCCCTCCGGCTATGCGCACGGCATCCTGGCCGGCAACACCGTGTTCCTCGGCGGCCAGACCGCCCTGGACCAGGACATGAACATCGTCCCGGGCGGGATCGTGGAGCAGTTCCGGCAGGCCTTTTCCAATGTGCTCACCACGCTGGAAGAGGCCGGCGGCCGGCCGCAGGACCTGGTCAGCGTGACCATCTACCTCACGGACGTGGACGACTACATGGCCCACGGCCGGGAGATCGGGCGCATCTGGCGCGAGATGGCCGGCTCCGAATACCCGGCGATGGCCGGCATCGGCGTCTCCCGGCTGTGGCAGAAGGAAGCGATGATCGAAATCCAGGGCATCGCGGTCATCCAGGAGGCATAGCCACCTCGGAGCGCCGAGCGCGTGCGGGCCGGCCGGGAGGATCTCCCGGCCGGCCCGCACGGTCTTAAAGCAGCCTCAGGCCGCCTCGGCGTCGTCCACCAGGGACCGGGCATGGGCCTCGGCCATGGGGGCGATCAGCTCATGCACACCGAAGAAGATCCGCCGGGCCTCGGGCCCCTGCCAGCCCTCGGGCAGGTAGTCCAGGGGCAGCCCCGGGTCGCTGTAGGGCAGGCGCCGCCACAGGGTCAGCATCGGCACGTAGTAGCGGAACGCGTCGCGGCGCAGCTCCGGGCCGGAGGCAGCCAGGGCGGCCGCCGGGTCGCCGCCCACTTCCGCGGTCCAGTCCGCGAGCGAACTGCCGTAGTACTGCATGAACTCCGAGATCTGGACCTGCAGCGCCTCCAGGTCCCACCACTGCGCCACCCGGGCCCGCATGTCCCCCTCGGGCTCATAGTCGCCGGTGAAGAACTCGACGTATTCGGCCAGTCCCCGGTTGGCCAGCCGGCGCTTGGCGCCCTCGCGCACCCCGGAGGGCGCAATCCACACACCGGCCGCCATGGACCCGAAGCCCAGCCGGGTCAGTTCGGTGCGCAGCTGGTGGCGGCGTTCCCGCATCGATTCGGGCACCGAGAAGATCGCCAGCACCCACGGACTGCCGGGGGCATCCCGGTGCGGGGCGAAGATGCGCTCGTCGCCCTCATTGACCATTTCCAGCCAACGCGGCGAGAGTTCGTACTTGGCTGCGCCGCCGTTCCTGACGCTGTTGAGCACCCCCTTGGCCTTCAGCCGCGAGACGGCCGAGCGCACGCCAGGGGCGTCATGGCCCAGGGCGCCGAGCATTTCGATCAGCACCGAAACCGGCAGCGCACCGCCGCCGCGCCGGCCGTACAGCCCGTAGATGGTCAGGATGAGCTGCTGGTGCCGCAGCGGCGGCGTAGGGACGGTGATCATCCGCTGGACTCCCGTTTCTACTGTGGGCATGGCGGTACGGCTCCGATCATCATAGGCAGCCGCCCGGGTGGGTGGCAGGACGGCGGGCTCAGACCGGCACGACGCCGGCACTGAGGGCGCTGCGGATATGCTCCGGCCAGGGGTGGGCGGCTTCGGCTCCCGCGGGAACGTAGGCGGTGGTGAAGGTGCCGTGGGCGGCGAGGCCGCCGCCGGACTTTTCGTGTGGCTGGCCATGGACCTCGAAACCGAAGGTCAGCGACGTCCGGCCGATCTTCTGCACCGTGACGGTGGCGGTGATGCGCTGGCCGAACCACAGCTTGTTCCGGTAGTTGATCACCTGCTGCACGCGCGGGGCGCAGGGAAAGTAGTCCGGCAGGTCCAGCCGGCGGAACAGCTCGGCCTCGGCAGCCTCCACCCAGCGCATGATGGCCGAATTGTGCTGATGGCCGGCCGCGTCCGTGTCCACCCATTCGACGGTCCGTTCGATGCTGGCACCCGGGAGTTGCGGGGTGTCGTGGCTGTCCATGGCTTTCCTCTCCGCCTGCAGACCTTGTAGCCGCCGCAGGCTGTCGACTCCATGATATGCCGCTTAAATGACGGGCGTATACATCAGTCAATAAATGCGGGGCCAGACGGCGCCGGACCGGTCCATCGACCAGCCCGGCGCCGCCGGCCCGCATTCCCTGGATGCGGCAGATATCCCGGTCAGCCGTTGAACGCGAACCGCTCCTGCAGCCGGGACGCGGTGCGGTCCGGGTTCAGCAGCAGCACGCTCGCCGCCCCCACCAGCACCAGGTAGATCCCGATCATCCAGAACGCCGAGTTCATGCCTTCGGCCAGCCGGGCCGCCATCTCGGCCGTCTCGTGCACGCCCTTGGGCGCCGGGACGTAGCCGGCCCGGTCCATCAACGTGCCGACCATGGCCGGAGCCACCACGCCGCCGAGCGAGGCCAGACCGGTCAGCGTGGCCATCACGGCTGCGCGCTGCTTGGAGCAGACGCAGAAGGCGACGGCGGTAGGCGCCAGCGGGTAGATCATGGCCAAGCCGGCGCCGAGGGTCACGAACACCACGGCCGCGGGGCCGTCCATCTGCGGCAGGATCAGGAAGCACAGCCCCGAGCAGAGCAGGGTTGCGCCGAACAGGGCGCCCAGCGCCCAGCGCACGGTCACCCCGCGGCGCATCAGGAAGCGCGAGAGGTAGCCCAGCACCAGCAGCGCGCCGGCGCCGAGCAGCCACGGGAATGTGGAGACCAGGCCGATCATCTCCGGCGGCAGGGCCACCACCGAGGCCAGGTACTTCGGCGACCAAGTGGTCAAAAAGCCCTGCGCCCAGAAGCAGCCGGCTCCGGCCAGCACCGCCACCAGGAACATCCTCGAGCCCAGCACGCGGCGGATCGGCACGAGCTGGAGCAGGTCCGCCCGCTCGGCGATGCTGCCCCGGCCGCCTTCCACCCCACCGGCGCCGGCTGCGCCGGCAGCCGGGCCGCCGTCGCCCTCGGCAGCTTCCGCCGCACCGCGCTTCGTCGCGGTGTGGCTGTACGGTCCGTCGCGGCCGACCAGCAGCCAGCACAGCGACCAGACCAGGCCGACGATGCCGAGGAAACCGAAGGCCCAGCGCCAGCCCAGCGCGGGGTTGGCAATGATCCAGGCCAGCACCGGGGCGGCAATGATCGGTCCGAGCGTGGAGCCGATGGCGACCAGGCTGCTGGGCAGTCCGCGCTCCTTCGGCGCGAACCAGCCGTGGACGTGCTGCAGGGTGATCGGCGTCGCCGGGCCTTCGGCCGCCCCGAGCAGGATGCGCGAGACCAGCAGCACCGCGGCCCCGCCGCCGAACAGCATGGGGAACTGCAGCACGGCCCAGCTGATCCCCATGGTGAGGATGATCCAGCGGGTGGACACATTCCCGGCCAGGAAACCCACCGCGACGGCGGTGACGGCGAAGAGGAAGAAGAAGGCGCTGCCGATGAAGCCGAACTGGCCGGCGGTCAGGCCCAGCTCCCGGATGGCCGAATCGGCCACCAGGCCGAGCACGGCCTTGTCCGCGAAGTTGATGATCTGGAACACCACCAGCGCGCCGGTCACCAGCCAGGCCCGCCGGTTCATCCGGCCGGTCGCGATGGCCGCCCGCAGGGTGTGCGGCGGGATCTGCTGCTGCGTCGTCATGCTCCCACCTGCGCTTCCTCGCGGCGGCCGGCATGGTCCGTGCCGGCACCGACCACGAAACAGTCATTGTCCTCGGCCACCTGCACCGGACCGCCGAAGTCCCGGCGGGCGGCCTTTTCCATCTTCTGCAGGTCAGCGGTTCCCGGCGTGTTGGGCACGATGTGGTGCAGCACCAGGCGTCCGACGCCGGCGGCCCGGGCCACCTTGCCGACCTCGTCGAAGGAGGTGTGGGACTCGCGCAGGTGGATCTCGATCCCGTCGCGCGTGGGCCCGTCCGGGAAGGTGGCCAGGATGGCTTCCAGATCCATCACCTCGTGCAGCAGCAGGTCGGCCCCGCGGGCGAGCCGGATGCAGTTCTCCGAATAGGCGGTGTCGCCGGAAACCACCACGGACCCGTAGGCGGAATCGAAGCGGAAGGCGAAGGCCGGATAGCACAGCCGGTGGTCCACCAGGATGGCGGTGACCGTCACCAGTTCGTCGCGGTAGACCTCAAACGGCTCCATCTGCGGATGCCGGGCAGCCACCGGGTCGGCCCCGGCCTCCACCGGAATCCCGATGTCGTGCGCCGTCACCCATTCGTGCGGCTCGCTGCGGCCCTCGTCGGCCATCCGGATGCAGATATCGGAGGCGAACACGCGGTCCAGCAGCGCGCCGACCACCTCGGTGGTTCCGGCCATGGCCCGCTTCCCGATCCGCGCGTCCACCTGGGCGGCATGCTCGGCGTCGAGGGCCGGAACGCGCGGCGGCCGGCCCGGGCCGAAGATCTGGATCGGGCGGCTGAAGGATTCGCCCGGCACCTGCCAGCCGGTGACCAGGAAGGAGCCCAGGTCATAGATGTGGTCGGAGTGGTGGTGGGTCAGGAAGATGCCGCGCAGCTCGGACCAGGCGCAGCTGGAGCGGTAGTTGCGGATGCTTCCCATACCGCAGTCGACGACGTACGTGGCGCCGTCGACCCTGACGGCGGTGCTGGTGCCGGCACGGCTGCTGGAGACGATCGGACCGCCTCCCGTTCCCAGCGTATGGACGGACATGCCCCGGTGGGGATGGCTCATGGCTGTGGCCCTCGTTTCCTCGATGGATGGGCAAAACACACCCGCGCCGGAAGAGAAGCGGAGCGGGCTGGATGGACGCAACCGGCACCGATCGGCCGGACGTGACCCACATCATATGCAGTAGTTTTTGCGATCGCAAGAGGTGTTGCATATCTGTTCCGGCTCTGCCATGCTGGCCGCACCGCAAGCTCCCGGAACACCACTGAAAGGACTTCCCATGCAGCAGGAACAGGAAATCGTGCTCGGCGCCCTGCCGAAGGGCATCACGCTCGCCAGCGAGGCGATGGGCAACAAGACCTGGAACGTGCTCGGCCACACGTACCTGGCCAAGGTCGAAAGCGCCACCAGCTTCGCCTGGCTCTCGCTCGACCCGACCGGCACCGGCGTGCCGCCGCACGTGCACCCGACCCAGGACGAACACATCTACGTGATGGAGGGCGTCTACACGCTCTACCTGGACGGCGAGTGGACCACCGCCGGCCCCGGCGACACCGTCCGGATGCCCAAGGACCTGCCGCACGCCTACTACAACAAGGGCGAGACCCCGGGCAAGGCACTGTTCTGGGTCAGCCCCGCCGGCCGCCTGGCCCAGCTCTTCGACCAGCTGCACAACCTGGAGGACCCGGAGGAAGTGGTCCGCCGCTCGGCCCTGCACGACGTCGACTTCCTCCCGCCGGGCACCGTTCCCGGCGCCTGACAGTGGGGCGCCCGGCATCCGAGGCCGGGCGCCTGCCCGACCCAGTAAGAGGAATTCCCATGCACACCACCGCCCCCCGGCCCGCGCTGACCTTGCAGTATGGGCCGCACGCCCCCCAGACCATCGAGTGCTGGGACCCGGACCCGGGACAGCCGTGCCACGGCGCCGCGGTCCTGGTGCACGGAGGCTACTGGCGTGCACGGTTCGATGCCTCGCTGATGGAGCCGCTGGTCCGCGACCTCACCGCGCACGGCTGGGCGGTGGCCAATGTCGAATACCGCCGCGGCGGCAACGGCGGCGGCTGGCCTGCCACCCTCGAAGACGTGCAGGCCGCCGTCGACGCCGTGGCCGCCACGCCGTGGCGCGCCGGCTGGAGTGGCCCGCTGCTCGGTATCGGACACTCCGTCGGCGGGCAGTTGGTGCTGCTGGCCGCCGGCCGCCTGGACGCCGTCGTCGCCCTCGCCCCGGTCACCGATGCGGCCCGCACCTGGCGCGAAGGCCTGGGCGAAAATGCCGCCGCGGAGTTCTTTGGCAGCTCCCCCGGACAGGACCCGGCAACCTATGAGGCAGCCTCACCGGTCTGGCAACTGCCCGTCGGCGTGCCCTTGCTGGTGGTCCACGGCGCCTCCGACCAGCGCGTCCCGGTGGAGCACTCGCAGGATTACCTCGTGGCCGCGCGCGGGGCGGGGGACCAGGTGGACTTCTATTCACCGCACGAACTGGATCACCTGGCCGCTATCGATCCTGCCACCCCCACCTGGGAACGGGTGCGGCACTGGCTGGAGACGACCGCGGATCAGTTCCGGGCGTCCAGCAGTTCCCCGGCATAGGTGGCAGCCGGATCGCACAGGATCCGGTGCAGGGTCAGGAAAGCCTGCTTGGCCCGGGGCGCCTTCCACCCCTCCGGCAGGTACTCCAGCGGCAGGTTCGGATCCCGGTAGGGGAACTTCCGCCACAGCGTCAGCAGCGGCACGTAGGTGGCGAAGGCCAGCCGGTGTTCGGAGGCCGGCAGCGGGCCGCCCCCGGCCGTCCGGCGCTCCCAGTAGTCCGCCAGGCCGGCATAGTCCTCGAGGAAGTCCTCGTACTGCCGGTCCAGGGAACCCAGGTCCCACCACTGCGGCACCAGCGCCCGGATGTCCCCGGACTTCAGATAGTCGCCGGAAAAATACTCGGCGTAGCCGTCCAACCCGCGTTCGGCCAGCCGCCCCATCGCCTGGCCCATCACCGTGCTGGGCGCAATCGCCACGCCGGCGGCCACGAAGCCGAAGCCCAGGCTGGTCAGCTCGGCCTTGAGCTCATACCGGCGGTTGCGTTCGGCCTCCGGCACCGAGAAAACCACCAGCGACCACGGATCCCCCGGCTTCGAGCGTTCGGGGGCAAAGATGCGCTGGTCGTCGGCGCGGAAGAGGTCCAGCACGTCCGGCGACAGCGTATAGCCGGCCACGCCGTCGTGCTTCCGGCTGCGCAGGATGCCCTTGGCCTTCAGCCGCGAGATAGTGGACCGCGCCGCCTGCCCGTCGACGCCCAGGTCGGCGAGCATGGCCACCAGCGCCGAAACCGGCAGCATACCGCCGGCGCCGTACAGGCCGTAAAGCGTGACGACGAGTTCCTGGTGGAGCGGCCGGTGGGCCGGGGACGGGACGGGGCCGGTCAGTTCAAGGTCGGGGGCGGACACGCTTCCATCCTAGGCACGGCTGCTGTCAGCGCCGCCCACTGCCTCCGACTGGCCCGGCGGCAGCGCGGCACGGAAGAATAAACCCAACCGCTCCGCAATATCAGAAAGGCCCGCCCATGCCCACCGCCACCATCAACGACGCCCTGATTGCCTACACCGACTCAGATCCGGACGGCGGGACCGGCAACGTGCTGCTGCTCCTGCACGGCCATGCCTTCGACCGCAGCATGTGGGACGGCCAGGTCCGGCGCTTCGCGGCCGACGGCTGGCGGGTCATCGCCCCTGACCTGCGCGGCTTCGGCGAGTCCGAGGTGACCGCCGGCATCGTCTACACCGAGGAGTTCGCCGCGGACGCCGTCGGGCTGCTCGACCTGCTGGGGATCGACAAGGCGGTCGTGCTCGGCTACTCGATGGGCGGCCAGGTCGCGATGGAAATCCAGCACTCCTACCCGCAGCGCGTGCGTGCCCTGGCCATCGTGGACACGGTCCCGCAGGCCGAGGACGCCGCCGGCCGGCGCCGCCGCCACACCACCGCGGACCGCCTGATCGCCGAGGGCATGCAGGACTACGCCGCCGATGTCCTGGGCGTGATGATCGCCGGCTACAACGTGGACAAACTGCCCGAGGTCGCCGGGATGGTGCTGCAGATGATCCGCCGCTCCCCCGCCGCCGGCGCCGCGGCCGCGATGCGCGGCCGGGCCGAACGCCGCGGCTTCGCGGACACCCTGCGGGCCGTGCAGGTGCCGGCCCTCGTTATCGCCGGCACGGATGACGCGTTCGACGGCGGCGCGGCGGCCCGGATGCACGAGCTCATGCCGCACAGCAGCTTCGCCCGGATCGACGGCGCCGGCCACACCCCCAGCCTCGAGCAGCCCGAGGAGTTCGACCGCGTCCTCGGCGCGTTCCTGACCGGCCTGAGCCAGTAGCCGGCTGCGGCCCGGCGGACAACGCCCGGCCGCTACCCGGCCGCAAGCTCCCCGCGGACCAGCCGGCGGACCACCTCGGTGAGCAGCTCCACGCCGCGCACCGCGTCCTCGTCGCGGGTGTATTCGGCCTCGTTGTGCGAGATACCCTCGACGCTGGGCACGAACAGCATCACCGTCGGCACCACGTCCTTCAGGTTCGTCGAGTCGTGCCCGGCCACCGTCATGATCTCCGTGTGGCTGAACCCGAGCCGCTCGGCGCTGGCGATGCCCAGCGCCACACCCTCGGGCTGGTAGGCCACCAGCCCCCAGCGGTGCGTCAGCTCCAGGCCGATCTCGGTGCGGGACCGTGCCTCGGCGTCGGCAACCGCCTTGCCCAGCAGCTCCATGGCCCGGGCCAGCACGCTTTCGTCCGGCGAACGCAGGTCCAGGTTCATGACCGCCTGGCGGGCGATGGTCACCGGGGAGTTGGGCAGCACGTACAGTTCGGACACCGAGGTGTGCAGCAGTCCCGGCTCGAACTCGGCGGCCAGGTCCCGCGCCGCGGCAATCACCAGCGCGGCCCCGTAGAGGGCGTCCCGGCGGTCCTGCATCCGGGTCGCCCCGGTATGCGACTGTGCGCCGTCCACGGTGACCCGGTACTTGCTGGCGGCCCAGGTACGGTCCACGATCCCCACCTGGGTGCCGCTTTCCTCCAGGTTCCGGCCCTGCTCGATGTGGATTTCGGCGTAGCGGGCGATGTGCGCCAGCACCGGCGCACCGGCGTCGGCGGCCCGGTGGCCGGCGGCGAGGGCCTGGGCCACACTCACTCCGGCCGGGTCGGTGGTGGCCAGCGCGTCCATCAGCGGCAGCTTGCCGGTGAACACGGAGCTGCCCATCATGCTGGGCGTGAAGCGGCTGCCTTCCTCGTTGAACCAGTTGACCACGGCCAGGTTGCAGGCCGGCTCCACCGTGCCGGCCCGGAGCTCGGCGGCCACACGGGCACCGGCGTGCGCCGCGGCCAGCACCCCGTAGGCGCCGTCGTAGCGGCCGGCCAGGGGCTGCGAATCCAGGTGGGAACCGATCAGCACGTACGGGGCACCGGGAAGCAGCTCGATCGTGCCGAACTGGTTGCCGGCCTCGTCCACCGTCTCGGTGTAGCCGTGCTGCGCCAGCCAGCCGCCGAACCACTGCCGGGTGGCGTGGTCGGCGGGCGTGCCGGCCTGCCGGTCCACGCCGCCGCCGGGCGTGGCACCGAAGCCGGACATCGCAGCGAAGTCCGCCAGGAACTCAGTGTTGGTGGTGCTCATTTGGCATCTTCTCTAACTTCTTCGTGGATCGAAACTGCGGCCCGGTCCGCAACGGCCGCCCGGGCCGGGAACTTGTCGGCGCCGAAACGCAGCTGCCCGCCCACCATGGTGGCCAGGACCTCGGTCGCACCGATGCGCGCCGGCTGGACCGCGGTGGGGTCCTGGTCCAGGAACACCAGGTCGGCCAGGTAACCCGGCACCAGCCGGCCTTTGCGGTCGGCAGCTCCCGTGGCGGCGGCCGAGCCGGTGGTGTAGGCGGCCAGCGCCTCGGCGGCGGTGATCCGCTCGCCGGGACCGTAGACCTCGCCGGACGGGGTCAGGCGCTCCACGAAGGACTGCATGACGTCCAGCGGCCGGCCGTTGGACACCGGCCGGTCGGAACTGCCGGGCAGGACGGCGCCGCGCGCCAGCAGGCTCTTGGCCGGATAGGACAGGGCAGTGCGCTTCGGGCCGAGCAGCCGGGCCATGCCGTCGCCGAACTCGGTGATGAAGTGCGGCTGCGGGACCAGCACGATGCCGGCCTCGGCAATCCGGTCCAGCTGCTCGGGACGGACCACCCCGCCGTGTTCGATCCGGTTGGGCAGCGCGTTGCGGCCGTAGGTGTCCTGGGCCTCGGTGATGATGTCGATCGCGTGGTCGATGGCATGGTCGCCGATCGCATGCATCGCGATCGCCCAGCCGGCCCGGTACGCCTCGAGCGCCGATTCCCGCAGCTTGTCCGCATCCATCTGCAGGTAGCCGTGGTTGTGGGTGCAGCCGACGTATTCCTCGGTCACATAGGCGGTGCTGCCCAGCAGCGACCCGTCGCTGAAGATCTTCACCGACCCCAGCCGGAGCCAGTCATCGCCCAGACCGGTGCGGATGCCGGCGTCCAGGCCCCGGGAGGCCGGATCCGCGGCGTGGCCCGGCACCTCGTGCAGGGCGTCCAGGACCATCATCGGCTGCATCCGGACGCTGAGCAGCCCCTTGTCGCGCGCGCTCTGGTAGGCGGCGAACTCGCGCGGCGAATAACCGATCCAGCCGCCGGCGATGCCCGCGTCGGTGACGCTGGTAATGCCTTCGGACAGATAGTGGGTGGTGGCCAGATCCAGCGCCCGCTCGATGGTCTCCAGCGGGTAGGGCAGCATGATGTCCTGGACCAGCCGCATGGCGTTTTCCTCCAGCAGCCCGGTGGGCCGGCCGTCGTCGCCGGTGGCGACGAGGCCGCCGTCGATCGGCGCGGACAGGTCGGCACCGGCCGCGACGCGGTCCAGGGCCGCACCGTTGAGGGTGCAGGCGTGTCCGGAGGAGTGCTTGATCCAGACCGGGCGGCCCCCGGCGGCCTCATCCAGGCGGTCGCGGTCCGGCTGCTGGCCGCCGAGCAGCAGCGGGCTGTAGCCGGAGGCGATGACCCATTCGTCGGCAGCCAGCGGCGCCGCCGCCTCGGCGATGATGCGGTACACCTCGTCCAGGCTCCGCGCCGCGCCCAGGTTGGCTTCCAGCAGCCCGAGGCCGAACCACACGCTGTGGGCGTGGATGTCGTTGAAGCCGGGCACCAAGGTGGCTCCGTGCGCGTCGATGGTCTGGGCCGCGCGCATGGCCAGGTCCGGGTCCGGATCCACCGCCAGGACCTTGCCGTCGTGGATAAGCAGGCTGCCGGCCACCGGATACGACGGGTCCTGGGTCAGAATGCGGGCATGGTGGATGAACAGATCGACGAGCATAAATCCTTCTAAGTTATAGCGTCTCCCGGCGCCGGGAGTAAGAACCACCGTTTTGGGGGGAACGGCAGCCTTGCAGACCATTCAACGCTGGAACAATGACGCGTTCAATGGACAAAAGCCGCCGATTCAACTCGAAGACTTAGGCGTTTGCATAATATGGGTCCATGACTGCAGAGCATGGAGACGCCGCGGGACGGCTGCCGGCACAGCCCAGAGCCTTCCGGGCGGGGCCCTCCTCCGAGCCCGAGTGGGCACGGCTGATCGAGCGGCTGTGGCAGGAGCGGGACCTGCTGGTGAGCGACTTCCTGCAGCGGTTCGCCGCCGTGTCCTATGGCGAGGCCCGGGTCCCGGAGCAGGACGTCTACCAGACGGCGGTGGACACCATGGAGATGTTCCTGTTCCAGATGGCCGGCCTGGACCTGCCACCCGACCTGCGGTCGCTGCCCCGGGAGGTCGCCGTGCGCCGGGTCCGCCAGGGCGTTCCCCTGGAGGCGTTCCTGGAGGCGGTGCGCAACGACTTCCGCGTCCTGTGGAAGGGGCTGGAGCGGGTGGCCCGGCCGGACGGCATCGGCATCCTGGTCGCCAATATGGACCGTATCCTGGACATCGTCGAAGGCTACGTCAGCAGCATCCAGCAGGCTTTCGCCGAGGAGGAAGCCCTGCTGGCGCGCAACAAGCAGCTCTACCGGCAGCGCCTGCTCTCCCGGCTCTTCCATCCCGGCGCCGCGGACCCCGCCGAGGTGCAGGAGATTGCCGCGGCCCTCGGGATCCAGCCCCTGGACACCTTCGAGGTGCTGGCGGTGGTCGACGACGCCGTGCACCAGGCCCAGTCCCGGTACGGATCCGAGGCCGGCGTGTACGCCTATGAGAACACCGGGGCCCTCTATCTGTTCCGGCCGCAGCGCAAGGCACGCAGCTGGCGCCAGGAGGCACCCGGTTTCGCCGCCGGCTACGTGCCCGGGGCAGCGGGGCTGGCGGCCGTGCCGGCCGCGGCCGCGTCGGCACTGGTGCTGGCCCGGCACCGCGGCCCCGGGACAACGCTGGCCACCGTGGACGACACCTGGATGGGGATCGCCGGCAGCCTGCTCGAGCAGACCCTGCCGGGCTTCTCCGATCCGGTACACCGGGCGCTGGACCGGTGCACGCCGCACGAGCGCGAGCGCCTGCTGCAGGTGGCCCGCAGCTATGCGCGGACCGGCTCGATCAAGGAAACCTCCGAGGAGCTGTACTGCCACCGGAACACCGTGGTCAACCGGCTGCACAGCCTCCAGGAGGTGATCGGGCTGGACCTGACCGTCCCGGCCCAGGCGGCCCGGGCGCTGGTGGCGCTCAGCCGCTATGCAGCCAAGCAGGGCTAGATTATTGATTTGCCCAAGTTTTTCCGCTCAAGTCTGTGGATATTGTCATTGTTCGGGGAATTAGCACTCGCTTACCCTTGATAGAGCACTACTGTTCTGCTCGCGTGATCTCCCTCCGGCACGTGCCCCGGAGGGGGCGCAGGCCCTGGCCCCACGACCGCCACGGGAATCCGCGCTGCAGACCTCCTCAAATTTGAAAGGCCCACTCCTTGACCACGTCGCCCACGCTCCATGGCGCCAAGAGCGCCCCGCCGGTCGTCTCCGGCAAGGATGCCGGCAAGATCGCCCGCGCCGCCTTTGTCGGAACAGCCCTCGAATGGTACGACTACTACCTCTTCGGCACCGCCGCGGCCCTGGTCTTCAACCGGCTCTTCTTCACCGAACTGAACCCGACGGCGGCCCTGCTGGCCTCCTTCGCCACCTTCGGCGTCGGCTTCGCCGCCCGCCCGATCGGCGCCGTCGTCTTCGGCTACATCGGCGACCGGTACGGACGCCGCCCGGCGCTGCTGACCACGATCGTGATGATCGGCATCGCCACCGCCCTGATCGGCGCGCTGCCGGACTTCGCCAGCATCGGCCTGGCCGCACCGATCCTGCTCGCGGTGCTGCGCCTGGTCCAGGGCCTGGCCGTCGGCGGCGAATGGGGCGGTGCCGTGACCATGGCGGTCGAGCACGCTCCGGCCGAAAAGCGCGGCCGGTACGCCGCGATGGTCCAGATCGGCTCGCCGGTCGCCACCCTGCTTGCCTCCGGCGCGTTCACGCTGGTGCTGCTCCTGCCGTCCGAGGCCTTCGACGCCTGGGGCTGGCGCATTCCGTTCCTGCTGGCCATTCCGATGCTGCTCGTCGCGCTCTGGATCCGCCTCAAGGTCGAGGAGTCCCCGATCTTCAAGGATCTGCTCGCCCAGGAAGAGACCGTCAAGGTTCCTGCGCTTGAGGTGTTCCGCCACGCCGGCGGCCGCCTCGTCGTGGCCGTGCTCGCCGCCCTGCTCGGCGTCGGCGGTTTCTACATGATCACCACCTTCGTGGTCAGCTACGGCGCCAACACCCTCGGCGTCGAACGCAGTGTGATGGTCAACGCCACCCTGGTCGCCGCCGTCGCCCAGATCATCGTCACCATCCTGATGGGCCGGCTGGCCGAGAAGGTCGGCCCGGGCAAGGTCACCATGTGGGGCGGCATCGCCACCGCGGTCCTGGCCTTCCCGCTGTTCGCCATGATCGACACGAAGTCCCCGCTGATGATCACGCTGGCCATCACCATCGGCATCATGCTCATCGCCGTCGCGTACGCCGTCAACGGCGCCCTGCTGACCGAGCTGTTCCCGCCGAAGCTGCGCTACTCCGGCGTGGCCCTGGGCTACAACATCGCCGGCGCCACCAGCGGCTTCATGCCGATGGTCGCCACTGCCATGCTGGGCGTCTCCGGCAACGCGTCCTGGGGCGCGGCGCTGATCCTGGCCATCATCGCGCTGCTCACCGCCGTCGGCGGTTTCCTCGGCGGACGCATGCGTGTCCGGGACAAGCAGCTCGTCGCCGACGCCTAAAGCCCGGGGCCCCGCGCCCCGCTCGGTGCCGCCAGGCACCAGCCGCTCAACCATCTGCGTGGGGGAGCCGTCCCGCAGGACGGCTCCCCCACGCCGTCTCCGGAGAAGATCATGACCACCGACGCACAGTCCCGCAGGATCCTCGACGCCGTCGACGCCGCTTTCGACGCCCAGCTGGCCTTCACCCAGGAACTGGTCAAACATCCGTCGCTGCGCACCCGGGAGGGCAGCGCCCAGGACCTGCTCTACGCGGCGATGGCCGGACGCGGCCTGGAGCTGGACCGGTGGGAGCTGGATCCCGCGGAGCTTGCCGCACACGAAGGCTTCGGCCCGGTGACGGTGTCCTACCAGAACGTGACCAATGTCGTCGGCACCTACCGGCCGGCCGCGGAGCGGGGCCGGTCCCTGATCCTCAACGGCCATGTCGACGTCGTGCCCGAAGGCCCGGTCGAGGCCTGGTCCCGTTCCCCGTGGGATGCGCCGATCATCGACGGCTGGCTGTACGGCCGCGGCGCCGGCGACATGAAGGCCGGGCTGGCGGCGAACCTCTTCGCGTTCGACGCCGTCCGCGCCGCCGGCTTCGAGCCGGCCGGACGCATCCACTTCCAGTCCGTGGTCGAGGAGGAATGCACCGGCAACGGCTCGCTGGCCGCGCTGCTGCGCGGCTACCGGGCCGACGCCGTGATCATCCCGGAGCCCGAGGAGGACATGCTGGTGCGCGCCAACGTGGGCGTGCTCTGGTTCAAGGTGCGGGTCACCGGCAGCCCCACGCACCCGCGGGAAATGGGCTCCGGCTTCAACGCCATCGACGCCGCCTACACCACGATGGCGGCGCTGCGCGAGGTGGAAGCGAAGTGGAACGTGGCCCGGACGGAGCACCGCTACTTCGAGGACCTGGACCACCCGATCAACTTCAACTTCGGCGGCATCGCCGGCGGCGACTGGCCCTCGAGCGTGCCGGCCTGGTGCGAGTTCGACGTGCGCGCGGCGATCTACCCGGGCATCAGCGCCGAGGCGGCCTGGGCCGAACTGCAGGACTGCCTGGCCGGCCTCGCCCGCGGCGGGAACCCGATCCATGCCGTTGCCACCCGGACCGGCTTCTTCGCCGAAGGCTACGTGCTCGAACCGGGCAGCGCCGCTGAGACCCTGCTGGAACGCACCCACGAGCAGGTGTTCGGCACCGGGCTGGAAAGCTTCACCACCCCCGGCTATCTGGACGGCCGGGTCTTCACCCTCTACGCGGACACCCCGACGCTGGTCTACGGCCCGGTCTCGGAGGCGATCCACGGGTTCGACGAGCGCGTCTCGGTGGAGTCGGTCCGCCGGATCACCAAGAGCATCGCGCTGTTCATCGCCAGCTGGTGCGGGCTCGAGGAGCGGGGCTGATCCCCTAGCCAGCGTCGACGTCGACCGCCAGGTGCCGCGGGCCGCGCAGGATCGGGCTGGGCCGGTACGGCGGCGGGTCCTCGGCCAGCCGGGGGTTGCGGAACCGGCGGGCGAATTCGGTCAAGGCCACCTGCGTCTCCAGCCGGGCCAGCGGCGCCCCGAAGCACAGGTGGATGCCGCTGCCGAACCCGAGGTGCTGGTTGTCCGGCCGGTCCGGGATGAAGCGGTCCGGCTCGGCCACGTGCTGCGGGTCGCGGTTGGCGGCGGCGAGCAGCAGCGTGACCGGGGACCCGGCGGGAATGGTGGTGCCTGCGGCCTCGATGTCGTCCAGCGCGGTCCGGATCGGGATGAAGTGTACCGGCGGCTCGTAGCGCAGCAGTTCCTCGGTCATCGGAATGACCAGGTCCGGGTCGCGGCGCAGCCGCTCAAGCACGTCCGGATGGCGCAGCAGGGTCAGGACGCCGTTCGAGATCAGGTTGACGGTGGTCTCGTGCCCGGCGATCAGCAGCAGCAGGCCGGTGCTCGCCAGCTGCTCGGTGGACAGCCTCCCCTCCGGACCGTCGTCGGCGGCCATCGCCGAGAGCAGGTCGTCGCCGGGAGCCTGCCGGTGCCGTTCCACCAGTTCGCTGATGAAGTTGAACAGCTCGTTGCCGGCCTCTTCCCGCTTCTGCTGCTGGACCTGCGGATCCACGCCGGGGTTGATGGCCTCCAGTGCCATGTCCACCCATTTCCGGAACCGCGGCCGGTCCTCGACCGGAACCCCGAGCAGCTCGCAGATCACCGAAACCGGGAACGGATACGCCAGCTCGTCCACCACGTCGATCCGGGTCTTGCCCGCCATCTCGTCGATCAGCCCGGTGACGATCTCCAGCATCCGGGGCTCCATGCCCGCGACCCGCCGGGGGGCCTGCGGCGGCCCGAAGTGCCGCATCGCGAGCCGGCGCTGCCGGTCATGCTCGGGCGGGTCCATCAGCAGGAAGCTCGGCGGCCTGTCCTCGGGCTGCTCGGCCATGGCGGCGGCGAACTGCGGGTTGTGGCTCGGGTCCGAGCTCAGCCGCGGATCGTGCAGCAGCGCAAGGACCTCCGGGTAGGTGCTGACCAGGTAGGATCCGTCCGCCTGGCGGCTCACCGGGGTGCGGCGGAGCTCGGCGTAGAGCGGGTAGGGATCGGCCCGGTGGGCGGGGTCCAGGACCTGTTCCCAGACGGTGGGCTCGGCCATGGCGGCGGCTCCTTGATGGGTGGGACGATGGCGGCGGGCCGGAACCCCGCCGGGACCGGCTGCAGCTGCGCCGGCCCGTCGATCTGGCTGAAGGACGGCGGGAACGCCGCCCCCTGCGCAATCAGCGGCTCGTAGAAGTCCAGCCACTTGTTCTGGTTGAAGGCCACGGCCGCCACGATCCGGCCCTGGCAGCCGTAGACCGCCAGGAACCGGCGCTGCGGCACCGAGCCTTGGGCGATCGCCACTTCGTCGGCCAGCGCGGGCACCCCGACGCTCTTGATTTCGTGGCCGAACTGCACGGACCAGAACTTGGGCACGGCCAGATGCTGCTGCAGCCCGGCCGCGCTGCCGGCCATGTTGTGTGCCGCGGTCCCGGCCTGGGACACGGCGTCGCCCCAGTGCTCCAGCATCAGGAACCGGTTGCCGAACAGCGGCTGCGCGGCGCAGGAGACATCCCCGGCGGCGAAGATGCCCTCGACCACCTGCCCGTCCGTGTCCAGCACGCGGCCGCCGGCATCGCAGGCCACTCCCCAGGGACCACTGGCCAGCCCGGAGCCCGCCAGCCATTCGACGTTGGGGGTGCCGCCGAGCGCGACGACGGCGATGTCCGCCTCGAGCACCGTGCCGTCGGCGAACCGGGCGCGGCGCAGCCGGCCGCGGCCGTCCCCTTCCAGGGCGGCAACCCGGGTCCCGCAGCGCAGGTCCACACCGTTGTCCCGCTGGATCTCCCCCGCGATGGCGCCGATGGTGGTGCCCAGCGCGGCACGCAGCGGTGCCGGACCGGCTTCGGCGACGGTCACCGGCAGGCCGAGTTCCCGGCACACCGAGGCGATCTCCGAGCCGATGAAGCCGGCGCCGACCACCAGGACCCGGGCGGGGCTGGCCGCGAGCCGGCGCCGCAGCTGCGCGGCGTCCTGGCGGGTGCGCAGGGTCAGGACGCCCGCGAGCGCCGCCTCCGCCGGATCCGGCCAGGGCCGGGCCCGCAGGCCGGTGGCGATCAGCAGCCGGTCGAACCCGAGCCGGGTCCCGTCCGCCAGGTGCACCTGCCGGCCGGCCACGTCCAGGCCGGCCGCCGCGACGCCCAGCCGCCACTGCGCATCGATCCCGTGCCGGCGGGGCAGCGCGGTGCGGTCCGGCCGCACCCACCCCGACTGCACCTGCTTGGACAGCGGCACCCGGTCGTAGGGCTCGTGCAGTTCGTCGCCGACCAGGATCAGGGATCCGGCGAAGCCTTCCGCGCGCAGCTGTTCCGCGGCCCGCAGCCCGGCCAGCGAGGCACCGACGATGACGATCCGGCCGGTCCGCCGGAAGCTGCCGGCGTCGTCGTGCGCGGTTGCGGCGACCGCCGCGCCGGTCTGCCCGTCGGTACTCGCGGGCGCCCAGTCCGCGCCGTCGAGCCTGATGGCCTGCACCGGGCACGCGGCGGCGGCCCGCAGGATCCTGCGGCGCTGGCCGTCCGCCGGTTCCGGGTCGTAGACCAGGGCCTCGTCCCCCTGCATGGCGAAGACGTCCGGGGCGAGGAAGGCACACTGCCCGTAGCCCTGGCACTTGGTGAGGTCGACGACGAGTCGCATGTCGGTGTTCTTCCTCGTGCGGGCGTCCGCCCGCCCCTGTCCGGGGGTTGCTGAAGTGAATCGAGTCTAGGCCCGATTCCCGGGCAGCGGAAGAGGATCCGGACCGGCGCCGCCGATGCCTGAGCTGCGCCTCCGGTGCATCCTGAGCCGCGCCGAGCACGCGCCGGAGCAGTACCGCCGCTGTCCCCGCTTGGTCGTGTCAATGAAGGACGCCGGGCAGCCAGGCGCCGCGCAGCAGCGCGCCCGGCGGACCAAGCCGCCGGCATGCAACTGCATGGCCGCGGGCACCAGCCGTGCTGCCAATGCCGGCGCGAAGCCCCGAGCCCGGAAACATAGTGGAGCGGGCCCGCCTCCCCGAGTGCAGGGGCGACGGCGTAGTCGCGTGCCAGCCGGTCCAGTTCACGCCGCGCCCGGCCATGATCTGTTCCCCAGGCTGCCGGGGCCAGCCTATCCCGCAGCCGGCAGACCGGCGCGAGGTCGCGGACCAGCGGCTCGTCCGGCGGGTTAAAGCCGGCCAGTCCATCGGCCAGCCTGGCCAGCTGCCGGACGTAGTGCAGATTCTCCGGAACGCCGTCCATGGCCCGCTGTGGATAACCTGGCGGCTTGTGGGCACCCACCCCCCACTACCTTCTAGGCGGACCCGCCGCACGCGTAGACTCGTGTTGTGGCCGGTACTGCGGCTCGCCCGCCTTCGCTTCGTTCCCGGCGCCGGCTCCCCGCACCAACGCGCGGCGTGCGCCGGCACCAGATGGCCCGATGGCTGGCGCTGCTCACCCTGGGATTCCTTGCGGCCGTGCTGGCGGGTTGTGCCTCGCCGACCGGTGGCTCGTCCCCCACGCCCACCGGGGCGTGGTCGCTGGCCGCATTGGGTGATTCCGTGCCGGCGGGCGTCGCCTGTGATTGCACGCCGTACCCGCAGTTGAGTGCCTCGGACTTGTCATCGCCGGACGGTCCGGCGGTCAAGGCCGCAAACGAGGCGGTCGGCGGGTTCACCACCGTCGACGTGCTTCACCAGCTCACCGACGCAAGTGCCGCGATCGACTCGGTCAAGGCCGCGCGCCTGGTGGAGATCGAAGTGGGCGCGAACGACGTGGCGTATTCCAGCTCGTGCGGCACCGAGGTGGCCTGCTACCTGCCCAAGCTGACGGATCTGAGGACCAACCTGCACGACATCGTGGACCGCGTACACGAGCTCACCGCCGGCCATGCGGTGAACGTGGTGCTGCTGGACTACTGGAGCGTCTGGCTTGGCGGCCAGTACGCAAGCCAGCAGGGTCAGGCCTACGTCGACGCAGCGGCTACCGTCACCGACGAGGTCAATACGGTGATCAAGGACATCGCAGCGCAGACCGGGTCGGCGTACGTCGACCTGCGCGCGGCGTTCAAAGGCCCCGACTACAGCTACGACGAAACCCATTACCTGGCCGCCGACGGCGACCATCCCAACGCCGCCGGCCACCAGAAGATCGCCGCCGCCCTGGCCGAGGTGGTGCAGCGGCCGCAGGGGACGTGACCCCCAGCGCTCCTAGGCGCGCACCACCGGCAGCTCGGCCCACTCGCCGGTGTACCGCGGCGAAGAGAATTCCCGCTTCATGGACCAGGCTGCCGGCGCGGCCAGGCCGCCGGCGCCCAGCCCGATGGCCGATTCCCCGAATTTCGCCCGTACGCTGCCGAGCAGCCCGCCCAGCTGCCGCTGTTCCTGCGGCCCGGCGAAGGGCTCCAGCGTCTCCTGGCCGTCCGCCGGCTCCAGTCCGGTGAGCACCACGCCTGCCCGCACATATGCCGTGCCGGGGACCATGCACCCGCGCATCGCGGCCACCGCCGCCTTGGTCAGCGCGATCGGATCCTGGGTCGGCGCCGGCAGGCGCACGGTGGCGGCGGGGAAGGCCGCCTCGCCGGAAAACCTGCTCGTCCCGGCGGAAACGGTCAGCACCGAGGCCCGCAGCCCCTCGGCCGCCAGCCGCGAGGCCGCCTTCTGGGCGTAGACGGCCATCACCTCGTCCAGCTGCTCCGCCGTCGAGACCGGCGTGGAAAAGCTGCGCGAGAACATGACCTGCTGCCGGTCCGCGCGCTCGTCCACCGGCGGGATGCAGGCGGTCCCGTTCAGCTCCAGCACGGTGCGCTGCAGCACCACGGAGAACCGCTTGCGGATCAGCAGCGGGTCGGCGGCCTTCAGGTCCGCAATGGTCTCGATCCCGATGGCGTTCAGACGCTTGCCGGTCCTGGCCCCCACACCCCAGAGCCCGGTGACCGGCACCCGGGACTGGATGTGCTCCGCTTCCCCCGGCGGCATCGAACCCAGCGAGCACACCCCGCGCAGATGCGGGTTCCGCTTGGCCACATGGTTGGCGAACTTGGCCAGCGTCTTGGTCGCCGCCACCCCCACGCACACCGGCACGCCCACGTGCCGGCCGACGGCGCTGCGGATCCGGCCGGCCGCCTCGCGCAGCTGCGCCTCGTCCCCGGCCAGTCCGAGGAAACACTCGTCGATCGAATAGACCTCCTGCCAGGTGCCGAACCGCGCGAGCAGTTCCATCACCCGGGCGCTCAGGTCCCCATACAGTTCGTAGTTGCTTGAGCGCGCCACCAGGCCCCAGCGCGGGGCCGAGGGCGCGAGCTGGAACCACGGAGTGCCGGTCTTGATCCCCAGCCGCTTGGCCTCCGCGGAACGGGACACCACGCTGCCGTCGTTGTTGGAGAGCACAACGACGGGGCGGCCTTCCAGCGACGGGTCGAAGACCCGCTCGCAGGAGACATAGAAGTTGTTCACGTCGACCAGGGCAATGCGGCCGCCCGGTCCGGCCCCGTCCTCAGACATGGTGCAGGCACCGGGTGACCACGCCCCAGACGGTCAGATCCGCCAGCTCCGGCACCTCGGCGTCCGGCTGCCCCGCGCTGTCGGCCTGCAGCACGACCCCGCGGCCGGTCAGGCGCAGGCGCCGGATCACCAGTTCGCCGTCGAGCACGGCCACGACGACGTTCCCGTCCCGGGGCACCAGCGAGCGGTCCACGATGATCTCGTCCCCGTCCGCGATCCCGGCCGCCGCCATCGAGTTCCCGGCCACCCGCATGATGAAGGTGCTGGTGCGGTCCCGGATCAGGTGCCGGTTCAGGTCGATGCCGCCGTGGTAATAGTCCCGCGCCGGCGAGGGAAAACCCGTCGCCTGGGCCGACGCACCGTCGCCGCCATCCGCGGGCCGGGCCGCCGGAGTACCGTGGAAGATCACCGCCGCCCCCTCGAACACAGTTTCGACAGCAGATTACCACCCCGCGGGCGGCCGCCCCGGGACAGGACCCATAGCCCTGGCTGCGCAGCCAACCCGCGCGCCTCCTCGCAGCAGCCCCTCCCGCACGCAGCCCCCTCCCCATGTTTACTCTTCAAGCATTGCAA
>NZ_JAKLTQ010000019.1 GCF_022012395.1 Arthrobacter hankyongi
TTGCCTTAGGATGGATTAGGCTTATTGTTATTCATTCTCATTGAGAGCAGATAGAGGTTCCATGCGGAGTTCCCGCTTCCCGTCCCTGGTTCCGGGGTTCCCCGGCGTTGCCGGCGCTGCCCTGCTGTCCCTGCTGCTGGCCGGCTGCGCATCGTCCGGTACCGGGCCGGGTTCGGACACCGCCTCCGGCGGCGCCGACGGCAGGATCAGCATCGTCGCGTCCACCAATGTGTACGGTGACATCGCCGCGGCCATCGGCGGAGACTCCGTCGAGGTCACCTCGCTGATCCAGTCGCCGGCCCAGGATCCGCATTCCTACGAGGCCTCGGCACGGGACAAACTCGCCGTGTCGCAGGCGGACCTGGTCATCGAAAACGGCGGCGGCTATGACGCCTTTATGCCCGCCCTGGTGGACGGCACCGGAAAGGATCCTGCCGCGGTCATCAGCGCCGTCGAAATTTCCGGCCTCGACCCGGACGGCGGTCAAGCCTCCGGGCACACGGACGGCGCCGCAGACCACACGCACACCGGCTTCAACGAGCATGTCTGGTATGACCTGGCCACCGCGGGCAAGGTCGCGGACACGGTGGCGAACAAGCTGGCGGCGCTGGATCCCGGACAGGCGGCCGGTTTCGAGCGCAATGCCGCGGCGTTCCACAAGCAGCTGGCCGGCCTCGAGGCTGACAGCGCGGCGCTGGCCAAGCAGGTGTCCGGCGAGGCGGTGGCCGCCACGGACCCGGTGCCGCTCCATTTGTTCGAGAAGCTGGGGCTTCGGAACCTCACCCCGGAGGACTTCCTGGAGGCTGCCGAGGAAGGCAGCGATGCGGCACCGGCCGCGCTGAAGCAGACCGAGGAACTGGCCACCTCGAAGTCGGTGCGGTTCCTCGCCTACAACGAGCAGACCGAAGGCGCGCAGACCCGCCAGGTCCGGGAGGCCGCGCAAAAGGCAGGAACCCCCGTGGTCAATTTCGCCGAGACGCTGCCCGAAGGAACCCACTACGCGGACTGGATGAAGTCGAACCTGCAGAACATCGCCGCAGCCACCGGAAGCACCAAGTGAGCACGCCGGCGGCCAGCCTGGAAGGCGCCTCGCTGTCCTTCGGCCGGCGTGTGCTCTGGCAGGACCTGGACTTGCAGATCAACCCGGGGGAGTTCTTCGCTGTGCTCGGTCCCAACGGCTCCGGCAAAACCAGCCTGATGCGGGTGCTGCTGGGGCTGCAGCCGCTGACCAGCGGAATAGCAAGGGTCAACGGCAGGCCGGTCGCCCGCGGCAGCCGCGATATCGGCTATATTCCCCAGCAGAAGTCCTTCGCGAACCACACCCCGCTGCGGGCGCGCGACCTGGTCGGGCTCGGCCTGGACGGCCACCGCTGGGGCGTGCGGCTGGGACGGCGCGGCTTCCGCCGCCGGGTGGACGAACTGCTGGAGCAGGTCGGGGCCTCCTCCTATGCGGACGCTCCGGTCGGCAGGCTCTCCGGCGGTGAGCAGCAGCGGCTGCGCGCCGCCCAGGCACTGGCCTCGGACCCGAAGGTGCTGCTCTGCGACGAGCCGCTGCTGTCCCTGGACCTGCATCATCAGCAGGCCATCAGCTCGCTGATCAACCGCCAGTGCCACGTCAACGGCAGCGCCGTGGTCTTCGTGACGCACGAGATCAATCCGATCATCGAATATGTGGACCGTGTGCTCTACCTGGCCGGCGGGCAGTTCCGGGTCGGGACCCCGGAAGAGGTGATGACCACCGAGGTGCTCTCCTCGATGTACGACAGCCACGTGGAGGTCATCCACAACGAGGGACGCATTGTGGTGGTCGGGCTGCCCGATGCCACCCACCATTACGGTGACGAGCAGGACGAGGAAGCGTAGCCATGGACTTCAACGAATTGTGGAGCGCAGTCTTCAACTTCCAGGACTACGCCCAGCTGCTGCCGCTGGTGCGCAATTCCCTGATTGCCGGGGCCGTCCTGGGCCTGGTCGGCGGGATGGTCGGGGTCTTCGTGATGATGCGGGACCTGGCCTTTGCCGTCCACGGCGTCGCCGAGCTCTCCTTCGCGGGAGCTGCCTTCGCCCTGCTGATCGGTGCCAACGTAGTCTTCGGGTCGCTTGCCGGCTCGATCATCGCCGCCGTGATCATCGGGCTGCTCGGTACGCGCGCCCGGGACCGGAACTCGATCATCGGGGTGGTGATGCCGTTCGGACTCGGCCTGGGCATCCTGTTCCTGTCCCTCTACCAAGGCCGCAGCGCCAACAAGTTCGGCCTGCTGACCGGCCAGATCGTCTCCGTGGATACGGTCCAGCTGAACCTGCTGACCGGCTGCTCGGTTTTCGTCATCGTGGCACTGCTGGCCATCTGGCGGCCGCTGACTTTCGCCAGCGCGGACCCGGAGGTGGCCGAGGCACGCGGCGTCCCGGTGGCCAAGCTCGGCATTGCCTTCATGTTCCTGCTGGGCCTGGCCGTGGCCCTGTCCATCCAGGTGGTCGGCGCGCTGCTGGTCCTGGCCCTGGTGATCACTCCCGCGGCCGCCGCCCTGCGGGTGGCCGCCTCGCCGCGGCTGGTGGTGCTGCTCAGCGTGGTGTTCGCCATGGCCTCGGTGGTGGGCGGCATCCTGCTGGCCCTGGGCGGACGGATCCCGATCAGCCCCTACGTGACCACCATTTCGTTCCTGATCTACGTCGTCTGCCGCGTCATCGGGGGGCGCCGCGACCGGCGCGGCGCGGACCGGAGGACCGGACACCGGCTGCCGGCCACCGTGGCAGCTACCGGCCCGGCGGCAGTGTCTGCCGCCCCGGTGCAGGCCCGGACCCTGCCGCGGGTGCCGAAGGGCTAACTCTGCGGATGGCCGTTCCCGGCTGCCTGCGCCGCGGCGCTGCACTCCGGGCACAGCCCGAACATTTCCACCGTGTGGGCTACTTCGGTGAAGCCGTGTTCCTGCGCCACGCGGGCGGCCCAGCGTTCCACCGCCGGTGCCTCGATCTCCACGGTCTTGCCGCAGTTGCGGCAGAGCAGATGATGGTGATGGTGTTCGACGGCGCAGCGCCGGTACACGGCCTCGCCGTCGCCGCTGCGCAGCACGTCCACCTGCCCCTCGTCGGCCATCGACTGCAGGATGCGGTAGGTGGTGGCCAGCGAGACCGAATCTCCGCGCTCATGCAGCAGCCGGTAGAGCTCCTGGGTGCTGACAAAATCGTCGAGGCTGTCCAGGGCATTGCCCACGGCCAGCCGCTGGCGGGTCATCCGCTGTTCGGGACCGCGGCGGGGAGTCCGGGAATGTGCGGACGGAGCAGGCATGTCTCCCAGATTACCAGCCGGGTTTTCCCCGGCCCTGCCCCCGGCCCTGCCTGCGGCCCGCCGGGTGGACCGGCCGCGTACGCTGGAACCATGCTGCTGACAAAGTACACGCACGCCTGCGTGCGGCTGGAAAACGACGGCGAAGTGCTGGTCATCGACCCCGGATCATTCTCCGAGGTCGATCAGGCCCTGCAGGGAGCCGGTACCGTGCTGGTCACCCACGAGCATGCGGACCACGTGGACCTGGAGCGGCTGCCAGCCATCCTCGCGGCATCGGCCTCGATCCAGGTCTATGCACCTGCGGTGGTGGCCGAACAGCTGCGCGGATGGGACCACGCCGCAGCGGAGCGGATCCATACCGTCGAACCGGGGGAGGCCTTCGAAGTGCCCGGCTTCAGGATCCGGACCTTCGGCGGCCAGCATGCGCTGATCCACCCGCTGATCCCGATGGTGGCCAACGTCGGCTATCTGGTCAACGAGACCGTCTACCACCCCGGGGATTCCTTTATTGTTCCGGACGGGCTGACCGCCCCCGTGGTGCTGGTGCCGATCCACGCGCCGTGGAACAAGGTGTCCGAGGTCATCGACTTCATCACCGCGATGCGCGCCGGACGAGCCTTTCCCATCCACGACGGGCTGCTCAACGAGACCGGCCGAGGCCTGGTGGAGAAGCATCTGGCCAGCTTCGGGGCCCGGTACGGCACCCGCTACGAGCGGCTGGACCCGCTCCAAAGCGTGGAGTTGTAAATGGGCGCAGAGACGGGTCCGGCGGCCGGCCCGGTCCTGATCGACGTGCCGACGTTGCAGGAGCGGCTGGCATCGGGGGCGCGGACGCTCCTGCTGGACGTGCGCTGGGCCCTGGGGGACCCGCACGGCCGGGAGCACTACCTGGCCGGCCACCTGCCCGGTGCCGTCTATGTGGACCTCGAAAGCCAGTTGGCGGCTCCGGCCTCCGCCGCGTCCGGGCGCCACCCGCTGCCCGATCCGGCAGCATTCGCGCAGGCGGCGCGCGGCTGGGGCATTAACGACGGCGATCTGGTGGTCGCCTACGACGCGACCGGCGGCCTGGCCGCGGCACGGCTGTGGTGGCTGCTGCGCGACGGCGGCATCGCCGGCTGCCGTCTGCTCGACGGCGGACTGGGAGCCTGGCAGGCCGCCGGCCTGGCCCTCGAAGCCGGGGATGTGCGGCCGGCCCCCGGCACGGTCCGGCTGGCACCCGGACAGTGGCCGGTACTGGAACTGGCCGAGGTCGCGGACTTTGCCCGGAACGGGCTGCTGCTCGACGCCCGCGCCGCGGAGCGCTACCGCGGCGAGTCCGAGCCGGTGGACCCCAGGACGGGACACATCCCCGGCGCCGTCAGCGCGCCCACCACGGCGAATCTGCAGGCCGACGGCAGGTTCCTGCCCGCCGACAGGCTCGCGGAGCGGTTCGGGCGCCTTGGCGCCGGGCCGGGCAAGTCCCGGAAGGTGGCGGTGTACTGCGGTTCCGGGATCACGGCGGCGCATGAAATTGCGGCCTTGGCGCACGCCGGCATCGAGGCGGCCCTGTACCCGGGCTCGTGGTCCCAATGGTCCCAGCATCCGGACCTGCCGGCAGCCACCGGCGACGAGCCGGGCAATGCACAATCCGGAACTATCCAGTGGCACGCCCGCGGTGGAGCGGGTAGCGTCGGATCATGACTCTCGGCCGCCCCGTCCCGCCGCCCTTGGGCGCGAAAGCAACTCTGCCGGACGCCCGGACCGGACGGCCGGCCCGGACCGGGGCCACGGTCCGGGCCTATGGTGCCGCCTCTGCCTCCTCTGGTCTGGCACCGCTGGATATCAAGCGGCGCGAGCCGGAGCCGCACGACGTCGAAATCAGCATTGCCTTCTGCGGGCTGTGCCATTCGGACGTGCACGCCGTTCGGGGCGAATGGCGTGACCAGCACTATCCGCTGGTGCCCGGACACGAGATCGTCGGCCGCGTCACCCGCACCGGCGAGGACGTGAGCATGTTCTCGGTGGGGGACCTGGTGGGCGTCGGCTGCCTGGTCGATTCCTGCCGGACCTGCGACAGCTGCAGCGAAGGGTTGGAGCAGTACTGCGAAAACGGTGCGGTCGGCACCTACGGTGCGCTGGACCAGCGCCACGGCGGGGAGGTCACGCAGGGCGGGTACGCCACCGCCATCGTGGTGGATGAGAAGTATGTGCTGCGGATGCCCGAAAGCCTGGACCCGGCCGAGGCGGCGCCGCTGCTCTGCGCCGGGATCACTGTTTTCTCCCCCATGCAGTACTTCGGCGTGGAGGAATCGGACGCGGTCGGCGTCGTGGGGCTGGGCGGACTGGGCCATTTGGCCGTCAAGATCGCCAAAGCCCTCGGCGCCGAGGTGACCGTCTTCACGTCCTCCCCGGGCAAGGTCGAGGCCGCCCGGGGGCTGGGCGCCGACCGCGTGGTGCTCTCCACGGACGACGAGGCCATGGCGGCGGCCCGGCGCAGTATCGACCTCATCATTGACACCGTCTCCGCCCGACACGAACTGGGGCCCTATCTGCGGACCATCCGGCGGGACGGGGCCCTGATCCAGGTGAGCCTGCCGCCGGGCCAGATGCCGCCGGTCCCGGTCGGCGTGCTGGCCGGCCGCCGGATCGCCTACGGCGGCTCGATGATCGGCGGCATTGCCGAGACACAGGAGCTGCTGGACTTCTGTGCCGCCCATGACATTGCCGCCGACGTGGAACTGGTGGCGGCGGATAGGCTGAACGAAGCCTGGGACCGGATGGTGGCCGGGGACGTGAAGTACCGCTTCGTGCTGGACGTCGAGTCGCTGAATCCGGCCCAAGACCCGGACGGCGGCCGGGCCGGCACATTGAACTTGCAGGAAAGGAACGCATGAGCACGCTGTTCACCAAGATCATCGAGGGCGAAATCCCCGGCCGCTTCGTCTGGAAGGACCCGGAGGTCGTCGCCTTCCTGAGCATTGGCCCGCTTGCGGACGGCCACACGCTGGTGGTGCCCCGGCAGGAGGTGGACCGCTGGACGGATGCGCCCGCGGACCTGCTGGCGAAGCTGACGGCGGTGGCCCAGACCATCGGCAAGGCGCAGGTGGAGGCCTTCGGTGCGGCACGCGCCGGGATGATCATCGCCGGGTTCGAGATCAACCATCTGCACCTGCACGTCTGGCCCTCCAACTCCGAGGCCGAGTATGACTTCAAGCGGGCCCAGCACAACCCGGATCCGGCCGTGATGGATGCCAGCGCAGAAAAGATCCGGGCCGCCCTGCGCGATGCCGGCCAGGGGGAATTCGTCCCCGAGGCCTGAGCCGGCAGCGGACAGGTGCCGGTCCGCGGGCCGGCACCTGTCCGCGCTCAGGCCGCCAAGGCTTCGTGCAGCGCGGTACGGACGCGTTTTTCGGAGACCGAATAGGCGGTGCCCAGTTCCTGCGCGAAGAAGCTCACGCGCAGTTCCTCGAGCATCCACCGCACCCGCTGCAGGCCCGCCCCCGGACGGGAGCCGGGCAGCAGGGCCGCCACGGCGTCGTCGTACTCATCCTCGAGCCGCTGCACCACGGCCATCTGCGCACCGTCCCGGGCCACATTGGTTGGCAGCTTCTCCAGCCGGCGCTCGACCGCGGCCAGGTAGCGGGGCAGCTGGCTCAGCTGCGCATATCCGGTGCGCGCGACGAAGCCCGGGTAGACCAGCTGCTCGAGCTGGGCCTTGATGTCGTTGAGCGCGCTGATCAGGGCCAGGCTGGTACTGGACTTGAGCGCCTTCTGGATCCGGCGTGTGCTGGAGAGGATCTTTTCCACCGTTGCGGTGACGGCGAAGACCGTGTCGATCAGTTCGGCCCGCACCGTCTCGTACAGTTCCTCGAACTCGGCGGCGGTGAAGGGCAGCTGCGCCGGGACCAGCTTGTCGATGGCGGCCAGCGTGCAATCGTCGATCAGCGACCCGACCGAACCATGCGGATTCTGGCTGAAGGTGAGTTTCTCGGTGTTGTTCAGGTGTTCGAGCACATAGCGCTGCGGCGAAGGGATCCGCAGCGCGAGCAGCCGGATGACGCCCGAGCGCATGGCCGGCTCCTGTTCGGCCCGGGTCTGGTAGATCCGCAGCCCGACGGCCCCACCCTCATCGACGAACGCGGGGTAGCCGGTGACGGTGTGTCCGGCTACCAGGCGCGAGACCTGCCGCGGCAGCACCGACGGCGCGAAGCCCTTCAGCCCCGACCGTTCGGCGAGCACGTCGCCGTTGGCCAGCACCATGGACTCGGCACGGTCCCCGGTGGCGGCGGACAACCGTGTCTTGGTTCCCACGCCCGCGGCCCGTTCGGTGGCGCGTACGCCGCGGGGCCCGGAGCCCGGCACGGGTTTGACCGTCTGCGGGGTGGCACCCAAAGACTCGGCGATCGCCCGGCGGGTGGCCGGGGCCAGCTCCTCCTGCAGCTGGGCCAGGTCCTTGCCGTCGCCCAGGATCCTGCCCTTGCCGTCCACCACCTGGAAGGTCATCCTCAGGTGCGGTGGGACCGCCGCCCAGCTCCAGGAGCCGGGCGGGATGATGTGGCCTTTCAGCCGGCGCAGCGCCAGCTCCAAGGAAGGTTCCAGCTCGTCCGTGGCCGGGTCGAACTCCGCGGCGAGCGCCTGGGCCGCGGCCCGGGCCACGTCCGGGGCCGGCACGAAGTTCTTGCGGACCTGCTTGGGCAGGGACTTGATCAGGGCGGTGATCAGTTCCGCCCGCAGGCCGGGAATCTGCCAGCGGAACGGGGCCGGTTCCAGCTGGTTCAGGAACAGCACCGGGATCCGCACGGTGACCCCGTCCGAGGCGTTCGGCATCGCTCCGGGGGCGGTGGGCGAGAATTCGTAGCTCAGCGGCAACTCGAAGGTTCCCTGGTGCCACGTCTTCGGGAACGCGGACTCGTCCAGGTCCTCGGCTTCCTCGGTAAGCAGGGCATCCGGATCGAAGTCCAGCAGCGAGGGATTCTCCTGCCGGGCGGCCTTCCACCACTTGTCGAAGTGCCGCTCGGAGACCACGTCGGCGCCGATCCGCTGGTCGTAGAACTCAAACAGCGACTCGTCGTCCACGCGCAGGCCGCGGCGGCGGGTCCTCGCCTCCAGTTCCTCGACCTCGGCCAGCAGTTGCCGGTTCCGCTGGAAGAACTTGTGGTGCGTTTTCCAGTCGCCTTCCACCAGCGCGTGGCGGATGAACAACTCGCGGCTCAGCTCGCGGTCGATCCGTCCGTACTGGATCCGGCGCTGCGGCACGATCGGTACCCCGTACAGCGTGACCTTTTCGTAGGCCATGACCGAACCCATCCGGCGGGACCAATGCGGTTCGGAGTAGCTGCGCTTGAGAAGCTGCGGGGCGATTTCTTCGGCCCAAAGCGGATCGAACCGGGCCGCCACGCGGGCCCAAAGCCGGGACGTTTCCACCAGTTCGGCGGCCATCACCCAGTCCGGCGACTTCTTGAACAGGGCAGAGCCGGGGAAGATGGCGAAGCGGGTGCCGCGGGCACCGGCATACTCGCGCTTGCGTTCGTCGTACACGCCGATGTGGCTCAGCAGCCCGGCCAGCAGGGACTTGTGGATGTCGTCATGCTTGCCGGCCGGATCCACCTCGCTGCCGGTGCTCAGCGTGATGCCCAGCGGCTTGGCCAGCTGGCGCAGCTGGGCGAACAGGTCCTGCCATTCACGGACGCGCAGGTAATTGATGAACTCGTCGCGGCAGAGCCGGCGGAAGGCACTGGAAGAGAGCTCCTTCTGCTTCTCCTGCAGGTAGCTCCAGAGGTTCAGCATGCCGGCGAAGTCCGAGTTCTCGTCCACGAAGCGCTTGTGCTTCTCGGTGGCCTGCTGATGCCGGGCGGCGTCGTCCCGCTGCGGACGTTCGCGCGGATCCTGGATGGTCAGCGCCGCGGCCAGGACCATCACTTCGCGGACGCAGCCGCGCCGGCCGGCCTCGACGATCATCCGGCCCAGCCGCGGATCCACCGGCAGCTGGGCCAGCTGCCGGCCGACGGCGGTCAGGCCGGAGCGCTCGTGGGCCTCCCCGGGTCCCGCCAGGGCGCCGAGTTCGCGCAGCAGGTTGACGCCGTCGGTGATCGCCCTGGTCTCCGGCGGCTCGACGAACGGGAAGGATTCGATGTCCTTGGGGCTGCGGGCCACCCCCATCGCGGTCATCTGCAGGATGACGGCGGCCAGGTTCGTGCGCAGGATCTCCGGGTCGGTGAATTCCCGGCGGGCGGCGAAATCTTCCTCGGAGTACAGCCGGATGGCGATGCCGTCGCTGACCCGGCCGCAGCGGCCGGAGCGCTGGTTCGCCGAGGCCTGGGAGATCCGTTCGATCGGCAGCCGCTGGACCTTGGTGCGGTGCGAGTAGCGCGAAATCCTGGCGGTGCCCGTGTCGATCACGTACTTGATGCCCGGCACCGTCAGGGAGGTTTCGGCCACGTTGGTGGCCAGCACGATCCGGCGCCTGCCGCCGGGGGTGAAGACCCGGTGCTGTTCGGCCAGCGAGAGCCGGGCGAACAACGGCAGGATTTCGGCTCCGGCGAGCCGTCGGTTGGTCTGCACCCGGGGCCGCAGCGCCTCGGCGGCGTCGCGGATTTCCCGTTCACCGGAGAAGAAAACCAGGATGTCGCCGGGAGCCTCGCGGGAGAGTTCGTCTACGGCGTCGCACACGGCATCCAGCGGATCCCGGTCCTCTTCGAGTTCGGCCAAATCGTCGTCCGGGTCGATCGGCCCGGCGGGCAGGTTCAGCGGCCGGTAGCGCAGTTCCACCGGGTAGGTACGCCCGGAGACCTCGATCACCGGCGCCGGCTCTTCATCCGTGCCGAAGTGGCGCGCGAAGCGTTCCGGATCGATGGTGGCGGAGGTGATAATCACCTTCAGGTCCGGACGTTTGGGCAGGATGCGCTTGAGGTAGCCCAGGATGAAGTCGATGTTCAGGCTGCGTTCGTGCGCCTCGTCGATGATGATGGTGCTGTACTTCTTCAGCAGCTTGTCGCGCTGGATCTCGGCCAGCAGGATGCCGTCAGTCATCAGCTTGATCCGCGTGGACTTGCCCACCTCGCCGGTGAAACGGACCTGGAAGCCCACCTCCTCGCCGAGTTTGACGTCCAGTTCCTCGGCGATGCGCTCGGCCACGGTGCGCGCCGCGAGCCGGCGCGGCTGGGTGTGGCCGATCAGGCCATGCTCGCCCAGTCCGAGTTCCAGGCACATCTTGGGGATCTGGGTGGTCTTGCCGGAGCCGGTTTCGCCGGCAATGACGGTGACTTGGTTGGCCGCGATCGTGGCCATGATGTCTTCTCGCCGTTCGGAAACCGGCAGGGCCGCGGGGTAGGAGATTGTCAAAGGCATGATTGGCACCAGTTTATCCGGCGGGCCAAAATCCGCCGCCGCAGTCCTGCCGGCTTCCGATCCGCGGCGGCCGTGGACAAATCGACTACGCCGGAGGGCCTATCAGCTGTTATGTCCAGTCAACGTTCCGCTTTCGTCTATGGTTGTCCTGACAATGGGCTGCCGATTGGACATTGTGACGTGGTTCACAGGTAGTATCGGTGGGGATGTTCCGCAGGGACGAGGTCCCTCTTGCCCGCACGCAACGATGCTGCGGCGCGCTGCCACAGGGCCGCGGCGGACCACTGCCGGACGGCCCCGGCGCCCGAGTACCGCGGCCGTATTGAAAGGAATTTGCATGAAGCGTTCGAGAATGGCTGTCCTGGGTGCCGGCCTGCTGGCCACCACCTTGCTGGCCACGGCCTGCGGCAGCAGCGGCGGCTCGGCCAGCCCGTCCGGCGCCGCAGCCGGCGGGGACACCGTCGACATCGGCATCACCCAGATCGTTTCCCACCCGTCGCTGGATGCGGCCCGCGAAGGGTTCAAGAAGGCGCTCGCGGACAACGGCTACACCGCGGGCAAGAACGTCAATTACGACGAGCAGAACGCGCAGGGGGACCAGGGCACCGCCGCGAACATCGCCGGCAAGTTCAACACGGACCAGAAGGATCTGGTCCTGGCTATCGCCACGCCGACCGCGCAATCCGCGGTCCAGGCCATCGCCAACGCGCCCATCCTGTTCACCGCCGTGACGGATCCGGTCAAGGCCGAACTGGTGGACAGCCTGGAGAAGCCCGGCGGGAATGCCACGGGCACGTCCGACGGTCTCCCGGATGACGTTGTCACCAAGCAGTTGGAGCTCATCAAGCAGCTCAAGCCCGGCGCCAAGACCGTGGGCATCGTCTACAGCTCCGGCGAGGTCAATTCCCAGGTCCAGGTGGATGCCGTGAAGAAGGCCGCCAAGGGACTTGATCTCGAAATCAAGGAAGCCACGGTGAGCAACTCCGGCGAGGTGCAGCAGGCCGCCCAGTCGCTCGACGTCGATTCCTTCTATGTGCCGACGGACAACAACGTCGTCTCCGCACTGGGTTCCCTGATCCAGGTCGCTGAGGCCAAGAAGGTCCCGGTGATTGCGGCCGAGGGCGATTCCGTCCGCAATGGCGCCGTCGCCACGTACGGCATCGATTACGACAAGCTCGGCTACCAGACGGGTGAAATGGCCGTGAAGATCCTCAAGGGCGAGGCCAAGCCGGAATCCATGCCGGTCGAAACCCAGACCGACCTCGGCCTGTATATCAACGAGGCCGCGGCCAAGCGCATGGGCGTTGAGATCCCGGCTGAATTGCTCAAGTCCGCCCAGACCGTCGGCAACTAGCCGGCTACACGCAACCACCTGACGAGAACCACAGCTAGGAACCCGGCGCATGATTGTTGCGGTTGAACTCGGCCTGATCTACGCGGTCATGGCCCTGGGGGTGTACCTCACCTTCCGAATCCTGAATTTCCCCGACCTGACGGTGGATGGCAGCTTCACCACCGGTGCCGCCGTCGCGGCCGTGGGAATCATCAACGGAGTGCCGCCGCTTGTCGCCACCCTCGCGGCCTTTGCCGCGGGGATGGCGGCAGGGTGGGTGACCGGCATCCTGCATACCAAGGGCAAGATCAACGGGCTGCTCGCAGGCATCCTGACCATGATTGCGCTCTATTCGATCAACCTGCGGATCATGGGCAAGGCGAACCTGCCGCTGCTGCGGCAGGACACGCTGCTGACGCCGCTGCGTGATGCCGGGCTGCTCGGGTCCGCCGTCGGCATCCTGGTCTTCGCCATCATCGCCCTGGCCATCAAGCTAGTCATCGACTGGTTCCTGCACACGGACCTCGGTCTGTCCCTGCAGGCAACCGGCGACAACGAGCAGATGATCCGCAGCTTCGGCGTCAGCACGGACCGGACCAAGATCCTCGGCCTGGCGCTGTCCAACGGCCTCGTCGCACTGTGTGGTGCCATGATCGCCCAGTACCAGGGCTTCGCCGACATCGGCATGGGCATCGGCCTGATCCTGGCCGGGCTGGCCTCGGTCATTATCGGCCAGGCGATCTTCGGGTCGCGGATCATCTTCGTGGCCACGCTGGCCGTGGTGCTCGGCTCCGTGCTCTACCGTGTGGTCATCCAGCTGGCGCTGCAGGCGGGCCTGAACCCGAACGACATGAAGCTGATCTCGGCCGTGCTGGTGATCATTGCACTGGTGCTGCCGCAACTGAAGGTCTTCCGGAAGGTCCAGGGCCTGTCCAAGATGAAGAAATCCCTGATGGCACCAAGCGAACCGGCGGGGGCGAAGGTCTGATCATGCTGGAAATCAAGAACGTACACAAAACCTTCTTTGCGGGCACCGTCAACGAGCGGGTGGCGCTGCAGGAGATCAACCTAACGCTCGGCGAGGGCGAGTTCGTCACCGTCATCGGCAGCAACGGTGCCGGCAAGTCGACCATCCTGAACATCACTTCCGGCAAGCTGCGCCCGGATACCGGCAGCGTCGTGATCGACGGGCAGGACGTCACCCGGCTGGCCGACTTCCAGCGGGCCAAGTACATTGGCCGGGTCTTCCAGGACCCGATGGCCGGCACCTCGCCGGAAATGACCATCGAGCAGAACATGGCTATTGCCTTTGAGCGAGGCAAGCGGCGCGGCCTGGCTCCGGGGGTGACCCGGAAGAAGCGGGACTTCTTCCGGGAGGAGCTCAAGTCCCTGGAACTGGGACTGGAAAACCGGCTCAAGGCCAAGGTGGGCCTGCTCTCCGGCGGGCAGCGTCAGGCGCTGTCCCTGCTGATGGCCACCTTCAGCAGCCCGAACATCCTGCTGCTGGACGAACACACGGCCGCGCTGGATCCGCAGCGCGCCGCACTGGTCAGCCGGCTGACGGCCGAGGTGGTCCAGCGCCACCACCTGACCACGCTGATGGTCACGCACAACATGGAACAGGCGCTGCAGCTGGGCACGCGGCTGATCATGATGCACGAGGGCCGGATCATCCTGGACCTGGACCAGGCGCAGAAGAGCCGGATGACGGTGCCGGACCTGCTGCATGAATTCGAGAAGATCAAGGGCGCCGCGGTGGACGACCGCACCATGCTCCAGTAGTTCCCTTGAGGTCCCGGGCGCCGCTGGGCAAACCGTGCCGCTGCCGCCATGATGGAGGCAGGCGCGGCCGGTGCGGCGCCCGGGAAGGGAAGACGATGGCGTTGGACGTCGGAATGGAACTGCTGGACCAGCTGGCCTGGCACTGGGACCATCAGGCGCGGCCGCGGCTGGACGGGCTGACGGATGCGGAATACTTCTGGGAACCGGCCGAAGGCTGCTGGAATGTCCGGCACCGCGGCACCAGCCATGCGCCCATGGCCGTAGGGTCCGGGGCCTTCACCATCGACTTCGCCCGGCCGGAGCCCTCACCGGCCCCGGTGACAACCATTGCCTGGCGGCTCGGGCATCTCCTGGTCGGCGTTCTCGGGGCCCGCAATGCCGCGCACTTCGGCGCTCCGCCGGTCACCTACCAGGAATTCGACTACCCGGGCACCGCCGACGGCGCCCTGGACCTGCTGGACGAATACTACGCCCGGTGGATCCGGGGCGTCCGCTCACTGGGAGGTGCGGGACTGGACCGGGCCTGCGGGCCGGCCGAAGGTCCCTACTCCGAGCGGACGATGGCGGCGCTGGTCCTGCACATCAACCGGGAAATGATCCACCATTTGGCCGAAGTGGCGCTGTTGCGCGACCTGTTTGCGCACCGGCAGTAGGCCCTTGTCCAGTAACGGACCAGTAACGACGTGCTCATTATTATTCGGATCACCGGGGGACACGTCGGAGTTTGGAGCCCGAAATGGATTTGATGAGCAACTTCTGGAATTTCTTCTGGACCATGTTCTGGATCTTCGCTTTTGTTGCGTACCTGTTCGTTCTGTTCGGCATCATCGGCGATCTGTTCCGTGACCGCGGCACCAACGGCTGGCTCAAAGCCGTCTGGATGGTCTTCCTGATCTTCCTGCCGTTCCTGACCGCCCTCGTGTACCTGATCGCCCGCGGCCGCGGGATGGCGGAACGGCAGGCGGAGGCCGCGAGGCAGGCCCAGGAGGCTGCCGACAGCTACATCAGGGGAGTTGCCGGGTCCAGCGGTGCGGAGGAAATTGCCAAGGCCAATGCCCTGCGCGAGTCCGGAGCCATCACCCAGCAGGAATTCGAACTGCTCAAGGCGAGGGCTCTCGCGGGCCAGTCGGCAGCAGCGGACGCCGGCACGGTGCAGGATACGGGCCGGGCAGCGGGCATGGGTCCGGTCGGCAATGTCGGGATGGCTCCGGGATAACCTGGCCGAACCAGTACAGGAGCCCGGTCCCGCATTGCGGGGCCGGGCTCCTGCTTGTTCCGCAGCAGCCGGGGCGCCGGGAGCGGCCCGCGGTCTATTGACTGTGCGCAGGACCCGTGATTCGGCGCTCAAGCGTGGGCGTGGTGCGCACTCGGCGTGGGCTGGGGCAGCTGTGCTGGCTCAGCGGAACCGGGCCAGGTCCACGTACGCGGTGCTGGGCAGGGAGCCCGCGGCCCAGTCCGCGTGCGAGCGTTCGGTCGGAGCATGGCCGAAACCGTCGCTGCGGACGGCCCGGACGGTGCGGACGACGACGATGGTGATGATTGCCAGTGCCAGGAGGAGTTCCATACCGCCATAGTGCGCCCGCAGGAAGCGAAAAAAGAGTGGCAGAAAAGACTCTTTTAGGCAAAAAACTGCCATACTGGAACCATGTTGAAAAAGGTGGCGGTGGTAGTGCTCCCGGGGACCTCTCCGTTCGAATTCGGCGTGGTCTGCGAGGTCTTCGGCATCGACCGCTCGGACCGCGGGACCGGGGTTCCAGCCTTCGACTTCACCGTATGTACGCCGCAGCCGGGAGTCATCGGGACCAAGACGGGATTTACCATCAACGTTGCCCGCGGCCTCGACGCGGCGGACGAAGCCGACCTGGTGGTGGTCGCCCCCTACACGGATTCGGACCCGCTGCCGCCCAGCGTCGTGCACGCCCTGCGGCGGGCCCATGCCCGCGGCGCCTGGGTGATGTCCGTCTGTTCCGGCGCGTTCGTGCTGGCCGAGGCCGGACTGCTGGACGGCCGGCGCGCCACCACGCACTGGCAGTACTCCCGCCGGCTGGCCGAGGAATACCCGCTCGTGGAGGTGGACGAGAACGTCCTTTACGTCCAGGACGGCAAAATCATCACCAGCGCCGGCACCGCCGCGGGCATTGATGCCTGCCTGCATCTGGTGCGGACCGAGCTCGGCGCATCGGTGGCGACGGCGATTGCCCGGGACATGGTGGTGCCACCGCACCGCGACGGCGGGCAGGCGCAGTACATCGACCGGCCGATGTCCCTGGCCGGCTGCGACACGCTCAAGGACCTGTTGGTCTGGCTGAGCGAAAACCTCGGCCAGGAGGTCAGCGTCGCGGAACTGGCCAACCGGGTGCACATGTCCGGACGCACCTTTGCCCGGCGCTTCCGGGCCGAGACCGGGGCGACGCCGGCCGCGTGGCTGAACTCGCAGCGGGTGCTCCGGGCCCAGGAGTTGCTGGAGGAATCAGATCTGGGGATCGAGGAGATTGCGCGGGCCTGCGGCTTCGGCCAGGCCGTGCTGCTGCGGCACCATTTCACCAAGGCGCTGGGGGTCAGCCCGGCAGCGTACCGGCGCACCTTCCGGGGGGCAGCGCACGCGGACTCGCTGCAGCCGGCCTGACCCCGGGACGGACCGGCAGGCGCCGGCAGAAGCAGCACAGACAAAGCAGAAGGTCCGGAGCCTTGCGGCCCCGGACCTTCTGCGTTCCTGTGTGCCCTCGATAGGATTCGAACCTACGGCCTTCTGCTCCGGAGGCAGACGCTCTATCCCCTGAGCTACGAGGGCGTGGCTCCGACCGGTGCAGGTTTCCGCGAGGGAAGCCGTGCACTGATCTTCAGGACTCATAGAGCTTATCAGGTCAGCGGCCGTGACACGAAAACGGGAGACACGAAGCAGGAAACCCAGTGCCCGATTGTTTCAATAACCCAGGAAGGCGTCGGTCCGGATGCTCCTGGCTCCGGCCCGGCGCAGTTCCCGCCGGGTGGCGGCGACGAACCCGGGCGACCCGGAGACATAGACGGCACGCCGGGCCAGGTCCGGTACTGCTGCACGCAGTTGTTCGGCAGTGAGCGGTCCCCGGTGGTGCCGCCAGCCGTGCGGCAGCCCGGGTGCGTCGGGCGAGAACACCGTGACCGGCACCTCCAGCCCGGCCAATTCGTCCCGGTAGGCCACGTCGTCCGCTCCGCGGACTGCGTAGACCAGCCGGATGTCCCGGTCCGGACCGCCGCCCTGGCTGCGCAGCTGGCTGATGAAGGGCGTCAGGCCGATGCCTCCGGCCACCAGCAGGACCGGCCGGGACGGGTCCGCCGGCAGGACGAAATCCCCGGCGACATGCGTGGCGTCCAGACGTTGTCCCGGCTGCAGCTGCAGCAGTCCGCGTTTGAAGCTACTGGACGGTTCGGCCAGGCGCAGACCGAAAGTCAGCTCGGGGTCCCCGGGGGCCGACGTCATGCTGAAGACCCGCCGCGGACCGCGCGAGTCAGGGTTCGGGTGCGGCAGGTTCAGTTCCATGTACTGGCCCGGGCGGAAGGATACCTGCCGGACCGGTACGAAGCTGAACTCCTCGCTGGTATCCGTCAGCCTCCGCCTGCCGGTGAAGGTCAGCAGAATCCGTCCGCGCTGGCCGGCGAGGAAGGCCAGCGTATTGCCGGCGAGCAAAGCCAGCTCGGGCGCGTTGAAGAGCGGCCCGGCCTGGAACGGCACGAACGCCAGCAGTGCGACGACGGCGGCGCACGCCAGCTGCTGCCAGCGCCGCGGCGGCAGCGTCAGCGGTTCGCTGAGCATAAAGCCGGCCAGGAAAACCACCGGATAGGACGCCACGGAAGTCCACACTGCGTCGGCCGGGCCCGTGCCGGCCGCGGTCAGCCGGATGCTGATGACCGCGACGCTGACCAGGACGGCCACCGCGCCGAGGGCCAGCTTGCGGCTGCGGTAGAGCACCAGGAAGGCGCCGAGCGCCACCACCGGCAGCAGCGCAGGGGTCGCTGCCCACCAGGTGGCCGCGTTGGCCGCCATTAAGGGCATGAACCCGCTGAGCTGGGCCACCAGGACGGCAGAGACCGCTGCCGGGTTGAATACGTGCCGGCCGCGTACCGCCAACAGGAACTTGCTGGCACTGGCTGCCACCCCGGCGAAGGCCAGGGACACGAGCATGCCGGGCTGGGCGTCAGGGAAGAACAGGAAGAACAGCAGCAGCGCGGTGATCACCGACGAATCCAGATGGGCGCGGACCTTGGCCAGCCGGGCGAACAGCCAGCCGCTGCCCAGCGTGGCCGCGAGCAGCACGGTAAGGCTGGCAGCCATGTCCCAGAGGGTGAAGAAGAAGGCGCCGAAGGCCGCCAGCACCAGCGACTCGGCCAGCAACGCCAGCAGTGCCAGGATCACCAACCGGTACATGGTGGTGCGGCCCAGGAAGGAATCAAGCCTGGCCTTCATACGAACAGTTCCCCTTTCAATGTTCCCCAGTACTCGGCACGCCCGTCGGAAAACATCCGCACGCAGGAAAAACCCGCCAGGCAGGATTCTGCCGCCAGCCGGGCGGGGGAGGCGAAGAACAGCCCGGTGGCCACGCCGTCGGCGACCAGGGTCGACTCGGCCACCGCCCAGGTGGCCGCCACGCTGTCCACCGGCACCCCGGTCCGGGCGTCGAGTACATGGTGCAGTCCCTCACCCCAGGCCCGGCGGTTGGCGGCGGAGGCACAGATGGCCTGGCCCTCCACCACCAGGCTGCCGATGGCGCGGGTCGCGTCGTAGGGATGTTCCAGTGCCACCTCCACCGGACCGCCTGCATCCACGAGCATGTCTCCGCCGGCATCCACGAGGCAGCGCGCGAATCCCCGGGCCCGCAGTACCCCGGCGACCAGGTCCACCAGCTGGCCCTTGCCGGCCGCGCCGACGTCGAGCAGCAGCGGCGCCGCGGTGGCCAGCTCCGGCCCGTTCCAGGCCAAGACGCCGTCCACATTGTCCCAGGCGGGCGCCGGCAGGGGATCGCCGGCGGGCGTCAGCGAATAACCGGCGTCGTAGCCCAGGCGTTCCAGCGAGCTGCCCACCAGTGGGGAGACCTGGCCGCCGGTGGCCCGGTGCAGGGCGGCATAGACCTCGGCCAGCCCGGCCGCGTGCGCCGGCAGCCGGTGGGATCCGGGCTGCCCGGCCAGCCGGGCCACCAGCGAATCCTCCCGGAACCGGGACCAGAGCAGGCTGTAGTCCTCGATGCAGGCTGCGACGGCGGCGCGGGCCGGCGCATCCAGCGGCTGGCCGGTGGCGATCGACCACCGGGTCCCGATGGCGTCGAAGGCGAATTCGTGGGCTAGAGCGGCCATGGCCGCTACCGGGAAGCCTCGGCCTTGATCTTCTCGACGGCATCCTTGAAGCCGCCGCTGGTCAGCGAGGAACCGGCGACCTTGGACACATTGAGCTCGTCCAGCTTCTTCCCGACCACCTGGCCCGCGATGCCGCTGGCGAACTCGCCCTGGAAGCGGCGCGTGTTGGGGTTCGAAGGGCGGGTCTGCGCCTGCACATCGGTCACGGTGCCGGACTGAAGTGTCATGGTGATGCCGATGGTTTCGGTCCCGCCGGGGGACTGGTACTGCCCGTCCGCCGAGTAGGTTCCGTCGGCGTAGCCCGAGGCGCCGCCGGAGGCCTGGGGCTGCTGTCCCTGCGCGGCCGGGGCGGTAGTGGCCGGTTCGGCGGCGGAACCGGCGCCGGTTCCGCCGGACGAACAGCCGGCGGCGCCGAGCAGGGCCACCCCTGCTGCGGCGGCGATGACGTAGTTTCCTGTCCTGGTCCTGGCGGCTTCCGTCACGGGCCTGGGCATAATCGGTACTCCTGCTGGTCGGGGGCGGTGGGTACTGCTCCACCATACGGTCCGGCAGTTGCGGAAAACCTGTGCTTTGCTGTGAACCGCCTGTTGGATCCGGCACATGCGGCCGGAGCCGGCACCCCTGGCCGGCGCCCCCTCCGGGGCGGAATCCGGACTTGGTGCTGGCATTTATGCTTAATGGGTGACTCCAGAAGAACTTTCCGCTGCCATTACCGTCTGCCTCCAGGAAGCCGTCGACGCCGGCGAATTCGCCATCGAGATGCCTGGCGAGGTCCGGGTGGAGCGGCCGAAGAGCCGAGAGCACGGGGACTGGGCCACGAATGTGGCGATGCAGCTGGGCAAGAAGGCCGGCATGAACCCCCGCCGGTTTGCCGAAATCCTCGGCGCCCGGCTGGAACAGATCGACGGCGTGGCCAAGGTGGAGATCGCCGGTCCCGGCTTCCTGAACATCACCGTCGACGCCGCCGCCGCCGGCTCGCTGGCCCGCACCATCGTCGAGGCCGGACCGGCCTACGGCACTAACGACGCCCTGGCCGGACACGTGGTCAACATGGAGTTCGTCTCGGCCAACCCCACCGGGCCGCTGCACATCGGCCACACCCGCTGGGCCGCGCTCGGGGACGCGATTGCCCGGGTGCTGCGCGCCAGCGGAGCGGAGGTCACCGCCGAGTACTACATCAACGACGCCGGCAACCAGATGAACAAGTTCGCCGAATCCGTGCTGGCCGCCATCCACGGCCGGCCGACGCCGGAAGGCGGCTACCCGGGCGCCTACATCGCGGACCTGGGCCGCGAGGTGCTCGCCGCGCACCCGGACATCAAGTCGCTCACCGACGCGGCGGCGCTGCCGGTGGTCCGCCACACCGCCTACGAGGCGCAGATGGAGGATATCCGCAAGACGCTGCACGAATTCGGCGTGCACTTCGATGTCTACTTCTCCGAACAGCAGCTGCACGGCAGCGGCGCCATCGGTGCCGCCGTCGAACGCCTGCGCGCGCAGGGCCACATCTTCGACGAGGACGGTGCGGTCTGGCTGCGCACCACCGACTTCGGCGACGATAAGGACCGGGTGCTCATCCGGGCCAACGGCGAACCCACCTACTTCGCCGCCGATGCCGCCTACTACCTGTCCAAGAAGGACCGCGGGTTCGTGGAGAAGATCTACCTGCTGGGTGCGGACCACCACGGCTACGTCAACCGGCTGAAGGCCATCGCCGCCTGCGCCGGGGACGATCCGGAAAGGAACATCCAGGTCCTGATCGGCCAGCTCATCTCGGTCAACGGTGCCCGGCTGTCCAAGCGCGCCGGCAACATTATCGAGCTGCGGGACCTGGTCGAATGGCTGGGCAAGGATGCCCTCCGCTACTCGCTGGCGCGTATTCCGGCGGATTCGCCGATGGCCATCGACCCGGAGGTGCTGAAGAAGAACAGCAACGACAATCCGGTCTTCTACGTCCAGTACGCCCACGCCCGCACCTGCGCGGTGGCACGCAACGCCGTCGCTGCCGGCGTGGACCGCAGTGCCTTCGACGCCTCCCTGCTGCAGCACCCGACCGAGAACGAACTGCTGGCCAAACTGGGCGGGTACCCCTCGGTGGTGGCCACCGCGGCGAAGTTCCGCGAACCGCACCGGATTGCCCGCCATTTGGAAGAGATCGCCGGGGCCTACCACCGCTGGTACGACTCCTGCCGGGTCACACCCATGGGCGAGGAACCGGTGGAAGACGTGAACCGCACCCGCCTGTGGCTCAACGACGCCACCACCCAGGTCCTGGCCAACGGCCTGGAACTGCTCGGCGTCAGCGCCCCGGAACGGATGTAGCATCATGGTTTCCACCTCTGCCCAGGCCTCCCCGCTGGCTCCGGCCTGGCTCAGCCGTCCCGACGACGTCAACGAACTGCGGCCACAGCTGTGGGCGCGCGATGTCCGTCGCTCGGCGGACGGCGAGCTGACCATCGGGGGCATCGGCGTCGCCGAGCTCAAGGCACAGTTCGGCACCCCGCTGTTCGTGCTCTCGGAGGCGGACTTCCGCGCCCGTGCCCGCGAATTCAAGGACTCCTTCGACGCGGCATTTGCCGATCTGTGCGGGGGAGTGGACGTCTACTATGCCGGCAAGTCCTTCCTCTGCACCGAGGTCGCCCGCTGGGTGGACCAGGAGGGCCTGCGCCTGGACACCTGCTCCGGCGGCGAACTCGCCGTGGCCGCCCGTGCCGGCCTGTCCGGGCAGAAGCTCGGGCTGCACGGCAACAACAAGTCCGACGCTGAGCTGAACCGCGCCCTGGACATGGGTCTGGGCCGGATCGTGGTGGACAGCCTGGACGAACTGTCCCGGCTGGCGGACCTGGCTGCCGCACGCGGAGACCGGGCCAACGTGATGCTGCGGCTGACCCCGGGTGTGCACGCGCACACACACGAATTCATCGCCACCGCCCATGAGGACCAGAAATTCGGCCTCTCCATGGCGGCCCCGGACCAGGGCACGGCCGGGGCCCAGGCCGAACGCTCGCCGGCCGCCGAGGCGGTGGCCCACGCGCTTGCCGCCCCGTCCATCAAGCTGCTGGGTCTGCACTGCCACATTGGTTCGCAGATCTTCGAGCCGGAAGGCTTCGCGCTCGCGGCGGAACGTCTGCTGGGCTTCCTGGCCGAAATCCGGCAGGAGCACGGCGTGGACCTGCCGGAACTGGACCTGGGCGGCGGCTACGGCATCGCCTACACCGAAGAGGACACCCCGCGTCCGCCGGCGGAGCTGGCCCGCGCGATGGCCGGCGTGGTCGGCGCGACCTGCGCACGCCTGGGCATCCCGGTCCCGCGGATCTCGATCGAGCCCGGCCGGGCCATCGTTGGCCCGACGACGTTCACGCTCTACGAGGCCGGGACCCGCAAGACGGTGAACGTGGACCGCGCCGACGGCGGCACCAGCCCGCGCCGCTACGTCTCCGTGGACGGCGGCATGAGCGACAACGCCCGTCCGGTGCTCTATGACGCGGACTATTCGGCCGTGCTGGCATCGCGTGTGACGGCGGCGGAACCGATTATTTCCCGCGTGGTTGGCAAACACTGCGAGAGCGGTGACATTGTGGTGCGGGATGTTTATCTGCCCGAGGACGTTTCCGCGGGGGACCTGCTCGCCGTACCGGCCACCGGCGCCTATTGCTGGGCCCTGTCCAGCAACTACAACTACGTGCCCCGGCCGCCCGTGGTTGCCGTCCGGGACGGCCAGGCGCGCCTGGTGGTCCGCGGCGAGACCGAGTCGGACCTGCTGGCCCGGGACTTGGGCTGATTTGGACCTGCGTCTAAGCGAGCGCCGAGGGTCCCACCGTGAGCTTGCGAACGGTGGGCAGGCGCGAAGTGGCGACGTGATATTTACTGATTGGAAGTTGGAGCGGCATGGACACGCTGAAAGTGGCACTCTTGGGTTGCGGCAACGTCGGTTCCCAGGTAGCCCGCATTCTGCTTGAGGACGCGGACGACCTCGCGGCCCGGGTGGGCGCGAAGCTGGAGCTGGCAGGAATCGCGGTGCGCAACGTCGACGCGCCCCGCGACGTTGAATTGCCGCGCGAGCTGTTCACCACCGATGCGGAGACGCTGGTGAAGGACAAGGACATCGTCATCGAACTGCTCGGCGGCATTGAGCCGGCCCGCAGCCTGATCCTGCGCGCGATCGACAGCGGTGCCACCGTCGTGACTGGCAACAAGGCGCTGATTGCCACCAACGGGCAGCAGCTCTACGCGAAGGCCCACGAGGCCGGGGTGCGCCTGGCCTACGAGGCTGCCGTGGCCGGCGCCATTCCGATCCTGCGCCCGATCCGCGAAAGCCTGTCCGGGGACCGGATCACCCGGGTGCTCGGCATCGTCAACGGCACCACCAACTACATCCTGGACCAGATGGATTCCACCGGCGCGCAGTTCGCCGACGCGCTGAAGGCCGCGCAGGACCTCGGGTACGCCGAGGCCGATCCGACGGCCGACATCGAGGGCCTGGACGCGGCGGCCAAGGGAGCGATCCTGGCCTCGCTGTCCTTCCACACCGATTTCAACCTGGACGACGTCTACTGCGAAGGCATCACCAAGGTCACCGCTGACGACATTGCCGCGGCGAAGGATGCGCAGCTGGTGATCAAGCTGCTGGCCATCGCCGAAAAGCTCATCGCCGAAGACGGGACCGAGGGCATCTCGGTCCGCGTGCATCCGACCCTCCTGCCGCGCACGCACCCGCTGGCCGCGGTGCACGGGGCGTTCAACGCCGTCTTCGTCGAGGCCGACAATGCCGGACAGCTGATGTTCTATGGCCAGGGTGCCGGCGGTGCCCCGACGGCGTCCGCGGTGCTGGGCGATGTGGTCAGCGCCGCGCGCGCGCTGGTGGCCGGCGGCCCGTGGCGGGTCGAGGCGACCAAGCGCCAGATTGCCGCGCTGCCGCTGAGCGCGGTGACCACCAGCTACTGCATCGGTCTCGACGTCGCGGACCAGCCCGGCGTGCTGGCCAAGATCGCGCAGATTTTCGCCACCCACGGTGTGTCCATCGAAACGATGCGCCAGACCATCCACACCGAGACCGCGGCAGCCGGGGAGAAGCCGGCCGCCGAACTGCGCATCGTCACCCACCGCGGCCCCGAGTCCGCGCTGGCGGCCACGGTGGCGGATATCCGGGCGCTCGACGTCGTCAATTCTGTTATTTCCGTCCTGCGAGTAGAAGGAGTCTAAGTGGCTCACCAATGGCGCGGTGTCATCCGCGAGTATGCCGACCGTCTGCCGGTTACCGAGCAGACCGAGATCATCACGCTGGGTGAAGGCGGCACACCGCTGGTCCACGCCAAGGCGCTCTCCGAGCTCACCGGCTCCACCGTCTACCTCAAGGTCGAGGGCATGAACCCCACCGGATCCTTCAAGGACCGCGGGATGACGATGGCGATGACCGCCGCCGTCGAAGCCGGCGCCAAGGCAGTGGTCTGCGCCTCGACCGGTAACACGTCCGCCTCGGCGGCCGCCTACGCCACCCAGGCCGGCCTCAAGTGCGCCGTGCTGGTGCCCACCGGCAAGATCGCCATGGGCAAGATGAGCCAGGCGATCGCGCACGGGGCCGAAATCATCCAGATCAACGGCAACTTCGACAACTGCCTCGAGGTGGCGCGCAAGCTGTCCGAAGCCTACCCGGTGTTCCTGGTCAATTCGGTGAATCCGGCGCGCATCCAGGGCCAGAAGACGGCGGCCTTCGAAACCGTGGACTTCCTGGGCGATGCTCCGGACATCCACGTACTGCCGGTGGGTAATGCCGGGAACATCACCGCGTATTGGAAGGGCTACCAGGAATACGCTGCCGAATACGTCTCCGCGACCGCGGGCACGCTGCCGGCCGTCTCCACCAAGACCCCGCAGATGTGGGGCTTCCAGGCCGCCGGCGCCGCCCCGCTGGTGCTCGGACATCCGGTTACCGAACCCGAGACCATTGCCACGGCGATCCGGATCGGCAATCCCGCTTCCTGGGACGGCGCCATCGCTGCCCGGGACGAGTCCGGCGGCCTGATCGATTTGGTGACCGACGGCGAAATCCTCGCCGCGCACCGCTGGCTCTCCGCCAAGGAGGGCGTCTTCGTCGAGCCCGGTTCGGCCGCAGGCGTGGCCGGATTGATCAAGAAGCACGCGGCCGGCGAAGTACCCGCGGGCAAGACGATCGTCATTACCGTCACCGGCCACGGGCTGAAGGATCCGCAGTGGGCTCTGCGCACCGAGGACGGGACCGAGGTTTCGCCGGTTAAGGTCGATTTCGACGTCGTCAGCGTGGCAGCAGCCCTCGGCCTGGAGTAGGGAAGTCTTGAGGATTTTGGAACGCACCGTGGTCAAATCCGGGCAGCGCGTCAGCGTCCGGGTGCCGGCGACCAGCGCCAATCTCGGTCCGGGATTCGACAGCCTGGGCCTGGCCCTGGGCCTGCATGATTCGGTGACCCTGGAAACCACCGACGACGGCATTTTCCGCGCGAACGTCACCGGTGAGGGAGCCTCCACGCTGCCCACCGATGAAACCCACCTGATCATCAGGACGGTGCGCGAAACCCTCGAAGCGGCCGGGTTCAGTGCCGCCGGGCTGCGGCTGCGGGCCGAGAACGTGATCCCGCACGGCCGGGGGCTGGGTTCCTCGGCAGCGGCCATCGTCTCGGCCGTCCTGGCCGCGAACGCGCTGCTGCCCGCCGAGGCGCAGCTCGGCGCGGCGCAGATCCTGCAGCGTTGTTCCGAGCTGGAGGGCCATCCGGACAACGTCGCGCCCGCGCTGGCCGGCCGGCTGGCCATTTCCTGGGAGGACGACGGCGCCTACCGCAGTACCGCGGTGGATATCGATCCGCACATCGTCCCGGTGGTGGCCATCCCGGCCTACGAGCTCTCCACCGAGCTGGCCCGGGACCTGCTGCCCGGTGCGGTGCCGCACGCGGCGGCGGCTGCCAACTCCGGCCGCGCCGCGCTGCTGGTGCAGGCGCTGACCCGGGATCCCGCGCTGCTGCTGCCCGGCACCGTCGATGCCCTGCACCAGGCCCACCGTGCGCCGGCGATGCGGCCCAGTGCGGACTTGATCCACGCCCTGCGTGCGGCCGGCCATGCGGCAGTCGTCTCCGGGGCCGGACCGACGGTGATGACGCTGGCAGCTAACCAGGACCAGGCCGCGGCGGTGGAAGCACTGATCGCCGAACACCTGAAGTACTCCGAATTGCCCGACGGCTGGCGCGTCCTCAGGCTCGCAGTTGACATGGAAGGTGCTAAAGTAAGTATGCACCCCCGGAATTAACCGGCCGAAACAAGCCGGCACGGTTAACCGGCACGGGAAGCTTCCGATCGGCCACAGCCTGATCAATCGCGTATTGGTCCGGTACGGTATTGATTCCCATCAGTATTGAATGCACCAGCACGGACGCATTTGTGGATCGAGACGTGGTTAACCGATGTATCGGTGCAGCCTTCCAGGACCCGCCACGCGTTCCGCAGGTGTCCGTACCGCCACTGGCACAACGGCACACCCGGGCCCGGGCGAATGGTCCCGCCAGGCTCTATCTATCACTCGGCTTTGCTCGGTCCAAGCCGAAAGCAAACCCGAACCCGGCCGGGCTTCTGATGCACCGGACGGGAGCAAAAACGAACGCGGTCCTGTTCCCATCGGGACCGCCCGACGAGGGGGAAGGAACCTTCGTGACAGAAACCACTGACCTGATTACGGGTGTGGAAGAAAAAGCAGACTCTGCTGCGCCCAAGAGCGCAGGTCTTGCCGGTCTTAAGCTTGCGCAGCTTCAGGTCCTGGCCGGCCAGCTGGGAATCACCGGCGGTTCGCGGATGCGCAAGGGCGACCTGGTCGCTGCCATCGCGGACCACCAGCGCGGTTCGGCCGTTGCCGACCGTCCGGTCCGGCGCGCCACCAAGGCCGCTGAGCAGGAAACGGCGCAGCCGGCAGCCGCCGCCGGCACCACGGTGAACGAGGCCCCGGCCGAACCGGCCGCCGAGCCCAGGAAGGACGGCGGCGATCCGGTCAAGGCTGCCGAGCGCGTCAGCCGCACCCGCAACCGCAACCGCCGCGCAACCTCGGATGGCACTGTCGCCCCGGCCGAGGCGAAGACCGGGACCGCCGCTGAGCACGGCGCGCCGGTTGAAACCGCCCCGGTTGAAGCCGGGACTGAAGCCCAGGCCGCCGCACCGGGCACCGAGGCCAGGACCGAAGCGGAAGCCGGCAGCGGCCGCCGCAGCCGCAGCCGTTCGCGCCGGGCAGAGGCACCGGCCGAAGCCCCGCAGTCCGAGGCGCCGGCCGAAGCTGCCCAGCCGGAGGCCCAGGCCCAGCCCGAGGCTCAGACCGAGTCCGGCCAGGACCGCCGCACCGAGCGTCGCGAGCGTAGCCGCAACCGCAACGAGCAGCGCGACGGCGGCCGCGAGGGCGGTCGCGACAATGCCGAGCGCAGCCACGAGGACGGCGAGGACGGCGGCCGCAACCGCCGCAACCGCCGTGACCGCAGCCGCGGCCGGGACGGTCGGGACAACGAGCCCGGCAGCCGCTTCCGGGACCGTAATGACCGCCGCCGCGGCCGCAACCAGGGCCCGGAGGTCGACGACACGGAGATCAGCGAGGACGATGTCCTGCTGCCGGTGGCCGGCATTCTCGATGTGCTGGACAACTACGCCTTCGTGCGCACTTCGGGCTACCTGCCCGGCCCCAACGACGTCTACGTCTCGCTGGCCCAGGTGAAGAAGTACCACCTGCGCAAGGGCGACGCCGTCGTCGGTGCCATCCGCGCTCCGCGCGACGGCGAGAATCCGGGCCATAACAGCCGCCAGAAGTTCAACGCCCTGGTCCGCCTGACCTCCGTCAACGGCAAGCCCGCCGAGGACAACAAGGACCGCGTCGAGTTCAACAAGCTCGTGCCGCTCTACCCGTCCCAGCGCCTGCGCCTGGAGACCGAGCCGAAGAAGATCGGCCCGCGTGTCATCGACCTGGTGGCCCCGATCGGCAAGGGCCAGCGCGGCCTGATCGTCTCCCCGCCGAAGGCCGGCAAGACGCTGATCCTGCAGTCCATCGCCAACGCGATCACCATCAACAACCCCGAGGTCCACCTCATGATGGTGCTGGTCGACGAGCGTCCGGAAGAAGTCACGGACATGCAGCGCACGGTCAAGGGCGAGGTTATCGCCTCGACCTTCGACCGCCCGGCGGACGACCACACCACCGTGGCCGAGCTGGCGATCGAGCGTGCGAAGCGCCTGGTCGAAATGGGCATGGACGTGGTGGTGCTGCTCGACTCGATGACCCGTCTGGGCCGTGCCTACAACCTGAGCGCACCGGCCTCGGGCCGTATCCTCTCCGGCGGTGTGGATTCCTCTGCGCTGTACCCGCCGAAGCGCTTCTTTGGTGCCGCCCGCAACATCGAGAACGGCGGCTCGCTGACCATCCTGGCTACCGCGCTGGTCGAGACCGGCTCCAAGATGGACGAAGTGATCTTCGAGGAGTTCAAGGGCACCGGCAACATGGAGCTGCGGCTGTCGCGCCAGCTGGCCGACAAGCGCATCTTCCCGGCGGTGGACGTCAACGCGTCCGGCACCCGCCGTGAGGAGAACCTGCTTTCGCCGGAGGAAGTCAAGATCATGTGGAAGCTGCGCCGGGTGCTTTCGGGCCTGGATACGCAGCAGGCGCTGGAACTGCTGACCGGCAAGATCCGGGAGACTCAGTCCAACGTCGAGTTCCTGATGCAGGTGCAGAAGACGACGCTGGGCTCGAAGTCCGACGACGACAAGTAGCTGCGTTTACGCCGTCCAGAATTTTTCCGGCCCCGCCTCCCGCCGGGCCGGAAAAATTCTGGACGGCTTTGCGTTTAAGTCACCGTGAGTCGCCGACTGCGGTTGGCGCCGTCGTTATCTAGACTTAATAAAGAGTCGAAAGAGGTTTGAAGATGTTTGAGTCCGTGCAGGGCTTGTTGGACGAGCATGCTCAGCTGCAGCAGCAGTTGAGCGATCCGGCGGTGTATGCCGATCAGTCGCTGGCCCGGAAGCTGGGACGGCGCTCGGCCCAGCTGAACGGCATCGTCGAGGCCCACAAGCGCTGGTCGCAGCTGAGCGGCGACCTCGAAGCCGCGCGCGAAATGGCGGACGAAGACCCGGAGTTCGCTGCCGAGGTGCCGAAGCTGGAGGAGGACCTGGCCGTGGCGCAGGAGAGGCTGCGCCGGCTGCTGATCCCGCGCGACCCGGACGATGCGCGCAATGTGATCATCGAGGTCAAGGGCGGTGAAGGCGGCGACGAGGCCGCGCTGTTCGCCGGAGACCTGCTGCGGATGTACACCCGGTACGCCGAATCCAAGGGCTGGAAGACCGAGATCCTCTCCTCCACCGAGTCCGATCTGGGCGGCTACAAGGACGTGCAGGTGGCGATCAAGGGCAGCTCGAACGATCCGGCCGAGGGCGTCTACGCGCACCTGAAGTTCGAAGGCGGCGTGCACCGGGTCCAGCGCGTGCCCGTCACCGAGTCCCAGGGCCGGATCCATACCTCGGCCGCCGGTGTGCTGGTTTTCCCGGAAGTGGATGAGCCCGAAGAGATCGAGATCAACCAGAACGACCTGAAGATCGATGTCTACCGTTCGTCGGGTCCGGGCGGACAGTCCGTGAACACCACCGACTCGGCCGTGCGCATCACCCACCTGCCCACCGGCATCGTGGTGGCCATGCAGAATGAAAAGTCACAGCTGCAGAACCGCGAGGCGGCAATGCGTGTGCTGCGTTCGCGCCTGCTGGCCCACCAGCAGGAGCAGATCGACGCCGAGAACGCGGACCTGCGCAAGTCCCAGGTCCGCACCATGGACCGGTCGGAGCGGATCCGCACCTACAACTATCCGGAAAACCGGATTGCGGACCACCGCACCGGCTACAAGGCCTACAACCTGGACGCCGTGATGAACGGGGAACTGGAGCCGGTGATCCAGTCCGCAATCGAGATGGACGAACAGCACCGGCTGGACGCCATCGGCGGGGACCACTAGCCGGCGGTGGAGAGCCAGGATCTTGCCGCCGCGCTGAGGGCCGCGGCGGCAGTGCTTGCCGAGGCCGGAGTACCGAGCCCGAGGGTGGACGCCGAACTGCTGGCTGCCCACCTGCTGGGCGAGAGCGTGGGCCGGGTCCGTGCCTTGGCCCTGGCCGGTGCTCCGGCACCGGAGGGACTGGACGGCCTGGTGGCCGAGCGCGCCCAGCGGGTGCCGCTGCAGCACATCACCGGCCGGGCCCAGTTCCGCTACCTCGAGCTGCAGGTGGGGCCGGGAGTCTTCGTGCCCCGGCCGGAAACCGAAATCGTGGTCCAGCATGCCATCGACCATGCCCACGGCCTGGCCAGGCCGAAGATGGCGGACCTGGGCACCGGCTCCGGCGCCATTGCCGGCGCGCTGGCCACCGAAGTGCCCGGCTCCCGCGTGTACGCGGTGGAACTGAGCGAACTGGCGCATGCCTGGGCCGAACGCAACCTGGCACCGCTCGGCGTCGAGCTGGTGCTGGGGGACCTGCGGACGGCCCTGGCCGAACATGACGGAACGTTCGACGTCGTGGTTTCCAACCCGCCGTACATTCCCGCCGAGGCCGTGCCGCGCGAGCCCGAGGTAGCCGAACATGATCCTCAGCTGGCGCTCTACGGCGGGGGAGCCGATGGCCTGGAACTGCCGGCGGCAGCGGCCGCTGCGGCTGCCCGGCTGCTCAAGCCCGGCGGTTATTTCATCATGGAACACGCCGAGGTCCAGGCCGCTGCCGTGGCCCGGCTGCTCGAAGCTTCGGGCCGGTGGCGGGATGTCGCCACGGTCCTGGACCTGACCGGACGCGAGCGCGCTACGTCGGCGCTGCTGCGCTGAACGACCGGTCCTGATCGCAAGAATGAAAGAATGAACCTGTGACCACCACCTTCAATTGCACGGATGACGTCCAGCGAAGCGAGGGAATCGCCGCTGCCCAATCGGCCATCGCCGCCAGGCAGTGCGTGGTGATGCCGACGGACACCGTCTATGGCATTGCCGCGGATGCTTTTTCGCCGCAGGCGGTTGCCACCCTGCTGGCCGCCAAGGGACGCGGCCGCAACATGCCGCCGCCGGTGCTGATCCCGCGGCCGCAGACCATGGACGGACTGGCTACCGGCGTGAGTGCCGAGGCCCGCGCCCTGGCCGATACCTTCTGGCCCGGTGGACTGACCCTGATCCTGCATGCCCAGCCCTCGCTGACCTGGGACCTTGGGGAAACCAGGGGTACGGTGGCCGTGCGGATGCCCGACGACCGGCTGGCCCTGGACCTGCTGGCCCTGACCGGTCCGCTGGCCGTGTCCTCGGCGAACCGCAGCGGCCAGCCGGCCGCGCGGACTGCCGCCGAGGCGCTGGAACAGTTGGCCGAGGCGGTCGAGGTCTACCTTGAGGACGGCCCGCGTCCGGGCGCAAATGCGGCCGTAAACGCCGCCGAAAATACCGACGATGCCCCCGGGGCGGACGGTGCGCAGTCCCTGCCGTCCACCATTGTGGACTGCACCAGCGCACCTTTCCGCGTGGTGCGCCAGGGCACCATCAGCCTGGCGGCGCTGCGCGAGGTGGTCCCCGGGATCATGGGTGCCGGGCCGGAAGGCAGCGAGGAAAGCGGGCCGGCGGCCGCGCCGGCCACCGACGCGGCGGAAGGTAACAAATGATTTCCGGCGCCAGGCCCGAGTTGACCAGGACGGCCAGCAGCGACCGGACCATGTGGCTGTGGTCCCAGGTGCTGCTGGACGCCTTCGCCTGGATCGTGGCCATTGTGCTGGCCATGGTGCTGCGTTACGAGGTTACCTTCGACATCGCCAAGCTGCCCGGGGTCATCGCCATCTGCGCCCTGGCCATCGCGGCGCAGATCGCCGTCGGGTCGGCCCTGGCCCTATACCGGGGCCGATACAGTTTCGGCAGCTTCCATGAGGCGAAGCTGCTGGTGATCGTCACCGTCTCGGTATCGGTCATCCTGACCGTGGCCCTGCTGTTCTTCGGCATCCCGATGGGCATCGCCCGCGGTGTCGGGCTGATCGCCTTCCCGTTTGCCTGCCTGTTCATGGCGGCGATCCGCTACCTGAAGCGGATGTATGTGGAGAGCAAAGCCAAGCCCGGCGACACCGCCGAACGGACGCTGATCTACGGCGCAGGCTTTGTCGGCAAGTCCATCGTGACCCGGATGAGCAATGACCGGCTCTCGCCGTGGCTGCCGGTGGGCCTGATCGATGACGATCCGGCCAAGAAGCATCTGCGCATTTCCAGCGTTCCGGTGCTGGGCACCGTTGAGGACCTGCCGGAGGTGGTCCGCCGCACCGGTGCCACGGTGCTGGTGATCGCCATCGCCAACGTGGACGCCAAGCATGTGCGGCGCATCTCGGACACGGTGTCGGGGCTGAACATGAAGGTGCTGGTGGTCCCGCCGCTGAAGAAGATGCTCACGGCGGGCTCGAACTTCTCCTTCCGCGAAGTGGCCATCGAGGACCTGATCGGCCGCCAGCCGGTGGACATCCATGTGGACGCGATCGCCCACTACGTGACCGGCAAGCGGGTGCTGGTCACCGGGGCCGGCGGCTCCATCGGTTCCGAGCTGTGCCGGCAGATCCACGAGTTCGCCCCGAGCGAGCTGATCATGCTGGACCGGGACGAAAGCGGCCTGCAGGCCACCCAGATCTCGATCACCGGGCAGGGGCTGCTCTCCGGCAAGGACACGGTGCTGGCGGATATCCGCGACCCGCACGTGGTCTCCGAAATCTTCCGCGACCGGCGGCCCGAAGTGGTCTTCCACGCGGCGGCGCTGAAGCACGTGTCGCTACTGGAGCAGTACCCGGAAGAGGCCTGGAAAACCAATGTCCTGGGCAGCCTGAACGTCCTCAACGCGGCCCGTGAGGCCGGTGTCCAGACCTTCGTGAACATCTCCACCGACAAGGCGGCCAACCCCACCACGGTGCTGGGGCACTCCAAGCGGGTGGCGGAAAAACTTACCGCCTGGATTGCCCGCCGGACCGGACGCAAGTACGTGTCGGTGCGGTTCGGCAATGTCCTGGGCAGCAGGGGCTCGGTGCTGCCGCTGTTCACCGAACAGATCCGCAAGGGCGGGCCGGTCACGGTGACGGATCCGGAGGCCACGCGGTTCTTCATGACCATTCCCGAAGCCTGCCAGCTGGTGATCCAGGCCGGGGCCATCGGCCGCGGCGGCGAGGTGCTGATCCTGGACATGGGCGAGCCGGTGCGCATCCTGGACGTGGCCCAGCGCATGATCGAGCTGTCCGGCAAGGACATCGACATCGTCTTTACGGGTCTGCGCCAGGGCGAGAAGCTGCATGAGGACCTGATCGGCGAGGGTGAGGACGATTCGCGGCCGCTGCACCCGAAGATTTCGCATGCCAGCATTGATCCGCTCAATCCTGCGGACATGAGCCTGGCCGAATGGAAGGACCGCCAGCACCTGCCCGCCGCGCCCGCGCAGCCCGCCGCGACCGCGCAGCCCGCTGCCCCGGCGCAGGCCGCCGCGCCTGCCCAGCCCGCCGCGCCGGAGCCGAGCGCTCCGGCGTCGGAAGTGCTGCCGTGATCTTCGCGTTCGCGGCCGTGGCCGCAGCCTTCCTGTTGAGCCTGCTGCTGCCGTTCGGACTCAAGCCGCTGCTGGTCCGGCTCGGCGTCCTGGATGTACCGAACGAGCGGTCCTCACACAGCACCGTCACGGTCCGCGGGGTGGGCCTGACGGTGGCCACCGGCCTGCTGGCCGGATTGCTGCTGGCCCTGCCGGCGGTGGAGCCCGAGGAGCGGCCGCTGCTCGGCACCGTGGCGGCCGTCGCCGCGGCGTCCGCCCTGCTGGGCTGGCTCGAGGATTACCGCGGCGTCTCGGTCCGGGTACGTGCCCTGCTCCAGTGCCTGATCGGCGCGGGCGGCACCGCCCTGGTGGTCTACCTGACCGATACCTCCTGGTGGTGGGTTCCGGTGGGAACCCTGGCCGTTGCCGGCTATATCAACGCCACCAATTTCATGGACGGGATCAACGGCATCTCCGGCCTGCACGGGCTGAGCGTCGGGCTGCTCTTTGCCGCGGCGGGTGCGGTCTACGACGAACGCTGGCTGTTGCTGGCCGGCCTGGTCGTGGCAGCCGCCTTCGCGGCCTTCCTGCCGTGGAACCTTGGCCGGGACAATGTCTTCCTGGGCGATGTCGGCAGCTACCTGCTCGGCGGCAGCCTGGCGGTGCTCGGCGTGGCCGGTTTCCTGGCCGGAGTGCCAGCCGAAGCCCTCCTCGGTCCGGTCACCATCTACCTGGCGGACACCGCGGCCACCTTGCTGCGCCGGATCGGCGCGGGGGAGCAGTGGTATGCCCCGCACCGCCAGCATGTCTACCAGCGCCTGACCGACGTCGGCTTCAGCCACCTGAAGTCGGCGCTGTTTGTGACCGGCTGCTCCGTGCTGACCGGGTTGTGCGGCTTCCTCGCGGCCCAGAGCGGACTCGCCGGGAAGCTGTCAGCACTCTTCGCCGCCGCCGCCGTCGTCGCGTTCTACCTGCGTTCACCGGCAATCTTCGGCCGCCGCCGGGCAGACGTCCGCTGACCGGCGCCTGGTCGCGCAGCGTCTTCTATCTCATGTAGAATTTATCTGGCCGTGCCGAGCGGCCAACCATCGTACTGCCCAGGCCGCCGTGCCTCGCGCGCCCGACCCGAACGGACAGCCATGAATGCTTCACGCCCACGCCGCAGCAGTGCTGCACCGGCGGTGGCGGCGGCAGGTCCGACAAGCTCTCCCTGGCTGAAGATCCTGGCCAGGAGTGCGGCCGCTGCCGGAGTCTGTTCGCTGCTGGTCATCCTCGCAGCGTTCCTTCTGGCCGGGGCCGCTGGCGCTGCCAGCGCCGTACTCGGTGCCGGGCTGGTCATCGTCTTCTTCGGTATCAGCCTGCTGATCGGGCACTTCGTGGGCCGCAGCAATCCGTCCGGCGCCATCGGCGCTTTCCTGGCCGCGTACGTCATCAAGGTCGTGGGCTTCGGCGCCATGGTGTTCATTCTTGGCGCCCCCGCCTGGCTGGACCGCGTGTGGTTCTTTGTGGCCGCGGTTGCCGGCGTCGTGGTCTGGCAGGGGGCGGAACTTTTCGCTTTCTCCCGGATCCGTCACCAAATCTATGCGGACCCGGCCGACGACGGCGGGAAAGGGCGCTAACGGGACATGGGTACCGACAGTCCCGGCCAAGGGCCGGAGCAGGATTCAGGCGGAGCCGGCTATACCGGCGGAAACACCGTCATGACCTATGTCATTGGCGGGATCCTCGCCTGGGGTTTGATAGGGTGGGGGTTGGACAGTCTGTTGTCTACCCGCTGGCTCTGGATCGCCGGTGCCATTCTCGGTGCCGGAGGCGGATACTATCTGGCCCGCCAACACAAGCTCACCCGCCCAAGGCGCAACCGTGGGCGCGGCCCGGGGGACAACACATAATGCCTGACAACTTCATAGGACGGCCTGCCGCACCGGCGGGCCATCCTGAAACGCCCACTGATGGACACTGCAGAGAGGAAACGCGTTGATCGCGCTTGCGCTTCCGGCGGCCGCTAATGAAGGTGGCTTCGTTCCACCAACCCTCGAAGACATGCACCTGCCGGCGATTATCCCGTGGGGCGCACCGGAGGGCTTTGGCAAGCAGATGCTGCTCATCCTCCTCTCCGTGCTGCTGATCTCGTGGTTCTTCGTCGCAGCTGCCCGCCGCGGCCAGATGGTCCCGGGCAAGCTGCAGTTCCTGGGCGAGATGAGCTACAACTTCGTGCGCAACTCGGTGGGCAAGGACATCATCGGTGAACGAGATTTCCGGCCCTACGTGCCGCTGCTGTTCGCCTTGTTCTTCTTCATCCTGGTGAACAACTTCTACGGTTCCATTCCGCTGATCCAGTTGCCGACCACCTCGCACGTGGGCACCGCCTACGCGCTGGCCGGCATCGTCTATGTCACCTGGATCGTGCTGGGCCTCAAGAAGCACGGCATCGGCTACTTCAAGCTCGCCGTGGTCCCCTCGGGCGTGCCGAAGGCCATCCTGCCCCTGGTTGTGGTCATCGAGATCATCTCGACCTTCCTGGTCCGCCCGGTCACCCACAGCCTCCGACTCTTCGCGACCATGCTCGCCGGCCACCTGATCATCATGCTCGCCGCGGCGGGTTCCGAGTTCCTGCTGACCCAGGACCAGTGGCTGCTCAAGCCGCTGGGTCTGCTCACCCTCGCCGGCGGCGTCGGCATGTACCTGTTCGAAGTCCTGATCCAGGTCCTGCAGGCCTACGTGTTCACCCTGCTGACCGCGATCTACATCCAAGGCTCCCTGGCCGAGGAACACTAGATTTCCCCGCTGGGGAGAATCCTGAACCAAACAACCTGCCCGCCACAGGGCATCTTGAAAGGAAAACAATGGAAGGCAATATCAACCTCGTAGGTTACGGTCTCTCCGCTATCGGCGGTGCCATCGGTGTGGGCCTGGTCTTCGCCGCCTACATCAACGGTGTTGCGCGTCAGCCCGAGGCACAGCGCGTGCTGCAGCCCATCGCCTTCTTGGGCCTGGCCCTGACCGAAGCGCTCGCCATCCTCGGTCTGGTGTTCGCGTTCGTCCTCTAAGCAGCTGCTTGGAGATCACGAGCTCAATCCAAACCGAGTAGATAGGACGGGTGAGATATGAATCAGACAGTTATCCTCGCCGCCACAGCGGGTGCCAACCCGCTGATCCCTAACGTCTGGGAAATCCTAGTCACGCTGCTTGGCTTTGCCGTACTGATGTTCATCGTCGTCAAGTTCGTCTCCCCGGCGTTCGAGAAGACGTTTGCGGAGCGTACCGAGGCCATCGAGGGTGGTATCGCCAAGGCCGAGGCCGCCCAGGCCGAGGCCAGCGCCGCCCTGGACGAATACAAGCAGCAGCTGCTGGACGCGCGCACCGAGGCCAACCGCATCCGCGAGGATGCCCGCGCCGAAGGCGCCCAGATCCTGGCGGAGCTCAAGGAAAAGGCCCAGGCCGAAGCCGCCCGCATCAGCGAGCAGGCCCAGGCCCAGATCGCAGCCGAGCGCCAGGCTGCCGTGACCTCGCTGCGCAGCGAGGTCGGCACGCTGGCCACCGAACTGGCCGGCAAGATCGTCGGCGAGTCGCTCAATGACGATGCCCGTGCGGCCCGCGTCGTTGACCGGTTCCTGGCGGATCTGGAAACCCAGAGTGCAGGTGCTGCTAAGTAATGGCAGGTGTATCGAGCGAGTCACTGAAAGCGGCACAGCAGGCACTGGAAGCCAAGCTTCCGACGGCCCCGCTGTCCCTGGCAGAGGAACTCTTTGGAATTCTGGGCCTGCTGGACAGCAACGCCGGCCTGCGCCGCGCCCTGACCGACCCGGCCCGCGAAGGCGGCGATAAGGCGACGCTGATCGCCAAGCTGCTCGGGCCCACGGTCTCGCCTGATGCCAAGGCCGTGGCCGAGGCCCTGGCCGCGTCCCGCTGGGCCCAGCCGCGCGACATCGGCGATGCGCTGGAGACCCTCGCGGCCACCGTGGCCATTGGCGTTGCCGAGAGCAAGGGCATTGACGGACTCGAAGGTCTGGAACGGGACCTGTTCAGGTTCATCCGGGTAGTGGAGGCAGACCATGCTCTGCAGCGCGCCCTGGTGGAGCCGCAGGCACCGGCCGAGGCCAAAACGGCACTGGCTCTCCGGCTTGTACCGAATGCCGGCCCCGAGGCGCAGGTCCTGATCCGCCAGGCGGTGTCCGCCCCGCGCGGACACAAGCCGGTGGCGCTGGTCCGGCGCTTCGTGGAACTGGTGGCCAAGCGCCAGCAGCGTTGGATTGCCAGCGTCAGCGTTACCCGTCCGCTGACGCAGGAGCAGATCCAGCGCCTGCAGGCCGGGCTCAACGCCCTGTACGGCCGCGGGCTCAGGATCAACGTCAATGTTGACCCTTCACTGGTTGGCGGTGTGCGGGTCCAGGTGGGCGACGAGGTCGTCGATTCGACAGTGGCCGCCCGTGTGGCCGAACTCCGCCGGAAGCTGGCGGTCTAGCGCTGCCCCCACGGGGAAGCAGCCGGTGCCGTAAGCCTTAGAACAGACTGAAACATACACAGGTCACCGCATGCGGTGATCGCAATAAAGGAGAGCAGGGACTGCAGATGGCCGAATTGACCATCAACGCCGACGACGTCCGTAATGCGTTGAACGAGTTCGCGGCGTCCTACGAACCCGGCAGCGCCGAGCGCGTTGAAGTTGGCCGCGTATCCACCGCCAGCGATGGCATTGCCCGTGTCGAGGGTCTTCCCTCGGCCATGGCGAACGAACTGCTGCGGTTCGAGAACGGCATCCTGGGCCTGGCCCAGAACCTGGACACCCGCGAGATCGGCGTCGTCGTCCTGGGCGACTTCACCGGCATCGAAGAAGGCATGGAAGTCCACCGCACCGGCGAGATCCTCTCGGTGCCGGTCGGCGACGCCTTCCTGGGCCGTGTGGTGGACCCGCTGGGCGAGCCGATCGACGATCTGGGCCCGATCGAATCCGAGGGCCGCCGCGCCCTGGAATTGCAGGCTCCGGGCGTCACCCAGCGCAAGTCGGTGCACGAGCCGCTGCAGACCGGCCTCAAGGCCATTGACGCGATGATTCCGATCGGCCGCGGCCAGCGCCAGCTGATCATCGGCGACCGCCAGACCGGCAAGACCGCCATCGCCGTGGACACCATCATCAACCAGAAGGCCAACTGGGACTCCGGCGACGTCAACAGGCAGGTGCGCTGCGTCTACGTGGCCATCGGCCAGAAGGCCTCCACCATCGCCGCCGTGCGGCAGACGCTGGAGGAGAAGGGCGCGATGGAGTACACCACCATCGTGGCCTCCCCGGCGTCCGATCCGGCCGGCTTCAAGTACCTGGCACCATACGCCGGTTCGGCCATCGGCCAGCACTGGATGTACGGCGGCAAGCACGTCCTGATCGTGTTCGACGACCTCTCCAAGCAGGCCGAGGCCTACCGTGCCGTGTCGCTGCTGCTGCGCCGTCCGCCGGGACGCGAGGCCTACCCGGGCGACGTGTTCTACCTGCACTCCCGCCTGCTGGAGCGTTGTGCCAAGCTTTCCGACGATCTCGGCGCCGGTTCGATGACCGGCCTGCCGATCATCGAAACCAAGGCGAACGACGTCTCGGCCTACATCCCGACCAACGTCATCTCCATCACCGACGGCCAGATCTTCCTGCAGTCGGACCTGTTCAACGCCAACCAGCGTCCGGCCGTGGACGTGGGCATTTCCGTGTCCCGCGTCGGTGGTTCCGCCCAGATCAAGGCCATGAAGAAGGTCTCCGGTACGTTGAAGCTGGAGCTGGCCCAGTACCGCGACATGCAGGCGTTCGCGATGTTCGCCTCGGACCTTGATGCCGCCTCCCGGCAGCAGCTGGCCCGCGGTGCCCGCCTGACCGAGCTGCTCAAGCAGGGCCAGTACTCGCCGTACGCGGTCGAGGACCAGGTTGTCTCCATCTGGGCCGGCACCAACGGCTTCCTGGACGATGTCCCGGTCGAGGATGTGCAGCGCTTCGAGCAGGGCTTCATCGAGCACCTGCGCCACCGCACCGCGGTGCTGACCACGATCGGTCAGACCAAGCAGCTCGAGGACTCCACCGTCGACGAGCTCAAGGCCCAGATTGCTGACTTCAAGCAGGGATTCTTCGGCGAAGGGGACAGCCACCTGGTTGCCCCGGGCCGCGAAGAGCATGACCCGCTGGCCGAGGAAGCGGTCGATCAGGAACAGATCGTCAAGCAGAAGCGCTAATTCGTTTTCGATGACGGGGCGGTGCCGCCGGCATGGCCAGGCCGGTGCCGCCCCGTCAGCGAGGATTAGGAAAGGAAAAGTATGGGAGCCCAGATTCGGGTCTATCGCCAGAAGATCGCATCGACGACGGCGATGCGCAAGATCTTCAAGGCGATGGAACTGATCGCCGCCTCGCGGATTGGAAAGGCCCGCAGCCGGGTGGCTGCGTCGCTGCCTTACGCGAACGCGCTCACCCGTGCCGTTTCTGCTGTGGCCTCACAGTCTGAGATCGACCATCCGCTGACCACCGAACCGGAGCAGATCCGGCGCGCGGCAGTCCTGGTTATGACCTCCGACCGCGGCCTTGCAGGATCGTACTCCGCCTCCGTGCTCAAGCAGGCCCAGTCGTTGACTGAACTGCTGCGCGGAGAAGGCAAGGAAGTCCGCCACTACCTGGTCGGACGCAAGGCCCAGGCCTATTTCGACTTCCGCAGCATTCCGTACCAGCGGGTGTGGACCGGCGGAACGGACGCGCCGGCATTCGAAACGGCCCGCGAGATCGGCGACGCTGTCCTCGCTGACTTCAGCACTCCCTTCGAGGACGGCGGCGTGGACGAGATCCATGTCGTCTACACCCGGTTCAAGTCCATGGTCACCCAGGAGCCCGCGGTTATCCGCCTGCTTCCGCTGGAGGTCGTGGAGGAGGAAGCGGCCAACGAGTCGGAGCTGCTGCCGCTGTACGAATACGAGCCCGAACCGGCCCAGGTGCTCGATGCGCTGCTGCCGCGGTACATCGAGTCCCGGATCTTCGCAGCCCTGCTGCAGGCTGCGGCCAGCGAGCTGGCGGCCCGCCAGCGCGCCATGAAGTCCGCCGGGGACAATGCGAATGAGCTCATCAAGAAGTACACCCGGCTGCGCAACAATGCCCGCCAGGCCGAGATCACGCAGGAGCTCACCGAGATTGTGGGCGGTGCGGACGCCCTTAGCGCGTCCTGACCCCCGCAGCCGAAGCGCCAGCAACGCTGCACACCGTAAACCTATCCCCACGCCATCTAACTGAGTGAAGTGAGAGAGATGACTGCCCAAACTATCGAGCACGGAACCGGTTCCGCTGCCTCGGGCGCCACAGGCCGTATTGCCCGAGTTATCGGCCCGGTTGTCGACGTCGAATTCCCTGCGGATGCCATCCCCGCAATGTACAACGCGTTGACCGCCGAGATTACCCTCAACGGCGAAACCCACACCATTACCTTCGAAACGTCGCAGCACCTGGGCGATGACCTGGTCCGCGCCATTTCGCTGCAGGCCACCGACGGCCTCGTCCGCGGTGCCGTCGTGCAGGACACCGGCGCGCCGATCTCCGTCCCCGTGGGCGACGGCGTCAAGGGACACATCTTCAACGTGCTGGGCAAGCCGCTCGACGTCGAGGAGTCCAGCCTCGAGATCACCGAGCGCTGGCCGATCCACCGCAAGGCCCCGAAATTCGCCGACCTCGAGAGCTCCACCGAGATCCTCGAGACCGGCATCAAGGTCATCGACCTGCTGACCCCGTACATCAAGGGTGGCAAGATCGGCCTGTTCGGTGGCGCCGGCGTGGGCAAGACCGTGCTGATCCAGGAAATGATCACCCGCGTGGCCCGTAACTTCGGCGGCACCTCGGTGTTCGCCGGCGTGGGTGAGCGTACCCGCGAGGGCAACGACCTCTGGGTCGAAATGGAAGAAGCAGGCGTCCTGAAGGACACCGCCCTTGTGTTCGGCCAGATGGATGAGCCGCCGGGAACGCGTCTGCGCGTGGCGCTGTCCGCGCTGACCATGGCGGAGTACTTCCGCGATGTGCAGAACCAGGACGTGCTGCTGTTCATCGACAACATCTTCCGCTTCACCCAGGCCGGTTCCGAGGTCTCCACGCTGCTGGGCCGCATGCCCTCGGCCGTGGGCTACCAGCCGAACCTGGCCGACGAGATGGGCCTGCTGCAGGAGCGCATTACCTCCACCAAGGGCCACTCCATCACCTCGATGCAGGCCATCTACGTGCCGGCCGACGACTACACCGACCCGGCCCCGGCAACCACCTTCGCGCACCTGGACGCGACCACGGAACTGTCCCGTGAAATCGCTTCCCGTGGCCTGTACCCGGCCGTGGATCCGCTGACCTCCACCTCGCGCATCCTCGATCCGCAGTACATCGGCCATGACCACTACAACACCGCTGTGCGCGTGAAGCAGATCCTGCAGAAGAACAAGGAACTGCAGGACATCATCGCCATCCTCGGTGTGGACGAGCTCTCGGAAGAGGACAAGATCGTCGTGGCCCGCGCCCGCCGTATCCAGCAGTTCCTCTCCCAGAACACCTACACCGCCAAGCAGTTCACCGGTGTCGAGGGTTCGACCGTGTCCATCAAGGACACCGTTGAGGGCTTCCGGGCGATTTGCGACGGCGAGATGGACCACGTGGCCGAGCAGGCGTTCTTCAACGTCGGCGGCCTCGACGACGTCGAGCGCAATTGGGCCAGGATCCAGGAACAGACCGGGAAGTAAGGCCAGTGGCTGACAATTCTGCTGAACTGCAAGTTGAGATTGTTGCGGCGGACCACTTCGTGTGGTCCGGCGGAGCAAGTATGGTGAAGGCGCGCACCGCCGACGGCGAGATCGGGATCCTTCCGGGTCACACGCCGGTGATTGCCATCCTGGCTCCCGGTGAGCTGGCCATCGAGCCGGTCTCCGGCCAGCGGATGGCCTTCACCGTCGACGGCGGTTTCTTCTCCGTTGACCGCAACCGGGTAGTGATCGTGGCCGACAACGCCACTGCTCAAGGCCCGGCGACGGCAGGCACCCGCTAGCCTCGCGAGTGGACGCGTTCGGTTTCCCGGTGGCAGCATTGACGGCAGTCCTGCTGCTGCTCTTGCTGTCCCTGGTTGCCCTGGGGGTGCGCCGCTATCAACTGCGGCGCACCCTGGGCACCTTCGATGCTTCGCTCTGCCATGCCCCCGGCAAATGGGAGCTGGGCATTGGACGGTATGCCGACAAGCACCTGGAGTGGATGCGGCTCCTCTCGCTCAGCCCCCGCCCGCGCCGCAGGTACCTGCGCAGTTCCCTGGAACTGAAGGGTTGGCGGCAGCCCACCGAGCAGGAAAGCACGAAGGTCCAGCCCGGAACCGTGGTGGCGATGCTCTCCTACGAGGGCCAGGACCTGCAGCTGGCCTTGAGCTTCGAGGTCTACGCGGGGCTGTCCGCATGGCTCGAGGCCGGTCCCGTGATCGGCATCGGTACCTGGCGCTGAACTGCCCGCACCGGACGGCTCCGGCACTGCCGCGCGGCTCCCGTCAAGGGATGCCGCGCTTTGTGCTTAACCGGCCGTCCTCCGCCCCTAAGACAGGGGCACGCCAATCTCAAGGATGGACACTATGGAAGACGTCATTCTGGTCACCGGGCCCTGCACGCTGTCCGGACACGTGGAGGTCACCGGCGCCAAGAACAGCGTGCTGAAGCTGATGGCCGCTGTCCTGCTGGCCGAAGGCAGGTCATCGATTTCCAATGTGCCGAACATCCAGGACGTCTGGATCATGGCGGAACTGCTCCGCCGGCTCGGCTGCACCGTCGACTACGATGTCGACGCGGCCACGGTGCACATCGAAGTGCCGGCCGTCCCCGGCCACCAGGCCGACTATGACCTGGTGCGGGCCATGCGGGCTTCGATCTCCGTGCTTGGGCCGTTGGTGGCCCGCTGCCGCGGCGCCGAGGTGGCCCTGCCCGGCGGAGACGCAATCGGTTCGCGCGGACTGGATATGCACCGCGGGGGACTGGAACTCATGGGCGCCGACATCACTATCGACCACGGCTACCTGGTAGCCCGCGCTCCCGACGGTCTGCGGGGAGCGCACCACAACCTGCCGTTCCCCTCGGTAGGAGCGACCGAGAACCTCATGATGGCGGCGACCCTTGCCCGTGGTACCACCATCATCGAGAACGCTGCCCGTGAACCGGAAATCGTGGACATTGCCAACCTGCTCTCCGCGATGGGGGCGAGTATCGAAGGGGCGGGCACACCTACCGTGGTGGTGCATGGCGTGGAGTCGCTGCGGCCGGTGACGCACCGGACCGTGCCGGACCGTATTGCCGCGGGCACCTGGGCCTTCGCCGCCGCCATCAGCGGCGGCACCGTCGATGTCCGCCACGCCGATCCCCGGCACCTGGCGGTGGTGCTGGACAAGCTGACCCAGGCAGGCTGCCGGATTGAGGCCCGCGACGACGGGTTTACGGTGGCCGGGCCGCAGCGGCCGCAGCCGATCAACGTCTCCACCTTGCCGTATCCCGGATTTCCCACCGACCTGCAGCCGTTCGTGGTGGCCCTGAACGCGGTGGCTGAGGGGAACGGCATGGTCACGGAGAACGTTTTCGAGGCCCGCTGGGGCTTCACCTCGGAACTGGCACGGCTCGGTGCGGTGGTGCGGCTGGACGGCCACCACGCGCTGATCAAGGGCGTCTCCCGGCTCTCCGGTGCACCGGTGGAAGCCCACGATATCCGGGCCGGCGCAGCCTTGGTCATCGCCGGGCTGGTGGCGGACGGCGTTACGGAGGTCCGCGGCGTCGGCCATATCGACCGCGGCTACGAACGGTTCGACGACCAGCTGCGTGGACTCGGTGCCCAGGTGCAGCGGCACCGGACCGACGGTGCTTGACAATCGTGAGGTGACAATGCAGTGGCCCCGCAAGCTGTGCCTGCGGGGCCACTGCATTGTCATATCCTGCGGCGTCGCAGGACTGGTGCGGCTGGGCGCTAGATAAGGGTGACGCCGGTGGCCTGCGGGCCCTTGGCGCCCTGGCCGATCTCGAAGCTCACACGCTGGTTCTCATCCAGGGTCCGGAATCCGTTGGTCTGGATCTCGGAGTAGTGGACGAAAACGTCGCCTTCGGCGTCATCCGGAGTGATGAAGCCGAAGCCCTTTTCAGCGTTAAACCACTTGACGGTCCCCTGTGCCATTTATTTCTCCTCATAATGGTACTTTTTCTCAGAGCAGCACACCTCGTACCGCTCCGGTTACTCCGCGGAAGCCACCTGCATTTTCCGGCCTGACGGCGGAGCTGAGGAGCTTCACACTCGCAACAACGTCCTGCGAGTATGAATAACACATCTACACAAAGACTGGCTTAAGCATCACACAGGGTCCGGGACAGGTCAACGACTCCAAGCGGCCGAAATGCATTGTTAAGAAATTATTATCCAACGGATTGAAATACTGCTTTGGGAACCATATCGGCGCAGGTCATTGCCTAAGTTCCGGAAGCCACTGGCCCTGCCGCAGGACTGCCACCAGCTCCAGTCCGGAGGTCGCCACCAGCACATCGGCGCTGTACCCCGGATGCAGGCTTCCGACCTCGTCCATCAGCGCCAGCAGGGATGCCGGGACGGTGGTTGCCGCCGTCACTGCATCGGCCAGGGGTACCCCTGCGGCCACCGTGCGGCGCAGCACATCCAGCAGCGTCGAGGTCCCGCCGGCCAGCACGCCGTCCACGGTGGCGACGCCGTCCGCCACGGTGACCTCGCTTCCACCCAGCGTGTAGCGTCCGTCCGGGCTGCCGGTGGCCGCGCAGGAATCGGAGACAAGCGCCACGTTCTCCGCGCCAATCAGGTCGAAGACGGTCAGCACCGTCTGCGGGTCAAGGTGGACGCCGTCGGAAATCAATTCCACCACGGCCTGGCCGGCCTTGGCGGCCCGCAGGCTGGCAGCGGCGGGGCCGGGGGAGCGGTGGTGGGACGGCGGCATGGCATTAAACAGATGCGTGACCGTTGGCCGGCTGCTGTAGCCGTCGAAGCCGGCCGGGGCCAGGCCTTCGGCGGCCCGGGCCAGCGCCGCGGCGGCGGTGGCGGCATCGCAGTCGGTGTGGCCCAGTGATGGGTTGATGCCGCGGGCGGTCAGCAGGTCCACCAGCTCCTCGGCCCCGGCCAGTTCCGGCGCATAGGTCATGGAGCGCAGCTGGCCCTGACTGGCGTTGAGCAATTCGTCCACCAGTCCCGGGTCCGGCGCGGCCAGGTGTCCGCGCTGATGCGCGCCGCTGCGGACGGGGGACAGGAAGGGGCCCTCGGCATGGATTCCGGCTATCAGGCCCTCCTGCGCCAGGGGCGCGAGCCGTTCCATGGCATCGATCAGTTCGTCGCGCGGAGCGGTGACGGTGCTGGCCAGCAGGGTGGTGGTGCCGCTGCGGTGGAGGAAGTCGACGGCGGTGCGGATGGCTTCGTTGCTGCCGGAGGTGAAATCCCCGCCGCGGGCGCCGTGGCAGTGCAGATCGATCAGTCCCGGCAGCAGGATGGCGCCGGCGGGCAGCTCGCGCTCCGCCCATCCGGTGGTGTCGAAACCGGTGGCCGGGCCTGCATAGACGATCCGCTCGCCGGCATAGGCCAGCAGCCCGTCCTCAATGACCTGTCCGTCGGTCACGATGCGCCCGCGGAAATATCCGCCGGACTGCGCCGTGGGCTGCGCGCTGGCTCTCATAGTCAGATTCTAGGGGCAGGTCCGCCCGGGCGCAGCGGACGGCAGGTCAGAACAGCCGCGACTCGATGTCGTCCACGCCGCGCATGGCGTCGTAGTCCAGGGACAGGCACTCGATGCCGCGGTCGGTGGCCAGCACGCGTGCCTGCGGCTTGATCTGCTGGGCTGCGAACACGCCCCGGACCGGAGCCAGCAGCGGGTCGCGGTTGAGCAGTTCCAGGTAGCGGGTGAGCTGTTCGACGCCGTCGATGTCGCCGCGGCGCTTGAGTTCGACGGCGACGGTGCGGCCCGCGGCGTCCCGGGCCAGGATGTCGACCGGGCCGATGGCGGTCATGTACTCGCGCCGGATCAGCGTGCAGCCCTGGCCCAGCAGGTGGATCTGTTCGGCCAGCAGGCGCTGCAGGTCCGCCTCGACCCCGTCCTTGACCAGCCCCGGGTCGGCGCCCAGGTCGTGGCTCAGCTCGTGGAGATGTTCGTGGATGCTGATGACCAGGCGGTCGTCGCTCTTGGCATGCTGCACGTTCCAGATCTCGGCCACGCCGGCTTCGTTGTCGTCCTCGTCCGGCTCCGTCACATGCAAAGTGGCCGGTGGGCTCATCCAGTTCAGCGGCTTGTAGGAGCCCCCGTCGGAATGGATGAGGACGGAACCGTCGGCCTTGACCATCAGCAGCCGGGTGGCCAGGGGCAGATGGGCGCGGAGGCGGCCGATGTAGTCGACGGAGCAGCGGGCAATAACTAGACGCACAGTAGGCCAGTCTAGACGCCGGAATGCTCCGCCTTCGAAACGGGATCCTGCTGTAGTCCGGAACGTGGGCAGAATCCCGTTTCGCAGTGGAACCACCGTGGAGTGGCAGCGCGGACCGGACCCGGTTTGGCAGCGCGGCCGGCAGCTGGGCAGAATTGGCGTATGCCCCGCTCCAACCGTCCCCGCCGCCCCACCGGCCATGGTGCAAGGAAGGGCGCCGGGAACAAGTGGACGCGGGCTGCGGAGCCGGACGCGGATTTGGACCGTACGCGGTTCGGGCTGGCGGAGCGGCAGAGTGCTCCGGACGGGGAATGGAACATCCGGCGGATTTCGCCGTCCCGGGCGGCCAAGGACTACACCTGTCCCGGCTGTTCGCTGGTGATCAAGCCTGGCATGGAGCATCTGGTCGCCTGGCGCGAGGACTCGCTGTTCGGCGCGGAGGCTGCCCTGTCCGAGCGGCGGCACTGGCACCAGCACTGCTGGAACACCCGGAACTACCGCTACCGCGCCTAACTGCAGGCGCGCTGCGCTAGTTCTTGTCCTGCCGGGTGATGAACACTTCCTTCAGCAGCAGCATGACCGCGGCTGCCGCCGGAATGGCCATCAGTGCCCCGAGCACCCCCATCAGCGAGCCGCCGGCAATCACCGCGATGACGGCCACCGCGCCCGGGACCGCCACCGCCCGCTGCATGATGCGCGGCGAGACGAAGTAAGCCTCGATCTGCAGGTAGGCGAAATACAGCACCGCGAACAGCACCGCCGTCTGCCAGCCCACGGTCAGCGCGACCAGCGACACCATGATCCCGGCGATCATGCCGCCCACCAGCGGGATAAAGGCCAGCAGCCCCACCAGGAACGTCAGCAGTGCGGTGAAGGGAACCTGCGCGATGGTCATCGCGATGAAGGCGACGGTCGCATTGATCACCGCTACGCAGGCCTGGCCGATCACGTAGCTGCCCACGCTGTCGGTGATCTCTTCGGCCAGTACCTGTACCCGCTGCCGCCGCGAACGCGGGGCCAGACGGTAGGCCCAGATTTTCAGGGCCGGCAGGGAGGACAGGAAATACAGGGTCAGCACCAGCACGATCAGCGCGCCGAAAGCCCCGTTGGCAACAGCCGAGCCGACGCCGAGCACACCACCGAAGATCCCGGTCACCGCTTCGGAATTGGCCAGGAACTTCGCCACCTCTTCCTCGATCCGGGCCCGGACCTGGAACTGCCGGTCGATCGATTGGAAGAACGCCGAATTCAGGAAATCGGTGGTGTAGCGCGGCACATTGGCCACAATCTGGGTGGTCTGGGTAACGATGGTCGGGATCAGCACGGCGATGAAGCCCATCAGCAGGACCCCGAACACCACCACGACGGCGACGACTCCCGCCGGCCGCGGCAGCCCCTTGCGTCCCAGCCAGCGCACCACCGGGTCCAGGCCGAGGGCGATGAACATCGCGGCGGCAATCCAGCCGAGCAACTGGCCCACGTTGGACAGAATGAAGTAGACCAGCAGGGCCAGCCCCACGCCCACCGTTGCCATGAACCCGAAGTAGATGGGGTGCCTGGCGGATCCGGTACCCGGCTCGGTGCGGATGCCTGTTGGGTCCGGAACCGGCCCGACGGTCTGTTCCTCCCGCGGCTCTGCCTCCGGCGGCAGGGTGAAGCGCGGCCGGGGCTGGGCACGCGGAATTGAGGCGGCGATCCGTCCCAGCTTGGAAACCACGGATTGCTTCCGCTCGGCGCTGGCCGGCCGTGTCCGGTCCGCAGCGTCCACTGCGCTTTGCGGCAGGCCGCCGTCGCGGCCTTCCTCGTTCACGGTCACTCAGGATCCTGCCTTAGGTGCATCTGGGAGACTGCCATTTTTCCGGGCCTCGTCTGGCTCTGAGCGACACAGTACCAGCCGGCGGACCGGGTGCACCGGAGGCAGCGGCACGGACCCGCGAGCGGGTCCGTGAGCGGCCGGCGGGCCGGTTTCGTTATCATAGGGTTACCAAGTCCGGCCGACGACGGCGGCAACTCGAGCATCTACTGATGTGGCTCGAGCACCCACTCAAGCAACAACTGATAGGTATTTGCGTGCGACTGAAGATAGCTGTTGGCCTCATCGTGGCGGGCCTGCTGGCCGTGGTCTGGGGCATCGGCCTGAAGACCATCTGGGCTCCGCCGGAGACGGTGACGGCGAGCTATTCCAGCGATGCCGCGGCGCCGCTGACCGTCATCGAGCCGGCCGTCCTGAAGCAGAGCCCCGACAACGTCGACATCAAGGTTGAGGGCGACGGGGAGTTCCTGTTGGCCGTCGGCCGGTCCGACGATGTGAAGGCCTGGGTGGGTTCGGCCGCCCACACCACGATCAGCGGCGCCGACGACGGCGCCCTGCAGGGCAGCCGTACCGACGGCGACGCGAAGGTGCCCAACCCGGCCGGTTCCGATCTTTGGGTCAGCGAGGAAACCGCCGACTCGGCGATCGATTACAGCTGGACCGACCCGGCACCGGGGCAGTGGTCCATTCTGCTGGCCGCCGACGGTACCAAGCCGGCCCCCACCAAGGTCACCGTGAGCTGGCCGAACGATACCGCCACCCCATGGGCGCTGGCACTGATCATCGTCGGTGCGCTGGCCGCGGTACTGGGCGGTGCGCTGGCCGTCGTCGCCGGCAAGCGCAGCGTTCCGCCGGCCCCGCCCGCTGCGGGCCGGCCCGGCGGCGGACGCCGCGTGGCCACCGAACCGTCGAGCCCGGTGGGCGGCTGGACCCCGGACCGGGAATCCGGCCGGGCCCGGTTCGCGGCCGGGGCACTGGCAGCGCTGGCGCTGGCCGCCGGCCCGGCCCTGCCCGCCCAGGCCGCGGTCCCGGCTGCCGAGGCAGCCGGCGCGGGAACCGAGCAGGCTGCCGCGCACCCGGTCCTGCTGCCCGGCCAGCTGACCCGCATCATGGACGCGGTCGGCGCCGCAGTTTCCGCCGGCGACTCGGCCAAGGACGCCAAGAAACTCCAGGACCGCGTGACCGGCCCCGCGCTGACCATGCGTTCGGCGAACTACCGGGTCCGTGCGGGCAAGGGCAAGGTCGAGGCGCCGGTGCCTGTTTCCGCAGGACCGGTCCTGACCTCGATGATCAGTTCGACGCCGGAATGGCCGCGCACTGCCGTGGCCGTGACCAAGGGCAAGAACAATCCTGTCCCGCAGGTGATCGTGCTTTCGCAGGCCGAGGCCCGCGAAAACTACAAGATGATCGGCGCCGTACAGATGCTGCCCGGCACCAAGTTCCCGCAGGTCTCCACCGAGGAGGGCGGCACCGCAGCGGTGGCGCCCGCGGATAAGGACGGGCTGGCCTATTCGCCGCAGCAGGCTCTGGAGCTGCTTTCCGGCTACCTGACCTCGGGCAGGAACAGCAATGCCGTGGCCAAGAACACCTTTGCGGACCAAATCCGGTCCTTCCAGAAGGACCAGCAGACCTCGAACAAGAACGCCAAAATCACCTTCAGCCGCTCCATCGACAAGGGCTCCGTCCGCACATTGCGCACGGCCGACGGCGGTGCGGTGGTTTACGGGACCTTGCGCAGCCTGATGCGCAGCCTGCCCTCCGAGTCCGGCGCCGTCGTGGAGCTGTCGCCTGAGTTCGCGGCGCTGGCCGGGGCCGACTCGACCACCAAGGGTGCCGATGTGACCTACGCCGAGGCGGTGTTCCTGCAGGTGCCGCCGGCCGGGTCCAACGACAAGGTCTCCGTGGTCGGCGTGGCCCAGGACCTGGTCGCCGCGAAGCTGAAGTAGGCCGGCAGTCGAAGAATCCTCCACCAACCGCACTGCAGGGTCCGCCTGCTCGTATTAGGGTGTTGCCATGACCACTCCTACCCCAGGACAAGGCCCTGCGCCGCTTTCCGCCAACCTGCGCGGCGCCGTTGATCTGTCCGCGCTGGCGCGCCCCCGGGCGCAGGCTCCGGCGGCCGGCGGGTCCGAACCGGCCGCCGCCACCGACGGTTACATCGTCGAAGCCAACCAGGAAAGTTTCTCCGCGCTGATCCAGCTCTCGGGCCAGGTGCCCGTGATCGTGGAGCTGACCGCCGGCTGGAGCGACATCGCCACCCAGCTGTCGCCGGTGATGGAAAAGGTGGCCCGGGAATTTGCCGGCCGCTTTGTCCTGGCCCGGGTCGACGTGGATGCCAGCCCCGGCATCGCCCAGGCCTTCCAGCTGCAGAGCGTGCCGGCGGCGGTGGCGCTGCTCAAGGGCCAGCCCATCCCGCTCTTCCAAGGTCTGGCCAGCGAGGACGAGCTGCGGTCCTTTGTGAATGAGCTGCTCAAGGTGGCCCAGGCCAACGGAGTCACCGGCCAGACCGGAGCCGAGGGCGAGCCGGCCGAGCTGCCGCTGCCGCCGCTGCACCAGGAGGCCTTCGACGCAATCGAGGCCGGGGACTATGCGGCCGCTGCTGCGGCTTACCGCAAGGCCCTGGCCGAGCAGCCCGGCGACAACGAAGCCCGGGCCGGACTGGCCCAGGTTGAGCTGATGCAGCGGCTGGAGTCCGCGGATGCCAACGCCATCCGCGCCGCTGCGGCCGAAAGCCAGGACGACCTGGAGGCCCAGCTGGCGGTGGCGGACCTGGACGTCGCAGGCGGCCATGTGGAGGACGCCTTCGCCCGGCTGGTGCGGTTCGTCGGCCGCAGCACGGGGGACGAGCGTGAGACCGCGCGCGCCCGGCTGGTCGAGCTGTTCGACATCGTCGGCGCTTCCGATCCCCGGGTGGCCAAGGCGCGCCAGGCCCTGGCCCGGGCCCTCTTCTAGGACGGCAGCAGGGCCCGCTGCCGATGGCTGCCCCCGGACTGTTCGACCCGCTGGAGCTGCGCGGACTGCCCCTGGCGCACCGCGGCTGGGTGGCCCCGATGTGCCAGTATTCGGTGGACCCTGCCGCCGGCGCCGGCGTGCCCAATGACTGGCACCTGATGCATCTGGGACAGTTCGCCGCCGGCGGCGCGGCACTGATCCTGACCGAGGCGACGGCGGTCAGCGCCGAGGGGCGTATCAGCCCGCGGGACACCGGGCTGTGGACGGACGGGCAGGCCCAGGCCTGGAGCCGGATCGTCGGTTTTGTGCACCGGCATGGGCCCGTTGGGACCAGAATCGGCGTCCAGCTGGCCCATGCCGGCCGCAAGGCCTCCACCTACTGGCCGTTCGCGGCCGAGCGCGGCAGCGTCGCCCCGGCCGACGGCGGCTGGCAGACGGTCGGGCCGACCACGGAGCCCTTCGGCGATTACGCTGCTCCGGCGGCGCTGGACGAGGCAGGCCTCCTGGCCGTGGTCGCGGACTTCCGCGCGGCGGCGGAACGTGCGGTGCAGGCCGGTTTCGATGCCGTGGAAATCCACGCGGCCCACGGCTATCTCCTGCATCAGTTCCTCAGCCCGCTGGTCAACACCCGGCGGGATGGCTGGGGCGGCACCGCGGCCAACCGCTCGCGCCTCGTGCTGGCCGTGGTGGCCGCGGTGCGGTCGGCCATCCCGGACGCCATGCCGCTGCTATTGCGCGTGTCCGCCTCCGACTGGGTGCCGGGCGGGCTGGAACCGGCGGATCTGGCCGGACTGGCCGTGCGCGCGCGGGACGCCGGGGTGGACCTGATCGATGTGTCCAGCGGCGGGGCGGTGGCCGGTGCGCAGATTCCGCTCGGCCCGGGCTACCAGGTGCCCTTCGCGGCCGAAATCCGCCGCGAATCCGGGCTGCCGGTGGGCGCCGTCGGGCTGATCTCCCGGCCCGCGCACGCCCAGCGGATCATTGCCGAAGGATCCGCGGACGCAGTGCTGATTGCCCGGGCGGCCCTGCGGGACCCGCATTGGTGGCTGCGCGCCGGCGTCGACCTCGGCGCCAAGGTGCCGTGGCCGCCGCAGTACGAACGCGCGGCAGTGACCGAGGATTATTAGGATTTTTAATCCCTTCGGATGACCCTCGCGCCGCGCGGGCGTTGCTAGCGTGGCGGTATGACTTCGCCCGCACCTGAGAGTTCCCCGGATCCGGCGGCCACGCGGTTCCCGGACCGGCCCGTGGCGGCCCACGAGCCCGCCCTGTCCATCCGCGGCCTGGCCAAGGCCTTCGGCGGCAAGATTGCCGTCAACGGCGTCAGCCTCGATGTTCCGGCCGGCTCGTTCTACGGCCTCGTGGGCCCGAACGGAGCCGGCAAGACCACCACCTTGTCGATGGCCACCGGACTGCTGCGTCCGGACTATGGCCAGGTCGTGGTGCACGGAGTGGACGTCTGGTCCCAGCCGCTGCAGGCCAAGCGCCTGATGGGCATCCTGCCGGACGGGGTGCGCCTCTTCGACCGGCTCACCGGCGAGCAGCTGGTCACCTACGCCGGCCTGCTGCGCGGCATGGACCGCCAGACGGTGGCCGGGCGCGTGGCGGACCTGCTCCGGGCCCTGGATTTGGCCAAGGACGCCGGCACGCTGGTGGTGGACTACTCCGCCGGCATGACCAAGAAGATCGCCCTGGCCTCGGCGCTGATCCATGCGCCCCGGCTGCTGGTCCTGGACGAACCGTTCGAGTCGGTGGATCCGGTTTCGGCGGCCAACATCCGCGACATCCTGCACAATTACGTGGATTCCGGCGGCACCGTGATCGTCTCCAGCCATGTCATGGACCTGGTGCAGCGGATGTGCGACCACGTGGCAGTCATCGCCGGGGGCCATGTGCTGGCTGCGGGCACCGTGGATGAAGTCCGCGCCGGCGAAAGCCTCGAGGACCGGTTCGTGGAACTGGTCGGCGGACGCAACCAGGCGGAGGGGCTCGAGTGGTTGCGCACCTCGTAAGGCTCAAGCTGACCCTGCTGCGCAACGGCTTCCGGCGCAGTCCCTGGCAGCTGGTGGGGGTGATCCTCGGCGGGCTGTATGCGCTCGGCCTGCTGGCCATGCTGATTACCGGCCTGTTCTTCCTCAGCTACACCGACCCGGCCACCGCCCGCACCGCGGTGATCCTCGGCGGGGCCGCGGCCTTCGTGGGCTGGGCCCTGATCCCGCTGGTGGCCTTTGGCGTGGACATGACGCTGGATCCGGCGCGGTTCGTCACCTTCGCCGTGCCCATGCCGCAGCTGCTGGCCGGGCTGGCGGTCGGCGGCGTCCTGGGCATTCCCGGTATCATCACCCTGCTGGCGGCGCTGGGTCAGGCCGCCGCCTGGTGGCAGCACCCGGCAGCGATGATCGCCGCGGTGCCGTGCGCCGTGCTGGCCGTGCTCACCGCGGTCGTCCTCTCGCGGCTGACCACCTCGGCGACCACGGCACTGGCCAGCTCGCGCCGGTTCAAGGATGCTTCCGGTGTCATCGCCATCGTGCCGCTGGTGCTGCTGGGGCCGATCAGCTTCGGGATCATGGAGGGGCTGCGCAGCTCGCAGGATTTCCTGCCGGTGCTGGCCGATACGCTGTCCTGGACCCCGCTGGGCAGCATCTGGGCCGTGCCCGGGGACCTGGCCACGGGCAGCTGGGGTGCCGCCGCGGCCAAGCTGGCCATCAGCCTGCTGGCGCTGGCCGTGCTGGCCTGGCTGTGGAAACTGAGCCTGGCCCGGGCATTGGTCACGCCGGCACACAACGCCGTGGCCAGCCGCAAGGCCGGGAACCTGGGCCTGTTTGCGCGGGTCCCCGCCACCCCGGCCGGGGCCGTGGCGGCCCGGGCACTGACCTACTGGCTGAAGGATCCCCGCTACGGCGCGTCCCTGATCGTGGTTCCGCTGATCCCGGTGGTGATGTTCTTCGGCGTGAGCCAGGCCGGCGACCTTACCCCGATGCTGTGGCTGGGCCCGATCCTGGCCTTCCTGCTGGCGTTCTCCATTTCGGCCGACATTTCCTACGACAACACCGCCTTCGCCCTGCACCTGGCGGCCGGCGTCAGCGGCCTGGCCGACCGCACCGGGCGCGCGGCTGCCTGCGCTCTGTTCGCCCTTCCGGCCACCGTGCTGGCCGCGGTCATTCCGGTTGCGCTGATGGGCCGGTGGGAGCTGCTGCCCGCCGTGCTGGGGCTCTCCCTGGGCACGCTGCTGAGCGGGCTGGGCCTCTCCAGCGTGGTGTCGGCCCGCTACACCTACAACGTGCCGCTGCCGGGCGAGAGCCCGTTCAAGACCCCGCCCGGCTCGGGCGTGCGGATGATGGTGGTGCAGTGCCTGGGCATGGTTGCCCTGGTCCTGCTGGTGCTGCCCGAAGGATTGCTGGCGCTGGCGTTTGTGTTGACCGGCCAGCCGCTGTGGGGATGGCTGGCGCTGGCGGTGGGCGTGGTGCTGGGCTCGGTCCTGCTGGCCGCAGGCCTGCGGATCGGCGGCCGCTGGTACGACCGCCGCGGGCCGGAACTGCTGCAGGCCGTGTCGGTCAACAAATAGCCGGCAGCGGCCCCCCGGGGACCGGCGGCCCGGCCTCCGGTGTCCGGTTCTGGGCCGGTGCGGCGTGCCGGTGCCGTTGCGGGACGGCAGCCGGGCCAATGCCGGACACGGCGGCACACCGGCCGCGGCAGCCGTGACCGGCCCGCCGCGCCCGGAAGGACCCGGGCCCGGGGCTAAGATGGATGACATGAGTTTGCCTCCAGACCCCTTCGAAAACGACCCGTTCCGGCCGTCGGGCCCGGGTGGATCGACCTCCACCATCGAGCGCGAGGAACTGCGCGAGGAACTCGAACCGGGTGACCGCGACCGATTTGCGCACTACGTGCGCAAGGAAAAGATCATGGAGTCCGCCCTGTCCGGGGAACCGGTCATCGCGCTCTGCGGCAAGGTCTGGGTACCGGGCCGCGATCCGAACAAGTTCCCGGTGTGCCCCGACTGCAAGAAGATCTACGACGGGCTCCGCCCCGGCGGCAAGGAATAAACCCCGCGCCGTGTCCTGATCCCTCCGGGCCGGCCGCAGCCCGGTTGCCGGGCCGGCCCGCCGGACGCTGCCCGGCCGCGAGAAAGTTAGTGCCGATTCCCTTATGACCGAGCCGCCTGCCTCCAAAGCATCCGGGGCAATGGCGGCTACCTACCGGCCGCCGACCATCGGGCTGCTGGCCATCATCACCATCTTCGCCTTCGAGGCGATGGCCGTCGCCACGGCCATGCCGGTGGTGTCCCGGGAGCTGGACGGCCGGTCCGCCTACGGGCTGGCCTTCTCCATGTTCCTGACGGCCTCGCTGCTGGGCTCGGTGCTGGGCGGGCTCTGGTGCGATGCGCGCGGGCCCCGGCCCGCCGTCGGCACCGGCATGGGCCTGGCCGTGGCGGGGCTGGTGCTTTCCGGTCTGGCCGGGGAATTCTGGCTCTTCACCGCAGGCCGTGCCGTTGCCGGACTCGGCGGCGGATTCATGATCGTGGCCGTCTACGTGGTCATCGGCCAGGCCTACCCGCAGAAGCTGCAGCCGGTCATCTTCGGCTGGATGGCGGCCGCGTGGGTGGTGCCCTCGCTGCTGGGCCCGCTCGCGGCCGGGCTGCTGACCCAATATGTGTCCTGGCGGCTGGTCTTCTACGGCGTCGCCCCGCTGGTGCTCACCGCCGTGCTGGCGATCTGGCCCAGGCTCCGGCAGCTGGGCGTGCCGCAGGAAGCAGCGGTGCCGGCACCGGACCGGCGCAGCGGCCGGAGCCGGGCGCTGCGCGGGCTGCTGCTGGCCGGGGGAGTCCTGCTGGCGCAGTGGGCGGCGTACGAAGCGGCTGCCGGCGGAACAGCCGTGCTGTACCCGGTGGCAGCGGCCGGCGCGGTGCTGGCCCTGCTCGTCCTGCCAGGACTCATGCCGCCGGGGATCCTGCGGCTGCGGCGTGGCCTGCCCAGCGTCATCCTGACCCGCGGTACCCTGAACATCGCGTTCTTCGGAGCCGAGGCGTTCATCCCGCTGATGCTGGTCGCCTCCCACGGAATCGAGCCGGCCACCGCGGGGCTGACGCTGACTTCGGGGGCGCTGGGCTGGACCATCGGCTCCTTCATCCAGGCCAAGGTGGGCAGCCGGCGGCACCGGCTGCTGGTGGCAGGTTCGGGGCTGCTGGCCGTCTGCCTGGCCCTGCTGCCGCTGGTGTCCGGTCCGCAGGTGCCGCTGTGGCTCCTGATGGCCGCGTGGACGGCGGCCGGTCTCGCGATGGGACTGGCCTTGTCCACCACCTCGGTGCTGATCCTGGAACTGTCTCCGCCAGCGGAACAGGGCCGGAACTCGTCGTCGCTGCAGCTGGCCGACCAGCTCGGCGGCGTCGTCGGCACCGCCGGCGCGGGTGCACTGTTCACGGTGCTGCACCAGCCCGGCGCAGCGGGGGACAGCGGCTCCTACACCGTGATCTGGCTCGCCCTGGCAGTCTTTGCCGCCGCGGGCCTGTACACTGGCTGGCGCAGTTCACCGCGCAAGCCCACAACTGCAACCAAGGAGGAGATCAGGAGCGTATGAGCAATGACACGCTCTTCGGCGCCGGACCGGCGCTGCCGCCGGCCTACCCGGAACGCGCAGCCTGGGGTACTGCCCCGAAGCTGCGCCAATGGCAGGCCGAGGCGCTCCAGCAGTACTTCGAGATGGCGCCCCAGGACTTCCTGGCCGTGGCCACCCCTGGGGCCGGCAAGACAACCTTCGCGCTGCGGGTGGCCACCGAACTGGTGGGCCGCGGCACGGTCAACCGGATCGTCGTCGTCGCCCCCACCGACCACCTCAAGCGCCAGTGGGCGGATGCGGCAGCCCGGGTGGGGCTGTCCATCGACCCGAACTTCAAGAATTCCGACGGCGCGCACGGCCGGGATTTCATCGGCGTCGCCGTGACCTACGCCCAGGTGGCGATGAAGCCGATGCTGCACCGGGCCAAGACGGAGGCGGCCCGGACCCTGGTGATCCTGGACGAGATCCACCACGGCGGCGACGCCCTGTCCTGGGGCGACGGCATCCGCGAAGCCTTCGACCCGGCGGCGCGGCGGCTGGCCCTGACCGGAACCCCGTTCCGCTCCGACACCGCCGCGATCCCGTTCGTGGAGTACGTCGAGGACAAGGACGGGATCCGCCGCTCCCGCGCCGACTACACCTACGGCTACGGCAATGCCCTGCGCGACCATGTGGTGCGTCCGGTGATTTTCATGGCCTACTCCGGCCAGATGCGCTGGCGCACCAGCGCCGGGGATGAAATGGCCGCGTCCCTGGGCGAGGCAGCGGTCACCAAGGATGTCACCGCCCAAGCCTGGCGCACCGCCCTGAACCCGCAGGGCCAGTGGATCCCATCGGTCCTGGCGGCGGCGGACAAGCGCCTGACCGAGGTCCGCCGTGCCGTGCCGGATGCCGGCGGCCTGGTCATCGCCACGGACCACGACGACGCCCGGGCGTATGCCGGCCAGCTGAAGAAGATCACCGGCGAATCGCCCACCGTGATCCTCTCCGACGACGCCGGCGCCTCGGAAAAGATCGAGTCGTTCTCGGCCGGGGATTCGCGCTGGATGGTTGCGGTGCGCATGGTCTCCGAAGGCGTGGACGTGCCGCGGCTGGCCGTCGGCGTCTATGCCACCTCGACCGCGACCCCGCTGTTCTTCGCCCAGGCCATCGGCCGCTTCGTGCGCGCCCGCAAGCGCGGGGAGACCGCCTCGGTCTTCCTGCCCTCGGTGCCGAACCTGATGGCGCTGGCCAGCCAGATGGAGGTGGAGCGGGACCACGCCCTGGACCGGCCGGACAAGGACAACGACGAGGGCCACATTCCCGAAGAGGACCTGATGGAGGCGGCCAACCGCGAGGAGAAGGCCTCCGATTCGCTGACCAAGGGCAAGTACGAGGCTCTCGAATCCCAGGCGGCCTTCGACCGGGTGTTGTTCGACGGCGGCGAATTTGGTACCGGCGGCGAACTGGGCTCCGAAGAAGAGCTGGACTTCCTGGGCATCCCCGGTCTGCTGGATGCGGACCAGGTGGGCGTGCTGCTGCGCCAGCGCCAGCAGGAACAGCAGTCGCGCAAGCGTGGCCGGGCCTCCGCCGTGCCGGAGGCCGAGGTGCAGGTGGTGGACCACCGGCAACTGACGGAGCTGCGCAGCCAACTGGCCAAGAACGTCTCGGCCTGGTCGGCGCGCTCGGGCATGCCGCACGGCGTGGTCCACTCCGAACTGAGGCGCATCTGCGGCGGACCCGCCGTGGCCCAGGCCAACGAGGAACAGTTGAGCAAACGGCTGAAGAAACTCCAGGACTGGTTCATCGGCCGCAAGTGACCCCGCCGGCCAGTTCACCTGACCACGCTGGCGGAGGTCCGCCGGCGGGTCAGGCGGTGCGCAGGACCTCGATGCCGTTGTCCTCGAACTCGGCGAGGGTTTCCTCCACCCGGACCTGGTTGATGCCGGCGGTCAGCGGCAGCAGCACCGACGTGGTGTAGCCGGCCTGCGCCGCATCCAGCGCGGTGGCACGCACGCAGTAGTCGGTGGCAAGCCCGGCGACCACCACCTCGTCCACCTCGTTCTGGCGAAGCCAGTCGTCCAGGGTGACCAGGTCCGCGTCCTCGGCCTCTTCGTCTTCGTCGCGCTCGCCGCTGGCCACCTCGTCCTCCGGCGCGAGCACGCCCTCGAACCCCGAGTAGGCGGCCTCGTAGGCGCCCTTGCGGAAATATGCGTCGATCGGGTCCGTGTCCAGATCCGGGTGCAGCCGGGCACCCTTGGTACCGGCCACGCAGTGCGCCGGCCAGCTGTCTTTGTAGTCCGGCTCGTCGGAGAAATGGCTGCCGGGCTCAATGTGCCAGTCCTGGGTGGCCACCACGAAATCGTAGCGTTCGGGCTGGTTCTCCAGATGTTCGCTGATATCCGAAGCCACCTGCGCCCCGCCGGCCACCCCCAGCGATCCGCCCTCGCAGAAGTCGTTCTGCACGTCAACGATAATCAGGGCCCGGGTCATCACTACTCCTCGAATACTGTGGGGATTGCGGCTTCGCCGCGCTGCAGCCGGTACACCGTCCGGGGCATCTCCGCCATCGAAGCCGCGTGGCGTTCGATGCCGCGCATGACGCCCGCAGCCCCGGTCCAGCCGTCGAACAGTTCGCCGTTCTTGACGAACTGCTGCAGCAGCGGCCTGTCATTGCCGTCGTCGGCCGGGCGGTGGCCGACGCCGAGGATCTCGGCGGTGGCGGTGCCGTCCTCGTCCAGCCGCCGCAGGGCGTACTTGCGTCCGCCCAGCGATACCTTGTCCTTGGCCTTCTTCGCCACCGGGACCTGCACCCCCCGGCCGTCCTCGCGGCTGACCAGTTTGTAGACCATGCTGGCGGTCGGTGCCCCGGAACCGGTCACCAGTTCGGTGCCTACGCCGTAGGCGTCCACCGGTGCCGAGGCCAGGGCGGCGATGGCGTATTCGTCCAGGTCCGAGGTCACCGTGATCCGGGTGTGGTGGTTGCCCAGGTCGTCCAGCAATTTGCGCACCCACTGGGCCTGGGCGATCAAGTCTCCGGAGTCCAGCCGGACCCCGCCCAGCGCAGGTCCGGCCAGTTCGACGGCGGTGCGGACGGCGGTTTCGACGTCGTAGGTATCGGCCAGCAGCGTGGTGCCCGGACCCATCGAGGCAAGCTGCGCCTCGAAGGCCTCGCGCTCGCTATCGTGCAGCAGCGTGAACGAGTGGGCGGCGGTGCCCACCGTCTTCAGTCCATAGCGGAAACCCGCCTCCAGGTTCGAGGTGCTGCCGAAGCCGGCGATGACGGCCGCGCGCGCGGCGGCGACGGCGGATTCCTCGTGCGTGCGGCGCGAGCCCATCTCGATGCACGGCCGGCCGCCCGCGGCACCGGTCATCCGGGACGCCGCCGAGGCGATGGCGCTGTCATGGTTCAGGACCGACAGGACGAAGGTCTCCAGCACGCACGCCTCGGCGAAGCTGGATTCGACGATCAGGACCGGGGAATAGGGCAGGTACACCTCGCCCTCGGCATAGCCGTAGATGTCCCCGGTGAAGCGGAACCCCGCCAGGTAGTCGATGGTTTTCTGGTTGATCACCTTGGTCCGGGACAGGAACTGCAGCTGTTCGTCGGAGAAGGTAAAGTTCCGGATGCCCTCGAGGATCCTGCCGGTCCCGGCCACAATGCCGTAGCGGCGGCCGTCGGGCAGCCGGCGTGCGAAGGCCTCGAAGACCGAACGCCGGTGGGCGGTTCCGGAATGCAGCGCGGCCTGCAGCATGGTCAGCTCGTAGTGGTCGGTGAACAGTGAAGTGCTGGGGTGGTCCCAGCCGGCAGCGGTGGTCACGTTTCAAACTTTAGTCTGCCGTTCGCCGTCCGAGTACCGGTCCCGGCCCTGCAGGCGGTCACGCCTAGAATGGAAACCATGACTTCTGCCATCCTGCCGGCCGCCGGCGCCGGGACCGCCTGTGCGCCCACAGCCGTACTGTCCACCGTCCTGGACGCGGATACCGAGGCAGGCACCAGGACCGAAGCGTGGCAGGCCACCGCCACGGACGTGCCATGGGTGGTCATCGTCTGGAACGATCCGGTGAACCTGATGAGCTACGTCAGCTACGTGTTCCAGAGCTACTTCGGCTATTCCGAGACCAAGGCCAACAAGCTCATGCTGGAAGTCCACCAGCTCGGCAAGTCGGTAGTGGCCAGCGGCAGCCGGGAGAAGGCGGAACAGGACACCGTGGCCATGCATTCCTTCGGCCTCTGGGCCACCTGCCAGAAGGCCGAGTAGAGGAGCACCCATGGCCAGAGCATTCAAGAACACACGCAAGGGCATCACCGGGCACCTGGAGCCGGGTGAGCGCCAGCTGATCCGCCGCCTGTTCGAGGACATCATCGGCATGCTCGAACCCGAACCTTCGGCTGCGGAGGATCCGCTGGCGGCCTTGGTCGGGCTGGACCAGTATGCGGTCCGGCCCCAGGACAGCGCGTTGCTGCGCCTGCTGCCGGATGCGGTGCGCGGAGACGATGACGCCGCCCTGGAGTTCCGCCGGCTGACCGAGCGTTCGCTGCGCGAGCAGAAGCTGGCGGCGCTGCGTGCCAGCGCGCTGCTGCTGGACCACAGCCCGCTGCAGCTGAACGAGGAGCAGGCCCGGCTCTTTGCCCGGGCCGTCAACGACGTGCGCCTGGTCCTCGCGGACCGGCTGGATATCAAGACGGACGAGGACGCGCAGGCGCTGCACGACGTGGACGACTGGTCCCAGGCCGAAGACCTGGACACCTATCTGGCCCTGGTGTACAACTTCCTGACCTGGCTGCAGGAAGCGCTGATGCAGGCCCTGCTGGACGGTCTGGGCCGTACCCGTGAATCTGAATAGGACCGCCCTGGAGTGGGTTCCGAGGGCCCCAGCGTGGCGACGAAGTCGACACGCTGGGAGCGCTCCAATCGCTGTGAGATGCCTAACATGTTCGGAGCTGAACTTCAATGATTCCCGGGCCAGGACTTATCCTCGGTAGATTATGAGTCCGGACGCCAGTTCCCTTTCCCCTGCCATCGCGCCCACGGCGCCGATCGGCATCTTCGACTCCGGCGTGGGGGGCCTGACCGTCGCCCGGGCAGTGATCGACCAGCTCCCCAACGAGGCCGTCCTCTATGTGGGTGACACCGCCAACGGACCCTACGGCCCGCTGCCGATCGCCGAAGTCCGTGCGAACGCGCTCGGCGTGATGGACGAACTGGTGGATTCCGGCGTCAAGGTCCTGGTCATCGCCTGCAACTCGGCCTCCGCGGCGGTGCTGCGGGATGCGCGCGAGCGCTACACCGCCCGCTACGGTATCCCGGTCATCGAGGTGATCCAGCCGGCTGTCCGGCGCGCCGTCGCCTCCACCCGTACCGGGCGCATTGGTGTCATCGGCACCTCTGCGACGGTGGGTTCGCGCGCCTACGAGGATACCTTTGCGGCCGCCCCGCATCTGGAGATCACCTCGGTGGCCTGCCCGCGCTTCGTCGAATACGTCGAGGCCGGGGTGACCGCAGGCCAGGAACTGCTGTCCACAGCGGAGGAGTACCTTGCGCCGCTTCAGGACGCCGGCGTGGACACCCTGGTGCTTGGCTGCACGCATTACCCGCTGCTCACCGGCGTCATTTCCTACGTCATGGGCGACGAGGTCACCTTGGTCTCGAGCGCGGAGGAGACCGCCAAGGACGTCTACCGGGCCCTGATGCGCCACGGACTGCTGCGCGAGGAGCAGAGCGAGCCGCGGCACCATTTCGTGGCCACCGGGGATGCGGCCCAGTTCGAGGTGCTGGCCCGGCGCTTCCTCGGTCCCGAGGTGCTCGCCGTCGAGCACGTGGACCACGTGGCCGCGCACTATCCGACCGGCAGCATGGCCCGGATCACCCCGGAAATGGTCGCCGCGGCGCGGGCCGGCCGGACCGCCACAGGCCAGCGCCTGCGATCCGCGTTCGTGGAACCGTCCGCCGTCGCGAACGAGGGGGGAGTCCGGGCATGAACCTGACCATCGTTGGCTGCACCGGCTCGTTCCCCGGTCCGCTGTCCCCGGCCTCCTGCTACCTGGTGACTGCCCACGACGGCGAGCGGACCTGGCGGATCCTGCTCGACCTGGGCAATGGTGCTCTGGGTACCGCCCAGCGCTACCTGGGCCTGGAGGATATCGACGCCGTCTTCCTCAGCCATCTGCATCCGGACCACTGCATGGACCTGTGCGGGCTGCATGTGGCGGTGCGCTGGCACCCGGATGGCTGGCCCAAGGGCCGCATTCCCGTCTGGGGGCCGGCCGATACCGCGGACCGGATCGCCATTGCCTACGGCATGGATGTGGACCCCGGCATGCACACGGAGTTTGAGTTCCACCACTGGAATGACGGCGAGGTGGTCAAGTTCGGTCCCTTCAACATCACCCCGTACGGCGTGCGCCATCCGGTGGACGAGGCGTACGCGATGCGCGTGGAGGCCACCGAGCCCGGCCCGGATGGACCGGTGACGCGGGTGCTGGCGTATTCCGGGGACACGGACAGCTGCCCTGGCCTGATCGAAGCGGCCCAGGGGGCGGACATGTTCCTCTGCGAAGCCGCCTACCATGAGGGCCGCGACGACGCCATCGAAGGAGTCCACCTCACCGGCAAGCGGGCCGGTGCCGCGGCCAGCGAGGCCAAGGTGCGCCGGCTGCTGCTGACACACCTGCCGGTCTGGAACGATTCGGTCCGCACCGTGGCCGAGGCCAGGGAGACGTATTCCGGGGACCTCGCCGTCGCCGTCGCCGGCGTCAGCTACGTGGTCTAACGCCCCCACCTCCCCACCATCCGATCGACTCGACGGATAATGACCGTTTCAGCGCCGGGAAGGTCGTTATCCGGCAAGTCGATGGGAGGGGAGCCGATAAGCTGGGGGCATGACTTCAGTTGACCCTAGCAGCGCCGTGTCCAGCCCCGTCGGGGTAACTCCTGCCACCCCGGGTATCGTCCGGGCCGACGGCCGCACCCCGGGGCAGCTGCGTCCGATCAGCATCACCCGCGGCTGGTCCAACCAGGCCGAAGGCTCGGCGCTGATCGAATTCGGCAATACCCGCGTGCTGTGCACTGCCTCAGTCACCGAGGGTGTGCCGCGCTGGCTCAAGGGGGAGGGCCGCGGCTGGGTCACCGCCGAGTACGCCATGCTGCCGCGCGCCACCAACACCCGGTCGGACCGCGAGTCCGTCAAGGGCCGGATCGGTGGGCGCACCCACGAGATCTCCCGGCTGATCGGCCGTTCCCTGCGTTCGGTGATCGACACCCGCGCGCTGGGCGAGAATACGGTGGTGCTCGACTGCGACGTGCTGCAGGCCGACGGCGGCACCCGGACCGCCGCCATCACCGGCGCCTTCGTGGCGCTCGCCGATGCGATGCGCTGGGCCAAGGACAACAAGCTGGTGGCCCGCGGAGCGAAGCCCCTGACCGGCACGGTGGCCGCCGTCAGCGTGGGCATTATCGACGGCGTGCCGATGCTGGACCTGCCGTACGTCGAAGATGTCCGGGCCGAGACCGATATGAATGTCGTTGTGACCGGATCCGGCAAATTCGTCGAGGTCCAGGGCACCGCTGAGGGCGCACCGTTCGACCGCGAGGAGCTCAACGCGCTGCTGGACCTGGCCCTGGCCGGAACCGCCCAGCTGGCGCAGATCCAGCGCGAAACCCTGGCCGACACCGCTGCGGAGGTCATCGGTGGCTGAGCCGCGGCTGGTCCTGGCCACCCGCAATCCGGGCAAGCTGCGCGAGCTGCGCGAGCTGCTGCGCGGCCAGGTGCCCGGCCTGGACGTCGACACGCAGGTGATCGACGCCGCCGCAGCGGGGGTGCCGGACGTGCGGGAAACCGGGGTCACTTTTGCCGAGAATTCGCTGTTGAAGGCGCGCGCCGTGGCCGAGGCCACCGGCATGGTGGCCGTGGCCGATGACTCCGGACTCGCCGTCGACGTGCTCGGCGGGGCACCTGGCATTTTTTCCGCGCGCTGGGCCGGCCGGCACGGCGACGACGCCGCCAACCTCCGCCTGCTGCTGGACCAGCTGGCGGACATCGGCCCCGAGCATCGCGGCGCGTCCTTCATCTGTGCCGCCAGCGTAGTGTCCGCCGGGAGGAGCCAGGTGGTCCAGGGCCGGCTGGCGGGGATACTGCTGGCCGAGCCACGGGGCAGCGGCGGATTCGGCTACGACCCGATCCTGCAGCCCGAAGGTCTGGACCGCAGCTGCGCGGAGCTCTCACCGGAGGAAAAGAACGCCATCAGCCACCGGGGACGGGCGTTCCGCGCGCTGCTGCCGTACATTGTGGACGCCCTGGCGGCGGCCCGGGAGTAGTCCCGATCACGAATTTGGGTGATGTTTACCGGCGTCGGGCAGAATTGAAGGCACGATGATGACTCTCCTGACTTCCGCAGCCCGCGCCGCCGAGGCGGCACAGACGGCCGACAGCGCCTCGAACCTCTCGGGCATTGCCCAGTGGGCGGTGGACATCATGGAAGCGGTGGGTGCCCCGGGTGCCGGCCTGGCCATTGCCCTGGAGAACCTGTTCCCCCCGCTGCCCAGCGAGGTCATCCTCCCGCTGGCCGGATTCACCGCCAGCCGCGGAACCTTTGGCCTGGTTGAGGCGCTGGTGTGGACCACGCTGGGCTCGGTGGTGGGCGCCTTGGTGCTGTACGGGGTCGGCGCCTGGCTCGGCCGCGCCCGGATGCGTGCCCTGGCCGCGAAGATCCCGCTCGTAGATGTGGCGGATGTGGACCGTACCGAGGCCTGGTTCGGCCGTCACGGCTCCAAGGCCGTGTTCTTTGGGCGGATGATCCCGGTGTTCCGGTCCCTGATCTCCATTCCAGCCGGGATCGAACGCATGCCGGTGTGGAAGTTCCTGCTGCTGACCAGCACAGGCAGCCTCGTCTGGAACACCATCTTCGTGCTGTCCGGGTACTACTTGGGGGAGAACTGGCACGTCGTGGAAAGCTACGCGGACGTGTTCCAGAAGATTGTGATCGCTGTGGTGGTGGTCGCCGTCGCGGTCTGGGTGCTGGCCAGGATCGCCAAGCGGCGCAACCGGGACAAGACCCCGTCCTAAGGCCGGCCGCTAGAGGCCCAGTTCGCGCTGCAGGTCCGTGCCCGGGGCGTGGTGGATGGCCTTGATGCCCAAGGCCCGGGCCGAATGCACGTTCTCGTGCTTGTCGTCGATGAAGATAACATCGGCAGGATCCGTGCCCAGCGCTTCCAGTACGTGCTTGAAGACGCCAGGCTCGGGCTTGGTCAACCCGATGCCCGAGCTGAAGAACAGCTCCGTGAAATATTTGGTCCAGGGGGCGCCGGCGAATTCCTCTGCCATGGTGGCCGGCATGTTGGACAGTACGGCCAGCCGGGCTCCGCGGGAATAGAGCAATTCCAACACGTCCAGCGTGTCCAGGTTCAAGTGTGACCACTGCAACGCATCGAGCGAGTCCAGTTCGCTGGCCCGGCCGATGCCGACCTCCCGTCCCAGCACCAGCGACCAGTACTGCTGGGAATCGATCTTGCCCTCGTCGTAATCGAGCCGGTGCGCCCAATAGCTGCTGTCGGGATTCCGCAGGGGGAGGCCTGCGGACTCCTCCAGGGCCTCCCAATCCTCAGGTTCGGGGGCAGTTGAAATAACCATCCCGTAGTCGAACAGATACCACCCTGGATGCTGCGGGTTTTCCATTGTTTTAGATTACGGCCGCGGCCCCGCTTGCAATAGTGGCGGCCGGTTAATTGCGGGTGAAGAATCCAGTCGGCGGCTGGCGCTCCGGCTTCTTGGGTTGTATGGTTAGTTACATGAGTAATGAACCAATGGGGCTTCGCGACGCGGCCCCTGCCGCCCCGGGAGCCCGGAGGTGATCGACGAATCCCGTCCGATCTTCCTGCAGATCGCGGAGCGGATCGAGAACGACATTGTCGAGGCCACCCTGGCCGAAGAGGCACAGGTGCCCTCCACCAACGAGTTCGCGGCGTTCTACCGGATCAATCCGGCCACCGCGGCCAAAGGCGTCAACCGGCTGGTGGAGGACGGCATCCTCTACAAACGGCGGGGGATCGGCATGTTCGTAGCCGCCGGTGCACGGGACCGGCTGCGGGCCAGGCGCCGGGAGGAATTTGCCCGGCAGTATGTCCAGCCGCTGGTGCAGGAGGCCCGAAAGCTGGGCATTGGTATCAAGCAGCTCACGGACATGATCGAGAGCACGTACACAGCAACACAGGACACCACCGAGGGGAGTGTGGCCCAGTGAACCGGCCAACACACGCGAAAGCGGCAGCACCTGCCATAGAACTGCGCGATGTCTCAAAGGAATACAAAGACGTCCGGGCTCTGGACGGCGTCAGCCTGAGCCTGGCCGGCAATAGGATTTACGGCCTGCTGGGCCGTAACGGCGCCGGGAAGACAACCCTGATGTCGGTGCTCACCGGACAGGGCTTCCACAGCAGCGGCGAAGTGGCGGTCCTCGGCGGGAACCCGTACGAGAATGACCGGGTGCTCAGCCGGATCTGCTTTATCCGGGAGTCGCAGAAGTACCCGGAGGACTTTACCCCGCTGCAGGCCTTCCGGGCGGCCGCGCTGTTCTTCGAGCACTGGAACGCGGACTACGCCCTGCAGCTGGCCAAGGAATTCCAGTTGCCGCTCAAGCGCCGGATCAAGAAGCTCTCCCGCGGCCAGCTCTCCGCCGTCGGCGTCGTCATCGGCCTGGCGTCCAGGGCCGAAGTCACCTTCTTCGACGAACCGTACCTGGGGCTGGATGCGGTGGCCCGCCAGATCTTCTACGACCGGCTGCTCGAGGATTTCGCCGCCCACCCGCGCACCATTATCCTGTCCTCGCACCTGATCGACGAGGTCGCCAACCTGCTCGAGCACGTCATTCTCATTGACCGCGGCCGGATCGTGCTGGACGACGACGCGGAATCGATCCGAGGGTCCGCGGTTACGGTGGCCGGGGCGGCGTCGAAAGTCGAGCCGTTCGTCGCCGGGCGCACCGTGCTGCACCGCGAAACGCTGGGCTCGCTGGCTTCCGTGACCGTCGAAGCCGTCCTGACCGATGCCGAGCGCCGCCAGGCTGCCGACCTCGGCCTGGAAATCGCGCCAGTTTCCCTGCAGCAGTTGGTGGTCCGCAAGACGCTGGCGGCCGCCGAAGAAGACTCCGCCACCGCGGCGGCTACCGTCATGGAGGTTTCCCGATGAACCGCGTCATCAATGTCGCCCGGATGCAGTTGATCAACAAGTGGATCTTCCTGGGCATTCCCGCCATCATCATGGCGGGTGCCTTCCTGGTCACCTTGGCCATCTGGGCCATGATCCCCGACACCGGAGCGGCCAAGTACGCGGGGTCCGGCCAGGCCGTCATGTGGTACTTCATGGCCTTGGGCATCCAGTCCCTGACGCTGACGTTTCCGTTCTCGCAGGCCATGAGCGTCAGCCGCCGGACGTTCTATCTGGGGACAGTCGGTCTGTTCGCCGTTGTGGCACTGGCCATCAGTGTGCTCTACTACGGGCTGGGCCTGATCGAGACTGCCACCGGGGGCTGGGGAATGAACGGGCAGATGTATGCCCTCGGCTGGATTGCCGCGGAGGCCGGAATCGTACAGATCCTGTTCTATTTCATTTCCATGGTCACCCTGTTCATGATCGGTTTTTGGTTCGCCACCGTCTATAAGCGCTGGCAGGCCACCGGCATGTTGGTCGCCAGCATAGGCACCGCCGCCGCACTGCTCGGCCTCGTGGCACTGATCATGTGGCAGGGCTGGGGGCCGCAGGTCGGGCAGTGGTTCGCCGCCCAGACTCCGCTGACTGTCGCCGGCTGGGCGGCGCTCTTCTGCACGGTCCTGGCGGCCGGCTCGTATCTGACCTTGCGGCGGGCCACCCCCTGACGGCGGCGGAATGACGACGGCGGCCCTGCCGCGGCCGCCGTCGTCATTCGCTGTCGACGGCCTGCAGGAAAGCCTCGCGCGGATCCTGGATTGAGCTGACCGAGGTGACTTCCCGTGCGGCGAACGCCCCGCTGGCCCAGGAGGTGAAGACCTTCCACTTGCGGTTCATGGTCGGCAAGGCTGCCCCGTGGTAGAGCCGGTCGACGATCCAGCCCAGCCGGCCCTTGAGTTCGATCCCCTTGACCACGGCGGCGCCGCGGCCGACGCCGAAGCTGGCTACCGCGCCAAGCGAGGTATGCCGGTATTCGGCCGGCCCGCGCTGCTGCAGCGCGGCCACGATATTGTCGGCCAGCAGCCGGGCCTGGCGCACGGCATTCTGGGCGTTGGGCGAATACCAGGCCGGCTGCTTCCGGGATGTCAGGTCCGGTACCTGGGCGTTGTCCCCGGCCGCCCACGCCCCGTCCACGACGGTGCCATCGTCCTCGACCACCTGCAGCCTGGCGTTGGCACTGACGTGGCCCTTCGGCCCGCGCGGCACGTTGGTGGCGGCCAGTACCGGATTGGGTTTGACCCCGGCGGTCCAGACAATTGTGCCGGCCGGGAACATCTCGCCGGTACTCAGCACCACTTGGCCGTCCACACAGGACTTCATCGTCGTGTTCAGGCGCACGTCGACGCCGCGCCGGCGCAACTGCTCGAGCGTCCACTTCGAGAGGCCGGGGCCGATCTCCGGCGCCACCCGGTCCAACGCCTCGATCAGGACCCAGCGCAGCTCGGTGCGTTTCAGGTCCGGATACTCGTCCACCGCAAGCTTGGCCAGGTCGAGCAGCTCGGTGAGCGCCTCGACGCCGGTGTAGCCGCCGCCGACGAAGACCACGGTCAGGGCCTTGGCCCGCTCGGCCGGATCCGAGGTCGCCGCGGCCAGCGCCACGCTGTCCAGCACCTTGTCACGGACATAGAGGGCCTCCTCCAGCGTCTTGAAGCCCACCCCCTGCTCGGCCAGCCCCGGGGTGGGAAACGTCCGGGTGATCGCGCCGAGGGCGAAGACCACGTGGTCGTAGCTGACCTGCTTCCGCTCGCCGCTGATCGAGGCGAGCGTGGCTGTCTTGGCCCGGCAGTCCAAGGACTCCAGCTTGCCGCGGAATACGTCCGTGTGCTTGAGGACCCGGCGCAGCTCGACCATGACGGTGCGCGGGTCGATTTCGCCGCCGGCCACTTCAGGCAGCAGCGGCTGGTAGGTCATGTACGAGTTCGGTTCCACCAACGTGATGTCCATGGGAGCCTGGCCCAGGCGCTTTTCCAATCCCCAGGCGGTGTAGAGGCCGGCGTAGCCTCCGCCGAGGATGAGCACATGCGGTTTCGAGAATGTCGACATGGCCAACATCGTGCCGCACACGGTGCCGTCCGTCGAGGGCAGGCGGGCGCCGGACGGTAGAATCGATGGGTGGGAATTGAGTTCACGGCCATTGACTTCGAAACAGCGAACGGGTTCCGGGGCTCTGCCTGCTCCGTCGGCCTGAGCAAGGTCCGCGACGGCAGGATCGTGGACGAGGTGTCCTGGCTGATGCGCCCGCCGGCCGGCTATGACCGGTTCGATCCCCGCAACACCCGGATCCACGGCATCACCGAAGAAATGGTGGCCGGCAAGCCGCGCTTCGGCGAGGTCTTCGCGGACATGGCCGGCTTTATCGGCGGCGACCTGCTGGTGGCGCACAACGCAGCGTTCGACCTGGGCGTGATCCGTTCCGGCCTGGAAGTCTCCGAACTGGCCGGGCCCGCGTATGACTATGCCTGCACGGTCATCCTGTCCCGGCGCAGCTACTCGCTGGTTTCGTATTCGTTGCCGTTCGTGGCCGAGGCTGCCGGAGTGCCGCTGCAGCACCATCACGACGCCGTCGAGGACGCCCGCGCCTGCGCCGGCATCATGATCGACATTGCGGCCCGGAACGGCGCCGGCAGCATCGGCGAGTTGCTGGCCGCCCTGAACTTGCCCGCGGCCCGGATGGAGGCCTACGTTCCCGGCCAGGAACCGCTGTCCAAGGCCACCCTGGCCGAGCGGGAGCGGCAGCTGGACGGCACCGGCGGCTCCCGCAGTTCCGGCTGGAACGGCTGGCCGGAGGAAGGGAACAACCCGCCGCCGAACCTTGGGGCGGACCCGGCGCATCCGCTGTTCGGGCAGACGGTAGTGTTCACCGGCAACCTCGGGATGCCGCGGCAGCAGGCGAAGAACCGGGCCGCCGAGCTCGGCGCCAGCCCCGCCAGCAATGTCACCCGCAAGACGACCGTGCTGGTGGTCGGGGACGGTTTCTCCGCCGCGGACCTGAAGAGCGGCCGGGTCACGGCGAAGGCGCGCAAGGTACTCGAACTGCATAGCCGCGGCCAGCAGATCGAGGTGCTCTCCGAGGGCGAGTTCCTCCAGATGGTTGGCGGCCCCTGGCCCGAAACGGGGGCCTGAGCAGGCCGGTCAGTCGGTCTGGGCCCGGACCTGGGCCAGGAAACTCTCCGCCATGTGCAGTACCAGCTCCGGTGCCTCGGCGTCGCGCAGCCAGGCCGGCGGCAGGCAGGGCTCGCCGTAGAGGGCGCCCAGCAGGTGGCCCGCGACGCTGCCGGTGGACGAACTGCCGCCGTCGTGGTTGACCGCGGCCGCCAGGGCGAGCCGGAAGTGTTCCTGCGGCGTCCCGGCACCGGCGGTGGCGAGCACGGCATAGACGGCGACGGCGAGCACCTCCTCGGCGAGCCAGCCGGCACCCAGCCCGTCCGGCAGCTCCGCTGGCGGAAGCGGGCCGCCGGCACCGGCCGTCAAGGCCCTCAGCAGCGCGGCGGCGACGCCGCCTGCCGGGTCTTCCTGTCCGGCACGGTCCGCTGCGGCACGGACCGCATCCGGCAGGGAGGCTCCCTCCTGGACGATCGACCGGAGCAATCCGCTGAAGGCGGCGGCACTGTGCCGGGCGGACGGATGCCCGTGCGTGATCGCCGCTCCGTCCAGTGTGAGTTTGTACACGGTTTCCGCCGGGACGAACGGCAGCAGCCCGAAAGGCGCGGACCGGATGAGGGCGCCGCTGCCCCGGGCCTCGGGGTTGAGCGGCCGGGACCGCATGCCCATTTCCCCGGTCGCCAGCGCGGACAGGCAGGACTCACCGGGGGAGCGCCGATGGTGCAGTACCTCCTGCCGGTCGATCCAACGCGGCTGCGGTTCCGGAGCGCGGTCGGGGAAGTGCCCGTCCTGCGTCGCGTACCAGCGCAGGTAGGCCAGCCACAGGCAGGCCGCCTCGTCAGCGGCCACACCTTCGTTGGCCCATTCGATGGCCTCAGTCAGCCCGTCCAGCGTGTAGAGGGTCAGCTGGGTGTCGTCGCTGAAGTGCCCGGGTTCGTCCAGTTGGTCGAAGCCGCGCAGCTCGCCACCGAACCGGGCCTCGATCTCCTGCCAGCTGCTGTATTCGACGGCATAGCCGAGCTGGTCCCCGAGGGCGCCGCCGAGCAGGCAGGCACGCACGCGGGAGTCGAAGTCGGGGGAGGCAGGTTGGGCCGGGACGCCAGGCGCTGGGATGGTCACGGTGTCCCAGTGTATCCGCCGAGGGCCCCGCCGCGAGCTTGCGAGCGGTGGGAGGCGGAGACACGCTAGCGGCAGGGGTCCCCAGCCGAGCCTGCGAGGCGGGGGCGGCCGCTGGACGATATCCGCCGAGGGCCCGCGCCGAGCGTGCGAAGGGTGCCTACCACATTCGCCGCGCGAACTCCACTTCCGTCCCAGCGGACGTCCAGCATTCTCCCAGTCTTGGATGCAAGGGTGGAAACGGTTTTGTGAGCAACGGGCCGGTGTGTGCCGGCCGCGGCGGAAGGAATGGGCTGGACATGTCAGCAATGCAGTCGGGGGAGCTCGTGGAGCAGGAGCCGGGCGGATCCGTGCAGAAGGCGCAGCGGTCCGGGAAGAACTATTCGCTGTCCGCCCGGATCGGCGCCGAGGCAACCGGTACCTTCCTTGTCGTCGGCGGTGCCCTCGGCATTGGGATGTTCAACCCGCAGGGCGGCTTCGCGGTGCCGTTCGGGTTCGGGTTCGCCATGGTCGCGGCGATGTTGGCCTTCGGCTACGTCTCCGGAGGCCACTTCAATCCTGCCATTACCCTCGGTACGGCGCTGGCCGGGCGCACATCGTGGAAGCATGTCCTGCCCTATATTGTGGCGCAGGTGGTCGGTGCCTCGCTGGCGACGACGGTGCTCTGGGTGGTGCTGGCCAGCCACCCGGCCGGGACCCAGTCGAAGAGCCTCTTCACGGCGATTTCCAACAGCTTTGATGCCACCGGTGCCAGTGGTTTCGGACTGTCCGGGGTGTTCCTGGCCGAAGCAATCGGCACCGCCTTGCTGGTGGCCGTGTACCTGGGCGCCACAGCCCGCGGCGCCCGGCCCGGCAGCGGCCCGTTCGCCGTCGGTCTGGTCCTGTCGGTGCTGACCGCCTTCCTGCTGCCGATCTCCAATGCAGGCCTGAACCCGGCCCGCTCAACCGCCACCGTGTATTTCGGCGACGGCAACGCCGCCGGCCAGCTGTGGCTGTTCTGGGTGGCTCCGCTGCTGGGCGCGGTGATCGCGGGCCTCATCTACCGCAGCGCCGGGAACCCGGCCCCGGACGCCAAGCCGGCCAAGGCCAAGACCGCCAAGGGCAAGGCCGCAGCCGATTTCGCCTTTGCCAAGGATGATGTCGCCGTGGCGGAGCCCGAGGCGACCGAGCAGCCGGCGGTGGAGGACAACGGCGCTACCGAGGCCCGTGACTTTTTTGACGGCAAGGGCAATCCGGCCAAGCCCCGGGGCGGCGCGGCCGGGAAGTAGCCCGGGCGCCGCGCGCTGTGGCCGGATTGTCCCCGCCGGCCGGTAGGTTTGAAATATGCGGATACTGCACACATCGGACTGGCATTTGGGGCGATCCTTCCACGGGGTGGGGATGCTGCCGGCGCAGCGGCACTTCCTCGACCAGCTTGTGCAGACGGTGCGTGACCGGTCCGTGGATGTGGTCCTGGTTGCCGGGGACGTCTATGACCGGGCCCTGCCCGGGGTGGACGTGGTCAATCTGTTTTCGGACACCTTGGCCCGGATCCGCGCAGCCGGCGCGCGCATCATCCTGACCAGCGGCAACCATGACTCGGCATCGCGGCTGGGGTTTGGCTCGACGATCCTGGCCCACGGCGGGGTCCACCTGCGCACGAAGCTGTCGGAGCTGGCCGTGCCGGTGGAGCTGGCGCTGGACGGCGCGGTGCTCGCCGTCTACGGGGTTCCCTATCTGGAGCCGCGGCTGTGTGCCGACGAGCTCGGCGCGGAATCGCCGTCGCATACTGCCGTCACCCAGGCAGCGCTGGAGCGGATCCGCACGGACCTGGTCGCCCGCCGTGCCGGGGGCACCGTCCACGCCCTGGTGCTGGCCCATACTTTCGCCAGCGGCGGCCTCACCTCGGACAGCGAGCGGGACCTGAGCATCGGCGGCGTCGGTGCCGTCCCGCTGGACCTGTTCGACGGCCTGGACTACGTAGCGCTGGGACACCTGCACGGCCGCCAGCAGTTGAGCCATACCGTGCGCTATTCCGGTTCCCCGCTGCCGTACTCCTTCTCCGAGGCAGGGCACCGCAAGGGCGGCTACCTCGTCGAGTTCGACGCCGGCGGGCTGGCCGGAGTGGAGGAGATCAGCTGGGAGACGGGGCGCCGGCTGGCCGTGCTGAAGGGCACGATGGACGAGTTGCTGGAATCGCCGGACCACACCTGGGCCGAAGCGGCCTATTGCCAGATCACCCTCACGGACGATGAACGTCCGCTGCGGGCCATGGAGCGGCTGCGCGGCCGGTTCCCGGACACCCTGGTCCTTGCCTTCGAACCGGCCTCGGGGCCGCAGCGCAGTCTCCAGACCTACAGCGAGCGGATCGCCAAGGCCCAGGACGACCTGGAAATTTGCTGCGGCTTCCTGGAACATGTGCGTTCCCGGGCCGCTGACGACGGCGAGCGGGAGCTGCTTATCGAGGCTCTGGGCTTGGCCGCGGCTGCGGAGGTGTCCGCATGAGGATCCACCGGCTGGAAATCCAGGCGTTTGGCCCGTTCGCCGGGCGGCAGCAGATCGATTTCGATGAGCTCAGCGCCCAGGGCCTGTTCCTGCTCAACGGCCAGACGGGCGCCGGTAAGACCAGCATCCTCGACGCGGTGTGCTTTGCCCTCTACGGTTCCGTCCCAGGGGCGCGCCAGAGCGGCAAGCGGCTACGCAGCGACCACGCCGAGGCCGCGACTGCCCCGGAGGTGGTCTGCGAATTCAGCGCCCGGGGCAGGCGTTTCGAGGTCACGCGCAGTCCGCAGTGGGACCGCCCGTCCGCACGTTCGGGCAAGGGCACCGCGGTGCAGCAGGCCCAGACCCTGCTGCGCGAGCGCATCGGCGGCGCCTGGGTGGAAAAGTCGGCCCGCAATGACGAGGCTGCCACCGAACTGAGCGAGGTGCTGGGTATGAGCCTGGACCAGTTCACGAAAGTGGTGCTGCTGCCGCAGGGGGAGTTCGCCGCCTTTCTGCGTGCGGATGCGAAGGAACGCCGGCCCCTGCTGCAGCGGCTGTTCAATACGCAGCGTTTCGAGGCCGTGGAACAGGCGCTGGCCGCGGACGCCGGGGTGGCCAAGGTGGAATATGACCAGGCCCTGGCCGCCGTCGGGCTGCTGCTGCGTGCGGCACGCGAGGAGGCCGGACGCCACTTGGCGCAGGACCAACTGCCGGACGATTCTGTGGACGGTGCCGGACTGCTCGGGGAGCTGCAGGAGGCTGTCGCCGCGCTGGCCGCGGACGCTGCGGCCCGGGCCGCCGACGGAGCCGAAGAACTGGCCCGGCTGCGTGCCGAGGCCGCGGCGCAGGAACGGCGCATCGCGGACCACGCCGAGCTGGGGACGCTGGAGGAACTCGAGGACAAGCGCCGGACCAATGAGCCGGTCTACCGGCAGCTGGCTGAGGATCTGCAGGCCCACCGCCGTGCGGAACTGCTCGCCGCGCCCATCCGGCACCGCGACCAGGCCGCGGCCGCGGCCGGGCAGGCCGCCGGAACGGCGCAGCGGCTGGCCGAGGCCGCTGCCGCGCACCCCCTCTATGGAGACTATGGAACGGAACTTCCCGCGCCGGCAGCGGCCGGGGAAGCCGCCGAACGGCTCGCTGCGGTCTTGGCGGAGGCTGCGGACCGGGCCGGGACACAGCTGGGCCGGGTGCAGGCGCTGCTGCCGGAGGAAGAACGGCTGCAGGCCCTCGAGGCCTCGGAAGCAGAACTGGAGGCCGGGCTGCTCCGGCTCGCCACGCAAATGGACCGGACGGCGGAGGATACCGCCGCCTGCCGGGATGAGGCCGCCAGGCTGCAGGAGGACCTGCAGTCCAGACAGGCGGAGGCCGGGGACCTTCCGGCACTCGAACGGCGCGTGGCGGAAGCCGAAGCGGTAGCCGGAGTGGTGGCCGAGCACACCGCCTGCACAACGGAGCTGGCGGCCGCGGCAGGCGCCCGGGACGAGGCCAAGGCCCTGCAGCTGGACCTGAAGGAACGCTGGCTTCACCTGCTGCAGCAGCGGCTGGACAATGCAGCCGCGGAGCTGGCCTCGCGGCTGGAGGCGGGCGCACCCTGCCCGGTGTGCGGTTCCGAAGAGCATCCGGCGCCTGCCGGGGCCGGGGCCGGCCGCCTGGTCGGCGAGGACGAAGAGACCGCAGCGCGCCAGGAGCATAGCGAGGCCGAGTCGCGCCTGGCGCAGGCGCAGCAGGAATGCGGCAGGCTTGAAGCCCGGCTGGCCGCGCTGGCTGCCCGCGGCGGGGAAACCCCGGCGGCGGAAGCCCGTGCCGCCGTCGACCGGGCCGGCGCGGAACTGGACGCCGCACGGCAGGCGGCCCTGGAGCGCGGGCAGCTGGAGTCCGCAGCTGCTGCAGCGGCAGCAAGACTGGAGGAGCTCGGCCGGCAGGCCGCAGCGCTGGACGTGGACCACGCCGCCGCCGGCACGGAACTGAAAGCCGTGCGGGAGCAGCGCGGTCAGCTCGGCAACAGGCTGGCCGCTCTCGCGCCGACCGGCAGCACGCTGTCCGCGCATGCCGAAGCCCTGTCGGGCCTTGTGGCCGCCTTGGGCGAGGCGGTCCGGGCGCTGGACGCCAGCCGCCATGCGGCGGACGCGCTGGAACATAGCGCGGACGAACTGGCCGGCGCGATTGCAGGCTCGGCATTTGACGGCGAGGAACAGGCACGCGCGGCGCTGCTGTCCGCGGCCGATCTGGCGGCAGCGCAGCTGGCCGTCGAGGAACACACCCTGCTGGGACAGCGGGTGCAGTTGCTCCGGGACTCCGAGCCGGTGCGGCGGGCGCGCGCGGACCGGGCAGCGGGCCAGCTGCCGCCGGACGCGGATGCCGCCGCAGCGCTGCGCAGCCGCACCGAAGAGCTGGACGAGGCGGTGCGGGATCTGCAGGTCCGCAGCGGCGTGCTGCAGGCATCGGACCGCCAGCTGCAGTCCTACGGCCCCCGACTGGCCGAGGCAACCGGGGTGCTGGACGCGGCCCGGGAGCGTTTTGACCGGATCCAGTCCGTGGCGGAGACGGTGCGCGGGCTGGGCGAGAACGAACGCAAGATGACCCTGACCACCTACGTGCTGGCCGCGCGGCTGGAGCAGATTGCCGCGGCGGCCTCGGAGCGGCTGGGCACGATGACCGACGGGCGCTACACCCTGGTCCATGACGATTCCAAGTCCGGCAACAAGAAATCGGGGCTTGGTCTGCACGTCAACGACGGCTGGACCGGGCAGCGCCGGGACACTGCCACGCTCTCCGGCGGGGAGTCCTTCATGGCCTCGCTGGCGCTGGCGCTGGGCCTGGCCGATGTGGTCCAGGCGGAGGCCGGCGGCGTGGATATCGAGACCCTGTTCGTGGACGAAGGTTTCGGCAGCCTGGACGAGCAGGCACTGGAACAGGTCATGGATGCCCTGGAGGGGCTGCGGGACGGTGGCCGGGTTGTCGGGCTGGTCAGCCATGTGCCGGAGATGAAGCTGCGTATCCCTGCCCAGCTGCGGGTGGCCAAGGGCCGGCAGGGCTCCTCCGTGGAACTCGTGCTGGGGGAGCCGGCCGGCGTCTGAGCCGGCCCGTGTGGCGGCTGCCGGCCGGCCCGGAGGCCAGTAGAATGGAGGTGTTATCCGGGTCGTGCGCGTCGGGAGGTGGGACGATGCGCGGTTTGAGCTGCCCGGAGTACCATGAGTGCCATTCCTTCTCCCGCCACCCCGCCTGCCCCCGCGGCGGCCACGACTCTTCCCGAAGATTCCGCCAGTCCTCTCGCCTCTGAGCTGGCCGGCCCTGCCGCCGCCGACGCGAAACGGCAGGCCGGCCGTTTCCGGCAGTTGCCCGCGCTGGCCGGCAGGTCCTTCCTGCCGATCGGCTTCCTTGCCCGCCTGCCGCTGGCAATGCTCACCGTCGGGGCGATGACCCTGGCCACTACCGCTTCCGGTTCCTATGCCCTGGGAGGGATGGCAGCCGGTGCGGTCGGGATCGGCGCCGCCGCCGGAGCCCCGGCCCAAGGACATCTGGCCGACCGCCGGGGCCAGCGCAGCGTCCTGCTGGCTGCCGCGGTGGCCCACACCGCGGCCATCGCCGGACTGCTGGCCGCCGTCGCGCTCGTACCGGACCTGTCCGGGCCCTGGGTCGCAGTGGTGTTGGCCACAGCACTGCTGATGGGGCTCACCAGCCCTCAGGTGGCCTCGCTGGCGCGCGTGCGCTGGATGGCTCTCACCCGGCACCGGCCGGCCGTGCGCGGGACCGCACTGTCCTACGAAAGCACCGTTGACGAGCTGACCTTCGTACTCGGCCCGGCGCTGGTGGGGCTGCTGGCGGCATTCGTCGCAGCCTGGCTGCCGTTTGTGCTGGCAGCGGTGCTGACCATCGTTCTGGTCCCGGCCTTCGCCGTGCACCCCACCCACCGTGCGGTCCCGCCCGCGGCCGGCAGCCGGCGCCCCGTGGACGTCCCGGGGCAGGGGCCGGATCCGGCCCGCTGGTGGCCGGCGGCGGTCCCGGTGCTGGGGATGGTGTCGATGGGCATGTTCTTCGGGGCGGCACAGAACGGCGTCAGCGCCTTCGGCGGCAGCATCGGGGCAGCGGAAACCGCAGGGCTGCTGTACGCGCTGATCGGTGTGAGCTCGGCGGTCACCGCGCTGTCCGTGGCCTTCTGGCCGGCACGCTTCGCCCTCGTACCGCGGTGGATCCTGTGCGCCGCGGGCATGACGGGCTGCACTTTGCTGCTGTTGCTGCCGCAGACCCCCGCACAGATGGTGGCCGCGCTGCTGGCGGCCGGGCTCCCGGTCGGCCCGGCCATGGTGACGATCTACGGTGTCGGCGGCCTGGTGGCCCCGGCGCACCGTCTAGGTACGGTCATGACGCTGTTGGCCAGCGGCGTCGTCCTGGGCGCGGCGCTGGGTGCCGCGCTGGCTGGCGCAGCGGCCCAGGCAGCCGGGCACACCGGGGCCTTCCTCGTCGCCGCCGCTGCGGCGGCGGTAATGCTGCTGGTGAGCCTGTTCGCGCTGCCCGGGGTGCGCCGCGCCCGGGCCCTGCCGCCATCGGCTTAACCCGTCACGGCGGCCGTCAGTGCAGCTCGGCCTGGATGGTCGATGCGGCGGCCACCAGCGTCCGGCCGATGTCGTCCGGGTCGAGTTCGGTGCGGATATAGACGACGGCGAGGGCCGCCGGCAGCTGCCCGGGGACGCGGATGGGGGCACCCACCGAGGAAACCCCCGGGATCACCTCGTCATGGCTGACGGCATAGCCCAGTTCCGCGGCGGCACGGGATTCCGGCCGGTACGGCTGTCCGGGTGCCAGCTGCTCCCACTGTTCCTCGGTCAGAGCGGACTGGATCGCGATGCCCGGTGCCCCGGCGCTGAAGGAGTGCCGGGTGCCCGGACGCTGTGCCAGGGTCGCACCGGAATGGCGGGGTTCCACGGTGACCAGCGTGACGCAGTCGTGCTGGTCCCACACGGCCAGGAACGCAGTCATGTTCAGGCTGTTGGCCAGGCTCGTCAGTTCCGGCAGTGCGGCGGACTGGAGATTGCGCGAGACGCCCCGGGCCAGCGCCGCCAGCCCCGGACCCGCCTGCAGGCGCCCGGCCGCATCACGCATCACCAGGGAGTGGTCCTCGAGTGTGCGCAGGATCCGGTAGGCAATGGAACGGTGCACGCCGAGCGCTGCGGAGAGCTCGGCAATGGTCATGGGCGCGGGGGCATCGGCGAGGATTTCAAGGGCCCGGATGCCGCGCGAGAGCGTCTGGGAATGGGCAGCACCGGACTTGGCGGGAGCTTCGCTGGAGGGCATCTGGACATCCTTTGCGGAAAGTCTTGTGGGAAATTCGCCACAGTCGGTTGTGCGGGGGGTCACATTCCCATATTGTTCTATATCAGGACGTGATGTTCAACTATAGAACTTCAAGGCGGTGTCCGCAGCCGCCACGAGGGTTAGGGGCCAATGATGATTGCTGCTCCCCGGCAGGATGCTGCGGACCGGTCCATCACGGCCCACGACGAACTGGACTGCTGCCCGTATACCGTGAACATCCTCGGAGCGGGGCAGCGTGCGCTGGCCACGCATTTCGCCGACAGCAGCTTCACCGCCATCCCCGAAAGCCGGCTCGGCATCGAGGAACTGTTCTGGTGCAGTCCCCGGCCGTCAAACTGCCAATTCAACGTTCAATGACGAAACTTGGAGGAAGACCATGGGCATCCGAACCGGACAGCAGTATCTGGACAAGCTTAATTCGATGCATCCCCATGTGGTGATCAACGGCGAGGTGGTCTCGGAGAAGATCGCCGAGCACCCGATGTTCCGCAACAATGCCCGGACTTACGCCAAGCTCTTCGACATGCAGCACGACCCGAAGTACCAGGAGGCCCTGACCTACACCTCGCCGACCACCGGGGACCTGGTCAACGCCTCCTTCCTTGTGCCCCGCACCATCGAGGACCTCGGGAGGCGCCGCAGGGCGATCTCCACCTGGGCCGAGTTCTCCCATGGCTTCCTGGGCCGCTCCGGGGACTACATGAACTCCTCCCTGACCGCGCTGTCCACGGCCAAGAAGTTCTTCGCGAAGGCCGACCCGGTCTTCGGCGAGCGCATCGAGCGCTACTACGAGTACGCCCGCGAGAACGACCTGCTGGCCACCCACACCCTGATCCCGCCGCAGGTCAACCGCTCGGTGCCCGGCTCTGAGCAGCTCGGCGGCCAGCTGGCCGCCCGGGTGACCGAGGAGCGCGAGGACGGCGTCATCATCAACGGTGCGCGGATGCTGGCCACCATCGCCCCGATCGCCGACGAGCTGCTGGTCTTCCCCTCCACCCTGCTGCGCGGTACCCCGGAGGATGCGCCATACTCCTACGCATTCGCCGTGCCCAATGACACCCCCGGCATGCGCTACCTGTGCCGGTCCTCCCTGTATAACGGCGGCAGCGTCCATGACGAGCCGCTGGCCTCGCGGTTCGAGGAAATGGACGCGGTGGTCGTCTTCGAGGATGTCTTCGTGCCCAACGAGCGCGTCTTCATGCTCGGCCGTCCCGACCTGTGCAATGCCTGGTACGCCGAGACCGGTGCCGGCGCCCTGATGACCCACCAGGTGGTCACCCGGACCGTCGCCAAAAGCACCTTCTTCCTGGGCCTGGCCTCGGAACTGGCCGATGCGATCGGCATCGACGGTTTCCAGCACATCCAGGAGGATATCGCCGAGCTGATCGTCGACGTCGAAATCGGCAAGGCCTTCATCCGCGCCGCGGAGGTGGATGCCGAGCTGAGCGGGGACGGTGTCATGCTCCCGCATTGGACCACGCTGAACGCGGCCCGGAACTGGTACCCGAAGATCGCCCAGCGGTTCCCGCAGATCATCCGCAAGTTCTCCGCGTCCGGCCTGATGGCGCTGCCGGGCGAGGCAGATGTGAACAGCGACGCCGGCGCGGACATTGAGAAGTACCTGCAGGCCAAGACGCTGACCGGGGCCGAGCGCGTGCGCTTGTTCAAGCTGGCGTTCGATGCCTCGATTTCCGGCTTCTCGGGTCGCGAGTCGCTCTACGAGTACTTCTTCTTCGGCGATCCGGTCCGCATGGCCGGGGCCCTGGTCAACAGCTACGACTTTGCCCCCGCGCGGGCGCGGATCCGCGAATTCCTCGCCCGCGAAGACTAACAGCCGAGGGCCCCGCCCCGAGCTGGCGAGGTAAGGGAGCGGCCAGGGGTCCCCGTACGCGCAGCGTGTGGGGCAGGCCGTGAGCGGGGAGGCTTTTGGTCGCTAACAGCCGAGGGCCGCCGCCGGGCGCCCGTTTTCTACCGCTTGGCGCAGAACACACCCTCGGAAACCGCGGGGGTGTGTTCTGCGTTACGAGCCATGTAATATGGCACATGTCACATTACCGACCGTTCTGTCGGTAAATGTTCCAGTTGTTCAGCCGACGCACCGGAGTAATCATGTCAACGTCAGAAGAGCTAGCCGGCAGCCTCAGTCCTGCCACCCGGAAAGAGGAACGCAAGGTCCTTGCCGGCACGCTGGTGGGTACCACCATCGAGTGGTATGACTTCTTCATCTTTGCCCAGGCGGCAGGCCTGGTTCTGGCCAATCTGTACTTCGCGCCGCTGGGGCACACCGGCGCACAGCTCGCCTCCTGGGCGTCACTGGGCATCAGCTTCCTGTTCCGTCCGCTCGGGGCCATTGTCGCCGGACATCTGGGTGACCGGCTGGGCCGCAAGATGATGCTGGTCTTCACCCTCATCATGATGGGTGTGGCGACGGCCCTGATCGGTGTCCTGCCGACGTACGCTGCGATCGGCGTCTGGGCTCCGATCCTGCTGGTCCTGCTGCGCATCGTCCAGGGTTTCTCCGCCGGCGGCGAATGGGGCGGAGCCGCACTGATGTCCGTGGAGCATGCGCCGATCAACAAGCGCGGCTTCTTCGGCGCCTACCCCCAGATCGGCGTTCCTACCGGGATGATCCTGGCCACCTTCGTGATGTACCTGGCCACCACGCTGCTGAGCGAGCAAGACTTCCTGGCCTGGGGCTGGCGCATCCCGTTCCTGCTCTCGATCGTGCTGATCGCCGTCGGTTACATGATCCGCCGCTCGGTGGATGAGAGCCCGGTCTTCAAGGAGATGCAGGAGCGCAAGAAGGAGTCCGCCGCTCCGCTGGGCCTGCTGTTCCGGAAGAACACCAAGGAAGTCGTCCTGACCGCCCTGATCTTCATCGGCAACAATGCCGCGGGCTATCTGGTCATTGCCTTCTTCGCTTCCTACGCGACCAAGGTGCTGGGCATGGAGCGCGGTCCGGTGCTGCTGGCGAGCACCTTGGCGGCCTTTGGCTGGCTGATCTTCACCCTCTTTGGCGGCATGATTTCCGACAAGCTGGGCCGGATCCGCACCTTCCAGATCGGCTACGCCATCATCATCCTGTGGGCGCTGCCGATGTTCATGCTGATCGATACCGCCAACATCGTGTGGTTCACCGTGGCCATCTTCGTGCTGACGATCGGCCTCGGCCTGTCCTACGGTCCGCAGTCCGCTCTCTACGCCGAGATGTTCCCGGCGAACGTGCGGTACTCGGGCGTTTCGATCGGCTATGCCGTTGGTGCGATCCTCGGCGGTGCCTTTGCCCCGCTGATTGCCGAACTGCTGCTGTCGAAGTTCGGTTCCACCACCTCGATCGCCGTGTACGTTGCCGTGGTGGGTCTGATCTCGCTGATCGCGGTGTCCATGGTGAAGGAGACCAAGGGCAACAACCTGCGGGTTGAGGAAGCGCACCAGGAATACCTGCGCACGCATCCGCAGACCAACCCGTAAGGCCTGCTTTCCGGCCAACGCCAAAGGGCGCCGCGGATTTTTCCGCGGCGCCCTTTGGCGTCCCGCCTGGGACCGGTGTTCGGCTTCGTCGATATGCCGGGGCGGGCTTCTCCGCGGTCCCCGACCGGCCGGTGCCCAAGGCCCTGGAGCCGCTGGCCCGGCGTACGGGAGTGCTTCGGGGGCGGCGGGAGCCGGGTTTCAGCCCGGCCGGCCAGGCAGGCCGACGGGCAATCCGTGCCTTGGCCGCTCCGCCGTCGTCTCGCCGGCCTCCCCAGGACAGGACCGGCCTCTGCCCGGATCTTCCGACGCCGGCAGGGCGGCTCATCGCGGCGACCGCGCCCGGTGCCCGGCGCGTGGCCGTCTGTTGCAAGGGGCGCGGACGGGGCGGCAACCGCAGGCCAAAACGAGGACAGCCCCGCCGGCGTGCCGGCGGGGCTGTCCTCGTGTCCGTAGTTAGTCCTGTTCGCCGCCGTAGCCGATGCCGGCGTACAGGCTTGGCCGGGCCGACTTCAGGTACAGGCCCCAGGCCACTCCGGCGATGCCAGGCACCACCACGAGGGCCGGCAGCAGCCAGGACAGGGCGGATGCGCCTTCCGCGCCGATAAGGACGTTGAAGTTGACCACGATCAGGACGAACACCACGCCGAGGCTGAGCATGGCCAGGGCCGGGGCAATGAGCCGGGTCCACAGCGAGTAGCCCGTCCCGTGCTTGCGGAAATAGCCGATGACTGCCGCGGAGATCAGCACGAGCAGCAGGACCAGGCCGAAGGCACCGGTGTTCGTCAGCCAGGTGAAGAAGGTCAGCACCGGGTAGAGGGCGCCGAGTTCGGAGCCCGTGCCGGCGACCGCAAAGATGATCAGCATGACCAGCGCCAGCGCCGACTGGGCGAGGGAGCCGGCCACGGGCGCGAAGGTGCGCGGATTCACCCGGGCCAGGCTGCGGGGGAGGACTCCCTCGCGGCCGAGCGAGAAGGCGTAGCGGGCCACGGCGTTGTGGAAGGCCATCAATGCCGCAAACAGGCTGGTGATGAACAGGATCTGGGTGACGTCGGCAAGCAGCATGCCGCCGTGCTCGTTCAGGAACACGAAGATGAGGTCGGGGCCGAATTCCTGCGATTTGGCCACGATCTGGCTCGGTCCGGTGGCAATCGTGGTCGCCCAACCGGAGAAGGCGTAGAAGAGCGAGATGACCGCGACGGCGATGTACGTGGCCCGGGCAATGGAACGTTTGGGGTCCTTGGCTTCCTCGCTGTAGATCGCAGCGGACTCGAAGCCCATGAAGCCGGCAATGCTGAAGGCCAGGGCCGCGCCCACGCCTGCGGTGAAGAGGTTGGAGGGAGCCATCGATGCACCGGAGATGCCCTCGGGTGCCACCGCCAGGGCGATGATGTCGAAGATCAGCACCGCAAGGAACTCGAGGCCGACCAGCACGGCGATCACCTTTGCGGATAGGTCCACCTTGTTGATGCCCAGCCAGCCGACGACCAGGAAGCCGGCCAGTGCGGTCGCCCACCAGGGCACCTCGATGCCGAGTTTGCTGCCGATGAAGGAGGCCGAGGCGAAGCCGAACAGGCCGTAGATTCCCACCTGCATCGCGTTGTAGGCAACAAGTGCAACCCACGCTGAGCCCACACCGGCCGCCCGGCCAAGGCCTTGGGAGATGTAGGCGTAGAACGCGCCGGCGTTGCGGATGTGGGCGCTCATCGCGGCATAGCCGACGGCGAACAAGGCCAGGCAGACGCCGAGGACGATGAAGGACAGCGGAATGCCCAGCACCTCGGTGACGGCGAAGTTGCTGGTGGTGCCGCCGGCCACGACGGTCAGCGGGGCCGAGGCGGCGATGATCATGAAGACCAGTGCCGGAACGCCGAGTGTGCGCTTGCCGAGGCCCGACTCACTGCCCTGCTGCTGCGCCAGCGTTTGTTCCTGTGACATGAAAACCTCCAACGGGAGAATAAAGATTCCTCGATTGTGCCAATCCGTGGCTCGAATCACTTGCCATTGGCGGCACTGCACTTGACGAACCGTGCACATGTGCCCGCGTTCCCGGCCGGCGGCCCTAGGCGCTTCGGCGGCGCGTGGTAATGCAGCCGCCTACCGGCTGCCCTGCCGGTACACGCTCGGCGGCTCGCCGAAGGCGTTGCGGAAGATCCGGCTGAAATGCGCCGCATCGACGAATCCCCAGCGCGCCGCGATGGCGCCCACCGGGCGGTCGGCCAGGATGGGGTCTCGCAGGTCCCGGCGGCAGTGTTCGAGCCGCCGGGTGCGGATCCAGTTGGCCACCGTGGTGCCGGAAGCCGCGAAAATGTTGTGCAGGTGCCGGGTGGAGACGAAGTGGGCGCCGGCGATGTCCGCGGGCGAGAGGTCCGGATCCCCGAGGTGGTCCTCGATGAAATGCCGGATCCGGGCCAGCAGTTCGCCGTGGCTGCCGGTGGCCGGTTCGCGCCGTGCGGCCAGTTCGCTTTCGAACATGGTGGCGATCAGGTCGACCACATTGTGGGCCAGCCGCAGGCCGCTGGCCCCCGACAGGGCATCCAGGTTTTCGGCCAGCTGGACCATGAAGGGACTGATCATCCGGCCCAGTCCGGCGTCGCCGGCCAGCCGGACCGCGGTCAGCCGGGAGACCTCCTCGGCCGGCAGGTCCAGGGCGTCGTGCGGGAACATCAGCACCAGCGTCCTGAATTCCTCGCCAAAGCCGAGGGTGTAGGGCCGGTGCGTATCGTAGACCGCCAGGTCGCCCGGGCGCAGGGTGGCTTCGCGGTTGTCCTGGACCAGCAGGCCATGGCCGGACAGCTGCAGGTTCAGCTTGAAGTACAGCCGGTCCGAGGAGGAAATGAGCGACGGCGTGCGCAGCACCCGGTGGCCGCTGGCGGTCACCTCGGCAATGGACAGTTCGTCGAGCACCTGCGAGCGGATGCGCCCCTGGAAGCCGTCGGTGCGGTCGGTATGCACATCCAGCGGGACGAAGGAAGCGTTGACCAGATGCCGCCATTCGGCAAAGTTGCCGGCGAACTCGGTCCGGACGTCCGACTTGCGGGCGGTCCTGCGGGCCGCCCGCCGATCCTCGTGGTGCGGTTGCTGGAGAAGTGCAGTGTTGAACGTCACAATGCATCCAATGTAGCTGCCATTTCCGCGCCTGTCATCTTTTTTCGACGGACGGTGAAAAATATTCCTAGGATCCGGTGGCAAGCAGCTCCAGGTAGCCATCGAGCTGGGCTGTCAGCTGTGCCGGGGCATACTGGGCCGGTGTCAGGGCGGCGGTGATCTGCGCACCCAGGACCATGTTCATCAGGAAGCCGGCAAGGTCCGCATCGGGCACGGCGGTGTGGATCTGGCCCGCAGCCCGGGCCTCGGCCAGATACGCCAGCATGGTCGAGCGCCACAGTTCCATCGATGCCTCGTGCAGCTGCGCCTTCGCCGTGTCGGTCAGCGCCTTCTGCCAGAACGGGATGACGATCCGCGCCTCGCTGATCCGCTCCTCGTCCAGCGGCAGGATCTCATGGCAGTAGGACCGCAGCGCCGCCAGTCCCGCCATTCCGGCGGTGGCGGCGGCCATCCGCCGGTTGGTCTGGTTGAAGACGTGGCCGAAGGCGAAGGTCAGCAGGTCGTCCTTGGTGGGGAAGTAGGGCTTGAGCGCGCCGTTGGCAAATCCGGCCTCGGCGGCGATTTCCCGCATGGTGGCCCCCTCCATGCCATCCCGCGCGATGATCCGCCACGTTGCATTGACCAACTCCACGCGGCGCTGGTCATGGTCGACGATTTTCGGCATTCCGTCCCCTTTTTGAACCTTTTGTAGAAAAACCCTTGTGACCCATCTTACGTACGGCTATTATCTACACTCATAGAAAAAAATTGCCGGATGTTCCCGCAGACTGAGGATCCGGCAGGTGCCAACCGTTCGAAAGGGCAGCCATGACCACCTCACCCACCGAGCTCGCCTCCGCCTACGCGCTGGCTACCGCCGGCGAGATCACCCGCGTGCGGGAGATCCTCGCCGCCGCCGGCCTGGTGTCCGAGAGCACCCGCTTTGCCTACCTTGGCCTGCTGGATCCGCCGCGCCGCGCGGAACAGGCTGCCGGAGACCGGCGGTTCCGGGCTTTCCTGCACGACATCACCGGAGCGGCGCCGAAGGACGTCACGGTGTCCGTGACCCGCGGCGAAGTCGAATCCGCCACCGAGCTGGACACATCCGTGACCGGCGAGCTGCCGGTGCTGGACGAGGAATTCGCCGTCGTCGAGGAGATCCTCGCCCGTGACGAGCGCTGGCTGAAGGCGATCGCGGACCGCGGGCTGGACATCGACAAGGTCCGCGTCGCCCCGCTCTCCGCAGGCGTGTTCGAGTACCCGGAGGAGAAGGGCCGGCGCATCCTGCGCGGTCTGGCCTTCTACCAGAACTTCCCCGAGGACAGCGCCTGGGCACACCCGGTGGACGGGCTGGTGGCGTACGTGGACATCGTCAGCAAGACCGTGGACCAGGTGCTGGACTTTGGCGCCATGCCGTTGCCGGCCGAGCACGGCAACTACACCGACCCGGAGCTGACCGGCCCGCTGCGCGAAACCCAGAAGCCGATCAACATCACCCAGCCCGAGGGCCCGAGCTTCACCGTGGCCGGCGGCAACCACATCGAATGGGAGAAGTGGAGCTTCGACGTCGGCTTCGACGCGCGCGAAGGCGTGGTGCTGCACAACATCGCCTTCCAGGACGGGGACCGGAAGCGCTCGCTCATCAAGCGCGCCTCGATCGCCGAGATGGTGGTGCCCTACGGCGATCCTTCCCCGGTGCGCTCCTGGCAGAACTACTTCGACACCGGCGAGTACCTGGTCGGCCAGTACGCCAACTCGCTGGAACTGGGCTGCGACTGCCTGGGCGAGATCACCTACCTGTCCCCGGTGATCGCCGACGGGTTCGGCAACCCGCGCGAAATCCGCAACGGCATCTGCATGCATGAAGAGGACTGGTCCATCCTGGCCAAGCACTCGGATCTGTGGACCGGCATCAACTACACCCGCCGCAACCGCCGCATGGTGGTCTCCTTCTTCACCACCATCGGCAACTACGACTACGGCTTCTACTGGTACCTCTACCTGGACGGCACCATCGAATTCGAGGCCAAGGCCACCGGCATCGTATTCACCAGCGCCCACCCGGGCAAGGGCTACCCCTACGCCTCGGAGATGGCCCCCGGCCTGGGTGCCCCGTTCCACCAGCACCTGTTCAGCGCACGCCTGGACATGGCGCTGGACGGATTCAGCAACCGGGTGGAGGAAGAAGAGGCGGTCCGGGTCCCGATCGGTCCGGGCAACGAGCGCGGCAACGCGTTCACCCGCAAGCGCACGCTGCTGGCCACAGAGTCCGAGGCCGTCCGCGAGGCGGACATGGCCGCCGGCCGGACCTGGCACATCTCCAACCCCGAGTCGCTGAACCGGCTCGGCGAACCGGTGGGTTACAAACTCTTCCCGCAGGGCCAGCCGATGCTGCTCGCGGACCCGGAGTCCTCGGTCGCACGCCGCGCGACGTTCGCCACCAAGGACCTATGGGTGACCCGGCACGCCGAGGAGGAACGCTACCCCACGGGAGACTTCGTCAACCAGCATGCCGGCGGGGCCGGACTGCCCGCCTACATCCAGCAGGACCGCAGCATCGACGGCGAGGACATCGTCCTCTGGCATACCTTCGGCCTGACGCACTACCCGCGCGTCGAGGACTGGCCGATCATGCCGGTGGACACCGCAGGCTTCAAGCTGCGTCCGGACGGCTTCTTCGACCGCAGCCCGGTCCTCGACGTCCCGGCCAGCAAGCCCGCCGGCGGGCACTGCCACCGCTGAGCACGGAAGGACGCAGGACCATGATGCCGAACCCGACGGCGCACCCGCGGCTGTGTGCCGCAGTGGCTTTGGCCTCGGTGGCCGTCCATGTCTGGATGGCCTTCGGCCACTCCCATGCCTGGTGGCAGAGCGCGGCCATGCTGCTGATGGCGGCGTACTGCCTGCCCTGCGCCCTCACCTTGTGGCGGCGCGGGGCGGCGCACCCGGCGGCCATGCTGCTCTGGTCGGCCGCCGGCATGGCCGGGCTGCACCTGGTGCTGCTGGCCGCGGCCGCACTGCCGGCCGGCCACAGCCACCACGGCGGAACCTCCGCACATCTGGAGGCTGCGCAGTCCGGGCCGATGCTGGCGGTAATCGCCCTTGAACTGGCGGTAGCGGTGCTGGCGGCATCCTGGCTGCGCCGGCTTCGGCTGGCGGCGGTGCACGCGGCCTGACCCACTGGCTAAGGTCCAGGCCCGAAGGCCCCGCGGCGAGCTTGCGAGCGGCGGAAAGGCCTGGAACGGCGGGGGCTCCCACCCAGGGAGCCCCGCCGTCGTCGTTAACGGATGAACGGACGATCCTGCCCAAGTTTGCCGGCCCAAAGCGGGGCAGGTTGGCGTCCTGCCCACTTTTCCCGGCCCCAAGCCGGGCCGGCCGGTACGGACTAGAGTGGATGATGCGGGCACAGCCGGAGCGGGCGTTAGACATGGATTCCGGTGCGATCACGCTGTTCTTGGCCGGCGACGTGATGACCGGCCGGGGAGTGGACCAGATCCTGCCCGTCCCGTCCGGGCCACGGCTGCATGAGCCGCATGTGAAGGACGCCCGGGACTACGTGGCGCTGGCCGAGGCGGCCAACGGCCCGATCCCGGCGCCCGTGGAGCCGGCCTGGCCCTGGGGCGACGCGCTGCGGATCCTTGACGAGACCGCCCCTGACGTCCGGATCATCAACCTCGAGACCAGCGTGACCGTCAGCAGCGACTATGACCGCGGCAAGGGGATCCATTACCGGATGCACCCGGCCAACATTGGCTGCCTCACGGCCGCCCGGATCGATGCGTGCGCGCTTGCAAACAACCATGTGCTGGACTTCGGCAGGCCCGGGCTGGCCGAAACCCTGGCCACGCTCGCTGCTGCCGGCCTGGGCACCGCCGGGGCCGGCCGGAACGCCGCCCAGGCCTGGCTGCCGGCAACACTTCCCGCCGCCCGGGGACGGGTCTTGCTCTGGTCGGTGGGGATGGAATCGAGCGGCGTCGCACCCGGTAATGCCGCCGGTCCGGACCGGCCCGGCCTGGCGTTCCTGTCCGGCCCGTCCGACGAGTCGGCGGACCTCGTCCTCGGGTGGGTGCAGTCGGTACAGCAGCCCGGGGATCTGGCGGTGGTGTCGGTGCATTGGGGGTCCAACTGGGGCTACGCCGTGCCCGAGGCGCACGTCCGGTTCGCGCACCGGCTCGTCGACGGCGGCGTGGACGCGGTGTACGGGCACTCCTCGCACCACCCGCGCCCGCTGGAAACCTACCGTGGCCGGCCGGTGCTGTACGGCTGCGGGGACCTGGTCAACGACTACGAAGGAATCCGCGGCTACGAGCAGTTCCGTGACGACCTGCGCCTGCTGTACTTCCTGACCTTCGACGCCCGGACACACGAGCTGCGCGGGCTGCGGCTGGTGCCGCTGCAGGCCCGGCGGATGCGGCTGCAGCCGGCGGCGGTGTCCGACGCCGAATGGCTGCGCGGGGTACTGAACGACGCGGGCAGCCGCTTCGGTACCCGGCTGGATGCTGCCGGGGACGCTATGGCCGTCCGGCTGGGCTGAACCGGCCCGGCCCGCAGCTGTCCGTTCACTATGCTCCAGACCCACGTCCCGGGGCCCGGACGTGGGTCTGGTGCGCAGTCAGTGATCCATACGGGGGACTCGAGCACAGTCCATGCGGGGGCGGGGCCGGGTCGGAGTGTGGGCGGGTACGACGACGGCGGGATGCGGCACGTGTGCCGCACCCCGCCGTCGTTCCGGTGGCAGGAAGGACGTTAGACCTGGTTGCCGAGTTTGAAGCCCTTGGCG
>NZ_JAKLTQ010000002.1 GCF_022012395.1 Arthrobacter hankyongi
ACCCATCACCGGCTGCGGGACCGCTCGACAGGAACCGGAGGGCTCCGCTGCCAATCTAGGAAAATTTGGATAGATCATGATGACGTACACATCCGTTCAAGACTGGTCCGGCTTAACCGGCAGGCATGTTCAAATACGGCGTAACGGCAAGATCGCCGATATGGGGAATGTCGATGCCGTGAGCGCGGATGGAGCTGTATTGTGGCTCGAAAACATGGGAGCAATCGGCCGGCGGCTTTATCTGAGGGCCGAATCCTACGAAGCGTGGGACGGACCCGAGCTCCGCCCCGGCGATCCTGCCGTACGCTCCGACGAGGGGCCCTGCAACGGTATGGGAGCCCAACGAGGCCGTCATGAATAGCGCCCTGGTTCAAGACGTACGCGTTGAGGTGGCAGTGACAACGGCCGCTGCTGTTGATCATTGCCTCAATGTGGCTGTCGAGGAGATGCTTCCGGTGGCCCTGCAGGACGGTACCCGAGGTATCTTGGTCACACGTACCGCCCCTGGGCGGTATACCGTGGAGTTGAGCGGGACAGTTCCGTATGGAATTACTATGGAAGCATTGTCTCACTGCGAAACAGGGACGGGGATGGCAAGTTAGAGTATGGGCAGCGTGGGCGCTGTACCGTGCGGGTATCTGCTGTTATTGCCAACGCTGTGTTGCCGAGGCTTTTGGTATTCGCTTGGGCGGTCAGGACACCATCTTGCGTTTGACGTGTTCACGGCTCGGCGATCAGGGAGCGCGAAACTAATAGATTGAGGAACACCTGGTTGCCCTCCATGGAATGTGCCCCGAACGGGTTCCTGGAATGATGCTTTCATCTTGTGCAGAAGCTTGGAAAGAGGTCTGCCGCCTTATGGTCCGGCAGGCCTGTCTATTTGCATAAGATACGCTGTGGTAATCGACAAGTTGATTGAGCAATGGGAGGAACGCGTGTCACAAAACGCCACAGGTTTGGTCCGGCGCACAATCGGACTACTACGCGTGGTCGCCTCTCATCCGGAAGGCATCGGGCTCAGTGACGCGTCACGCGAATCCGGAATCCCTAAAGCGACCTGCTATCGCGTGCTGAGCATCCTGCAGGAGGAAAGCTGGGTCACCTTGGACCCCGTCACCCGCCGCTATCAGGTCTCCCTCGGCATGCTGACAATCGTCGGAGGCCTCCTGACCCCCGATGGTTCATACCGCCACATGCAGGAACTGCTGCAGCAGTTGGCTGACGAGACAAACGAAACATCTGGCTTTGACGTCCTTCTGCCGCCCGACGTCATGGTCGTTGCCCAGGTTCCGGGCCCGGCCCTCATCGGCCAAACGCTCAAGCCCGTTCCAAGGACCCAGCCGGTATGGGCCACGTCCACCGGAAAAGTCCTTTTGGCGGCGCTGGATCCTGCGGAAGTGGAAGCTCAATTTACTTCTGCCTTTGGGAACAATGCAAAGGTCACCTTGGCCGACTTCCTTGCATCCTTGGATTCCGTCCGGCATCGCGGCTATGCCTCGTCCATTGGGGAACTGGAAAGCGATGCCGTCTCGGTTGCGGCTCCCGTTAAAGTGGGCGGGTCGACGCCATATGCGGTGTGGATTGGTGGCCCTGCCTACCGGATAACCCCGGACCGGATCGATGCGTTGGGGCAGTCGGTCATGGCGGCCGCCGAACGGCTGGGCAGGCTGCTCAGCCTGACCGGAGGCCTGATCACTCCGCCCATCTCTCCAAGGTAAAGGAACGGGAGTGATGACGGGAGCTACGGGAGCGGCTGTCCTGCCGTCCAGGGTGGGGTACGCGGCCATGCTGGGCCAGTTCCATCCGCTCGAAGCCCTTGAGCTGGCCAGTTATGCAGAGGCGCACGGTTTCTGGGGCGTGATGGCTGCGGACCAGTTCCAGCCATGGGTGCCGCGGCAGGGGCAAGGCTCCTTCGTATGGAACGTGCTCACCGCGATGGGGGAGCGGACCAGAGGGGATTTCGGCACCGGGGTGACCACGCCCACCTTCCGCTGGCATCCGGCGGCGGTGGCCCAGGCCTCGGCTACTTTGGCGGCGATGTATCCGGGCCGCCACTGGCTGGGTCTGGGTTCCGGTGAGGCCATCAACGAGCACATCACGGGCAAGTACTGGCCCGAGCCTGCGGAGCGCATCAACCGGATGTTCGAGGCCACCGAGATGATCGGAAAGCTCTTCGCGGGCTCACTGGCCGGCCGGGACGTCAAGTATTCCGGGAGCTATTACAAGCTCGAGTCGACACGGTTGTGGACCATGCCCGAGGTCGCACCGCGGATTCTGATTGCGACGGCGGGGCCGGTGGCGGCCAGGCGTGCCGGCCGTGTCGCCGACGGCCTGATCACCGTGGACGCTCCGCTGGAGAAAGTCAGTACGTTATTACGCAGATTCGAGGAAGGGGCACGGGAAAGGGGCAAGGATCCGGCGGCAATGCCCAAGATTCTGCGCCTGCATCTGAGTTGGGCCTCTTCCCATTCTGAGGCGCTGCAGAATGCGCTGACCGAGTGGCCAAATGGAGGCATGGGCTTCCCCAAGAGCGATATCCGTTCCCCCTTTGACTTCGAGCAGTTGGCCAGGCATGTTCGGGCGGAGGATTTCGAGGGCCGGCTGATGATTTCGGAGGACCCGGATGTGCACCGCGGACATATCCAGCGGTACGTAGACCTGGGGTTTGACCGGATCTACCTGCACAATGTCGGGCGAAACCAGCGGGAGTGGATCGAAGTTTTCGGCACGGACGTGATCCCGAAGCTGGTTTGGTAGCTTCGGCACCCACAGTGGCGCTGCCGGCCGTCATATTTGGAAAATTACGGACACCATCCTAGGTAATTCGGTATGGTTCATACAGCGGACCCTTGGATCGGATTTGATCGAGGAGGCTGGCCCGGGATGGGCCACGAGTCCCGCGGCACCTGTCTGCCGTGCTGATTCCTTCGATGCCTTTACCTAAGGATGCCCATTCATGTCTGCTGCCCGTTACTTTGCACCCACATTGACCCTTTGTGCCGCCCTGCTGCTCACCGGCTGCGCCTCTGCCACGCAAGGCCCGGCGGCCGCCGCGCCCTCGGCAGCTGCGCAAAACACCGCCGGCCAGCCGGTGACTGTGGATAACTGTGGAACCAAGGTCTCATTCGCCAAAGCCCCCGAGCGTGTGGTGACCATCAAATCCACGACGACGGAAATGCTGCTGGCACTCGGCCTGGGGGACCGCATAGAAGGCAGCGCAGCTTCCGACGGACCGCTGCCTGAGGAGTTTGCGGCCGATGCGCCGCCCATCCTGGCCGAGCAGCTGCCCTCGCAGGAAGCCGTGCTCGAGACTGCGCCGGACCTGGTCTACGCCGGCTGGGAATCGAATTTTTCTACTGAGGGCGCGGGTAAGCGCGAATCACTGCAGAAGCTCGGGATCAATACCTATGTGTCACCGGCGGCCTGCAAAGCGCCCGGATACAAGCCGGACCCGATGACGTTTGACAAGCTGTTCGGCGAAATCCAGGAGGTGGGCCGGATTTTCCATGCCGAGGAGGCGGCACAGGACCTCGTGAAGTCCCAGCAGGAAGCATTGGCTGCCATCAAGCCGAGCACGAAGGAGCTGACCGCCCTCTGGTACAGCTCCGGTGCGGCGGACAGCCCCTATGTCGGGGCCGGCATCGGTGCACCGCAGATGATCATGGAGGCGGCAGGCCTGAAGAACATCGCAGCCGAAGTGAAAGACACCTGGACGCCGTACAGCTGGGAGGTCGTGGCCGAACAGAATCCCGATGTCATTGTGCTGATTGACTCGAGCTGGAGCACTGCGAAGAAGAAAATCAGCGTTCTGGAAAGCAACCCGGTGACGGCCAAACTGGACGCCGTCCGGGAGGGCCGCTACCTCGTGCTGCCGTTTCCGGCATCCGAAGCCGGGGTCCGCAACGTCGCCGCCGCTGCCAGCCTTGTCGATCAGCTGAAGACGATGAATGTCGCAGACTGATATTGCCGTACGGCGGCTGTCCGGCACCGCCTGGGGCACGCTGCTGGCCGCTGCCCTCGTGCTCTCCATCACCGCCGCCGTCACGATTGGTCCGGCGTCGATCTCGGCCTTCGACGTGTGGGGGTCGGCCCTGAAGCATCTGGGCCTTGGCGGGATCCGCCTGCCCGGGCTGCTGGATGGGATCGTCTGGGACCTGCGCCTGCCCCGTGTGCTGACGGCAGCGTGTGTAGGCGCGGGCCTGGCCATGAGCGGGGTTGTCATGCAGGCCATCACGCGCAATGCCTTGGCCGACCCTTATCTGCTGGGGCTGTCCTCCGGCGCTTCCCTGGGTGCCGTCGCGGTGCTGCTGCTGGGCGTGGCAATCCTGCTGCCGGTCGCCGCGTTTGCCGGGGCCATGGCGGCGCTGGTCGTGACCCTCGCGCTGGCGACGGCATCGGGCAGTCTCACGCCGACCAAGACTGTTCTGGCTGGGCTTGCCATCTCGTCCTTGGCGTCCTCGGTGACCTCGTTCGTGATCTTCTGGTCGGCCCAAGGGGATTCCTATCGGGAGGTCCTTGGCTGGTTGATGGGGTCGCTTGGCGGAGCCACCTGGCAGTCCGTGGTGATCAGCGCAGGCGCTCTCCTCGTCGTCGGCAGTCCCATAGTGGCGGCGGGACGGATCCTGGACGGCTTCGCCTTCGGCGACGCATCTGCCGCGTCCCTGGGCATCAACGTGCCAGCGGTCCGCTGGGTGATGCTCGCCGCCGCGGCGCTGCTGACCGGGGCCATGGTGGCGGTGAGCGGCTCGATCGGTTTCGTCGGGTTGATCCTGCCCCACATGGTCCGGCTGCTGGTGGGAACCGGCCACCGTGCACTGCTGCCGCTGTCCGCACTGGCCGGGGCGCTGTTCCTGGTTTGGGCGGACACGCTGGCCCGTTCCGTCTTGGGCCCGGTGGAAGTTCCGGTGGGCATCATCACCGCTCTCGTGGGGGCTCCGGTCTTCGCGCTGCTGCTGTGGCGGAAAGGGGCAGCCGCATGACACTGAGGGTCCGCGGGCTGAGCTACGGGATTGGCGGCAAGCAGATAGTCTGCAATGCCGGGTTCGAGGTACCCTCAGGCGCCGTGACCGGTGTGCTCGGCCCCAACGGAGCCGGCAAATCCACGCTTCTGCACCTGATGGCCGGAACACTGCCGGCGTCGGCCGGAGAGGTTCGGCTGGATGGGGAGGATTTGTTCCTGCTCAGGCGCAAGGACCGTGCCCGCAGGGTCGCACTGGTAGAGCAGGATGCCAGGACGGAGCTGTCCATGACGGTCCGGGAAGTGGTGCTGCTGGGCCGGACCCCGCACCGGTCCATGCTGGCCGGGGACAGCGCCGGCGATCCGGCCATTACCGCGGCGGCCCTTGCCGCCGTCGGTATGCAGGACTTCGGGCACCGGCTGTTCAATACGCTCTCCGGCGGCGAGCGCCAGCGGGTCCAGCTGGCCCGGTCACTGGCCCAGGAGCCGCGCCTGCTGCTGCTCGACGAGCCCACGAACCACCTCGACATCCACGCGCAGCTCAGCGTGCTTTCCCTGGTCCGCCGGTTGTCGGCGGATGGAGTCACTGTGGTCGCGGCCTTGCATGACCTGAACCTGGCCGCAGAGTTCTGCGACCATCTCATGGTGATGGCCGGTGGACAGGTGGTTGCCGCGGGGCCGGTGGGGGACGTGCTGACCGCGGAATTGATTGAGCGTGTCTATGCGGTGAAGGCGGAGGTTTTTGCCCATCCGGTGAGCGGGCGGCCGGTGGTGGCGTATTCCGGGACCGTCGACGCTGTCGTCTGAAGGGCGGCGGCCGCCGGGTCCCGGCAGCCAGCTTGGCCGCGGCGTCGGTCTGGCCGTCGCGCCAGGGCGTCACAGAGGATCACACCGAGGGCGAAAGGATTGGCAGGACGTCGGTGCCTGCAGCCAATAACCCTGCCGACGGCCCGGCACGCTCAGCGTCGCTGTATGTTCTGTGAAGAGATGGCTTCCGCCCAGGCTATGGCATCCGCGGCCAATACCGCACTTGTTCGATCATCTTTCATCCACAATGGGGTGCTAAGTGTTCGAACGCCTGCTGCTTCAATATCGCCGGCCAAGGCAGCATCTGAGGTATCTATCAGCCAGCCGTCCAGGATACCGCCGGAGCTGCGGGCGCCATAGTGCAGCCCAACAGCGTCCGCCCGCGTGTCGACGCCGACGGCGGTCAGGCAGGCGTCTGCCATTCCGCGCACCGGTGCACCACCAATGATTGGTGAAACACCGACTACGGCGGCCTTTGTCCTCACGACAGCATCACGGACACCGGGAACATTCAGGATGGTGCCGATGGAGACCACAGGGTTGGACGGAGCCAGCAGCAGAATGTCGGCCTCATGTATGGCCTCCAGGACTCCGGGAGCAGCTGCCGCGGACGATAGTCCCTGCTGGACGAACTCGCGCACCGGGGCGGACGCACGATAGCGAACCCACCATTCCTCAAAGTGAATCGTGCCGCTGGCATCAGACAGCACCGGTTCATCGAGCACTACATGTGTTTCGACGGGTTCGTTGCTCATGGGCAGCAGTTCAACGCCGATGTTCCATCGCGCGGCCAGGCGTGCGGTCACTTCGCTGAGCGGCAGGCCTTCCCGCAGAAGATGCGAGCGGGCGATATGCGTACCAAGGTCCAGATCCCCCAGCGTAAACCACGGCCAGCCGAGTCCGTACGCTGAAATCTCGGCACTGACTCTTTCGCTTTCCCCTGCCCGTCCCCACCCGCGCTCTTCGTCATTGACGCCGGCCAGCTTGTACATCACCGAATCCAAGTCGGGACATACCCGAAGCCCGGTAAGCCACATGTCATCGCCCGTGTTGATGACGGCCGTGATCCTTGCCGAAGATCCTCCGGCACCGTCCGGCAGCACCTGCTGCAGATGCGTACGAAGACCTTGCAGGAACTTCGCCCCGCCGACGCCGCCGGCCAAGACCGTGACTTTCACCCCAGACCTACCTTCATCCACCGGACGGCCACGCCGCCGAACATGTCGCACAAATCGGCACTAATAGCTGAAATTATCTAACCGAAATGCAGTAATTCTGCTGACTCAATAGGCGGATTCCAAGGGTCGTTGCAACGCCGATTGGCCAACAGTCCGATAGTAGGCCACACAGTCTTTCGGGAGGCGTAACCCGGCCGGGAGTCTTGCGGGGCCGGCCTGAAATAAGCCGGCCGCCGCCGTCGTTGGCAATGGTGTGCCCGGGCAACATCCCGGGCCCCACCGCTACGAAAGGCTGGCACCTCAGTGACTGTTCCCCTCTCCATCCTCGACCTGGCGCCGATTTCCGAGGGGCAGCCCGTGCGGGAGAGCTTCGAGGCGAGCGTGGCGCTGGCCCGGCTGGCGGAGCGGTCCGGCTACCGGCGCGTCTGGTACGCCGAGCACCACAACATGCCGGCCATCGCCTCCTCGGCCACCAGCGTGCTGATCGCGCACATCGCCGCCCACACGGAAAGCATCCGCCTCGGCGCCGGCGGCATCATGCTGCCCAACCATGCCCCGCTGACGATCGCCGAACAGTTCGGCACCCTGGAGACCCTGCATCCGGGGCGGATCGACCTGGGCCTGGGCCGGGCCCCGGGCAGCGACCAGGCCACCATGCGCGCGCTGCGCCGGGATCCGATGTCCGCGGAGTCCTTCCCGCAGGACGTGCTGGAGCTGCAGGGCTACCTGACCGGCCACAGCCGCATCCCGGGCGTGGATGCGGTACCGGGCAAGGGCACCAACGTGCCGCTGTACATCCTCGGATCCTCCATGTTCGGCGCCCAGCTGGCCGCCGCTCTGGGCCTGCCGTACGCCTTCGCCTCGCACTTCGCGCCGGCCGCACTCACCGACGCCGTGGCTGTGTACCGGCGCGAATTCCAGCCGTCGGAACAGCAGCCCGAGCCCCATGTCATCGCCGGTGTCAATGTGGTGGCGGCGGACAGCAACGAGGAAGCGCAGGAACAGTTCCGGACCGTCCGGCGCCACCGGGTGGCCAGGTTCCTGGTCAAGGACCGGGTGCTGACCGACGAGGAAGCCGACCTGCTGCTGGATTCCCCGCAGGGCCGGCAGATCGTGGGGATGCTGCAGTACTCGGCGGTCGGCACGCCGGCGGCGGTGAAGGAATACCTGGACGGGTTCGCCGCGCACGCCGGGGCCGACGAATTGATCGTCGCGCACCAGGCCACGGAGGTGGGACAGCGGCTGCGTTCGGCGGAGCTGGTGGCCGAGGTCGCCGGCCTCGTCAACGCGTAGCCCGGCCGGGCAGGCGCTACGGCCCGGGGACCGTTTCGTAGTGCGTGCAGGCGAAGTCCCCGTTGATGGCAACCTCGACCAGCCGCAGCTCGATCCGGCCGGGCAGCAGCGGTTTTCCCGCCCCGAGCGTCACCGGGGCGTACTGGATCCACACCTCGTCCAGCAGCCCGCGGGACGCGAATTGGCCGGCCAGCCCGCCTCCACCCATGATCCACAGGTCCCGGCCCGCGGCCGCTGCGGTCATGGCGGCATGGACCTCCGCGACGTCGGCACTGGTGAAGCGGATAGCCCCGGCGGGCACCGGGAACTGCCGGTGGGTGAAGACCCAGGCCGGAACATCGTAGGTCCAGCCCTGATGGTCCAGCAGCCACTGGTAGGTCGAGGCGCCGAGTGCGATCGCCCCGATGCGCTGGAGGAACACTTCGTAGCCCATTGGGCCGTGCGGGTCGTAGTTCCTGGTGACCAGCCAGTCCAGGGAATCGTCCTGGGTGGCGATGAACCCGTCGAGGCTGGAAGCGGTGTAGTAATGCGTTCGGCCCACGTTGTCCTCCTTGTGATGTGGCGCCCCGGCCGCCGGGATCACGCTACCTGCCGTGCCGCCGGCCAGGTAGCGTGATTCGCCGGGACCCTCGACCAACGCGGCCGGGCAGGGTAGACATGGTTCCGGAAGATGATGCCGGCGAAAGGCCCGACGGACCATGGACAACAGTGAACCGGAAGTGCTCCTTCGGCGGCCGGGCCGGCTCGGACACATCCTGCTCAACCGGCCGAAGGCGATCAATGCCCTGACCCACACCATGGTCAAGGAGATCCTCGCAGCCCTGAACGGCTGGGAGGCCGACGACGGCGTGGCCACCGTCCTGCTGACCGGCAGCGGGGAGCGCGGCCTGTGCGCCGGGGGCGACGTCGTGGCCATCTACCGGGATGCGCTCGCCGGCGGCGGCGCGACGGAGGCTTTCTGGGCGGATGAGTACACCCTGAACGCCCGGATCGCCGGCTATCCGAAACCGTACGTGGCCTTCATGGACGGACTGGTGCTCGGCGGCGGCGTGGGCCTTTCGGCCCACGGTTCCGTGCGGATCGTCACCGAACGGACCCGGGTCGGGATGCCCGAGGTCGGCATCGGCTTCGTGCCGGACATCGGCGGAACCTGGCTGCTCTCCCGCGCGCCCGGGGAACTGGGCACCCATCTGGCCCTGACGGCAGGACAGGCCTCCGGCCCGGATGCCATCGCGCTCGGCCTGGCCGACTATTTTGTCGCCAGCGGCCAGTTGCCTGCGCTCGCAGCGGCACTGGAGGATGAACCCTCGGAAGTGGCGGTCCGCCGCTTTGCGGCCGCGGACGTGCCGCCGTCGCCCCTCGCCGGGCAGCGGGACTGGATCGACGCATGCTACGCCGGCGACAGCGTCGAGGAGATCCTCCGCCGGCTCCAGGCGCACCCGGCCCCGGCGGCACGCGAGGCCGCCGAAGCCATGCGGGCCAAGTCCCCGACGGCGCTGAAGGTGACCCTTGCAGCACTGCGTCGGGCCCGCACCCTCGGCAGCCTGGAGGAGGTGCTGGACCAGGAATACCGGGTCTCGCTGCGCTGCCTGGCCGGGACGGAGTTCCCCGAGGGGGTCCGGGCCCAGCTGGTCGACAAGGACCGCTCACCGCGCTGGGATCCGCCGGTGCTCGAGCAGGTTGCCACGGAACGGGTCGAGGCCTTCTTTGCCGGGCTGGGCCGGCGTGAACTGGGGCTCGCCCTGGCCCGCAGCCGGCCGTGATCCGCCGGTCCCACGGCCGGGAATCAGGCCGGAAACCAACTGGAAGGAGAGGGGCGTCATGAGCACACGCATTGCCTTCATCGGGCTCGGCCACATGGGCGGGCCGATGGCCGCGAACCTGGCCAAGGCCGGTTACGCGGTCACCGGGTTCGACGTCGTTCCGGCGGCCAACGAGAGCGCCCGGCACAACGGCGTCGAAATCGCCGCGACCGCCGGGGCCGCAGCGGCCGGGGCCGCGGTCGTCATTACTATGCTGCAGACCGGCCGGCAGGTACTGGACGTCTTTTCGGGCACAGGCGGGGACGGGCTGCTCGCTGCGGCGGCGCCGGGCACCCTGTTTCTGGAATGCTCCACCATCGCCGTGGACGATGCCAAGCAGGCGCACGCCGCCGCCGAGGCAGCCGGGCACCGCTGCCTGGACGCGCCGGTTTCCGGCGGGGTGGTCGGTGCGGTGGCCGGCACCCTGACCTTTATGGTCGGCGGCGCGGCGGCGGACTTCGACGAGGCCGAGCCGATCCTGCAGGTGATGGGCAAGCGGATTGTCCACTGCGGCGGCGCCGGTGCCGGGCAGGCGGCCAAGGTGTGCAACAACATGATCCTGGGCGTGTCCATGATCGCCGTCTGCGAGGCCTTCGTGCTGGGGGAGAAGCTGGGCCTGGAGCACCAGACCCTGTTCGACGTGGCCTCGGCCGCTTCGGGGCAGTGCTGGGCGCTGACCACCAACTGCCCGGTCCCCGGTCCGGTGCCGGCCAGCCCGGCCAACCGGGACTACCAGCCCGGATTCGCCGGGGCCCTGATGGCCAAGGACCTCGGGCTGGCGCTCGAGGCCTTGGCCGCCACCGGCGTGAGTGCTGAGCTGGGCAGCCGGGCCGCGGAGATCTACCGCAGGTTCGCCGACGAGGGCGGGGCGGACCGGGACTTCTCGGCGATCATCAACCAGATCCGCGACCGTTCCGGGAGCTGAGGCCGCCGGCCCGGTGCCTTCCCGCCCACCATTGAAATCCTGCCGTGGCGTTTGCGCAGGTCAGCGGCTTGCTTGAAGCGTAAAGATGTACCGGGCGGCCCAAACAAGGGCGCGGCGGAACCGGGGTGTTATCGGACGACGGCGAGCAGCTGGCGCGCGCTGTCGGCCAGCTCGGGCAGCTGCTCGGCCAGCAGCACCACGCCGAGGCCGATCATGATGACACCGCTGGCCAGCGTCACCACACGCGCGGCCGCCGGACGTGAACGCAGCAGCCGGCGTGCGCCCAGCGCCACCCCGCTGTAGACCACGGCGGAGACGAGCATGTGGGCCAGGCCGAACGCCCCGGTCTGCGCGGGGACCGGCAGCAGCGCGTTCGGGCTGATGAACTGGGGAATCAGGGCCAGATAGAGCAGCAGCGCCTTCGGGTTGGTGCCGCTGGTGCCCAGACCGCGCAGGTAGTTCCGCCGGTCCGCCGCTCGGTCGGCGCGGACAGCAGCCCCCTGTGCCGCGCCCTGCCCGGCCGGAACCAAAGCCTCCGCAGCCAGCGCCGGCTCCGCCGTCGTCGTTCCCGAGGCGCCGACCAGGGCCGGAACCCGTGCCGGCACGGCAGGCGCCGCGGACTGCTCGCCGGCATCGGCTGCGAACCGGGCGGCGCGCCAGGACCGGGCGGTGGAGATCCCGAGCCAGAGCAGGTAGCCCGCGCCGACGACGGTCAGCCAGGTCAGCAGCTGCGGCCGGCTCGCCACCAGGGCCGCCACGCCGGCCACCACCAGCAGGGTGTGCATGAGGTATCCGGTGCACAGCCCGGCGACGGCGGGGGCGACCCGGTGCCGGCCCATGCCCGCGGCGATGCAGTAGGCCCAGTCGGCGCCCGGGGTGAAGGCCAGGGCGATGGAAACGGCGGCGAAACCGAGGATTGACTGGGGGTCCATGGGGGCTCCTGCTCGAATGGGGCTGGCAGATACCGCCAGCGTAGTGAAAACCGGTTGAAAAGTGCTGACCGATCTTCCCCTGATAACGGCAGGAGGGGATAAGATATTTGCGTGATTGACGGGATTGACCGAACTATTTTGCGCAGGCTGCAGCATGACGGGCGAATGACCGCCACCGCGCTCGCCGCCGAGGTGGGCCTCACGGTGGCCCCGTGCCACCGCAGGCTGAAGGACCTCGAGTCCGCCGGTGTGATCCGCGGCTACCGGGCGGACATTGATCCGGGCAAGGTGGGGCTGGGGTTCGAGGCGCTGGTGTTCGTCACGCTCAAGGACCGGCAGAGCCTGGGGCCCTTCGAGGCTGCGGTGGGGCAGATCCCGCGGATCAGCGAGGCCCTGCGCCTGTTCGGCGAGCCGGACTTCCTGCTCAAGGTCATCGCCGAGGACCTGCCGTCCTACCAGCGGTTCTACGACGAGGTGCTGGTGGGGCTGCCCGGGGTGGAGAAGCTGAACTCGACGATCGTGATGAAGAACGTCAAAGGTGCCGGCGGCCTGCCGCTCTGAGTGCGCAGTGGCAGCCGGTCGGGTGCCCTACGCCACCGTTGCCGGGCCCGCCGGCCGCTGCAGCTCAAGGGTCTCGGCCAGTTCGGCCAGCCGGTGCGCCCGCGCGGATTCGGCCGGCGTAAACGGCTCGCCCGGCCGGGAGAACAGCAGCACGCCCTGCACGCTGGAGGGGATCTTGAGCACGGTCCCGTCCGCCGGCAGTTCCCTGCCGGCCGCTGCCGGATCCTCGAGGCAGCTGGCCGAGAGCAGTGCGGCGACGGCGTGCGGCAGTTCCGCCGGATTGCCCGCCAGCCGGGCCGCCAGGCCCAGGGCGTGGGTCTGGCCGTCGGCCAGGGCAACCGGCGTGGTGCGCCAGACCCGCGAGCTGCGGCCGCTGCCGGCCTCGAGCGCGTCCAGCAGGTCCCGCTCGGTCAGGCCGGCCGGCGCCGAGAGCACGAACTCGTCCAGCACCCCGCCGTCGACCGGATGGACGTTGATGCTCAGGATGTTCGCGTCCAGGCAGGACAGGGCGTGGGTGACCCGCTCGAGTGCGCCGGGCTGGTCCTTCACCACGGTCCGGACCCGCCACAGCGCGGGGGCGGCCTCGATCCGGTGCCGCCGGTGCAGCAGCGGTGCGTGCAGCCAGCGGCGCAGCAGCTTCGACGCCGAGGGCTCGGCCACCCAGATCGTCAGCACCGTGGCGGTGACCGTCAGGAGCGCCACCTTCAGCAGATAGGGCAGGTGGGCCTGGACGACGGCGGCGTGCACCGCCAGTTCGATCGGCAGCATGGCGGCGATGTTCGCGGCGGTCAGCCGCCCCCGGGGCGGCTCGGGGGTCCGCCCGCAGCTGTCGCAGGTCAGCTCGGCAGGGGACTTTCGGCGGGGTGTCGGTCGCATGCTCCCAGCCTGCTCTGCCCCTGTTACGGAACGGTTGCGTCCGCGTCACGGCTGCGCAAAGCCTGGTCCGGAGCGGGATGGCCGTGAACGGGCCCAGCCGATTCTTTGGGCGAGGTCTGGTCCTGGACGATGCGCAGGGCGATCCAGAGGTCGGCCCGCAGCTGCGGTTCTTCCAGCGAGCGGCCCAGATGCTGCTCAATCAGGCCGAGCCGCTGGATCAGGGTGTTGCGGTGGATGCCCAGGTCGGCAGCGGTCTGGCGGCGGTTGCCGTTATGGGACAGGAAGGCCTGCAGCGTCGGCAGCAGCCGGGCGCCGGGCGAATCCGCGGCGTGCAGGGGCGCCAGCAGCCCGTCCGCGTAGGCCGTGGCCGTGTCCGCGGGCAGCAGTTGCGCGATGCCGGCTGAGACCAGTGAATCCCAGTAGACGGTGTGTGCGCTGCCGCCGGTGCGGGCCAGGGCTTCCCGGGCCTCGACGTCGCTCGTGCCGGCGTCGGCGAACGATTTCCGTCCGCCGACGCCGGTCCGGGCACCGCAGGAGTGCAGGAGGGCGGTCACCTGGCTGATCCGGCTGGCGGAGGCCTCGACCAGCAGTTGCAGGAAGGCCTCCTCCGCTCCGGCTGGTTCGACGGCCCCGATGAGCAGCCGGCGATGGGACTGCTGGATGAGCCCCTCGAGCCGGCGGGAGGCTTCCTCCAGCTGTGTCCGGGTGCCGCCGGCGCGCAGCACGCGCACCTGCTGGCTGGCGGACCGCCAGCGGGTTTCCCCGGCGATGGACATCAGGGCGTTGCAGGAGCGCAGTTCGCCGTTCAGGGCCAGGGCCAGCGCGCCGGCACGGATCTTGCGGCGGATCATCGACTGCTCGGTGAGCCGTTCCGAGTGCAGCGACAGCAGGGCCACCGACGTCGTAATGGCACCCCGGGTGGCCCCGTCCAGCGGATGCGGGGAGATAACCGCCAGATAGCTGTGCGGGCTGGCGCGCAGGCCGAGTGGATGGATGACGGTGCTGCCCTCCGGGCCGGAGTCGCTGACGGAGCCGCGCATGCCGGCCGGTCGGATGCGGCCGACCAGGCCGGCCAAGCCGGCGGCGCGCGCGCCGGGCGGGAGCGGGCCGGATCCGAACTCCAGTTCGCCGTCGACGCCGAGGACGCCCACCCAGGCACCTGGAATCAGCGAGGCGAGCCGGCGGGTAATGCCGCTGCCGTCCGGCTCGGTGGCTGCTTTGGTCAGTGCGCGCTGGGTGGCCAGCATCGACTCGGCCGTCGCCCGTTCCTGGGCCACCTGCGAATTCGCCACCGCCTTGATGATGTCCAGGAACGGCGTCGCCTCCGGGACCGCGAAGAGGGTCAGCCCCGCCTGTTCCGCGGCGGCCAGCAGCCCGGCCGGGATGTCCGCGTGGGACAGCCCGACGCCGAAACCCAGCGCCACCACGCCGCGCCCGGACAGTCGGCGCACGTATGTGGTCCAGGCCGGCCCGTCCTGCGGGGCGTTGATGCCGGTGGTGAGCAGGATCTCGCCGCCGGTCAGGTAGGCGGTCGGATCCAGCAGTTCGCTCACGGCCACCCAGCGCACCTGCGCCTGCAGGTTTCCGGCCACCCGGGCATCCAATTTCAGGCGGCGCATGGCAAGGATCTGCTCGACGGTGATCACCATGCAATATTTGCACATTGGGGAGGTAAAAGTGTCAATACTGCCCATGGCCCTTCCGGTCCTGCGGATCTACGCTGGCCTTGTTGCGCACCGCACTCAGACTCGCAATGAAGGGAATGTCATGAGTTTGCTTGTCGCCGGGGAAGCCCCGGCCACAGAAATTTCCAATCCGCTGGACGAGGCCAAGGCCCAGTTGGCCGCTGCCGTGGCGGTGCTGGGCTATGGGGAGGGGGTGCGGCAGTTGCTGGCGACCCCGCGGCGGGAGATGACGGTGGGGATTCCGCTGCGCCGGGATGACGGGTCCACCGAGGTGCTGACCGGGTACCGGGTGCAGCACAACTTCTCCCGCGGTCCGGCCAAGGGCGGGCTGCGCTACAGCCCCGGGGTGAACCTGGACGAGGTCCGGGCGCTGGCGATGTGGATGACCTGGAAGTGCTCGCTGCTGGATTTGCCCTACGGCGGGGCCAAGGGCGGGATCACCATCGACCCGCGGAACTATTCGCTGGCCGAGCTGGAGCGGGTGACCCGGCGCTACACTTCCGAGATCCTGCCGATCATCGGCCCGGAGCGGGACATCCCGGCCCCGGACATCGGCACGGACGAGCGGACCATGGCCTGGATGATGGACACCTACTCGGTGAACGTGGGCTACACGGTGCCGGCGGTGGTCACCGGCAAGCCGGTCTCCGTCGGCGGGTCGCTGGGCCGGGCCTCGGCCACCTCGCGGGGCGTGGTCGCGATCGCGCTGGCGGCGCTGGCCCACCGCGGGCTGAAGCCCGCGGCCACGACCGCGGCGGTGCAGGGCTTCGGCAAGGTCGGCGCCGGGGCGGCCCTGTTCCTGGCCGAGGCCGGGGTGAAGGTGACCGCGGTGGCGGACCAGTACGGGGCCGTGCACCACGCGCAGGGGCTGGACATCGACGCGCTGCAGCAGCACGTGGCGGCCACCGGGTCCGTGGTCGGCTTCGCCGGGGCCGACCCGCTGGACGCGGCCGAGCTGCTGGAGCTGGAGGTGGACCTGCTGGTCCCGGCGGCGGTGGAGGGCGTGCTGACCGAGGCCAACGCGCACCGGATCAAGGCCGACGTGATCGTCGAGGGCGCCAACGGTCCGACCACCGCCGCGGCGGACAGGGTCTTCGCCGAGGCGGGCAAGCTGGTGGTCCCGGACATCCTGGCCAACGCCGGCGGCGTGGTGGTCTCCTACTTCGAGTGGGTCCAGGGCTCCAACGCCTACTGGTGGAGCGCGAAGGAGGTCGAGGAGCGGCTCGAGGCCCGCATGCTGCAGGCCTGGGACGGCGTCGTGGACACCGCGAAGGCGCGCGGGCTGAGCCTGCGCGAGGCCGCCACCGTCACCGCCGTGCAGAAGGTCGCCGAAGCCCACCAGATCCGCGGCCTCTACCCGTAAACCCCACCCTCTGAAAACAGAAACTTGGGCGGGATAGATGCAGTAATCCGGATGGATAACAGCATCTATCCCGCCCAAGTTTTGAGCTGGGGGAGTTGCAGGAGAAGGTGCGCTACTCGTCCAGGTTCAGCACCGGGGTGCTGCGGCGCAGGGTTTCACCTTGGAAGAACTCCGGATGCCGGGCCCGCTGGACCAGCATGAGCACCACGCCCAGGCCGATCACCCCGACGCCGATCAGGAACACCAGGCCGATGCCGCCGATTTCCGAACCGCTGCCGAAGGCGGGGTCGATGGAGTCCACGGACGTGGTGATGAAGGTGACCACCAGCATGATGCCGCCCAGCAGCGGGGCCAGGAACTTCAGCACGATGTTGCGGGCGCCCGAGAAGGCCTCCCGGCGGAAGTACCACACGCAGGCCAGGGCCGTGATGCCGTAGTAGAAGCAGACCATCATGCCCAACGCGGTGATCGTGTCCGAGAGCACGCTGTCCGAGACGAAGCGCATGACCGCGTAGAACAGCCAGGCCGCGACGCCGGCCATCACGGTGGCGAAGCCAGGCGAGCGGAAACGCGGGTTGATCGAGGCATAGCGGGTGGGCAGCGCCTTGTAATGGCCCATCGCCAGCAGCGTGCGGGCCGGACCGACAAAGGTGGACTGCAGCGAGGCCGCCGAGCTGGAGAGCACGGCGAAGGACATCAGCAGGGCGAAGGGGCCCATCACCGGCCCGGCCAGGGCGGCGAAGACGTTGTCCTGCGTTTCCTCGTTGCCCAGGCCCACCCCGGTCTCGCCGACACCGGCGAAACTGATGGCCGCGACCGCCACCAGCAGGTAGACGGCGAGGATGATGATCACCGTCAGGGTGGCGGCCCGCCCCGGCGTGGTCTTCGACCCCTTGGTTTCCTCATTCATGGTCAGGGTGACGTCCCAGCCCCAGAAGATGAAGATGGACAGCGAGATCCCGGCAGCGAAGGCGGTGAAGGAGCTGACCGCGAACGGGTTGAACCACTCCAGGCTGACCGGGGTGTGGTCGAAGGCGGTGCCGTTGCCGATGTGGAGGACGGCCGCGATGACGAACCACGCCAGCACCACCAGCTGGAAGCCGACCAGCACGTACTGGACCTTCTTGGTGGTCTGCATGCCACGGTAGGAAATCCAGGCGGCGATGACCATAAAGACCAGGCAGGTGAACACATTCAGCGGCTTGTTGTTCGTCAGGTCCGCCAGGGCAGGGTTCTGGAACAGCTGGCCGAGCATCAGGTAGAAGAAGTCCACCGCCACGCCGGCCAGGTTCGAGAGCACAATCACCGTGGCCGCCACCAGCCCCCAGCCGCCCATCCAGCCCACGTACGGGCCGAAGGCCTTGGTGGCCCAGGTGAAGGTGGTGCCGCTGTCCGGCATCGCATTGTTTAATTCGCGGTAGCCCAGGGCCACCAGCAGCATCGGGATGAAGCCGACGATGAAGATCGCCGGCAGCTGCACGCCGACCTCGCGGACCGTGGGGCCAAGAGCCCCGGTCAGGGTGTACGCCGGAGCGATGCAGGACAGCCCGATGGCGACTGCGCCGATCAGCCCGATGGAGTTCTCGCTCAGTCCCTTCCGGGAGAGCTCGTGCCCTTCGGACACGTGGGTTGCGTCAGACATAGGTTTCTAACCGTTCTTCCGTGCGGCGCCGTCGCCGCCACTGGGCGAGTAGTTCCGCGGCACCACGACCATGGGCACCGGGAGGGATCGCAGGATCTTGTTGGCTGTGCTCCCCAGGAACAGCCGGTTGTGCTGGGCCAGGCGGCTCGAACCGATCACGAGCAGCTCGTCCTCGTGCCATTGAAGTTCCTCGACGGCGTCTTCGATGCTGTCGCCATGGGCGACCTCCACCGTGACCTCGTGCTCGGCCGGCAGCCGGGCCGCGGCCTCTTCCAGCACGGTCCGGGCATGTGTCCTGGCCTGCTCGGTGGACGTTTCGCTCGCCGCGGCACCCTTGGCCCCGACGGCAACCAGGGAGATGAGCCGCAGCGGAATCCGCTGCCGGGCGGCGGCGTCGACGGCGGTCTCCAGCAGGTTGTCCGCGCCGGCCCGCGTGCCGACGGCGCAGGTGACGCGGCCCAGGCCCGGATGGGCCTGGTAGCCGCGCGGCGCGAGCGCTACCGGCACGGGGGAGGAATGCAGCAGGGCGCTGGCCACGGAGCCGATGCTGTAGCGGCCGAGCAGGCCGTGGCGGCCGGCGCCGATCACGATCATGCGGGCCTGCTCCTCCTCGGCCTCCTGGATCAGGCCTTCGGCGAAGGACTCGGCATAGCGGACGCTCGCCTCGGCGGGCAGCTGCCCGCCGACCAGGGCCAGGCCCTCCTTGAGCCACTCCTCGGCCTGCTCGGCGAGCAGTTCGTCGTAGCCGGGCTCGCTGGGCACGCGCGCCGCGGGCGGCTGGGCCTGCGGCAGGACCATGGTCAGGTCCAGTTCCCCGCCGGTGTGGGCGGCCAGGGTCGAGGCGAGGGCGACGGCGTCGCGGCCCCGCTCGTTGGCAATGTAGCCGACGATGTAACGCATGGCTTGTTCCGCCTTCGGTAGTGGGTGTCAGGCCCGGGCGGCGTCGACGATCCGCGCGGCGGTCGCCTCGCCCATGCGGATGGCGCCGTCCACATGCTGGTAGCCCTCGGCGGCGAGGTCCGAGCAGGACCAGTAGATCGGTCCCACCGGCGTGAGCTGGTCCTTGCCGTAGCGGTGCAGGCCGCCGAGGTCGTAGCTGGCCGCATAGGCGCCGCGGGTCCATTCCTCCGAACCCCAGTCGGACTCGTAGTAGACCTCCGGCGAAAGCGCTTTCCCGCCCAGGTAGTCCGCGATCGAGGCCAGGATGGCGGCCTTGCGCTCCTGGGCGCTGAGCTCGAACACGGCGTCGGCCTTCTCATCGGAGACGAAGCCCACCAGGGTGCCGCGGCTGTCGCCGTGGTTCGTGTTGTCATAGACCTCCTGCACCAGCGCACCGGCGCCGAAGCAGGTGCCGGACAGGCCTTCCTCGCGCCAGAACGGGGTCTCGTACACGGCGTGGACCTTGATCACCAGGCCGAGGGACTGGTGCTGGTGCATCTGGTGCTGGCGGCGCGGCAGCGGCGGCTCGTAGGAGACCCGCGAGTACAGGTTCGGCGGCACGGCCATGACCGCATAGCGGGCTTTGACCGTGACCGTGTCCGAGATGGCGGTGACGGCGGTTCCGCCGGTGTGGCCCTGGCCGTCAGCCCCGGACCAGCGCAGTGTGCGCACCGGGGCGTTGAGGAAGACGGCGCCGTCGCCCAGTTCCTCCGCGAGCCGTTGCGACACCTGCTGCATCCCGCCGACCACGCGCTTGTCCAGGATGAAACCGTCATCCACCAGGTTGGTGAAGGAGCCGGCCGAGGCGGCCATCAGCACCGCCTGCAGGGCGGAAAAGGCGTGGGCCGGCTTGGTCAGCATGCCGCCGGCGATGAACAGGCCGATGTTGTTGCAGGCCTCTTCGTCCGTGGACTGCCGGCGCAGCCAATGGTGGAAGGAAATCGTGTCCAGCTCGCGGGCCAGTGGGTGGGCCCACGGCTCCCTGGCGCCGATTTCCGCGGCGAGCTTGTCCAGGGTCTCGATCAGCTTGTTCATTTCCCGCTCGGTGTCCTCGCTGACCGGGAACATTTCGCCGGTGTAGCGGGTGCGCTTGCCGGCCGGGTCGATGTACACCGACTCGCCCTCCCGGTAGCGGGAGAAGGTCTGCAGCCCGAGCCGGTCCAGCGTGTGCAGCAGGGCGGTCTGGTCCGGGGAGACCCACTGGCCGCCGATCTCCAGCATCGCGCCGTCGACGACGTCGGTCCAGGTGCGTCCGCCCACGCGGTCCCGCGCCTCCAGCACGGCCACGCTCAGCCCGGCCCGCTGCAGTTCGGTGGCAGCGGTCAGGCCGGAGGGGCCGGCTCCGATGATGACGACGTCGCGTTCGAGGTTTTCCACTGTATGTTCCTTCCTTGGTGACCGGCTGACGGCCAAATAAATGAAGGTAATTCATTTATTGCAGACAAGTGTAACCCCCGCCACACGGTCATGGGAAGGCCCTGTCTGGGGATCGAAAACGGTGCGCGGGGCCTCGGCAGCGGCGCCGGGCGGCGTGCCGGTGCCGCCGCGCCCGCCATTGAAAATCTGCGGCCGCATCGTCCCACGTCAGCGCCTTGCTTGAAGGCTAAAGCAGGGGGCGGAGGTTCAAAGCCGGGCGGGAAGGAACCGGCAGGCGCGCAGGCAGAGGCCCGGCGGCCGGGCCGCCGGGCCGGTGGTGCCGCCTACTTCGCGGCGACGAAGTAGGCGTTGAAGGGATCCGCCTCGACGTTCTTGACCTCGATGTTGCGGAAGCCGGCGTCGGCGAGCATGCTCAGCGCGCGCTGGGTGCCCCACACGGTGCCCAGCCCGTCGCCGTCGAGCCCGAGGGAAACGCTCATGCAGTGGTAGGTCGAGATCGCGTACAGGTAGCTGCCCCACGGGAGACCGATATTGTCCTCCACGTTGCTGGAGGCCTTGATGTCCACCAGCAGGAAGACCCCGCCCGGCCGCAGCGTCCGGTGGATATTGCGCAGCACGGTGGCCGGATGGGCCTGGTCGTGGATGGCATCGAAGGCCGTGACGGCGTCGAAACGGGCCTCCCCGTCCAGGGTTGCGACGTCGAGCACCTCGAAGGCGGCATTGGCCAGCTCCATCCGTTCGGCTTCATCCCGGGCAACACCGATGGCCTGTTCGGAGAAGTCGTAGCCCGTGAACCGGCTGGCGGGGTAGGCCTGGGCCATCAGGTTCACCGCGTGGCCGCTGCCGCAGCCGATGTCCGCGACGTCGATCCCGGCGCGCAGCCGGTCGGCCAGGCCCGGTGCCAGCGGCAGGATCACGTCCAGCAGCGCGGCGTCGTGCACCGCGGCGCTGGTCTGGGCCATGTTCCGGTGGAAGCGGGGGTACTCCGCGTAGGACAGTCCGCCGCCATGCCGGAACCGCTCGATGATCTGCTGTTCCACTTCGCCCATCATGGAGACGTGCTGCATCAGGAGGGCCATATTGTTCGGGCCGGCGGCACTGGTCAGCACGGCCGCATGCTCCCGCGGCAGCCAGTAGGTCCCGGCCTCCGGGTCATAGCGGACCACGCGGGCCGCCGTCATGCCGCCCAGCCATTCGCGCACGTAGCGTTCGTTCAGGTCTGCCGCGTCGGCGATCTGCTCGCTGCTGGCGGCGGGCAGCTCCGCCAGCGTCTCGAACAGGCCGGTCTGGTGGCCGACGCTGGTCAACATGGCGATCGCGGCATCGTTGAGGATGCCCAGGAAACGTCCGGTGAGGGCCTGGGCGGCCTCGGCGTCGAACTGCTCGTGCGTCAGGGCGGTTTCTTGGTCGATGGTCATTGTTCTTCCTCCGGTTGCTGCGGGCCGGTGTGGCCCGATCGAGGTGACGCTAGGAACTGGGGGCTGCTGCCGGCGCCGGCACGGCGGGCGTCCGGTCCTCGGTCGCTTGGGACGGACTATGCATACGCCGGCCGGGCCGGACCGTGTGGCGCAGGTACATCGCCAGCATGAACGCGGTACTGAAGATGTAGAAGGCATGCAGCGCCCAGATGGGTCCCGCCGGCAGGCTGTAGACATACACGGCGTAGAACAGATTGCCGGTGTTGCTCAGCAATAGGTTGCCGAGGCTGTAGGACGTCAGATCCCGGGTCCGCACCGCCTTGATGAGCATGGGCATGACGCTGCCGGCGAAAATGACGGTGGAGACACCGCCGGCCAGGACTGCCAGATCAATGTCCATGACCATTACTCCTTCACATCCGCGTGGCTGATTCACCTTCCACGCTACGGAGCAGGCCGGGGGCGGCGCGTCGGGCAGGATACCCAAATTGCGCACGGGGGCATGGGTCAATCTATGCAGGGAGGACCGGTGGTGGGCAGCCGCTGAACGTTACAGGTGCGCCCGCAGCCCGTGCTCGTGCGCCCAGGCCGCGGCCGCCGTGCGCGAGGAGACGCCGAGCTTGGCAAAGATGTTGGCCAGATGCCGGCCGACGGTCTTCTGGCTGATGAACAGGGCCTCGGCCGTCTCCTTGTTGCTGGCTCCGGAGGCGATGCAGGCCAGCACGTCCGCCTCGCGCTCGGTCAGCCCGCCGGGCAGCCGGGCGCCGTCAAGCCGCTGTACATCCGGCACGGCGCCGAGCTCGCGGTAGATGGCCAGCGCCGTCGCCGAGTCCGCCGCGGCGGCGTCGGGCTGGCCCAGTCCGCGGTGCGCCTGGGCGAGCAGCTCGTAGACCTTCGCCGTTTCGTAGCGGGCATGCAGGTTGCGGTACTCGCGTGCGGCGGCCTGCAGCACGGACAGGGCCTCGGCATGCCGGGACTGTGCCAGCAGCACCGCGGCCCGCGCCTGGCCGGCCCAGGCCCGGAAGCCCGAGGTGCCGAATTCGGCTGCGGTGTCCTCCAGTTGGCCGCACAGCCGCTGCGCCTCGTCCGCCAGCCCCAGGGCCAAGGCGATTTCGACGGCGGACTCCAGCAGCCGCGCGCCAGACAGCCGGTCCCGTCCGGCCAGCGCGGCGCACAGGCCGGCCCAGGCCGCCTCCTGCTTCCCGCCGGCCTGCTGGAGCAGCGACTCGCCGGGCTGCGGTTCCGTACCCAAGCCGCGTGCCCGCGCGTAGGCTTCGCGTGCGCCGTCATAGTCCCCGCGCAGCCGGCGGAGTTCGCCCAGCTGGTAGAACGCTTCGCCCGCGACCCAGTTGTTCAGGCCCACCAACTCGGCCCCGCTCTGCGCGATGGCCTGTTCGGCGGCTGCCCAGCCTCCTTCGATGCTCAGCAGCTGCAACCGGTGGACGCGGCAGATGCCCGAATACACCACCTCGCCGGTGAACTGCCCGCACCACTGCTCGGTGGCCTGGGTCCAGGCCCGCATCCGCGGCAGGTCGGCCAGCTCGTGGCAGGCATGGATCACCATGCAGTAGATTCCGCCTGCCCATTCCGCCGGCAGTTGGCCGGCGAGCACCGGCAGCATGGCTTCGTCCAGTTGGGCAAAACCCGACGCCGTACTGCCGCTGCGGATGTCGGCCATGCCGGCGAGGACCAAACCGAACGAGGTGAGCGCGGGCGCCCGCAGGCGCCGGCCGAGCTCCTGCAACCTGTCCGCGTCCTCCGGGGCCGGCGCCAGATCCAGATAGTCCAGCTCCAGCACGGCGTCGAGAAAGATGAGATACCCGTGTTCCGGGCCTTCCGGCAGATCATGCAGGATCCGCCGGGCGCGGTTGATCCAACCGGAGGCGATCACCTGGTCGCGCCGGATCAGCCAGAGCAGTCCGAGGTTCAGGGCCGTCATCGCCGCACCGGAGGCATCACCGTCATCCTCCAGGCGGTGGTAGACCTGTTCGGAAATCTCCAATGATTCCTTGGCCTGCCCGAGCCACCAGGCCGCGCTGCCCAGGATGTTCAGGTCCCCGGTAGCTAGCTCGGACAGTGTCTGGGCTCGGGTCAGCTGCCGGTGCGCGGCGTGCCAGTCCCCGCGGGCGTACGCCGTCCGCGCCGTGGCCAGCAGTTCGTCGAACTCGTCCATCTCCGGTACCACTTCAACGGTAGCCCCGGATACCCCTGGTGGTCGACCGCCCTCCCAGGCCCGCCTCCGGCCTGCGGGTGGAGGGCCGGGTAGATCGTCTTGGGCCGTGACCGTGGCCGGCGGGCTGCGCGGTTTCCGGCCCCGCCGGGACTATCCTCGATCCAGGAACTGGTCCCGGCGGGGCCGTTGTCGGGAGGTTGCCTATGCCGACCAAGCAGGCAGGGGAGGAATCCTAGGTGGGATTCCCGGGCTTGGCGCTGATCGCCGTCGTCGCACTGCTGGGGCCGCTGCTCGCGCTGCCGCGGCGCTGGCACCTGCCGGTGGTCCTGGGCGAACTACTGGCCGGCATCGCCATCGGCCGGTCCGGCCTGCAGTTGGTGGACAGCTCGGACCCGACGTTCACCTTCCTGGCCGACCTCGGCTTCGCCTTGGTGATGTTCGTGGCCGGCTCCCATGTACCGGTCCGGGACCGTCTGATCCGCCCGGCGCTGGGCAGCGGTGCGCTGCGCGCGGCCGCGGCGGCACTCTTCGCCGTCGCGGTCGGCTGGGGCATTGCGGCCGGCTTCGGCACCGGGCACGCGCCGCTCTACATCGTGCTGCTGGCCTCGTCCTCGGCCGCCCTGGTGCTGCCGATCATCGATTCGCTGCGGCTGGGCGGCGTCCAGGTGCTGGCCCTGACCGCACAGGTGGCGCTCGCGGACATCGCGGCGATCGTGGCCCTGCCGCTGGCGATCGATCCGCCGCATGCACCGCGTGCGGCGCTCGGCACGCTCGCGGTGGCCGCCTGCGCCGCAGTGCTGTTCGTTATCCTGCGCCGCTTTGAACTCAGCGGCGGCCGCCGGCGCATGCACCACTTGTCCGAGGAGCGGAGGTTCGCGCTCGAACTGCGGCTCCAGCTGGCCATTCTTTTTGCGCTGGCAGGGCTGGCCGTCTTCAGCCACACCTCCATCTTGTTCGCCGGCTTTTCCTTCGGCCTGGTCGTCTCGGCCGTGGGCGAACCGCGGCGGCTGGCCCACCAGCTATTCGCGGTCAGCGACGGCTTCCTCGGTCCGGTATTCTTCGTCTGGCTCGGGGCCTCGCTGAACCTGCGTGACCTGGGCCAGCATCCGGACATGGTCCTGCTCGGGCTGGCGCTGGGGGCCGGCGCCCTGCTTGTCCATTGCGCCACCCGGTTCCTGGGCCAGCCGCTGCCGCTGGGCGCGCTCTCTGCCTCGCAGCTGGGCGTGCCGGTCGCGGCGGTGGCGATCGGCAGCCGGCTGCTGCTCCCCGGCGAGGCCGCGGCGCTGATCCTCGGCGCACTGGTGACCATCGCGGCGGCGGCCCTGGCCGGAGCCAGGGCCGCGCGTTCCTATTCGCTTCCGTCCACCGACGACGCCGCGGCGTAGCGATTGGGGTGCTCCCGCACCCCAACTCTTTAGACGGCTTCGAGCACGCTGACGTAGTTGGCGACGGCGAGTCCGCCCATGTTGTGCACGGCGGCCCGCCGGGCACCGGGCAGCTGCATCTCCCCGGCGGTACCGGTCAGCTGCATGGCGGTGACCACGTGCTGGGAGACGCCGGTGGCGCCCACCGGGTGGCCCTTGGCCTTGAGTCCGCCGGAGAGGTTGACCGGCAGCCTGCCGTCCCGGTAGACGAGGCCTTCCTCGATGGCGCGCCGGCCCTGGCCGCGTTCGGTGAGTCCCATGACCTCGTACATGATCAGTTCGGCGATGGTGAAGCAGTCGTGCACCTCGGCGAGGTCCAGCTCGTCCAGGCCGATCCCGGCCATGCCCAGGGCGCGGGCCCAGGCGGCCCGGGACCCGGCGAATTCGAGCGGGTCGCGCTTGGCGGCGGGCAGGAAGTCGTTGGCCTGGCCGAAGCCGGCCAGGCGCACCGGGGCGGTGGCCGCCGACGCCGCGGCGGTGCCGGCGGTGAGCACGAGCGCGGCGGCGCCGTCGGAGACCGGCGAGCAGTCGGTGCGGCGCAGCGGGTCGGCCACGACCGGGTTCTTCTCCGAGACGGTGCGGCAGAACTCCTCGCCGAGGTCGCGGCGCAGCTGGGCGTAGGGGTTGGCCACGCCGTTGCGGTGATTCTTGGCCGCGATCGAGCCGAGCACGTCCCCGATTTCGCCGTACTGCTTTTCGTAGTGCCGGGCGGTCTCGGCGAAGAGGCCGGCGAAGCCGGTGGTGGAGGCCTTGCCCGCGGTTTCGTAGGCCGCCCCGAGCAGGGCCGCGCCGACCGCGTCCGCGCCGGCGTGGGTCATTTTCTCGGCCCCGATCACCAGCACGTTCCTGGCGGTGCCGGCCAGCAGCGCCTTGGCGCCCTGCTGGAAGGCGGCCGAGCCGGAGGCGCAGGCGTTCTCCACCCGGGTGGCCGGCACGTTGGCCAGTTCGTCGGCGACCTGCAGGGCCAGCGAGGAGGCGAAGGCCAGGGGCACCAGGCCGGAGTTGAACTGGCCCAGGTAGATCTCGTCGATCTGACCCGGCTCGAGGCCGGCATTGGTGATGGCCTCGGCCGCCACGGTGACAATCAGGGATTCCAGCGTCTGGTCGGCGAGCTTGCCGAACGGGCTGTGGCTCCAGCCGGTGAGCAGGATGTCGGTGCCGAACTCTTCCTTCAGGCTCATGAGCGGGTTCCTTCCAAGGCGGCCTCGCGGCCGGAGTCGAATGCTGCTTCAAGGTCGGGGGAGAGGGCGAAGTCCGGTTCGGTCTTCTCCCGCACCTCGTCCAGACTTACGCCCGGCGCCAGCCGGGACAGGACCAGCCGGGGCGTCCCGCCGTCGTCGTCGATGTCGAACACGGCCAGGTCGGTGATGATCCGGTCCACCACTCCCACGCCGGTCAGCGGCAGGGTGCACTCGGCCACGATCTTCGGGCTGCCGTCCTTGGCCGTGTGTTCGGTGAGCACCACCACGCGCGGGGTGCCGGCGACCAGGTCCATCGCCCCGCCCATGCCCTTGACCATCTTGCCGGGGATGGTCCAGTTGGCCAGGTCCCCGGCCCCGGAGACCTGCATGGCACCGAGGATGGCGACCTTGACGTGGCCGCCGCGGATCATGCCGAAGCTGGTGGCCGAATCGAAGATCGAACCGCCGGGCAGGATGGTCACGGTCTGCTTGCCGGCGTTGATCAAATCCGGATCCTCCTCGCCCTCGTACGGGAACGGGCCCATGCCGAGCAGGCCGTTCTCGGACTGCAGGGTGACCCGCACGCCGTCGGGGAGGTTGTTGGCTACCAGCGTGGGGATGCCGATGCCGAGGTTGACGTAGTCGCCGTCGTTCAGTTCGGTGGCGGCGATGGCCGCCATTTCGTCCCGGGTCCAGGCCATGGTTCTTCTCCTTAAAGTTGGGGTGCCTCAGGCGCCGACGGCGGCGGGGCGGGGGCGGACGGTGCGCTGCTCGATGTCCTTGGTGCGGCCGGAGGCCTGCACCAGGCGCTGGACGTAGACCCCGGGGGTCACGATGTGGTCCGGGTGCAGTTCCCCGGCCGGCACGATGACCTCGGCCTCGGCAACCGTGACCTTGCCGGCGGTGGCCACCACCGGGTTGAAGTTCCGGGCGGTGTACCGGTAGACGAGGTTGCCGTCGGTGTCCGCGGTGTGCGCGTGGACCAGGGCGACGTCGGCAACGATGCCGCGTTCCTGGACGTACAGTTCGCCGTCGAACGTCTCATGCGGCTTGCCCTCGGCGATCTGCGTGCCGACGCCGGTCCTGGTGTAGAAGGCCGGGATCCCGGCGCCGCCGGCGCGCAGCCGCTCGGCCAGGGTGCCCTGCGGGTTGAACTCGACCTCCAGGCTGCCGGCCAGGAACTGCTCGGCGAAGAGCCTGTTCTCGCCCACGTAGGAGGCCAGCACCTTTTTCACCTGGCCGGACTCGATCAGCACGCCCAGGCCCTTGCCGTCCACACCCATGTTGTTGGACACGATGGTCAGGTCCCGCACGCCCGAATCCCGGACCGCGTCGATCAGGTCCGCCGGAATACCGGACAGGCCGAAGCCGCCGACGGCGATGGTGATCCCATCGCTCAGCACATCCCGAAGTGCCGCCGCCGGATCTGCGGAAAGCTTTGACATGTTCTGCTCCTCGTTGAGAGTTGGGGGGTCCGGCAGGCAGTTGCAATCATCCACGCGTTGCTGTCCATGTTGTGGACCCTGAATCTCCCCGCAGCCTATCCGCGGTCCCGAAGTAGCGTCAATGGGTCATAGAATCTCCTATTCACAGCGTGGACAGTCTTCGATAAGCTGTCCATAATGTGGAAATAAGAAAGGGGAAGCATGGCGGGACAGCAGGTGCAGGGCACGCAGGTAGTCGGCCGGGTGGCGCTGCTGCTGCGCATTGTGGCGCGCTCAGCCGACGCCGGTGCATCGCTGCCGGAAATCGTCAGGGCCTCCGGACTGACCCGTCCCACCGTGTACCGGCTGTTGGCCGCGCTCGCGGCGGAAGGCCTGCTGGACCACAATGCCGAGTCCGGTACCTGGTACCTGGGTCCGGAGCTCTATGTGATGGGCACCGTGGCCGCCGGCCGGTTCGCGATCGAGGACCTGGCCCGGCCGGGCCTGCGCCGGCTGGCGGACGAGACCGGCGAAAGCGCGTTCCTGTCGATCCGCCGCGGTGATGAAACCGTGTGCCTGGTCCGCGAGGAGGGCAGCTTTCCGCTGCGCTCCTTCGTGCTGCACGAAGGGCTGCGGCTGCCGCTCGGCGTGGGGTCGGCAGGACTGGCCATCCTCGCATTCCTGCCCGACGACGAAGTGGACCGGCTGCTGGCGGACACCGCGTCCCGCGAAGGCCGGTTCGGCCCCGGCCACACGCCGGAGACTATCCGGGGGATCCTGGCGCAGACCCGGCGGGACGGCTATGCGGTGAACCCCGGCCTGATTCTGGAAGGCAGCTGGGGGATGGGCGCGGCTGTTTTCGACCGCAACGACCGTCCGGCCTGGGCCCTGTCCCTGACCGGGATCGAGCAGCGGTTCCGTCCGGAGCGGCAGCAGTTCCTGGGCAGGCTGCTGCTGGAAGAAGCCCACAAGATCACCCAACAGCTGCGCCAGCAGTCCGCCGTCTGACTCTCAGCTCCGACCGACCTTTTCAAGGCCAAGAAGGTCGTTAAGTGGCAAGCCTACGGGGTGGCGAATGGGGGTGGATGAAGGAGGGGTCAGGGATTGGGCTGCAGCACTGCCTTGAACAGTGCGCTGCCGTCCGCTGCCGACCCCTCGGCCGCATCGTGCAGCGCCTCGACCGCTCGGCTCATCGGATAGACGCTGACCAGTTCGTCCCCAAGCCGGGGCACGGTGGTCAGGAACTCCAGTGCCGCCTCGTAGTCCGCGCGGTTGGAGGAGTAGCTGGTCAGCACCGTGAGCTTCTTGCCGGGCAGGGTGCTGACTGGCTGTTGTGCGCCGGTGGCATACAGCGCGACCAGCACCAGGCGGCCGCCGGGCCGCAGCGCATCGACGGCGGTGGCCAGCTGCTTGCCGGAACCCGAGGCCTCGATCCAGATGTCGATGCTGTCCGGTTCCAGGGACATGGTGGCGCGCAGACCCAGCCTTTCAGCCAGCTCGCGGCGGCTCTTGTGCTTCGGACCGTCCCGGCCGAACATGACGACGTCGGCGCCCCGGCTTTGGGCGATCAGGGCGGCGAGCAGTCCAACGGCACGGGTGGTGGATACCGCCACTCTGTCCCCGGGGCCGGTCCTGCCGACGACGCTGGCCGCGCGCCAGGCGATGGATGTCGGTTCGGCGAGCACCGCCGTCGTGTCCGGAAGGCTGTCGGGAACCGGCAGCAGGCTCCGCCACGGGACGATGGTGCGGCCGGCAGCAGCACCGTGCCGGCCCAGGCCCAGCGAACTGCGCCATCGGCAGTCTTCCGGCCGGTCGGCGGCACAGGCCTCGCAGCGGCCGCAGCCGATCACGGCCAGCGGGACGACCCGGGTTCCAGGGGCGGGCCAGTCCGGTACGAGCAGGCCGGTGGCCGAGACCACGCCGACGGCCTCCTGGCCCAGCACCGTCCCGGGCCGGACCCAGTCGAAGGCCGGGTCCGCCCGGTAGATCACGATGTCGGCGCCGCACAGGCCGCAGAGCGTGATGGTCAGCTCCACGTCCGCTGGCCCCGGAGCGCGCAGCGGGTGTTCGACCACGCCGACACCGCCGGCTGCCACCTCAGTGCGGGCGAGGGCCGGTACCTGCCGGGTGGGCCCGAAGTGCCCGCCCGGGACACCTTCCGCCATCTGGTTTCCCTCCGTTGTCCCTGTCCTCCGATCCTAACTGGGCAGGGAACGGGAAGCGGCGCAGTCCGGTAGGACTTACCTTGGTGCCGTGTCGGCCGTCGCGGCACCTGACGCCTGCCAGGCCGCGAGAAGCCTAGAGTCTCCGGAAATGAGCACCGCAGCGGGATCACGGGATACGGCCAGTCCGGCGGCACAGTGGACCGCATCGTAGCCGCGCAGGGCAAACCGTCCGGCTGCCTTCGCCGACGCCCGCATCAACTTGTCATCCAATTCGACAATCCCGAAGCTGTCCCAGTAGGACTCCAGCTCCGCCATCAGGATGCGGAGCTGGCCTCCGCCAATCCGGCCAATCCGATGCGCCTGCTCCAGCGCGGCAGCCGTCTCAACGAACAGCAGCCTCGTTGCCAGGGGAACATCAGTGGCGTGCCAGAGCCGGCGACACGCGGCCGAGCCAGGCTCGAGGACAAGGAGCGGGACGAAGGCGGACGTATCCCAGTACGTGATCATTCACGCTGCCCGGTCACCAAGTCGCTGACCGTTCCCTCGATGACAAGCGGCTCGCCGACCTGCCGTTTGGGTCCGTGGGGCCGGGTCACGGTTCCGTCGGCGATGAGCTTTTCGAGCACGCTGTCCCCCTCGAGCGGGGCCAGACGCGCAACCGGTTTTCCACGATCCGTAATCGTGATCGGTGTGCCGTTGCGCACGACCTCGGCAATGTGCCGGCTCAAGTGGTTCTTTAAGTCCCTGATTCCGATGCCCAAGTGTGCTCCTTGGTGGCTACAGTTCCAAACTAATTGTAGCTACCTAACACGGTCAGGATGCCAGGGAATCGCGCCTCACATCCTCCCAGGCCTCGAGGACTGCCCGCCGCAGGGCGAGGGGAACGGCGATGTCCTTTCCGAGCACCACCAGGCCCAGTCCATGCAGATACTCAAGCTGCCGGCCTACCTCTGCGTAAAGCTTGGTGGTTTCCTCGGTTTGACCGGCTGGAACCAGCACGCCCGGATTCGAGAGGACCAGCCGCGACACCGAGCCGGTGGTCGAAGCTGCCTGTGCCAGGAGCCGGCCCAGTGCATATCCTGTGCTGTCCTCGTCCCGGTCGGTAACGGCACAGCCGATGCTGAAGGCGACTTCGAAGAATGTGTAGGCGAGCATCTCCAGCAGTTCCAGACGGTCGTCGGCGTCGCCGTCGTTCATTGTTTGGCGGATTTCGGCCAACTGGTCCGCGGTGCCGGAGAAGGAACCGAGGCCCAGTCCCCTCAGGGTCGTGAACACCTCGGCCAGTACGTGTTCTCCTGCCGGGGCACTCGGGGCACCCAGGGCAGCAGCGGCCCGGACCGCCTGCCGCCACGGGAGCGTGGGGTCATCCCGAAGGCGTGTCACCAGCGCGGCGAGCAGCCGGTCAGCCCGCAGCGTCACCGGCAGCCCGGCGAGGAGCTCCAGCCGCTCGGACTGGTCCGGCTCAGTCCAGTCGAAGCCGCGGACGGGCCCGAGCGCGGCGTACCCCAGGTGCGCCCGCCGGTAGAAGATCCTCAGTTCCTGCAACTGCTCGTCCGTACCCGTCCACCGGCCGGTCTGCTCCAGGAAGTTGGTGAACACTGACATCGAGGTCACAAACGGCATATAGAAGTAATCGTCCCCCGCGCAGAAGGAGTCGACGGACAGGCAGACCGCGGCCTCGATGCCAAGGGCGGTGAACGAGGTGGCGCTGGTGCGTGGCCGAAGCTCACGATGGACCGCCAGGACTGTTTGGACGTACGCCATGATGGCGGACTGATCCTCCTGCGGACCGCCGTTGCCGAACCAGGCTCTGAATTCGGGTGCGAGGGCGCCGGTTTCGGCGGCCGCGATCGACGCCGGCGGGCGGTACCCCCGGGCACGGGGGCCGCCATGACGCCGTCGAGCATTCCGTCCCATGCTGGTGCCCTTCCGTTGGAGGTGCTGCGCTGCTACCACCCTGACCTCCCGCACACGGCGCCACCAGCCCTCCGGCCGGAGGTGTGGATAACCCGGACATACAGAAGGGCCGTCATCCACCCTTGTGGATGACGGCCCTTCCGGCTGCCGCGAGGCTAACCCCGGTGCCGGTGGTTACGCGTTCGCGCCCGCCAGCTGCACCGCGACGTCGACGATCATGTCTTCCTGGCCGCCGACGTAGCCGGCCTTGCCGACCTCTTCGAGGATCTTCCAAGCCGGGACGCCGTAACGGTCGGCGGCGCGCTCGGCGTGGATCAGGAAGGAGGAGTAGACCCCGGCGTAGCCCTGCATGATGGACGCACGGTCCATCACCGGCATGCGGGTGATGTAGGGCTTGACCACGTCTTCGGCGGCGGCCATCAGGCCCTGCACGTCCACGCCGGTGTTGATCCCGAGGCGGTCGAAGGCGGCGGCGAGCACTTCGGTGGGGGAGTTGCCGGCGCCGGCGCCCAGGGCGACCAGGGTGCCGTCGATCTGCCGGGCCCCGGCGCGCACGGCGAACACGGAGTTGGCCACGCCGAAGCTCATGTTCTGGTGGCCGTGGAAGCCCACCTGCGCGTCGGAACCGAGCTCGGCGACCAGGGCGGAGACGCGGTCGGAGACGTCCTCGAGGATCAGCGCGCCGGCAGAGTCCACCACGTAGACGCACTGGCAGCCGGCGTCGGCCATGATCCGGCCCTGCTTGGCCAGTTCCTCGGGGGAGACCCGGTGCGAGAGCATCAGGAAGCCCACGGTTTCCATGCCCAGCTTGCGGGCGTGCTGGAAGTGCTGGATCGAGATGTCGGCCTCGGTGCAGTGCGTGGCGATGCGGGCCACGGACGCGCCGGCCTCGTGTGCCTGGTTCAGGTCGTGGATGGTGCCCAGGCCCGGGAGCATGAGCACGGCGATCTTGGCCTGCTTGGCTTCGTCCACGGCGGCGCGGACCAGCTCCAGCTCCGGGGTCAGCGAGAAGCCGTAGTTGAACGAGGAGCCGCCCAGCCCGTCGCCGTGGGTGACCTCGATGACCTTCACGCCGGCGTCGTCCAGGGCGCGCACGGTGGAGCGCACGTGGCCGACCGTGAACTTGTGGCTCATCGCGTGCGAGCCGTCGCGCAGGGTCGTGTCGGTCAGACGGACACTGTATTCGGCGGCGGTGCTCATGCGTTTGCTCCAATGGTCTCGGCGGCGGCGTCGATGCGCTCGGCCAGCAGGTCTGCGGTGCGGGTGGCGGCGGCGGTGATGATGTCCAGGTTGCCGGCGTATTCGGGCAGGTAGTCGGCGGCGCCCTTGACCTGGACCCACACGCCCACGCGGCCGTTGCCGTTCCAGTCCTCGCGGGCGGTGTCGAACTGCGGTTCGACGCGCAGCTCGTAGCCGGGCACGTAGTCGCGGATCTTCGCGGCGGCCTCGTCGATGGCGGTGCGGATGGCGTCCTGGGTCTGGCCGGGCTCGGCGGCCTCGGCCGGGATGGCGCAGTAGATAGTGTTGCGCATGATCATCGGCGGCTCCACCGGGTTGATGATGATGATCGCCTTGCCGCGCTTGGCGCCGCCGATGACTTCCAGGGCCTTGGCGGTGGTTTCGGTGAATTCGTCCACGTTGGCGCGGGTGCCCGGGCCGGCGGACTTCGAGGCGATCGAGGCGACGATTTCGGCGTAGTCGACCGGGACCACCGAGGAGACGGCGGCCACGATCGGGGTGGTGGCCTGGCCGGCGCAGGTGATCATGTTGACGTTCATGACGTCCGTCAGCGAGTCCAGGTTCACCACGGGCGCCAGGTAGGGGCCGACGGCGGCGGGGGTCAGGTCGATCGCGTGGATGCCGGCGGCCTTGTACTTGTCCGCGTTGGCGGCGTGCGCCTTGGCCGAGGTGCACTCGAAGACGAAGTCCGGCAGTTCGTCCTGGGCCAGCAGCCAGTCCACGCCCTCGGCCGAGACGGTGACGCCCAGGCGCGCCGCGCGCGCCAGTCCGTCCGAGTTGGGGTCGATGCCGATCATGTACTTGACCTCGACGTTCTGGCTGCGGCGCATGATCTTGAACATCAGGTCGGTGCCGATGTTGCCGGAGCCGACGATCGCGGCCGTCTTTTTCCTGGTCACTGTCATGGGGATGGTCCTTTGGTCCGGAGTTAGCTGAAGTTGATGGTCAGGGAGCCCAGGTCCCCGAAGTCGGCAGTGGCGGATTCGCCGGCCACCACGGGCAGGGCCTTCGTGAAGGAGCCCGGCAGCACCAACTGTCCGGCCTTCAGTGCCACGCCCTGTTCGCCCAGGACATTGGCCAGCCAGGCCAGCGGGGCGACAGGGTCGTCCATCACGGCGGCACCGGTTCCGGATTCGCGTGCCTCGCCGTTGATCCGCAGCGTGCATTCGACGGCGGCCAGATCCTCGACGGCGACCGGCAGCGGGGTGCGTCCGACGGCGATGGCGCCGCAGGAGGCGTTGTCCGCCACGGTGTCCACCAGCCTGATGTCCCAGTTGGCAATGCGCGAGTCGATGATCTCGATCGCGGCGTAGACTTCGCCGATCGCGGCGGCGGCATGTTCGCGGGTTACGCCGGGGCCGGAGAGGTCTTCCTTGAGCACGAAGCCGAACTCGGGCTCGACCTTCGGGGCGATGAACCCGGCGGCCGGGATCCGGGCGTCCTCGTGGTGGACCATGTCGTCGAAGAAGAAGCCGAAGTCCGGCGAGTCCACGCCCAGCTGGGCCTGCATCGCCAGCGAGGTCAGGCCCACCTTGCGCCCGGCCAGCACCCGGCCCGCCGCGAGGTGGTGGCGCAGCTGCGCCTCCTGGATCTCGTACGCGTCCTGCAGGCCCATGCCCTCCAGCCGGTCCCGCAGCGGTGCCACCGGGACCATTGTCCGGGAGGCTTCGAGCAGTTCGTCGGCGAACTGCTGCAGGACGTCCTTTGCGATGGCAGGGTTCACGGTGGCTCCTAGTCTGTTGCGCCGGACCCCTGAATAAGGGCCGGTGTTCGGTCTTGATTGTGCGGCCCCAATCCGCGACACTGCAATCATGCGTACCGCTGAATGGAACAGCTCGTCCTCGGTGCTGGAACGCGCCGCCCTGATCCTGGGCGCCTTCCAGGTCCAGGACCGGACCCTCGGGGTCTCGGAACTGGCCCGGCGGACCGGCCTGGCCAAGTCCACCGTCTCGCGGCTGACCACGGAACTGGTACGCCTGCAGTACCTGGAACGCCACGGGCAGTCCCTCCGCCTTGGCCTGGCCCTGTTCGAACTCGGCCAGCTGGCGGCCACGCCGAAGGAGCTGCGCCGGCGGGCCATCGCGTTTATGGCCGACCTGCGCAACGCCACCGGGCAGACCATCCACTTGGCTCTGCTGGACGGCACGGAGGTGGTCTACATCGAGATCCTGCGCGGCAAGGGTACTCCGCCACTGCCCTCCCGGGTGGGCGGGCGGCTGCCGGCCCACGCCACCGCCGTCGGAAAGGCGATGCTGGCTTTTTCCGCGCCGGAGGTGCTGGACCAGGTTATCGCCGGCGGCCTGCCCCGCGTCGGCCCGGACACCATCACCGACGAAGCGGCCCTGCGTAAGGCCCTGGCGGAGATCGCGGCGGACGGGGTGGCCTACGAACGGAACGAATCCGCACCGGACAGCTTCTGCGCAGCCAGCCCGGTGCTGGATGCCGGCGGCGCCCTGGTGGCGGCGCTGTCCGTCTCGGCCAAGGTGGGGCATCTGGACGTGCACCGGGTGGCCCCGGCCGTGCGCACGGCGGCCCTGGCGCTGGGTCGGCAGCTGCCGCGCAACAGCGTCTTGGCTGAGGGATGACGGAGTAACTGACTAACGGAGTCTGTGAGTTCGGCAGCCGTGGACTCGCGAACTAACAGACTTCCGGCGCGCCGTCGGGACACCCGGCAGCGCCGGTGGCAAGGTGGTATCCACCTGACAGGGGAGGGATCATGAGGCCAGGCCTTGAGCGCGTCATTGCCGTCGTGAACGGCAAAGGCGGAGTCGGCAAGACAACGATTACCGCGAACCTTGGTGGCATGCTGGCAGCCAGCGGCTACCGGGTCCTGCTGGTGGACATGGACCCGCAGGGCAACCTCGCCGAAGAGCTCGGCTACACCCACAAGCCGGTCAACGACGACGGGCTGGCCCTCTCGCGCACTCTGGTCTCCGGTGCTGCGGCGCAGCCGGCGGCAGGCATCCGCCGGAACCTGGACGTGCTCATCGGCGGCGCCCACCTGGACGCGGCTGCGGCGGGGCTGACCCTGAAGGCCCGCAAAGACCCGTTGGCTGCCAAGTCCGCCCTGGCGGAGGCACTCGCCCCGGTCGCGCAGGACTATGACTTGGTTTTCGTCGACTGCCCGCCCGGCCAGGAAACCCTGCAGCAGGCAGCGCTGGCGGCCGCCCGGTGGGCGCTGATCCCGGTCAAGACGGATGCCTCCTCACGGAAGGGGCTGCGGGACGTGGCACGCCGGCTGGACGCCGTCATCGACATCAACCCGCACCTGGACCTGCTGGGCGTGGTGCTCTTCGGCGTCAACCGCTCGGCGCACCGCGTGGTGGAGGCCGCGCGGGAGGGTATCCGCGAGGATCTGGGCGACGGTGCGCCGGTCCTCACCACTGCCATCAGGCATGCCGAGGCTGCCGCGCAGGAGAGCCGGGAACGCGGGCTGCTCGCCTTCGAACTGGAGGAGGCGGTTCTTGCCGCGCCCAAATGGTGGGAGCTGCGGCGCAATAACGTCCAGCATGACGGCCCCCGTTCCAAGAGCGCCGTCGGGGTTGCCGAGGACTTCCAGGCCCTGGGCGAAGAGATTATCGCCCGCATTTCGTCCGGCGAGGCGCCACCCTCCGACCAGATGCGGGCCGGAACGGGAGCTGCACGATGACGGAACCGGTGCGCCGTACCCTGACCGGACTGGCCCCGCGTGCGGCCAGGGATAAGGGCGTCGGCCGGCTGATCCGGGCCAATCGGCAGGACGCACCGGTGGCGCCGGCAGCTGCGGAGCCTGCCCGGGCAGCCGGGGCGCCCGCCGCATCGACGCCGGAACAAACGGAGTCTGGAACTCACAGAGTTCCGAAGTACCTGCAGCTGCGGCGTCGCGAAGCCCGGGTCTACGACGAGCAAGCCGACGCGCTCACCGTCCTCGCCCGGCGCCTGAACAACGGCAGGCAGTCGCCGGACGGAAAGACCACGGGGGAGCGGATCACCGACAACACCCTGCTGCGGCTGGCCATCGACCTCCTGCTCGCCCGCGCGGACGAGCTTGAGGGCACAACCGAGGAGGAACTGGCGGCAAGCCTCGGGCTGGAGCCGCGGAGGCTGGGGACGGAACCCAAATAATAACGACGGCGGCGGCCGGCATCCGTACGGAAGCCGGCCGCCGCCGTCGTCAGGTAAGCAAGCCTCAGCGGCTGCCGCCGTGGTGGTTATTTGAGGACGGCGGTGGTGACGCCGAAGCCGGCGATGTATTCCTTGATCGGCTGGTAGAACTCGTAGGTCACGTCGTATTCGCCGCAGGCGCGCAGGGCGGAGTACGCGGCGACCCAGGTGCGTACCTCGTGGGAGGAGTGTCCGGCGGCGGCGTCCATGTCGTCGGCGTTGTAGGCATCGAAGGCTTCGACGTTGCCGGACTTGCAGACCTCCAGGAACGCGCGGTCCCAATCGGGGTTCAGGTCCATGATGGTGGCTTCGCCGGCGGCGAACTTGATCGCGGTGTTGATGGTGTTGGCCTCGCGGGCGGCGCGGGCTTCGGGGGTGGGATGGCGGCCCTCGGTGAGGAAGGCGCGCTGTTCCTCGGTGGCGGTGGCGATCTGCGGTACCGGCGGGTCGTGGGAGAGCCCGCCGGAGCCGATGAACAGGACCTTCTTGTCCGTGTTCCGGAAGTATTCGCCCACGGCCTGGCCGAACTTGCGGACCCGGGAGACCTTGGTGAACGGCCGGGCGACGGAGTTGACGAAGATCGGGATGACCGGTGTCTTGTCCAGGCCGCCGAAGATGATTTCCATCGGCTGCACGGCGCCGTGGTCCACCTCCATCTTCCGGGAGATCGCGGTGTCGATGTCCTGGTCGATCACGTAGGCGGCGAGGTCCTCGGCGGTTCCGGTGGGGACGTTGATCGGTCCTTCCCAAGAGTTGTAGTCGCCGGTGCCCAGGGCCTCGTAGCCGATGCAGAACGGGGGCATCAGGTCGTAGAAGAAGCCGTTGTAGTGGTCCGGGCCGAAGTTGATGACCAGGTCCGGGTTGAACTCCCGGGCGAATTCGCGGACCTGGTCGAAGGCGGCCTCGACGGCGGCCTTGACCTCGGCCGGCGGGTTGGTGTGTTCCAGCAGCGGGCTGTGGGACATGCAGATCAAAGCCTGGGTCACGGCGGTGCTCCTTTGGTTGGGCTAAGAGAGCAGCCAGGGGTCCCCGGACGCGAAGCATGCGGGGAGGCTGCGAACGGAAATCAGCGGGTGATGCCGTGGGCGGCCAGGTAGTCCTTGATGACGGTGTTGAATTCCTCGGCGCGTTCGACCTGGGACCAGTGGCCGCACTGGCTGAAGATGTGCGCGTCCGCGTTCGGGATGACGTTAAGCAGTTCCCAGGTGCGGGAGACCGGGATGACGACGTCCTGCATCCCGTGGATCAGCAGTACCGGGATCTCAAGCTTGGCCAGCACCTCGAAGTCCAGCGGCAGCGCGTCCCGGTCCCGGTCCCGGGCGGTAACGACCTCGATCAGCCGGTCCGAGGCGGTGTCGTTCAGCGCGGCCGCGTAGCGCAGCGAGACCAGCTCGTCGGTGACCAGCGACTTGTCCACGACGAACTGCTCCAGGGTGCGGCGGATGCCGGCCTCGGACAGTTCCGGCTTGGCGTGCCCGGCCAGCGCGGCGGTCTTCTTCGCCCCGCCGGTGCCCATGGACACGATGCCCAGCAGGCGTTCTGGGAAGTCGATGGCGAACTGCATGGCGACCCAGCCGCCGATCGAGTTGCCCACGATCCAGGTCTTCTCGATGCCCAGCGCGTCCAGCACGCGCACCGCGTGGCGGACCCATTCCCGGATCCCATACTCGGTGCCTTCGGCGACCACGCTCTGGCCGTAGCCAATCGAGTCGATCGCGATGCAGCGGCCGGTTTCGGAGAGCTCGGGCAGGTTCAGCCACCAGTTGGCCGCGGCGGTCACCCCGGTCCCGGACCCGTGCAGGAACAGGATCGGGGTGCCCTCGCCAGCCTCGTGGTAGTGCGTCAGCTCGCCCGGAGCCGTTTCGAGCCACTTGTCCTCGAGGCCAAAGAACGAATCAGTTTTGTAGTCGGGAATCTGGATGGTCATGTTTTTCCTTCCGGGAAGTTTCTTGGCTGAGGTTGGGACGCTACTTGGCCAGCACCGCGGCGTCGTCGGCAATCACGACGCCGGCTGGCTCGGCCGGTGCGATGAAGGCCATCGAGCGCAGGATCGCGTCCAAGGTGGCGGGGGCGTGCTGGGTCAGGCACGCGCCGGCGACGAAACGGTCGGGGCGCAGGAAGACCAGCGGGGTCGGGCGGTCATCGAACCACTTCTTCATCCGGCCGGTGTGGTCGCCGAGCACCAGGACGTCCTCGCCCATATACTGTTCAGCCCATTCGCGCTGGGTCTCCGGCAGGATGCAGACCAGGCGCGCGCCGAGGGCGCGCAGCTTGTCCAGCGACTCCTGCGGGAGCACGTCCTTGGGGCTGTTGCCCCACACCACGACGGACCACCAGTTGCCGATGGCATCATCGAGCAGGACGTTCGGGGCGTCCTTGGAGTTGACCCGCGGCTGCGGGAACTGCAGGCCGACGGGGGAGACCTTGCTGTTGGCCGTCCGCACCGGGATCAGCCTGCTCGTGAGCACGGAGGCGGCGCGGCCGGACTCCTGCGTCGTCGGGTCAGCCAGGACGCCCTGCTTGTAGCGCGGCATCGGCTTGAACTTCATGTCCGCGAAGTAGCTCTTGACGGACGGGAAGAGGTTCAGCACCGACGAGGCGGCATCGCGTGCCAGGGCGCCGGCAGGGTTGGTGATCTTGATGAACTTTCCGAAGGTCATGGACAAATCCACCATGGCCTTGGCATGATCCTTGCGCTCGGCGGTGTAGGTGTCCAGCAGTTCGTCGCCGGCCTGTCCGGCGGTGACGGCGGCCAGCTTCCAGCCGAGGTTAGTGGCGTCGCGCATGGCGGAGTTCCAGCCTTGGCCCATCCACACCGGCATCAGGTGCGCGGCGTCGCCGGCGATCAGCTGGCGGCCCTTGCGGAAGGTGCCGGCCACGCGGCCGTGGTGGGTGAAAACCCGGCGGCGGATGAAGTCCAGCTTGGACGGGTCCGGGACATGGTCCCGGAGTAGGTTGTCCACGTACGCCGGATCGGTGACCTGCTCCTCGGTTTCGTCGTCGTGCAGCATGAATTCCCAGCGGCGCACCGCGTGCGGCAGGCCGATGGACACATAGGGCCGCTTCGGGTCCGCGCCCAGGAAGACGTTCGGGGTGCCCAGCGGATCGTTGTTCACGTCCACCACCAGCCAGCGGGTCGACGGCGATTCACCCTCGAAGCTCACGGCCATCCGTTTGCGGGTGGGGGACTTGCCGCCCTCGCAACCGACCAGGTACTGGGCCCGGAAGCGGCGTTCCTCCGCCTGGCCGTCCGGGCCGGTGGCCAGGGCGACGGCGGTGACGCCGTCGGCGTCCTCCTTGACGTCCTCGACGCGGTGGCCGAAGAGCACCTGGACGTTGTCGAAGCGGGACAGCCCCTCGTAGAGTGCCCGGTCCACCTCGGGCTGGATGAACCCGTGCTTGCGGTCCCAGCCGAACTCGTCGGTCTGCGGATTGTTGACCAGGATGACCTTCCCGGCGCCGTTGACCAGCCGCATGATGTGCTGCGGGTTGGTGTGCGGCTTGACCGTGTCCACCAGGCCCACGGTCTGGATGGTGCGGAACGACTCATCGTCCAGGCCAACGCCGCGCGGGTAGTCGATGAGCTGGTCCATGGCTTCCAGTACGGTCACCTTGCGGCCGTACATGCCGAGGATGTTGGCCAGCATCAGTCCGGCCGGGCCGGCTCCGATCACCAGGATTTCGGCGTCGGCCGGGTTGCTATCAGCGACTTCGTTGTTCATGGCTGCTTTCTTCACATCCGTGAAGGGGTTCCGCCGGCCTTGGGATCCGGCCCCCGGCGCCCCTTTGTGTATTTATCGCACTTATATATGCGATATTTGCACTTCAATGACCGATATCACACCATGGATGAGGTGGGAGTGTCAAGGCCCACAGGAGGTTGTTTCCCCGGCCACGTGCCGTGGCGGCAGGTCAGGCCAGGCGGCTGGAGATCCGGGCCGCGGCGGCGATGATGGTGTTGCCGGCACCCTCCACAAGTTCCCGGCGGTTGGTAATGAGGTTGATGCAGGCCGGCGCGCCGCCGCCGGTGATGGGCGCCGCCAGACCGTACATGCCCGGTTCCACTTCGGCATAGGTGACCGCATAGCCGCGGTCGCGCGCCAGCCGCAGGTCTTCCGGATCGTGGTCGGAGGGCGGGTAGCAGGCGCGGATGGCCAGTCCCGCGGCGCCGCGTTCGAGCGGGTGGCGGCTGCCCTGGGCGAAGGCAATGTGGTAGCCGACGCCCGTGGGTTCCACCACGGCCAGGGCGACGGCGTCGGGGCCTTCCTGTATCAGGACGGACACCGTGGACTGGAGTTCCCTGGCGACGTCGGCCAGCACCGGCAGGGCGGCGGCGCGCATGGCCGAATGTGCCGCGGCGGCCAGGCCCAGCAGGCCCGACGCGCCGCGGTAGCGCCCGTCGTCGTTCCGGTGGATCAGGCCTTCGTCGGCCAGCGTGTTGAGGATCCGGTAGGCAATGGTGCGGTGGACGCCCAGCTGGTCGGCCACCTCCTGGATGGTCAGGCCGTCGCGTGCGACCGCAATCGACCTCAGTGCCTTCAGTCCGCGGGCCAGTGTCTGGGAGCCTGCGGTGCGCGACGGGGCGGAGGGTTCGGCGGCCATGAGTCCAAGGGTATCGGTAGCGTGCGCGGATGGGGTGGCACGAAGCCGCAGTGGAGGGCCCGCGCGGCGCCGACGGAGGATGTGGCGCTTGACACAAAGGGTGATCCCGAGCACTCTTTTAACAAATATCGCGCACAAGAGAGCGTTATTTACACGAAATGGAGTCATTATGATCCCGTCGACCACCCAGGCAGGCAGCGCCGCACGCATCGAGGCGTCGGCGCATGGCCGCAACGGCCGCCTCGCCCTGGCGTCGAGCTACATCGGTTCGTCGCTGGAAATGTACGACTTTCTGCTGTACGGAACCGCAGCCAGCCTGGTCTTTCCCGCTCTCTTCTTCACCGGCGTGGAGCCGGGCCTGGCCATCGCGCTCTCCTTCGTCACCCTCGCCGCAGGCTACGTGGCCCGGCCCATCGGCGGCATCATCTTCGGCCACTTCGGCGACCGCCTGGGCCGCAAGAAAATGCTGGTGGTCACGATGGCAATCATGGGCGCGGTGTCGGTGCTGGTGGGGCTGCTGCCCACCGCCGGGCAGATCGGCGTGGCTGCACCCATCGCCCTGGTGGCCCTGCGGGTCATCCAGGGCATTGCGATGGGCGGCGAATGGGCCGGCGCCACACTGATGTCGATGGAGCACTCGAAGCCGGAACGACGCGGCTTCGGCGCCTCCATCGCGGTGTCCGGCGGTCCGTCCGGCGCGGTGCTGGCCACCCTCGTCCTCGGCGCCTTCGCACTGCTGCCGGAGGAGGACTTCATGGCCTGGGGCTGGCGGGTGCCCTTCCTGCTCTCCGTGGTGCTGCTGGCCGTCGGGCTGTTCCTGCGGGTCCGGGTCAAGGAATCCCCGGATTTCGAGAAGGCCCAGGAATCCGGGCAGTCCCACCGGGGTACCCCGCTGGCCGAAGTCTTCCGGCGCTACCCCAAGGAAGTCGCCCTGTCCGTGGTCGGCGGCCTGGCCCCGCTGTTCATGCAGTCGCTGCTGGCCACCTTCGCCCTCGGCTACGCCGTGCAGGCCGGGCACAGCCGCTCGGACGCGCTGCTGATGCTCACCATTGCCAATGCCATCCACATCTTCACCATTCCGGCGGCGGCTCTCCTGTCCGACAAACTGGGCCGCCGCCGGGTCATGGTAGCGGGCGCCGCCCTGGGCATCGTGGGCATCTGGCCGATGTTCGCCCTGATCGATGACGGTTCCACCGGGATGATGCTGCTTGGCTTCATCATCGGCAACCCGCTGATCCAGGCGCTGATGTACGGCCCGATGGGGGCCTGGATCGGTGAAATGTTCAGCACCAAGACCCGCTACACCGGACTGTCGCTCTCCTACCAGTTGGCCACCACCCTCGGTGCAGGTTTCGCTCCGCTGATCGCCAGCGCGCTGCTCCAGGCGGATGCGGGCTCCACCTCCCTGCTGGCAGCGTTCTTCGGCCTGCTCTGCGTCGTCAGCGCGCTGGCCTTCATCCTGGCCAAGGACCGCAAGGCCGTCGAGAGCTGAACTGCAAAGGGCGAATACACACCGACGACGGCGGCAGGCTACCTGCCGCCGTCGTCCGCGTTCCGCATATGGTTCAGGCCTGGCGCAGCTGAGTGTGGTGGTTGGGGTGCATTCACCGGGCCTTTTTGCGGGCGGGGTATGCGCGAATCAGAGAAGCCAATGTTTGTAAGCATTTTTTCTCGGCGGGGGAGCGGCAGCCGGGTGTCGCGGTGAAGGACGCCGAGCGCAAGAGCTGGACCAAGACCGAACTGGACCGACTGCGCCCGTCCAAGCGCCGGCGCTCCAACCGCCCCTCCGGGCACGCCACAGACCACGCCTCCCACACTGCCGATTCGACGATCGGAGACGACGCTGCATCAGCGTCCGTCTCGTAAGCCCGCGGCCGGGTACTCCACAGGGTGAGCACCTGCCGACGGTCATCCACAACAGCTGCATGAGGCACGCCCCTTGGCGGCGTGCCCGTGCCAGCGTCGAAGCATCAGCCGGACTCCAAGGAGAGCGCCATGGCCAAGACCCTTCCCGCCGACACCCAAGACCGCCTGCAGCAGGTGGCTGCCCTGCTCAGCGCCACCACCACCCAGCTGCTGGAGCATCCGGTCGCCCTCGACCGGGCCCCTGATCTGCTGGACCTGCACACCGCCGACGTCCAGGTGCGCCTGCACCTGGACCAAGCCCACCAGGACGTCCCGGACGTGCTGGTCACCGACCGCCCGGCGGTGCTGCTGGACGAGGCCATCCAGCTGCTGGATGCCCTGCCCGAACACGACCGTGCCGCCCTACACGGCCCGTACCTGGTGCTCGTGCGCGCCGCGGAGTGGGCGGGTGATCTGGGATGAGCGAAGACCTCACCACCGTCCAGGACATGTACGACCTGGGAAGACGCCAGGCGTATGCTTTCACCCGCCGACCCCTGCACGACGCCCGGGTCAAGCGAGCCTACGGCCAGCCGGTGCAGGCCCCGTACATCGTGGCCAGCCTGCCCCGCCTCATCGACAGCACCCGGTACACCACCAAGACCCACCTGCTTTACGCCACCGGCACCGGAGCCTCGCACCTGAACGGGTTCCGCAACCGGCTCACCAACTCGAGAACGCCCTGCAGAAACTGCCGCTGCGCGCGGCCGGCACCCCGGTGCCGGAACTGGCCACCGCGTGCCGCTACCTCGACGGCGGCGCAGACCTACTGCGCACCACCGTGCCCTACGCCCCACCGGGCCCTACGGCACCAGGGACCACGCAGTGCACGCGCTTGCTGTGATCAAGCTTGAGGGCCGAGGAACACCGCGGGGGTCTGCGTTCGGCGAAACATGCCCCGGCCCCACGGGCTGAGCCGCTGTGCCTACGCGTGGGAAGACAACAGCCAATCCACCTCGTTGAAGACGACGATGAGGGGGTCGAACTCGGTGCCCTCGGAGTAGTTGCCGCCGAAAGCGTCGACCCCGGCCTCGAGGAGGCGGGGCGCATCAGAGATCAGAGCGACGCCCTGCTCGAGCAGCTGCTTGCGGTAGCTGCCTGACAGGAATGGCTTGTCCGAGATGTCGTCCGACAAGAGGAGAAGCTCGTCTCCGTCGACGCAGAGGGAAAGGTCCGAGAACCCCACCTGAAAAACGCCGTGGTGCGCCTGCAGCACGACGGAGCCTTCGAACCTCAGCGTCAGGGTCCCATCCTTTTCCTGGCCGCTGCCAGCGGCGAGCGGCCAGGAAAAGGAGCCCTGGTTGGATACCACGTCGCCCGCGAGCGTCACCTCGCCGTGGGCGCGGCCCACGTAGCTGAGCAACGAGTCCTTGATGCTCCAGGTCATGCCGCCAAACGGTCGAGCGTGTTCAGTCACTGTGGTGGCCTACTTTCCAACTTCGCGGGAGTACTCGATGAGTTGCGGACCGTTGTCGAGGCCCGCAACGGCGACCAGCTGGTCGCCGCGGTAATAGCCCATTATCGGGGCACCGCGCATTTCACCCTCGAGGGATTCGATGCGATCTGCGATCCGCGGGAGGCCGTAAGCCTGGATCCGGTACTCGTACTGGTTGCTCCAGAACGAGGGCAGGGGTGTGAAATCGGCCACGGTTTCACTCGGCTGAGTGCCGGATACCTGAAGGATCGACTGCGCGGCACGGCGAGCGGTTTCGACTGCGATGTTCCAATGTTCGATGCGGCGGGGTACATCATCGAACATCGGGTTTGGAAACCGGGCGAGGTCGCCGATGGCGTACACGTTCTCGGAGCCTGCTGCTCGCAGCGAGTTGCCGCAAAGCACGCCGTCGGTGAGGTCGAGCAGCTCGGAGTCCAGCCACTCGTGATTGGGCAAGCTGCCGACCGCCTCGACGACCACGTCGGCCTCGATGATCTCTCCAGATGCGAGCTCGATTCTCGCGGCATCGGCGTTGACCTCGGGAAGACGCTCGTTCACGCGAACGTCGACGCCCGCCTCCTCGTGCCGCTCCATGATCTTCTGCGCGAGCACACTGCCGAGCGCCGGCTGCAGCAGCTGTGCACTCGGGCACAGCAGGGTGACCTCGGCACCGAGAGCGCGGGCGCTGGCAGACACCTCTCCGCCGATAAACCCGCCGCCGATCACGACGACGCGGAAGCCTGGCCGGATGGCCTCCCGCAACCGCTCGGCATCGGTGAGCGTGCGCACGCGGTACACCCGACCGACGTTTCGTTCCCAAGCCAACGGCCGGGGGCGTACGCCCGACGCGGCGACGAGATAGTCGAAATCGAGCTCGCTTCCGTCGCTCAGTGTCACGGTGCTTCGCGCCACATCGGTGCTTACCGCGCTGACGCCGAGACGCCAGTCCGCCGAGCTGAGCGTCGGCCGCGTCTTGAACTGGATGTTCGCCAGTTCCGTGCCGGCGGTCAAGAAGTCCTTCGACAGCGGCGGACGATTATACGGCATGACGACCTCGTCGCTGCAAACTACGATCTGGCCTTCGAATCCCTTGAGTTGGAGGTTCTCTACGAGGCGAAGCCCGCTTAGAGAACCTCCAACGACAACGACGCGCTTACTCACTCAATGATCTCGATTGCGAGCAGCGGGCAGGCATCAGCAGCGGCCATCACGCGTTCGCGCTCGGACTCGTCGGGCTCAGCAATGTAGTTCACCTTGCCCTTGCCGTCAAGCTCGAACACGTTGGGGGCGGCGAAGACGCACTGCGCGTGTCCGTCGCAGGCATCCATATCAACACGAATCTTCATCTTTATTGGCTTTCTTTAGGAATTGTTGAATTGCTTATCGGACGGAGAGGGGAAGTTTGGTGACGCCGAGGCGCTCCCAGGTCATCCGCTCAGGGGTGCCGGCGAGTTCGACCCACTCGGTGCGGTCGAAGAGTTCCTCGACGGCAATGCGGATCTCCATCAGTGCAATAGAAAGACCGAGACAGCGGTGCGGGCCCCAGCCGAAGGTCATCGCGCTGGTGTTGTCACGGTAAATGTCGATCTCGTCGACGTTCTCGAAGTGCTCGCCGTCGCGGTTGGCTGAGCTCCAGAAGAACATCACCTCGTCGCCGGCGGGAAGTACCTGGTCGCCGATCTGGATGTCTTCCTTGAGTATGCGGCGCGAAGTCATCGCGGGGCTCTCGTGACGCAGAAATTCGAGGATCGCGTTCGGAATCAACGAGTAGTCGGCTCGCAGCGCTTTTTGAATCTCCGGGTTCTCCGCGATCTTCATCAGGGTGATGCCGGTGCTGCTGGTCGTGTTGTTGTGGCCGGCCGAAAGCATGAGGCGCACCACGCGTCCGACTTCGGTGCGGGTCAGCTTGCGGCCGTCGTATTCGAACTCCATGAGGCCGGCGATCATGTCCTCTTCGGGGTCGAGCGCCAGGCGGCTGCGCTCCTCGATCAGCTTCTCCGCGTACCGCGTGAGGTTCTCTTCGGCCTGCTGCGCAAGTTCGGGCTTGTTCTCGCGATCAGCGCGGTAGATGAAGCTCTCACCGGCCCAACGCTTGAGAGCGACGGCGTCTTCGACGGGGATACCGAGGAAGGCGCAAATCACTTCCGCCGGGAAGGGGTAGGCGAAGTTGGTTGCGAAGTCGCCGCCGCCGGCATTGATGAGTGGCAGGAGCCGCTTGACGGCGAGCTCGCGGGTGACCGGCTCGAGAGCTTCGATAGCCTCGCGCTTGAAGTACTTGGTCAGTGCACGGCGAAACACGGTGTGGCGGGGGCGGTCCACCTCAACCGGCGGAACGCGGCCGTCTGCGAACCGGGGCGTGATCTCGCTCGAGAACACCTTTACATTCATGGCGGCGGCGGCGATGTCGTCGTAACGCACGAGCGACCAAAAGCCATTGCCATTGTCGGTCCACGGGGTGGGGCGCTCGATGCGCATCTTTTCCTGCCAGCCGAGCGGGTTGTCGGTCACGGGGGCCGTTGTCGGATCCCAGTCGACAGTCTTCGGCGTTGAAGTCTGAGTCATCAGGTCATTCACCTTAAAAGAGTCATTCGAAACGGACGGAACAGTTTCACCGTAAGTGCGAGAAGGTCGTGATGTTAAAGCCTTGGTTGTGATGGGTTCGATGCTCCCCGCCGATCTCGACATCACATCGGTCACACCGTAGGTGCCGGTCCGCGACCGTGCGACCGGGGCAGTTAGGGGCCGGGATGATCCCGGCATCACACCTAGGACTTGGAAGGTCGATGCCGCGCCGACGTAGTTTCGTGATGACGAAAGCGTTGTTGCTGAAGCCGATGGTGCAGCAGCCAGACCCGGAGGTTTAGATCATGTCACTCGCAGCCACCCCAAGCGTTGAGACCGCTACGGCCACCCTCGATGCCGACCTGTTGAAGCGCTCTTTTGGGGCTTACCCGTCGGGCATCACGATTGTCACGGCCGACACGGCTAACGGGCTGGTCGGTTTCACCTGCCAGGCGTTCTTCTCGGTGTCGTTGGAGCCACCGCTGCTCGCGATCTCGGTGATGAACTCCTCGTCGTCGTACCCGGTGATCCGCGACCATCAGCGCTTCGCGGTCAATGTGCTCGCTGAGCACCATGCGGAGCTTGCCCTGAAGTTCGCGCGCAAGACGGCGGATCGGTGGGAGGGGACCGGATGGCGTCATAGTGCCTGCGGTTCGCCGCTCATCGATGAGGCCGTCGTGACATACGACTGCGAGATTTGGTCGGAGGTGCAGGCGGGCGATCACACCATTGTGATCGCCCGGATCCTGGATGTGCACCTCACCGAGCATGTCAAGCGCGCCCCGATGGTGTACGTCGACAGCCGCTTCTGCGGCGTGAAGTAACGCACCCATCGGGGCTACGGCGCGGCGGTGCTCGTGTCGGGGCCCCGGGGCGTGTCAAGTTTTCGGCTCTGTCGCACTTTCGGTGGTGGTTGGGTGGACGTCCGTCAGCCGAGGAGGATGCGATGGCGGAGCAGGGTGAAGCCTGCCCGGCCGTACATCTGTCGCTTGAGCATCTTCGTGCGCGTATTCACGCTCTCGGTTCTGCCGTTGTGGTGAGCCTGGTGAGCGGGGCGAGGACGGCCTCATGGTCCTGCCCAAGTCCGCGGGCGAAGGAGTACACGTGCGGCAGGTCGGCAGACCAGGTGGTGCGGATCCACGTCCCGGGCCTGGCCGGGTTGGTCTCGTCGGGCTTGATGAGGCCGGCGAAATCCCGGATCAGGCCGCGCAGGGCGGTCATCTGCGGGCATGAGGCGGCGAGCCGGTCAAGACGCCCGCTCTGCCGGCCGGCCAGGTTCTCCGGCCTGGTCAGCAGCAGTCCGGTCGCACGGCGGGGCGACAGATGCGCCTGGTCCTCATCGGCCCGGCCCTGGCTCAGATAGCGGTGCAGCAGGTTCGCGCTGCCGGGATAGCCGAACTCGCGAATCTGATCCAGCAGCTGCGTGACCGGCACCCCGGGCTCTTCGGCCCGCCGACGCCGCAGATAATCGCGATAGGGCTCCACGAGGGTGGGCCGGTACTGCGGAACACGTCGAAGGTGTTCGGGCTCGCTTGCACGGGCGTAGCGCTTGACCGTGTTCAGGCCCAGGTTCAGCCGTCGGCCGCAGTCCAGCAGCCCGACGCCCTGGTCGAGCAACCCGTGCACCTGGGCCCAGCGCTCGGCAGTCGTGCGGGTCCGGGGTCCGTCCTGCAGAGCTGCCGCTTCGGCCCAGCACGTGGAGTGGGCGGTGACCTCCTTGGCGGCGGCTTCGGCCAGACCGTGCCACAGGTGCCACCGGTCGGCAACCTGGACCGCTCCGGGCAGCGCGTCCCGGACGGCCTGGGCGTACGTGGCCGAGCCGTCCCGGCACACGATCCGCACTCCCGGACGGGTGCGAAGCCACTCGGTGAGGACCGGGGCGCCCCGGCCGGCCAGCACGTCGATTCTCTGGCCGGTGTCGGCATCGATCAGCACCGTGGCATAGTCCCGGCTGCGGCGCAGCGCGAAGTCGTCGATCCCCGGCACGCGCGGGACCGGACGTTCCGGCAGCGAGGTGCCCGGCAGCGTCCGCACCGCGGTGTCCCGTCCCGCGACGATCCCCAGGACCGGCAGCAGCCGGGCCGAGGCCCTGCCGGCAAGCTCGCGCACGAGGGCTCGGACCTGTTCCCTCAGCCGGACCGTGCGCCGCTCGTAGCGCTCCAGCAACCCCGGGACCTGCTCCCGGAAGGTCTGCCGCGCGCAGCCAGATGACCGGCACCGCATCCGGCGCATGCGCACCCGCAGCAGCACGCGCCGCCCATCGACCGGCACGTCCGCCGGCATCCGCTCATGGAAGGCATGGACCCTCCGGGTCGGCGTCCCGCACGCAGGGCACTCCACCGCCCCGCCACGCGTCGACGCGCGAACCACGATCACCCCGCCAGTGTCCTCGATCCCCTCGATCACCAACGCCGACAGCCCCGAGAACACCGTCCCGACCAGCATTTTCGCATCAACCATGCCCCATCATGAGAAGCCCGGAAGCCGCACCACCACCGAAAGTGCGACAGAGCCAAGTTTTCTGTGTAAGGGACCGGTCGGTTATCCGTTCAGCCGGGGGGCAGAGCGGGAGTCGGTTGGGAAATTGAACCGCGAACGCGTTGAGCGCCTGGTGCCATCCCTGGGTGCCGGTGCCGAACTCTCCGCCACGGGTGGTCTCGATGTTCCGGGTCTCCAGATAAACCAGCTTCAGGGCCGCCTCGTCCGAGGAGAACAAGCGCCTCGTCTTGGTGATCTTGCGCAGCTGGTAGTTGATCGATTCGATCTGGTTCGTTGTGTAGATGACCTTGCGGATCTCCGGGGTGAAGGCCAGGAACAGAATGAAGTCCTCCCAGGCGTTAAGCCAGGCCAACTCCGCCCCGCAGGCCCTCGCTTGCCAGGCCTCGGCGAAGGCCTCCATGGCCAGCTCCGCGGCCTGGACGGTGGCCGCGGTATAGATCGGTTTCATGTCCTTGGCCATGGTCTTGTGGTCCTTGTACGAGGCGTATTTCACGGCCGAGCGCAGCAGGTGACCCACGCAGGCCTGGACCACGGTCTAGGGGTAGATGCTGTTGACCGCGGCCGGCAGCCCGGTCAGCCCGTCGCAGCACAGTATCAGAATGTCCTTGGTGCCCCGGTTGCGGATCTCGGTGAGCACGTTGGCCCAGAACTTCGCCGCCTCGGTTGCACCGAGGGTGCGCCCCCAGTACCTGCTTGCGGCCCTCCAGATCCACGCCCACGGCCACGTGGCAGGCCTTGTTGACCATGACCCCGCCGTCGCGGATCTTGAGCCAGATCGCTTCGATGTAGACGATCGGATAGACCGTCTCCAGCGGCCGGTTCTGCCACTGGACGATCTCGTCGGCCACCACGTCGGTGACCCGCCAGATCGTCGCGGCCGAGACCTTGGAGCCGTAGATCTCCTCCAGGTGAGAGCCGATGTCCGGGGTGGTCATCCCACGGGCGCACAGGGACAGGATCATGTCCTCGACCTTGCCCAGCCGGCGTGCCCCCTTGGGCACGATCACCGGCTCGAACGAACTGTTCCGGTCCCGCGGGACGGTGAGCAGCACCGGGCCCTGAAGGGGCTGGACGCTCTTGGTGGTCTTGCCATTGTGGGAGTTGCCGTGCCGTGTCCGGCGGGGGTCGCTGGCCTTGTAGCCGGAGTGGTGGCTGATTTCGGTCTCCAGGGACCGCTCCAGCACCGCCTGTGTCATCCTCGAGAGCAGATCTTCCACCCCGTGCCGGCCCTCGCCGAGATCCTCGGCGGAGGTCACCATTGCGTCGATCTGGTCGGCGCTGAGCACCCGGCCAAGGGGTTCTCCGTCAAGCTGTCTTCGGCCATGTGGCCCGTCCTCTCAGAAGATGAAACCCGCAGGTCACACATCGGATTGAGACCGGACCCTTACACAGTCAATGAAACACTCTCGGGCCCCGACGGCGCGTACCGTCCAGGTACACCGGCATCCAGCGCACGAACCCGGCGACGCCGACGAACCCTAGGGTGCTAAGCGTCGCGGCAGCAGCACCAAGCGGTAACCAGACCGTCACCGTCGCCACGAGCAGGGGGGCCAGGGCACTGCCGCCTTGCGTGAGTGTGCGCCATATGCCGATGAACGGTGACGGGTTGGAGCTGGGGGCGAGGTCGGAGGCGAGGGTGAGCAGCGCCCCGCTCGAAAGGCCGTTGCCGGCGCCAAGGATCACGGCGACCGCAACATACCATTCCACGCCCGGTTGGGTGACTGCAAGGCACAGGAGCCCGACGCTCATCGTCAGCGCAGCCGGCAACACCCCCCACATGCGGCCGAGTCGGTCCATGATCTGTCCGCCCGGGTAAAAAAGAATGAGGTCGATCAGGCCAGAGAGCGCGATGACCGCGAGGATGGTGTCGGGGCCGAGCCCGATCGCGGTTCCCCAGAGAGGTAACAGCACCTGTCGACCCGACCGCACGAGGGCGAGGAGCGCAGAGGGAATCCCGAGCCGCAACAGCGGGCCGCGGTGCGCGATCGCTGTCGTGAAAAGGCCCTCCGGCGGTGCGCCCCCGGTAGGTGAAGCGGCGGATCCTCCCCCCTGTGGTGCCCCCGCCGTTGCATGAGGCGTCGACTCAAGAGCGCGCGCGGCCATGCGGTCCTGTGGCTCCGGAGCCACAGCGACGAACACCGTTGTGAGCAGGGCGCACCCAACGAACACCCAAACCGCTGACGAGGCCTCGCTCGTCAGCTGCAGCACCGCCCACGCCGCTAACGGTCCCGTGAATATGCCGGCGCGGTGCGTACCCCCGAGCAACGCAAGCGCCCGACCGCGGAAGGAGTAGGGCACGTGCAGGGTGAGAAACGCCTGGCGTGCCAACCCGTAGGTCGCTGATAAAGCGCCGACAGCGAACGCTGTCATTGCTAGGACGCTGCTGAACGACGCAAGGGCGATGCATACGCCGCAGACGACAGTGAGAGCGCCGGCGATCGTCATCGCCCATTTCTCGGGGCAGCGCGCGACGAGTGCGCCCGCGGGAATATTGCCGAGAAACTGGCCCAGCATGACAGCAGCAGCCAATAACCCCGCGACGCTCAGGTTCGCGCCGCGCTCGATAGCGAGCAGCGGCAGCAAGGGGATGAGGAGACCCTCTCCCAGAGAAAATAACAATGACGGGCCATAAACGATGGGTCCCAGCTTGAGCAGCGGATTGGCAGCAGGGGACGACATCCGACCTCCGACGGTGATGAACAGCGTGAGTGACCCCGCACCCGTCGATGGATGAAGCACGATGTCGAGGTGCAGTAAGAACACCGACCAGATTAGGTCAGCATTTGTCGGTTGACGTATGCGCTTTCGTGATGTGGACGATTGGAATGCCGTATTAGCAATACGGCGCTCGGGGCAACATGATGGGGACATGAACCGGACTATGCATTCAACAACGCTGCGCGTCCCCGAATCGTTGAACCGTGAATACCGCATTCTCATTGGCGGAGAATGGAAAGGCTCGCAGAGTGGCGAGTTCTTCACGATCCATGATCCCTTCAGTCGTGAGGACTGGGGTAAGGTGCCGCTCTGCGGCCCCGCCGAGGCCGACCAGGCCGTCACCGCCGCCCGGCGAGCATTCGACGAGGGGGAGTGGCCGAAGCTTCCTCCAGCAGGGCGCGCCAAGGTATTGCGTAAGTTTGCCGACCTCATCCGAGAGAACGCCGACGAGCTCGCACTCATGCAGACGCTCGAAAACGGTAAGCTGCTAAAGGAGACCCGCGGCGGCATCGACTTTCTCGCACAGCAGTGCGAGTACTCTGGCGCCCTGGCGGAGACCGTGCAAGGCGCCACGATCAACACAGGCATTCCCAACCTCTTCACTTACACTCTGCGCCAGCCGCTCGGCGTTGTGGCCGCAATCACCCCGTGGAACTCGCCGCTCGGACTGCTCGGCTTCAAACTGTTCCCGGCGCTGGCCGCAGGGTGCACCGTGGTCGTGAAGCCGAGTGAGTTCACTCCCGCGTCGACGCTGCGTCTGCTTGAGCTCTCGGAGGCAGCCGGCATTCCTACGGGCGTCGTCAATGTTGTGACCGGCATGGGCGATGTGGGCGCGGCCCTCGTCGACCACCCGGGCGTCGACAAGATCGTCTTCACCGGTGCCACCCAGACCGGCGCGAAGATCGCGGCGGCAGCAGGCCAGCGCCTCGTCCCGACCTCGCTCGAACTGGGCGGCAAGTCGCCGAACATCGTGTTCTCCGATGCCGACCTCAAGCAGGCCGTGCACGGTGTGCTCGGTGGTATCTTCGTCGCCAGCGGCCAGACTTGCGTGGCGGGCTCCCGCGTGCTCGTCGAGAAGAGCATTTACGATGACTTCCTCGACCGTATGGCGCAGGTCACGGCCGGACTGAAGCTGGGCGACCCGCTCGACCCGGAGACGCAACTCGGGCCGATCGCCAACCAGCCGCAGTTTGAGAAGATCATAAAGTCGATCGCAAGTGGCCACGAGGCGGGCTTCCGTCTGCTCGCCGGTGGCGGTGCGCCGTCGGCAGACCCGGCTCTCGGCAGCGGCCTGTTCATCGAGCCCACCATCTTCGGTGACGTCGACAACGCGTCGAGCCTCGCCACCGAGGAGATCTTCGGGCCCGTCGCGAGCGTCATCCCGTTCGAGGGTGTCGACGAAGCGCTCGCCATCGGCAACGACACTCGATTCGGCTTGGCGAGCGGTGTCTGGACCCAGAACATGAGCAGGGCTCAACGCGTGATCCGCGACCTGCGCGCTGGCACCGTGTGGGTCAACACATACCGCGCGGCACACCACTACGTGCCGTTTGCCGGCCACAAGCAGAGCGGCCTCGGGCGAGAGCTCGGCGTCGAGGCGGTTGAGGAATTCACCGAGATCAAGAGCGTCTGGCACGACTTCGGCAGCCCGCAGTTGTTCGGCCGCTAGATACAAGAAGCACACGAGACAAGACGCACAATACAAAGGAGTTGGCATGCGCGGCATGGTGTTCACTGGCGATCACCGAGTGGAAGTGATGGACTTCCCCGATCCGCACCCCGGGCCCCGAGACGTCGTGCTTCGCATCGACTCCTCGGGAATCTGCGGCAGTGACCTGCACACGTTCCGTCGCCCTGGTGTGGCGGGGGCCTACCAGTCGGTTGACCCGAATGAGATGCGTGCGATCATCGCCGGGCATGAGCCCGTTGGCACCGTGGTCGAGCGGGGGACAAAGGTCACCGACGCGGAGGCACCGATCGGCCTGCAGGCCATCTGCTTCCACTACAGCGGTTGCGGTACCTGTCTCTTCTGCCGCGATGAACGGCCCCAGCTGTGCGCCCAGATGCTGGGTTACGGCGGCAACGCCCACGGTGGGCATGCAGAGTACTTGGTGGTGCCGGTGGAGACGCTCGTGCCGCTGCCCGAGGAGCTGTCGGCGAACGCGGGCGCGTGCCTGGCCTGCGGCACCGGCACCGCCTATGGGGCGCTGCGGCGGTTGCGGCGCATCAGTGACCAGAACCTGTTGGTCGTCGGCCTGGGCCCCGTGGGCATGAGCACCGTCGCCTACGCGTCGGCGCTCGGTGCGCGGGTGATCGCGGTTGACCTCGACGAGGCTCGTCGGGAGTCCGCGCTGACCTACGGCGCTGAGACGGTGCTCGACCCGGCTGCCGGCGACGTAGTCGCTTTGGTACGTGAGCTGACGGACGGGTACGGCGTTGATTCCGCGGTGGAGACCAGCGGATCGACGCCCGGTCGGCAGAGCGCTCTCATTGCTGTGCGGCAGGAGGGAGAGGCCGTGTTCGTCGGCCTCGGCGGCGGCAATCTCGATGTTGCAATGGACTGCGACGTGGTGCTTGCGCCGCGTTCGATCATCGGTTCTCGAACCTTCAGCAAGAGTGAGCTGGCCGAAGCCGCGCAGGCCGCGGCCGATCTCAAGCTGCCGCTCGACCGGATGGTGACTGCCGAGTTTGCTCTTGAGGATGCGCAGAAGGCCTATGCTGAGTTCGCCGCGGGCGCAGTGGGGAAGTACGTGATCGTGGGAGCGGGTGCCTGATGGTCAACCCCTTCGCAGCAGCTCGTTCGCCGTGGCAGGGCTGGCCCGAGATCGGCCAGCCGCAGTTCGCCGGTGGCCCGGGATGGGTCGACGTGAGTCACCCCATTACCGAGTCTCTTTCCCGGGCCCCCTCGTTTCCACAGCCGGTCATCAAGAAGATTGAAAACCTACCCGATGATCCCGCCAATGTGACGCACGTCAGCATGGCCGTGCACCACGGAACGCATGTGGATGCGCCGAGCCACTTCTACGCGGACGGGCCCACGATGGATCAGATCCCGCTCGAGCGCCTGTACGGTCGTGGGGTACTATACCGGGTGGCCGCCGAAGCCGGCGCGCAACTCACCGTCGAGCAGATCCAGGGCTCCGGCCCCGCGCCGCAACTCGGCGACATCGTGCTGATCGACACCGGGTGGCACCGGTATATGAACCAGGAGCTCTACTTCGATGCGCCATCGCTCAGCGTGGCAGCCGCGGAGTGGCTGCGCGATGCCGGCGTCAAGCTCGTTGGCCTCGACGCGAGTACGCCCGATCTCCCCGCGCACCGGAGAACCCCCGGATTCGACTGGCCGGTACATCAGATCCTGCTCGGGTCAGGGGTGCTCATTGCTGAGCACATGGCCAACCTGAGCGCCCTGGAGCCGGGTGCCATCGAGGCCTTCTTCGGCGTGACGTCATTTGTTGGGGCAGATGCGGGCCCGGCTCGAGTGATTGCGAGGAATATTCATGACTGATTCGACAGTGACCGAGATGCCGGCTACCACGGGGACATCAACGAAGGCGGCAACGGCAGGACTCCCGCTAGAGGGAGTCCGAGTTCTCGATTTGACAGGGTTTCTGTCGGGCCCGTTCGGGAGCCAGATCCTCGGCGATCTCGGCGCCGAGGTGCTGAAGATCGAGCCCCCCGAGGGCGACAACTCGCGATCGGTACCGCCGTACTTCGTCGGGGACGCCAGCGTGTACTACCTCAGCACCAACCGAAACAAGAAGAGTGCGGTCATCAACCTGAAGGACCCTGACGGCCAGCGAGTCGTGAAGGGCCTCATAGCCAAGAGCGACATCGTGCTCGAGAACTTCAGACCGGGCGCGCTTCAGCGCCTTGGGCTCGACTACGAGACGATCGCGGCCGACATTCCGAGCATTATCTGGTGCTCGATCAGCGGCTTTGGGCAAGACGGTCCCTACGCGCACCGGCCCGCCTACGACATGATCGTGCAAGCCTACTCCGGCGGCATGAGCCTCACCGGTGAGCGCGGCGGGGTACCGGTGCGCGCCGGGCTTCCGATCGGTGACCTGACGGCGGGGCTGTACGGCGTCATCGCGGTGCTGGCCGCGCTGAATAAGCGCGCTCACACGGGCGAGGGTGACTACATTGACATTTCGATGCTCGACTGCCAGCTCGCGTTCCTCAGCTACCAGGGCGCCTACTACCTGCACTCGGGAAAGGTGCCGGGTACTCAGGGGCGCGCGCACGACTCGATTCCGACCTACCGCTGCTTCAGGGCTGGCGACGGCATCGACGTGGCGGTGACTGCGAACACTGAGGGGATGTGGGAAGCGCTGTGCGGAGTGCTCGGCCTAGCCGAGCTCATTGAAGATGACCGTTTCCGCACCCTCGCCGACCGCCACCGGAATCGCGGTGAGCTCGAGCCGCTACTCGAGGAGGCCTTCCTCGCCCTCGGTGCCGACCAGTGGGTCGAACTGCTCACCGATGCCGGGGTGCCTGTCGCGCCGGTGAACACTGTCGACCGCGCGCTCGCCGACACTCAAGCACGTCACCGGAATATGGTGGTCGAGCTGCAGGATGAGTCGGGTGAGCAGAACGTTCGGGTGGTCGGCAACCCGCTGAAGTTCCGCAGCATGTCGAGCCAACTGCTCAACTACCCGCCGAATCTTGGGGAGCACACCGAGGAGATCATTGCATTGTCGGGAGTAACTCATGGTGAGTGATGTTCGAGTCGGAGTGATCGGGCTCGGGAACATGGGTGCAGCCCTGGCCCAACGCCTGCAGGAACTCGTCGCTGAAGTAGTGGTGTTCGATGTGCGTGCTGAAGCCATGACCACCGCGGCGCGGTTCGGGGCAACAGCCTCTTTGAGCCCTCGTGAGGTCGGCGAGCGATCCGACGTCGTCGTGGCGTCCTTGCCGTCGCCCGCGATCGCCCTGGAGGTGGCCCAGGAGGTCGGCACGAGTACCCAGCTCCGGGCGTATGTAGAGACATCAACCGTGGGCCCGCTCGCGGTGCGGAAGATCGCCTCGGCGCTCGCGGTTCCGGTCATCGACGCGCCCCTCAGCGGGGGACCACGAGGGATCCTGAGTGGCAAGCTCACAAGTTATGTGTCAGGGCCCGAAGCAATCCGCCAGGAGATCGCAAACTGGTTTGACGAACTCTGCCCCATTCGGATCGTGGTGGGCGAGCAGGCGGGCGTCGCGCAGATCGCGAAGCTCGTGAACAACGCTGTATCGCTGAGCGGCATGGCGATCGCCTGCGAGGCGATCGCCGTTGGTGTGGCCTCCGGCGTCGACCCGAAGACCGTCGTCGAGGCGGTGAACTCTGGAACCGGGCGGAACTCCGCGACGGAGAGCAAGATCCCGAAGTCCGTCCTCACCGGCACCTTCGACTTCGGAGGTCCGGTATTTCTTGCGGAGAAGGATCTGGAGTTGTACCAGTCCCTCGCAGAGGAAGCGGGGATCCGAGAGTCGCTCACGAATTCCGCACTTGAGGCGTTCCGTGAGGCGATCCTGAAATTCGGGGTGAACGCTGACTACACCGAGATTGCGCGCGTCTTCGAGAGCGCCGTCGGTGCGGAAATTCGCCATCGGCCCGCAGTTGCGGGCGGGGGACTCGGCAGCAATGGCTGGCGATCCGAACATTTAGATTGAACGACCAAAGCACGTAAGGGGAATGACATTGGATCTGAGCAAGATCGTAGCGATTGACGTTCACGCGCACTCCATGGTGAGTCACGAGCACCCTGAGCTCGCTGACGATGAGATGAACCAGCACATTGTCGCAGACGCGAAGAAGCGTTGGAAGACCGACCTGACGACCATTTCGGTCGACGAGAGCGCCGCATACTACCGCGACCGCAACATGATGGCGGTGATCTTTACCGTTGACTCGGAGTCGGGGCTCGGCGAGCGTCGAGTTCCGAACCGCGAGGTGCTCGACGGGGCTCTGCGCAACTCCGACGTGCTCATTCCGTTCGCGAGCATTGACCCATGGAAGGGGCGCATGGGTGTCTCCGAAGCGAAGGATCTGATCGCGGCCGGGGTGAAGGGCTTCAAGTTCCATCCGAGCATTCAGGCGTTCTACCCGAACGACCGTCGCGCCTACCCGCTCTACGAGGTTATCGCCGAGGCCGGACTCACCGCGCTCTTCCACTCCGGTCAGACGGGCGTCGGCAAGACCTCGCCGGGTGGCGGCGGCGTGCGTCTGAAGTACTCGAACCCGATGTTCCTCGACGACGTCGCGGCCGACTTCCCCGACATGTCGATCATCATCGCTCACCCCTCCTTCCCATGGCAGCAGGAGGCCCTGGCGGTCGCGCTGCACAAGCAGAATGTGTACATCGATCTCTCCGGGTGGTCGCCGAAGTACTTTCCGCAAGAGCTCGTGCACTACTCGAACACGCTGTTGAAGCACAAGATCCTGTTCGGCTCCGACTTTCCGCTCATGACCCCGGACCGCTGGATCGCCGACTTCGAACAGCAGGAGTTCCGTGACGAGGTGCGGCCGCTGATTCTGAAGGAGAACGCCGCAAAGCTGTTCGGATTTACCGAGTGATCGGCTGAGTTCCCGACTCGTTCGAGACGCCAGGGCTCTCGTCGCAGTTCAACGGCAGGGGTGCGCGCCTATACACGGCGCGCCCCTGCTCGGGGTGTGCCTGTACGACGAGCCTGACGTTTCGTGTTCCTGCGATTATTACGGCCGCATGATTCCAGACGCCCGATCCAGCCGACTGTCCCACCGCGTGATCCACCAACGGGCCATTCGTTCTGTCGAGTTCGCGTTCGCGCAACAATTTACGCCCCGTAGACTGGGCGTCGGCCGACTGGGGAGAGGCACGGCGAGAGCCAAAGCGCTGTCTCCGCTAAATCACTACTCGTGATGTGCGCCGTGCTTCGGCTGCCTGGGAGTCAAGAAACGACGATGGGGCGGAAGGACCAATGTCATTCCGCCCCATCGTCGTTCGCTTAGAAGTACAGCTCGCCCAGGAGGGACTGGATGTCGTGCACCTCGTCGATGTTGCGGAGCCGCTGCACTAGGCGATCGGCCGCGTCACCGAAGAACGGCCGCGCGAGTGCGACGAACTTCTCGTCGACAGCCGCCGTGCCCATCTCGACGCCACGGTTGAAGGCCCAACTCGTCTCCGTCGAGCCGTCGTCGAAGCGAACGGTGACGGCGGCCCAGTTGCAATCGTCAACTGACGGCACAGCCGGCGCGAGCTTGATGAAGTCAGGGTCGATCGTCAGCGCGATCTCGCTGAGCAGGCCGGCCTCCTGAATGCGATCGAAGGTCTCCTGCTCATACGAGTCGACCGTCACCTTGCCGTCGAGCCACGCGGCGGCGATGCCATACGGGAGGCTGAACTTGCCCTCGAGCGGTGTCTGCGGCCAGGTGCGGAAGACGGCGCCCCGCTCCGGGTCTGTGGGTACGGTAATTTCGATGCCGGCGATACTTCCGCGGTCAAACTCGGGGCGATCGATCATGGAGAACATCGCGGTGAGCACCGCATTGTTGCCGCCGCAGGCCGGCCACGGTTTGAAGCTCGGGCCGCGGCTCAGGTTTGGTCCGCCACGAAGCTGATCGCTCGGAGCGCCGAGACCGACCTTGGAGGGGTTGGGCATACTGCCAGTGTGCGTGGGCGGGAACCTGTTCTCGTTGAGCGGGCTGCCTGCACTGAGGTCCATGGGGACGCGCGTGATCCAGAAATCCTCGGTCGCGGAACCATAGTGCACTTCGACCTCGGCTTCGGGATCGCAGTACGCGGCGAAGAATCCCTTCCGTCCCTCAAAGACCCCAGGGTCAGCGGTCCAGCCGGATTGGGCGAGTGTTGCAGCAAGGTACCCGGCCTCGGCAGCGCGGCCCGCGTGCAACGGCTTCGTAAAGGTGCCGAAGTTCTCGGTGAGCCCTGAACTCATGGAGGCTGCAATGCTGAGCGCGAGTATGGCCTTTTCCTCGTCGAGCTTCAGGAGTTTGGCAGCGACCGCGGCTGCGCCGATCGCGCCGGCTGTGCCGATGGGGTGCTGCGGACGGCCGTGGGCGAGCATAGTCGTGACCCGGGCAGCGACTTCAAAGCCGGCGACCAGCGCGACGATGACCTCTTCACCCGTGACCTCACGGGTCTCGGCGATCGCGAGTGCCGGGGGCAGTTCAACCGCAGCGAAGTGCGGAATGTCATCGAAGTCGAGGGCGTGCATGAGCGTCCCGTTGGTTAGCACCGCTGAGCGAGCGTCAGTCTTCCGGGAGGTCGCGAGCACGGCGTGCGCGCCCGGAACGTCGGGCAGCCACTGCTGTAAAGCTGCGCCAATATCTGTGCGTGTTGCCGCCAAGCCGCATGCGAGGCCGTCGACCAGCATCGACTTCGCCTGCGCGATCGCCTGCTCGGGCAATTGGTCATAGCTCAGGTTCACGATGAAGCGCGCATGTTTTGACGCCACCGTATCCTGCGCCTGAGTGGTTGAGTGGCTACTCAACGTCCGTGTGACTGCTCCCATAAGCGTAGTGCCTCCTGCCAGTGATGTAGGTATCAGCCGAATACTAGGTTCGTGAGGCAAGGCCCGGCCAAGTTCGCAATGGCATGCCGGTGATAGCTCCGGGTGATGAAGCACAGTGTAATTTCACCCGCCGTTCTTATGGCCGGCGGTGATCACAAAAAGTGATCACCGCATAGCGGAATTGGTCTTGGTGACCTTTTTCACAGGCTGTTAGCGTCTAAGCCGGTCAAGTTTACGCAACGCACCAGGGCCGGTGCATGAGACGCCGAGAACATCGATGTTCGGGTGCCGAAAGTGAGTGAAATGTTTAAGAATCTTGTTCTAAGCGGCTCGTTGACTGACGCGGAGCGTCAGTATCTTGATCGAGTCGCCGGACTGATCCCCGTACTCCGGGACGAGGCCGCTGCCGCGGAAGAAGGTCGGAAGGTCACCGCGCCTGTGATGGACGCGGCGGTCGAGGCTGGACTGTTCTCGGCACTGGTGCCTGCTCGCTTCGGCGGTCAGGCGCTGGGCCTTCGCTCGCTGACCGAGGCGGCCCGCCTGCTCGCCCGTGGCGACGCTTCGACTGCGTGGGCGCTCGCGTTCCTCATAGAACATAACTGGATGGCCGGCCGCATGCCGATCCCGGTCCAGGAGAAGCTCTTTGCTGACCGCAACTACATGCTCGCTGCGGCGCCGCTGGTCTCGGGTGGTCCGGCCACACGCGAAGAAGACGGCAGCTACCGCATCACCGGCACCTGGCGCTACGGTACCGGCTATGACAACTCCGATTGGGTGTTCGTCACCTGCACGATCCAGGAGGAGGACGGCCCGGTCGACCGCGTCTTCATGCTCCCGGTCGATGCCGTCGAGGTCGTTCAGCGCTGGGAGGCGTCGGGTATGGCGGCGACCTCGAGCCACAACCTGCGCGGCGAGGATCTGATCGTTCCCGCTGAGCGTAGCCTTCCGATTCCCGACTTTGTGTCGGCGGACTCGCATGGTGGCATCGAGCACATTGAGTCGATCTACCACTACCCGCTGCACTTTGGTCTGAACAACATGATGGCGGGCATCTTCGTGGGGATTGCCGAAGCGGTCCTCGATCTCTACGAGGGCAAGCTGGAGTCGAGCCGTCCGTTCGGGCTCGCCCGCAAGGAACGCACGCCGTCTCGCATTCGCTGGGCCGCGGCTCGCAAGCGGATCGAGGCCGCGCGCCTGCTGTACTTTGCCACGATCGATTGGACGGTTGAGCTGTGCGAGAAGCGCGAGGGGTACACCCAGGAGGACATCGGCGAACTCCAACTCTCTTCGCTGACCATCGCGCATATGTGCCACGACGCAGTGAACCAGCTCTGCATGGGCATCGGATCGAGCGCGTTTGCACTGAAGGACCCGATTCAGCGCTACAAGCGTGATATCGATGTGCTGATCAACCATGCGGGTCTCGATTGGGACGTAGTGGCGGACCGCGCATCGCGCTGGTCGCTCGGCTTCGGGGCCGAGACGACCGACTGGCACTCGTCGCCTGCGAAGGGCAAGTGATCGTTGTGAATACGCAGCATAGTTTCAACACGGAACAGTTCATCTGCGGGCTCTTCGGTGCCGACCCCGCCGTCGCGGAGCTAATCGACGAGGCCGCGACGGTCGACATTCCTCGCATCGGGCGGGTGTGCGGATCGCGGGGGCTCGAGCAGACCGTACGCTCCTGGCGTGCCGTATACCCCTACGAGCTGATCGGTGCGGAGGTACGCAACGTCATTACCACAGAAACCGGCCTCGTCTCGGAATTCCGCCTGCTGCTGCGCGAGGGCGATCGCGAGTTCATTCTTCCCGTTGCCGTTGTCGCGTCGAGTGACAGCGAGGAGCAGTTCGTTCGGCTGTACCATTCGGAGCGGCTGATTCACGGGGAGCGGAGGGGGCGACGTGCAGTGTGGCCTGCCGAGGATGGACAGTATCCGACCGCATTCGACGAGTATCACCCGGCGATCCGCAACTATATGGCGGCGATCGCGAGCGGCGCGGCCGAGAACGTCACCGCGCGACTCGCCGAGGGTGCGGCACTCGACAATGGCGTGCGGCCGGTTGCCGACGCTGATGAACTGCTCGCGGTCTTTACCGCGATGGTGCGCACGGGCGGTGCACGTCTTGTGCGACGCAACGAGTTCGACAACGGCACGACCGTTGCGCTCGAGTACACGAGCCTGCCGCGACCAGGCGTTGCTGCCGGCGCACCGCGGACGCCGCCCGGTGGGGGCATCGGCATCTACGACTACGACGGGTCACACCTGATTCGTGCCGTTCGGATGTACGACGATTTCGACCCGGAGATGCTCATCGCCGCAGGAAGAAACACTGACAACTGAATATCTTTGCAAGCGTCCCAGGCCGAACTTGGGATGGAAAAAAATTAAGGGGAAGAATGTTCAAGTTAAAGGCGACCAGAGGACTGCTAGTTACCGCTGCTCTTTCACTTGCGTTGGTCGCGAGTGGCTGCGCGAGCGGGACCACATCAGAACCGGCTACGGGCGGGGATGCGGTAGCAAACCCTGAGATTGCTCAGCTCGTTAAAGAGGCGAAGGCCGAAGGCCCCGTCTCGCTCTACGCCGTTATCGACGAGCGTATGGTGCAGAAGCTGCAGGAGGCTTTCACTAAAAAGTACGGCGTTGAGTTGTCGTACACGCGAGCGACTGCGGCGGAGATTGCGCAGCGCTTCAGCGCGGAGGCTGAGGCCGGGGCTCCCGTTGCCGACGTGATACTGAATCTCGATGACGGCTTCATCGGTGACTCGCTGGCGAATGGCACGCTGACGCCGCTCGAGGATGCAAAAATTCCTGGGTACCCGAATGCCTTGGCAAAAAATGCGGTGATGGACGGTGCAGCGGTGGTGCAGTTGGCTCAGCTGGCCATCGCGTACAACACCGATCACGTCGACGGCGTCAAGGGCTGGCAGGATCTGCTGAGGCCGGAGCTAAAGGATAAGGTCGTCATCGGTACGCCCGACAACGGTATCTACAATGCGCTCTTCTACAGCCTGTCGAAGGAGTACGGCCAGGATTATCTCAAGGGTCTCGGGGGCCAGATCGGCCGCGTGTACTCGAGCGGCTCGCAGATCATCGAGGCGCTCGGTTCAGGTGAGGCGCACGCGGTGGCGGGCACCCTCGCCGCGGCGATCGACATCGCGAAGCAACAGGGCGCACCGGTCGAGGCCGTCGTGCCCGACCCCACGCTGCTGGCTCCGACCGTGCTCGCCATCAACAGCAAGGCACCGCACTCCGCGGGCGCGCGTCTGCTGGCCTATTACCTCACCACTGAGGAAGGCCTCAAGGTGCTCAACGACGGCCCCGGTCTCGTTGCACCGACCTCCAACGACGTGCTGGATTCGGGCTGGATCTATGCCCCGGCACTCAACGCGGAGGCCGCGAAGCACTCCGCTGAGGTTCGCCAGGATCTCGGCATCAAGTAACCCGCAGGTTGGGGCCTGGCACTGAGGCCCCAACCACTGGTTGCAACTAGGCTGAATTCCCAAGTGGAAGAAAGAAGTCAACGTTGACTAGCACTACAGACATCAAGCCGGTCGTCAAACAGCGACGCCCGATGGCGACTCGGATCAGGCTTACGCCGTTCAATGCCATTGGCGCCCTAATCACCTTGGTTCTGATCCTTCTGGCGTTCCTGCCCCTTCTCGCCGTGCTCGTGCGGGCCTTCTTCCAAGACGGCTCATTCAATCTGTCGGCAATCGAAGAGACACTCGCGATCCCCGGTCTCGGTCAGACCCTGCTGAACACCTTTTCGGTAACGATCGCCAGCGGCTTCATTGCCCTCGTGTTCGGCAGCATTCTGGCGTGGCTGAACGAGCGAACGGACGCGCGACTCGGTCTTTTCACCGACTCGCTGCCGCTGGTGGCCTTCGTGCTCCCTCCGATCGCAGGTGCGATCGGCTGGGTGCTGCTGCTCTCGCCGACGGCGGGCTACCTGAACGTCCTCGTACGAGACTTCCTCGGCGTCTTCGGTGCCGAGCTCACCGAAGGCCCCTTCAACATCTACTCTTGGGGCGGCCTCTGCTTTGTCTACGCGATTTACCAGGTTCCGTTCGCTTTTATGTTCGTCTCGGCGGGCCTGAAGAACATGGACACCTCGCTTGAGGAGGCCTCGCGGGTCGCCGGGCGCGGCCTCGTCGGTACGCTTCTGCGCGTCACGCTCCCCGCTCTCGCACCGGCCCTCGCCGGCGCGCTGCTGCTCACGGTGTGGACCTCGCTCGCGCTGTACTCGATCCCATCAGTGATCGCCACCGGTGCCGAGATGAAGGTGCTGACGGTCGAGATCGTCAACGCGGTCGCCTTCTCGTACCCCGCCCGCACGGACATCGCCGTCGGGCTGAGCTTCATCATGATCGTCGCGGTCGCCGGTGTCTGGTTCCTCCAAAACCGCATCGTGCGCAACTCCCGGCACGCCACCGTAGGTGGTAAGTCGCGCGCTGCGACCCCCATGAAGCTCGGCCGCTTCCGCCCGCTGGCGCGTGCACTGTTCTGGATCTACGCGTCGGTCGCCACAATCCTCCCGATCGGTGCGCTACTGCTTGTGACCCTTTCCGGGTACTGGACCCCGAACATCAATTGGGGCAAGCTGAGCCTCGAACCCTTCCGCCGCCAGGTGCTCGAGAGCCCCATTGTGCGTGAAGCGCTGACAAACAGCCTGACCCTCGGTGTGGTCGGTGCGACGATCGCCATCGTCATGGCCGCGATTCTCGCGCTGTTCTTCCTGAAGCTCCCCAAGAGCCTCGCGCGCACCATCGACGGCGCGATCAAGCTGCCGTCGACGCTCTCGCACATTGTGCTGGCGGTGGGCTTCATCTTCATCCTCGCCGGTCCTCCGCTGAGCCTGTCGGGCACGTGGCTGATCCTGCTCGTGTCGTACATCGCGCTGTACTACCCACAGGGTGCGGTCGCTGCCGACGGCGCGGCCTCGCAGGTCTCCTCCGAGCTCGGTGAAGCATCGATGGTATCTGGGGCCTCGCAGTCGAAGACATTCATTCGGGTGTATCTCCCGTTGATGCTTCCAGGTTTGATTGCCGGTTGGGCCATGCTGTTCGTGCGCATGGTAGGCGACCTCTCGGCCTCCGCAGTGCTCGCCGGAACCGGTAACCGGGTCGTCGGCCGGCAGATCCTCGAAATCTTTCAGAACGGGACGTTCTCGCTCATGGCTGCACTCGCCATGGCGCTCACCGCGATTTCAGCGGTCGTAGTTATTAGCTTGACCATTGTTTCGCGTCGTGCGTCTCGCTGGTCGGTGGCTAGCTCTGGTGCCGGTTCACGAATCAAGAAGGGCATGAAATGACAATGTTGACGACTCAACCGCAGATGGAGAGCATCCCGGTCGACCTCGAGGCGATGGTGTCGATCCGCTCGCTGAAAAAAGAATTCCGACGCAAGAACGGTGATGTCGTTGCGGCCATCGATGATGTTGCGATCGACGTGCGACCAGGGGAGTTTCTCGTGCTGCTCGGCCCGAGCGGCTGCGGCAAGACGACCCTGCTACGGACGATTGCGGGTCTCGAGATGCCCGATTCGGGTGTGATTCGAATTGCCGGCACACCGGTCTTTGATTCGGGCACGAAGGTGATGTTGCCGCCCGAGCGCCGCGACTTGGGAATGATCTTCCAGTCGTACGCGCTGTGGCCCCATATGTCGGTGCTGAAGAACGTCGAGTACCCGCTGAAGGCCCGCCGCGGTGATCTCACGAAGACGCAGATTCGTGAGAAGGCGAACCGTATTCTCGGCCTGCTCGGCCTGAGTGAGATGGCGGAGTCGTACCCGAGTCAGCTCAGCGGCGGCCAGCAGCAGCGCGTCGCTCTGGCCCGCGCGCTCGTCGGTGGGCGTCGACTCATTCTGTTCGATGAGCCGCTGTCGAACGTCGATGCGAAGGTGCGCGAGACGCTGCGTCGCGAGCTCAAGCTCATGCAGTCCGAGCTCGGCTTCAGCGCTGTCTACGTCACGCACGATCAGACGGAGGCGATGGAACTCGCCGACCGGATCGCGGTCGTCAAGAGCGGTCGTGTCGAGCAGGTGGCGTCGCCGCAGGAGCTCTACGACAACCCGGTCTCACGGTACGTGGCCGACTTCATCGGCGGCGCGAACCTCGTCGAGGGCACGGTGACCACGGTGCACGACGACGGCACGGTGATGGTTGAGACTGTGTTCGGCGCGGTCAAGGCGCAGGGGAGCATGCACTACGTGGGGGACACCGTTGTGCTGCTGGCCCGGCCGGAGCGCTGCGAGGTAACTCTTGAGAATCCGCACGCCGCGAACTCGTGGCCGGTTAAAGTGGGAAGGCGCGTCTTCTATGGCGCCCACGTCGAGGTTGAAGGAGAGGTTAACGGCGTCGTGTTCCGAGCATGGATTAAGGACGGCTCACTTCCGGACGACACGACTCAGGCGTGGCTCCGGGTCGCCCCGCAGCACGTGAGTGCAATTCGGCCATAGGATTCATCGAAAAGCTGTTGGTTTGTTCGGCCTGCAGTGGATTGATGATCAACGGAGATTGCGATGGATCTACGCCAACTCGAGTATTTTGTTACGGTTGCCCGGCTTGGGCACTTCACGCAGAGTGCGGAGCACCTGTATGTCGGGCAGCCGGCGCTGTCGCAGGCGATTCGCCGGCTGGAGCGCCAGCTAGGCGCCGAGCTGCTTAACCGATCGGTGCACCCCATCGAGCTGACGTCGGCGGGGCGCGCGCTCTTGCCGTATGCGCAGCGTGCGGTCGAAGCCGTGGCGGAAGCGCGCGAGGAGTTCGGACTCATGGGCGGTGCGCCGAGCGGCCGTGTCACTGTGGGCGCTATGGCCTCGGTCGGGCCGGTCGAACAGGTGATTGCCGAGTTCGACCGGCTGTACCCAGACGTTGACGTCGTGCTGCGCGAGGGCATCACGGGAGGGCTCATCGCCGACCTCGTCGCAGGCCAGGTTGACGCGGTGATTGCCACGCTGATCCGCCCCCTGCCAGCCAGGGTGGAGAGTGCGATCGTGTTCAGCGAGCCGATGGTGCTGATGGCGCCGCTCGAATCACCGTTCGAGCATGGCGTGCGGCTGGCCGATCTCGATGGACAGTCGTTCCTCATGCCGGCCGAGGGCAGCGGTGTGCGCACGGTCATCGAGGCGGGCCTCGAGAAATCGGGTATCAAGTGGCGGCGGGGCCCCGAAAGCAACGATGTACAGCGCCAGCGTGTGCTGGTCTCGCAGAGGGTCGGCCTCGCGATCGTGCCCGCGAGTGCGATGCCCGTGGGCACGGCGCCGGTGAAGTTTCTCGAGTTCGCGGAGCCGATGCGTCGCGAGGTGGCGCTCATGTGGGCGCGCGATCGACGACATAGGAGTAGCATTCGCGCGTTCCTCGAGGTGGCGCGGCGCGAGTTGACCAGGTTCGGCATGGGAGAGAAGACAGAGGTGTAGCGTGTCGGCGGCCCCCGCTGGGGGAGTCGCGAGCGGCGCGCACTTGAAAGGAGGTGCGTATGCCCGGGGGTACATCCACCACAGTTTTGAGCAGCGTGCCGTATTCACGACCGGCGGTTTCGCCGAGGAGCTGGCAGCCGAGATACAGCGGCGCGGTGCCGGGCACGTGTTGCTGATCGCGCGGCCGCGCACCGATGCCGAGGTGCTTTCGGCGCTTCGGGCCGCGGCGTCGATGGTGCAGGAGTGGCTCGAGGTGACCCAGCATATCGTCACCCTCATCAGCCCCTAGTCCGGCAACTCCGAAACGCCCGGCGTCCTCGACGTCGAGGGCACCTACACGAACTGGCTCACCCGGCTCGGCGCCACCTATGTGGTGCTGCGTCCGGATTTCTACGTGGCCGCCACCGCGGAGGACCTACGCGCCGCCGTCGGGCCCTGTTGCACCAGTCGGCGCCTCGGGCCCGGCCCGCGCCGCCTGAGCCCACCCCCGAACCACCGAACACTCCCTGAACTATCTCTCGAGAGGACCCTCCATCATGTCCATGAGCTTTGAGCACACCACCCTGGGCCAGCGCGTGCTATTCGGCACCGGACAGGCCGCCGAGCACCTGACCGCCGAACTGGACCGGCTCGGCGCGACCCGTCCGATGGTCATCGCCGGCGAACTCGAACGGGCCCTGGCCGAACAGGCTACCGCGAAGATCACCCCCGCCCTGTGGTGGGACGAAGTCATCCAGCACGTGCCCGTCGAGGTCGCCGAGAGGGCCCGGGCCGCGGCGGCCCGTGAGTCTGTGGACGTCGTGGTTTCCGTCGGCGGCGGCTCCACCACCGGGCTGGCCAAGGCCATAGCCCTGACCACCGGGCTGCCGGTCATCGCTGTGCCGACCACCTACGCCGGGTCCGAGGCCACCGACGTGTGGGGACTGACTGAGGACCGTACCAAGACCACCGGCACCGACCCGAATGTCCTGCCGGCGACCGTGGTGTACGACGCCGAGCTGTCCAAGACCCTGCCCGTGGGGCTCTCGGTGGCCTCCGGACTCAACGGGATGGCTCACTGCGTGGACTCCCTGTGGGCCCCGCGCACCGACCCGATCAACCAGGCCCTGGCCCTGGAGGGCGCCCGCGCCCTGGCCCGGTCCCTGCGCGGGATCGTGGCCGACGCCGACGACATGGACGCCCGCGAACAGGCCCTCTACGGGTGCTACCTGGCCGCGGTGTCCTTCGCCGGGGCCGGGTCTGGGCTGCACCACAAGATCTGCCACGTGCTCGGTGGGACCTTCGACCTGCCTCACGCCCAGACCCACGCCACCGTGCTGCCCTACGTGCTGGAGCTCAACGCCCCCGCCGTGCCCGAGCTGGCCGGCCGGCTCGCCACCGCCCTCGGCGGCGAGCCCTCCACCGATGATGCGGCCGGCGCCGCGGTGGCCGCCCTGCGCGAGCTCTACGACGCTGTGCAGGCCCCTTCCCGGCTGGCCGACTACGGCTTCACCACCGACGGTATCGGCGAGGCAGTGGGCCGCATCGTGGCCGCGGCCCCGGCCTCGAACCCGGTGCCCGTCACCAAGCAGAACATCACCGGACTGCTCTGCGCCGCCCTGACCGGGGACCGGGCCACCGTCACCGTCTGAGCCCGCGACGACACCAGATGCCACCAGGATCCGAGAGGACGACCAGACCATGACCGACACCATCAATGCGCAGGATCACGCCCTGACCGCGGACCAAGCGGACGAACAGGCCCGCCGGGAGGAGGAGCTCATCCAGCGGGTGCTGGACTCCTTCGACTCCACCCCCGACGCCCGGCTGAAGGAGCTGATGCAGTCCCTGGTCAAGCACTTGCACGCCTTCATCCGGGACGTCCGGCTGACCGAGGCCGAGTGGGAGCAGGCGATCGAGTTCCTCACCGCGGTCGGGCACATCACCGATGACCGGCGCCAGGAGTTCGTGCTGCTCTCCGACGTGCTCGGTGCCTCGATGCAGACCATCACCGTGAACAACCCCGCCAACGGGGACGCCACCGAGGCCACCGTATTCGGACCGTTCTTCGTCGACGACGCCCCCGAGATCCAGTACGGCCAGGACATCGCCGGCGGCGCCCACGGTCAGCCCAGCTGGATCGAGGGCACCGTGCGCAACACCCGCGGTGAGGCCATCCCCGACGCGCGGATCGAGGTCTGGGAGGCCGACGAGGACGGCTTCTACGACGTCCAGTACGACGACCACCGGGTTGCCGGCCGGGCGTTCCTGCGCTCCGGGGCCGACGGGGAATACGCGTTCTGGGGACTGACCCCCACTCCGTACCCGATCCCGCACGACGGGCCGGTGGGCCAGATGCTCGCCGCCACCAACCGGTCCCCGGTGCGGGCGGCGCACCTGCACTTCATGGTCACCGCCCCCGGCTACCGCACCCTGGTCACCCATATCTTCGTCGAGGGCGACCCCCAGCTGGAGATCGGCGACTCCGTGTTCGGCGTCAAGAAGTCCCTCATCAAGCAGTTCGCCGAACAGCCTGCCGGCACCCCCACCCCCAAAGGCCGCGACCTCGGTGACCAGACCTGGACCCGCGCCCGCTTCGACATCGTCCTGGCCGAGGACACCGACGAGCAGAACTGACCGGCGGCCCACCCCGACGAAAGCAGACTCAAGACTCAGTCACCATCACTGGGCGCCTCGCGCCGGAAGGTCCTTCGCTTCGGTGCCGTAGCGGCAGCCAGCACCCTGGCCGCACCGGCCGCCGTGGCCTCGGCGCCCTCCCCGGCATCGGGAGGACCTCGGAAAGGGCGGGCCGGTACCGAGCTCGTGCTCCTCGGTACCGCTGGCGGACCGCCGCCGTGGGAAACCCCGGCACCCGCAGCGGTATCAGCTCGGCGCACACCGTGGGCGGGAAGTCGTACATCGTGGACGTCGGACACGGAATGTACAAGCAGTTCCAGCGCGCCGGGCTAACGTCCATGGACGGCATCATCATCACGCACCTGCACTCCGACCACATCGCCGATCTGTTCACGATACCGTGGCTGCGGCACGGAGGCGTCAGAGCAATCCCCGGACCCACCCCCATCTACGGCCCGGGCCGGGCCGGTGGCCTGCCGCCCTCCCGCGCCGGCAACGTCTCGGTGGTCAACCCCCAGAACCCCACGCTCGGGACCTGGACTTCATCGAGAAGTCCATCGAGGCCGGGGCCTACGACCTGAACATCAGGATGCGCGACGAGGGTTGGCCGGACCTGCGCCAGATGCTGCGTCCGCACGACATCGACCTGCCCGACGTCGGGGCCAGCGCCAGCGGGCAGCTGTACCCCGCGATGGAGCCGTTCACCGTCTTCGAGGACAACTAGATGAAGGTCTCGGCGACCCTGGTCAAGCACCCGCCGGTGTTCCCGGCCTTCGGCTTCCGCTTCGACACGGACAACGGATCGGTGGTGTTCTCCGGAGACACGGGGGCCTGCGAGGGGTCCTCCGGCGACCTGCCTGCATCCATCATCGATCACCTCGCGGAATCCCACACCGTCGTCAACGAAGTCGGCGCTCTGGCCGAAGCCGCCGGAATGAAAAACCTGGTCCCCGGTGCCCCGGAAGACGTGACCGACGGTCAGTGGACCAGCCGGGCCCAGCGTGGCTACTCGGGAAGAGTTCACGTTGGCCGCGATCTCATGATGTTCAAGCTCGGCGCTTCTCGTCAGCGCTAGCTGTACTGCTCCGGGAGGTTGGTGACACGGGACGGGAAATGCGGCACTCAGAGGGGGCCTCCGGTGTTGTGTGGTGCTTGTCTACGGCATGCACACCCACCGGGAGGGCCCTGTGTCTCACTCTAACTCTTCGCTGTCCCCGACGGGCCGGCTGCGTCTGGCCCGCTGCGTGGTAGACAGGCGCTGGCCGTTGCGCCGGGCCGCCGACCGGTTCGGCGTTTCGGTCGCCACCGCCGTTCGGTGGGCCAGGCGCTACCGGCAACACGGCCAGGCCGGCATGGTGGACCGCAGCAGCCGGCCGTATTCATGCCCGCACCAAACCGGCAGGCGGACCGAACGCCGGGTGGTCGGGCTGCGGGCCGCCAGGCGCTGGGGCCCGGCCAGGATCGCCTGGCACCTGCATCTGGCGCCCTCCACGGTCCGGCGCATCCTCACCCGGTACGGCTGCCCGCCGCTGAAATGGACGGACCCGGCCACCGGGGCCCGGATCCGTACCGGGCGCAGGGTACGAGTACGAGGCCGCCGGCCAGCTGTTGCACGTGGACGTGAAGAAGCTGGGCTGCATCCTAAGACGGCGGCGGCCACTCCCGCTATGCGTATTCGGAGATCCTCGGGGACGAAACGAAAGCCACGGCGGCCGGATTCATGGCCTAAGGCCCTGGCCCACTTCGCGTCCCTGGGCATCGGCATCGAACGCGTGCTGACCGACAACGGCGCCTGCTACCGTTCCCGGCCCTACCGGCCCCAGACCAACGGCAAGGTCGAACGCTTCAACCGGATCCTGTTGGAGGAATGGGCCTACGCCCGCGCCTACACTTCCGAAACCGAACGCCGCAGCCTCTACCCGGACTTCCTGGAGCACTACAATCACAGCAGGCCCCACACGGCACTTGAAGGCGCCCCACCCGCCAGCCGCGTCACCAACCACCCGGACTGATACAGCTAGCGATTACTGAGCTGCCCGATCCTCGGTGCATCTCCTGTGCGAGCATGGCAATCAGACCGTCCGGGCCGTTGGCCTGCAACCCGGTGATGGCGGCGGCGAGATCGTCGACCATGATGCCTAAGTTTCCGAGTTGGGACCATCTGGTGGTGCTCAGGTTCGGCTTCGGTGGCGACTGCGAGGAGTCGCATCAGGTGGGCTGGGACGAATGGTTCGCCACCTTCGATGAGCGCGGCCTGAACTTCATCTACCAGGAAGAGCGCAGCGGCGGGCAGCAGTCCAATTTCTTCCAGCTCGAGAACCCCGGGAGTGAAGACGCCTGGCGGCGGCAGCCGCCGGCCGCCGTCGTAATTTGCGCGCTCTTAAGTCAGGGCCGTCCGTTCCGGCGCCAGGTTGATCGAGGCGATGGCGGCCAGTCCGCGTGCCATCGCCCGCGCCGGCTCGGTGAACACGCTGCCGTGCACCCGCGCGCAGCAGATCCGCAGCGCCTGGTCTGCGTCCAGCTCGAACCAGCCCCGGACGGTTGTCTGCCCGTGCGGAGTGAGCCGCCAGAGCTTGTCCGCATCCTTGACGATGGCATCGTTGAGCGACAAGCTCTCCGGCCGGGAATCGTGCCCGTCGATGATGCCGGCGATCTCCTCGATGTCCGCGCTGGGAAAATCCAGCCGGCCCAGGAGCTCCCGGGCAATCCGCGCCCCTTCGATTTCGTGCCGGCGGACCAGGTCCGGCCGGCCGCCGCCGGGAGCGATCGCCTCGAGGATCTGCGCGTCCGGCACCGTGGACCAGCCGGTGTCATGCAGCAGGATCGCCGGGAGCACGATCTCCTCGCGGGAGCCCGGAAGCAGCGCCTGCAGCGCGGCCGCGAGCCCGTAGGCGTACAGGGTGTGGACGTCATTGTCCCGCACGTTCAGATACCCCGCGGCCAGTTCCCAGACGGCCCGGTCCCGGGGGACCAGTTCGACGATTCCCTGCACGGCCGACCGTGGAGGCACCTTGGCAGAGACATCGGCGGCATAGCGGGTGCTGGTGGATTCTGCGGGAACGCTCATGGCCCCATCTAAGATGTGAATCGGTGCACGGTCCAGTGCGGTATCCCGTCCAGTGGAAGCCGCGATGGTACAGGGCAGGGGCCTGCGGGCGGCGAAGAGCGGAGAAGGAGGCTCAGTGGCAGGTGGCAGCCGGGAACCCGGGCGGACGGTGACTTCCAAAGTGCTCGCCATTTTGGAGGCGTTCGAGAAGTCCCGCGGTGCCCTGAGCCTGACCGACATCGCCGAAGGGTCGGGCCTTCCGCTAAGTACCGCGCACCGGCTGGTGGCTGAGCTCACCGACTGGGGCTTCCTGTCGCGCAGCACGACCGGCCGCTACCAACTGGGCATCCGGCTGTGGGAGCTTGCCCAGAATACCGGCCGGCAGCTGCGCGAGACGGCCCGGCCGTTTGTGCAGGACCTTTTTTCGCTTACCGGGGAGACCTCCCAGCTGGCCGTGCGTGCGGGGCATGAGGTGCTTTATATCGAGCGTATCTACGGCACGAAGCGTGTCCCGCGTGCTTCCCGCGTCGGCGGCAGGCTGCCGATGCACGCGACAGCGGTGGGCAAGGTCATCCTCGCCTTCGAGGAGGAGTGGGTCCGGACGGCCTACCTGAACCGGGAGCTGGAACAGACGACGGCGCATTCGCACACGAATCCGCGCCGGCTGGGGGAGGAGCTGGAACAGATCCGGGAACAGGGCTATGCGACGACGCTTGAGGAAGCGCGTCTGGGTTCCTGCTCGATCGCGGTGCCGGTGTTCCATACCGGCAGGATCGGTGCCGGGCTGGGCCTGGTGATGGCTTCCACCCAGGCCGCGAACATGACGAGGCATCTGCCGGTGCTGCTGGGGGTATCGGCCCAGATTGAGCGGGCCACGGCTCACATACCACTCGAATCGCTGCTGGGCATCAACCGCCGCTAAGCGTGGTCCTGCACCGTTTCGCCGTTGCATATGGTTTCCGCCCAGTGGAAGTTTGTAGTGCAGCTCACAGGGTGATGTGCGCAACACTGGATAGTGAACGAACCGCAGAAGGCATCCCCAGCCGGAAGCGGGAGACGAAATCCAAGGAGCACAGATGTCACCCTCGACTGAAACGGCCGCTCGTTGCCCCTTCGGCCACGGCGCCGAGGCCCCCGCCGGGCACCACGGCTACCAGCCGTTCCAGATGAAGGATCCGTTCCCGGCCTATGCCGAACTGCGGGCGGAACAGCCGGTCATGTTCGACGAGCGCATCGGCCTCTACGTCGTCTCCCGTTACGACGACATCAAGGCCGTCTTCGACGATTGGGAGACCTTCTCCAGCGAGAACGCCCAGGCACCGGTGCGCGAGCGCGGCCCGCAGGCCAAGCAGATCATGGAAGAGGGCGGCTTCACCGCCTACTCGGGCCTGTCCGCCCGCCGTCCGCCGGAGCACACGAGGATCCGAGCCGTGGTCCAGAAGGCCTTCACTCCGCGCCGGTTCAAGGTGCTGGAGCCGTTCATCCGGCAGAACGTGGTGGACCAGCTGGAGGCGATGCTGGCCAACCCGGAGCGCCGCGGCGACATTTTCCGCGACCTGGCCTACGACGTTCCCACCGTGACGATCCTGACGCTGATCGGCGCCGACGTGGAGCAGGTGGACACGTTCAAGCGCTGGAGCGATTCCCGCGCCGCGATGACCTGGGGCGACCTGTCCGACGAGGAGCAGATCCCGCACGCCCACAACCTGGTCGAGTACTGGCAGGAATGCCAGCGGCTGGTCCGCGTCGCCCACGAGCAGGGCGGCGACAACCTCACCGCGGACCTGGTCAAGGCCCAGCAGGACGGCGCCGAGATCACCGACCACGAGATCGCCTCGGTCCTCTACAGCATGCTTTTCGCCGGCCACGAGACCACCACCACGCTGATCTCCAACGCCGTGCGGGTGCTGCTGGCCCATCCGGAGCAGTGGCAGCAGCTGGTCGAGGACCCCAAGAAGATCCCGGCGGCGATCGACGAGGTGCTGCGCTACTCCGGCTCGATCGTCGGCTGGCGCCGCAAGGCGCTGAAGGACGCCGAAGTCGGCGGCGTCAAGATCCCTGAGGGCGGACAGTTGCTGCTGCTGATGGGCTCGGCCAACCGCGACGAGGGCCGGTTCGCCGATGGCGAAGAGTTCGACATCTCGCGCAGCAACGCCCGCGAGCACCTCTCCTTCGGCTACGGCATCCACTACTGCCTGGGCAATATGCTCGCCAAGCTGCAGGCCAAGATCGCGCTGGAGGAAATCGCCCGGCTGGCGCCGAACCTGAAGCTGGACAACCCGGAAGCGATCGAGTTCCGCGAGAACCTCTCCTTCCGCGTCCCCGAATCCGTTCCCGTGACCTGGGAGGCCTAAGCACCATGGAAAGCAACCAGTACGTCCAGTTTTTCGACGGCGGCATCGAGCCTAAGCTCGAAACGCTCGGCGGCAAGGGCGCGTCCCTCGTCATCATGACCTCAGCCGGCATGCCGGTGCCCCCCGGCTTTGTCGTCACCACCGCGGCCTTCGACGAGTTCATGGCCGCAGCCGGCATCATCCAGGAAATCCACGACCTGCTCGACGGACTGGACCCGGAAGACGTGGCCCAGGTGGAGAAGGTCTCGGCCGGGATCCGCGCCGACATCTGCTCCAAGCCGGTTCCGGAGGGCCTGCGCGCCCAGACGCTGGCGGCCTACGAGGCGCTGATGGGGCGCTTCGACACTCCGGTGCCGGTCGCGGTCCGCTCCAGCGCCACCGCGGAGGACCTGCCCGACGCTTCCTTCGCCGGCCAGCAGGACACCTACCTGTGGCTGGAAGGCGCCAAGGCGGTGACCGAGCACATCCGCCAGTGCTGGGCCTCGCTGTTCACCTCCCGGGCCATCCTTTACCGGCTGAAGAACAGCATCCCCAATGAGGGCCTGTCCATGGCCGTCGTGGTGCAGAAGATGGTGAACTCCAAGGTCTCCGGCGTCGCCATGACTCTCGATCCGGCCAACGGCGACCGTTCCAAGATCACCATCGACTCCTCCTACGGCGTCGGCGAAATGGTCGTCTCCGGCCAGGTCACCCCGGACAACATCCTGCTGGACAAGGTGACGCTCGCCGTCGTATCCGAACACCTCGGCGACAAGCACGCCGAACTGGTCCCGGACCGTTCCGCCCACACCCTGGTCGAGCGTGAGGTGGAGGAGGAACGCCGCGCCCGGCGCAGCCTGAACGACGCCGAACTCGCCGCGGTTGCGGCGATGGCCAAGCGCGCGGAGAAGCACTACAAGTGCCCGCAGGACATCGAATGGGCCTTGGATGCCGACCTGCCCGACGGCGAAAACCTGCTGCTGCTGCAGTCCCGGCCGGAGACCGTCCACTCCTCCAAGCCGGCAGCCCCGAAGGCGGCAACGGGCGGCTGGGCGGCTGCGCTCGGCGCCACCGGTGCCGGCCAGGCGCCGGCCGGCGGTACCCAAGCGGGCGGAACTCCGGCGGGCGGAACGTCCGCCGGAGCCGGAGGATTCAGCCTCGGCAGCATCACCGCGTCGCTGCTGAAAGCCTCCATCTGATTTGCCCCACCGCACCACCGCTCTACCGACCTTGTCAGCCAAGGGCCCGACGTCGAGCCCGCACCGAAAGGACGCTCCATGTCCCTGAAGTCCTTCCCGAAACCGTCCGAACTGCCGGTGCCCGCCGGCGCCGAGGGGTGGGAGAAGATCTACCCCTACTACCTGGTCTTCCAGGACAAGCTCAAGGACCAGGAGGACGCGAAGTTCTGGTTCTGCGACAGCCAGCACTGGCCCACGGTCTTCAAGCCCTTTGAGACCATCGGCGGCGAGTTCGCGGTCAAGTGCCTGGGCCAGTACAACGCCCGCCACCTGATGATCCCCAACGCCAACGGCATCGAGTTCCGCATCCACCTCGGCTACCTGTACATGTCGCCGATCCCGGTGCCGGAGGAGCAGATCGCCGCCCGGGTGCCCTTGTTCGAGCAGCGCGTGGGCCACTACTTCCAGAACTGGGAGGAGCTGCTCAAGCAGTGGCACGTCAAGGTCCGCGGCACCATCGACGAGATGGAGACGCTGTCCTTCAACAAGCTGCCGGACATGGTCCCGATGGACGACATCACCACCGGCAAGGCGATGGACGGCTCCGAGGTCCTGCTGGAGAACTACGACCGGCTGATCCAGTTGGCCTACCAGAACTGGCAGTACCACTTCGAATTCCTGAACCTGGGCTACATCGCCTACCTGGACTTCTTCAACTTCTGCAAGGAAGTGTTCCCGAACATCCCGGACCAGTCGATCGCCACCATGGTCCAGGGCGTGGACATGGAGCTGTTCCGCCCCGACGATGAGCTCAAGGGCCTGGCCACGCTCGCCGTGGAACTGGGCATCCAGTCCGCCTTTTCCAACACCGACGACGTCGAGGCCACCCTGGCTGCCGTCGCTGCGGCCCCGGGCGGGGACCGGTGGATCAGGCAGTACAAGGACGCCCAGGACCCGTGGTTCAACTTCACGGTGGGCAACGGCTTCTACGGCCATGACAAGTACTGGAAGGACCACCAGGAGATCCCGCTCGGCTACATCGCCGACTACATCCGCCGGCTGGACGAGGGCCAGCAGATCATGCGCCCCACCGGGGAGCTGATTGCGGAGAAGGAGCGGATCGTCGAGGAGTACCGCGACCTGCTTGAGGGCGACACCCAGGCCGCCTTCGATGCCAAGCGCCAGCTGGCCGCGACGGCCTACCCGTACGTGGAGAACCACAACTTCTACATCGAGCACTGGACCATGGGCGTGTTCTGGCGCAAGGTCCGCGAGCTGTCCCGGATGATGCAGGCCGAAGGGTTCTGGACCGAGCCGGACGACCTGCTCTACCTGAACCGCAACGAGGTCCGCGACGCGCTCTTCGACCTGGTCACCGGCTGGGGCGTCGGCGCGGCCCCGATCGGCCCGACCTACTGGCCCCAGGAGATCGAGCGCCGCCGCGGCATCGTGGATGCGCTGAAGACCGCCCGTCCGGCCCCGGCGCTGAACACCCCGCCGGCCTCCATCACCGAACCGTTCACCCGGATGCTCTGGGGCATCACCACCGAGCAGGTCCAGCAGTGGCTCGGCGCCGGCGAGGAAGTCGAAGGCGGCGGCCTGCGCGGCATGGCGGCCTCCCCGGGCGTGGTCGAAGGCATTGCCCGGGTCATCCACGACTCGGACCAGCTCGCCGAGGTCCAGCAGGGCGAGATCCTGGTCGCCACGGTCACCGCCCCGTCCTGGGGCCCGATCTTCGGCAAGATCAAGGCCACCGTCACGGACATCGGCGGCATGATGAGCCACGCGGCGATCGTCTGCCGCGAGTACGGCCTGCCCGCGGTGACCGGCACCGGCTCCGCGTCCACCACGATCAAGACCGGCCAGCGGCTCCGCGTGGACGGCACCAAGGGCACCGTCCAGATCCTGGACGCGGACGAGCCGGCCATCACCGGACCGGGCGCCCACAGCCACAGCCACGCCTGAGCCCTTCCCGCCCAGGTGATCAGCTGCCGGACCGGGGCGTTCCCCCAACCGCCCCGGTCCGGCCCCCAACCGAAAGATCTGAGATGACGCAGGAAACCACACCAACGGCCCCGGGACAGGCCGGCGCGCGCACGGTGCTGATCACCGGTGCAGCCGGCGGCTTGGGCCGGGCCTTCGCCCTCGGCTTCGCCGGCCGCGGCTACCGCGTCGCGGTGGCGGACGTGAACCTGGCTGGCGCGGAGGAAACCGCGCGGCTGGTCCGCGAAACCGGTGCCGAGTCCGCGGCTTTCGAGGCCGACGTCACCAGCGCCGAATCCACCCGGTCCCTCGCCGAACGGTGCGCCGAATTCGGCAACGGAGGGATCGACGTCGTCCTGAACAACGCGGCGATCTACGCCACCGTCACCCGCAGCCCGTTCGAGGAGATCGACCCGGACGAATGGGACCTGGTGATGAACGTGAACCTCAAGGGCCCGTGGCTGGTCACCCGCGCGGCGAGCAAGTACCTGCCCGAAGGCGGCCGCGTCATCAACCTCTCCTCCGCCACGATTTTCTCCGGATCGGAGCAGTGGCTGCACTATGTGGCCTCCAAGGGCGGCGTGGTGGCGATGACCCGCGTGCTGGCCAAGGAACTCGGCCGCCGCGGCATCACGGTCAACGCTATCGCCCCGGGCTTCACGCTCACCGAGGCCAGCTACTCGCTGATGGAGAACGCGGAGAACTACGGGGTGGACCGCGGCGCCCTCAAACGCGCCAGCCAGCCGGAGGACATCGTCGGCGCGGCGCTGTTCCTGGCCGGGCCGGACTCGTCCTACATCACCGGCCAGACCCTCGTGGTCGACGGCGGCCGCCAGTTCATCTAGACCTGCACCACCGAAAAGGAGATCCCCGTGCCTACGGTTCATTTCACCGACGCTGAAGGCGTTGTCCGCGACATTGAAGGCAACGCCGGAGACTCGGTCATGGAGACCGCGGTGCGCAACGGCGTGCCCGGCATCGTCGCCGAATGCGGCGGCTCGCTGTCCTGCGCCACCTGCCACGTCTTCGTCCGCGAGGACTGCCTCGACCAGCTGCCCGAGATGGACGAGATGGAGGACGAGATGCTCTACGGCACCGCCGTGGACCGTGAGGACAACTCGCGCCTGTCCTGCCAGCTGAAGCTCTCCGAGGACAGCGACCTCTACGTCACCACTCCGGAAACGCAGGTCTGACCATGTCTGCCACCAACACTAGTGCGACGGCGGCGCCCGCCGCAGGCTCGGACGGCACCGTGCGCACGGGGCTGCTGATTATCGGCGCGAGCCAGTCCGGCGTCCAGCTGGCGGTCTCGCTCCGGGCCCTTGGTTTTGAGGAACACATTACGCTGCTCGGCGACGAGGACCACCGGCCCTACCAGCGCCCGGCGCTGTCCAAGGAGTTCCTGCAGGGCACGGTCGGGAGCGAATCGCTGATCTTCCGCTCCAACGAGTACTGGGCTGAGCACAATGTCGCCCTGGTCAAGGGCGAGCGGATCACGCGGATCGACCGGGAAGCCGACGGCTCCGGCGTGGCCCACGCGGCGTCCGGCGCGCAGTTCCCCTTCCAGCGGCTGGCGCTGACCGTGGGTGCCCGCGCGCGGAAGCTGGAGCTGTCCGGCGCGGACCTGGACGGCGTGGTGTACCTGCGCAATGCCGACGACGCGCTGGAACTGAAGGCCCGGCTGGACGATGTCCGCGAGGCCGTGGTCATCGGCGGCGGGTTCATCGGGCTCGAGGCTGCCTCCAGCCTGCACAAGATGGGCAAGACGGTCACGGTGCTCGAGTACGGTCCGCGGCTGATCGGCCGGGCCGTGGGCGAAGAGACCAGCGAGTACTTCCTGGCGGCGCACCGCGAACGCGGCCTGGACATCCGGCTGGATGCCCGGATGAACCGCCTGGTGCCGGCCGAAGACGGAAGCCGCGTGGCCGGCGTCGAACTTGATGATGGCACCGTGGTGCCGGCGCAGTTGGTGCTGGTCGGCATCGGCGTGGTTCCGAATATCGAGTTGGCCGAGCAGTTGGGCCTGGCCGTGGACAACGGGATCGTGGTGGACCGGCACGCGCTGGCCTCCGACGGGACCACGGTGGCCGTGGGCGACGTGGCGAACATTCCGAACCCGCTGCCCGGTGCGCCCGAGGGCGAACGGATCCGGCTGGAGAGCGTGAACAACGCGATCGAACACGCCAAGGTCGCAGCCTACTCGCTGATGGGCCGGCGCGAGGACTATGCCGGCATCCCGTGGTTTTGGTCCAACCAGGCGGACCTGAAGCTGCAGATCGCGGGGCTGACGCTCGGCTACGACAGCACCGTGGTCCGCCGCGACGACGGGCGCGGCAAGTTCTCCGTCCTGTACTACCGCGACGGGCGGATCATCGCCGCCGACTGCGTGAACGCGCCGCTGGACTTTATGGCGGTCAAGAACGCCCTCGCCAAGGGCCAGAACATTCCCGCGGACGCGGCGGCCGATCCCGCCGTGGTCCTGAAAACCATCGTCACGGACGGCTGAGGAGCCCAGGGATGAGCACCCCCGATATGCAGACAGACCAGACCAACGACGGCGCCCCCGCCTTTGCCGAGGATCCGCGCGCCCGCGCCTTCGCCGCAGCGAACCCGGTCCGGCCGGTTCCGGCCACCGGCCCGGTGGACACGACGCCGATCGCACTGACCCCGGCCGCGGCGGACCTCGATCCGCTCTGGAAGACAGTGGTGGAGGAGACCCGCGCGCGCGGCAGCGACATCCACCTGCCGATCTCGCTGGCCTTCGCCGAGCGGCTGTGCCGGGCCTACCCGGAGGCGGACGCCGAGCTGGTGCGCGTGACCGTCCTGCTGCACGACACCGGCTGGGCGCATGTGGACGAGTCCCGCATTCTCTCCGAGGGCTTCACCGGCGACTGGCGCAAGGCCGCCATCCGCTACGAGCACGAGGCCGAGGGCTGCAAGGTCGCCTGCCGCGTGCTGCCCGGTCTCGGGTACGCCGAGGAGTTCATCGAGCGGGTCTGCGAGATCATCGACGGGCACGACACCCGGCATGTGGCCTACTCGCTCGAGGACGCCCTGGTCCGCGACGCCGACCGGCTGTGGCGCTTCGACCAAGCCGGGATCGCGCTGGCCTCGTCCTGGTTCGGCATGACACCGGACGTGTACACCGACCGGCTCGCAGCGGAAATCATCCCGGAGCTGATCACCGAGGCCGCGGTGCAGATGGGAACGGCAGACCTGGCGCGCTCGAACGCGCTGCTGAAGACAGGAGTCATCCGATGACCACCACCCCGCACGCCCCGCAGGCCACAGCCGGGACACCCACCCAGGCGCCGGCGTCGTTCTCCGGCCCCGCCGTGGACGCACGCGCCGCCCTCGCCCTGCCCTACACGCACGTGGACGACATGTTCATCGACGGGGCCTGGGTTCCGGCGCACGGCACCGGGCGCAACGAGGTCACCGACCCGGCGACCGGCCAGGTCTGGGGCTCCGTCCCGGACGGCGACGCCGAGGATATCGACGCCGCCGTCGCCGCCGCCCGCCGGGCGCTTGGCGGCGAATGGGCGCGGCTGGCGCCAGCGGAGCGCGCCGCCTGCCTGCTGCGGATCGCCGACGAAGTGGACAAGCGCGCCACCGAGCTGTCGCTGACCAACACCCGGGAGAACGGCTCCCCGGTGTCGGAATCCTCCGGGGCCGCCGCGAACGCCGCAGCGATCTTCCGGTATTTTGCGACCCTGGCGGACTACCTCGGGAAGGAAGACGTCCGGCCGTTCCCGTTCGCACCCGGGCAGGAGTCTGTGGTCCGGCGGAACCCGGTCGGCGTGTGCGCGCTGATCGCGCCCTGGAACTTCCCGATCAACCTGATGGTGATCAAGTTGGCACCGGCGCTGCTGGCCGGCTGCACCGTGGTGATGAAACCGGCCTCGCCCACCCCGCTGTCCTTCCGCCTGATCGTCGACGCCGTCGCCGCCGCCGGCGTGCCGGCCGGCGTGGTCAACCTGGTCACCGGCGGCGGGCGCCTGGGCGATGCGCTGGTGAAGCATCCCGGCGTGGACAAGGTGGCCTTCACCGGCTCCACGCCGGTGGGCCGGAAAATTGCCTCAGCCTGCGGCGAGTTGCTGCGCCCGGTCACCCTGGAACTGGGCGGTAAGTCCAGCGCCATCGTGCTGCCGGACGCAGACCTGGACGCCATGTCGCACGTGCTGGTCCGTTCCTGCATGCGCAACACCGGCCAGACCTGCTACATCTCCACCCGCATCCTCGCCCCCGCCGGACGCTATGACGAGGTCGTGGACATGGTCACCGCGACCATCGCCGCCGGCAAACAGGGCGACCCGCTGGATCCGGCGACGGTGTTCGGGCCTTCTGCGACGGCTTCCCAGTACCGGACGGTGCTGGACTACGTTCAGTCCGGCCTGGCCGAGGGGGCACGCGCCACCACCGGCGGACGTGCGGCCCGGCTCGGCGGCGGGCTGGAACACGGGTACTTCGTGGAGCCCACGGTCTTCGCCGACGTCACTCCGGACATGCGCATCTCCCGGGAGGAGATCTTCGGCCCGGTCATCTCGGTGCTGAAATACTCCAACGTGGACGAGGCCGTGGCGCTGGCCAACAACACCGAGTTCGGACTCGGAGGGCTGGTCTTCGGCCAGGACCAGGAGGCCGCGCTGGCCGTCGCGGACCGGATGGACACCGGCTCGGTGGGCATCAACTTCTTCGCCTCCAACCACTCCGCCCCGTTCGGCGGCCGGCACGACTCCGGCCTCGGCACCGAGTACGGGATCGAGGGTCTCAACGCCTACCTGACCTACAAATCCATCCACCGCCGGCCGCGGTAGCGCGCCGGACGCCGCCAGCCGAACCGGGCCCGGGAAGCGCGGGCCCGGCGGCAACCTTGCCGTTACCTGCAACTGGTATGACTGGGAAGGTTGAAACGATTTATTAGCTGGGGGAGACGTTGAATATTCCGTATGTGCCCAGGTCGGCGGCCATGCTGGTCTGGGGCCTGGTGCTCTCCGTGGTGGGCGGCGTGCTGAGCACCTGGCTGTCGATTGCCGCGGTCGGGGAAGTCGTCAAGGATGCCGCGAGCATGTTCTACGACTCCAGCGCGGAGGCGTTCTCCGGCCTGGCTGTGCTGTTCGGCCTGGTCGCGCTCGCCGGGTTTGTCCTGCTTGCCGTGGGCCTGGGCCGGCTGCTGGGCCGGATCGACCAAAAATACGAGGTGTGGTTCCGCTCCCTGCCGGCGGCCACCTTCCCCCAGCCGGTTCCCTACCCTCCGGCCGCCGCGCCGGGCCAGCCCGTGCCGCCTGCGGCCGTGTCCCGACCGCCGATGCCGGCCACCGCGCCGAAACTGCCGCAGGGATAGCCCGCGTCCGGCAATCGCCGTAGGATGCCTCAGAAGCGCACGCGTTCCGGAAGGCCGTCCATGACCGTTGCCCCGCCCCTCCGCACCGCCCTGATCGGCTTCGGCCTGTCCGGCCGGGACTTCCACGCCCCGTTCATCCAGGCAGACCCGCGCTACTCGCTGGACTTTATTGTCACCGGCAGCGAGGAACGGGCCGCCCGGGCCCATGCGGCGTATCCGGACACCGCGGTCCTGGCCAGCACCGCGGAGCTTTTCGGCCGGGCCGGGCAGCTGGACCTGGTGCTGGTCTGCACGCCGCCGGCCAGCCATATCGAACTGGCTGCCGCGGCCATCGGGCACGGCCTGAACGTGGTGGTGGACAAGCCCTTTGCCGCCACCTCGGCAGCAGCGCAAGAGCTGATCGGCCAAGCCCGGCAGGCCGGCGTCGTCCTGACCGTCTACCAGAACCGGCGCTGGGACGCCGACTTCCTGACACTTCGGGAGCTGATCGGCGACGGCGAACTCGGGCAGGTGCACCTGTTCGAGTCCCGCTTCGAGCGCTGGTCCCCGCACGGGCTGCGCGCCTGGAAGAGCAGCGCCGGGATCGCCGACGGCGGCGGGATCCTCTTCGACCTGGGCTCGCACCTGATCGACCAGGCGCTGCAGCTGTTCGGACCGGTGGCCACGGTCTACGGCGAGACCGCCCGGCACATCCGGGCGGAGGAGTCCGATGCGGACGACGACGCCTTCGTGTCCCTGCTGCACGAGTCCGGCGTGCGTTCGCACCTGTCCGCCAACCTGGTTTCGGCGCTCCAGCTGCCCCGCTTCCACGTCCTGGGCTCGTCCGCCGCCTACACCAAGTGGGGCATGGACGGGCAGGAGGCGGCCCTGGCCGCCGGGCTGCTGCCCACGGATCCGGGCTACGGCGTCGAACCGGAAGAGGCCTGGGGCAAGCTCGGCGTGCCCGGCAATATCCGCAAGGTCCCGGCGCAGCAGGGCGCCTACCCCGAGTTCTACCGGCAGCTGGCGGCCGCCCTGGCCGGGGACGGGCCGGTGCCGGTGGACCCGGCCGATGCCGTCGCTGTACTGCGGATCATCGAGGAAGTCCACCGGCAGGCCGGCTGAGCCGTGGCCGCTCGACAGCCGCCGCGGCGGCAGGGTAAGGAGGGACCGTGGCCATCATCGGATTCCATGCATCGCACGAACAGATCGGGCCGGCGCAGCTGCTCGCCGACGTCGAGCTGGCCGAACAGGCGGGCTTCGACGCCGCGATGTGCTCGGACCACATCGAGCCCTGGTCGGCGCACCAAGGCCATTCCGGCTACGCCTGGTCCTGGCTCGGCGCCGCGCTGGCCCGCACCCGGCTGCGCTTCGGCGTCGTGACGGCCCCGGGCCAGCGCTACCATCCGGTCATCACCGCCCATGCCTCCGCCACCCTGGCGGCGATGTTCCCCGGCCGCTTCTGGCTGGCGCTGGGCAGCGGCGAGAACCTGAACGAGCACATCACCGGCGGGCCGTGGCCGCCCAAGGAGGTGCGCCAGCAGCGGCTGGAGGAGTGCGTCCAGGTGATCCGGCGGCTGCACGCGGGCGAGGAGGTCACCCACCACGGGCTGGTCGACGTCGAGCAGGCCCGGCTGTGGGATGTGCCCGAGGCCAGGCCGCCGCTGATCGCCCCTGCCGTGAGCGTGGAGACGGCCGGCCGGTCCGCCGCGTGGGCGGACGGGCTGGTGACCATTAACCAGGATCCTGGCCGCCTGCGCCGGATGCTTGAGGCCTACCGCGGCGCCGGCGGACGGGGCCCGGCGGCCCTCCAGGTGCACCTGTCCTGGGCGCCGGACGAGGCCGAGGCCCTGGCCATCGCCTGGGACCAGTGGCGGACCAATGTCTTTGCGCCGCCGGTGCCCTGGGACCTGGCCAAGGCCGAGCATTTCGACGACGCTGCGGAGCAGGTGGGCGAGGAACAGCTGCGCCATTCCGTCAATATCTCCGCGCACACGGGGCAGCACCTCGAGTGGCTGCAGGAGTACCTGGAGCTGGGCTTCGACGAGCTCTACCTGCATTTCGTGGGACAGCACCAGGAACCATTCATCAAGACCTTCGCGGACGAAGTGCTGCCGCAGCTGCGCTGAGCCGGCTCCCGGCCCGGTCACCCCGCAGGGGCAGGACAGACAGGACAAAGGCAAGGAGGATCCGTGAGGATTACCGAGACGGCGGACCTGTGGTGGAAGACCGCGGTGGTCTACTGCCTGGACGTGGAGACCTTTTTCGACTCCGACGGCGACGGCGTGGGGGACTTCGCGGGCCTGGCCCAGCGCGTGGACTACCTGGCGGAGCTGGGCGTCACCTGCATCTGGCTGATGCCGTTCTACCCGACGCCGGACCGGGACGACGGCTACGACATCACCGATTTCTACGGGGTGGATCCGCGGCTGGGCGACCACGGGGAGCTGGTCGAGTTCCTGCGCACCGCGCGGGACCGGGGGATGCGGGTGATCGCGGACCTAGTGGTCAACCACACCTCGGACCGGCACCCCTGGTTCCGGTCCGCCAGGAAGTCCAAGGACAGCCCGTTCCGGGACTACTACGTCTGGCGCTCGGACCCGCCGCCGGATACCTCCAAGGAGGTGGTGTTCCCGGACCGGGAGAACTCGCTCTGGACCCTGGAGGAAACCACCGGGGAGTGGTACCTGCACCGCTTCTACAGGCACCAGCCGGACCTGAACATCACCAATCCCGCGGTCCGGGACCACCTCGCCAAGGCGATGGGCTTCTGGCTGCAGCTGGGCCTGGACGGCTTCCGGGTCGATGCGGTGCCGTTCTTCCTCGAGACGATGGGGGAGGACGCCGCCAAGCTGCCGGATCCGCACGAGGTCCTGCGGGACCTGCGCCGCCTGATCGGCCGGCGCTCCGGAGACGGAATCCTGCTCGGCGAGGTGAACCTGCCCTACAAGGACCAGCTGACGTTCTTCGGCGGCAGCGAGGGGGACGAGCTGACCGTGATGTTCGACTTCATCGGCATGCAGAACCTCTACCTCTCGCTGGCCCGGCAGGAGGCCGCGCCGCTGGCCAAGGCGCTCACCGCGCGGCCGGCGATCAACGCCGACAACCAGTGGGCCACCTTCGTCCGCAACCATGACGAGCTGACCCTGGACAAGCTCTCGGAGGACGAACGCCAGGAGGTGTTCGCCGCCTTCGGGCCGGAAGAGCGGATGCAGGTCTACGGCCGCGGACTCAAGCGCCGGCTGCCGCCGATGCTCGGCGGGGATCCGCGGGCGCTGCGGATGGTCTACTCGCTGCTGTTTTCGCTGCCCGGCACCCCGGTGCTCTACTACGGCGAGGAAATCGGCATGGGCGAGGACCTGGCCGCGGACGGCCGGCTGGCCGTGCGCACCCCGATGCAGTGGACCGACGGCGCCAACGCGGGGTTCTCGACGGCGCCGGCGGGCAAGCTCATTTCGCCACTGGTGGACGGCGGCTTCGGGCCGAAGCACGTCAACGCTGCCCAGGCCAGGCGGGACCCGGATTCGCTCTGGAACTTCATGACGCTGCTCATCCGGCGCTACCGGGAATGCCCGGAACTGGGCTGGGGCCGGTTCGAGGTACTGCGCCAGCCGGCGAAGTCGGTGCTCGCGCACCGGTGCACCTGGGAGGAAGACTGCATCGTGCTGCTGCACAACCTCGGCCCCGAACCGGCCACGGTGCCGCTTGAGCTGGATCTCGGGGAGCCGGGCGGCGCCGGCACGGTGCTGCTGGACCTGCTCGACGGCGACGATGTGCAGCTGTCCGCGGAGGGCACCTGCGAGCTGGCGCTGCCGGCCTACGGCTACCGGTGGCTGCGCCGGCAGACGCCCGGCGACCGCCGCCTGCCGTGACCGCCGCGGTGCCGCACCACGGGCCTTGACACCTCCGGCAGAGGGACTAAGTTCAACCTTGTCTGCTGCCCGGGGCAGGGGAAGGCCAAGTGGCAGCAGCCGGGGCAGCATCAACGCAGGCCGGCACCGCTTGGAAGGACAGCATCATGACAGAGTCAGCAGCGGATCGGGAACTGGTCATTACCAGGATGTTCAACGCCCCGCGGGAGCGTGTCTACCAGGCGTTCACGGATCCGGACCTGCTCTCCCGGTGGTTCGGCCCGGTGGGGTTCTCGGTCCCGCGCGAGACGATCGATTTCGACATGCGGGTCGGCGGCCTGCAGCGGTTCGTCATGGTCAGCGACGAAGATCCGGACTTCAAGTCCGCCGTCAACGCCACCTTCACCGAAGTGGCGGAGAATGAGCGGCTCTCCGGCACCGAGACCTGGGAGGACGGCACGATGGACCTCAGCTTCGAATTCCACGACGAGGACGGCGGCACGCGGCTGGTGCTTCGGCAGGGGCCCTACACCGAGGAAATGGAAGCCATGGCCCGCGAAGGCTGGGAGAGTTCCTTCACCAAGCTGGACGCCCTGCTCGCCTAAGCCGGGCCAAGGCCGCCCACCCCCTCCCATCGACTCGACGGATAACGCCCTTCTCAGGGCGTTATCCGTCCAGTTGATGCCGGGAGGGAGGTGGCCGGGAGGGCGGGCGAGGTAGGAGTGGCCGGTCAGGCGTGTTCGTAGGTCAGGCAGTCCGCGTTGTCGGCCCCCGGGCCTACCCGGACGGCCGGAGCATTGCAGAGCAGATGGTCGTTGTGCGTGCACTCGGCCCGTTGGCAGGCGCCCACCGTGGCGAGCACCTTGGGCAGCCCGCCATGGGTGCCGATGTCCACGAACGTGGCACAGGCCGCATGGTTTTCCCCGCCGCCCACGGTGATCGCGGCTGCGGAGCAATTGTGATGGTGGTCGTTGAAGGAGCAGGTGTCCACGCTGCAGTCGGCAACATTGGTCAGGTCCATGGAATTACCTCCGTTGTTGCGGGCCCCGGGTCCGGGACTCCTCGTCCCAGCGTAGCCCGGGGAGCGGCGGAAGAATTAGTGCCAGTTTCCTGACGTTATTCCGGTCCCGGCGGTCCAGCCATGTTTCCTTCATGCCGAATTTACCCTGTCGTGGCGCGCAGTCCGCCGGGGCGGGACAGGATCGGGTGCGCAAGGTTAAACGGTCAAGCACCCCCAAAGGAACCTACTCATGGCACCTCGCACCAAGGCGCTGGGCACTGTCGCAGCCGTCGTTCTGTCCCTGGCCGGCGCACCGGCGGCCGTCGCACAACCGGCCGCCGCGGAACCGGCATCCGGCACCCCACTGCTGATCGGCCATCGCGGCGCAGCGGGCACCACCCCGGAGAATACCGTGGCCGCGTTCAAGAACGGCCGCGCCTCGGGCGCGGATTACTTCGAAATCGATGTCCAGCTCAGCGCCGACGGCGTGCCGTTCATCTTCCACGACGACACGGCCGCGCGCACCACCAATGTCGAGGAAGTGTTCCCGGACCGCGCCCAGGATCCGGTCACCTCCTTTACCTGGGCCGAGCTGCAGCAGCTGGACGCCGGCTCCTATTTCGGCAGCCGGTTTGCCGGCGAGCGCATCCCGCACCTGGACGACGCGGCCCGGATCGCCGGCGGCAGCACCGGGGTCTATGTGGAGATCAAGTCCCCGAAGAACTCCCCGGGCGTGGAGACGCTGGTCGCCCGGGAACTGGAGCAGGACGGCAGCTGGCGCCGGCTGGTGGCGGCGGGCAAGGTGCAGGTGCTCGGCTTCGACGAGGCCTCCAACCGCGAATTTGCCCGGCTCGCACCGGAGATTCCGCTGCAGCAGCTCACCACCGTCGTGCCGGGACCGGAGCAGCTGGCCTCCTGGGCCGGCTTCGCGGACTCGGTGGGGACCAACTACCGCAACCTCGGCGCGCAGAACGTGGCCGACGTCCGGGCGGCGGGCCTGGCGCTGGGCGTCTACACGGTGAATGCACCCGAGGCCATCCGCTCCATGGTCGGCCTCGGCGTGGACGCGATCACGGGGGACTTCCCGATCCAGGCGGCCCGCCTACTGCGGGGGCAGAAGGTGCTTCCCGCGGCGCCGGGCATCCGGATTGCCGAGGCGCTGAACAACCCGGCCGGCAACGACGTCCAGCCCGAAAACGGCGAGTATGTGCTGCTGCACAATGCCTCGGAACGCAGCGTGGACGTCAGCGGCTATGCCATCCGGGATGCTGCCGGCAACGTGCTGCGGGTCGGGGACGGCTACCTGCTGGCGCCCGGCGGCCAGCTGCGCGTCTACACCGGTCCCGGCACCAGCAGCGCAGAGCGCTACTACAACGGGGGTACCGCCTCGGTGCTGAACAACGAGGGTGATTCGCTGGCCCTGTGGACCGCGCAGGACCGGCTGGCGGATCTTTTCGCCAACTGACCGTGCGCGGCGGCTGCCGCTTGCGCCGCCGGTGCCACCGGATCCGGGAGTGCAGGCGGCAGCATTGGTCAGCCTTGCGTGGGCCGTCCCAGCCGGTGGTCCGGCAGCTGCTCTTGGATGCTGTCCGGGACCCTGCCCCACTGTTCCTTCAGCCGCGTCCGCGCGGCCGCTGCGGAGGCGTCGGCCCGGTCCGGGAGCCCGGCGAGCAGTTGGCGCAGCTCCTCGTCGTCGACCGGATCGTCCTGGATCAGCGCCTGCAGCCGGTTTCCCGCCACCGCTGACCGCGCCCCGGGGCCGTCCGGCTGGTCCGCTTCGTCCGCCGCCACGGCCGCCGGGACTGCAGCGGCCCAGTCCGCCTGGCGTATTCCGGTGACCTGCCAGCAGACCTTGACCCGGGGGTGGTCGGTCCGGATGGTAAACGCGTTGTCTTCGATCTCCTCTGCCACAACTGCCTGGGCCAAATTTCCGAGCACAGTGAGCTGGTAGCGGAATTCACTGGCGAGGGCCTCGAAGTCCTCCGGCAGCGCCACGCGCGCCACGCCGTCGTCGCCGGTGGCCACCGTGCCGCTGCAGACATAGAGCATCTCCGCGGACCCGGCGAAGGACGGGGCCAGATACCTGGCGTCCGGATCCGGCCGGTGGTCGACCGTGAAGCCGGCTCCGGTGCCCGCGGGCGCCTCGGGGTCGAGGCCGTCCGGCGCCAGGCTGCTGCCGATGTCGAATGCGCCGGTGCCAGGCTCCTCCCAGACCTGCACCGGACTGTCGTTGGCGTCCGCGGGCTGCTGCCCGGGACTGGCCGGATCAAGACCTTCAATACCTTCAACGCGCGCCATTGCGCCCCCCTTTTGGCATGAGTGTGCAGGCTGGCTATGCCATACACTTCCCCAGCATCAAGGCCGGGCGGGGACTTGACAAGAGTTTCGCTGACAATATTTCGGCGGCATGGCAAAATGCCCGCATGCCCGCCCACCTGCTGTTCCTTGCAGACACCCATGTGCCCAAGCGCGCCCGCGTGCTGCCGGACGCCGTCTGGGACGCCGTCGGACGGGCCGATGTCGTGTTCCACGCCGGGGACTGGGTGTCCGAGGATCTGCTGGACACGCTGCAGTTGCGCGCGGCGCGGCTGGTGGGGGTGTACGGCAACAACGACGGCGAGGCGCTGCGGGCGCGGCTGCCCCAGGTGGCGCGGGTGCAGCTCGAGGGTATCCGCTTCGCCATGGTGCATGAGACCGGGTCCGCCCGCGGACGGGAAGCCCGCGCGGATGAACGGTTCCCGGACGCGGATGTGCTGATCTTCGGGCACAGCCACATCCCGTGGGACTCGGTCAGCCCGCGCGGGATGCGGCTGCTGAACCCGGGCTCGCCCACGGACCGGCGGCGGCAGCCGTTCCGGACCTACCTGACGGCGGTCGCGGAGGCGGGCCGGCTGCGGGAGGTGGAGCTGGTGAAGCTGCCGCCCGCCTGACCGGCGTCAACCCGCCAGGCCCGGTTCCCCTCGGCTGTCCGCCAAGCTCGGTTTCCCTCGAACCGGGACGGCCCTGCGTTCCGCCGGTACAGGGGATTCCCCGGTCGAGGGGAATTCCCGCCGCCCACAGTCAGCGGACCTTCTTCTCCCCGGCCTCCACCGGCGCGTCCACCACGTTGCCCTCGATCGGACGCGGACAAATGCCGAAGTCCGTGAAGGCACTCGGGAAGTTGATCGCCCGGTTGAAGTCGATGGTCACGGTGCCGTCCGCCGCCGGCCGGTTGGTGACTACCTGGCGCCAGCCCGCGGTCGTGTCCCCGTTGGTCCGGTCATGGAAGGTCAGCCGGAGCGTGCCCAGCTTCTCCGGCTCGGCGACCAGGGTGTGGGTGCGCCCGGCCAGGCCGAACTCCACCGTGCCCACGGCCGTGGCGGCGCCGCCGACCTGCGGGTTGGAGGTGCCGATGGCCACCTGCCGCGGCTGCTCGTAGGCGGTGAAGCGGCCAGCCACGACGAGGTCCGGATTGTACGCGAAGGTGGGTACGCCGTCGAACCCGGCCAGCACCGGGGAGGCATTGTCCCGGGTGCGCACCGCGTAGCGGTCGCCGCGCACGGCGAGTTCGACGACGGTGCTTCCGTACCGGACCCAGTTCAGTGATTCCTCGTCGGCCAGGGCCGCGGTGAACGTGCCGACGGCAGGCTCGCCGCTGTCCGCGAACACCAGGCCGTCGGCAGCCGCCGCGGTCAGGGTGGCCGCGCCGCCGGCCGAGGACACGCCGTCGGCACTCCAGAGCCCGGGGACCAGCTCCAGCGGGGCGGGCCGGGACGGCAGCCACTGCAGCGAGGTCAGCGTCAGCCAGCCGTGGTCCGCGGCCAGGGCCGCGTCCCGGTTGGCACGGAAACGGTGCCAACGTTCGACGAGGGCGTCGAGGGACTTCGGGGCGGCGGGGTTCATGATCCTCCTTGCTGGCCGGAACGCCGTATGCGCAGGCCACGAGCATTAACACGGTGCTGCGGGAGGGTTATTCCTGCCCGGGGCGGACCGGGAGCCCGTTGTGGCCGCCATCCAGGAATGATGGTCAGCACTTCACCTCCGGTAACATCCGCCCGACATGTTGCGCCGTGTGACCGGACGCTTGCCGCAGTCGTGCGCGCGCCCAAGAATGGGACCGGAATCAGGAGACCCAACGACAAGCCCTGGCTGGTTGGGCGGCAACCCTCATCGCTGTAGTGGGGTGCCCCAGGTGACGATTCGGCGCAGCCCCGGCATAGGACCGGGCCGCGTAAGTATGGCGCCGTGCCTGGCATGCGCCGCGACACGAAGGAACATCATGACCGAAACCGCAGTACGGGACCTGGCCGAGGACCGCGCCGCACGCCTGGATGAGGCCGGCGGGTTCTGGGGCCGCAGGATCTCCGAGGACACCGCCAACGCCCGCCTGACGTTCAAGGCAGCAGGCGACGGCGTTGGGGCAGTGGCCACCCGCCTCACCGCAGGCCGCCACGAATTCACCGTGGACGAACCGGCCGGGCTGGCCGGCGACGACGCCGCGGCGAGTCCGGTCGAATACGCGCTCGGCGCGCTGATCTCCTGCCAGGTGGTCGTCTACCGGCTGTACGCCCACCGGCTGGGCATCCGGGTCGACGAGATCAGCATCGACGCCGAGGGAGATCTCGATGTCCGGGGCCTGTTCGGCGCCGGCGACGGCGTGCGTCCAGGTTTCGAAGCCGTACGCCTGAAGGTGGAGATCACCGGTCCCGAAACACCGGAGCGCTACGAGGAACTGCGCCGGACCGTCGACGCGCACTGCCCGGTCCTGGACCTCTTCGCCAACCCGACTCCGGTCAGCATCGAGCTGGCCAGGAAGTAGCAGGTCCGCCGTGTGGGGCCCGGCCCCACACGGCGGGTGACGGCTTTCAGCCCGGCCGGCAGCAATTAACTGGCCACTTCTCCCGGGACCGACCCGGGGCAACGGTCAGGCGAGGCGGGTCGCGGGCGCCTGGGTCCGGGCAGGATCCCGTTCGGCCAGTCCGCCGATCGCCTCGTCGATCCGGGCCAGAGTGCCGGCGTCCAGCCGCACGCCGGTGGCCTGGACGTTCGAGGCCACCTGCTCGGGCCGGGAGGCTCCGATGATGGCGGAAGCGACGTTGCGGTTCTGCAGCACCCACGCGACGGCGAGCTGGGCCATGGTCAGGCCGGCCTCCTCGGCGACGGACCGCAGCTTCTGCACCGCCATGAGCACGTCGTCGGCCAGCCAGCGTTTGATCATGTCCGCGCCGCCCTTCTCATCGGCCGCCCGGCTCCCGGCCGGCACCGCCGCTCCGGGCTTGTACTTGCCGGAGAGCACGCCCTGGGCCACCGGCGACCAGACGATCTGCGAGATGCCCAGATCCTCCGAAGCGGGCACCACTTCCTCCTCGATGACGCGCCAGAGCATCGAATACTGTGGCTGGTTGGAAACCAGCTGGATGCCCAGCTCCTTGGCCAGCGCGTGGCCGGCACGCAGCTCCTCCGCGGTCCACTCGCTGACCCCGATATACAGGGCCTTGCCCGCCCTGACCACGTCCGCGAAGGCCTGCATGGTTTCCTCCAGCGGCGTTTCGACGTCGTAGCGGTGCGCCTGGTAGAGGTCCACATAGTCGGTCTGCAGCCGGCGCAGCGATCCATTGATGGATTCCAGGATGTGCTTGCGGGACAGCCCGGTATCGTTGTGGCCCTTGGGGCCGGTGGGGAAGTAGACCTTGGTGAAGATCTCCAGGGATTCCCGGCGCTCGTCCTTCAGGGCGTTGCCCAGCACCGTTTCGGCCGCCGTGTTGGCGTAGACGTCGGCGGTGTCGAAGGTGGTGATGCCGGCGTCCAGCGCCGCGTGCACGCAGGCGGTGGCGACGTCGTTCTCCACTTGGGAGCCGTGGGTGAGCCAGTTGCCGTAGGTGATTTCCGAGATCTTGAGTCCGCTGTTGCCCAGATACCTGAATTCCATGACCCCAAGCTAGCAGCCGAGGGTCCCGCCGCGAACGAAGAGAGCGGAGGGAGGCTGCGACGCGCTAGCAGCCGGCCGCGGTCCGGCGGGACTACCGTCTGCGGGCCTGCAGCGGGAGGATGGTCTTCAGCGGAGCGCCGGCAGAGGGAAAGGAAGCGGCATGAGCGAATATTTCAAGGACGATCCGAGGACCCAGCAGGAGCGGATGCTGGCCGGGGATCTGTACATTGCCGATGATCCGGTGCTGGCCCGCGCCAGCCGGGAGGCCATCAGGATGGCCGCGGAGTACTCCCGGATCTGGGCTGCGCACCCGGACACGGCCGCCCGTATCCTGCGCCGGCTGCTTGGCTCGATCGGCGAGGGCACGGAAATCAGGGCGCCGCTCTATGTGGACTACGGCAAGAACATCACCGTCGGGGCCCGGACCTTCATCAACTACAACCTGACCGCGCTGGACGTCGTCGGAATTACGATCGGGGACGATGTGCAGATCGGCCCCAACGTCCAACTGCTCACCCCGACCCATCCGCTGGATGCCCAGCAGCGGCGGGACAAGCTCGAGGCCGGCAAGCCGATCGTGATCGAGGACAACGTCTGGCTGGGCGGCGGGGTGATTGTCCTGCCCGGGGTGACCATCGGCGAGAACACTGTGGTCGGGGCGGGCGCCATTGTCACCAAGGACCTGCCGCCGAACGTGGTGGCCACAGGACGGCCCGCCAAGATCCGTCGCGGGCTTTTGGACCCGACGAGCCTGCCCCCGCAGCGCTAGGCCGGGGGACACAGGAGGTGCGCATGCGCCGGGCCCGCGTCGCCGCACGGCTGATCCTGCCGGCTGTCTGGCTGGGGATGATCATCGGCATTTCGCTCATCGAGGCCCCGCTGAAATTCATGGCCCCCGGCATCACGATTCCGCTGGGCCTGGGCATCGGACGGCTGGTCTTCACCGCAATGAACATCGTGGAGCTGGTGATTGCGGCGCTGCTGGTGCTCTGCTGCGTGCGGGCAGGGGTGGACCGGAGGTTCTGGGGCCTGCTCTGGGCCACCGTGGCGGTGCTGCTGGTGAAGGTTGCGGTGATCCGGCCGATCCTGAACCACGAGACGGACCGAGTGCTCGCGGGTCTCTCCGCGGGAGGATCGGCCATCCACCTGTTCTATATTGCGGCCGACGGCGTGTTGATCGTCCTGCTCGTGCTGTTGCTGGCTGCCGGCGCCCGGCGCTGGCTTGCGGTGCCTCCAACACCCCATCGAGTCGATGGGAGAGGAGCGGCTGGCTGCTGATCAACTAAGGGCAGGAACCCTCAGGCGAAATCCGCCAGCCACAGATCCGGGCCGAATACCTCGTACTGGATGTCTTTGGCCGGCACACCGTTGGCGACGAGGGCGCTGCGCACCGACTGCATGAACGGCAACGGCCCGCACAGGTAGTATTCGGCGTCCTGCGGCAGTTCGACGTCGTTGACGTTCATGAACCCGCTCAGTTCGCCCGGCGCCAGCGAGGCTGGCGGCTGCTCGAACCAGACGGTCAGGGAGGCGTCCGGCAGTTTGCCCAAGTCCTCCGTGACCTGCGCCCGCAGGGCGAAGGTTTCGGGCGAGAGATCCGCATGCAGCATCCGGACCGTGCGCTGTGCCCCGGCCTTGGCCAGATGGGAGAGCATGCCCGCCATGGGGGTGATGCCGATGCCGGCGCTGGCCAGCACCACGGGCCGGTCCGAGTACTCCAGCACCACATCGCCGAACGGTGCGCTGAGCACCACCTCGTCGCCAACCTGCACCTCCTGGTGAAGCAGGTTGGACACTTCGCCATCCGGGGTGCCCTGCCCGTACACGCGCTTGACGGCGAACTGCCGGTGCTGTCCGTCGTCGGCCTTGGTCAGGCTGTATTGCCGCGGCTGGTGCACCCCGTCGGGCATCCGCATCTTGAGGGTCACGTACTGGCCCGGTAGCGACGGCTTCACCTCGCGCTCGTCGGTACGCTCCACGATGAAAGTGGTGACATCCTCGGTTTCCGGAATTTTTTCGCTCACCCGCCACGTGCGCCAGATGGTGTCCGGCGAGAGGTGGACGGCACCGTAGAGACCGCGTTCCTTGTTGATCAGCACGTTCGCGAAGAGCCAGTAGACCTCGTCCCAGGCGGCGGCGACGTCCGGGGTGACCGCGCTGCCAAGCACGTCGCCGATGGCCCACATCAGGTTGTCATGGACGATTGTGTACTGGTTCGGATGCAGGCCGAGCGAGACGTGCTTGTGGGCGATGCGGGATACCAAATGGTCCGGCAGCTGGTCGGGGTGCTCCACCAGGTTCGTGGCGAAGGCCGCCACCGAGCCAGCCAGTGCCTGCTGCTGGCGACCGTCCGCCTGGTTGCCTCGGTTGAAAAGACCGTCGAGCAGTTCAGGATGTTCGGCGAACATGTGTTTATAGAAACGCTGGGCGATTTCCTGGATGTTCTCGCCGACCACCGGCAGGGTGGCAGTGATAATGGGGACAGCCTTATCCGACAGCATGATCCGGCTCCTTTGCCTGTAACTGGCCGCTGCTGTTTTGCGCTATCAAGGTAGCACCGCGGCGGGCGCCGGGACAGGGCCGGCGGCGTCAGGGCTCCCGGCGGTCCTCTTCGATGTAGCGCTCGCCCTCGTCGTCCTCGTAGACCGTGTAGTTCTCCTCCAGGTCCTCGATGGCTGCGGCGTCGATCGCGTTGGGTTCCTTCACCGGTTCGTCCAGGGCGCCGCGGTCCGCATCCCCCCAGACTTTGCCGAGCCCTTGGGAGGATGACGCCGGCTGCCGGTGCGGCAGCAGTTCTTCGTCGCGTGCCGGGTTCGGGTCCGTCGGCCGCTGGTCCTCGTGGCGCTCCGAAGTCATGATTTCCCTGCTTTCTTCACGAATCGTCTCCGGTCCCCAGTTTTTCGCCTCTTCACACCAATTGCAAGCATGCTTCCTATTGGCGGCAAAGCAGCAAGGCAACGGCTTTCGCCTCCCTCGAATAAGTTGCCTGAGGCGTCAAACTTTGACTTTTTGCGGCAAATTGTGGCTTTTTGTCCGCAGTGGGGCGGATTGCCATTCTCTACCGGCCGGTAACCGCCTAGGGTCGACTGTAGTGCCGAGGTTGCTGCGCGGGGGGTGCGGCAGGTTGGTGCAGGTTATAAGTTGTGCATCGAGAAATTTCGAAGGGGACTGCGCATGTTTGAAATCTTCCGTGACCGCAATCGAAAGTACCGCTTTCGGTTGCTGGGTGAGAAGAACGCCGTGATTGCCGTATCCGAAGGGTACGACGAGAAGGCGCGGGTGGTGGCTGCGATCAATGATGCGCGCGAGTACGCTGCCACTTCGCGAATCGCGGATAAGTCTTCCACTCCGGAGGGTCTGGTCAGCCTGGCCAGTTAGCGGCGGGAGCGCCAGGCGCATCTACCGACGGAAACACCCGGTCAGGCTCGAGAGCCTGACCGGGTGTTTCCGTCTTCCGTGCTCCCGGAGCATCCGGGAGCACGGCTCACCGCGTCGCGGCCTCCCATTCCTCGCATGCTCGGGCTGAGGCTTTCGGCAGAGAGCAGCCAGGGGTCCCCGTGCGCAAAGCGTGGGCGGAGGCTTCGAACAGTTAGCTGCCTGCGGGGGCGAGGACGATGTCAAAGCGGGTGCGGGCCCAGGCCTGGTTGCCGAGGTCGCGGCCGTCCGGGGCGGGGGTGCCGGGGGCCTGTTGGTCGAACTTCTTGATCAGGGAGTCCTTGACCCCGAACACGCTGTCGCCGATCTCTATCTGGGGGTCGCCCTCGACGAAGATGTGGGTGACCAGGGTGCGCTTGCCCGGTGCGGTGACCATGAAGTGCAGGTGCGAGGCGCGCACCGGGGAGCGGTGCACGGCCTCCAGCATCTTGCCGACCGGCCCGTCGTGCGGAATCGGGTACGGGGTGGGGGTCAGGCCCCAGAACGCGTACCGGCCCCCGGCGTCGGAAAAGAGGTGGGCCCGGCCGGCGGTGCGGCCGTCGGTGTACTGCACGTCGTAGAATCCGTCCTCGTCGGCCTCCCAGACCTCGATCCTGGCGTTCGGGACCGGGTTGCCCTCGGTGCCGGTGACGGTGCCCTCGACCCAGCAGGGCTGGCCGGCCGCGCCGCCAGCGATGTCCCCGCCGGACGGGATCTCCGGGGCGTCCTCGGTGAAGAACGGGCCGAAGACGGTGGCCTCGGTGGCGCCCTTGTAGGCCTGGTTGTTCACCGCGATGGTCATCATCGAGGCGCCGAGCACGTCGGAGAGGAGGACGAACTCCTGGCGCTTCTCGTCGGTGATGTGCCCGGCACCGGTGAGGAACTCGATGGCCTTGTTCCACTCGTCCTCGGTGAGCCGGACCTCGCGGATGAAGGCGTGCAGGTGCCGGGTCAGGGCCTGCATCAGGGTGCGCAGCCGCGGGTCCGGGGCGTTGTCGAAGGAGGCCAAGACCCGGCGGGTCAGGTCCTCCTCGACCGCGGCCTGTTCGGCGCTGATGCCGTTGAGGGTGGTTTCTGCGGAGTCGGTCATGGCAGGTCCTTTAGAGGTCGGTGAGGGTTTTGGGATCGTCCCCGTGCAGGGCGGCGGTGAGCAGCGCGGTCAGGTTCGCGTCGGTGACGGGCCGCGGGTTGGAGGCCGGGATGGCCGGCAGCGCGATGCGCACGGCCTCTGGGATGTTGTCTTCGGTGAAGCCGTAGTCGGCCAGCGCCTGGGGTGCGTCCAGGGTTTCACGCAAGGCCAGCAGGCCTTCCAGCGCACCGGCGGTGCCGAACGCGGCGGCGATGCGCTTCTCCGCCTCCGGGGCGGCGCCGGCGTTGAAGGCAAGCACGTAGGGCAGCACGGTCGCGTGGGTCTGGGCGTGCGGCAGGTTGAAGGTCCCGCCGAGCACGTGGCAGATCTTGTGGTGCATCCCGGACCCCGCACTGGCGAACGCGACCGCGGCCAGGTACGCCCCGTACAGGGCCTGCTCCCGGCCCTCCATCCCGGCCGGATCGGCTTTCACTGCCGGCAGGCCCTGGTTCAGGGCGCGGATGCCCTCGGCAGCCAGGGCGGCATTGATCGGATCCGCCCGCGGCGCCCAGAGCGAGTCCACGCAGTGGGCCAGCGCGTTCAGCCCCGACGCGACCGAGAGTTCCACCGGCAGGGTGAGAGTCAGCTCCGCGTCGTAGATGACCGTGGCGGGCAGGACGGCGTCGTCCACCCCGGTGGTCTTCCGCGCGGCCTCGGTCAGCCCCCAGACGTTGGTCGCTTCCGAGCCGGCATAGGTGGTCGGCACCGCCACGATCGGGATCCCCGTGGTCAGCGCGACCGCCTTGGCCAGGCCGGTCGTCGAACCCCCGCCCACGCAGACCAGCAGGTCGATGCCGTGCTCGGCCGCGGCGGCCCGGGCCTTCTCGGCCACCTCCACCGGCACGTGCATCACCACGTCGTGGTGCCACAGGGCAACCTCGATCCCGGTGGCCACGACCCGGGCCATCCCGGTCTCGAACTCGGAGGCGATCACCATCACCTTCTGCGCGCCGAGCCGGGCCACCTCCGCGGCCAGGTTTTCCGCGGCCTTCCCGGACCCGAACAGCACCCGCTGCCCCAACGTCACATGCTCGAAAGTCAATGCCATAGTCAGTTGCTCCTGCTCAGGATGGTGGCCACGACGGTGCGCAGCGCGGCTTCAGGGTCGGCAGGCAGCGTGTGCGAACGCCAGCCGACGTGCTTGTCCGGGCGCACCAGGACGGCACCGTCTTCGGCCACTTCGCGCAGCTTCGCCCAGTCGAAGTATAGGTCCGTGATCTCCCGGCCCGGACCGATTACCACGGTCTTGATACTGACGCCGAGCTGGTCGCTGACCTTCTGTGCCGCCGTCGTCCATTCCTCGCCGGTGATGCCGGTGAACAGCGTGAACTCGCCGTACGGGGCCAGGTCGTGGGTGGAGTACTTGCGGGTGTTGTCGCCGACCCAGGCGTGCGGCAGGCGGCCGCCCGGGTAGGTGGACGGCTGGTAGTAGAGCTCCGGATCGCGGACGGGGGCCGGCTTGGCCGTGCCGTCCCCGACGACGGCGGTGGAGAGGTACTGCTGGCCCAGTTCCACGCCGTGGGCATTGAACTCATAGTTCTTCAGCTCCATGGCCTCCTGGACGGCGGCACGCTTGGCGGCGCCGTCGGGCGTCGCGTCCTTGCGGGACTCGATCAGCGCGGCCATTTCCTCGGGCGACCCGGCCTTATCGATGCCGAGAGCTTCGAACAGCTTGCCGAATTCGCGGCCGGACTGGTTCGCGCGGGTGACGATCTGCTTGGCCACGGGGGCGCGTTCGGCCGAGTAGGTTTCCAGCAGTTCCGGACCGGCCTGCCCCTTGAGCACGGCGGCGAGCTTCCAGGCCAGGTTGTAGGAGTCCTGGATGGAGGTGTTGGAGCCCAGCCCGTTGCTCGGCGGGTGCCGGTGCGCCGCGTCCCCGGCGATGAAGACCCGGCCGGACTGCATGTGGGTCGCATACATCTCGTTGTTGCCCCAGAGCGAGATGCCGGTGATTTCGACGTCGAGGTCCGGCACCCCGATCAGGTTCCGGACGATCTGGCGCGCGTCCTCCTCGGAAACCTCCGGGGTGCCCTCGTTGATGTCGAAGCCCCAGACGATCAGCCATTCGTTCCACGGCCGGACCATGCGCACCAGACCGGCACCGATGCCGCCGATATTGGATCCAGGCTGGACCACCCAGTACAGCACGGACGGGCGGTGGCCCACGAGTCCGGCGATGTCCGCCTTGAAGGTGATGTTCATCGAACCGGCGATGTCCATCTGCCCCTCGTACGGCAGTTGCAGCTCGGACGCGACCTTGGAGCGGGCGCCGTCGGCGCCAATCAGGTACTTGGCCCGGATCGTGTACTCGGTGCCCAGCAGCCGGTTGAGCACGCGGACGTTGACTCCGTTGGCGTCCTGGCTGTGGGCGAGGTATTCGGTGGAGAACTGGCTCTGGGTGCCGCGCGCGGTGGCGTTGCGGACCAGGATCGGTTCCAGGTAGGTCTGCGGGATGTCGCAGTTCAGCGACGGCGAGGCCAGTTCGTAGTCCGCATGCCGGGCCGGGTGGTTGCCCCAGGTCAGGATGCGTCCGATTTCCTCGCCGGCGATCGAGGTGCAGAAGACGGTGTCGCCGATCAAGTGGTGCGGGGTGGCGTCTGCGAGCACCTGCTCCTCGATGCCCAGGTCCCGGAAGATCTCCATGGTCCGCTGGTTGGTGATGTGCGCCCGCGGGGTGTTCGCGGTCCAGCGGTACTTGGTGATCATGATGTTCGGGATGCCCAGTGAGGACAGGAACAGTGCGGCCGAGGCCCCGGCCGGGCCCGAACCGACAATCAGGACATCCGTCTCGACGACGGCGGAATCCGGGGTTTCGGTCTCGGCGACCCCGTCATTGAAAATCACCATGGCGTGTACTCCGTTCAGTCTCGCGTGAAGCTGTTGACAGCTAGTGTTCCGGCTCACGGGGACCAATCGGGGGCGTGGTGCGCATCACGGCGGAAACAGGCAAAAACCCGGCGGATGTGGACAATATCCGGCCCGCTGCGAACCAAATCCGATCGACTTGCCACTTACCGCCCTTTTCCGGCGTGAATGGGGCGTCAAGTGTCGAGCCGATGAAGGGCGTGGGAGGGATCGGAGCGGGGAGGGGGGCTCAGGACGTGGCTTTACGGTCCTGCAAAGGGGACAGGCCGAACTTTTCCTTGTAGCTGCGCGAGAAGTGCGCCTGCGAGGCAAAGCCGAGCGCGGCGGACAGATCGCCGAGCTTCAGCCGTGCCGCGTCCGGGGATTTCAGCTGCCGGCGGGCGGCCTGCAGCCGGGCATCCAAAATGGCACCGGGAACGCTCGAACCGGCCTCGGCGAAGACCCGCGAGAGCTGCCGGTCCGAAATCCCGGCGGCGGCGGCGATTCGCCCGGCGGACAGCTGAGGATCGGCCAGATGCGCGTCGATGTAGGCCTGGGCTGCGGCGAGGTGGCCGGCCGGGCCGCCGTCGGCGCCGAGCAGCCGGGCGAGCAGGTCCAGGACGGATGTCTCGAGCTGGTCCCAGTCCGTGGATCGGCCGGACAGGGCGCGGCCCAGCACTTGGGCCAGGGCCTCCGCGCTCCCGGGCTGGGAGCCGGATCCGGCGCCGCGGAAGCCGAAGACCTGCGGGCGGTTCAGGCCGGAGCGTCCGGTCAGCTCGCTGAAGGTGCGCCGCGGGACCTTCAGCGCCAGTTCCTTCAGGCCGTGCGAAAAGCCGCGCAGGAACGGCTGGTCGGCGTCGTACAGGATGGCCTGGCCCGGCTGCAGGATCTCGCAGCCGTCCCGGTGGTAGAAAAAACCTTCGCCTTCGAGGGCAAAGTACGCCACCACGGATTCGGCCGGGTACTCGGCGATCTGCCGGGCCGAACGCTCGACGATGTGCGGAGTGCCGGTGACTTGGGCCAGCTGCAGCCGCGGCAGGATCAGGTTCAGCTCGGAGGCCTCCAGCACCGCGCCGCTGAGCGTGCGCGCCTCCAGTCCCACCAGGGCCCGGGCGTTGTGCTCCTCCCAGAGCTGGATCCGGTGGGCGCCGGGCAGCCCCGCGGTGGAGAACCGCGTGAGCCCGTGCGGGCGCATACCGGCAGTGGCCTGCGTCATAGTTCAACAGTGTACGTGCGGTGCGCAACCTCGAGGAACCGTGCCAAGATCCGTGAAGGCTCGCTGCCGATCTGCGGCGACGACGGCAAGCTCAAAGGATTCATGACAGACCGCGACATCGTGTTCAGGTGCCTGGCCGAAGGCCGGGACGCCCGTAATTTCCGACCACAAACTGGTCGGCGTCGTCAGCCGCCGCGGTACGACCCTGGCCGTCGAATCTGACAAGCGCCACGGGGCGGGAAACTAAACGGCTGGCGCCTCCGGGCCTAAATGTCAGGCGACGCCAGTCGGCAGATAGGCCTGCAAAATCAGGCTTAAGTCGGGTGGGGACCCAAATGTCTTCCAACCTGGCTTGAAACCTTGGCCGGGCCTGCCCACCATTGCAGGCGCATGCCGGGCAGGCCCGCGTGCCGAAAGGTCAGCGCCAGCCCAGCTGCGGCGCCACGTGCTTTAGGACCGACTCGATGACGTGGGCGTTGTACTCGACGCCGAGCTGGTTCGGGACCGTAAGCAGCAGGGTGTCGGCCGCGGCGAGTGCCTCGTCCTCCGCCAACTTCGCAGCCAGCTCGTCCGGGTCGCCCGCGTAGGACCGGCCGAAGACCGCGCGGGTCTTCTCGTCGATGTTGCCGACGTGATCGGAGCTGTAGCGGTCGCGGCCGAAGTACTGCCAGTCGCGCTCGTCCGTCAGCGCGAAGATGCTGCGGCTGACCGAGACGCGCGGTTCCCGCTCGTGCCCCGCCTCCTTCCAAGCCTGCCGGTAGAGCTCGATCTGCTCGGCCTGCTGGACATGGAAGGGCTTGCCGCTCTCGTCGTCCTTGAGCGTGGAGCTCTGCAGGTTCATCCCGAGCCGCGCCGCCCAGACCGCCGTGGCGTTCGAGCCGGAGCCCCACCAAATGCGATCGCGCAAGCCCGGAGAGTGCGGCTCCACGCGCAGCAGGCCCGGAGGGTTCGGGAACATCGGGCGCGGGTTGGGCTGGGCGAAGCCCTCTCCCGTGAGCACCTCGAGCAGCCGCTCGGTGTGCCGGCGGCCCATGTCGGCGTCGGACTCGCCCTCGGCGGGGGAGAAGCCGAAGTATCGCCAGCCGTCGATGACCTGCTCTGGTGAACCGCGGCTGATGCCCAGCTGTAGCCGCCCGCCCGAGATCAGGTCGGCTGCGCCGGCGTCCTCCGCCATGTAGAGCGGGTTCTCGTAGCGCATGTCGATTACGCCGGTGCCGATCTCGATCCGGCTGGTCCGCGCCCCGATCGCGGCCAGCAGCGGGAACGGGGAGGCGTATTGCTGCGCGAAATGGTGGACGCGGAAGTAGGCACCGTCCGCGCCCAATTCCTCGGCCGCGACCGCAAGGTCGATCGCCTGCAGCAGCGCGTCCGACGCGCTGCGCGTGCCGGACTGCTGATGATTGGTCCAGTGGCCGAAGGACAGGAATCCGATGTTCTTCACGACAGGAGCTAACCCAGGGGCGATGGATCCTATTCCTGGACCGCCAGCGTTTTGCGGCAGGGAGTACGACGGCGGTGTCCGGCTGCGCGGGCGCGGCCAGGGCCGCGGTGGGTTCACGTGAGCGTGGCCGCCCTTGGGAAAGGGGCGGCCACGCTGGCGGGACGATGCGGCGTTCAAGTCCCGCTGTGGTCGGATCGCCGCAGGTGCAGGGACTGCGCGGTGACGCAGGGCTACCGGGAGGTGTAGCCCGCGTCGGCGTGGATGGTGGTGCCGGTGACGTAGGAGGCGGCGTCGGAGGCGAGCCAGAGGCTGGCCTCGGCGATCTCGCGGGCGTCGCCAAAGCGGTTGAGCAGGCTCAGCTGCGGGGCGTAGGCCTCGGGGTCGATGCCCATCTCCTCAAGCGCCCCGCGGAGCATCGGGGTGTCGATGGCGCCGGGGGCCACCGAGTTCACGCGGATGTTCTCCGGGCCGTTCTCCAGGGCTGCGGCCTTGGTCAGGCCCACCACGCCGTGCTTCGCGGCGATGTACGCGGGGTTGCCCGGCTGCGGACGGAAGCCGCTCACCGAAGAGATATTGATAAGCGAGCCGCCGCCGCCCTGGGCGCGCAACTGCTGGATCTCGTACTTCAGGCTCAGGGCGACGCCCTTGAGGTCCACGGACATGAGGCGGTCCCAGTACTGCTCGTCGAACTCGTGGATGGGTGCCTGGTCCGGGGTGAGCGCCGCGTTGTTCACGGCGACGTCGAGCCGACCGTACTTTTCGACGGCGGCCGCGACCATCGCCTTGACCTCTTCGCCCTTGGAGATGTCGACCTTGACGAAGAAAGCGTCGCCGCCGGCGGCGACGATCTCGTCGACGACCGACTGGCCCTTCTCCTGGTTGAAGTCCGCGACTACGACCTTCGCGCCGGCCTCGGCGAAGAGGCGCGCCGTGGCCTCACCCATACCCTGCGCCGCGCCCGTGACGATGGCGACCTTGTCCTGAAGAACCGGGAATGTCATGACTGCTCCTTGGCTGGATGCTCCGGGGCGGCCGGTCGGTCGTCCCACCTATGGTCAACAGCCGGGACGTCCGCGTATTCCATGCATATGCATGTGAATTGCGTCTCGGTCGTCGCTGGAAGTCGGTACTGCCGGAAGATCGGAGGGGAACCTGGACCGCCGTCGTACGACTGTTCGGTGCCTTGAACGGCCGCCCCGCCTTGCCCGCGGATGAGGGCAAGGCGGGGCAACCAGCTCCGCCCGGACGGGGCCAAGAATCAGTTGGCGAGCGAACCCGCCTTCACCTTGCCGGCGATCAGCTCCATGACTTCCGCGCTGGCCGGCAGCACATTGACCATCGAGAAGAAGGCGTGCATCTGGCCCGGCCAGCGGTGGTGCTCCACCGGCACGCCGGCCTCGCGCAGCCGCGCCGCGTACGCCTCGCCCTCGTCCCGGAGCACATCGTGCTCGGCCGTGATCACCAGCGCCGGCGGCAGGCCGGCCAGGGACTGGGCGCGCAACGGGGACGCCTCCGGGTGCAGCCGGTCCTCGGGGGCAGGAAGGTAGTGGCCCCAGAACCAGTTCATGAACTCGGCGGTCAGGAAGGACTGGTTCTCCGGCTCCAGATAAGACGCCCGGGTGAAGTCGGCATCCGTGACCGGGTAGACCAGGATCTGGCCGGCGAGTTCCGGGCCGCCGTTGTCGCGGGCCCGCAGGGCGGTGACCGCGGCGAGGTTGCCGCCGGCACTGTCGCCGCCGATGTAGAGCGGCACCCGGGCGCCGGCGATCTGCTTCAGGTTCGTCTCCGTCCAGTGCAGCGCGGTCCAGGAATCCTCCACCGGGGTGGGGAAGGGATGCTCGGGCGCCTTGCGGTATTCGGCCAGGACGACGGCGGCGCCCGACTTTTGTGCCAGCTGCCGGCCGAGCGTGTCGAAGCCGTCGATGTCCTCCAGGACCCAGCCGCCGCCGTGCAGGTACAGGATCACCGCGGAGGGGCTTTCCACCGGGACGTGCACGCGCACCCGGAAGCTGCCGCCGTCGAACCCGGCCAGTGTATGGTCCTCGATGCGCAGCATCTCGGGACCGGGACCGTAAAGGTCCTTCAGTCCGCCGCCTGCGGCACGGGCCTCGGCGGGGGACAGCTCCCACAACGGTTTCGCGTCCGGTCCGGCGGCTTCGGTCATGCCGGCGAGGAAGCCCAGGGTTGCCTGGTCAAGTGCCATCAGTTTTTCTCCTTCGAAGGGTGGGTGTTCAGGCGAGCGCGGACTGCTCGCCGAGGGTGTGCCAGCTCCGGTTGTGGTAGACCAGCGGGTCCGGGGTCTGCTCCGGGGCCCGGGCCTGCAGGACCTGGACGGCGACGACGGTGGAATCCCCGGCCTCCATCCGGTCCACGATCCGTCCACGCAGCCAGATCGGCGCACCGGCCAGGACCGGTTCCCCGGTCACGAGCCGGGACCAGCTGCCCGTGTCCGCGAAGCGGTCGATGCCGCCGGTGGCGAAGGTCTTGGCCAGCTGGACCTGGTCCGCACCGAGCAGGTGGACCACCACCGTCCCGGCCCGGGCCAGGGCCGGAGCGGCGGAGGAGAAGGCCGAGAGCGAGAACACCAGCAGCGGGGGATTGGCCGAGACCGAGATGACCGAGCTGGCGGTCAGGCCGACCGGCCCGTCGCCGGGGTCCGCGGTGACAACGGCGACGCCGGCGGGATGGTTGCGGAAGGCGGCCTTGAACTGCTCCGCCGGAAGCATGTCCTCGAAGGCGCCCTCCGCGACCCGCTGGGCGGACTGGCCGCGGCTCACCGCTGCCCCTTCTCGATCAGCGAGAAGAAGACCCATTCGGCGTCCTTTGCCAGGCCGGAGAGCATCCGGCCGCAGGCCTGCAGGACCACCGGGCCGGACGTCATGTGCTGGGTGCCCGCGTGCATGTCGCGGAAGAAGCGCTGCAGGTCCCCCTCGCGCAGGGCGGCGGTGGCAGCCCACTTGTAGACGCTCATGCAGACCTCGTGGGCGGACCAGGTGGCATTGTTCAGGGCCAGCCGGGTCAGGGTTTCCTGCTCGGGGGAGAGCAGTTCACCGCGGTCCAGCATGGCCTCGTTGCCGGCCCAGACGTCGAAGACGAAGGCACGGGCCGAGCGCAGGGTGGCCTCGGCCTTGGCGTATTCGGCCGCGAACTGGTCGGTGTCCACGCTGGCGCCGGGAGCGCCGGACTTCTTTTGCGCCAGCACCTTCATTTCGTCCAGCATCCGGCGGCCGACGCCGAGCGCCCAGCCGGCGTGGTTGATCCCGGACATATTGGCCAGGCCCATCCGGTACAGCGCACCTCCGTGGATGGATTCCTTGGTGGCGACGTTGTAGGTGTAGGCCTCGGGGACGAAGAGATCCTCGGTGCTGTAGTCGATGCTGCCGGTGGCCTTCAGGCCCATCACGTCCCAGTTGTCCACGATCTGCGCCTGCTCCTTGGGGAAGGTGAAGATCAGCGGTTCGCCGGTCTCTTCGACCAGCGCAGCGGTGTGGATGTGGCTGGCATGCGGCAGGCCCGAGGCGAAGTTCCAGGACCCGGTGAGCAGGTAGCCGCCGTCGACCTTCCGGGCGGTGCCCAGGCGGGTGCCCTGGCCGGCCATCAGGTGGTAGCCGCCGTCGGCGAACAGCTCCGCGGTGGCCTCGGCGCCCTGGTAGGCGGCGGTGGTGCCGGTGATCATCTGCAGCGCCATCACGGCCCAGCCGGTGGAGGCATCCGCATAGGCGAGCTTCTCGATCACCTCGATGACCTGGCGCGGCGAGGCCTCGTAGCCGCCCAGGTCCCGCGGGATGCCGAGCCGGAAGACACCGGCGTCGTGCAGGGCCTGCGCGGCGGCCTCGGTGAGGTGGCCTAGCTCCTCATTCTGCGCCGCCTGGGACATCAGCAGCGGGGTGATTTCCTCGATGCGCTCCAGCAGCGCGGGGATCTCGTCGCTGACGTGCAGCTGGCCGGTGGTTTCGGAAACGGTCTGGGACATCTCGTGCTCCTTCGCCCGATGAATGTGATGTGCATCTCATCGTGGCGGAGGATTGTCCCGGCCGGCGCCGATGGCCGAAGCAGGCAAATATTTTGTCAGGCCGGGTCAAATTCCGGCGGCCTCCCCGCGCGCCTCGCGCGGGGTACGGCCGTAGGCCTGCTTGAAGGCGCGGGAGAAGTGCGCCGCGGAGGTAAAGCCCACCGAGGCGGCGATGGCGCCGACCGGCGCGGCATGCAGTTGCGGGTCCGCGAGCTTCTCCGCGGCACGGCGCAGCCGCGTGACCAGGATTTCCCGGCCGGCGCTGGTCTCCTCGGCGGCGAAGACCCGGGCGAGGTGGCGCTCGCTAATGCCGACGGCGCGGGCGATCCGGGGTGCGGACAGGTCCGCCTCCTGAAGGTGGTTCCGGATGTACTCCCGGGCGGCGAGCAGGTAGCCGGCCGCGGCCGCGCCGGTCTGGTTGCCGGTCAGCAGTTCGAAGAGGTCCAGTGCCGCGTCCTCCACCGGCCGCGGGTCAGCCGGAGGCGCCTGCAGCGCATTGCGGATGGTGCGCACCGCGGCCTGTGCGTGCATGGCGAACGGCAGGCCTGGCCCGGGACGCAGGACGCGGGGAGCCGTCAGGCCGGACTGCCCGGTGCGCTCCAGGTAGAGCTTGCGGGGCACCTCGAGGATGACCTGGCGCATCGCCGTCGAAAAGCCGTACATGAACGGCTGGTCCGCGTCGTAGAGGATGGCGTCCCCGGCGGAGAGGGTCTCGCAGCCCGCGGAATGGTAGTAGAAGGCGCTGCCTTCCAGCAGCAGGCACAGCGGCAGCGATTCGGCCGGCACGGTGCGGATGTCCTCACCCGAGCGTTCGACCACGTGGTCGTTGCCCCGGATTTCGGTGAAGCGCAGCCTCGGCAGCCGCAGGTTGCGCTGCGCAGCGAGCAGTCCGTCGGCAGCCAGGGTGCGGCAGCTCAGCCCGATCAGCGAACGCTTGTTGTAGTCCTCCCAGAGGGGAAGCCGCTCCTGCCGGGGCACCCGGACGGTGGAGAAAGCGGTCGCCACGGCATTGGCGGATGCTGTCGCAAGGCCCAAGCCAGGCTCCTTTTGCCGACGATTGAGTCACCCAACAATACCTGTGACCGCAGGCACAGCGGAATATCCGCAGCTGCTTTATTGACTTCCCGCACTGGCCCGTCAAGGCTGGGCAACGGTCCCGGAACGGGCCGGCAACGGGAGGGAATCGATGAAACTGACCTTGAACACATTCCTGAGCCTCGACGGCGTCATGCAGGGCCCGGGCGGGCCGGACGAGGACGTGAGCGGCGGCTTCGACCTGGGCGGCTGGCTGGTCCCGCACGTGGACGAGGACTTCGGGCGCATCGTCGACGGCTGGTTCGCCCAGGCGGAGGCCCTCCTGCTCGGACGCACCACCTACCAGATGATGCAGCCCTACTGGGAGCAGGTCACCGATCCGGATAATTCCGTGGCCACCGCCATGAACACCCTGCCCAAATACCTCGTCTCCGCGACCGTGACGGAGCCGACCTGGCAGAACACCAGAGTCATCTCCAACGACGTCGCCGGGGCCGTGGCCGGGCTGAAGTCCCGTCCCGGAGGCGAGTTGCAGGTGCACGGCAGCCACCGGCTCGCCCGTACCCTGCACGACGCCGGCCTGGTGGACGAGTACCGGCTGATCCTCTTCCCGGTGGCGCTGGGCAAGGGCAAGCGCCTGTTCGACGACGGCGCGGTTCCCTCCGCGTTCGAACTCGTGGACAGCACGATTACCGGCGCCGGCGCCGTGGCGCTGACCCTGCGCCCGAAGCCGTTCGGGACCGGGTACATCGGCGTGGACGACGGACGCGGGACCGTGCAGTAGGACGGCGGCTCAGAAGATGATCGTCCAGCCCTCCCGCTGGGCCTGCTCCTGGGTGTAGGCGACGCCGTGGACCTTCAGCCCCGCGTCGTCCAGCAGGGTGATCTGCCCGCCGCTGTTGCCCAGCTGCGCCGGCGCCGCGACCGGCACCCGGAGGATTTCCCCGGCCGGGAGCGGCCCGGCGGCCGGGACCGGGCAGCTCTGCTTCAACCGGTCGGCCAGCCGCCAGCCGGCCAGGTCCACGGGACCCGGTGAGGCGTTGATCAGCAGCACGCTCTCGGCCTCCGGTGCGCCGCCGGCGGGATTGGCCAGCGCGGCCAGGATCCGCATCGCCCCGGTGTCCGTGACCGGGCCGACCTCGGCGACCGTGTGGCCGGTGGCATCGTCGGTGTGCCAGGACTGGCTCTGGAAGGCCAGGAAAACGGCCACCCACCGGTCCTCGCCGGGGAACCGGAAGAGCAGGCCGCCGTCCTGCCACACACCGTCGTCGCGCACGTACGGGCCGCTGTTGCCTTGGTTCATGTGCACGTCGTGGACGCCGTTGCCGGGCAGGAAGCCGAAGACCTTGTCCTTGACCCCGGGCTCGGGTCCAAAGCGCTGGCCGAATACGTAGACCAGGGCGGACTGGTCCGCGATGGCCCGCTGCACATAGTGGTCCAGCTTGTCCGCCAGGTCATTGTCCGGGCCCGCCACGTTCGGCGGGATCGGGCGCATGCCGGCCCGGTCGAAGAGGTTGCCGCGGATAAAGTCCAGGTTGGCGCGGCCCGGACCTTGCGGCAGCGGCGTCCAGCCGGCGGCGGTCTCCGGCAGCAGGGCCAGCAGCGGGTGATGGAAGTCCTCGTCGGCGAGGTAGAGCAGCTCGGATGGCGCCTGGGCGGAGAGCACGTTGACCGCGGCGCGGTAGTGCGTTCCGGCCGCGTCGCGCAGTTCGATCTGGTAGTGCGGCGAATCCACGGCGCCTTCGCGCCGGCTGTCGACGGCGCTCGCCGCCAGGACGCCGTAGTTGTTCAGCGGCATGATCATCTCCCGGTTTGGACGGACAGCTCCAGTGCACACCCGGTGCGTTACCGGCCGCGGCCGCAGGCACAGCCGGAAGGCATAATGCATACATGCCCAAAGCCGAGACCTCGCCCGTGGAGTCCGTGGACCGCGCGCTGCTCCTGCTCCTGCTGATGCGCGAGCGCGGACCTGTTTCGGTCAAGACGGCGGCGGAGCATCTGGCCGTGGCCCCTTCCACGGCCCACCGGCTGCTGTCCGCGCTGGCCTTCCGCGGCTTTGTCAGCCAGGACCGCGAACGGCGTTACCGGCTGGGTCCGGCGCTGATGGACCGCTCCATGGAACCGTTTTCGATCAGCAGGCTCCGTGAATACGCCCGCGGTCCGCTGTTGGAACTGCACAGCCGGTTGGGCGAAACAGTGCAGCTGATGGTCCTGCGCGGAGGCAATATCCAGTTTATCGACGGCGTGGAATCGGAATCCTCGCTGCGGGTGGGCATGCGGATCGGAGACCAGATGCCCGCCTTTGTTTCCGCCGGGGGCAAGGCGATCCTGGCGCAGCTGAGCAATGCCGAGCTTGAGGAGCTCTACCGTAACGGTCTGCCGGCCTGGCCCACCAGCCGGATTACCACGATGGCGATGCTCAAACGCAGCATGACCAAGGTGCGTCGGGCCGAATTCGGCACCAATTTCGAAGAGACCGAGCAGGGGGTGTCCGGCGTTGGCGTGAGCATTGGCGATGTGACCGGCCGTCCGGTGGCCGCCGTGACGGTGGCGACGCCGAGCATCCGCTTCCGCCGGGTGGACATGGCCGTGCATGTGGCGGCGCTGAGGCAGGCGGCGGCCAGCATCGAGGAGCGGATCGCGCAGGCGTCGCGGTAGGGCGGGCCGTTCCGGCAGCACTGCAGGGGCACCGAGTCCGCAGCGGACACGGCGCCCCTGCTGCCTCAGCGCAGTCCCAGCAGCTTTACGGCGTTGTGCTTGAGGATCTTGGGCCGGACCTCGTCCCTGATCGGCAGTTCCGCGAAGGCGTCCAGCCATTTGGCCGGGGTGATCAGCGGGAAGTCGGTGCCGAAGAGCACCTTGTCCTGCAGCACCGAGCCGGCGAGCTTCACCAGGGACTGCGGGAAGTACCTCGGGGACCAGCCGGAGAGGTCGATGAACACGTTCGCCTTGTGCGTGGCGATCGAGTTGGCCTCGTCCTGCCACGGCACCGAGGGGTGGGCCATGATGATCTGCAGCTCCGGGAAGTCCGCCGCGACCTCGTCCAGCAGCAGCGGGTTGGAGTAGCCCAGCTTGATCCCGGCGCCGCCGGGCAGGCCGGCACCCATGCCGTTCTGCCCGGTGTGGAAGACGGCCGGCAGGCCGAGCTCCTGCAGCGCCTCCCAGAGCGGGTAGAACCGTTCGTCGGCGGGGTTGAAGCCCTGCAGGCTCGGATGGAACTTGAACCCGCGCACCCCCCAGTCCCCGGCCAGGCGCCTGGCCCGGTCGATCGCGTCCGCGCCGGTGAGCGGGTCCACCGAGCCGAACGGGATCAGCACGTCGTTGTTGCGTGCCGCGCCCTCGGCGATCTCCTCGATGCTGTTCGGCTCGTGCCCGAGCCGGGTCCGGGCGTCCACGGTGAAGACCACCGCGGCCATGTTCAGCCCCCGGTAGGTCTCCGCGATCGAATCCAGCGACGGGGTCCGGTCCCCGGCCCTGAAGTACTTGGCCGAGGCCTCCATCAGCGGCTGCGGCAGCGAGAGGTGGCCGTGGCTGTCCGCCTCGACATGCACGTGCATGTCGACCGCGGCCAGCGACGCGACGTCCAGCGCCGGTTCGTAGCGCACCGGTGCCACGGCTATGCCCTCGCGTAGGTGAGGGCGTTCTTGTATTCGCCGATGGCAATCGTGCCCGGGTCCACGAATTCCACGGCGACGCGGACGCGCAGCCGTTCGCGGACCCGCTCGCCGATCCGCCAGGCCAGGTCGCCGGCCTCCGGTCCGCCGGCTCCTGCGGGCAGTTCGATTTCCAGTGGAATCGGATCGTCGAAGCGGACCTGCTCCGTCCGTTCCTTGCGCAGCCGCAGCGGGCCGGCGATCTCGGCGGAGAATCCCTCCATGACCACGTCGCGGATGGCACTGGGAAAGACGTTCATGGCCTTGTAGATCAGCATGTCGTCGGTGCGCCCGATGCAGCGGACAACCGGTGCCGTCCGCCCGCAGGCGCATTCGGAGGTGGCGAGCACCTCAAGGTGGTCCCGGGAACGGAAGCGCAGTACGGGGGTGGCCTGGCGGGTGAAGGTGGTGTAGACGGCCTCGCCCTTGGCTCCCGGAGTCCACTCGACGATGTCACCGGTGTCCGGATCGATCAGTTCCACGTAGACGTTGCGTCCGGCGGTGAAGTGCATGCCGGGGCCTTCGGGGCACTCGCCCCACAGCCCCGACATAACATCGCCCAGGCCCATGACCTCGCTGATCCGGGTGGCGCCCCAGTCCGAACGGATCCGGCCCCGGATGGCTTCCTGGCCCAGCCCGGGTTCGCCGCCGGCGATGATGGTCCGTACCGCCAGTTCGCTCGCCGGACGTTCCAGGACCTCTGCGCACCGGCCGGCGAAGAAGGTGGCGAACGACGCCGTGCCAACGATCGTGTCCACCTTCAGCTTTTCCGTGATGGCAACCATGCGCGCCGGGGTCTGGCCTCCGACCCAGACCAGCGTGGCGCCGATGCGTCGGATCGCGTCCGCATAGGGCATGCCGCCGGCCACGAGTGGCATGCCGGTGGTCAGGGCCACCACGCTGTCCTTGCGGATACCGGCCGTGAAGAACATGTTGGCGATGCTGTCGGTCCACGCCAGCCGGTCTTCTTCGGTGAGGCCGAAGAAGACCGGAGCCCCGGTGGTCCCGGAGGAAGCGATGACCTGGCTGACCTCCGGGTCTTCCACGCCCTGCAGGTCGCCGAGCATATTGTCCGTGACAGCCTGCTGCTGCCCGGCACGCAGGTCATCCTTCGTAGTGAACGGGACCTGGGTCCACAGTTGCGGCTCGGCCGCCCGCCGGGCGTCGATCCCGGCCAGCCGGGCGGCATAGAACGGCGAACGGCCGGCCAGCCCGGTCAGGAAGGGTGCCAGCTGGGCGCGCTGCCATGCCTGCAGTTCGTCCCATGGCTTGGTGTCGAATTCCGGATCCCAGAGTTGGTCGGTCATGTGTCTTCCTCAGTCAGTCGGTGGCTGCGTCAGTGCTTGTGGGAGTGGGTGTGGACGCCTTCGACATCCGCCGCCGTGGCGGCCGGGGCGCCGGAGATGCTGCCGGCGATCCAGCTCATCATGCCGGCGGAGGCATCGAAGGCCGGCTTGCGTTCCGCATTGGACCAGACCGTCTCGGGACGGCACTGGAGCAGGACGAGGTTCATGCCCGGCGGCAGTTCCTCGTCGACGGCGAACTCGATGTCCTGGGGCGCGCGGTGGATCTTCTCGAGGCGCTTGCCCAGGGTGGCCAGGGCCACGACCTCGTCGTCGTCCAGGCAGAGCACTTCGCGGCGCTCTGCCGGCACGTCCTGGGGTGCATCTCCGCGCCGGTATTCGATGTGTTTGTGGCCCGGGGTGCGGTCCACGATGGCCAGCCCGATCTTGTCCACCAGGAACCTGTCCGGCGTGACTTCGCCGCCGACCACGGACAGTCCCAGCCCCCAGCTGGCCTCCAACACGATCTTGGACCGGTCCCCGCTGGTGGGGCTGAGCGTGAACATCACCCCGGCGGACCGGGCGCGCACCGTTTTCTGGATGACCACGGCCATTTCGACGGCGTGCGGCTCGATCTCCTTTTCGGCCAGATAGGAAAGCACCCGGCCGGCGAAGACGCTGAGGTAGCACTTGTGCACGTAGGCCAGCACGTCCTCGGCTCCTGTGATGTCCACCCAGGTTTCGAACTCGCCGGCGAAGCTGGCGCCCACCGAGTCCTCCGCGGTGGCACTGGAGCGCACCGCCACGGCCATGTCCTCCACCCCGGTGTCCCGGCACAGCCCGGCATAGGCGGCCCGGATGCCGTCTGCCACCTCCTGGGGCAGGGGCACCTGCGCCAGCCGGGCAGTGATGGTGCGTTCGGCGTCGTCGAACGCTGCCTGGCCGGCGTCCGGACCGAGCCGGCCGAGCACTTCGGAGGTGAACTGCCGCAGGCCGGCCTCGTCCAGGTAGCGGCGGTAGGCGGCGGCGGTGACCGCGAAGCCCGGGGCGACAGGCAGTCCGGCGGCCGTCATCGCGGCCAGCCCGGCGGCCTTGCCGCCCACTTCGCGGACATCCTGGCAGGACGGGTTGCTGAATTCGAGCGTGTACATGGTCTGAATCCTTACGTCTCCGGACGGCTTAGCGGGCGGCCACAGCGGCGTCGTCGAGGTCCGTGTCCCCGGCGTCGTCTGCGTCGAGCACGACGACGGTTCCCGCCTTGCCGTCGATGCGGACCCGCTGGCCGGTCTTCAGCCGGGCGGTGGCGAAGCCGGTGCCCACCACGGCGGGGATGCCGTATTCGCGGCAGACAATCGCGGCGTGGCACATCATGCCGCCGATGTCGGTGATCACGCCGGTGGCCACGGCGAAGGCGGCCGCCCAGGACGGCGCGGTGATCGGGGCGACCAGGATCTCGCCCGGCTGCAGCAGCGGCAGGTCCTTTTCCGAACGCAGTACGCGGACGGGGCCTTCGACCACGCCGAGGGACCCCGGGATGCCGTTGAACGAATTTCCTGCCGAACCGGAGGCCCCGAGCCAGTCATTGACGCGCTCAGTGGTGACGCCGTAGTTCATCACCGCGAAGGGGTCGGTGACCTGCTGCGGCGGGATGCCGTAGGCCGGCGGGGCGGATGCGGCCTGCAGGGCGGCGACGATCGGCTTGCGGCGCTCGATCTCGGCCTGCCAGCGCTGCTTGCCGCGCGCCGGCACGCCGATCGCCCACGCCTGCACGACGTCGGCCAGGACGGTGTCCAGCTCGAAACGGTTCAGGTAGAACATGTCGTCCGCCTCGGCGAGGAAGCCGGCGTCCACCAGGAACGCGGCCAGTTCGCGGGTCTTCTCCCAGAACACGTTGTGGGACCAATGCTCCACGTAGATGTTGTGCTCTTCGATGTACGGGAACACCTTGCGGGCCAGACCCAGCAGTTCGTCGAACTGCCGGGCCTCGTCCTCGGTCAGCAGCGCACGGTACTCGTCCACGATCTCGTCGCGCTCCTCGCGCAGCCGCTCGATCGGGCGGGAAATGTCCTCGCCGGCGGCCAGCTTGGCGGCATAGCGGGCGATGCCCTGCAGCGGCACGGACAGATCCGAGTTCCAGGTCTCCTGGTCGTGCGTGAAGCCGTACTCGGTGAAGTAGTTGAACCACGGATGGCGGGCGGCCTCGAAATCCTGCAGCCAGGCGCGGCCGTTGCCGGATTCCTGCAGGCGCCCGCGCAGGACCGCGAACGGTTCCCCGGCGGCGAGCTCGCCGGCCAGGCCCAGCTCGTTGGCCCGGGCAGCGAGCTTGCGCAGTTCGTCATCGGGCCGGAAGGCCAGCACATCCACGCCGGCGACCATCCTGGAGATGCTCTGCTCGGTGATCAGCGGGAAGGCCTGCTTGCAGAACTGGAAGAAGGTGATGTAGCCGCCGTAGCCCAGGTTGAGGAATTCGAAGTGGTACTGCCAGATGGCGAAGAACTCGTCGATCAGCCGGTGGTAGTTCTCGATCACGGCCACGGAGCTGGAGCGGCCGCGGGCCTCGTCGACCACCTCGTCCGGGTCATATTCATCCAGCTTCGGGAAGGTGATGGAGCGCAGGGACTCGACGGCGCCGTCCATCTTGGTCTTCCACTTCCCGTACAGCTCGTCCCAGTTGGCGTAGTAGTAGCCGGCGCGCTGCTGGAAGACGCCCACGCGCTCCTGGATCCGTTCCGGATCGGTGACGGCCAATGGGGCGATATAGACGTAGCCGTTGACCACCCGCACGTCCAGGCCCAGGGAAACCGGCAGCGCGAAGATGCGGGTGCTGAACGCCCCGGCGCCGTAGTAGACCGCTTCGGCGCCGATGCTGTCGAACGGGTGGCAGCCGCGGGACCAGTGCATGGTGTCCGCGAACCAGAACTGGGCGTCCTCATGCTTCCGGGTCTCCTCCGAGGGGACCAGGTAGTAGGGGTACATGGTTTCCCAGCCTTCGGCGCCCTGCGGTGCCTCGGCCTCGTGGAAGAACGGGAAACGGGAGATGTCCTGGCTCATGGTCGGGCTCCTTGCGTCAGTGGAAGGGTGGGATAGAGCAGTTGGTACAGTTCGGCGACGTCGGCGACGGCGAGGTCGGGACGGGCGTCGCCCTCGAGGGTGCGCAGGTGCTCCCCGGTGGTGGCCCCGGAGAGCACCAGGGCGCTGTTGGCGCCCATGTGCCGGGCGAGCCGGATTTCCACGGTGGCATCGCCGACCACGGTGACCTCGGCCGCCGGCACGCCGAGCCGGCGCAGCAGGGTCTCGGCCAGCGCCGTGGACGGCTTGCCGAGGACCTGCGGCGTGGCGCCGGTGGCCCAGCCGATCGCGTTGGCGACCGCGGCCGAGACGCACACCGATTTGTCCAGGCCCCCGTGGAACCAGGGCACGTCCACGGTGGTGAACAGCGGGGCGCCGGCATCGACGGCCAGGCTGGCGGCGTTGATCACCTCGGTGCTGTAGCCGTCCGCGGCGCCCACGACGACGACGTCGGCCAGCCCCGGCTGGCCGGGTTCGGCCAGGTCGACGCCGAGTCGGCGCAGCGGTGCGGCCAGGCCCTCTGCGCCGGCGGCGAGCACCCGGGCCCCGGGGTAGTGGTGCGCGATGTATTCCGCCGCGGCGCTGCCGGCGGTGGCGAAGTCCTCGTCGCGGACGCCGATGCCCTGGGCGCGCAGGTGGGCGGCATATTCGGCAGGCGTCTTCTCCGAGGCATTGGTGCAGACGACGACGGCGTGGCCGGCCTCGTAGAGGGCCGCCACCAGGTCCGCGGCGTGCGGCATGGCCTCCCCGCCGGCGCCGCCGGCGCGCTTGGTGCGCATCAGGCAGCCGTCCACGTCCAGCACCCAGCCCCGGGAGCCGAGCACGGTGGCGTTCGCCTTATCTACGGCGCTCACAGCGCTGCCTCCTGGGTGTGCGGTCGTTCAAGCGAGAATTTCGTGCTGCCGTCGCTGACCGAGACCGAGTGCAGCTTCGGGCGGTCCTCCAGCAGGGAAAGCAGCCGCTTCAGCGATGAGGCGGGGGAAGAGGTCTTGGCCGCGTACATCGCGTCCACCTGCTCGGTCGGCATCACCGCGCGCAGCAGCAGTTCCTCGTCGCCGATGGTGGCGCCGAAGCGGCGCCGCAGGTCCGCAATGGTGACGTCCCCGCCGTCGTTCACCGGCTGCTGGCCGCGCTTGGTGGCCATCGCCCGGTCCAGCAGTTCCGGGTTCACCGGGCCGGGCAGCGGCCCGAAGTCTCCGCGCAGCAGGTCGATCACTTCGTCGGAGATCTGCTTGTAGCGTTCGCCCGAGATCACGTTCAGGGTGGCCTGGGTGACGATGTACTGTGCGAACGGGGTCATCACGATCGGCCAGCCTAGATCCTCGCGCACGTGCACGGATTCCTCGATCACCGCGTCGAACAGTTCCGGTCGGCGGATCTCGCCCAGCTGGCGGCGGGTGGTGGACTGCACACCGCCGGGGATGGTGTGCCGGTAGTAGGCCTCGTCGTATTCGTTCGGCGTGCCGACCGGCAGGTTCTTGATTTTCGCCTGGCGCTTCAGGTAGTCCGAGGCCCGGTCCATGGCGTCCAGGTCCACGTCCACGTTGTGGCCGCGGGCGCGCAGATTGCGTACCAACTGTTGGGCCGCGGGGTGGGAGGCGCCGTTGGCCAGCGGCGGCAGCGCACAGTGGATGGTGGGGATCCCCAGGTCCGCTGCCTCCAGGACGGTGATCGGGGAAATGCCGGTGGTGGTGTGCGAGTGGATTTCCTCCAGTTTCTTGCCGGACAGGGCCCCCTGCAGCCTGGGCACCAGGCTGCGCACGCGGTCCGGCGTCAGCAGCCCGGCAGGGTCCTTCAGGTAGATGCCGTCAATGGCGGGGGAACCGTCGAGTTCGGCGATCTTCTGTACGAAGTAGTCGTCGGTGTGCACCGGGCTCGTGGTGTAGCACACACCGCCGATGACCTCATCGAAGCCCACCCGCTTGGCCATTTCCGCGGTCCGCCTGGCCCCTTCCATATCGTGCATCGGGTCGATCACCCAGAGCCGGGTGATCCCGTTGCGGGCCAGCAGGCTGAAAGCCAGCTCGAAGACCGCGTCGGGGGTGCGGTGGAAGGTGATGAACCGCTTGCCGGTGGTCAGGAATCCCAACTTCGTGTGCGGCATGCGGTCCCGTGCTGCGCGCAGCCGTTCCCACGGATCTTCGCGGTGGTAGCGCACGGCCGTGGCCAGGACGGTGCTGGAAGCCAGCTCGATGGCCCGGTAGCCCGCCCGGTCCAGTTCCGGCGACACGCCTTCCACCATCCGGGTGGTGACGCCTGTGGCACCCCAGATGCTTTGGTTTCCGTCCCGCAGGGACACATCCACGAGGTTGATGTCTGCCATTAGTGCACCTCCTGTTCGACGTCGTTGCCGAGGTAATCGTTGAGGTAGTCGTTGAGCCAGTGGGTGGTGACCACGTTGCTGCGGTAGTCCTGATGCGCCAGGATCCGCCGCAGCAGCGGCAGCGAGGTGGTGACGCCACCGATCTCGAACTGCTCCAGGACCGAGTCCATCCGTTCGACGGCGGCCGTCCGATCCGGGGCCCAGACGATCTGCTTGCCCATCAGTGCGTCATAGAAGGGCGGGAACCGGTAGCCCTCATAGATATGGGAGTCCAGTCTGGCCCCGCCGGCGGCAGGCGGGCGCCACCGGGCCACGGTGCCGGGTGAGGGCGCCAGCGAGTTGTCCGGGTCCTGGGCCGTGATGCGGCACTCGATGGCGTGGCCGGTGAGCCGGATGTCGGCTTGGCGCAACGTCATCGGGTGGCCCAGGGCGGCCAGCAGCTGTTCGCGGACCAGATCCACACCGGTGACGGCCTCGGTGACCGGGTGCTCCACCTGCAGCCGCGGGTTGACCTCGAGGAAGGCCAGCTCGTCCCGTGTGACGTCGTAGAGGAATTCCACCGTGCCCAGGCCGACGTAGTCCAAGGCGTCGGCGATCTTCAGGGCGCTGGTGTGCAGCAGGGTGCGGGTGGCTTCCGGCAGCGCGGCGCAGGGAGCCTCCTCCACCACCTTCTGGTAGCGGTACTGGACCGAGCATTCGCGTTCGCCCAGGTGGACGCGGTTGCCGTGGCGGTCGCCGAGGACCTGGACTTCCACGTGCTTGGCGTCCGTGACGAACCGCTCCAGGAACACGGTGCCGTTGCCGAAGGCCGACTCCGCCTCGGCCGAAGCCAACTGCCAGGCGTCCTGCAGCTCTTCGGGGCCGGTGACCAGCTTCATGCCGCGTCCGCCGCCGCCGTGCGCGGCTTTGACCAGCACCGGATAGCCGATCCGCCCGGCCAGTTCCCGGACCTCGGCCGCAGTGCCGGCGGTGCCTCCGGCGGAGACCGGCACGCCGAGGGACTCGGCCAGGCGCCGTGCGGTGAGTTTGTCGCCGAGCGCTTCCAGCGCCTCCGGGGAGGGGCCCACGAACACGATGCCGTTTTCGGCGCACTGCCGGGCGAACTCCGGATTCTCGGAGAGGAAGCCGTAGCCGGGATGGATGGCCGTGCAGCCGGTGGAGATGGCCGCCTGCAGCACCGCGTTCATGTTCAGGTAGCTCTCGCCCGGCCGTGGTCCGCCGAGCACGACTGTCCGGCCGGCCCGGCGGGCTCCGAGGGTGCTGCGGTCTGCGGCGGAGACGCCCAGGACGGTATCGTAGCCGAGCCGGTCGCAGGCCTCGATGATCCGCAGCGCGATCTCGCCGCGGTTGGCCACGAAGACGCGCTCGGTCTGTCGTTCCGTCATGCCGTCGCCTTGATGGCGAACAGCGGCTGTTCGAACTCCACGAGGTCCCCGTCGTTGACGAAGACGGCGCTGACCTCGCCGGCGGCACCGGCGCTGACCGAATTCATCAGCTTCATGACCTCGACGATGCAGAGCACGGAGTCGGCATCCACGACGTCGCCCACCTTGACGAATGCCGGTTCGCCTGGCTTGGGCGCGCTGTAGAAGGTGCCCAGCATGGGGGCGGTTACCGCGATGTGCCCGTCCGGCAGGTTGGCGGCGGTAATGCTTGAGGACGCCGGGGCTGAGGCGGCCGCAGGTACTGCGGGCACTGCCGGAGCCGGGGCGGCGGTCCCGGCCTCAGGGGCGGCGGCCGGCACCGCGGCGGGCTGCCGTGCGGCTGCCGGTGCGTCATCGTAGTAGCCGCCGCGGCGCACCTGGATGCGCAGGTCCCCGTGTTCATACCGGAAATCCGTGAAATCGGTCTTGTCCAGCTGCTCGATGATGGCGGCAAGTTCTTCGAGATCAATGTTCATCGGTTGGTACCTCCTCGCTGGCGTGCCGGACGTTTCCTGCTCCGCCGGCATTGTGTCTCCCGTCACGTTCTGATCGAACTTATCGATCGATTCCAATACACGCAACGAAAAGTGCGAACATTCCGCCCTGAGGAATCAGCCCCTCCCATCGACTCGTCACTTAAAGACCTTTTCCTGGCTGAAAACGGCGTTATCCGTCCAGTCGATGGGGCAGCCGCGCCTTCAGCCGCGCGCCAGCTTGTAGACGGTGCTGCCCCCGACCGTCATGGCCTCGAAGTTCTCCGCCACGTACTGCGCAACTTCGGAGTTGCCGCCGCGGCCGCCGGGCCCGCCCATGCCGCCGGCAATAAAGTAGCCAATCTGTCCGTCGGCCACCATTTCCTTGAACTGCTTCAGCGTGGGGTAGGGGTCTCCGCCGTTCCAGCCACCCAGCGCGATCACATTCGTGCCGGTGGCCAGTTCCAGCCTGGCGGCGGACGGGGCACCGGAGACGATCGCCGACCACTTGGTGCCGGCAGCCTTGAGCAGCGCGGTCAGCTCGGCGGAGGCGGACGCGTCCTGTGGCCCGCCGCCGGCAGGGCCGCCTGCCGGAGCATCCGCCAGGCCGCCGCGTCCGTTTGCCATGCCGCCGAAGCCGCCCATTGAGTCCCGTCCGGACGGGCCGGACACGGGGATCGAACCGGTATGCCCCACCGCGGCCGTGGCGACGGCGTAGGCGGTGGAGCCGAGTCCGCCGGCGAGCAGCGCCGCAGCCACGAGCACCATCGCCCCGGCCCGGCGCCGGTCCAGCCGCAGCAGCAGCCCGGCGGCCGCCAGGGCCGCCAGGGCGATCACCACGAACTTCAACCCGGGCACCCAACTCGCGTCCCGTCCCAGCAGTACGGCACCCCACAGGCCGGCAGCGAGCACCGCCGCGGCCAGCGTCAGCCGGGCTGGCCAAAACGCCCGCCCGCGCCAGAGTTGGACGGCGCCGATCCCGGCAAGGGCGGCGATGCCGGGAGCCAGGGCCACCGCATAGTACGGGTGGATGGTTCCGCCCATGAAGCTGAACACCGCGGCGGTGATCAGGGTCCAGCCGCCCCAGATGACCAGCGAGGCGCGGACCCGGTCCGTGCGTGCTGCGCGGCGGGTGAACCACAGCCCGGCGGCCAGCATCAGCAAGGCCGCGGGCAGCAGCCAGGACACCTCGGTGCCGAAGGCCGCGCCGAACATGCGCAGCAGGCCGGGGGAACCGCCGAAACCGGTGTTGCCCCCGCCCATCCCGCCGCCGTTACCGGTACCGCCAAAGATCCGCCCCAAACCGTTGTAGCCGAAGGTCAGCTCCAGGAAGCTGTTGTTCTCGGAGCCGGCCATGTAGGGGCGGACCGAGGCGGGGGTGAGCTGGAAGACGAGCAGATAACTACCGGCCACTGCCACGATCCCGGCCAGCGCCGCGCCCAGATGGGCCAGCCGCTTGCCCAGCGTCGCCGGGGCGGCCCAGAGGTAGGCCAGCGCCAGTGCCGGAACGATGAGCACGCCCTGGAGCATCTTGGTTAGGAAGGCCAGGCCGATCAGCGCGCCGGCGGCGGCCAGCCAGCGCCACGAGGCCTTTTCGACGGCGCGCACGGTGCAGTAGGCGGCCAGCACCAGGCAGAGGGTGAGCATGGCGTCGGGGTTGTTGAAGCGGAACATCAGTGCGGCCACCGGGGTGGCCGCCAGTACGCCGCCGGCGATCAGGCCGGCGGCCGGGCCGCTGACCCGCTTGACCGCCAGGTACAGGACGCCGACGGCGGCCACTCCCATCACCGCCTGCGGCAGCAGCATGGTGAAGGAGCTGAACCCGAAGATCCGGACGAACAGGCCCGGGATCCAGAGCGCAGCCGGCGGTTTGTCCACGGTGATCGCATTGCCCGCGTCCAGCGAGCCGAAGAGCAGCGCCACCCAGTCCTTGCTGCCGGCCTGCACGGCCGCGGCGTAGAAGCTGTTGCCATAGCCGGAGTTGGCCAGGTTCCACAGGTACAGGAAGCCGGTAGCGGTCAGCAGGGCGGCGGCCGAGGGCCGGACCCAGCGTGGCTGGGCGCCGAAGGCCAGCCGGACCCAGCGCCGGGAGCGGACGGGCGGCTGGGTCTGGGCAGAGGCGGCTTGCCGGGCGCGGAGTGTGCTGGTCATGGTGTGCTTTCGGTTGGTGCGGGTCTGCGGGAGGGGAGAGGCGGCCGGCGTCATGGCCGCGGGGCGGGACGCCGGCGGAACACCCAGAGCCGGAAGAGCAGGAACTTCACCGCCGTGGCCACCAGGTTCGCGCCGGTGACCACCGCCAGCTCCGTCCAGCGGCCGGGGTCGGCCAGCCCGTGCACCCAGGCCAGCCCGGCCGCGGTGAGCGCCCAGCCGATGCCGAAGACCACCAGCCCCTCGAAATGGTGGCGGGCGAGCCGTTCGGTACCCAGCACCCCGAAGGTGAAGCGGCGGTTCGCCGCGGTATTGGCGACGGCGGCGATCAGCAGGGCGGCGAAGTTGGCCGCCTGCGCGTCCAGGATGGCGCGGCCGAGCAGGAACAGCACCCCGTAGAACAAGGTGGAGGCCGCTCCGACGGCGCCGAAGCGCACCAGCTGGCCGAACAGGCTCGCCCGGCGGCCGGACTCCTCGGCCCGCGCCGCCGCTGGCAGCGGCCCGCGGGCCAGCGCCGCCTGCAGCCGGGCCACCGGGATCCGGCCGCGGGCCAGGTCCGCCGTCATCCGGTACATTCCGCGCAGGTCTTCCAGGGCCGTGTGCACGATGTCCACCGAGGAGTCCGGATCGTCCGTCCAGTCCACCGGCACCTCATGGCAGCGCAGTCCGCAGCGTTCGGCCAGCACCAGCAGTTCGGTGTCGAAGAACCATGCCTTGTCCAGGGTGTGCGGCAGCAGTTCGCGGGCCACATCGGCCCGGATGGCCTTGAAACCGCACTGGGCGTCGCTGAAGCGGGCGCCCATCAGGGACTGCAGCAGGAAGTTGTAGCTGCGCGAGATGAACTCGCGCTTGGGCCCGCGTGAGACCCGGGAGCTGCGGGCCAGCCGGGTGCCGGTGGCCAGGTCCGAATGGCCGGAAAGCAGCGGAGCCACCAGCGGCGCCAGCGCGGCCAGATCCGTGGACAGGTCCACGTCCATGTAGGCCAGGACCGGGGACCCGGAGGCCAGCCACACCCTGCGCAGTGCATTGCCGCGGCCCCTCTCGTCCAGGTGCACCACGTGTACCTGGGGAAGTTCGCGGGCCAGCCGTTCCGCCAGCCGCAGCGTGCCGTCGGTGGAGGCATTGTCCGCCACCGTGATGCGGAAGCTGTGCGGGAAGCGGCGGCACAGGTAGGAATGGAGCCGGCGCACGCACGGCTCCAGGTCCTTTTCCTCGTTGTAGACCGGGACGGTCACATCCAGCACGGCCACGCCGAGGTCCTCCAGCGCGGCGGTATTGATCGCTGCGCGGGGCTCTGCCACCCGCGGGCCTGGCGCGGCGGGCGGGCCCTGGTCCGGGATGGAGCCGGCGGTGGTCTGCGGGACACGGATGGGGGTTGTCATGTCCCCGACTTTTCCGCGGCCGATTGTGCCGGCCTTAGCACCAGGCTGTGCCGCCGCTGTGACCGCAGATGCGGCCGGAGACATGCCTAGGATGATCTGGCCCCTCACGCAAAGGACGTTCATGACCATTCCGCACCCCGATGACCGCTTCCGGTCCCGGCTGAAGCTCTCCGGTGGCAAGGACCGGACCGTGTTGGTGGCCGCGCTGGGGATCCTGAGCGCGGTCAGCCCCATGGCCACGGACATGTATCTGGCCTCGATGCCGGCGATGGCGGATTTCTTCGGGACCTCGGCCTCCGCGGTGCAGTTGACCCTGACCAGCTACATGGTGGGCATGGCCGTCGGGCAGTTCCTGCTCGGCCCGGTCTCCGACGTGCTTGGCCGGCACCGGCTCATGGTTGCGGGCAACCTGCTGTTCCTGCTCAGCTCCGTGGCCATCGTGCTGGCTCCCGGCATCGGGGTGGTAGTGGCCCTGCGCCTGGTCCAGGGCTTCGCCGGGGCCGCTGGGGTGGTAATTGCCCGGGCCATCGTCTCCGACATCGCCACCGGGCGGCAGGCTGCCAAACTGTTCTCGGTGCTGGCGACCATCACCTCCTTCGCCCCGGTCCTGGCCCCCTTGCTCGGCGGGATCATCGCCACCGTCGCCGCCTGGCAGGTGGTCTTCTGGGCGCTCGCCGGCTTTGGACTGCTCATGCTTGCGTGCTCGGTACTCGTGGTCCCGGAGACGCTGCCGCCGGAACGGCGGCACCGCGGCGGGCTGCGCGCCGTCGCAGGCAATGCCGGGGCGGTCCTGCGCACGCCGTCATTCATGGCGTACGCCCTGACCTTCGGTTTGGTTTTCGGCACCTTGTTTTCCTACATTTCCGCGTCCTCGTTCGTAGTGCAGAACGTGGTTGGTTTCTCCGCCCTGGGCTATTCGGTGGTCTTCGCGGTCAACGCGGGCGGGGCTATCGCGGGCGCCATCGTCAATACGCGGCTGGTTGACCGGGTGGCGCCGGCCGCCATCCTGCGCACCGCGGTCACGGTCATGGTGGCCGTCAACGTCGCAGGCCTCGGGCTGGTGCTGGCGGGGATCACCGGGTGGAGCATCCTGATCCAGCTGTTCCTGAGCCAGTGCTGCCTGGGCTTCATCATGGGCAACACCGTGGCCCTGGCCCAGAGCCGGGTGCCGGGGCGGGCCGGGGCGGGCTCGGCGGTGCTGGGGCTGATCCAGTTCTTTTTCGGGGGCCTGGTCAGTCCGCTGACCGGGGTGGCCGGGCAGCACTCCGCCGTGCCGATGGCCCTGTCCATGGCGGTATGCTCGGCGCTGGCGCTGGTGACGGTGCTGTCAGCACGCCGGCTAACGCGGTAGCGAACCGGGACGCCTGCTGCCGCACCCGCTAGGATCGTCAGCAGCGCCGGACCGGCCCGGGCCCGGCACCTTACGAGGTGAGGAGCGTGGCCGGATGGCCAGGGAACTTGCAGACCAGCTCGTCGAACAACTCCGGGACGCAGGCGTCCGCCGGATCTACGGGATTGTCGGGGACAGCCTCAACCCCATTGTCGACGCCGTGCGCCGCACCGGCGGCTCCGCCCGGGGCGGGATCGACTGGGTGCACGTGCGGCACGAGGAAGCCGCCGCGTTCGCTGCCGGGGCCGAGGCCCAGCTGACCGGGGAACTGGCCGTCTGCGCCGGTTCCTGCGGGCCGGGCAACCTGCACCTGATCAACGGGCTCTTCGACGCCAACCGGTCCGGTGCCCCGGTGCTGGCCATCGCCTCGCACATCCCCAGCAAGCAGATCGGCAGCGGCTACTTCCAGGAGACGCATCCGGACCGGCTGTTCACCGAGTGCTCGGTCTATTCGGAACTGGTCAGCACCGCCGAACAGGCCCCGCGGGTGTTCAACAGCGCCATCCAGCACGCCGTCGCCCTGCGCGGGGTGGCCGTGGTGACGCTGCCCGGGGACATCGCCAGTCTCGAAGCCGCGGCCCCCACCCCGGCGCGCCGGCGCTTCCTGCCCGGGACCGTCCTGCCCGACCCTGCGTGCGTGCGGGAACTGGCGGCGGCCATCAACGCCGCGGACAAGGTGGCCATCTTCGCCGGGGCCGGCGTGCAGGGTGCCCACGGCGACGTCATCCGGCTGGCCGAAACGCTCAACGCCCCCATCGGACACACGCTGCGCGGCAAGGATTTCATCCAGTACGACAATCCGTACGACATCGGCATGACCGGGCTGCTCGGCTACGGCGCGGCCGCCGAGGGGATCGAGGACGCGGACCTGCTGCTCCTGCTGGGCACGGACTTCCCGTACGACCAGTTCCTGCCGTCCACCCGCACCGCCCAGGTGGACCGGGCCGCGGAGAAGCTCGGCCGGCGCACCGACGTCGAGATCCCCGTCCACGGCGACGTGAAACCGACGCTGCAGGCACTGCAGCCGCTGCTCGAGCCCAAGCGCAGCCGTGCCTTCCTGGACCAGATGCTCAAGAAGCACGACAAGCTGATGAACAAGGCCGTGGGCGCGTACACCCGCAAGGTGGAAAAGGTGAAGCCCATCCACCCCGAGTACGCGGCCTCGCTGCTGGACCAGGTCGCCGCGCCGGACGCCGTCTTCACGGCGGATACCGGCATGTGCAACGTCTGGAGCGCCCGGTACATCAACCCGCTGGGCACCCGCCGGCTGATCGGCTCCTACCTGCACGGCTCGATGGCCAACGCACTGCCGCAGGCCATCGGCGCGCAGCTGGCCTTCCCGGGCCGGCAGGTGGTGTCCGTCTCCGGCGATGGCGGGCTGTCCATGCTGCTGGGCGAGTTGCTGACCGTGGCGGCGTACCGGCTGCCGGTGAACGTGGTGGTCTTCAACAACTCCACCCTGGGCATGGTCAAGCTGGAAATGCTGGTGGACGGGCTGCCGGACTTCGGCGTGGACGTGCCGACGGTGGACTACGCGGCCATCGCCGCGGCGATGGGCTTCCATGCCGTCCGGGTGGAGGATCCGCGCGACATTGAGAAGGCGTACCGGACGGCCTTCGCCCACCCGGGCCCGGCCCTGGTGGAACTGATCACGGATCCGAACGCGCTGTCCATTCCGCCGAAGGTCACCGGCGCGCAGGTCTTCGGCTTTGCGACGGCGATGTCCAAAATCGTGCTCAACAAGGGCGCGGGCGAGGCCGTGAGCATGGCGCGCAGCAACCTGCGCAACCTGCCGCGGCGCTAGGGAAGGAGCACGGCATGGGACTCATCCATATCGACCTTTTCACCACGCTCGACGGCGTCGCGCAGGCGCCCGGCGGGCCGGAGGAGGACACCGACGGCGGCTTCGCGTTCGGCGGCTGGCAGGCGCCCCTCATCGACAAGGTTGTCGGCGGGCAGATCGACGCCGGGATGGCGGGAATGGACGCGCTGCTGCTGGGGCGCCGGACCTACGACATTTTCGCCGCGTACTGGCCGCACGCGGACGGGGCCATCGCACGGCTGTTCAACCGCCTGCCCAAATACGTGGCCTCACGCCGGACGCCGAGCCTGGAGTGGGCAGGCTCCACACTGCTCGGCCCCGATGCCCCCGCCGCCGTGCGCGGACTGCGCGACCGGCACGCAAACATCCACGTCATCGGCAGCCTCGACTTCGTGCAGACCCTGTTCGCCGAGCGGCTCTTCGACCGGCTCACGCTCTGGGTGTATCCGGTCCTCCTCGGCGGGGGAAAGAAAGTCTTCGCCGACGGGGTGGTTCCGACCAACCTCAGACTCATCGAACCGGTCGTCGCCTCACCGAAGGGAGCGGTGCTGCAGCGCTACGCACTCGCCGACGGCACACCTGGCGTCGGCGACATGTCGGCCGTCGACCAGAAAGGCTAGGCAACTAGGTCTAAGCGGCCGGAACCGCGCGGGCCCGGGCAGGCAGGTAGACCGCGAACTCCGTCCGGCCCGGCCGGGAGGACAGCTCCACGCTGCCGCCGTGCGCCTCGACGATCGCCTGCACGATGGACAGGCCCAGGCCGGTGGTGCCGTCGGTGCCGGTGCGCGCCTTGTCCGCCCGGGTGAAGCGCGCGAACACCGTCTGCTGCAGCTCGGCCGGAACGCCCGGGCCGTCGTCGGTGACGGTGATGACCGCCTCGCCGGAGGCGGACCGGGCGACGGCGGCGGTCACCGTGGTGCCCGGGTCGGTGTGCTTGCGGGCGTTGCTGAGCAGGTTCACCAGCACCTGGTGGATCTTGGCCGCGTCGGCGGTGACTTCCACGGGTTCCTCCGGCAGTTGCAGCACCCAGCGGTGGTCCGGGGCAATCACCTTCTGGTCCGCGACGGTCTCCACCAGCAGCTGGGTCAGATCCACCGGGCCGAGCTTGAGCGGCTGGCCCTCGTCCAGCTTGGCCAGGGTCAGCAGGTCCTCCACGAGCCGGCCCATCCGCAGCGACTGGCTCTGGATCCGCGCCAGCGACTTCTCACCGTCCGGCGTGAAGGTTTCGGTGAGCTTGAGCATCTCCGTGTAGCCGCGCAACGCGGTCAGCGGTGTGCGCAGCTCGTGCGAGGCATCCGCGACGAACTGGCGCACCTTCATTTCGGACTGCTGGCGTGCGGTCAGCGCCCCGGCCACGTTGTCCAGCATCCGGTTCAGCGCATGGCCCACATTGCCCGCCTCGGTGCCCGGGTGGGCGGCCGACGGCGGCACCCGGACCGCCAGCGCCACCTCGCCGGCGTCGAGCGGCAGCCTGGCTACCTTGGTTGCCACACCGGAGAGCGCCTCCAGCGGCTGGAGCGTGCGCCGGATGATGGCCGTGCCGAGCAGGCCGACCAGCACCAGCCCGGTCAGCGAAACCAGCACCAAGGTCAGGACCAGCGAGTTGAGGGTGTTCTGCTTGGTGGCCAGCGGCAGCCCGGTGACAATGACGTCACCATAGGGGGTCTTGACCGAGACCAGACGGTAGGCCCCGACGCTGAGCCGGCGGTCCGCGGGAGCGGCGGTCTGCGGCAGGTCCATGAGCACCTCGAGATCCTCGGGATGCAGGGTCAGCCGCCTGCCATCCTGGCCGATCAGACCGGCCACGTCCACGTCGCCCCCGGAAAAGCGTGCGTTCAGTGTGCCGGCGCCCTGGCCGCGTGCCTCGAGCGGATCGGGCCGGGAACCGGATGACGGCGGCGGGCCGCCGAACTCGCTGGCTCGGTGGCTGGCCTGGGCCAACTGGGTATCGAGCTGGCCGGTCAGGAAGGAATCCATCGACGCGTAGCTGATCACCCCGACCACCGCGCAGATGGCCACGAGCAGGGCCATCGTGGCCAGCACCAGCTTGGTGCGCAGTTGCCAGCGGTCCGGATTGAGCCGGCCGCGCCCGGCCTCCAAGGTGGCGGCAGAGAGGCTGGACATCCCTAACGTTCGCCGCTGGCAGGCTTGATCACGTAGCCGACGCCGCGGACGGTGTGGATCATCGGGACGCGTCCGACGTCGATCTTCTTGCGCAGGTAGGAAATGTACAGTTCGACGATGTTGGCCTGGCCGCCGAAATCGTACTGCCAGACCCGGTCCAGGATCTGGGCCTTGCTGACCACCCGGCGCGGGTTCTCCATCAGGTAGCGGAGCAGGTCGAACTGGGTGGCGGTCAGCGGAATGTCCTCGCCGCCCCGGGTCACCTCACGCGTGTCGATGTTCAGCACCAGGTCCCCGACCACCAGCTCGGCGTCGTCCTGGGCGGAGGCTCCGGAACGCTGCACCAGGCGGTGCAGCCGCAGCATGACCTCCTCCACGCTGAAGGGTTTGGCCACGTAGTCGTCTCCTCCGGCGGCGAGGCCGGTGATCCGGTCCTCCACCGCATCCTTGGCGGTGAGGAACAGTGCCGGGACCTCGGGCAGGAAGGAACGGATCTTGCCCAAGACCTCCACGCCGTCGAACCCGGGCAGCATCACATCGAGCACCAGTACGTCGGGACGGAAGTCGCGGGCCTGGTTCACTGCGGACGGACCGTCCTCGGCCACCGCCACGGACCAGCCGGCCATCCGCAGGCCCATACTCATCAGCTCGGAGAGGCTGGGTTCATCATCGACCACGAGGGCGCGGATCGGGGTGCCGTCCGGGTGGGTCAGGGCGGGCAGTCTGTTGGTGGTGTGGGGGCTTGCCATGCGTACCAGCCTTCCTGCGGCAAGTAGTCCAAACCTGAGCTCCAGCTGTGATTGGGCTGTGAACGTTGGCCGGTCCAAGGATACGGCAGTCACAGCACGCGCAGCCATCCGGCACAGCGGCGGCACAGGAATGCTTCGGATGCTGGTCCGGGGCAGGCAAACGCCCCGGATGTTGAGGAGCGACGATGGCAGAGAATCCGCAGGACAAGCACAGCGGGGCACCGCAGCCGCGGGTGGGTTGGACCCCGCCGGAGGCCGGACAAGGCCCGGCCGTGCCGCCGGCGTGGGGTGCGCCGAGCCCGAAACCGGCGGCCCGGACCTCGCCGCTTAAGAAGGGGTTGGTTGCCGCCGGGGTCGCCGTCGTGCTGGCGGCCGGGGCCGGGGCGGCCGTCTACGCCGCCAATGGCAGTTCCGGCCACGGCGCGTCGGCGCAGGCTCCCGGCCTGGGCCAGGACGGCCAGTTCGGTGGTCCGGCGGGTCCGGAAGGCTCCGGGCAACTGGATGGACAGCTGGGCGGCTCGATGGACCTGGGCGGCAGGGGAGGCCCCGGAGACCTGGGCATGGCCGCCGGCGCGCTGCACGGTGAATACGTGGTCCAGGACGACGGCGGCTACGCGACCATGGCCACCCAGACCGGCACCGTCTCCGCGGCCGGGGACGGCACGCTCACGGTGGAAAGCGCCGACGGCTTCAAGCAGTCCTACACGCTGGCCGATGACACGGTGGTTTCCGCCGGAGGTTTCGGCCGCAGACGTGACCAAACGCAGCAGGGCGCGACCGGCAGCGTGGACCTGGCGGCGGGCCAGACCGTGCGCGTGACGGCGCTTAAGGACGGCTCGACCCTGACGGCCACCATGGTGCTGGTCACGGACACCGGCTCCGGCACCGGAACAGGCTCCGGCACCGGTACGGACACCGGTACCGGCCCCACCAGCTGAACCTCGGCCCCCATGTTTAGCCTTCAAGCTTTGCAAACCCGCAGGTCAGGGGGTTGCTTGAACCGTAAAGCAGGGGGCGGGGGTTCAAGGATGGGGGCGGAGGCGCACCGGCCCCGCGCCAAAGCCCGCGCCCGGCCGATGCCGCGGCGGTAAAGCTTGGCGGCAGGACTACAATTCTGACGTGCAGAAGCAGCGGACCCCGCGCCGGAAGCCCACCTATGCCATCGAAGCCGTGGACAACGCGCTTCAGCTCTTGCAGCTGCTGCGGGACTTTGGCAGCCTCCGGCTCAAGGACGCGGCAGCCGAGCTGGGCGTGGCACCGTCCACGGCGCACCGTCTGCTGGCCATGCTGGTCTACCGCGGTTTTGCCGCACAGGATGAGTCCAAGCGGTACCTGCCCGGCCCGTCCCTGGGGGTCGGTCCGGCGGGTGTCAGCTGGACTACCCAGCTGCGCGCTATCGCCCAGCCCCATTTGGAAGTGCTGGCCCTGCGGCTGAACGAGACCGTGAACCTGATGATCCGGGTCGGGACTCAAGTGCGCTTTCTCAGCACGGTCGAGGGCACCGGCATTTTGCGGGTGGGGGACCGCCAGGGGACGGTGCTTCCGGCCCGCCGGGCCTCCGGCGGCAAGGCCATCCTGGCCGAGTTGCCGCCGGAGATGCTGGAGCAGTTGTACCGCAGCCCGGCCGCCGAGGCGGCCGGGGACGCCTTGACGGACGATGAGTTCCCGGGTTTCACCGAGGAGCTGAGGGCCATCCGCAACACGGGCTTTGCGGCCAATTTCGAAGGTACCGAAGAGGGCGTCAGCGCCCTGGGTTTGGCCTTGCACAATGGCGCGGGCCGGGTCCTCGGAGCAATCAGCGTGGCCACGCCCGCCACCCGCTTCCGCAAGGTGTTCGACGCCGGCCTGGTGCCGGAGGTCCTCCGCGCCAAGGCGGAGCTTGAGGTGGATCTGGCCGACTTCCTGCCCGAAACCGAAGGCATGCCAGGCTGACGCCACGAAAGACCACCACGTCCAGCATCCCCGCCGAAACCATCGTTACCGCTCTCCTAGGCGAAGTGATGTGTCCTGACCTTGGCGGTGATGACGCCCAGTACCACAGCTGCCACCGCGGCAGCGCCGGCGAAAGCCAGGAAGTTGGAATTGACGCCTAGTCCGGCAGCCAGCAGCAGTCCGCCGACCTGTGGTGCGGCGACCGCACCGATGCGGCCGACGCCGAGGGCCCAGCCCAGCGCGGTTCCCCGCAGGTGCGAGGGGTAGTGACCGGCGACGGCGGCGATCACCAGTGCCTGGGTGCCGTGTGTGCCGACACCCGCCAGGATGAGCATCAGATAGACGACGGCGACCGGGGGCCCGCTGATGATCACGACCAGTGCGATGGCCGCGATAGCCGCAGCGGCCGTGGCGCTCCGGACCGCACCGAACCTGTCGCCGGCCCAGGCTGTGACCGCGGATCCCGCTACCGCGCCGAGGTTCAGGGCCAGCGCAAAGGTCAGGGCCGAGCCCAGGTTGTAGCCTGCCAGTTCCATCAGGTTAGGCAGCCAGGTGCCCAAGCCGTACCAGGCAAAGAGCGTCGCCAGCGTGACAACGGCGAACAGGATGCTGGCGCCCAGATACGGAGGGCGAAGCAGGGTGCCGAAGCCCGCCCGGGACCGGTCGGCGTGCAGCCTGTGGTCGGCGAGGGTTTCCGGCAGGTATTTGAAGCCGAGCGGGACCACGACCACTAGGGCGATGGCTGCAACCAGGAACATGGACTGCCAGCCGAAGGCGGGAATAAGGACGATGCCGGTCAGTGCTGCGAGGGAGCCGCCGATGGGTACGCCCGACATCATCAGGGTCGCCGCCGTAGCCCGCCAGCGTACCGGCACCAGTTCGGCAGCCAGGGCGTTGGCAGAAGGGACCAGACCGCCCAGGCCAATGCCGGCGAGCAGCCTCAGCCCGGCAAACGTCGTGGCGTTCGGGGCGAAGGCACACAGGATCGTGAACACGGAAAATGTGATGGCGCAAGCCAGAATGGTCCGGCGTCGGCCCAGGGCATCCGCAAGCCGGCCGGCCAGGAGGGCACCGATCAACATGCCGACGAAGGCCATCGAGCCGATGGTTCCCAGCGTCGCCTTGTTCAGGTTCCAGTCGGTGTTGTTCAACAGGGAGGACTGAACGGTCCCGTAGACGATGAGGTCGTAGCCGTCGAAGACAATCAGCAGCCAGCAGACCAGTACGGCGAGGAGCGATGAGCGCGGGAACGCTGCCTTCGCGGACGATATACCGTCTTCGGCGGTGCCGGTTTTGGCGAGAGGGGAGGGGAATTGCATGAGAACAAGGGTGAGGGAGGACACGGTGGGATGGTTATGGAATTCTGGCATGCAGAATTTCGCGATGCCGCATCGCGAATGCGGGCGCCGGCAGTAGCAACAGCCGCCCGGCGGGTAACCGTAATGTTGATGGTACGACGGCGGTGCGCCGCCCGCGAAAGTGGGCCGCGCACCGCCGTCGTTATCCCGGAGGGTCAGGCCGGAACGTGCTCATCCCGGCGCAGCGACTTGCCGACGCTCTCCTTGATCAGCCAGGTGGCCAGATAGGGGGTGCCGCCGAAGACGGCGTAGGTGACGTTGTAGCAGATGCCGGAGGAGGTGTAGCGCATGTTGGTGGGGAAGCATTCGGAGAGCAGCACCGCGGTGACCGCGTTCGCGCTCACCGCACCGACGGCCATGACCACCTGGCTGGCCAGTGCGGTACCGAAACTGCCCTGTGTGGCCAGGAAGTAGGAGGGGGCGATCAGCACTGCCAGGGACAGGCCGGCGAACTGCATGGTGCGGCGGCGCCCCACCCGGTCGCAGATCCTGCCGATCAGCGGGGCGATGGCGGTGGCGAAGACCAGGGCCAGCAGGTTGGATAAGAGCACCTGGTCCGCCGGCATGCCGACCACCTTGGCCAGGAAGGTGGTCATGTAGGTGGAGAAGATGTAGAAGGCCAGCGCGGTCAGCCTGATGAAACCGCCCAGCCGGAGCATCTGCCCGCCCTGGCTGCGCAGCACGTGGCCCAGCGGCGGCGAGACGCGCTGCGTTCCGCATTCATAAAGTTAGTTTCTGCATCTGCAACGTGATAAGCGCGGGCTGTAAACAGGTTGATGCATTCTTGTTTCGTGCCCTCCGTCCGGGCGGAAGGGCCGGTCATCCTTGGCGGCTCCTGTGCTGTACTGGGTCGACCAGCCCGACCTTGCCCAGGGATCACGGAGGCCCGTATGCGCCAGCTCCTTTCCGCAGTTGCCTACCGCATCATCCAGGTGCTGTTGTTTCCGTTCACGTTGGCCGGCTATGTGGTCTTCATGGCGAGGATGTTTTCCTTTAGCCGCAGGACGGGCGCGTCGACCACAGCATTGAGCCCGCTCTACCTGCGGTGGATGCTGCACCGGCTGGGTTCCCGGGCGGACCTGCCATGCGAACGGCTGGTCCTGGCCCTGCCCGCCGTGCCGCATCAGGGGCTTCGCCTGGCCACCGCAGCCACGCTGCTGGCGCACCGGCTGACCGGCTACGTGCCGGCCGGCTACCGGTATCCGTACCGCGCGGCCGTTCCCGCGGCCTATGAGGAGGCGGGCCGGACCACGTTCTTCGATGCTGCCTTGGAGCGCCATCTGGATGCCGTGGACCAGTTTGTCCTGCTCGGTGCCGGCTATGACACCCGGGCCTTCAGGCTGCCGGCCGGAACGGCGGTGAAGTGCTTCGAGGTGGATACCGCCAGGACCCAGGCGGTCAAGCGCCGGGCCCTGGCCGCGGCGGGCATCGAATCCTCCCGCATCACCTTCGTCGAAGCCGATTTCGAACGGGACGACTGGCTTGGCAGGCTGGTGGCGGCCGGCTTCGATCCGGGCAAGCCAAGCTTTTTCCTCTGGGAAGCAGTCACCATGTACCTGGACCGCCGAGCCGTGGAGGCCACCCTGCGCGCCATTGCCGGCACCGCTGCCGGCAGCGTGGTGGCCTTCGACTACTTCACGGCCGAGGGCCTGAAGGAAAAATCGTTCTTCATGGGCGTCGCACGAAGCTCGCTCAAGGCGCTGGGCGAGCCGCTGACCTTCGGCATCGATGCGGTGCCGCCCTCGTGGGGTCCCGTCGCCGCATTCCTGGCGGACCGGGGCTTCGGACTCGAGGAACTGCGTGCTTTTGGACGGACGGCAGGCCGCCCACAGGGCCTGGGTGGCCTGGTCGCCGCGGTCGTCGAAGCCCGCCATTGACATCCCGGGGCCCCGGGAGAAGTATCAGGTGCGGGAACCAGCCAAGGCCGCCGGCCATCCCCGTCCCGGGCGTGCCGTCGGCCGGAAGGACGGCACATGTTCGAAGACCGGGTGGACGCCGGGCGGCAGTTGGCCGCACGGCTGGAGTACCTGCGCGGCCAGGACGTGGTGGTGCTGGGCCTGCCGCGCGGCGGCGTGCCGGTGGCCTACGAGGTGGCACAGTCCTTGGGTAAACAGCTGGACGTGATCGTGGTGCGCAAGCTGGGCGTCCCCTACCAGCCGGAAGTGGCGATGGGTGCCCTCGGGGAGGACGGGGTGCGGGTGCTGGAACCGCGGATCCTGGCCCAGGCCCGGGTGCGGGACGAAGACCTGCAGCAGGTGGAAGAGCGCGAGCGCGGCATCCTGGACACGCGGGTCGAACGGTTCCGGCGGGGCCGGCCGCGGGTACCGTTGCAGGGCCGTACCGCCCTGATTGTGGACGACGGCGTGGCCACCGGGTCGACGGCGCGCGCCGCGTGCCAGGTGGCCCGCCAGCTGGGCGCGGCCAAGGTCATCCTCGCCGTCCCGGTGGCGCCGAAGGAAGCAGCGCGGGAGCTGCAGGGGCCGGACGAGATCGTGTGCCTCAGGACGCCGGCGCACTTTACCGCCGTGGGCGTCCACTACGAGGACTTTTCCCCGACCACCGATGACGAGGTGGTGGTCCTGCTGGACGCCGCGGCCAAACGGGCGGCGGATGGCGACCGGGCCGGCAATGCCGCGGATTTCGACGGCGATGTGGAGATCCCGGTGGGGGGCCGGTCCATTGCCGGGCACCTGTACCTGCCCAAGCCGGCCGACGCCGTCGTGCTGTTTGCCCACGGCAGCGGCAGCAGCCGCTTCAGCCCGCGGAACCGCTACGTCGCCCGTGTCCTGGAGCAGGCGGGGCTGGGCACGCTGCTGCTGGATCTGCTCACCCCGGAGGAAGAACTGGACCGGGCCAACGTGTTCGACATCGGGCTGCTGGCCGGTCGGCTGGCCGAGGCCACCCGCTGGGTGCTGGACCGTCCGGACGCGGCCGGCTGCCGGATCGGCTACTTCGGTGCGAGTACCGGTGCCGCGGCGGCACTGTGGGCGGCCGCCGAGCCCGGTGCGGAGGTGGCCGCCGTCGTCTCCAGGGGCGGCAGGCCGGATCTGGCCGGGGACCGGCTGCCGGCGGTGACCGCGCCGACGCTGCTGATCGTCGGCGGGGCGGACACCTACGTGCTGGAGTTGAACCACCAGGCCCGGGGCAAGCTGCACTGCGAGAGCGAGCTGGCGGTAGTGCCCGGGGCGACGCATCTGTTCGAGGAGCACGGTACCTTGGCCGAGGCAGCAGCACGGGCACGGGACTGGTTCGTCCGGCATCTGCGGACACCGGCGCCCGACGTCGGCTGACCGGGAGCACGATCCGGACTTTTTGCCGGTCCGGGACCGTCTGTTCCGGCCGCCGGGCTCAGATCCGCGGCCGGTTGGCCCAGCGCACCGCCTTCATGGCCAGGTGCAGCTCCAGCCGGATCCCGCCCCGCAGCGGATCCGCCCCGATGATCGAGCGGACCCGGGCCAGCCGGTTGTATACGCTGCTGCGGTGCAGGTGCAGGCGGTTGGCCACATCGGCCACCGAGCCGTCCGTGTCATAGAGCAGCTCCAGGACCGGCAGCAGTTCGCCGTTGCGGTCCTGTTCCTGCAGGTCCTGGAAGTAGACGGATTCGGCCGCGCCCGCGCGCGCAGTGGCGGCGAGGAACTGGTACACCCCGGTGTTGCGGTAGTCCACCAGCGGTCCGATGCCCGGGTCCACCGCCGCGGCCTGCACGGCCGACTTGGACTGGGCATAGGCCGCGGGCAGCCGGCGCAGGTCGGCGAACGGCTCGCTCAGCCCGAGCATGTCCGGCCGTTCCGGATGGCCGCCGCGCAGGGAGATCTCGGCGCCGTAGCGTTTCAGCACCACCTCGTGCTCGGAGTGTCCGGGCAGCTCGCGGAACAGGATGACGGCGTGCAGTTGGGCGCCGGCGCTGAACAGTGCCGGCCGGATGCCCACCGTGGCCTGCAGGGCGGCGACGCGCTGCAGCAGCACGCCCGCCTCCGGGTCCGCCAGCTCGGCCAGGGCCGCGTCCGGGTCCTCGATCCGTTCCATGATGGTGCCCACCACCCACGGCGCGCGGCCGTGCACTTCCGGCCAGCCCGCCACGGCATCCATGGCGTCCGGGTCCCCGGCGCAGGCGGCCAGGAACTGCGTCTCGCGGCGCCGCCGGGCTTCGGACTCGGGGGTGTTGGTGTCCAGCAGCAGCTCGGCCAGCCGGTCGAGCCGGTCCCGGATCCCGGGCAGGGCCCCGAGAATCGCGTCCGGGGATTCCTCCGCCTCGTGGATCACCCACAGGTAGCCCACCCGGAAGCCGCGCACCAGCAGCGGCACGCAGACGCGGCCGAGCATGCCCAGCTGCTCGTTCGCCGGGACCACCACCGGGCGCACGGCCGTGGCGACACCGTGGCTGAGCTGCCAGGCGCTCACGTCCGCGGGGACCTTCTTGCTGAGCAGGAAGTTGACCCGGACCTGGTCGGCGGTGGACTGGTGGCTGCTGTAGGCGAGCAGGACGCCGTCCAGGTCTTCGACCGAGACACCGTGCCCGAGGGCGGTGGCGATCGTTTCCACAGACTCTTCGACGCCGACATCCTTGATGGTCATAGGGTCCGTTCCTCCTGGTCCCAGTGTAGGGAGCCGGACGGACAGCGGGCGACAGTTGACGCGCGGGAAGTCGACATTTGTCGACTATGCCCGGCCCATGGTTTGTGGTAGCCGTCACAGTCGAATGACCGGCTGTCGGAGCAGGGACGGCCGGGGAAATCCGCGCCGTGGCGCGGATCGTGGCCCGCAGCGGGGTACGACGGCGCGGCGGCCGGCCGCGCCCGCGTTCCGCCGTCGTCGTGCCCGGCGCACGAACGACCCCAACGGCCGCCGAAAATCCGGTCTTACAGTTGATTCACCGCCGCTTCCGGCGCCGCATCCACCAGCTTCAGGAGTCTTTTCGTGATCATCGGCGTTCCCAAGGAAATCAAGAACAACGAGTTCCGTGTGGCCATCACGGCCGCCGGGGTGCACGAGCTGCGTGGCCACGGCCACACCGTGCTCATCGAGGCCGGTGCCGGCGTCGGATCCCGCATCCTGGACGACGAGTACGCTGCCGCCGGGGCGGAGATTGTCGCCACCGCGGACGAGGCCTGGGCCCGCGCGGACATGGTGCTGAAGGTCAAGGAGCCCATCGCCGCCGAGTACCGCCACTTCCGCGCCGGCCTGGTGCTGTTCACCTACCTGCACCTGGCCGCCGAGCCGGAGCTGACCCGCGCCCTGCTGGACTCCGGGGTCACCGCGATCGCCTACGAGACCGTGCAGACCGCCAACGGCGCCCTGCCGCTGCTGGCCCCGATGTCCGAGGTGGCCGGCCGGCTCTCCGTGCAGGTCGGCGCCACCGCGCTGACCAAGCCCGCCGGCGGCCCCGGAATTCTCTTGGGGGGAGTTCCGGGCGTGCGTCCGGCCAAGGTCACCGTGCTCGGCGCCGGGGTGGCCGGCACCAACGCCGCGGCCATGGCGCTGGGCCTGGGCGCGGACGTGACCATCCTGGACATCAACATCAACCGGCTGCGCGAGCTGGACGCCCAGTACGCCGGGCGGCTGAAGACCATCGCCTCCAATGCCCTGGAGGTCGAGCGGTCCGTGGTCGAGGCGGACCTGGTCATTGGCTCCGTGCTGATTCCCGGCGCCAAGGCCCCGAAGCTGGTGTCCAACGAGCTGGTGGCCAAGATGAAGCCCGGGTCCGTGCTGGTGGACATCGCCGTGGACCAGGGCGGCTGCTTCGCTGACAGCCGGCCCACCACGCACGAGGACCCGACCTTCACCGTGCACAACTCGCTGTTCTACTGCGTGGCCAACATGCCCGGCGCGGTGCCGAACACCTCCACCTACGCACTGACCAACGTCACGCTGCGCTACGCGGTGGCGCTGGCCAACCTGGGCGTGCAGGCCGCGCTGGCCAAGGACCCGGCCCTGGCCGCCGGCCTGAACACCGCCGGCGGCAAGGTCATGCACCGCTCGGTGGCCGAGGCCTTCGGGCTGGAGCTGGCCGAGGGCCTGCCGGAGTTCGTCAGCGCGTAACGGTTCTTTTTGACTCTTTTCGATGCCGCGGGGCGGACGCCGGATATCCGGTGTCCGCCCCGCGGCATTGCGGCGGCAGCAACGCTGTACGGACGGGCGTGCTTGTTGCCCGGGATGCCGGTGGCCGGCCTCGGGCTCCGCGTCGGGGAGGGGATGCCTCCGTTGTGCCTGGTGTTCCGGTGCCAGGCGTGGCCGTTCAGACCGCCTTGCCCGTGTCTCCGGCGGCCCTCCGCAGTTCGGTGAGGATCTCGCCCAGCTTCCGCAGATTCTCCGGAGCGCCTCCCGCCAGGCCGAAGTCCATGCCGCTCAGGGATTTGGTCGCGCCGCGAACGAGATCCCGTCCGGCAGGGGTGATGGTAACGCAGATGGCCCGGCGGTCGGTCGGATGCGGGCTGCGCTTGAGGAGCTTGCGGGTCTCCAGCCGATCCGTGGCCAGCGTGGCCGTCGTCGCGTGGACCATCAGGCTCCGGGCCAGGCTGCTGATGAGCCGGGTGCCTGAGTCACTGAGTTCGAGTGTCATCAACAGCAGGTAGTCGGTCAGGTTGAGGTCGTGGGCCCGCAACTGGTCTTCCACGGCCGCGACCGCCATCCGGTGGTAGCGAAGGAGGGAGCTGAAAACCAGGAACGGAACCTCGCCGCCCTCCAAGCCATGCTCGCGCCAATAGTGTTGGGCCCATTCCAGGGGGTCCGTAATGACGTCCGGCGTCGGGGCGCTTGTTGCTCGTGGCATGTTTCCTCCTGTGGTGATGCCAGCTTGGGGCGGATTGCCCGCAGATGCGTGATGGTAGGCCGCCGGACACCTCCCGATGACATGGAAGCCTCTCTTAGTCGCACTACAAATAAATGATTACGCTAGCATTCTAGCGCCTGCCGGTGACGTCCGAGAAGGCTCGGCCTTCATGAGGTTGGGAACTCTCTCACTTTTGGTCGTACCTATAGTATGGTATTGCCATTCACGCTGAATGCCCGCTCTCACATCGAGATCGGGACTGCGCAGAGGAGTAGATATGGCCTATATCTGGCACCCCACACGCGAGTATTTGGAGAATTCGAACGTCGCCCGGCTCATGGCCACGCTCAGTGTTTCCACCGCAGACGAGTTGAGGGCACGTTCCGTCGCGGACATCGGCGCGTTCTGGGATGCGGTCGTACAGGATTTGGGCATCTCTTTCACCACCCCGTATTCGCAGGTGCTCGATACTTCCCGCGGCATCGAGCACACTGAATGGTATGTCGACGGCCGCATCAACATCGTTGATGCGGCGCTCACGCGGTGGGCTCGTGAGCGGCCGGATGCGGTAGCGCTCGCCCATGAATCCGAGGACGGCACGGTGACGCGGATGACCTATGGCGAGCTCGCCGGGCAGGTCGCCCGCGTTCGCGGAGGTTTGCGTGCCCGCGGCATCGGCAAGGGTGACGCCGTGGCCCTCTACATGTCGATGACCCCCGCCGCGGTGGTTGCGGCCTATGCGGTCGCCAGCCTGGGTGCCATGCTGGTACCGCTTTTCTCGGGGTTTGCCGCATCGGCCATCGCGTCCAGGGCGCTGGACGCGTGCGCAAAAGCGATTATCACCGTCGATGGAACCGTTCGCCGGGGCAAAGCGCATGACATGCTCGCGCAGGTCCGTGTTGCCAGGTCAGAGTGTCCCAGCGTCGAGTTCGTCGTTGTCGTGGACAATGTCGGCTCGGAAAACCTTGCCCTGGAGGCAGGGGAAGTGGCCTGGAATGAGCTGCTCGCTGCCGACCCTGACGGGCGGGTCGAAGACACGGCAGCCAACGACGTGTTGCTGCTGGCGTACACATCCGGAACCACCGGCAAGCCCAAGGGGGCCGTGCACACCCACGCCGGATTCCTGACGAAGGTGGCCAGCGAGGTGGCGTACGGTTTCGATATCTCGCCGGGCAGGACGTTCTGCTGGGTCACCGACATGGGTTGGATTATGGGTCCGCTCTCCGTGTTCGGGACGCACGCTTGCGGCGGTGCCCTGCTGCTCTATGAAGGCTCGCCCGATATGCCCGACGCCGGCCGGCTGTGGCAGGTCGCGGAGCGTCACCGGGTGTCGATGCTGGGCGTTTCGCCCACTCTGATACGTTCCATCAAGCCCAAAGACGGGTCGAAACCCGCAGGAGACCTCTCTGCTGTCCGGATCCTGGGCTCCACCGGTGAGCCTTGGGACCCCGATTCCTACGAGTGGCTTGCGCGTGACGTTTTCGACGGCCGTGTGCCGATCATCAATTTCTCCGGCGGCACGGAGGTCGGCGGATCCTTCCTGAGCCCGTATCCGGTCGAAGATATTGCGAGCTGTTCGCTCGGCGGCCCTGCGCTGGGCATGGATGTCGATGTCGTCGATGACAACGCCAGAAGCCTGCGCGGAAGCATCGGGGAACTGGTGTGCCGGCAACCCTGGCCGTCGATGACCCGGGGCATCTGGCAGGACGACGAGCGCTACCGCGAGTCCTACTGGTCGACGTTTCCGGGCATCTGGAGGCACGGTGACTACGCGCTGGCCGACGATGAAGGGAACTGGTTCATCCTGGGCCGTTCGGACGATGTCATGAACGTGGCCGGTAAGCGGGTCGCTCCGGCGGAGATCGAGTCGGTTCTCTCGGGTGATCCGGATGTGTCCGAGTCTGCCGTGGTCGGGATCCCCGATCCCAAGAAAGGCGAATCGGTCTGGGCATTTTGGATTGCGCGCGGCAACGTCGGCGACGATGAGGTGGTCGCCGCGCGCCTGCGCCGGGCCGTTGCCGACGAACTCGGCAAGCCGTTCGCCCCGACCCAGGTGGTCCGGGTGGACGAGTTGCCGAAGACCCGCTCGGCCAAGATCCTCCGCCGTGCGATCCGCGCTGCGGTGCTGGAGTCCGACGCCGGCGACCTGTCCGGTGCCGAGAATCCCGGGGCGGTCGATGCGATCCGTGCGACGGTCAGGAGCCTGCGGTGAGGTGTCAGGCTTCCTTGGCCACGCCGATGGACTTTCGATTCTCGAATTCGGCGACGGATTGGCTATAGGTGTGCACGTGGCGGATCATCCGGCGTACCGCTGCCTCTTCGTCTTTGGCGCGGATGGCGTCGATGATCGTCTGGTGGGCGCGCACGGCCGTTTGGCGCACAGTGTCGTCAATGTAGCCCTTGTTGTCCGTGGATTCGTAGATGGCGTGGGACAGGGCGGCCATGAAGCCGGTCAGCAGCTCGTTGTGGCTGGCGGTCGCCACCGCGATGTGCCAGTCGACATTGGACTGAAGGAAGTCTTCGAGCGAACCGGTTTCATTGGACGCGGCAATGGCCCTGTTCGCTGCCTCGATCGTCTCCAGGTCCTGGTCGGTGCGGTACCTTGCGGCAAGCCGCGCGCACGACGGTTCGATGGCTTCACGGGTCTCGATAAGGTCCGCCATGCGGATCTGACGGCCGCGAATCACCAGGCTCACCGAACTGGCGAGGGACTCGCCGCCCGGCCTTTTCGCAAAGGTTCCTCCGGAGCGCCCGGTTCGAATTTCAACGAATCCCTGTGCCTCGAGAACGCGCAGTGCCTCCCGTACCGTCGTGCGGCTCATCCGTGTCTGTGCGACCAGTTCACGCTCCGGGGGCAGTGCCGAACCTTCGGCAAAGTCGCCCGCGACGATCTTGTCCCGCAGGCTTGCTGCCAGGACTTCGGACGCCTTGGGCACATGCAGGGGTGTCAAACGGACTGAAGATCGAGCCGGCTGTTCATTCATTCGAGGGCATTTCCGATCGGTCGTCTCCGTTTTTGGTCGTACCTAAAGTTACCACCTCACGATGCAGCCGGTTTCGGGCCTATGCATTTGGTACGACCTTTGTTATGGTATGAAAAAACTGCTGATGAGGAGCGTGGCCATGGACTTTGAACTCACCGATGACCATCAGACGATCCGTTCTGCCGTGCGCGGCCTTGCGGCCAAGTTCGATGATCAGTACTGGATGGAGAAGGACGAAAACCATGAGTTCCCCGCCGAGTTCTATGGCGCATTTGCCGACGGCGGATGGCTGGGCATGACGATTCCCGAAGAATACGGCGGCCACGGCCTCGGCATCACCGAGGCATCGATCCTGCTCGAGGAAGTCGCTGCATCCGGGGCGGGCATGAACGGTGCGTCGTCGATGCACCTGTCGATCTTCGGCATGCACCCGGTGGTGGTCCATGGTTCCGAGGAGATGAAGCGCGAAAACCTGCCGCGGATCGTCGAGGGGGACCTCCATGTGTGCTTCGGAGTCACCGAGCCAGGCGCAGGACTGGACACCACGCGTATCACGACTTTCGCCAAGCGCGACGGCGATGACTACGTCATTAACGGCCGAAAGGTGTGGATCTCCAAGGCAATGGAGTCGGAAAAGATCCTGCTGCTGACCCGGACGTCGAAGTTCGAGGATTCGGTCAGGAAAACCGACGGCCTCACCCTCTTCCTCACCGATCTTGACCGCGACCACGTCGAGATCCGTCCCATCAGGAAAATGGGCCGGAACGCCGTCACGTCCAACGAATTGTTCATCGACAACCTCCGGGTTCCGGCGGCCCACCGCATCGGCGAAGAGGGCCAAGGGTTCAAGTACATCCTCGACGGACTAAACCCGGAGCGCATGCTCGTCGCCGCGGAAGCCCTCGGCCTGGGCCGTGCGGCACTGCGCCGCGGAGTGGACTACGGCCGGGAACGTGAAGTCTTCGGCCGGCCGATCGGCATGAACCAGGGACTCCAGTTCCCGCTGGCGGATTCCCTGGCGCGGCTGGATGCCGCCGAACTCATCCTGCGCAAGGCAACCTGGCTTTATGACAACGGGCTGCCGTGCGCCAAGGAGGCGAACATGGCCAAATACTTGTGCGCCGACGCCGGCTTCCAGGCGGCGGACCGCGCCCTGCAGACGCACGGCGGCATGGGGTATTCGGAGGAGTACCACGTGGCGCGGTACTTCCGTGAAGCGAGGCTGACGAAAATTGCGCCGTTGAGCCAGGAGATGGTCCTCAACTACCTCGGCGAGCATGTCCTCGGGCTGCCGAGGAGCTACTGAGGAACTTACCCCGAAGGAAAGGGACCCGCATGACAGTGAACAACCAGACGCCGGACGAGACCCGCCGGGTCACGATCCGCGAGGTCGGACCACGGGATGGTTTCCAGAATGAGCCGGAGACCATCGCCACGGCGGACAAGATCCGGCTCATCAACCGGCTCGGCGCGGCCGGATTCAAACGTATCGAGATCGCAAGCTTTGTCCGTCCCGATGTGATTCCGCAGTTGGCCGACGGCGTGGAAGTGCTCAAAGGCATCGATCTACCGAGCGATGTCGACCGGCTCGTGCTCATTCCCAACAGCAAAGGTCTCGACAACGCCCTCGCAGTGAGGGAACTGTTCGATTCCGCGGCTTTGTTCGTCAGTGCGTCCCAGACGCACAATCTGAAGAACATCAACCGGACGGTCCGCGACACGATGGATGACGTCAAGCGCATGGGGCGGCGGATCGTGGCCGAGGGGATCCACTACGCGGCGGTGGTAGCAACCTCGTTCGGCTGTCCCTATGAAGGCGCCGTCGACATGGAGCGGGTCTTCGACCTGGCGGAAGAATTCGTGGACAGCGGGGCGACCGAGATCGGCTTCGGCGACACGACCGGCATGGCCAATCCTGCATACGTTTCACGGTTCTTTGCGCGCGCGGCGCAGCGCCTGCCGGAGGTGGAGCTCACCGCGCACTTCCATAACACCCGCGGCCAGGGTCTCGCCAACGCGTACGCGGCGCTTGAGGCCGGCTGCCGCAGCTTCGAATCGAGTTTCGGCGAGCTGGGCGGCTGCCCGGTGCCCGCCGGATCGACTGGGAACATCGCCACGGAGGACCTGGTGAGCATGTTCCACGAAATGGGCGTCCATACCGGGCTGGACCTGGGCGCCGTCATCGCGGCTGCGCGGGAGGCCCAGCAGACGCTGGGGCGCCGGCTGACGAGCCACAGCATCGTTGCCGGCCCTGTCTTGTGGGAAACCGGCGATCCTGCGGTCACCTGCCTTGACCGGTCCCCTGCGCACTAGCGCGGCGAATGCCCGGGGCACCGGGCGGGTCCACCTCATTCGGATGACTACGTGAAAGGCTCCCGTTATGGAAGCAGCGGTGATGCGCGAGTACGGCGGCCCTTCCGTGCTGGGCCTGGAGCAGCGCCCCGATCCGGCGCCGCGGACCGGCTGGGCCACGGTGCGGCTCCAGGCCAGCGCACTCAATTGGCACGACGTCCTCGTCCGGCGGGGCACCTACAAGTCACCACTGCCACATGTGCCCGGTGCCGACGGCGCCGGCGTGCGTCTGGACACGGGGGAGCCGGTGATGATCCTGCCGTCGCTCGGCTGGGGGCATCGGCAGGCGGCGCCCGGGCCGGACTGGCAGATCCTGGGCGACTTTACGCCGGGAACCTACGCCGAACTGGTCTCTGTCCCCGAGGAATGCCTGTTCCCGCGGCCCGGGGGATACGATGCGCTGCAGGCTGCGGCCTTTCCGCTGGTGGGGGTGACGGCCTACCGGGCGCTCTTCACCCGGGGCCGGCTGACCGCCGGCGAATCGGTGCTCGTCCTCGGCGCCGGGGGAGGGCTCGCGCCGGCCGCCGTAGCCATGGGGGCCGCCCTGGGTGCCTCGATGTTCGTGACCTCGTCGAGCGAGGACAAGATCCAACGGGCGCGCACCCTGGGGGCCGTCGACGGCGTGCTTCATTTCGCGCCGGACTGGGTGGAGCAGGCGCGGACCGCTTCACCGTCGGGGGAAGGGTTCGACGTCGTCGTCGATGCGGTGGGGCGGTGGCAGGAGTCCCTGGCCTGTCTTCGACCCGGGGGACGGCTCGTCGTCCTCGGGGCCTCGGCGAAAACGGAGCAACTGGTCGACGCCCGGCAGTTCTACTTCGGGCAGTACGAGATCATCGGCACCACGATGGGCAGCCCGGCAGACTTCGCCTCCCTCCTCGCTTTTGCCAACGACTACCGGCTGCCGCCGCCCGTCATCGAACGCTCGTTCAGCCTTTCCGACGCCGCAGAGGCCCATGCCTGGCTCGAAGCGGGCCAAGGGTTCGGCAAGATCGTCCTGACCGTAGACGCCTAAGGAACCGAACGTAAAGGAATCCCCGATGCCCGACTCCTTCATTCACTACGACGTCGACCAGCGCGGCATTGCCCGGATTGTGCTCGACGACCCCGGGACGCGCAATGCGCTGAGCGACCCCCTGCTGGACGAACTGGTGGCGCGCCTGGAACAGGCGCAGGGCGACCAGGCGGTCCGTGTCGTCGTTCTCAGCTCTGCCGATTCCAAGGTGTTCTCCAGCGGAGGCAACCTCAAGTCCTTCACCGATGACCGGGCGGTGATCGAGAAGTACGCCGGGCTGGACCGCTTTCCCCGCCTCTACGAGCTGCTCGGTGCGCTCGGCAAGCCGTCGATTCTCGCGGCCAACGGCGACGTGCTGGCCGGCGCCTTCGGACTTGCCCTCGCCTGCGACATGATCGTGGCCCGCCGGGGGGTCCGGTTCGGCTGTCCGGAGATCAACGTGGGCGTTTTTCCGTTCATGATTTCCGCGCTGATCTACCGGAGTGTTCCGAGGGCCAAAGCGAACGAACTCATGATGACCGGCGAGCTTATCTCGGCCGAGGAGGCGCTGGAGCTGCATATTGTCAATACCGTGGCGCCGGAGGACGAATTCGACGCCGTCGTCGACCGCCTCGCGTCGCGGGTTGCCTCGCGTTCACCGCTGCTCATGCAGTTGGGCAAGAATGCGCTGAATGCTACGAAGGACCTCCCCCTGGCCGCTGCCCTCAACACCTTGCGGAGCCAGCTCGCGCTTGCCTTCTCCACGGAAGACATCCGTGAGGGCGTGAGCGCGTTCACCGAGAAGCGCGATCCGAACTGGCAGCGCCGCTGAACCGCGGACGCTGCGGGCCGGCGGGGACTCTCCGATAACGGTGCATCCGGCGGTACCCGGTCGCGGAAAGGGATCGGGACGGCGTTCCGCGCGGGGCTTTGTACCCCGCGCGTTCCGGCCCTGGCGGGCAGTCCCCAACCGGCCGAACGTAACGTTCGCCTAGATCCGGGAGTGTTCGTTGAGCGTGTGCCACGTGCGGTTGTGGTACACGAGCGGACTGTCGGCCCAGGGCGAGTCGTCCTCCGCGCGATCGGCGGTCCCGGACTGCAGGGCCTGCACCGCGATGATCGTGGAGCCGCCGGCGTCCATCGTGTCCACCACCCGGCCGCGGATCCAGGAGGACGCCGACGTGAAGAAGGGCTCGCCGGTGACCAGGCGCGTCCACTTGGAGGTGTCGGCGAAGCGGTCGACGCCGCTGGTGGCGCAAAGCTTGGCGATGTCTATCTGGTCGGCGCTGAGGATGTGGACGACGAGGGTTTCCGCGGCGCGGATGGCCGGTGCGCTGGAGGAGAGTTCCGACACCGAAAAGACGAGCAGCGGGGGGTCGAGGCTCACGGACGTGACCGAGGTTGCCGTGAGGCCCACGGGACCATCCTGGGAGTCGGCTGTAATCACAGCAACACCGCTTGCGTAGTTGCGGAAGGCTTCACGGAACTCCTCGGCCGTGACGCCGGTGGCGAAGCGGTCGTCGGCCGGCGGCTCCTGGAAGTCCAGTTCTGCGGAGGGGCGGTGTGCCTGTGGCGTCATGGTTTTACTCCATTGATATAAAGATGATTCCTAGACAATATTAGGGATCGGCGGCGGTGGCGACAAGGGGTGCTTCCGGCGGAAAGTCCGGCGGCGCCTCGTTTCGATGGGCGTGCTGGACCGGCCGGGCCGCTCTTGCTAGGATCTGCGTGACACAAGTTTTTGTCTAGTTATAGACAATATGCTTAACGACTATTGAAGCGTTGGGCCCGGACAGCGGGCGCGGTCTGCGCAATGAGGCGGAGCTAATGACAAACTTTGAAGTGCTGGAAACCCACACCGGCTATGAGGCATTGGCCGTACATGTCGATGGGTATGTCGCGGAAGTGCGAATGAACCGGCCGGAACTGCAGAACCGGTTCGATCATGCGCTGCACCGCGAACTGGCCCAGGTGATCGAAGGGCTCAGCCGCGACGAATCGGTCCGGGCGGTGCTGTGGACCGCCGAGGGGAAGCACTTTTCCGCAGGCGGCGACATGGATTCCATCCTGGCCGGAAATGCGGACTTTCCCCAACTCATGAACCAGATCGACGAAGGCCGGCGGCTGTACCGGGCCTTCGCCGACCTGACCAAACCGCTGATTGTAGCGTTGCAGGGACACACCTTTGGCGTGGCCACCAGCCTTATCCTCACGGCCGATGCGGTCGTCACCATGCCGACGGTGCGGATCTCCGACCCGCATGTCCACATGGGCCTTGTCGCCGGTGACGGGGGAGCCGTGGGCTGGCCTGCAAACCTAGCGTTCGTGCGGGCCAAGCGGCACCTGCTCTGGGGCGAGCCGATCAGCGGCGCGGATGCCTATCAGTTCGGCATGGTTACCGAACTGGCCCAGACGCCCGAAGAGGTCGTTGAGACCGCCTGGGACCTGGCGCGCCGTGTGAGCTCGCTGCCGCCGGTGGCCGTCCAGCTCACCAAGCGTGCGCTCAACAAGCAGTTCCACGCCCGCATCGACGACGTGTTCGATACGGCGTTCTACCTAGAGGCGCTCAGCGCCACCACCAATGACGTCCGCGAGGCGGTCGCGGCATTCCGCGAGAAGCGTACCGGGGAATGGAGTGGAAAATGACAGAGACAGTACGGCACGCGGACCCGTCGGCGCCGGCCGTGAGGTGGGGCACGGAAACCGTCGAGGAAGCGTACCTCGGACATCCGGGCCGGCAGTACCGTGACCGCCCCCGGTCGGTGCTCCAGATGCTGGATACGGTGCCGCAGTGGGCGGAACGCGCGTTCATCGTGCAAGGCGAGCGGCGGATCAGGTACGGGACCTTCCTCGCCGCCGTGGACGAAGGTGCGGCCATACTGGAACGCAACGGCGTCGTGCCCGGTTCACGGGTCCTCCTCTTCGCGTACAACTCGCCGGAATTCGTGCTCGCGGTCTGGGCGATCTGGCGCGCCGGCGGCGTCCCGGTCATGGGCAACCGGTGGTGGAGCCAGGCGGAAATCGACAACGCCATGGCCCTCACGCATCCCGTGGTGGCCCTCACGGATTTCGCCGGCCTCGAAGCCGGCGCCGCCCGCCGGGTCATGTTGAGCGAACTGTCGCCCGCGTTCGACGCCGCCCCGGGCGTCCCGGGGCACCGTTCCGAACGGCACGAGGGCGGCGAGGATGACGTCGCGCTCGTGATCTTCACCTCCGGCAGCACCGGCGTGCCGAAGGCCGTGTCACTGTCACAGCGCTCGGTCATCGCCAACCAGCACAACCTCCTGCTGCGTTCGCGGCAGCTGCCCCAGGACCTGGACCCGGAGGCGCCGCAGACGGTCTCGCTGGTGTGCACCCCGCTGTTCCATGTGGGCGGCGTGTCGAACCTCATCACGCAGCCCATTATCGGCGGCCGGCTTGTGCTCAACGAGGGGAAATTCGACCCGGTCCAGGTACTGCAGATCATCGAGCGGGAGGGTGTCCACCGGTGGGGCGGTGTTCCCACGATGGCCGGCCGGGTCCTCGAGCATCCCGACCTGGAGAAGTACGACCTGTCGAGCCTGAGGTCCTTCCCGCTCGGCGGCGCCCCATTGTCGCCACAACTGCTCGACCGGCTGCGCAGCAAGCTGCCCCAGCTCGAGCGCCGCGGCCTCGCCAACACCTGGGGCATGACGGAATCCGGGGGGTTCATCACCGTTGCTGGTAACCGTGACCTTGCGCAGCGGCCGGGCACCGTGGGATCGCCCTACCCGATTGCCGAACTGCGCATCGACAACCCGGACGAGCATGGTGTCGGCGAGATCCTGGTGCGCTGTCCCACGGTCATGACCGGCTACGTGGGCCTCGAGGACGACGCCACGGTCGACGGCGACGGCTGGCTGCACACCGGCGACCTGGGCCATCTCGACGAGGACGGATTCCTGTACCTTGACGGGCGCTCGAAGGACATTGTCATCCGCGGCGGCGAGAATATCGCCTGCCGGCATGTCGAACAGGCCCTGCTGGAACATCCCGATGTCTACGATGTGGCGGTTGTGGGCGTTCCCCACGCCGACCTCGGCGAGGAAGTTGCTGCGGTGGTGGTCCTTCGCGCCGGGGCAGAGCCCACATCGGAGATGCTCCGTGACTTCGTCAAGCCGCGCCTGGCCTACTTCGAGGTGCCCTCGAGGTGGTTCCTGCAGCGTGATGAGCTGCCGACGCTCCCGGGCGAGAAGGTGGACAAGCGGACCATCCGGGCCGAACTCGAGGCCAGGCTCGGCGGGGGCAGCGCCCGCTGAGCTGCGGCATGCCGAGTCCCCGGGGCGCCCGGGCGGGACCACCCCGTCCGGGCGCCCCGAGGCATTACCGGGGACCCCGGATCATGGCCTGCTGGGCCACGCTCGCCAGGAGTTTGCCGTCGCGCGAATACATGTGGGCAAATGTGAGGCCGCGCGCCGCGTTGGCGGCCGGTGAGACCAAGTCGTAGAGCACCCATTCGTCAGCGCGTCCGAACCGGTGCCACCAGATCGCATGGTCAAGACTGGCGGTACTCAGGCTCGTGTCGAGGTACGTCAGTCCGTGGCGGCCGAAAATGGGATCGAGTATGGCGTAGTCGCTCGCGTATGCCAGGGCCGCGCGATGTACGGTCTCGTCGTCGGGCAGCGGTCCGGTCGTCCTGAACCACACTGACTGGTGCGCCACAGGCTCCTCCGCGGGGGCGACGTACACCGGGTGCCGCACGTGCCGGACATCAAAGGGCCGGCCATTGGCCCACCAGCGGGGGAGCGGATCCTCGTGGCCCTGCATAATATCCGCAGTCGTGGGCAGCGATTCCGGGTCCGGGATACCGTTTGGCATCTCGGGCTGATGCTCGATGCCCACGTCCTCCCGTTGGAACGACGAGATCATCGAAAAGATGGGCGTCCCGTTCTGGCTGGCCTGGGTCCGCCGGGAAGCGAAGGAGCGGCCGTCGTTGATGTGTTCGACGTCGTACCTCACCGGGAGATCGGTATTTCCGGGGCGCAGGAAGTAGCCGTGCATGGAGTGGATCGGGCGGTCCGCAGCGGCCGTCCTGCTCGCGGCGATGACGGCCTGGGCCAGCACCTGTCCGCCAAAGATCCGGCCCCGGGGAGTGTATTCGGACTGCCCAAGGAAGCCGGATTCCGGGGCGTCGTGGCTCGGCACGAGATTGAGTGTGTCGAGGAAGCGGGAGTGGGGATCAAGCACTGTGGCTCCGTTCGGTTAGGTGCTGCAGGGGCATCGGTTCGCGAGTCCGCCGGGTGTCCGGGACAGCTGTCAATAATCTATTAATCAACTATTACGCACCAGAGTATCCCGTCATGTGCCGCCTGCGTGTGGTGCGGAACACTTTTCTTGGTGAAAGTGGTTGATTTTTAGATAGTCCACTTCTAGAGTAAAAGCCTGAGCCGCGGAGTTCCCCATGCGGCGCCGATCAATGAGGACTGTCACAGTGGATGCAATCGTCGAATCCGCAATTTCCCAATTGCGGTCGCAGCTCGCCGGGAACCCTGCCGCCGGCCGTGAAGCGGTGGCGGCCTTCATGAATGCCTGGCCGGCTCCGCAGGGCCTCCTGCGCGGCACGCAGCGCCCCGACGGGATCAATGATTGGCATACCGTCCTGTCCGGCCGGGTCGAGCCGCAGCGACGCATCGTCCACGTCCATGGTGGCGGTTTTACCAGCGGCTCGGGAGCGTCCTACGGTGCGTTCCTGGGCGCGCTCGCCCAGGATGCGGAGGCCGAAGTCATTTCCTGCGACTACCGGCTGGCTCCGGAGCACCCGTTCCCGGCAGGTCTTAACGACGTGCACGCCGCATTTGAACGGCTTATTACCGACCAGGACGCCGCAACCACCGCAGTCGTGGCGGACTCTGCGGGCTCGGCCCTGGTACTTGCCGCAGTTTCACGCCTGCCGCTGGTGCGGCGCCCGGCGGCCCTGGTGTTTTTCTCCCCGCTGGTCGATTTGGCCACCGAGGGAGGTTCCTACGACGAAAACGCGGACGGCGATGCGTTGTTTTCGCTGGAGCAGCTTCGGGGGGTGCGCAAGGCGTATGCCAGGGGCGCCAGCCTGCAGGACCCCGAACTCTCGCCTCTCTTCGGGCCCTTGGCTGGAATGCCGCCCACGTTGATTTTCGCGAGCACATCGGAGGTGCTCCGCGACAACGCGGTCCGCCTGCACGAGGCGCTTGTGCGGGCCGGCGGGCACAGCGACCTGCGGCTCGTGCCCGGCGTGCCGCACGCCTGGCCGGTTTTCGGTCCTTCCGTTTCAGAGTCCGCGGACGCACTGGCCCAAGCCAGCGAATTTCTTGTGACTGCCACGCCGGCTCCGTGACCCGGCCGGCCACTATCGATTCTTCACCTACCACCCAACAAGCGAGGATCAATGAGTGTAAACATCGACCTGGCGGCGCGCCAGGAGATCGACATCGAGCGGCTGGATGGTGCCTTGGCCGTCGCGAACCTGCCGTCCCTGGTCATGGTGCTGTTCCAGTTGACCGGTGACGAGCGCTGGATCAGGGACCCGTACCGCCCTACGAAGCCGAAGGGCATGAGCGACCACGATTCCGGCGGATTCAGTGACGAAGTGCAGCAGCAGATCCGTGCGGCGGTCCGCGAAGCGATCCTCGAGTGGGCGCAGGGAGCGCCGATCGCTGTTCCCACGCCGACGGGCAGCTTGCTGCGCGAACTCATGACGATCTGCGTCAACGAAGAGGTGCCCGACAGCTACGAGCCGATGATCGCCGAGCAGATGGGCTTCGCGGACCCGATCCGGATTCCCGATGTGTCGAATGGCGGCACGACGCCGGTCGACTTCTCCGTGGTCATCATCGGTGCGGGCATTTCCGGCCTGCTCGCTTCCCTGCGCCTGCGCGAGGCCGGTGTGCCGAACGTCGTGTTCGAGCGTGAATCCGACATCGGCGGTGTGTGGCGCACCAACCGGTACCCGGGGGCCGGCGTCGACACCCCGAGCCACCTCTACTCGTTCTCCTTCTACCGCCGCAACTGGTCGCGCTACTACGGCAAGCGCGACGAGGTCATCGAATATCTCGAGGATTTCACGGACCATTTCAACCTGCGCCCGGGGATCCGCTTCAACACCCGCGTCATCAGCGCGGTGTACGACGAGGCGTCGCAGAAATGGACGGTGACCGTCGAGAATCCCGATGGGTCGGTCGAATCCGTGGTGGCCAACGCGGTGATCAGCGCGGTGGGCATTTTCAGCGAGCCCAATGTCCCCGACATCCCCGGTGCGGAATCATTCAATGGTCCGGTGTTCCACTCGTCCTACTGGCCGGCAGACCTGGACGTCGAGGGCAAGCGGGTCGCGGTAATCGGCTCCGGGGCAAGCGCGATGCAGATCGTTCCGGCGATCGTCGGCAAGCCGTCGCAGATCACGATCTTCCAGCGGACACCGCAGTGGGCAGCGCCTGCCAACAAGTACTTCGAGCATGTCGACGACGATGTGCGCTGGCTGATGGACACCGTGCCGTTCTACCAGGACTGGTACAGGTTCCGGCTCGCGTGGATGTTCAACGACAAGGTCCAGCCGACCCTGTTCCGCGACCCGGAGTGGGAACACCCGGACCGGTCGCTTAACGCGGCGAACGACCGCCACCGCGCCTCGCTGACCAAGTACATCCTAGGCAAGCTCGAAGGGCGGGAGGACCTGCAGGCCATCGCCGTCCCCGACTACCCGCCGTACGGCAAGCGCATGCTCATCGACAACGGCTGGTTCGACGCCATCAAGCGTCCCGACGTGGAGATCATCCCCAGTTCGGCGGCGCGGATCACGGAGACCGGTGTCGTTTCTGCTTCCGGCGAGGAACGCGAGGCCGACATCATCGTGCTGTCCACCGGATTCCACAGCGGCCGCTTCCTGCTGCCGCTCGAGGTCAGGGGCAGGGCAGGGGAGTCGCTGCGCGAAACTTGGGAGGACGACAACGCCCGGGCATTCCAGGGAATCGCGGCCCCATCCTTCCCCAACCTCTTCTTCCTCTACGGCCCCAACACGAACGGCTCCGGCGGCAGCTTCCTCTACCTCGGCGAGTCCCAGGTCGGCCATGTCGTGTCGCTGATTACCTCGATGATCTCGCAGGGCAAGGCGGCGGTCGAGCCCCGGCGCGACCGCTACGAGGAGTACAACGCCAGGATCGATGACCTGCTCGGCCAGATGGTGTGGTCGCACCAAGGCGTGGACACGTACTACCGCAATTCGAAGGGACGGGTAGTGACGAACATGCCGTGGTCGGTGGTCGAGTACTGGAGCCTCATGCGGGAACCGGACCTGGACAACTTCGTATTTGAAGACAAGAAGGGTGCGTAGCCATGACACAGCAGCGACGGTTCGAGGGTAAGACTGTCCTCGTCACCGGATCCGCCGGGCCCGGCCTCGGCTTCTCCACGGTCAAACTCTTTGCCGAGGAAGGGGCGCACGTGGCCATCTCCGACCGCAGCGCACGCCGCGTCAAGGAGGCCGCGGAGCGAATCCGGACGGAGGTCGATGGGCTCGCCGGCGTCACGGAAATCACCCTCGACGTGACTGACGAGGAAAGCGTCCGGGAGGGTGTGGCGGGGATCGTGGCCGAAACGGGTTCGATCGACGTGCTGGTCAACAATGCCGCCTTCGCCGAGCAGGCCGCCCTGGTGGACATGAGTCTCGAGAGTTGGCAGCGCGTGCTGAATGTGGGCCTCACCGGTCCGTTCCTCATGATGCGGGCGTGCCTGCCGCACATGTATGCCCAGGGAAGCGGTTCGGTAGTCAACGTATCCTCGATTGAGGCGTGGGCGGCTGCCGACCCCCACATCGGATCCTACGTCGCGGCGAAGTCGGGACTGCTCGGCCTGACGCGGGTCGGTGCCGCCGAGGCGGGACCCCATGGTGTACGCGTCAATGCGGTTGCGCCGGGCCTGATGGTGAACAAGGCCGTCGAGGAACTCTTCGATAAGGACGCGCTTGCCGACATCGTGGCGCGCACCCCGCTGGGGCGTGCCGGCGGGCCGGACGAAGTCGCCCGAACCATTCTCTATCTCGCCAGCGAGGATGCCGCCTTCGTGACCGGAGACGTGCTCACGGTCGCCGGGGGCCTCTACTACCACGCGTAGGCGTTCCGGGCCGGAGTACCCGCCGTCCGAAAATACTCTATTGAAAAGTATTTTAGTCGAAGATAATCTAGCTCCACCTCCCAATGGGGAAGGCAGGAAGCCCCTGCAACGATGCAAGGAGATCAACCGTGACACAGTCGCAAATCCTCGAAGAAACCGCGCCCGGTACCGATCCGGATTCCGGGACGGACTTCGTCGAACGCGCCCGGGCGCTGGCCCCGCTCATCGAGAGCGAAGCGGCAGCCGCCGAAGCGCAGGGCAAAATCACCGAAAAGGTTGTTGAGGCCCTGAAGGACTCGGGCCTGATGTGGATGCTCGTGCCGACGGAATACGGCGGCGGCCTCAACACGGCCCAGGCCACCGAGGTCATCGAGGAAGTATCGCGGGCGGACGGGTCGACGGGCTGGGTGCTCATGGCCAATTCGTTCGGCAACGCCGTGATTTCAGGCTTCCTGCCGGAGGGAGGATCGCGGGACCTGTATGCCGGCCCGGACAAGGCGATCATCGCGGGAATGGGCGCCCCGGTCGGTAAGGCGGTTGCCACCGACGGTGGATACATCGTCCAAGGCAAGTACCGTTTTGGCAGCGGCAGCCACCATGCGACCCATATCGGCTTTGGACTCACCCTCGTCAACGAGCAGGGCGAGGCTCTCGATTACCTGCAGGCCGTGGTTCCCCGCGAGCAGGTGGTGTTCAAGGGCGGCTGGGATGTCACCGGCTTCGTTGCCACCGGCAGCCAGGACTTCGAGATCCCGGAGCAGTTCGTTGACGCGAAGTACGTGTTCAGCCTCCAGGGCGCGGCGGTGCAAAAGCATGCCCCATTTGCAACGGGTGTCGTGATCGGCATCCTGGGGCACGCCGGCGTCGCGCTCGGCCTGACCGCTCGGGCGCTCCAGGAAGTTGCGGGATCGAGCCGTCAGCGCTTCCGCGGCGGCTACCCGACGCCGGTCGACCAGTACCCGGTCTTCCTCTCGGAATTCGCCAAGATCGAGGCCGAGTACCAGGCGGCGCGGGCCTACACGCTTGAGACGTTCGCCAAGATCGACGAATACGCCGTGCGCGAGGGTGCACCCTCCGAGGAGCTGGTGGCCAGGGCCCGCCAGGCCACCACCTGGACTCACGACGTCCTTGAGCGCGTCATTTCCAAGGCCCGCCTCTGGTCCGGCAGCGACGCGTTCCGGAACCCCAGCGGCATCGGCCGTGCGGTGCGCGACGCCGGCGTTGTGACACAGCACATCTTCATCGACCCGATCACGTATGTCGAAGCGGCTCCGGCGCTGCTTCGGTCGTGGCAGCGCTAACCAATACCGAGAGGAACCTTGACATGACTGAGACACGGACCGAAGCGGCGACCGCGCAGAAGCTCGGCGACCTCTACCGGTATTGGGCCCGGCGCCAGACGCCGGGGGACGATCCCGGGATGGACCTGCTGCGCGACCTCTACGACGGGTGGGGGCAGTTTGCCACCGAAGCCGAGGACGTGAGCTTCAAGACGGTGGACGAGGACGGCATCCGGGGAATCTGGGCCAAGCCCGGACCGCACCGGCCGGGAGCAATCCTCTACCTGCACGGGGGTGGCTACATCGGCGGCAGCGCGAACGGGCACCGCAAGCTGGCTGCGCATATCGCCAAGGCGGCCGGGCTGCCGGTGTTCGTGCTGGACTACCGGCTGGCCCCCGAGCACCCCTACCCGGCCGCCCTGGAGGACTCGCTGGCCGCCTACGAGTGGATCCTGGCCAAGGGCGCCCCGGCCGAACGGGTGGCGATCGTGGGCGATTCGGCCGGCGGGGCCCTGGCCACCGCCGTGGCCCTGCACCGACGGGACGCGGGCCTGCCCCTGCCCGGGGCGATTGCCACCATGTCCCCGTTCTATGACATTGCTGCCACCGGACGGACGTTCGAGACCAATGCCGGCAAGGATGCGATCGCGGACCGGTCCGGCATCGACGGGCTGCATGCCCTGATCCTGGGCGAAGGAGTCACGGTCGACAACCCGTACCTCAATGCGCTGAAGTCCGACCCTGCGGGCCTGCCCCCGGTACACATCGCCTTCGGCGGCGACGAGACGCTGCTGTCGGGCGGTGAGGACTTCGCCGAGCTTGCCCGGGGCAAGGGTGTCGAGGTTGAGCTCGAGGTCTACGAGGGACAGCAGCACGTCTTCCAGGTCCTGGCCGGAGCCGACCCCGACGCCGACGACTCGATCGCCAAGATCGGCACCTTTATCAAGCGCCACATCCAGTAAGTTCCTCCAGCCGAAGGCGGACAATCCATGCACACGTTCCATTGCGCCTACGGCGAGTATCCGCCGCAGGGCGCCGAAGAGTTCGAATACACCGAGACCACGAAGCGGGTGCGCCGTTTCTTCGAGGACTTCATCCCGGAGCAGGGCCGCGCGCCCGGCATCCCGGAGATCATGAAAGCCCTCGACCTCGATCAGCAGGAAACCTGGGACGCCCTTTACCAGCTGCACCTCGGCGTCCAGATCATGTTCGTCCCGGGTACCGAGAATATTGTGAAGATGCCACCGGTCAGCTTCGTCCCCACGCGGCACCGGGCCAAGCTCGAGGACGGACGGGAGTTCTGGGCCGGTTGCGCCGGCGAAGCCAGCGCGTTCCACTTCCGGTTCCCGGGCCAGGTGACCACGATCGAATCCATGTGTCCCGACTGCTGGGAGCCCATCGTGACGAAGTGGAAGGATGGCGAACTGCTGTCGGTGGAACCGGAGACCGCCCTGATCCACATCGGGCGTCACCCCGGCGAGTGGGGCGACCAGATGATGCTGACCTGCGAGAACATCAATTTCTTCCGGTCGCCGGAGCATGTGAAAGTGTGGGAGGAAAAGATGCCGGAGAAGCGCGGCATCACGCTCCCGGTCGACAAGGCCGTCGAATGGGTCGAAGGCGAGGCGCGCGTCCGCTACTGGGACTATGACCGTCCTCCGGGGCTGGTGGGGGCCAACAGCCTCGCCGGTTCAACGGTCGAGCATTTCAGGGCCCTCGGAGCCGATGTGACCTATTGGGAGGAACTGCTGGCCGCGCAGTCCGCGCAGTAGCGCGAGCCCTGGCCCATGGGTGGCCGGCCATGGCCCTGCATGGTGCGGCCACCCTTTTTATGCCCGATAAATAGTTTTGACATAAATCATTGTGTATAAGACTAATTGGGGTTAGCGTATTCATCGCACACCGTCCTGCAGTTCAGAGCCGCAGGCGGTCCAGCAGAGGAGAAATCAATGAAGATCACTCGCCTACTTGCCGCAGGCGCTATGTCCGCCATTGCGGCCCTGGCTCTCGCGGCCTGTTCGAGCGGGAGCGCCGGATCCGATGCCGCGGAAGCCAGCGATCCCTTCCGGGTCGTGGCGATCCTGCCCATGACCGGGCCGCTCTCGAAGCAGTCGGAAGTCCAGGTCAATGGCCTCAAGGCATCTGCCAAGATCGTGAACGCGGACGGCGGCATTGGCGGCCGCGACGTCGAGGTCAAGGTCCTCGATTCAAAGCTCGATCCCACCGAAGCCGTGACGCTCCTCCAAGAGGAGATCAACTCAGACACCCCGCCCGACTACGTGTGGGCCGGGGCCACGAGCAACGAAGCCTTGGCGATGCTGCCGGCACTCTCAAGCGCGGGAATCCTCTCCGGCAGCACAGCGGCCGATATCAAGATCAACAATCCGGAACTTTACCCCTATCACTTCGGGATGCAGTCGGCGAACAACCAGAACTACCAGGCGTTTGTCGACTACGCGAAGAACAAGGGCTTCAAGAAGGTCGGCTTCATTTCCGCCAATGATGCCTTGGGCACCTACAACCATTCAGCCATCACCGAAATGCTGGCCAACACCGGAATCGAGCTCGTCACGCAGTCGTACGACACCACCGCGACCGATCTGACCGCGCCGATGGACGCGCTCAAGGCGGCCGACCCCGACGTGCTCTTCGCATCGTCCTACGGATCCGGCGTCGGCTACATCTTCGACGCCCGCCAGAAGCTGGACTGGGACGTGCCCGTGGTCGGGGATAACGCCGTGGGTGGTTCGAACCCTGCCGCGATCGTGGCACCGGAGGCGCTGAAAGGTGTTCAGCTCCTGAGCCCTCTGGTTTCCGCAACGGCCCACAAGGACGAATGGCTCCCCGACACCCAGAAGATGATCGACGCGATCAGCGCCGAGGGGGACATCAGCCAGATCGTGACTCAGGCATCCCTGCCGTACGACGCCCTCCAGCTGCTGGCACTGGCGGCCAAGCAGGCAAGTGCAACAGACGCGGACGCGCTCAAGGGGGCGCTGGAAGGTCTGAAGACCCCCGACCACGTGACCTGGACCTCCTACCCGGCCTACGGCTTCTCTCCGGAGAACCACTTCCCGAAGATCGAATCCGGGTACATCGTCTTCACCGGGGCCACCAAACTCGTCAACGGCCAGTTCCAGTAGCCGATCCGGGTGGCCGCGGACCTGGCAACCCAGGACGCGGCCACCTCCACCCACCGGCCTCGCAGATTAAGGACCTTCGGACATGATGACAACGCTGTGGGCGGGTCTGACCATGGGAGCGATCTACGCGATCGTGGCGATCGGCTACAACATCACGCTGACGCTGACCGGCGTCATCAATTTCGCGAACGCGCAGTTCGTCATGATCGGCGCCTTCGTGGCCTATTGGGGGCTGACCCAGAACGACCTGCCGCTGCCCCTGGTACTGCTCGTGGCGGTCATCCTCTCCGCGCTGGTCGGAATCCTCACCGAACTGATCGCGATCCGCCCCCTCCGCAACCGCGGCGGCCATACCGAACTCGTCACCACCCTTGGCGTGTCGACGGTGATCGCCGGGCTCGCACTCGTGGTCTTCGGCCCCGACCCCGTTCCGGTGAACGTTGTGCCCACGGAAACGTTCAACGTGCTGGGCGGCCAGGTGCGCCTCAATGAGCTGCTGCTCATTCTCGTTGCGGCAGTCGCGGCCCTTGCCGTCCATTGGTGGATGCACCGCTCGAAGCTTGGCCTCGCCGGCCTCGCCCGTGCGGAGGACCCGGAGGCGGCCTCGATCCGCGGCATCAATGTGAAGGGTCTGGCCATCCTGGGGCTGGTCCTGGCGGGTGCCTTCGGCGGCCTGATCGGCCCGCTCGTCGCGCAGAAGACGTTCGCCGTCGCCACGCTCGGCCTTGTCCTGGCCCTCAAGGGGTTCGTGGCAATGGCCGTTGGCGGAGTCGGCAGCATCCTCGGCTCCCTCGTCGGCGGCCTCATCGTGGGCCTCGTGGAAGCCCTCGCCGCCCGCAGTATCGGAAACGACTTTGGCGAGATCGCCGTGGTCGTCGTGCTCCTCGCAGTACTCCTGCTGCGGCCCACCGGTGTCGTTGGAAGAGGGCAGGTGCGTCTTGTTTGATTCAATTGCGCGGATGATCGGCAGGCCGCTGCTCGCGGTGAACCGGCGCTGGAACGTCCTCGGGCCGGTCCTGGCCCTGCTGCTTGCGGCCTTCGTCGCGGCACTTCCCTGGCTCGGCCTGGATATCGGCTGGCAGCGCCAGATCATTCTCATTGCCGTGCTGGCGCTTGTTGTCAGCGGCCTCAACCTCAGCTTCGGCTATGCCGGAGAACTCGCCCTCGGGCAGGTCTTCATGTATGCGGCCGGCGCTTACACCGCGGGCTGGCTCGGCAAACAGGGCGTCACGAACATCGTCGTGGTGCTCGTCGTGGCAATCGTCGCGGCCTTGCTGCTCGGCGTGATCACCGGTGCGGCAGGTCTTCGACTCGGCGGCTGGATGCTGGCGCTCACCTCGCTGTTCTTCATCACCCTCATTCCACGTGTCGTCAACCTGATGGGGGACGAGCTGGGCGGTTTCGCCGGCATGGCGGGCATTAGCCGGCCGACCCTGTTCGGCGAGCCCATGAAGAACACGGCGTTCTACCTGCTGGTCATCATCTGCAGCGCGCTGTGGATCGCCGTGATGCGCAACCTGGTGAAGTCCCGCGAGGGCACCGCGTTCCTGGTGCTCAAGGAAAGCCCAGTACTCGCCCGAACGCTCGGCGTGAGCGTCTACCGGACGAAGCTGCGCGCCTATGCGCTGGGCGGTGTGCCCGCGGGCATCGCCGGCGTGCTCTATGCATATCTCGACGGCTACGTCTCCCCGGGTGCCTTCACCTTCGAACTCGGCCTGATCGTGCTGGCCGCAGGCATCCTCGGCGGCGTCCTCTCGATCTACGGCGCGATCCTGGGGGCCGCGGTCCTGCAGCTCGGCCCCGCACGCCTGTCCGTTTTCGACACCTACGCCGAGGTGGCCTACGGTGTGCTCCTGATCGTCGGCGGCGTGCTGCTGAGCATGGGCATAGCCGGCATCGGGCACCGGTTCATGAACCGGCTGCTGGCGGCGGCCCGGCACGACGCCGATGCGGCTCCCGAAGCCGTTGCGAAGCCCGAATTCGCGGCACTCAACGGCAAACAGCTGGAGGTCTCCGGCGTCGTCGTGCGGTTCGGCGGCTTCACGGCCCTGGACGGCGTGTCGATGCAGGCCAAGCCTGGCGAGATCACGGCGCTCATCGGCCCGAACGGGTCGGGCAAGACGACGCTGCTCAACGCCATCTCCGGGCTGATCGTACCCAAGGACGGTGAAGTCTCTCTCGACGGCACAGTGTTCAACGGCGATCCCAAACTGGCGGCCGGGAGCGGCATCGCACGCACCTTCCAGACCCCGCTCATTCCCTCGACGCTCACCGTGCACGAGGTGGCCGCGTCCGGCCGTCTGCTGCGCGGCAAGACCACCTTCGTCGAGACGGTGCTCAGGCTGCCCCGCTACCGCCGCGCCCGGATAGCCGACCGCATCGCTGCCGGGGACGCGCTCGCAGCGGTGGGGATCTCGTCCCTCGCGGACGCCCAGGCGAGTACGCTGCCCCTGGGGACCCGGCGCCTTCTGGAGTTCGCCCGGGCGATTGCCAACGAACCCTCGGTCCTGTTGCTGGACGAGGTGGCCTCCGGACTGGACGAGAACGAGCTCAAGGAACTCGCGGCGCTCATCCGCGGGGCACGGGATGCCGGCGCCACGGTGGTCCTGGTCGAGCACAACTTTGAACTGGTGCGGCAAATCTCGGACCACGTCGTCGTCCTCGCCGAGGGCAAGATCATCGCCCAGGGCGACGCTGGCACCATTGCCAGCGACGAGCGGGTGGTCAACCTCTACCTCGGAGCAGACATCATGCATGCCCACTCACGCGACGACGTCGCGGAAGGAGCCGTGGCCCCATGACCGCCCAGCATCCTCTCCTGGAAGTCTCGTCCATCGCGGGCGGCTACGGCGACATCACCGTCGTGCGCGACGTGTCCTTCACCGCCTCGGCGGGCCGGATCACCGCGATCCTTGGCCGCAACGGGGCCGGTAAGACTACCTCCCTGCGCATGGTGAGCGGACTCAATCCCATCTCGGCCGGATCGATCCGCCTCGGGGGCAAGGACGTGGGCAGGCTCGCACCGCATGCCCGCACCGCCAAAGGCATCGCCTACGTGCAGGAAGGCAAGCGCATCTTCAGGCAGCGTTCCGTCCAGGAAAACCTGATGCTGGGTTCGTATCCGCTGCGTATCCCGCGCAGCCAGGTGATGAAGAAGGTCGAAGAGGCGTTCGACCGCTTCCCGGCCCTCGCGAAGAAGCGCGACGTCGCGGCGGGACTGCTCAGCGGAGGCCAGCAACAGATGCTCGCCATCGCCCAGGCCCTTGCCCCGGGGCCGAAGGTGCTTATGCTCGACGAACCCACCACGGGCCTGGCCCCGGCGATCGTGGGGGAACTCTTCGACCTCATCACGCGGCTTCGTGACGAGGGCCTGGCGGTCGTGCTGGTCGAGCAGGCCGTCGACTTCTGCCTCAGCATTGCCGACGAAGCGGTCGTGCTGAATCTTGGCCAAGTGGTCTATCGGGGGGACGCCAAGAGCGCGTCGACCCGCGGTGCCGTCGAAGCCACCTACATGGGGGTAGAGCTCGCCTAGAGCCAGCCGCTCCGGGTATGGCCCGTTAGCTGTCTATTTTTCTCAAAACTCCAACAAGGAATCGGAAGGAAACACGATGCATAAGTTCCACACCCCCTACGGCGTCCTCCCGCCGCTGGCGACCGAGGTCTTCGACCTGACCGACACCACCAAGCGTGTCCGGAGGTTCTACGAGGACTTCATCCCCGACAATGGCCGTCCGCCGACATTCCTGGAGGCGATGGACGGGCTCCGCATCAGCTACAACGATCTTTGGGACTCCCTTGACCAGCTGTACCGCGGCGTGCAGGTCATGTTCCTCGAGGGCACGGAGAGCCTCATCAAGATGCCTCCGTTCGCGTTCTACCCCACACGCCACCGCGTGACCTTGGAGGACGGCCGGGCGTTCTGGTCTGGATGTGCCGGCGAATCGAGCGCCTTCAGCGTGCAGTTCCCGGGACTGGTGACCACCGTCGAGTCGATCTGCCCCGACTGCGGCGAGAAGATCACCTCCACCTGGAAGGACGGTGCCCTGCTGAGCGTCGATCCCGAGGGGACGCTGATCAACATCGGAACGTACCCCGACAATTGGGGCAAGAACATGACGATGGTCTGCGAGAGCATCAATTTCTTCAAGAACCGCGACCACATCGAGAACTGGGTGGCCCAGGTGCCCGAGCAGGCCGGCGCCATCCTGCCGATCGAGAAGGCCCAGGCCTGGGTGGCCGGGGTGGCCAAGGTCCGCTACTTTGACTACGACCGCGCCCCCGATGTCGTCGGCTCCTTGTCCGCAGCGGGAACAACGATCGACGCCTTCCGCGCCGCCGGGGCCGACGTCACCGCCTGGGAAAACCGCTAACCACCAGTACCGTGTCCGTTGCGGGGGCCGTCCGCCAACCGGCCCCCGCAACGGACCCCGGCTTCAAAAGGAACAGGACCTGCCATGACTCTGAAAAACAGAAGCGCCGTCTTCACTGCCCCGGGGCGGCCGGTGGAATTCCACGAATCATCGCTGCCGGCGCCTCCGGGCGGCGGCATGATCGTGAAAGTGGGATTGGCCGGCATCTGCGGGACGGACGCGCATCGTCTTGGCGGCGACCTGCCCGCCCCCGCGGCGCCGATCACCTTCGGCCACGAGGGTGTCGGCACCGTCGAGGAACTCGGGGCGGGAACCGTGCGCGACTGGGCCGGGGTCGAACTCAGCGTCGGCGACAGCGTCTATTGGTTTCCGCCGTCGGGCTGCGGCCGCTGCTACCACTGTTCCGTCCAGCTGGACCCGGCCATTTGCGCCAACGCCACTTGGCCACCGGAAGCGGGCAAGCCCAACGCCGCGGCGTTCCAGGACTACGCCACCCTGGACAGCAAGGTCGGCGTCTACCGCATACCGGAGGGAACTCCGCTGGAAGCGGTCATCGCCTTCGGCTGCGCCATGCCGACCGCTCTCGGCGGCAACATGCGCGCCGGCATGATCGAGCCTGGCCAGACCGTGGTGGTCCAGGGCGCGGGGCCGGTCGGCCTCGCCTCGACGATGCTGGCCGGCCTCAGCCAGGCACGCCAGGTCATCACCATCGGCGGGCCGGACAACCGGCTCAAGGCGGCCGAAACCCTGGGGGCCACGACGACGCTCTCGATCGAGACGACGACGCCGGAGGAACGCCGCGAGACGATCCTCGAGCTCACCGGTGGACACGGTGCCGACGTGGTCTTCGAAGCCGCCGGGCACCTGTCGGCCTTTGCGGAGGCCATTCCGCTGCTCAACCACAACGGGCGTTATGTGGTCCAAGGACTGTATTCGGGCAGCGGCACCGTGCCGGTCGACCCGCATCTGCTCAACAACCGCTCACTGAGCATCATCGGCAGCCTGGGCTTCAAGCCCAACAGCATCCAGCGCACCGTCGAGCTGGCCGCACGGTACCACGATCGGTTTGGACTGGCAGATCTGGTCACCGGCAAATATCCGCTGACCGAGCTCGAACGCGCCATCGACAGCATGCGCGCCGGCGACACGATCAAGAACGTCATCGACCCATCGATGTGACCGGGACCGCATACTGAAGCAAGGCCGGCCCACCAAGCATAAGGAGCACACAGACATGACCACCTTCATCGAGTTCATCGAGCGCCATGCGCAGGAACGCCCCTTGGACAAGGCGTTGAGCGCGCCCGACGGCGGTGTGTCGATTACTTGGGAACAGTTCAACCGCCGGACCGACGAAATCGCCGGAGCGCTCGTCAAGGAGGGTGTCCGGAAGGGCGACCGCATCGGGATACTCGACCACAACACCATCGACGCGGTGGAGGCCTCGGTCGGCGCGGTCAAGGCCGGCGCCATCGCCGTACCGCTCAACTGGCGGCTTGCGGGCCCGGAGCTCGGTGCGATCCTTGCCTCGTTCGGGCCCCGCATGGTGTTCTCTTCCGCCGGCCTCCGCCCCCTGCTCGACGAGGCGAACGCCGGGGTCGGGGCCCAGGTCATCGAGTTGGGCACTGGCGGCTACGCGGCATGGCGCAACGCCGGCGCCGGGGTAGCCATCGAAAAGCCGTCGAACGACCCGGCGCTTCCGGTGTGCATCATGTACACCTCGGGCAGCACCGGCGCGCCCAAGGGCGTGGTTTTCCCGAACTCGGCATTCTCCACGGTGCTGCCCGGCGTGGTGCAGGACGAGGGCATCGCGGCCGACTCGGTCCTGCTCCAGGTGCTCCCGCTCTTCCACATCGGTGGCTTCGCCTGGCTCGCCTCCGCGTTCATTGCCGGCAGCGAGTCGGTACTCCTGCCGGCGGCCGCGCCCGATTCCATCCTGCAGGCGGTGGAAACCTACGGAGTGACGCACCTTTGCGTCGTCTCCACGCTCCTCGGCCTCCTTATCCAGGAGTACCGCCGCAATCCCACGGACACTACCACGCTGAGCATGATCCAGTGCGGCGGCAGCCCCATCCCGGATGCCCACCTGCGCGAGGCAGCCAGGATCTTCGGGGCGTCGTTCGTCACCCTCTACGGGCTGAGCGAGGCCGGAGGGCTCGTGGCGAACCAGATCCTTACCCCGGCGATGATCGACGCCGGCCTGGACGAGCAGCGCCTGCTGTCCGCCGGCACCGCCGTCGGGGGAGTCGAGGTCGCGATCCGGGACCTGGACACCGGGGAAGACCTCCCGGCCAACGCCGACGGCGAGATCGTCACCCGAACCACCGGCGGCATGAGCGGGTATTGGAACGAGCCGGCCAAGACCGCAGAGGTGCTTTCGGCCGATGGATGGCTCCGCACCGGCGACGTCGGCAGCCTGGACGAGGACGGATTCTTGTTCATTAAGAGCCGGGTCAAGGACATGATCATCTCCGGCGGCGAGAACATCTATCCGGCTGAGATCGAGAACGTGCTGGTGGCGCATCCCGGCATCTCGGCCGCGGCCGTCGTGGGAGTTCCGCATCCGAAGTGGGGCGAAAGCCCGGTGGCCTTCATCACCCTGCACCATGGTGCCGTGGTGACGGACGAGGAAGCGATCGCCTGGTGCCGCGAGCGCCTTGCTTCCTACAAGCGGCCGCAGGCGGTGTTCGTTGCAGACGACCTGCCACGCCTCGGCGGCGGAAAGGTCGACCGCCCCGCCCTGCGCGCACAGGCCGGATCGACCTTCGCCGTGTCCGCCGCGGCGGATGCGGTCCGGTAGGTGGGAACCGAAGCAGTGGGCACGCTGGCATACGACGCACCTGCGGCGAAGGTGGACCGGCGTCGGCTCATCGAACAGCTCGGTGATGCGGTGCGCGGGCTCGTCGCGGCGACGTGCGCCGCCGAGGCTCCGCCCGAGGAACTCGAACGGGCCATCGCAGGCACCCGACAGCTGGCCGAGGGCCTGCGCGGGTTCGCCAGGCCGCTGGGGACGGCCTCTTCGAGTGAGGATCCCTTGCTTCCGCACCTCTACCCGGCTGGCCACGGGGCAGGCAACCCTGTGGCCCCGCCCGTGCACGTCGAAGCGACGGAGGAGGGGGTGCGTTCGCGGATCACGCTGGGCCGGCAGTACGAGGGGCCGCGCGGCCGTACGCACGGCGGCATCAGTGCGCTGCTGCTGGACGAAGTGCTCGCCTATGCCTCCACGAGCGCCGGCCGCGGCGGGTTCACCGCCTACTTGAACACGTCCTACCACCAGGCGGTGCCCATCCAGGTGCCGCTTGAGATACGGGCCCGGATCGATGCCGAGGACGGCCGCAAGACCACCGTGAAGGGGTTCATTGCACTTGAGAGTGACCCGGAGGTTCCGCTGGTGAGCGCAACGGCACTTTTCGTGATCCCGCGGGCGGACTACGAGGGGAACCAGAAATGATCCAGCCAAGCTACGGGCAGGTGATGCAGCTGCCGGCACTCTTCACCGGAACGGTCCCCCGGGACCCGGACGAGCCGCGCATGCATATGACCGTCCAGGACCACTTCGCCCAAGGCTTCGCGGCCGCGCTCGAGCTGTGCCGACGGATCGGACTCGACGAGGAATTCGCCGCGGTGCGTCGCTCGTGTCCGATCACTGCGGCGAACCACTCCACCTACCTCAGTGAGCTGTTCGAGGGGGAGAGGTTCAGCGTGCACGGGCGGCTGCTGGCCCGTTCGGAGAAGGTGCTGCACACGATGGCCTTCCTCGTTGATCAGGAACGGCAGGCTGTGGCCAGCACGCTCGAGGCGGTGTTCCTGCACTTCGACCTCTCTGCCCGCCGCGCGGCGCCGCTGCCCGCCGACGTCGCTATGCGGGCCGACGACCTCCTCGCGGCCGACGGCATGCTGGACTGGGACGCCCCCGTCTGCGGCGTCCTGGGTATTCGTTCCTAGCGCTCCGCAAAGAGACCCGGTTACGGTGACGGCCCAGGCCGCCGCCGTAACCGGGTCTGTTTCTTATTCGGGCCCGCCCCGGGAATCGGCCCGGGCGGGGCAGCTGGTGTGTGTCTGGACGGAGCCGAGATGCAGTCCCGCTGGATCCAGCCTGCTTGACGGAACCTGCCTAGCCTAGACGGGCGTAATGGCGGCGGATCCGGTCCAGCAGTTCCGCGGCGCCATCGTCCGCTGGATGCTCGCGCACCCACGCGGCCAGGCAGTCGGTCAGGGAGACCATGAGTCGTGAGTAGGCCTCGCTGCGTTCGTTGTGCACGGCGAAGGGCTCCACTACATCGACGGCTGGCCGCTGTGCCTCGGTGAGTCCAGGCAGGAGGCCGGCGAAGGCCGCCCGGCGCTCGGGCGCCGCGTTGACCCAGTCGGCCGCCTGCCCGGCAAAGTCCGAGACTGCGCTGTTGTCGCGGGCCAGATGGGTCAGGGAATCGTTCCAGTCGATCTGGGCGAGCACCGCACGAACTTCGGCGAGCCGGTTGCGGGCATAGTCGGATCCGACGCTGGGCTCGACGACATCTTTGAGGATCCGCCGGATTCCGGTGATGACTTCCGCCGGGGTGGGCTGCATGGTGGGCTCCTGGGTAATGGTTGTCCGGTGGCTGTCAGCTGATGGCGGCGGCCAGCGCCTGGGCGGCGATTCCGGTGACGGGCGCCGTGGGTCGGTCTGCGGTGCCTTCACGGAAGGAGCGCACGGAGGTCAGGGCGATGACGGCCAGCCGGAAGGTGGCCAGGACCTGCCAAAACTTCAACGCCGCGGGTTCGACGGCGAATCCTGCCAACTGCTCGTAGCAAGCCAGGAAATCGGAGGCTTCCCAAAAGCCGGGAATGAAGTGCTCCTGGCGGTATAGCGGTGCCGTGTACCACCCGAGGTCGTCCAACGGATCGCCGAGGCGGGCCAGTTCCCAGTCCAGCAAGGCTTCGATCCGCCCCTCGTGGACCAGCACGTTCGCCGGCCGGAAGTCCCCGTGAACCAGCACGAGACGCTCGGGCGGATCCGGCAGGTTGTCGCCCAGCCAGGTTGCCGCCATGCGCAGCTGCGGCTCCGGAGCCGTTTCCTGCCGGTCCAGCTCCGCGAGCCACATCCGAAGCTGATCCTCCGCCGGGTTGTTCGGCGGCGGCTGCAGGATCCCGTCGAGCCCCGCGTCGCCGACATCCAGGCGGTGTACGGTTACCAGGAGCCGGCACAGTTCCTGCGCCAGTCCGACCTGCCCGGGCAGGCCCAAGCCGAGCGGGTCCTTGTCGCGCAGCACGCTTCGGGCGGCAGAGCCGGGGCAACGTTCGAGGATCATGCTGGGGCGGTCGAAGTGATTGCCGGCCTCGTCGATCCACAGGGCCCTGGGGGCAGGCACGGGCGTGGATTCCAAGGCCCCGAGCAGATTGAACTCGACGTCCCTGTCGGAACTGACAACGGAATCCTGGGGATCGCGGCGCAGCAGCAGGGCATGACTGCGGCGCGAGCCCCCGTTGCCCCACAGGGCGTCGAACGGCCAATTCTCCCGCGAACTGCCTCCGCCCACGCGGTGCAGTCCGGAGACCTCGACCGCACCGCCGTCGACCCGGGCGCCGATGAAATCGGCAATGCGCCCCTGCAGCGGGACGGGGGTCTCCACGCTCGGTGCCATCCTCGTCATGGCGACACCTTTTCCGCGCGGCGGTCCGCAGTCGCTTCCCGGTAGCGGTGATAGCCGGGCAGGACGATGTACTCCATGACGCCGTAGCCGGTGCGTCCCCCGTGCCTGACTTCGATGAGGTGGTCGCTGCCGGCCTTGGCATAGCGGTAAAAGTTCGACGCATCGGTCAGGTCCCACACCTCGTGTTCCAGGGTGTCGTCGCCCTTCCAATGGCCCTGAAGCCAGCCGTTCCAGCCTTCATAGCCCCCGCCGCGCAGGCAGGCGCGGCCGGGGTGCGCGGTGATCTCCAGGTCCATCGAGGTGCCGTCCTCCAGGGTCAGCGTGACCGTCCCGGACTCCAGTGTCGCCGCCGGGGCGTCCGCTGCCCAGCGCAGATCGTGTCCGACGGCGACAACGCGGCCGAACGGGGGCTCCGCCATCGAACCGAGCGGCCCGGAGAATCCCGCGGTCAGGTGCAGTTCGCGGCCTGCAGCATCCTCGTACAGGTACAAATGCAGGCTGAAGTCCTCGAACTGCACCGGGCAGAAGAAGAGCATGCGCCAGTTGGGGCGAACTCCCGGCGGGGATCCGGCGCTGCGCGGAAGCGGGCGCGTCCCCCAGGAATGGTCCCGCTCGCCCCACCAGGCATCAGGCCGCAGCGCGTGCTGTCCCAAGGGCGTCGAAAGACCGCCTTCCACCCGGCCCACCTGGACGTAGCGGATGGCGTCGTGCGTGACACGGTTGCGGTGCACTTCCAGATGCGGTTCCTCAAGGATCGGCTCCATGGTGCCCAGCCATCTCAGGTCGAAGGCCAGCCCGGAGGGGTTGTCTTCCAACACCAGCCGGAGTTCCTGATAGGGGCGGACGACCTCGATCGAGAACGGCCCGACGCGCAAATGCTCTGGATCAGTGGAAAGCGTCCGTGAGAGCCGCAGGTTGTGCTGGCGGCCGCCCTGGGCGTAGACCACAAAGGCCTCTTGGACGTCCTGGTTGGGGTACTGGCCGAACCCGCAGGACAAGACGGCGTCCTTGTTGTGGGTGTCCTGCATGCTGATCCAAAACCGTTCCCGCCAACTCGGGTCGCTCGAACCGACCATCGCGTGCGGGAGCGGTACCTGGTGGGTGAATGACTCGTCCGATGCTGACAAACGCACGGGTATCTCCTTGTCCGTCACAGCGGGCCGGAGGCACCGCTGGCAACAGGCTTCGATCGCGCTGGAAACAATAATCGAGTTAAAAAAAGTATATGACGCGACAATAATCGTGACGGCCGGCCCTGTCCAGCATGTACTTGCTTGTTCTATTGTTGAGTTTAAGACTAAATTCACAGTTCCGGATGTCTGATAAGGAGACCGAGCATGGGCGAAGCATGGATCATCGACGGGGTGCGTACACCCCGGGGCAAGGGAAAGCCGACCGGGGCGCTGCATGGTCTGCACCCCCAGGAACTGCTGGCCCAGACCCTCAGGGGGCTGGCGGACCGGACGGGCATCGATCCGGCGCTGGTCGAGGACGTCGTGGTGGGCAACGGCAGTAATTCGGGCGACCACTCGAACGACATCGCCCGGTGGTCGGTGCTGGCTGCCGGATGGCCTGTGGGTGTGCCGGGTGTGACGCTGAACCGGTTCTGTGGCTCGGGCCAGCAGGCGTTTATGAATGCCGCGATGGGGATCGGTTCGGGCTGGCAGGAGGCCGTCGTGGCGGGCGGGGTCGAGTCCATGTCCCGTTATGACGCGGCCATGAATGCGCCCATGGGTGGCGGGAATGCCGCACTGCACCGTCGGTATCCACTGGTTCCCCAGGGAATTTCGGCCGATCTGATTGCGACGCTTGAAGGCTTTGGCCGGGCCGACGTCGATGCCTTCGCGGAGCGGAGCCAGCAGCGGGCCGAGAAGGCGATGGCCTCGGGGCGGTTCGACCGGAGCTTGGTGCCGGTCGTGGGTGCCGAAGGACGGGTAGTCCTGGACCGGGAAGAGCATCCACGCCCCGGGACGACCGTGGAATCGCTGGCCGCGCTGGCGCCTTCGTTCCTGCGTGCCGGAGCCAAGCCCCGCGATCCGGACGGGCGCAGTTACGACGAGATGGCCCGTTCTGTCTATCCGCAGGTGGAGGCCATTGACCACGTCCACCATGCTGGGAACTCCTCCGGAGTGGTGGACGGGGCTGCGTCGATGCTGCTGGCTTCCCCTAGTTTTTCCAAGGCCCACGGGTTGACGCCCCGGGCCCGCGTGGTCAGCGGGGCGGTTGCCGGCGCCGAGCCGGTCATCATGCTCACCGCCCCCGGTCCCGCGGCCGAGGCTGCGCTGGCGAAGGCGGGAATGCAGGTTTCCGACATCGACCTGTGGGAAATCAATGAGGCGTTTGCTGCCGTGCCGATGAAGTTCGCCCGTGACCTGGGTGTGGATGAGGACCGCATGAATGTCAACGGGGGAGCGATCGCCCTGGGGCATCCCATCGGCGCCACCGGCATAATCCTCCTGCAGACCGTCCTGGACGAACTGGAACGCCGTGATCTCAGTACCGGGCTGGTGGCCATGTGCACCGGCGGCGGGATGGCGACGGCGACGGTCATCGAGCGGATCTAGCCTCCAGGACCGCTGCGAACGGTCGGAAAATGTCCGCCGGAAGGGGTGGACAGCGCAACTTACTCTAGTGTTAGATTATTTATAAATAGTCCAGTCATAGAGCATTTGCTCCAGGTCTCCGGCATATCCCATGTCCGGTTATCGGGGAGCAGGCGGAAGGAATTCGGATGTCGGTCAGCCCAGCCACTACGGCACCATCGCTGGATGAATTCAAGGCCGAGGCGGCGGCATTCCTCGATCGCGTGGCAGAGCCGCGCACCGAGGCGGCCTCGTCCGCCGGCGAGCGTCAACTGTCCCTGTTCCGGGGTTCCACCGTGGCCGACGCCGATGCGGCGCGGGCATGGCAGCGGACGGTTTTCGACGCCGGCTTCGGCTGGATCGATGGACCTGTTGAGGAGGGGGGACGCGGCCTGCCGTCGCGCTATGTCGGCGCCTACCTGCAGGTGGAGCGTCGATACAGCACGCCGCAGAAGTCTGCCCTCGGAGTCAGCCTCGGCATGGTCGCACCAACCCTGGTGCAGTTCGGCACCGCCGAGGCCAAGGGGCGGTGGGCCGAGGCTCTGTACCGTGGCGACGCCATCGGCTGCCAGCTCTTCAGCGAACCCGGTGCCGGGTCCGACCTCGCGGCCGTAGCGACGAAGGCCGTTCGGGACAGCGATGGGTGGGTCGTCGACGGCCAGAAGGTCTGGACGTCGGGGGCGCACTATTCCGACGTCGGACTGTTGCTGGCACGCACCTCGACGGGACCGCGCCACCGCAATCTCACGGCGTTCCTCGTCGACATGCATGCGCCGGGGGTCGAGGTGCGTCCGCTGCGCCAGATGACCGGCGGTGCGGATTTCAATGAGGTCTTCCTGGACGGGGTCAGGATCCCCGACAGCCACCGCTTGGGCGAGGTGGACGAGGGCTGGGGCGTGGCCATGGCGACCCTGATGTATGAGCGCAGCGCGATCGGCGGCGGGGTTGGCGGCGGCAGCGGTCTGTTTCGGATGGACACGCTCGCCCAATGGCTCCGCGAGATCGGCCGTTCGGAGGACCCTCTGGTCCGCCAGGCCTACGCACGCGTGCACACCGGCGTGTCGGCGGCCAAGACGATGCGCGCCCGCGCCGAAGCCGGTGTGAAGGCGGGCAGGCCTCCGGGCCCGGAGATGTCCCTGTCGAAACTGGCGCTGGTGGCCAACCTCGCGGCGCTCGCCGATCTGGTGTCGGACGCCCTCGGGCCTCGGCTCGTGGCCGATACCGGGGCTGCCGAGACCTTCGGGTGGACCGAGTACGTCCTGGGCACACCGGGCATGCGCCTCGGCGGGGGAACCGACGAGGTGCAGCGGAACATTATCGCCAAGCGGGTTCTCGGCCTGCCGGTCAAGTAGGGCACGGGCCGCCCCGCGGAACTTTTCACCAATCGATCATCAAACCGGATCCCCCCGGCTACGGACGGCGCGGACCCATATCAAGGTAGGAGCAGACAATGTCACTTGAAGGACTCGTTGCAGTTGTAACCGGCGCCGGGCGAGGCTTGGGCCGGGAGCACGCTCTTTTGCTCGCCAAGGAAGGTGTGAAGGTCGTCGTGAATGACCTCGGCGGTGCCTCCGACGGGACCGGCGCCACGGCGACGCCCGCGGAGGAAGTGGTTGCGGAGATCAAGGCGGCCGGCGGTTCGGCCGTCGCCAACGGCGACGACATCGCCACCGCCGACGGCGCCCAGCGCGTCGTCGACACCGCCCTGGAGGCATTCGGCGGACTCGACATCCTGGTCAACAACGCCGGCATCCTCCGCGACAGGGTCCTGGTCAACCTCGAGGAGGGGGACTGGGATGCGGTGGTGAAGGTCAACCTCCGCGGCACCTTCCTGACGACCCGGGCCGCAGCCAGGTATTGGCGCGAGGAAAGCAAGGCCGGCCGCCAGCGGCAGGCCGCCGTGGTGAACACGTCCAGCGAATCGGGTGTCTTCGGGAACCCCGGACAGGCCAACTACGCCGCGGCGAAGGGTGCCGTCGCCACGCTCACCCAGGTCGCCGCCAAGGAACTGGAGCGCTACGGTGTCCGGGTCAATGCGATCCTGCCGCAGGCCCGCACGCGGCTTACCGCGGCAACGTTCGGCGACGCCGTCTCGGCCAAGGGTGACGGTTCGTTCGACCGCTGGGATCCGGCCAACGTTTCCCCGTTCGTGGCTTACCTGAGCTCGCCTGACTGCGAGCTCAGCGGTGAGGCATTCATCGTAGGCGGCAGCCGCGTCCAGCGAGTCAAGCCCTGGGAGCGCGACGACCAGTGGAAACTGACCACTGACGGGCGCTGGACCGTTGAGGCCCTGCGGGATGCCGTGGATGAGATCGGCATCCCGCAGGGCAACGGCTGGACGGCCAACCCGACGAAGGCGAAAACCGGGGCATGAGCCTCGGCAGCATCACGGCAGAATCCCGCACCGCCGAACGGAAGGAATGACCATGACGGCTTTGGTGCCCACCCCTGAACGCCTCGAGCTGCGCGAGGCCGTCCGCAAATCCCTGCAGCGCCATCCCGGGCCGCGCGGATTCCTGGCTGAACAACCGTCCGGGAAATGGTTCGACGCCAGCCTGCTGGAGGATCTGAACCGCCAGCTCGGGCTCGCGGAGCTGCTGGTGCCGATCGGATGCGGCGGTGCCGGCGGGCAGCTGGCCGACGCGGCCATCGTTTTCGAAGAACTTGGCGCAGCGCTGGCCCCGGTTCCCCTGTTCGCTACGGTGGCGCTGGCGACGTCGGCCCTGGTCGCTTCGGGTGGGGAAGCGGCTGCGACGCTGCTGGGCCGCATCGCCCGCGGGGAGGCGACGGTTGCTCTGGCCGATGCCCGCTGCGGCCTGCCCGATGACCACCGGTTCGTTGCGGTCCCGCGGGCCGGCGGCGGGTGGCTGGTCTCCGGGCGCTCCGGGGTGGTGATCGAGGGGGCGGGTGCCGACGTGCTCCTGGTGACCGCCGAGACGGGTGACGGCGTCACGCTCTTTGCCGTGGAGGCGGACGCGTCCGGCGTTCAACGGCGCCCCCTCAGGACTTTGGATCTGACCCGCGGAATTGCCGAAGTGGTGCTGGACGGAGCCCGCGCCGAGCAGACCGGAGCTTCCGGCGGCGGGAGGGCGGCGGCGGATCTGGCCTGGGACGTCGGATCCGTGCTGCTGGCCGCGGAGCAGGTCGGCGGCGCCCAAAGGGTGCTGGACACTGCGGTGGAGTACGCCAAGCAACGCGTCCAGTTCGACCAGAAGATCGGCAGCTTCCAACAGATCAGCAGCAAGCTGGTCGATCTGCTGCTCGACGTCGAAATGGCGCGTTCGGCGCTGGCTACGGCGGTCGATGCCGCCGACGAACACTGGGAGGACCGCGGGGAGGACACCCGGCTCGCGCTGCTGCGGGAAGCCAGCCTGGCCAAGGCGCTGTGCTCCGACTCGTACATGCACGTGGCAGACGAGGGCCTGCACGTGGTAGGCGGCATCGGGTTCACCTGGGAGCACGACGCGCACCTGTATTTCCGCCGGGCCAAATCCACGCAGCAGCTGCTGGGTAGCCCGGACAGCCACCGTGAACGGCTCGCGAAGGCGGCCGGGCTGTGACCGGGGAGGCACCGTCCGCGACCGCCGCGGGCCGGCCGCCGGCCGAGGAGACGGACATCGACCCCGTCGTCCTCGTCCGGCGGGACGCCGGCGTCGTCGTCGTCGAACTCAACCGTCCATCACGCAAGAACGGGCTGACCGGGGAACTGGTGGAAGCGTTGATCGATGAAGTCCATGCCGTCGCGCAGAATCCGGCGGACCGGGTCCTGGTGCTGACCGGGGCCGGGGATGCATTCTGCTCCGGCATGGACCTGGGTGCACCCGTAAAACCCGACGAGCTGACGTTCATGCGCCGCGTCGCGGCGCTGTGCACGGCCATCTACAACCTGCCGAAGCCGACGATCGCCAAGGTGAACGGACCCGCGGTGGGATTCGGCGCAAACTTCGCCCTGTGCTGCGATCTGGTGCTGGCCTCCGAAAATGCGGTCTTCGCCGAGGTTTTCACCGAGCGCGGACTCAGCGTCGACGGCGGAGGATCCTGGCTGCTGCCGCGCCTGGTGGGTATGGCCAAGGCCAAGGAAATCCTGTTCTTTGGCCAGCGCATCGAAGCGGCCGAGGCCCAGCGGCTGGGGCTGGTGAACAGGACCGTTCCGCTGTCCGAACTCGACGGCCTATGCCGTGACTGGGCCGTGCGGCTGGCCGACGGCCCACCGCGCGCCATCTCGACGATCAAGGGCCTGCTCAACAACGCGGCGTCCTCTACCTTTGTGCAGGCCATCGAGGCCGAGGCCGTCGCCCAGTCGTTGAGCTTCCGCTCGAAGGAAGTCAGGGAGGGCATGGCGGCGTTCGCCGAGCGCCGCCGGCCGAATTTCAGGTAGGAACGCCGGAATGCTGCCGATGCCCGCCGGCCGCGGGACCCAGGGCGGGCGGGCTGGCAGGGACCGGGTACCGTGGAGACCGGGCGGTGGAGAAGCGGCCAAAAACCTGCACCGGGTGGGTACTCCTGCTGGCCGGTGCTGCCACAAGGCGGGCATGACTACACATCCGGGCAGGGATTTCGCCATCAAGCGTGAAGCACTTTTGCCCTTTATACATACCCCGGCGGGCCGCTCTTGCCTACCCGTTCGGCGCGGTGACGGTTGGCATCCTTCCCCGCAGGAGGTCCTGCGCTCGTTGGAGGTTGCACTCCCACGCCCTCCTCGCAGTGGCCTCAGTGACGCAGACATCAGCTGAAGGGCTTCCCCGGAGCGGCGGCCATGGCCAGTTCCTAGCCGCGGCGCCACAGATATACCCTAGCGATAAATTATTGATAACTCTATTATTGGTGGACAGCCAACGTAGGAGGCACAAGTGATTCGACTTGATGGCAAGGTCATCGTTGTAACCGGCGCAGGGCGAGGCATCGGCCGAGCCCACGCCGAACTGCTGGCTGCACGAGGTGCGGCGGTCGTGATCGGTGACTTGGGAGTGGACATCGACGGCTCGGGGGTGAGTTCAGATCCGGCGCAGGAAGTCGCCGAGGCGATCACTGCCGCAGGCGGCTGTGCAGTTGCCTGCGCGGCAGACATACGCGAGGCCGATGGCGCGCAGGCACTGCTGCAGGCCGCACTGGACCTGGGGGGTCGCGTCGACGGTCTGGTCAATAATGCGGGAATCCTCTCCCATGTGGCATTCGCGGAGATGTCTCTTGCCGAGATCCAACGCCAGTTCGATGTCCACGTGTTCGGCACTGTGCGCGTGACGCAAACACTGTGGCCCGAACTCGTGCGCAGCGGAGGGTCCGTCGTCAACACCACGTCCTCCGGAATCTTCGGTGCCCCCGTCTCGATGGCCTATAGCATCGCGAAGGGGGCCGTGTTTGCTTTCTCCCGCGCTCTGGCGACAGTGGGCGATGCAGAAGGGGTGCGGGTGAACCTGCTCATGCCCGGTGCGGAGACTCGAATGCAGGCCTTCGCCCGGGAACAGTTCGGTGGTGCCGCGGAGCCGTCGGAAGAGGCGCGTCGTCGCTCTTCGCCGGCGTTGGTCGCCCCTGTCGTCACCTACCTCATGAGTGACGAGTGTTCACTCAACGGGGAGATGATCTATGCAGGCCACGGGCACGTGCGGCGATTCGTCCTGGCATCCGGGGACGGCATCCACATCGAGGACCTGACACCGGAGCTCATCGCGGAGAACTGGGAGCAGATTTCCCGTCTCGAACCATTGCACATCGTTAACGACCTCCCTTCATTCCGTGCGTCCCTCGGCGCGCCGATGACCGAATCGGGGCGCGTAGCGACGCGGTAACAGCGAATCCGAGATCACTAAGGGCCTCGCCCGCACGGCACTCCGTGCCTGCTGACCAACCAAGTCTGGTTTGGAGTGACCCCGGAATCCCTAGGAGGTCCCTACTCGTGCATGTCGCGCTCGCGCATGAATCGCATAATAAAAGAAGGAAGTGTCATGAAGGCGTGGCAGCTTACTAAGTTCGGTGACTCGTTCGATCGGGTAGACGTGCCGAAGCCGCAGCCTCGACCGGATCAGGTTCTCATAGAGGTTCGCGCTGTTGGCCTATGCGCGAGTGATCTACACATCATGGATGGCACGATACCCATGGATGGCAAGACGCCCACGGAGGCTCAGCCGCCTGCAATCATTGGGCATGAGATTTCGGGGGTGATCGTGGATGTCGGCGATGAAGTCGCTGACTGGAAGCTCGGCGACCGGGTCGGAATCGACTCATCACCGGGTGATGGCCCCGACGCGCATGTCGGAGGCGGGTACGGTGAGTATGTAACACGAGCGCCCCACCAGCTCATCCGCATCCCTGACTCGGTGGACTTCATCCAGGCTGCCGTCGCAACCGATGCGGGAAGCACGGCACACAAGGCTATCGTCACAACAGGTGGCGTGACGCCGGGAACACGGGTCGGCATCATCGGGCTTGGCGCCCTCGGACTCTCCGGTGCTAGACGACCCTTCTATGGTTCTCGTCAAGCCAGGAGGGTTTGGAGTTTCCGGAACAGTTGCCTGGCGATGAACCGTTTGAGGCAGCGGCGGATCTCCCGAAGGCTTTTGCCTTCGGCGGTGCGCCTGGTGACGTATTCCTTCGTTGCGGGGTCGAACATCATTCGTGTCCGGGCGATCGTGTGCAGTGCCCTGTTCAGCTGTCGGTCTCCATGGCGGTTGAGCCGGTGCCGGATATTGTTGCCCGAGGATGCCGGGATAGGGTTCACCCCGGCCAGCGCGGCGAAGGCCGCTTCCGACCGGACGCGACCAGGGTGCGAGTAGGAGACGATGACCTGCGCGGCGGTCACCGGGCCGAGCCCGGGCAGGTCCATGAGGCCGGCCGCCATCATGTCAACGATTTCCTGAAGCTGCTCCTTGTTCCGTACCAGCTGGGCCTGGAATTGGTGGATGGCGGTGGCCAGCCTCTTGGTTTCGGCGCGTGCGGTCCGGGTTTGCAGGTCATCGCCTTGGCGGGGCCTCCAGCGGCTGATCTCATGGACCTGGGCGTCGGTGATGGCTGTGCGCGCATCGATGCCCAGGTCCATGGTGCGCAGCAGCGCGGTGAGGATCAGCCGGTCGGAGGTGGCCTGCCGTTCCATGGCCTCGCGGGCATTGAGCAGGATCCGCAAGGCTTCCCTGTCCCCTTCCGTGCGGGGGACCAACAGGGCCGGCACCTGTTCGCCGAGCACCGTGCGGGCGGCGGCAAGGGCGTCGATGTCATCGGATTTTCCGCGGCCGGCACGCGAGGTCCGGCGGGGCGGGCGCACCTCGCAGAGGTCCAGGTCCGTGGAGCGCAGGGCGCGGGTCAGTCCGGAGCCGTAGGAATTGGTGCCCTCGATGGCCACGAGGGTCTTGCCCGGTTCGCTGCGCCGATTGATCCAGGCGATGGCGCGCTGGAGGCCGGAAGGGTTCGTGGGGAAGGTGGCGGTGTCAATGACTTGGCCGGAAGCGGCGGAGAGGATGGCGTAGGTGTTGGTTCGGGCGTGGGTGTCCACGCCGACGATGTTCGTGTATTCATCACGGACGGTGCTCATTGGTGCGGGTTCCTTCCCAGGACTGGACACGAGATGGCCAGCCGGGGAGGGGTCACGCCGAGGCAGATCTCTAACGAGTCACGTTCCGCCGGTTGCAGCGGAACGGACAACCTTCTATCAGGCCACCGGTGCGAGCCAGACTGGCCCCCACGGGTCGGGTGGACAGGTCGTCTAAAGGACACTGCCCAGGCAGGTCGGATATGAAGCGAGTCACGCCCGGCCCGAGGGGGCCAAGTCTGGCAGCAAGCCTCGGGCTTGCCACTACCCATTAGAAATATGAGGTGGGGGTGGTTGGGGTTCCTGCCTGTCCGGAGCGGCCATTGTCGCCGGGCGGTCCCGCGGCGCCGGCTTGATGCCGGTATGTGTCCTTCGTGGCGGAGGCGGCGCCGCGGGGCCTGTGGCCCGGCGGGGATGGCCTCATATCCGGATCGGCAGGGACCGGGCCGCGACCCTCATCGAGGGCCGGGGCCTTCTGTTTCACAGATCCCGTGGGTTGCCATTGAGCAGCCTCCTGGCCTGTCGGCCGGTGGAGAGGTGGAATGGTAGTGCCACATGTGAGGGATGGGAGGTCCCGGCTATGATCCAGCATACGTTTATCGGACTGGATGTTCACGCGGCTTCCGTTGTCGGCTGCGCCCTGGCCCCGGATACCGGTGAGCTGGTGCAGGCGAAGATGGATTCGGACCCGGCGGTCGTTTTGGACTGGATCTGCCGCTTCGAAGCCCCGGTGAAGGCGGTGTATGAATCCGGCCCGACCGGGTACGTCCTGGCGAGGTTTCTGCGGGAGGCCGGCATTGACTGCGTGGTCGCGGCGTCCTCGAAGCTGCTGCGGGCCCCGGGCGACAAGGTCAAGACCGACAAGCGCGATGCCCGGCTCCTGGCCGAAATGCTCGCCCTGGGACAGGTCACCGATGTGAGGGTCCCGACGCGGGAGCAGGAGGACCTGCGGGATTTGTCCCGGCTGCGGGCCACGGCCGCAAAGAACCTCGCCCATGCCCGCCAGCACGTCAACGCGATCCTGCTCCGTCACGGCATCAGGTACCCGAAAAAGACGAAGTGGACCAAGGAGCACGTGCTGTGGCTGCACCGGCAGCACTTCGACTCCCCGGTGCTGCAGTTCACCTGGGAGGCCGACCTGGAGCAGGCCGAACTGCTCGCGGCACACCTCAAGCGGATCGACCAGCGCGTCGCGGCGACCGCCGGAAACTGTGAATACACCCCGGTCATCGACGCATTGATGTGCCTGCGCGGCGTCGATATCACCACCGGCTTCGGGCTCGCCGTGGAAATCGGCGACTGGACCCGGTTCACCGGTTCCTCCATCGGCTCCTACCTGGGGCTGGTGCCGTCCGAGCAGTCCTCGGGCCAGACCCGGCACCAGGGGCCGATCACGAAGGCCGGCAGCAGATACGCCCGGAAGCTGCTGATCGAGGCAGCCTGGGTCCATCGACGCCCCTACTCCCGGCCCGGGCTCCGGCTGGTCAGGCAAATGGACCTGGTCGGCCCGGCCACCAGGATCCGTGCCCTGGAAGGCAACCACAGGCTCCACCACAAGTGGGAAGTCTTCGACGCCCGGAAGAAACGCTCCGTCACGGCGAACACCGCGATCGCCCGGGAAATGGCTGGATGGTGCTGGTCCCTGGCCGCACCCCTCCAGCAAGGCGGACACGGGCAGGGAGGCCGCATGAACGCGGCCTGACGAACGTGCCTTCCGGAGTGTGGCGGCCGTGACGTGGCAGCACTTTGGGGCCAACCCGGGACAACGCTATGGGCAGGCGGACCAACACCGTCGACGCCCGATGCCAGACAGCGATACGCCCCAGCCGAACAATCGTCATGCGGTACCCAACCCGCGCATATCAGCCTGACACTGCAGTCGAAACCAAGACCCGCCGGCACGACCACCCCACCCGGACGGCGCCCAAACCAGCGGCCCCCGACCAAACCAGCCGGGAGCCGCTCACCATTGCCTCTTGACAAACCTTCCTACATATCAGCGTCGCGGTCCTCGCCGGCGGCGAAGTCTTTGCAGCCGATGTATCTGATGCGGCGTTTGAGGCCGCCAAGGCTGCCGGTGTCAAGGACACTTTCCTCTCTGCCGAAGAGTTCGCTGATCTCGATCTGGATGTGATCATCGATTTCGCCGGTGTGGACACCACGAAGACGGCAATCGAGATGGTCAAGCATGGCGGCCGTGTAGTCCAGGTCGGCCTCGGCAAGCCCGAGATCACGTTCCCAACGACATCGCTGGTTTTCCGAGAGGTTCACTTGGTGGGATCATTGGCGGGTTCGACCGCGGATACCGCCGCCCTCTACGAATTCATGGCGGATGGTTCCTTTTCGATTGACGTTGAGCCAATAACGTTCGACGAGATCAATGACGGGCTGCTACGGATGCGCCGGGGCGAGCTTCGCGGTCGTCGGCTTGTTGCCGACTACAGTCTCGGCTGATCCGCAGTCTCAGAGAGGTCAACTCGGGTGATGGCTTCGGCGATGAGTGCCCGGGACCGGCTGCGCAGGTCGGGGTCGATGAGCATGTCCTGGATCATGATTTCGGTCGCGCCGGTGGCTTCGACGAGCTTCTCCAGTTGGGTTTTGAGGGTGTCCGGGCTTCCTGAGATCTGTGCGGGGATGGTCTTTCCGTCGAACGTGCTGCTCTGCTGTTTTGCGTCCAGCGGCAGTTCGGCTTCGGCCTGGGCAAGTGTGGGCGTGGTCGCAGCCTGGCCGCTGGCGGCCACCCTGCGCCAGAGCAGCCGGGCGGGCCACGTCAGCCGGTGGGCGGTGTCTTCATCGTCGGCGGCGACGATGTTCAGCGCCAGCATGGTGTTGCGCTGCGCCGTGCCGAAGGGCGTGGATTGGAAGCTTTCGCGATGGGCATCCAGTGCAGCGACGGCGGTGCCGGGATTGATGAAGCCGGCGAAAGCGTAGCCGAGCCCCAGGCTGCCGGCCAGTGCTGCGCTGTTGCCCGAGGAGCCCAGGACCCACACGTCGGGAACGGTTTCCATACCGGCGGTGAGGTTGATCGGGGAGAAGGGGTGGTCCGGTCCGAAGCCGTGGTGGTAGTAGGCAAGGATTTCCTGCACCTGGTGGGAGAAGTCATCCTGAGGGCGGGAGTTCCGGTCACGGCGCAGGGCTGCGTCGATGAGCGGGCCTGCGGTGGCCCGTCCCAGGCCCAGATCGATGCGGCCGGGTGTGAGGGCTTCCAGCTGCAGGAAGCGTTCGGCGATGCTGAACGGGCTGTAATGGTTCAGCAGCACAGCCCCGGAGCCGACCCGGATCCGTTCGGTTTCACGGGCGGCCAGGGCGATCAAGCTGACCGGATCCTGGGCTGCGTATCCCACCGTGTGGTGGTGCTCTGCGTACCAGATGCGCTCATAACCGAGTTCGTCGGCTTCACGTGCCGCACGGACCGCGGCGTGGAGCGCCTCGCGTTTCGATCCGTTGTGGGCCACCGGGGCCAGTTCCACCAGTGAATACTTCATGATGCTGCGCCCACGTGCTGTCCGTACCCGGCGGGCAGCCCGTTCTGACGGGGGATGCCCAGATGATCCCGCAGTGTGGTGCCGGCGTATTCGCGCCGGAACAGGCCGCGTTCCTGCAGGATCGGAATCACTTCATCGACGAAGTGCTCCAGCCCGTCGGTGGCATCCGGGTTGATGTTAAACCCCTTGCCCACGCCTGCTTCATGCCACCGCTGCAGGATGTCAGCGACCTCGTCCGGAGTCCCCAGGGCCACGGGATGGTAGTTCATGGTGCCGTGGGCCAGGATGCGCCGCACCGTGAGCCCTTCCCCGGCCAGTTCCAGCGCCAGGGGAGAGCGCGGATCTGCCGGATTGGCCCGGGCGTTCTCCAGCAGGCTTTGGTGCACCGGCTTGTCGATGTCCTCGATGGAGAGCGGAACGCCGATCTGCTGGCCGAGATAGGCCACCTTCGTCTCCAGGTCGCCCAGTGCGTCGAGCTGTTCGCGGCGTTCCAGAGCTTCCTTCCGGGTCGAGGCGACGGAGGTGATGATTCCGTTGAAGACGGTCATGTGATCCGGGGACCGCCCGTAGGTCGAGGCGGCCTGTGCCACTGCCGCGGCATGCTCGACTCCGGAAGGGATGTCGAAGGGATTGTTGTAGACCGCGTTGGCGAACCGCCCGGCCAGGCGCAGGCCGTTGAGTCCGCCACCGGCCTGGAAGACCACCGGCTGCCCCTGCTCCGAGGGCGGCAGTCCCAGCGGGCCGCGGCTGGCGACATGGCGGCCGGCCAGTCCCACCGGGGTGACGCGACTGGCGTCAGCAAACCGGCCGGCCTCCTTGTCCATGATGAGCGCATCATCTTCCCATGAGCCCCACAACGCCATGACGGCAGCAATGAACTCATGGGCACGCTCATACCGCTCCCCCCGGCTGGGCACACCGGTGCCGTAGTTGAGCAATGCTCCCGGATGCGACGTCGTCACGGCGTTCCACCCCGCCCGGCCCTGGCTGACCAGATCCAGTGCCCTGAACTGCCGCGCGACGGTGAACGGGTGATTGAGCGTCGTTGACGAGGTGGCCACCAGGCCGATCCGCTCGGTTTCCCGCGCCACCGCCGTAAGGGTGACGATCGGCTCCAGGGCCTGCTGCGGCGGCGCCGTTGCCACATCGGTGCTCAACACCGGCGTATCGGCGAGGAACAGCGCGTCGAACCTGCCCCGCTCAGCGGTCTGCGCGGCCTTGACGAAGACATCCGCATTGATGAAAGAGGCGGGATCGATCCCCGGCCAGCGCCAGGCCGCCGGTTCGAGACCGTACCCGGAGATGAGCTGCACCGTCAGGTGCATCTGTCTGGTCATGGGCGTGCGTTCCTCTTCAGAAGTTTGGGATCAAAGACTAAGCGGAGGTAAGCTCCGTTATGAGCATACGGAGAGGGCCTCCGGTTGACAGACTCGCGGTATTGAAAGAGGTCGATCGATGTCAACGTCCCGAACGATGCGGGCGGATGCACGCAAAAACTACGAAGCGCTCATCAAAACCGCCCGCAAACACCTCAGCAGCCAGGGAGTCACCACATCGCTGGACGCCATTGCCCGTGAAGCCGGCGTCGGCGTAGGAACGCTCTACCGGCACTTTCCCGACCGGGACCATCTGATCTTCGCGGCCTTGAACGCTCAGGGCGAAGAACTGCGAACAGCCGCCGATCTCATCCGGTCAGCAGAAACGGGCCTTGAGCGGTTGGAGCGGTGGCTGGCCCAGGTACAGAACTACCTCAGCTCATACCAGGGGCTTCCCGACTCCATTGCCCAGGCACTCGAATCCGGGGACAAAACCCCCCTGGCCATCACCTGTCAGGAGATCATCGAGATCACCGACGGGATTCTCGCCGATGCGCAGCAAGAGGGCACGGTGCGACCGGGCATAAAAGGGCAGGATCTCTTCGAAACCACGCTCATGACCGCCTGGCTGATATCCCAGGAGCCGGAGCGACAACGCGGGCTCGGCGGAGTAGGCGAAATCCTCCGGCACGGATACCGAAGCTAGAAACACGACCTGCCCCGTCCCGCGTTCCGCCGAAGCTCAGCGAAGGCCGCTACCGGCGAACAGCATCCTCTACCCGTGTCATCGGCAATCACCTGTAAACGACAAACCGAGCTGTGAAAACCACCAATCGACGCCAAAAGTCAGAGTTGGAGAGTGGCCGCGGTTCTTGGTGATTTTCCGCAACTGGTAGTTCAACGTCTCGATGGCGTTGAGATGACCTTGCGCATGGCCGGTGGGAAGGCCAGGAACGGGATGAACCGAACCTTCTTGCGGTCCCCGTAGGCGACGAACCGTATTCCAGGAGCGGATCAGCACGCACGTCTGGACGGTCGCTTCGCCCAGGAAGGTGGCCTTGGATGGCCTCCGGAAGCCGATGAACGGCTCACAGCAGGCGATCAGCGCATCCTTCACCCCGCGGTTTGCCAGTTCGGCGCAGACCCCGGCCCAGAATCGCTCGCGAGCGAGAGGTGCACCCATCGTTCCCTCGCTCTCCTGGACCCAGATGCCTTGTCACGTGCTTGATGCCGTCGAGGTCCACGGCCGCGGCGATGTGTGCGGCCTTGTTTTTGACATGGACGCGGTCGCGGATCTTCACCACGATGGCATCCAGATACAGGATCGGGTAGATCTCATCCAACGGCCTCGATTGCCAAGCCATGACCTCCTCGAGGACCTCGTCGGTGATCTTCGAAATGGTCTCCCGCGACAGTTCGGTGCCGCTCGGGGACTCCAGATGGTTGGCGATATCCCTCACCGTCATCCCCACCGGCGTAGAGGCTGATGATTGCCTCATCCAGGACGCCGGTGCGCCGCTCTTCCTTGGGCACCAGTCGGATCGCACACGTTCTGACCTCTACGACTACCTCGCTGCCTAGTCAAATATGAACAAGCCCCTGGCCGCCTAATCCCGGGCAAACTAACGGAGATTACCGCTAGACAGCGCGGTAAAATCGGCGCGTGCCGCTTCTCACCAGTGGCATTCCCTCCAAGACGAAACGATTCCAAGACGGATTGGTCACGGTCATTATTCTCAAGTCGCTGAAGGCTGCGACTGAATCCAGTTGCCAGGTCGATTGCACTTCGGCCTCAGTGTACGCATGATCAACGGTGCGCCAACGGTGAAGCAATTTCGCCCCGACGTCGGCCAGCGGCGGATCGTAGTCCCGTTCGAGCAAATCGATGTAGGTGTCAACATCTTCGAGGGCCGTGCGCGCGGTGATCGTGTAAAGGATGGGAAATGGCTCCGACGGGATGTTGGGGGGTGACTGCGCCGGCTTGAGTTTGAAGGGGTAAGTCAGGATCTTAAGAGACCGTGCGTCTATACCAAGGCGCTTAAAGCCCTCCAGACTCGAGCAAGCGATCCCTTCCGCCGTTTTCAGATAGTGGTTCAGGGCCGCCATGTCAGTGAACCCTTGTTCCCAGACATGAGTCCAGTTCAAGTCTTTAGTCGGAAAACGCCATGCCACATTGTCGGGAGAGAATACCGAGGCCGCCATGCCTTCGCCCTGTGCAGCCAGCGTTTCCAGCATCGAGGTGTCGGTCCCCTCGGGCAGCTTCATGAGCACCACTCGTCTAACGCCCTCTTCGAGCCGCGGAACGGAATCGGGCAACGTGTAGCGCGTGGTGTCGATGTCATGCGCCAGGCTCTCGGGACTGTCGGCAATCAAGTAATTGTCGAGGGTGGCCATGTGGTACGGATGCACCATGTACGGTCCGGTATACGTTTCCTCATCGACGAATGTCATTTCCCAAACCACAGTTCTAGTGTCGAGGTCGACGCCCGCAGACGAGTCCAACAAGCCGGAAATAAACCTATCCGAGTCGCTTAAGGCTTTGAGAAATTCATCTATCCTTTCCTCGGTCGCACCAGGATTCAACGGCATGACGTAGAATCGTCGGATCATTCTGTGGTCTCCCTTGTTCCAAACAACGTCGTTACTTGTTCACCGCTACCGATGCGACTTTGTCGTCTCACCACCGGAGAGGCGCCCGGGTGCTGGATCTAGAGGGTCGCCAGCCGCGGGACGGACCGGGCCGCGCGGATGGAGGATCCCAACTCGGCGCGGAGGGACCCCGTCGAACCGAGCAGGTTCTCCAGCACCAGTGCCCGCCGCAGGTAACGGTGGAAATCGTGTTCCTGGGTGAAGCCCATGCCGCCCAGGAGTTGCTGGCAGTTTTCCCGCGCCGTCCGCAGGAACCTCCCGGCCAGGGTTTTGGCCAGAAGGCATGAGAGCACATCGGTGGATTCCTCGGCAGCGTCAGCGGCCAAAGAAGCGGTCTCCTGCCAGACCCGCACGTCGGCCAGCTTGTGGCGGACGACCTGGAATCCAGACAGCCGCTGGCCGAATTGTTCGCGGGACGCGGTGTGCTCCACGGCGAGGCGCAGCATTGCCGCGCCGACTGCGTTCATCTTGAAGGCCAGCGCGAGATGCCCGGCGGCCCGGACCGCCGTCCATGCCGTGCCGGGTTCCCCGGAGGCAACCACGGCGCCGGCGGGCACGGACCAATTAGCGTCGAGCTGTGCCCAGCCCGACTCGGCGTCGATGCCTTGGCCGGCGGCGGGCCATGTGCCCTCCCACGGTCCGGCGACCAGCGCCGGCTCTCCGTCCAGCAGCACCGGTGCCACGACGGTTTCCGGGGCGGCGTCCCGCGCGGCGACGATGCCGCGCAGCGTCATCTTCAGGATGCCGCCGTCGAGTGTGGCCGTGCTGGTCGGTACCGGCGATGACAGTGCCGGATAGACAAAAGCGGTGTCCGGTCCGGGTTCGAGGCCCGCGGCCTTGGTGCAGACGTCGTCCAGTAGCGGCAGGGCGACCAGATGCTCGCCCAGTAGTGGAAAAACGATGCCGGCGGCTTCGGCAGGCTCCTCGTCCAGCAGGTCCAGCCAGCCGAATTCCTCGAGTGCCTCGCGCAGCTGCGCGGCGGGGGTGGAGTCGATGGTCTTGGCCAGGCCCTCGCTGAATGCCTGCTTCTCAAACTCGTCCATGGGTCAGTCCTTCGGAAGGCCGAGCACGCGGTCGGCGATAATGTTTCGCTGGATTTCGGCCGTCCCGCCGTAAATCGACGACGCCCGGGAGTATAGGTATTCCCCGCGCCAGGAAGCCGCGCCGGGGTCCTCGCCCAGCAGGATGCGGCCGGGCATGGCCTCCACGGCGGCGTCGAAGAGGTACTTCTCCGCCGTAGACATGAGGATCTTGTCGAACGAGGGCAGCACCCCCGGCGACTCGCCTCGGTCCAGGGTCCGCAGGGTGCGGCGGGAGAGCAACCGGAGCCCGTAGATGAGTTCGAAAGCCTCCCCGGCGACGGCGGCATCGAGGCCAGGTGCCTCGTCCACCAGTGTGCCCAGGCGCCAACCCATCCACGCCTGGCGTTGCCAGGCTGCGGCTCCGCGCTCATTGGCCAGCACGAACATGGCCACGGCCCAGCCGCCGTTGACTTCGCCCAGGGTCCTGGTCTTCGGGACGACGACGTCGTCGAAGTAGAGGCTGCAGAACTCGTCGTCGCCGGCAATGCTCGGCAGCGGCCGGACCTCGATTCCGGGAGTGTCCATGTCCAGGACCATCGCGGTGATGCCCCGGTGCCCGGAGCCCGGCTCGCCGGTGCGGGCCAACAGCACGCACCGGTCAGCGAACTTGGCCCAGCTGGTCCAGATCTTCTCCCCGTTCAGGCGCCACGAGTCGCCTTCATCGGTGGCCCGCAGCCTCAGCGAGGCAAGATCGCTGCCGGCGCCGGGTTCGGAGAATCCTTGGCACCATTTCTCGTCACCGCGCAGCAGGCGGGGAATGAGTTCGGCGGCCAGCTCCTGCGGGGCAAAACGCGCGACGGCCGGGCCGAGGACCTCCTGGGTGGCGAAGGAGAAGGGCGGGGGATAACCGGCCGCGGCCAGCTCTTCGCTGATCATCCCCCGCAGGCCCAGGGTTCCGCCGAGACCACCGAGGTTGGCCGGCCAGCCCAAGCGGATCCATCCCGTGTCGTAGAGGAGTCGCTGCAGCTCGGAGAGCTTGGCGAAGACGGAGTCCATGTCGCCGTGGAGCCCGCGGAATTGGTTGAGCCGGTCGGCATTGTCAGCGATCCAGGTGACGAAGGCCTCGCGAACTTCCGCCAGGCCCAGCGAGGCCAGGCTCTCGACGTGGGTTGGGGATGAGACGGTCATGCTCTATTGCTCCTTTGGGCGGGGTATTTCGACGAATGACCGGCGGTCACCGGAGGGCCTGCTCGTGGTCGACCTCCGGCACCCACACAGATAGTACGTCCACGACGGCGGAGTTCCGGACCGGGGTACCGTTCGGAACACCGGCCGGCGTGCGCGAAAACCGCGGGGCGGGAGCGGGCTGGGCAATTCCATCCACGTGGACGAAGGCGGCACGCTCACGGGCATGGGGGTGGTGCGGGGCGTCCGGGGGCGCCAGCACCGGCGCCACGCAGGCATCCAGGTCCGCAAACACCTCGACCCACTCGTCGCGGCTGCGTGCCTTAATGCACCGGGCGAATACGCTTCGCAGTTCGGGCCAGCCCTTCCGGTCATATTGTGCCGGCAGACCGGCAGGGTCGAGCCCCAGCCCGGCCAGGAACTCGGCGTAGAAGCGCTTCTCCAAGGCTCCCACGCTCAGGAAACCGCCGTCGGCGGTCTGGTACACGTCGTAGAACGGGGCGCCGCTGTCCAGCAGGTTCGTGCCGCGCTCGGACCGCCAGGTCCCGGACCCGATCATGCCGTGGATGGAGGCGGCCAGCAGTGAACTGCCGTCCACCATGGCCGCGTCCACCACCTGTCCGGTTCCGGAGGATCGGCGCTCGTAGAGGGCCGCCAGGATGCCGAAGGCCAGCAGCATGCCTCCGCCCCCGTAGTCGCCGACCATGTTTATCGGCGGGACCGGGGGCTCACCGGTCCGGCCGATCGGCTCGAGGGCGCCGGAAAGGGCGATGTAGTTGATGTCGTGGCCTGCCTTGCCCGCCATGGGGCCGGACTGGCCCCACCCGGTCATGCGGCCGTAGACCAGCCGGTGGTTGGCGGCCAGGCAATCGTCCGGTCCCAGCCCGAGCCGTTCGGCGACGCCCGGCCGGAACCCTTCGACCAGCACGTCGGCCCCGCGGACGAGCTGCAGCACCTGGTCGCGTGCGGAGGGTTCCTTCAGGTCCAGCTCGATCGAGGTGCGTCCCCGGGTGAGGGGGTCGATGGGGCGGGGGCGTCCGTTCGACGGTTCGGCGGTTCCGGGCCGGTCGATGCGTACGACATCGGCTCCGAGGTCGGCCAGCATCATGCACGCGAAGGGTGCCGGGGCGGCGCTGGCGATTTCGAGGACTTTCAGGCCCTGCAGAGGTCCCATGGTGAACCTATCTTTCTCTTAGGTGTCCCGGCAGGACGGGGCTAGCTTGCTGCTTCGAGGATGTGGACGGCGCAGGCCGAGGCCAGGCCCACGACGTGGGTCAGGCCGACCTTCGCCCCCTCCACCTGGCGGTCGCCGGCCTCACCGCGCAGGTGGGTGGCGACTTCGTAGAGGTTCGCGATGCCGGTGGCGCCCAGCGGGTGTCCCTTGGAGAGTAGGCCGCCTGAGACATTGACGGGAGTGGTTCCGCCGCGCCAGGGCGCGCCTGAGTCGATGAAGTCGCCGGCTCCGCCCGGTTCGCACAGGCGCAGGTTGTCGTAGTGCAGCAGTTCGGCAGTCGCGAAGCAGTCATGGAGTTCGACCAGATCCAGATCCTCCGGGCCGATTCCGGCCTTTTCGTACGCCTGGTCGGCGGCCAGGCGGGTCAGGGTGTTGATGTCGGCCTGTACCTGGTCGGATTCCGTCCAGGGGTCGGAGGTCAACACCGAGGCGGAGATCTTGACGGCGCGGCGCCGCACGTCCGGGTCCAGCGTGCGCAGCCTGGCGTCGGACACCAGCACGACGGCGGAGGCGCCGTCCCCCGTCGGGCAGCACATTGGCAGGGTGTTTGGATAGGAAATCGTCTCCGCGTTGAGGATCTCCGCCAGGGAGAATTCCTTCCGGTACTGCGCCAGCGGGTTCAGGACCGAATGCGCATGGTTCTTCTGGGCCACCTTGGCGAACTGTTCGGCACTTACCCCATGCCGAAGCGCATACTCGGTGCCGGCCTGGGCGAACACGCCGGGCATCAGCGAGGTGCCGAGGATCCCTTCGGTCTTCATGACGGCGCCGTAGCGTCCGTTCGGGGTGAATTCGGTCTTGGTGCGGCCCTTGCGGGCACCGCCAAGCAGCCCCATCTTGCCCATCTTTTCTACGCCCACGGCCAGGCCGAGATCGGTTTCCCCCGAGGCGATGGCCATCATGGCCACGCGTACCGCGGTCGCCCCGGTGGCGCAGGCATTGACCACGTTGAAGACCGGAATGCCGGTCTGCCCGATCTGCTTCTGCAGGCGCTGGCCGTTGTGCGAGTTCGCCTCGTAGACGTTGCCCATGGCCAGGACGCCGACCTGGTCCATGGTCGTTTGGGCGTCCTTCAAAGCGTCCATCGCTGCCGTGGACGCCAGATCGATCAAATCCTGATCCGCGAACCTGCCGAACGGCGTCATGGAAGCGCCGATAATCCAGATGTCCCCACTGCTCATAGCTCGTCCCCATCCATCTTGTATCCGAAAGCGATGGCTTCGGTGCCATCGTCGTCGACGCCTGCCGTAAAGGTTTCCAGCTTGATCCGCTGCCCGGCCTTGATCTGCTGCGGGTCGGTGACACCGAGCAGGTTCGACTTGATGACGCCGCCCCCGTCCAGATCGACGACCACGGACATATAGGGGGCCGGTATGTTCGGGGCTGCCCGGTGCACCACCGTGAAGGCGCGTACCTTGCCGGTGCCGGCAAGGCGCCTCGGGGAGAACTCCGTGGCGAAGCACCGTGCGCAGGCGTTCCTGCGGTCGAAGTACAGTGCGCCGCACGCGTTGCAGCACTGGGCCTGGATGTATGGCTGTTCGTCGAGCACCAGGTAGTCGACCACCGGCACGCGCGTCGGTGTGCCGGACGGGTCGTTCACTGCCGGACTGGCGGCGGTCAAGGCGTTTGCTTCCATGCGTACCTCCCCTGCCCGCAAGGGCGGAGGGCCCTGCGGCGCGGTTTGAAGTTGGCGGAAATCCCTCCAACAAACTCCGTTGATAAACAATCTATGAATAGACTAATTTGGGTATGGAAAGTTGACAACCCCGACCGGGGTGGACCAAGGAGGAGACCATGAGTATCGACCCGAATGCGCTGGGGGCAAGCATCGGACCCCGCCGGCGGTCGTGGACAGACCGTGACACGCTGCTGTATGCCCTGGGCGTGGGTGCCGGGCTGGACGACCTGCCGTTCGTGACGGAAAACTCCAAGGGTGTGGAGCAGCGCGTCCTGCCGACCTTTGCCGTCATCGTGGCGGAGGGCAATTCCATCCTCGCCAAGGCGGGGAAGATCAATTGGGGGAAGATGGTCCACGGCGCGCAGGGGATCCGCCTCTACCGTCCCCTGCCGGCGGCCGGGGAGGTTGACGTGTGTGCCGAGATTACCGACCTTCAGGACAAGGGTGAGGGAAAGAATGCCGTCCTGACCATCACCGCCAGCGCAAGCGACCCTGTCGATGGCGCGCTGGTGGCGGAGTCGACGACGACGCTGGTTTTCCGCGGCGCCGGCGGATTCGGCGGCGAACCGGGGACGAGTGCCCTGCGCGTCGAGATCCCCGAGCGGGAGCCGGACGTTGAAATCGAGTACGGCACCCGTGCGGACCAGGCGCTGCTGTACCGGCTCTCCGGGGACCGCAACCCGCTGCATAGCGATCCGGTATTCGCCACCGAGCGTGCCGGTTTCCCCAAGCCGATCCTCCACGGACTGTGCACCTACGGTTATGCCGGGCGGGCGGTGCTCGCCGGCCTGTGCGGCGGTGATCCGGCACGCCTGGAGTCCATGCATGCGCGGTTTGCGGCGCCGGTCTTTCCAGGCGAGACGCTCCGGACCTCCATCTGGCGGACGGGGGAGGGGCGGGCGACGTTCACCACCACGGCCACTGGGGAGCCTGGCGCGGGGGAGCGGCTGGTCCTCGACGGCGGGCAGGTGGAGTACCGCTGATCAGTGGGGGCGCCCCGCGGTGCCGTAGAGCATCATCGACCAACGGGATTCCCGTTGGGCTCGGATGGCCCCTGGCTGCAGCGCCAGGGGCCTTCCGTTTTCCGGCCGCCGGGGCGGATGGAACCACTAATTTGTCTATTGTCAATCAATTGTCTGCAAGATAGTCTCACTATCAATAATCAGTGATGGGGATACATGCTCCGGATCCGGCAACGGCGCCGTACCCGGAAAGATCCCTCGGGCACGGCTACGGGGAATTCGGCCACTCGGCGGAGAACCACCTGTCCATGTTCCATCCCGGACGCCTCGTCTATCCGCAAGCGACGCTGCCTGCCGACAGGCGATTCCGGTGACGCGGCCCGACACGGGACTTCCAGGCAATGCCGGAGTAGAAGGAGCACTGTATGGCCCTGAATAAATCAGTTTGCCCGCTCGCTCGCGCTCGAGGTCGCGTCGACCGGGGTGCGGGTGAACACGGTAGCCCCAGACTGGCTGGAGACTCCGAGGACCGAACAGTCCATCTGTGCAGAGGATGGAACGGTCGGCGGAGCCACTACTCGAGCGTTGGGCCGAGATGTTCCCCATGGGGTTCAAGCGCGAGCCTGTGGAGCGGGCGTACGCGATCCTCTATCTCGCAGTGGATGCCGCCCGCTTTGTCACCGGCCAGGTGATGCGCCCTAACGGCGGCGCGGGCATGCTTTGGTGATCCGTCCGGGAATGTCCCGCGCGCGGTCGGTGTGGCGAAGCTGGACTGGCAGGCGACGCAGACCCCCAAGTGTACAAAAGGCCGACGGTGGTACCCGGGAGCGGCTGATGCCGGGCACCACATAATCATGGAAGGTTGAAATGTCTCTGTTCGATCTAAGCAATCGCGTATGTCTTGTGACAGGCAGCACAAAAGGCATTGGAATGGCGACAACGTACCGCATGCTCGAGCACGGCGCACGTGTCGTCGTCACGGGGCGCGGCGAAGCGGAAGCCCAGGCCCGGGCCGCGGAACTCAATACGCAGTTTGGCTCCGGCCGGGCAATTGGCATCGGCTTCGACCTGGCGGACCGCGCCTCGGGCAGGGCGCTTATTGACCGGACCCTTGAGAAATGGGGGCGGATCGACACGCTGATGTGCAACGCGGCGCATATCCTTCTGGGCCGGCTGGAGTCGATGGACGAGGAGGTTGAGCTCATCGGAACTTCCTTTGAATCGAATGTGCGCAACTATGCTGCACTCACTCGCTATGTGGTTCCCCATATGCGGTCCCAAGGCGGGGGTTCAATCATCTACACACTGTCCGCCGCCGGGTTCATCGCCGCGCCGCCCTATCTTCCCTATGGGATCGCTAAGTCGTCCCTGGACTACATGACGAAGTCGCTCGCGGTGGACTTCGGGCCGGACAACATCCGGGTCAACGCCATCATCCCGGGCGGGATCCGCACGTTTCGCAAGAGCGCCTTGGAGGAATCCGGCGCGGCGGACAAGTTTGTCGAGAAGATCCCGATGGGCAGGCGCGGCGACGCCGACGATATCGCGGCCGTCGCGGTGCTCCTGGCCGCTCCTGGCGGTTCCTACATCACCGGCCAGAGCATCGGCGTGGAGGGCGGGATGCTCCTGAAGGGGTCGGAGGGGATAACTGAAGGCTATGATTTCGCCCTCTCGATGCAGGAGCAGCGGAAGGCCGAAGAGACTGAGATTCTCAGCGGCTACACAAACTGAGCCCGCGGAGGCTACTCCACTCTCGTTGGATGCGGGTCAGGGCACCCCAGCATTCATCCCGGTGGCACAGGGGCATCGTTTGGTGTCCGTGCTGCCGCAGTGTTTGGCGCCTTCCGAGAGGGCTGTCCCGTGCCGGAGTATCCGGGAATTCTTTCCAGCTAGTCTATTGATCAGTAGTTTATTTACAGATAGTTTGAAGCTCGTTCACCGAACGGCGTGCGGTCCCCGCCCCGTTCACTCGGCAAAGACGCTGTGAGTGCGGCGTCCTGCTCAAAGGAGGAACCACGTGACAGAGTCGTCCGTAATTGTCAGTCCGGTAACGGAGGGCCAGTCCTCCGTTGACGACCGGGGTATTTTTTTGGAGCGGGCGCGGGAACTGGCCCCGCTGATCGAGAGCGAGGCTGCTGCCGCCGAAACCGCGGGCCGGCTCACCCCGAAGGTCGTCCAGGCGTTCCGCGATACAGGCCTGTTCTGGATGATCGTGCCCAAGGCCTTCGGCGGCGGCGGGCTCAGGACGGGTGAAGCCATCGAGGTCATCGAGGAGATCTCGCGGGCCGACGGCTCGACCGGCTGGGCCTTTATGGCCAATGCATTCGCCAACGGAATCCTGGCCGGCTTCCTGCCCCGGGACGGGGCCCAAGAGCTTTTCGGGGGGCCGGACAAGGCGATCCTTGCGGGCATGGGCGCTCCCGTGGGAACCGCGCGCAAGGTCGATGGCGGCTATCTGGTCAAGGGCAGCTACCGGTTCGGCAGCGGCAGCCACCACACTACCCATATGGCCTTCGGCCTCACCCTGGTTAACGACCAGGGCGAGGTGCTCGACTACCTGCAGTCCCTGGTTCCCCGCGAGCAGGTGGTCTTCAAGGGCGGCTGGGATGTGACCGGGCTCGTTGCCACCGGCAGCCAGGACTACGAGATTCCCGAACAGGTCATCGAGGAGCGCTTCGTCTTCTCGGTGACGGGAGGGCCGACCCAGCACATCGCCCCGTTTACCACCGGACCGGAGATCGGCCTTGCCGCCCATGCCGGCATCGCCCTTGGCCTGGTGAAGCGCGCACTGCAGGAGGTCGCCGGCTCGAGCGCGAACCGGGCACGCGCAGGCTACCCGTCGCCGGTCGACCAGTACCCGGTCTTCCTCTCGGAATTCGCCAAGATCGAGGCGGACTACCAAGCCGCGCGCGCGTACGCGCTCGAAACCTACGCTAAGACCGACGAGTATGCGGCGCGGAAAGGTAGGCCCTCGCCCGAACTGGCCGCCCGCAACCGCCAGGCGACCACCTGGACGCACGAAATGCTGGAGCGGGTGGTGTCCAAGGCCCGCCTGTGGTCGGGCAGCGACGCATTCCGCAACCCGACCGTGATGGGCCGGCTGGTCCGCGACGCCGGCGTGCTCACCCAGCATCTGTTCGTCGATCCGATTACCTTTGTCGATGCAGCCCCGGCGCTGCTCGACAGCTGGCGCAACCAGGAGGCATAGCCATGACACTGAATCCCGCAACAACCCGAACCCAGGTCCCGACCGCGCAGAAGCTCGGCGACCTTTACCGGTATTGGGCCCGGCGCCAGACGCCGGGGGATGATCCGGGGATGGATCTGTTGCGCGACCTGTATCTGGGCTGGGGGCAGTTTGCCACCGAGGCCGAGGACGTGAGCTTCAAGACGGTGGACGAGGACGGGATCCGGGGCCTGTGGGCCAAGCCCGGACCGCACCGGCCGGGGGCAGTCCTCTACCTGCACGGGGGCGGCTACATCGGCGGCAGCGCGGAGGGGCACCGCAAGCTGGCGGCGCATATCGCCCAGGCGGCGGGCCTGCCGGTGTTCGTGCTGGACTACCGGCTGGCCCCCGAGCATCCGTACCCGGCGGCGCTGGAGGATTCGCTGGCAGCCTACGAGTGGATCCTGGCCAAGGGCGCCCCGGCCGAACGGGTGGCGGTCGTGGGCGATTCGGCCGGCGGGGCGCTGGCCACCGCGGTGGCGCTGCACCGGCGGGACGCGGGGCTGCCGCGGCCCGGGGCGGTGGCCACCATGTCGCCGTTCTATGACGTGGAGGCCAAGGGGCGCACGTTCGAGACCAACGCCGGGCGCGATGCCCTGGCCGAGAAATCGGCCGTCGGCGGCCTGCACGCGCTGATCCTGGGCGAGGGCATCACGGCCGAGGACCCGTACCTGAACGCGCTGAAGTCCGATCCGGCGGGCCTGCCCCCGGTGCACATCGCCTTCGGCGGCGACGAGGCCCTGCTCTCGGGCGGGCAGGACTTCGCCGAGCTTGCCCGGGGCAAGGGGGTCGAGGTCGAGCTCGAGGTCTACGAGGGCCAGCAGCACGTCTTCCAGTTCCTCGCCGGCTCCGACCCCGACGCCGACGACTCGATCGCCAAGATCGGCGCCTTCCTCAAACGCCACATCCAGTAAGTTCCTCCACGGGAGCGCCCCGGCACCTGGCAAGTCAGGTGCCGGGGCGGCTGTCGTATTGGACCGCGGCCGTCACAATCGTCGGTCGGCAGCGGCGTCCAGGCGGGCGCGGCGGGCGGCAAAGCGCCACCCATCCGAGGTGCGGATATATCGGTCCTGGTAGGATCCCCACTCCAGCAGCCCCTGGTGGCCGATTACTGATACGTACGCATCCCCGGTGGCATGGTCCCCGTCAACGACGTCGATGACATGCGAAGTCACGCTGTGGTAGATCCGTGCCGGGCGCCCGCCGGGAGCGCGGGCGGCGAAATCGGCACGGAACTGCTCGAAGGCTGCGCGGATCGCGGGGCGTCCGGTGTGGACGACCGGCCTGCCCTTCCCGACGAATTCCAGCACCGCATCCTCGACGAACAGGTCAAGGAGCCCATCGAGCTGCCCCGAGTCGCCCAATCTGCTGTAGCGGGCCACCAAATCACGGATGCCCTCCCGGGCGGCCAGTTCCACGGTGTCCATATTGTTCTCCTTCTCCGGGTGGTTAGGCATGATCCGGTTGTCCCGCGGCGAGCGGTTCCCGGGCGTACATGGCATCGATCAGGCCGGCATAGCGTGCTGCCACTCCGGCGCGCTTCATCTTCCCGGTGGCCGTCAGCACGTCCGAATCCAGGTCCCAGCAGTCGGTGACGATCACCCGTGTGCGCAGGCGCTCGGCCCCCGGCAGGTCTGCGTTGATCTCGGCGATCCGGGCGTCAATCTCGCCGCGCACCTCGGGCACGTCTTCGAGGCGTCGGCCGGCAGGGACCTGGACGCTTCGGGATGCGAGCCATTCAGTTGTCGCGTCGGGATCGAGAACGATGACTGCGCCCACGTGCGGCCGCCCGGTCCCGACCACGCAGATGTAGGAGACGAGGCGATGCCTGGCCAGCGCCGATTCGATGTGGGAAGGATTGACGTTGTGTCCGGAAGTGGGAACAACGACGTCGTTCCGCCGGCCTCCGTAGACCAGGTTCCCGGCGGCGTCGAAACTGCCCGAATCGCCGGTGCGGAACCAGCCGTCGGAGGTGAACGAGCGGCCCGTTTTGTCCGCGTCGTTGAAATAGCCGGAGAAGACGGCGGGGCCCCGGACCTCGATTTCCCCGTCCGGGGAAATCCGCACGTTCATGCCGTCCAGCGGGCGCCCGACGGTGCCGGCGGTGATATCGTGTGGATCCCAGGACCCCATGCCCGTTGTTTCGGTCTGGCCATAGTAGTCGGCCAGCGGCAGCCCGCAGTCCAGCCAGAACTCGTGGATGTGCCGCGGCAGGGGAGCTGATCCGACGATGGCCACGAGGATCTCGTCCAGTCCGAACCGGGCCAGGACGGAGCGAATGGCGTCCTCGTCCCCGGCCTCCGGCACCCCGGCCCGGCGCCGGCGCAGGGCCGGTTCGAATGCCGCCGCCGCGTCCGGGTCTTCCTGCAGTCCGCCGGACACCCGCGCATGCAGCAGTTCCCACATCCGCGGTGCGCCGAAGAGCATGTGGGGATGGGTTTCGGCCAGGACGCGGTGCAGATGCGCCATGTCCGGACAGCAGGTCACTTCGCTGCCCGAGGCGATGTGCGCGTAGTGGGTTGCGAAGCGTTCGCCGATATGCGCCATGGGCAGGTAGGACAGCTGCCGCTTCCCTGCCAGCGGCACTCGGGAGCGCTGCGCAAAGGTCCGCACCGCGAACACCACGTTGCTGTGGCTCAGCGGCACGCCCTTGGGGCGCCCCGAGGTCCCCGAGGTGTACAGCATGACGGCGGTGTCCGACGACGCCACGTGCTGCACACAGGCTCCCAAGTCCAAGGGCGGCGTGGCCAGCAGCTCCGCGTAGTCCGTAATGCGCTCCGAAGCCTCCGCCCCCGGATGAACGGCAATGACTCTCGGATCCAGGCCACGCAGCTCCGCCGCTGCCAGCACACGGTCGCGGAAGGCCGGCTCGTCCACGACGCAGGCCACCGCCGAGCAGTCCTCCATGATGTCGGCAAGCCGTTCGACCGACGGCGAGTTGTAGACGGAGACGGATACCGCGCCGATCAGCATCGCGCCCACGTCGGCGAAGTGGAACTCGGGCCGGTTGCGCATCAGCAACACCACGTGGTCGCCCTTCCTGACGCCGAGGTTGCGCAGGCCGGCGGCGAACGACGCGGCACGGTGCGCGTACCGCGCCCAGTCGAGGGTGGTCCAGGCACCGTCGACCTCATGTCGCAGGGCGGATGCGGAACCACGGGCGGACACCGTGTCGCGGAACAGCGAGACCACGGTTTCGTTGTGCTGGGACACGATGGGCTTGGATGTCACAGTGCCTGCCTCTTCCTTGTGTTCCCTCGGTGCGGGAATCGGTTGCCTTTGACGTGGGTCGTTACTCTAGTGATAAACAATCGATTTGTATACCAATTTGGGTATCAACGTGAACCAGGATGCGTTCCGCCGGTCGTCAGCCTGCCCTGCGGAACAGTGCGGCGAGCGCCTGCCCGCCGCCGATGCACATCGTCACGATGCCGAACTCCAGGTCCCGCCGCACCAGGTCCTTGGCAACCCGGAGGGACAGAATGGCGCCGGTGGCTCCGACCGGGTGTCCCAACGCAATGGCCCCGCCGTAGGGGTTGGTCTTGGCCGGATCCAGCTTGGCGTCGCGGATCACGGCGACGGCCTGGGACGCGAAGGCCTCGTTCAGTTCGATGACATCGACGTCTGCCGGCGTCATCCCGGTCTGCGCAAAGAGCTTCTCCAGCGCCGGAACCGGAGCATAGCCCATGAGCTGCGGTTCCATGGCGGCTGTGGCAACGGATTCCAGCGTGGCCAGCCCCCTGATGCCACGTTCGGCCGCGACCGATTCGCGGGCGAGCACGACGGCGGCAGCCCCATCGTTGATGCCGGAGGCATTTCCGGCCGTAACTGTGCCGCCGTCCTCGAACGCAGGACGCAGCTTGGCGAGGCCGTCCAAGGTGGTCGATGGCTTGGGATGCTCGTCAGCTTCGACAGTGTAGGGTTTCCGTCCGCCGGTGTTGACCGGGGTGATCTCCTCGGCGAATGCCTTCCGGGCAGCTGTGGTTGCCGCCCTGCGCTGGGACTCGAGTGCGAACTCGTCCTGTTCCTGGCGGGTGACTCCATACCGGCGGGCGACGTTTTCCGCCGTGACGCCCATGTGGGCGCCGCTGAACGGGTCGGTGAGGATGGCTACGGTTCCGTCGACGAGCGCGCGGTCCCCGAGCCGGTAGCCGTTCCGGGCCCCGAAGTCGTAGAACGGCATCCGGGTCATCGATTCGTTCCCCCCAGCCAGGGCAAAGTCGACGCCACCCCAGTGCATTTGCATGGCAGCGGACCAAATCGCCTGCAGGCCGCTGCCACACAGCCGGTTCACGGTGTAGGCGGGGGTGCCTTTCGGCAGTCCCGCCGCCAGGGCGACACGACGGGCGTTGTAGGCGTCCGGGCCGACCTGTCCGATGCAGCCCATCACCACTTCGTCAATGTCCTCGGGCCGTACGCCGGAACGTTCCAGCGCGGCCTTCGCAGCCGCCGCGCCGAGTTCGAAGCCCGGGATGTCCTTAAAGGCTCCGCCGAAGCTGCCGATGGGGGTTCGTGCGCCGTCGATCAGGACGATCTTTTCCTTGCTGTTCATGGCTTCAACCTCGTTTGTACCGGATAGTGGTTCATTGGATGGTGGCAGTTCGTACTCGGGGAGGCGGGTTCAGGCGAAGCGCGGGAGGCGTTTCTCCACAAAGGCGGAAAGCCCCTCGGCGGCCTCTCCGTTGGTTAACAGTCCGGTCGCTTCGCGCTCCTCGTCCGCCAGGCCGCTGGACAGGTCGACGTTGAAGGAATTGTCGACAAGTCGAAGGATCACGGCGATGGCGGGCTGTGACAGGCGGGCTATTTCCTCTGCAAGCTCCAAGGCGGCCTCCCGGGCCCTGCCGGCGCCGGCCAGCCGGGTGAGGAGGCCCATGTGATAGGCCTCGGCCGCTTCCACCGTGCGTGCCGTGAGGAGAAGGTCCAAGGCCCGGGCGCGCCCCACGATCTGGGGCAGGCGCTGCGTTCCGCCGGCCCCCGGGATAAGGCCGAGCCTGGGTTCGGGCAGGCCCATTTTCGCGTCCGTGGAGCCGACGCGCAGGCTGCAGGCCAAGGCCAGTTCCAGTCCTCCGCCGAGGGCCAGTCCCTCGATCACCGCGATGGAAGGCCGATCGAGGCCTGCGAGCCTGGTGAGCAGCCGGCGCAGGGCGGTGCCGTACTCGGCGAGGGCTGATGCGCCGGCCCCGTTCATTTCCTTGATGTCCGCCCCGGCAATGAAAACGCCCGGTAGGGCCGAGACGATGAGCAGGACCTTGGCGCCGGACTCCTCGAACCGCGTCAGTGCCGTGTCGATGGCCGCGATCATGGGCGTGCCTAGCGAGTTGGCGCCGGGGCCGGCGAGTTCGATGATTCCTGCGGTTCCCGTGGTCTTGAAGGCCGTTTCGGACCGTGCCGACATTTTGCCTCTCCCATTGACGAGTGCTTGGCTTCCGAGTAATACTCTAGTGCAAAACTATCTGCTTCTATAGTAAATAGCGATAGGCAAGTTAGCGGGGGGCGGGCAGCGCCGTCGGCACGGCCTGGACAACGCAGGAGGGAAGACCATGAAGATCGTCGTACTGGTCAAAGAGGTGCCGGACACCTATGAGGCGCGCAAGCTGGACAGCAGTGGCATGCTCGCCCGAACTGCCAGCGAGCTGGTGCCCGATGAGATCAACGAGCGCGCCCTCGAGTCCGCGCTGCGCTACCAGGACGCGCACAAGGGCACGGAGGTCGTTGTCCTGTCGATGGGGCCGGAATCGACGGTGAAGACCCTGCGTAAGATGCTCTCGATGGGCGCGGACTCTGCCGTCCTGGTGGAGGACTCCTCGCTGGCAGGCGCGGACCTGGTGCGCACCTCGGCCGTGCTGGCCGCGGCCGTCCAGCGCGAGGGCTTCGACCTGATTGTCGCCGGCAACGAGTCGACCGACGGCCGCGGCGGCCTGGTGCCGGCGATGGTGGCCGAGCACCTCGGGCTGCCGCTGCTGCCGTCCCTCGACACGCTGGAGATCACCGCGGAGTCGGTCTCCGGCAGCTGTGCCATCGACGGCGGCACGCTCGTCGTCAATGCCGCCCTGCCGGCGGTCGTGTCCGTCACGGAGCGTTCGGCCGAGGCCCGGTTCCCCAACTTCAAGGGGATCATGAAGGCCAAGAAGAAGCCGCTGGCGAAAATCTCCCTCGCCGATTTGGGCCTGTCCCCGGAACCGGGCGCACGGTCCACCGTGACCGCAGCCGTCGAACGTCCGGTGCGCGCCGCCGGCACCAAGATCGTCGATGAGGGACAAGCCGCGCAGGAACTGGCGGACTTCCTGGCCGCCAACCGACTCATCTGACCAGCCTGACATTCCACCGGAGGAAAGCGACATGGCAAACATCCTTGCTCTTATTGAAACCACGTCCACGGGCGGCCTGAAGAGCTCCGCAGCGGGCCTGATCGGTGCGGCCGCGCAACTAGGCACCCCCGTGGCGGTGCTGGCCGCCACCCCGGGGGCCGGGGCGGCGAGCGTCGCGGAACTGGGCCGGCTCGGCGCGGCCAAGGTGTACATCGCCGAGGGTGACGGCGTGGGCCGGGTGCTCACCCGGCCGCAGCTCGAGGCGCTGGCCGGCGCGGTCGAGGCCCACGGGCCCGCCGCGGTCCTGGTATCCAACAGCAATGAATCCCGCGGCGTGGCCGGCCGGCTGGCGGTGCGCGTCGGCGGCGCTGTGGCGGCGGAAGCGGTTGGCGTGAGGGCCGACGGCGGCCGGATCATCGCCGTCCATTCGGTCTTCGGCGGCGACTACACGACCGAGTCGACCATCGAGGGCGGCCTGCCCATCATCACCCTGCGCCCCGGGTCTATCGAGGAGCGGGCCGAAGCGGCCATTCCGGAGGTCTCCACTGTGACGCTGGTCCTCGCGGCCGGACCGGCCGCGAACATCGTGGAACTGCGCGAGGCACCGGCCGAGACCGGACGCCCGGCCCTGCGCGGCGCGGCCAAGGTGGTCTCCGGCGGACGCGGGCTGGGGGCCAAGGACAACTTCGCGCTCGTCGAGCAGTTGGCCGACGCGCTGGGGGCCGCGGTGGGCGCATCGCGTGCGGCGGTCGACGCCGGATTTGTCCCGCAGTCGCATCAGGTCGGGCAGACCGGCGTGGCGGTGTCCCCGCAGCTGTATGTCGCTCTGGGGATCTCCGGGGCGATCCAGCACCGGGCGGGCATGCAGACGTCCAAGACCATCGTGGCAATCAACAAGGACGAGGATGCCCCGATTTTCGAGGTGGCTGACTTCGGCATCGTGGGTGATGTGTTCACCGTCGTGCCGCAGCTGGTCGAGGCGATCAAGGCCAGGCAGTTGGCGGCCGTCTAGGCGCCAGTCGAAGGGAAAGGAGCCAGGACCATGGCGATCTCCACCAAACCAACCACTTCCGGGACAAAGTCCCCGCGGAAGCCGCTGCCGGGCTGGGCCAAGGGCGCCGCGGCGGCCGCGGCCGCCGTCGTCGTTCTGCTGCTGGTCGTGCTGCTGGCCCGGTGGCTGCGGACGATGCCTGCGGCCGAGTCGTTCCTGATCCAGTATCCCGGGCACAGCGAACTGCCGGACGGCGCGCCGACGGGCCTGCCGGCCTGGCTGGGCTGGCAGCACTTCCTGAACGCGTTCTTCATGCTGCTGATCATCCGCACCGGCTGGCTGGTGCGCACCACCGCCCGGCCCAAGGCGTATTGGACCCGCAACAACAAGGGCCTGCTCAAAACCAAGAACCCGCCCAAGAAGATCAGCCTGGACCTGTGGCTGCACCTGACCCTTGATGCCCTCTGGGTACTCAACGGCATCGTTTTTATGGTGCTGCTGTTCGCCACCGGGCAGTGGATGCGGATCGTCCCGACAAGCTGGGATGTGGTGCCGAACGCGCTGTCCGCGGTACTGCAGTATGCGTCCTTCGACTGGCCGACGGAGAACGGCTGGGTCAACTACAACTCCCTGCAGGTGCTGGCCTACTTCGCCACGGTCTTCATCGCGGCCCCGCTGGCCCTGGCCACCGGGCTGCGGATGTCCGGGGCCTGGCCGCAGAACGCGGAGAAGCTCAACAGGATTTATCCGGTCGAGGCCGCGCGCGCCGTCCACCTGCCGGTCATGGCCTATTTCGTTGTCTTCATCGTTACGCACGTGGCCCTGGTCTTTGCCACCGGGGCGCTGCGCAACCTCAACCACATGTACGCGTCGCGGGACGATGCCGGCTGGGTGGGCTTCTGGATCTTCGCGGCCTCGGTGGCCGTGATGGCCGCCGGCTGGTTCCTGGCCCGCCCGCTCTTCCTGCGGCCCATCGCATCCCTGATGGGCAAGGTTTCCCGGTAGGGACGGAAGGACCACCATGTTCGAACTCAACGAGGACCAGCTCGCCCTGGTCGAGACGGTGCGGGACTTCGCGACCGCCGCCCTGGCGCCGAATGCGGCCAAATGGGACGAGACCAAGCATTTCCCGGTGGACGTGCTGCGCGACGCCGGTGACCTCGGCCTCGGCGGCGTCTACGCCGCCGAGGAGTACGGCGGCTCGGGCCTGACCCGGTCCGACGCCGTGCTGATCTTCGAGGAGCTGGCCAAGGCCGACCCCGCGATCGCCGCCTACATCTCGATCCACAACATGGTGGTGTGGATGGTCGACGCGTTCGGCAACGACGATCAGCGCGCCGAGTGGGTACCGCAGCTGGCGTCGATGGAATCGCTGGGCAGCTACTGCCTGACCGAGCCCGGGGCCGGTTCCGACGCCGCGGCGCTGACGACCCGGGCGGTGCGGGACGGGGACGGGTACATCCTGAACGGGGTCAAGCAGTTTATCTCCGGGGCTGGATCATCCGCGCTCTACATCGTCATGGCCCGGACCGCGGACACCGGGTCCCGCGGCATCACCGCCTTCCTGGTGCCGACCGGGGAGCCGGGGCTGTCCTTCGGACCCAACGAGAAGAAGATGGGCTGGAATGCCCAGCCCACCCGGCAGGTCATCCTGGAGGACGTGCGCATCCCGGCCGCGAACCGGCTCGGTGCGGAGGGCACCGGTTTCGGCATTGCGATGAAGGGTCTGAACGGTGGCCGGATCAATATGGGCGCCTGCTCGCTCGGCGGCGGCCAGGCGGCGCTGGAGAAAACGGTCGCCTACCTCAAGCAGCGCGAGGCCTTCGGCGGCCCGTTGATCAACCAGCAGGCCCTGCTGTTCGAGCTGGCAGACATGGACATGGAACTCGAATCCGCCCGCACCCTGCTGCGCCGGGCGGCCGATGCCCTGGACCGGGGCGCCGGGGACACCGTCCGGCTGTGCGCGATGGCCAAGCGCGTGGCCACCGACGCCGGCTTCAACGCCGCCAACACTGCGATCCAGCTGCATGGCGGCTACGGCTACCTGGCCGAGTACGGCCTGGAGAAGATCGCCCGCGACCTGAGGGTCCACCAGATCCTGGAGGGAAGCAACGAGATCATGCGCCTGATTGTCGGACGAACCCTGGCGGAGGACTAGACATGGACAGCGAAACCATCCTGCGCCGCGAGGGCCGCCTGGGGCACATCATCCTGAACAGGCCCCAGGCGATGAACGCGCTGACCCACCGCATGGTCGCGGAGATCACCGCCGCGCTCGAGGCCTGGCGCGAGGACGACGGCGTGGCCGCAGTCCTGCTCACCGGCGCCGGTGAACGCGGCCTTTGTGCCGGCGGTGACATCGTGGCGATCTACCGGGACGCCCTTCAGGGGGGCAAAGCGACGGCCGCTTTCTGGGCCGACGAATACCGGCTCAACGCCCGGATCGCCCGGTACCCGAAGCCGTACGTGGCCGTGATGGACGGGGTGGTCCTGGGCGGCGGCGTCGGAGTCTCCGCCCACGCGGGCATCCGGGTGGTGACCGAACGCTCGAAGATCGGCATGCCGGAAACCGGCATCGGCTTCGTCCCCGACGTCGGCGGCACCTGGCTGCTCTCGCATGCCCCGGGCGAACTGGGCACCCACGTGGCGCTGACCGCCGGCAGCATCGGCGGCAGTGACGCGATCGCACTGGGCCTGGCCGACCACTTCATCAGCAGCAGCGACCTGCCGGTGCTGGCGCAGGCCCTGGCCCACGGGGACGCCGTGGAAACCGTGCAGTCCCTGTCCAGCAACTACTTCCCACCCTCCGGCCTGGCCGCCGAACGGTCCTGGATCAACGAGTGCTACGCGTTCGACACCGTCGAGCAGATCCTCGGTGCGCTGCAGGCATCCCCGGTGCCGGCCGCGCACGAGGCGGCCGCGGCCATCCTGGCCAAATCCCCGATGGCGCTGAAAGTGGCGCTGGCATCGCTGCGCCGGGCCCGGGACCTGGCCAGCCTGGAAGAAGCGCTGGACCAGGAGTTCCGGGTCTCCCTGCGCTTCCTGGCCGGGTCCGAATTCACCGAGGGGATCCGTGCGCAGGTGATCGACAAGGACCGCAACCCGCGCTGGGCTCCGCCCCTGCTGCACGAGGTGACCGCCGACGACGTCGAGGAGTACTTCGCGGACCTGGGCCCGCGCGAACTCGGGCTGGCCGCACAACTACACGCTAGGAGCTGACACGATGAGCAGGACCATCGCCTTCATCGGGCTGGGCAACATGGGCGGGCCGATGGCCGCCAACCTCGTCAAGGCCGGCTGGAAGGTGTCCGGCTTCGACCTGGCACCGGAGGCCCTGGACAAGGCCCGGTCTGCCGGCGTCACCATCACGGCCTCAGCGACCGAGGCCGCCGGCGGCGCCGACACCGTCATCACCATGCTGCCGGCGGGGAAGCACGTGCTGGCCGCCTATGCGGGGCCGGACGGGCTGCTGGCCGCCGCCGCACCGGGCACCCTGTTCATCGACTGTTCCACCATCGCCGTCGACGACGCCCGCGCCGCCCACGGCCTCGTGGCTGCGGCCGGGCACCGGGGCCTGGACGCCCCGGTCTCCGGCGGGACCGGCGGCGCCGGGGCCGGGACGCTGACCTTTATGGCCGGCGGTGCGGAGGAGGACTTCGACCAGGCGCTGCCCCTGCTGGAAGCGATGGGCAAGCGTGTGGTGCACTGCGGCGGCCCGGGGGCAGGCCAGGCGGCGAAGGTGTGCAACAACATGATCCTGGGCATCTCGATGATCGCGGTGTCCGAGGCCTTCGTCCTGGGCGAAAAGCTCGGCCTGTCCCACGAGGCGCTCTATGACGTGGCCTCGGCCGCCTCGGGGCAGTGCTGGGCGCTGACCACCAACTGCCCGGTGCCCGGCCCGGTGCCGGCCAGCCCCGCCAACCGGGACTACCAGCCCGGCTTTGCCGGGGCGCTGATGGCCAAGGACCTGGGCCTGGCCGCCCAGGCGCTCCGGACCGCCGGCGTCGAGGGCCGGATGGGGGCCCTGGCCGAGGAGATCTACCGCGGCTTCGCCGACGGGGACGGGGCGGACCGGGACTTCTCCGGCATCATCAATGCGATCCGGGCCAACTCAACGACACAGGAAACGGTGAAGGAAACGGTATGAGCGAGTTCGAGACCATCCTCGTCAAGCAGGAAGGCCGCGTCGGGATCATTACCCTGAACCGGCCCGAGGCGCTGAACGCGCTCAACGTGCGGCTCGGCACCGAAGTGCTGGCCGCCGCCCGGGCCTTCGACACGGACCCGGGGATCGGGGCGATCATCCTCACCGGCTCGGAGCGGGCGTTCGCCGCGGGCGCGGACATCAAGGAGATGGCCCCACGCGGCTTTGCGGACATGTATGTGGAGGACTTCTTCTCCGGCTGGGACGAACTGGCCCGGGTGCGCACCCCGCTGATCGCCGCCGTCGCCGGACATGCATTGGGCGGCGGCTGCGAACTGGCAATGATCTGCGACCTCATCATCGCCGCGGAGAACGCCAGGTTCGGCCAGCCCGAAATCAAGCTGGGCGTCATCCCGGGCATGGGCGGCTCCCAGCGCCTCACCAGGGCCATCGGCAAGGCCAAGGCGATGGAGATGGTCCTGACAGGCCGGACCATGGGGGCCGAGGAAGCCGAGCGCTCGGGCCTGGTGGCCAGGGTGGTGCCGGCGGCCGAACTGATGGACCAGGCGCTGGCCACCGCCGAGGCCATCGCCTCCATGTCCAAGCCGATCGCGATGCTGGCCAAGGAAGCGGTGAACATCGCCTTCGAAACCTCCCTGGCCGAGGGCGTGCACGCCGAGCGCCGGCTGAACCATTCCTGCTTCGCCACCGAGGACCAGAAGGAAGGGATGGTTGCCTTCATCGACAAACGGCCCCCGAACTTCAGCCACAAGTAACCGACACGCCCATCCCTTTGCAGCAGAGAGCAGGTATTTCCATGGTTCGCGAACTGACCCACTTCATCGGCGGCCGGCACGTGCCCGGCCTGTCCGGACACTTTGCCGATGTCTTCGACCCCAACACCGGCCAGGTCCAGGCCCGGGTGCCGCTGGCGTCCCGGTCCGAGACCGAAGCGGCCATCACCGACGCGGAAAAGGCCCAGACCGAATGGGGCGCCTGGAACCCGCAGCGCCGCGCCCGGGTGCTGCTGAGGTTCCTGGACCTGGCCAACAGGGACATGGATTCCCTGGCCCGGCTGCTCTCCGCCGAGCACGGCAAGACCGTGGCCGACGCCCGGGGTGACATCCAGCGCGGCCTGGAAGTCATCGAGTTCGCCGCCGGCGGGCCCCACCTGCTCAAGGGCGAATACAGCACCGGGGCCGGCACCGGCATCGACGTGTACTCGATGCGCCAGCCGCTGGGCGTCGTCGCCGGCATCACCCCGTTCAACTTCCCGGCCATGATCCCGCTCTGGAAGGCCGGCCCCGCCCTGGCCGCCGGCAACGCGTTCATCCTCAAGCCCTCCGAACGCGACCCCTCGGTGCCGCTGCGGATCGCCGAACTGTTCCTGGAAGCCGGCCTGCCCGAGGGCGTGCTCAACGTGGTCAACGGCGGCAAGGAAACCGTCGACACCCTGCTGGAAGACCCCCGGGTCAGGGCCGTCGGGTTCGTCGGCTCCACCCCGATCGCCCAGTACATCTACGAGACGGCCGCCGCCCACGGCAAACGCGCCCAGTGCTTCGGCGGGGCCAAGAACCACATGATCATCATGCCCGACGCGGACCTGGACCAGGTCGCCGACGCCCTGATCGGCGCCGGCTACGGTTCGGCCGGGGAACGCTGCATGGCCATCTCCGTCGCCGTGCCGGTCGGCCAGGACACCGCCGACGCCCTGGCCGCCAAGCTCACCGAACGCGTGAAGACCCTGCGCGTGGGCCACTCCCTGGACGAGACCGCCGACTACGGCCCGCTGATCACCGCGCAGGCCGCGGACAAGGTCAAAGAGTACATCCAGGCCGGAATCGACGAAGGCGCACAGCTGCTGGCCGACGGCCGCGGCTTCACCCTGCCCGGCCACGAGAACGGCTTCTTCCTCGGCCCCACCCTCTTCGACCACGTCACCCCGGACATGCGCATCTACAAGGAAGAGATCTTCGGACCCGTCCTGGTCATCACCCGCGCAGCGGACTACGAAGAGGCCCTGCGCCTGCCCAGCGAGCACGAATACGGCAACGGCGTGTCCATCTTCACCCGCGACGGCGACGCCGCCCGCGACTTCGCCGCCCGGGTCAACACCGGCATGGTCGGGATCAACGTGCCCATCCCGGTGCCCATCGCCTACCACACCTTCGGCGGCTGGAAGCGCTCGGGCTTCGGGGACCTGAACCAGCACGGCCCCGACGCCTTCCGCTTCTACACCAAGACCAAGACCGTCACCTCCCGCTGGCCCTCGGGCATCAAGGACGGCGCCAGCTTCGTCATCCCCACCATGAACTGACGCCACTCCCACAGCGGCCGCCCCGCCACCACGACGGGGCGGCCGCTGTCTGTCCGGGACTCCGGTTGTCGAGAGTCGTGGGCGCTGGCGGGAGAGCGCGCCAGCAGCGAATCCTCGATTGATATTGGAGGCTCCGTGCGGCTCGACTGCTTTATCGTCCAGATCGGCCGGACGGCTTGCTGATGCAATGGTTTCGAATGCCGCCGTTCCGGCCAAGGGTGCCCGGAACGGCGGCATCCAGATTAGCCGGATTAGGCGGTCGCCGGTTTGACGTGTGCGGGCACTGTCCTTGGCTGCTGGCTGAGGTACGCCGGGTTCGTGCATTCTTCAAGGATGTCGGCCCGGGCCGGGTCCGGCTGCCACCCCAGTTCGGCGCGGGCCCGTTTCGAGCGCGTGCGGCTGCAGGACGAGAAGACGATCGGACCGGTGAACTTGTCCCAGACATCGATCGCCTCGGCTACCTCGATGCTCCGCGTGGGTATGCCGAGATGGCGTGCGATCGTCTCTGCCATGGTGCGGTAGTTCACTTCGCCTGAGACGCAGTGATAGAGGGCTCCGGGAACGCCTCGTTTGAGCGCGCGGCTGAAAAGGTCGGCGAGGTCTTCGACGTGGACGTTCGAGTAGACGTTGAGTCCGCGGCCGACATAACAGACGGCGCCGGTTCGCCGGGCCGAATGGTAGAAGTCGGAAATGACCTTGCTGCCGCCGTTGCCCCAAATCAGCGGGGGCCGGACGCACATCGCCCGCACGCCGCGGGTCGCTGATTCCCGCACCATGTTCTCGATGGCCAGGCGCGGCGCGATTTGGCGCCGAGGGATGAACGAATCGTCCTCCGCGTAGCTGTTTTCGATCCATTCACCGTTCGTCCGTTCGGACAGCAAACTCGTCCCGCTCGTAAAGATGAATGTCTTGCCTGTCCCGTGCAGTGCTTCCAACAAGGCGCGGACCACGCGATGCTCATCGTCGAGCATGAGTTGGGCGATCCACACGACTGCGTCCTGGTCCTTGACCAGGCGGACCAGTTCGTCGGTCTTGGCGAGGTCGCCCAGTACGGTGCATGCTCCAGTCTGTCCGGCCGTAGCCGCGCCCTGCGTACTGCGTACGAGGGCCGTCACGTCGTGTCCGTCAGCGACAAACCGGGCGGAAACATGGCGGCCGATGTATCCACTCGCACCCAAGACCAATATGCGCACAACATCCCCTTTATTCTTGATCCAAATAATTCATTATTAGACCAAATGGCTCGGTGCGGCAAGGTTTCCGCGCCCGGAGCGGCTGCCCGGAAGACGGCTGGACCACCGGGCGCCGGCAGCGCGCCCCCTAGAAGCTTGAGGAACTGCCCGAACCGGAGAAACTGCCGCCGCTGCTGCCGTAGCCGGTCGTGCTGGCATCGCTGCGCGAGGAATCGACGCTGCCTTGTGCGCTGCTGAAGCCGCTGTTGAAGGCCACGATGGAGTAGAAGGCGTAGGACGGATACGCCGTGTCGAGAATGGTCGAGCGCGGGCCGCGGCTGCCCTGGAGGGAATCGTCCATGTCCTTGCGCATCAGCTCCGCCTCCTTCTGGGTTTTTGCGTAGCCCTCGATGACTGTTTGCGAATGGTTCCTCAGCAGGTCGTTGAAGTCCCGGCGGGCCTGCTCCAGCTGGTCCAGCGCGGCATCCGGTGCCAGGCTGCCCGCGCCGAGGCCGGCCGCCCACTCGTCCAGCTGCCGGCGGGTGGTGTCCCGGAAGGAGAGCAGCGCCGCCGCGGTGGCCGAGTTCCCGCGGGCCTCGGGCTTATCCAGCAGTTCCCCGATCCCGTCCAGGTCGGCCCGCAGCGGTGCCACCTGCCGGTCCCAGGCTTTCGCCCAGCCGGCGGCGCGGTTAAGCAGGGCGTTGGTATCGGCGATCACGTCGTCGAGCGCATCCAGTTCGGCGGCGGCGTCGGCGTACTGCCGGACCACCTTGACGTTTCGGCCTGCGGCCAGGGCCCGGTTGGACATTGCATGGACCTGGCCGTTGAGCTTGCTGGCGGCAGAATACGCCGTCATGAATGTCCGGTATCGCTCCAGCACCAGCGCACCGTACTTGGATGTCGTCGGAATGACCCTCGCGTTCACCTCGGTGGCGTCCAGGTCCATAGTGACATTGGCGTAGCTGCGGTCCCCGCGTTCCCGTTCGCGCAGCCCGCGGACCTGGTTGCGGCGGCGCACGGCCAGCCAGCTGCCCAGGCCCGCTACCGCGGCGACGCCGGCGACCCACAGGCTGCCGATGAAGAAGCCGGAGCGGTACCAGGGCCGGTTGATCAGCTCCGCGCCCCGCTGGATGCCGGCGATGGTCCCGTCGGTCCACTGGGCGTCGCGGAACAGGTCCTTGGCTGCATCCTGGATGTCTTGCTGCGCCTCGGTGGAAACCTTCCGGTCCTCGCCCAGGTAGGTGCCGACGTGGCGTCCGACCGGATCCAGCGCGAAGATGAACAGCCCGTCGGCCCACTTCTGTCCGTCGGCGCTGATCCATTCCGGATGCTCGGCCCGGGCGAAGCGCAGCACTTGTTCGTTCAGGTTGTCCGACCGGCTGCCGCGGTAGGTGTAGACCGCCACCTTGGTCGGCTCGTAGAAATCAATGCTTTCGACGGCGGGCAGCAGCGTCTTCCGGTCCAGCACGCCCGCGTTGTCTTCCACGACGATGTCCGTGGGAGTTTCCGCCAGCGCGGCCGGAGCCGGCCCCAGCAGCGCCGCCAGCGCCAGTAGCAGCGAACCTAGAACCCTGCGCATATTTCCCCTGTCTTTGTGGCCGAGGCTTCTGCTGTGCACGATACCGCCACCGCGGCAGCCGGACCCGCCAGCCTATCGGCCGAGGGCCCCGCTGTGAGCGAAGCGAACGGTGGGAAGCCGGTAGGCGCTAATGCAGGCTTTCGGCGGGAATCTCGGCGGGTTTGCGGATGAAGAAGGCACCGACGATGGCCGCCAGCGAAATGACGGCACCGGTCAGGAAGGCCGCCTGTACGCCGCCGGCAACCGCCACGGTCTGGGTCTGGCCGGCGGCGGACAGGGCCGCCGACTGTACCGACAGGACGGTGACGAACAGCGCGGTGCCGGCAGCCCCGGCCACCTGCTGCACGGTGCCGACAATCGCGCTGCCGTGCGAATACAGCTCCGGACGCACCGCGCCCAGGCCCGCGGTGAACAACGGGGTGAACAGCAGGGCCAGGCCCAGGCTCAGCACCAGGTGGGCGGCCAGCACCAGCATCGGCGGCGTATCCGCGTGCAGGGTGGAGAGGAACCAGAGCACGGCACTGACGATGGCGGTGCCCGGCACCAGCAGCACCCTGGGCCCGGACCTGTCGTAGAGCCGTCCGACGGCGGGTGCGAGCAGCCCCATCAGCAGGCCGCCGGGCAGCAGCATCAGGCCGATCTGGACCGGTTCCAGGCCGAGGACCTGCTGGAGGTAGATCGGCAGCAGGATGATGGTACCGAACAGGGCCGCCATGCTCACCGTCATCATTCCGACGGCGAGGGAGAAGATCGGGGCCCGGAAGGTGCGCAGGTCCAGCAGCGCCCGGTCCCGTTTCTGCAGCCGCAACTGGCGCAGGATGAACACGGCCAGCGCCACGGCACCCCCGCCAATGGACGCCCACAGCGGCACCACCGGTCCGCCGTCGCCTCCGTCACCCGCACCCACGGTGCTCAGCCCATAAATCAGGCCGCCGAAGCCTGCGGCGGACAGCAGCACCGACGGCACATCCAGCGGCACCGGCCGCGGCTCGGTGACGTTCTCCACCCGGCGCGCGCCGATCAGCAGCATGGCCACGGCAATGGGCAACACCAGCAGGAACATCCACCGCCAGGACAGGGCATTCAGGATGATGCCGGAGATGGTGGGGCCGATGGCCGGTGCCACCGAGATGACGATCGACACGTTGCCCATGGTCTTGCCGCGCTCGGCCGGCGGCACCAGGGTCATCAGGGTGGTCATCAGCAGCGGCATCATGATGGCCGTGCCGCAGGCCTGCACGATCCTGCCCAGCAGCAGTACCTCGAAGCCCGGCGCCAGCGCGGCGATGAGCGTGCCGGCCGAGAACAGCGTCATGGCGGCGGTGTAGACCGGGCGGGTGTTGAACCGCTGCAGCAGGAAGCCGGTCACGGGAATGACCACGGCCATGGTCAGCATGAAGGCGGTGCTCAGCCACTGCGCGGCCCGGGCGGTGATATCCAGATCCGTCATCAGCTCGCTCAGCGCCACACTCATGATGGTCTCGTTCAGGATGACCACGAAGGTGGCGGCCAGCAGCAGCCGGATGACCTTGCGGTTCCGCCGCGTGACGGCCGTCAGGTCCGGCTGCAACAGGGCAGGGGAGGGCGGAGATTTGCTCACGTCGGGTTCCTTGGGGAAGTGATGGAGCCGGAGGCCTGCATCGACACAGGCCGATACAGGGCCAACAGGCCGGACCGGCAAGGTATTCCCGCCCAGTCTATTCGCCCCCATCCTCTATCCGCCCCCATCGACCCGACACTTAACGACCTTCTCAGCCGTGAAAAGGTCGTTAGGTGTCGGGTCGATGGGGGGGTAGGGCGGGGGTGACGTGGGACGGGGCTGGGTCAGCGGCTGCCGATGCTGGCTGTCAGCGCCGGGCCCCATCGGCGGACGTAGTCCGCTGCGCTCGAATCGGTGTCATAGCTTGAGTCCAGCTGGTACAGCCCGGGGGCCGGGCAGGTCGCACCGAGCTCGACCAGGACGGGCTTGAGCAGCAGCTCCGGCGCCAGCGCGTGGGCGGGCCCCGCGCCGAGCATCAGCGGCACGGCGACGACACCGCGCAGCCCCTCGCCGGTGGCGAACTGGTCCAGGAACAGCTTCAGCAGCCCGGTGTAGGTGGCCTTGAACGTGGGCGAGGCGAACACGGCCAGATCGGCGCCGGCAACCAGTTCGACGGCGTGCTTCACCTCCGGGTCGCCCCAGCCGAGCAGGCCGGGCCCGAGCGCGATGACATCCAGGACCTCCGGTGGTTCGGCACCGAGCAGTCCGGCCAGCCGGACGCCGGCGTCCAAGGTGCGGGAGCTGGGTTTGGGGTTTCCTGCGACGACGACGGTTTTCACTGCAGTCCTCCATGGCTTCGGGCCGCAGGCGGTCGCCCGGGCCGGGATGGGCAAGTCTGACCGGGATGTGCCTCTATTGTGCATGGTTCATGCTGGGCGGCGGCGTCCGTGCCGCCAGCCGGCGGAAGGGATGACATCGTGGGTAGCATGAGGACACTCGGCGTCGACCTGTCGGCCAACCCCAGGAAGACCGCCGTCGCGGTGCTGGATTGGCAGCCGGACCGGGCGGAACTGGTCGAGCTGCGGCTGGGAGTCCTCGACGAGGACATCATCTCCCTGATCGCCGGCTGCGATTACACGGGCATCGACTGCCCGCTGGGCTGGCCCGCCGGGCTCCTGCCTTTCCTGCAGGGGCATATCGACAACGACACCGGCGCCGTTCTGGCCCACGACGGACCCGAGGGCCGGCGCACGCTCGCCTACCGGCAGACGGACCGTTTCGTCGCCGGGCTGCTGCGGCTGGTGCCGATGAGCGTATCGGCCGACAGGCTGGGCCACGTGGCCATGCGGTGCGCCGTCATCCAGGCAAAAGCCGCCCGCGCGGCAGGGCCGGCGCGGCGCGATGGCTCCGATGGCATCGCCGAGGTCTATCCGGCTGCTTCACTCCGGTCCTGGGGGATCAAGGCCCGCAAGTACAAGGGGACTTCGGCGGATGCGCGGCTGGTGCGCGAGTCGTCGCTGCGGTCCCTGCGGGATCAGGCCGGCTGGTTGCGGCTCAAGGGGCGGGATGAACAACTGCTTGCCTCGGATGATCTGCACGATGCGTTGGTGGCATCCCTGACGGCACGGGCGGCCGCGGTAGGGAAAACGTATCCGGTTCCGGCACACCTTGCCGGTGTAGCCGCCGAGGAGGGCTGGATCCACGTGCCGAACACCCCACTGGCCGAATTGCTGTGATGTGCCTAGGCCAGCGCGAGCGCGATGGCTAGGATCACCGGGAACGACAGCAGCGAGGTGATGAAGACGACGTCCCGGGCCACTACCGAGTCCATCGGGAACTGGCCGGAAGACAAGAACACATTCTGCGCGCTGGGCAGGGCGCTCATCACCACCACGCCGAGCAGGTCCACGCCCTGGAGCCCGAAGACCCAGCGGCCGGTGCCCAACCAAGCTCATGCCGAAAACCATCAGCAGCGGCACCGAGGCATGGCCCACCAGTTCCACCGGATTCCAGATGAGTTCGGGCACGTGCAGGCCGGCGGCCGCCACGGCCAGGCCCGCCGCCGTCGCCAGCGTGACGGGGTTGGTGAACGGCGAGATGCGGCCCGGGCCCGCAGTAGGATGCCATCGCCGAGATCCTTGCCGGCCTGTTGACCGCCCATCCGCGCCTGCGTACGGTTTTAGATATCCGCAATTAAACCCGCCAAGCAGTTTAGGGGTCATCATGCCGGAATTCATGGATGTCCACCACAACATGGTCGGAATAACAGCCGAACAGTTGAAGGAAGCACACGACGCCGATCTCGCCATCCAGGGCGAGGAACAGGTCAACTTCAAGCAGGCTTGGGCGGACCCGGACTCCGGCGTCGTCTACTGCCTGTCCGAGGCTCCCTCCGCGGACGCCATCAAGCGTATCCACGAGCGGGCCGGGCATCCGGCGGACGAGGTCCATCCCGTGCCGCTGGTCGTCTGATCCGGCCCGGATTTAGTTGACCCGGATCCGCCCCGGAACAGAACCGGAAAGGAACGACGGCGGGGACCCACCGCGGCGGGTCCCCGCCGTCGCCGGTTCCCGCCTGATCTTCGGCTGCATGGGGCTGGGCGGGGGCTGGTCCTCCGGTCCGCTGGAAGCAGCCCAGGTGGCCGCCGCCCACGAGGCCGTCCAAACCGCGCTGGACTCCGGCATCAGCGACTTCGACCATGCGGACATCTATGCGCATGGCAAGGCGGAGGAAGCCTTCGGCAAGGTGCTGGCCGGGCGGTCCGGGCTCCGGGACCAGATCCGGCTGCAGACCAAGTGCGGCATCAGGCTTCCGGGGGCCGGCCAGACGGGCTGGTACGACTCGTCCCGCGAGGCCATCATCGCCCGGGTGGAGGACAGCCTGCGGCGGCTGGGCACGGACCGCGTGGACACGCTGCTGATCCACCGCCCGGATCCGTTGGCGCATCCGGAGGATATCGCGGCCGCCTTCGAACAGCTCAAGGACGCGGGGAAGGTGCTGCGGCTGGGTGTCTCCAACATGTCCGCGGACCAGATGCGCTGGCTGCAGTCGGCCTTGCCGGACCCGCTGGCGGCCAACCAGTTGGAGATGAGCCTGTACCGCAGCGGGTGGCTGGAATCCGGTGTACTGGTCAACCACCCGGAGTCCGCGGCGGTGGGCTTTCCCCACGGGGCGCTGGAATACTGCCAGGCGAACGGCTTGGAGCTGCAGGCCTGGGGCCCGCTGGCGCAGGGACGCTATAGCGGGGCACCGGGAGCGGCCGAGACCGGGCCGGATGCGGCGACGGCGGAACTGGTCTCAACCCTGGCCGGGGAGAAGGAGTGCGCACCGGAAGCGGTGGTGCTCGGCTGGCTGATGCGCCATCCGGCGGGCATCCGCCCGGTGGTGGGCACCAGCAAACCGGACCGGATCAGGGCCTGCTCCGATGCGGAACGGGTGGCGCGCTCCATGACCCGGGCCGAGTGGTACTCGCTGTGGGTCTCCGCCCGGGGTCGGGCCTTGCCTTAGCCGCCCGGCAGCTACCGGACCTGCCGCCCCGGCACCAGACGGACGTCCTGCAGCCTTACGATCCGCCACCGGCCCACGACCTGGCTTTCGCCTTCCGCGCAGGACAGCGTGGTGTCCCCCGCCAGGCTGGCGACGATGTCTTCCGTGCTGGCCGCGGCCGCTGGAATGGTGTGCACCAGCTGCCAGTTGCCTTCGAGCAGTTCCGGATTGTCCAGTGCTTCACCCAACTGCACCGCGTCCAGACCTTGGGCCCCGTGGTAGACGCGTACCTGCGCATCGGCATCACCGGGGGCCGCCGCAGCGAAATAGTCACCTGTGAATTCCATGCCACGAGTCTACGGACGGATCGTGGAAACCACACGGCTACGGTTCGGTCTGGCTGAGGACCGCAGGGTCTTTCTTGCCGTACGGCATCCGGATGCGCAATGACCGGGGCTGGACCCGCAGCAACAGGTGCGTGCCCTGGCCGAGCGTATCCCCGTCGATTTCGATTTCCTGCGGCAGCAGGGTCTGGATTTCGGCGGATTCGCACCGGAAATACTCGAGCGAAGGGTCCCTGCCCTTGCCCCGCCGGAGCAGGCCGGCGGCGACGCCGAGCCAGCCCAGTTTGCCGCGGGGCGCCACGGTCATGATGTCCAGCAGGCCGTCGTCCAGGCGTGCGCCGGGGAAGATTTCCAGCCCGCCCATGATCTTCCCGCAGTTTCCGCCCATCACGCTGCGCACCCGGCGGTAGAACGGCTTCTTGCCGTCGATGCGGAGCTTGGTCCGCGCCGGCTTTCCGGGCAGGTTGCGGATCCCGGCGTCCACATAGGCCAGCCAGCCGACCTTGTCCTTGAGATCGTCCCGGGTGTCGCCCATGATCGCGGCGTCGAAGCCGAGGCCGGCCATCACCAGGAACACATGGGAATCCTGGGCATGGTCGACATGGATATGCACGACGTCGATGCGGCGTTCGGTGCCGTTGAGGGCGTCCAGGACGGCCGCCTGCGGATCGTTGATGTCGATGTCCAGATTGCGGGCCAGCAGGTTCCCGGTGCCCAGCGGCAACAGGCCCAGCGGGGTGTCTGTCCCGGCCAGGACCTCCGAGACGCAGCGCACCGTGCCGTCCCCGCCGGCGGCGATCACCAGGTCCACCCCGGCCTCGAGCGCCTCCCGGGTCATGCCCTGGCCCGGATCCTCCACCTTGGTTTCCAGCCAGAGTGGCTCGTCCCAACCCTCATCGAGACACACCTTGGTGACCAGCGAGCGTAAATCGACTTCAGTCCGTTTGATCGGATTGACGACGACGGCGGCACGGTTGCGGTGGGGATCGGCCATGGCGTCCTTCCTGTTCAGGGGTGTTGCAAGGCTATCGAGCCGGAGAGCGTTTTGGACAGCTCGGCGGGCGGCCGCGCTGCTGTCGATCTCGTGCGGACACCGTGAGAAGGTGTCTGCATGGATAACGAATCGACGGAGCTGGGCATCTACGTTGATGGCGACGTCATGATGATTGTCGGGCACGAGGACGACATTGACCACCTTATTGCGCAACTTTCGGCTGGTTCAGGCTTGAAAAGCCGGGCCCTGACCAGGGACGCGCTCGCAGCCGTGGCCGGACTGGCCGGAATGGCGCCGGGGACGCCGGCAGGCGGCCGGTGGGTCAGGCTGACGCCGGACGCTGCCGCCCGATTCGGGGGAGTCGCTGGGACGGATAAGCCGCACCACGGCGTCGTGGCCGGAATCCTCCGCGGGCCGAAGGGAAGGACCGGGCAGGAGCTGAAGTTCATCATGCCCGGCGGCGGCACGCCCAGCCCGTTGAGGATGTCCAACGCGGCGGCCATGGCGATGTCCATGGCCATCCAGGTGACCGTCGAGGACCTGGCGAACTACCTCGAAACCATGGACGTCACGCCGGACCAGCTGCTGCAGGACGGCAGGGCCGAAGCGATGGGGGATGCTTCCGGCACCACGCGGAATCTCTCCGAGGCCTTCGACAGGTACCAGCAGACCGGCCGCGTTTCGCCGGAGAGCTGGGAGACGGTGCAGCAGTCCCCGGCGCAGCTGGCCTCCCTCGCGGCCCGGAGCCTGGCGCAATTGGACTCGCTGGCGGATAAGGTCTCGCAGGGATCGGTAGCGGAGAAGGCAAAGGCGGTCCAGCAGGTGGCGGGGGACGAACTGCCCTACTGGCTGTCCATGACCGCGGTCAGCCTCATCGACCAGAAGCGGTTCCACATCCTCGAAATCGCGCGCGGGGAGCAGGAACACCCGGAGGACGCCGACGCCCGCCGGGACGCCGTCGCCAGGCACCATCAGGCCATGGGGCAGAGCATCGCCCGGACCCTGCAACGCCTCACCCGGGCGCTGGAGCAGGCGGGCCGCGTCTCGGACCTGGACCGGGTCTTCCAGCCGATCTCTGCTGCTGATCTGGTGCAGGCGGTGAACCAGGCGCACGAACAGATTGGCAGATTCGTCAGCATCGCCCAGATCGGTCCGCTCGCCTGGCTGGATGCCTCCCAGAAGGACTGGAGCAAATCCGTTGCCGACGTTGCGCAGAAGGGCTCGGACGCAGTCGGCGGCGCTGTCAAAGGCCTTTTTGCCGGTGTCCGGGGCGTCGCGGAGCGGGCGATCCTGGAGCAGGCCAAACGCATCCAGGCCGAACAAGCCGCGCGGAAAGCGCACCGCGAACCCGGGAAGGACGTTGACCTGAGGGGGCCCGACCGCGGCTGACCTGGGCGCCGCCGAGCCGGCGGATGAGCAGAGGCATCATGAGGCACATCGCAAGTACCGTTGCAGGACGCGGACTCCAGCAGATGTTCCGGGCGGTCAAGGCCGTCCGCCCCGTGCGTCTGATACATCCGGGGGGAGTACGCCTGGCCGGGGTGCTCGAACGGCGGCCCACGCGGGCACCGGACAGCGGCATCTCCTGGCTCGGCATTCCGGGTCTCCACCGGCACCGGCTACTTTGACGTCCTGCTCGCCTCGGCACCGGACGATTTCCGCCGGGCCTTGGCAGGACGGACCTGGGCCGTGGCACTGTACTACGGCGCTCTCTGGGGAAATGGCGGCGGTTCGGCACGCTGTCCTTGAACCTGGACCATTTGCGGCCGGACACGGATACTAGGTTCGATCCGGTGCTGCATCCTGCTGCCCGGGGCACGGACCTGCGAATGGACCCGCCGGCTGCGCGAACCGGCCTACGCGGAGGCACGGCGGCCCCGGCGCCGGGGCTAGGGCAGGCCGTAATGCGGCTTCGTCGCAATTATTGCCTGACCGATCGGTCGGTGTAGTGTATTCGACCGTTCATTGGGGCGCGCTTCACGGCCATCCCACCGTGGCGTTTCCTACCTCTACCAATACTGGAGAACTGCACATGCGCTCTGTCGCGCCCGGCGACACGGTGCAGGGCGGACAACCCGCCCTGTCCAAGTCGCTTAAACCCCGCCATCTGTCCATGATCGCCATTGCCGGCGTCATCGGGGCCGGTCTGTTCGTCGGCTCCGGCGCCGCCATCCAGCAGGCCGGCCCCGGTATCCTCGTCGCCTACGCGGCGGCGGGCCTGGTGGTCATCCTGGTGATGCGGATGCTCGGCGAAATGGCTGCCGCGCACCCGGAAACCGGTTCCTTCTCCACCTATGCTGACAAGGCGCTGGGCCGCTGGGCCGGATTCAGCATCGGCTGGCTCTACGCCTGGTTCTGGATCATCGTGCTCGGTATCGAGGCCACCGCCGGTGCCGCCATCATCCACCGCTGGGTTCCCGGCGTCGACCAGTGGATCTGGGCGCTGGTCCTGATGGTCCTGCTGACGCTGACCAAAGTGGTGTCGGTGAAGTCCTACGGCGAATTCGAGTTCTGGTTCGCTTCGGTCAAGGTGGCCGCCATCGTCGGCTTCCTGCTGTTCGGCATTGCCGCCATTCTCGGCCTGGTTCCTGGCGTTGACGCCCCGGGCCTGAGCAACCTGACCGGCCAGGGCGGATTCTTCCCCAACGGTGGTGCCGCTGTCCTGGCCGGCATCCTTGTGGTGGTCTTTGCCTTCTTCGGTGCCGAAATCGCCACCATCGCCGCCGGTGAGTCCGCCGATCCGGTGAACGCGGTCAAGAAGGCCGTGCGCTCCACCGTGTGGCGCATCCTGGTCTTCTACATCGGTTCCATCGCCATCGTGGTGACGCTGCTGCCCTGGAACAGCACCTCGGTGGCCAAGAGCCCGTACGTGGCCGTCATGGAGCTCTATGGCATCCCGGGTGCCGGCGTCATCATGGACGTGATCGTGCTGACCTCGGTGCTCTCCTGCCTGAACTCTGGCCTCTACACCGCCAGCCGCATGCTCTTCTCGCTGTCCACCCGCGGCGACGCCCCGCGGGCCTGGACCCGCATCTCGAAGCGCGGCGTGCCGGTGTCGGCGGTGCTGGCTTCGACCGTCGTCGGGTTCATCACCGTGGGCCTGAACTACATTGCGCCGGACACGGTCTTCCTGTTCCTGGTCAACACCTCCGGTGCCATTGCGCTGTTCGTCTGGCTCGTCATCGCGGCCTCGCAGCTGATCTTGCGCCGGCGCATGGGAGCGGAGGCGAAGAACCTCACCTTGAAGATGTGGTTCTTCCCGTACCTGACCTGGCTGTCCATTGCCAGCATCGTGGCCCTGGTGGTCGGCATGGTGGTCCTGCCGGAGACCCGTGAGTCGCTGCTGCTTTCGGTGCTGCTGGCCGCCGTCGTTGTCGCCATCGGCGTGTGGCGGTACCGCGGCCGGCGGCAGGCCGCAGCCGAAGCGCAGCCGGCAGGCGGGGAGGAACTGTCTGTCGGCGCTGGCCGCCAGTAACAATGCCGCGCAGTGTCAGCCGGGTAGTCCGGAGGCGGACTGCCCGGTTTGGCGGAATATTTGCGAAAGTGGTCATTTCTGCCACTGTTGGCCGTGCCGGTATCGGCCGATGATCGACGTATGGAATTCATCGGACTCTTGACCTTCCTGGTCCTGATCGCCCTGACCGCCTATACCGTCCACATCGCCCGTGCCGGGGACGGGGAGCCTTTCATCGGGCCCCGGCCGCCCCGGCACCGGGGTGACAGCCGCTTCCTGCGCACGCCCTTGCACCACCGCTGACCGAGAGCCTCCTGCCCTAGCCGCGAGCCGGGTCTGGATAGCGGATGAAGAGCGGATCCATCGGCTGGCCGGCAGGGTACTGATCGTCGAAGATACTGGTGCCTTCGGGTGCCAGTGCGATGGGGAGCCCGTCCCAGACATAGGATCCTCCGGCCGGCGTCGGAGCGGCAACATCAAGCATCGCCAGCGGCAGGCGAGGGTTTTCCGACCCGAGACCCTGGGTTTTCGCTATCGAGAAGGTGGCGTGGTCTGCGGCAAACTCGATCCACGGGTCCGCAATGTGGACGAACATCATGCCGTAGTGGCCGCTGAGGCGCACATCTCCGCGGAACCGCATAGTACCCAGACCCGTTTGTGGATCGAAGGTGCCGCCGTCAGGACTGAAATTGAATAAGCTCGACTCGATGACGGAGGCGCCCCGGGTTGCCGATACAGCGCGGTCGGGCAGCCGGGACAGATAGCTGATAAAGCTGCGCTTGAGCCCCCAAGTCAGCCCGAGTGGAGGCAGGGCGGCCGGTCCTGCGGTCGATGCGAAGTCCTCAAGATAGTCAGTCACTGGATTGTTCCCATCGTGTCGTGGCGGACGGTAGCGGCCGGTTCCAGCAGGCGCTCCTGCAGCCGGTTCACTGTGTCGTCGCCGAGCCCGGCGGCGTACAGGATCCCTAGAATGGTGCTGCCGTGGCTGTCGTTGAGCACCCTGAACATGGATTCCAAGTTTTCCGGCACGGCCGTCAACAGGGCGTTCATTGGACGGGCGGGATCCTTCAGGCTTACCTGCCGGCCCAGTCGCTGAAGAATGGACGGCATGGCAGGATCGGTCAGAGCATACTCGGCGACGATCTGTGCCTGGTCGGCGCCCAATGCGCTCAGCAAGCATGCCGTGAACACGCCGGTGCGGTCCTTCCCCGCTGCGCAATGGACCAGCACCGCCCCCTTGGCAGCAGCGATGGTTGCCAGCCCATATGCTATCTGCGCACTGCGGTCCAGGAGCATCTCGGCGTACCAGTGTCCGACCTCATCGGGCGTCAGGGACTCACGTGCCGCCATGTCCGCGGGATTGGCAGAAGTGGCGCTCAGGGGTAGCAGATGGTAGGCAATGTCGAAGTCGCCGGCGGGTCCGCGTCCGGTGCGCTGGGCTTCCTCGGCGGAGCGCAGATCAATTATCGTTCCTAGTCCCTGGCTCACCATCTGGGACACCTGGGTCCGGGTCGTGCGGGCAAAGTCGTCGCTGCGCTGCAGCAGCCCTGCCCGGATCCGGCGGCCGGCCGCGGGAATTCCGCCCAGGTCCCGCAAATTGACCAGCGTGCTGAGGGACATGTCTGTGCTGGCCGTGTTGGAGTGGGCGCTCATTAGCGGGTGACCTTTCCCGTGAGGGAGGCGATGGGGCGCAGGAAGATCGGTTTGGCGAGGATCCAGGCGGCGGTCATGACGGCCAGGGAGGCGGCGAAGATGGCGAAGCCGGCCCAGCCGGTGTCGTCGCGTGCGGCATACATGTGGTTGAGGTTGCGCAGGGCGCCGGTGGCCAGGACCAGGGTGATGTGCACGATGATGAAGGCGGTGAAGTAGAACATGACGGGCAGGTGTATGGCCCGGGCCAGTTCGATCGGGTAGGCCCGGTTGAGTCTTCCGGCGTCCTTGGGCCAGGCCCCGGACATGCGCAGTCCGGTAATGATGGCCAGCGGGGCGGCGATGAACACGGTGGTGAAGTAGGCCAGCACCTGCAGGCTGTTGTAGTTGGCCCAGCCGTTCTCGACCGGCCAGTTGAGCGAGGCGTACTGCAGGGCGGCCGAGGCGGCGTGGGGGAAGACGTCCCAGTTGGTGGGCACGATGCGCATCCACTGGCCGGTGGCGAAGAGCAGGACGTAGAACACCGCCCCGTTCAGGACCCAGAGGGCATCCAGGCTGAGGTGGAACCACAGATGCAGGCTGATCTTGGCCGGCTTGCCGCGGGTTTTGATCGGACCGGTGTTGTTACGGGTGAAGTACGCGGGCGGGCGTGTGGTGGTGCGCACCTGCCAGCCGGAGCGGATGATCAGCAGGATCAGCAGCGAGTTCAGGAAGTGCTGCCAGCCCAGCCAGGCGGGGAAGCCCACGGGGGCGCCGTGCGGTAGCTCCGACTCGCCGGGGTAGGCGGTCAGGAAGGACTGCACGGCGGGCAGTTCGCGCAGGCCCTTGGCGGCGAGGACGACGGCGGCCAGCACCAGGATGGCGGCGGGCACGAGCCAGACGAGCCTAGACCACCTGTTTCTGGCGGGCGCGGGTTTTGTCGATGTCGGTGCGGTCATGGGCGCTATGTCTCTCTGGAGCGGACGGGCGGAGCCGGTGGCGTGGCCGAACTGGAAAGGTTTTGCCCCGGACCGGCCGCGGGGTTTCTGCCTGCGGCCGGCCCGGGTGGTCCGGGGTGCTGGTGCGAGGCCTTAGCCGGCGCGGGCCTCGAGGGCCTTGATCAGCTGGGGGACGACGGCGAACACGTCGCCGACGACGCCGAAGTCCGCCACGTCGAAGATCGGGGCGTCGGTGTCCTTGTTGATCGCCACGATCGTTTTGGCGGTCTGCATGCCGGCGCGGTGCTGGATGGCTCCGGAGATGCCCAGTGCGATGTAGAGGTCCGGTGAGACCGTGGTGCCGGTCTGGCCGACCTGGTGGCTCTGGGGCACGTAGCCGGAGTCGACGGCGGCGCGGGAGGCGCCCACGGCGGCGCCGAGGGCGTCGGCGAGCTGTTCGACCAGCACGAAGTTTTCCTGCGAGCCCAGGCCGCGGCCGCCGGAGACGACCTTGGCCGCGGTGCGCAGTTCGGGGCGGCTGGAGGCTGCCGGTGCGTCATCGATCCGGTTGATGGCGGCCGAGGCGGCGGCCGCCGAGACGGCCGAGAGTATGGTCACGGCGGCATCGGTCGGTGTGGCCTGGCCCTCGACGGCTCCCTGGCGTACGGTGATTACCGCCGGGCTGCCCTCGACGGCGGATTCGACGGTGTAGGCGCCGCCGAAGACCGAATGCGTGGCCACAATCTTTCCGCCGTCGCTGCGCACGCTCACCGCGTCGGTCAGCAAGCCGGCGCGCAGCCGGACGGCCGACCGGGCGGCGGCCTCGCGGGACTCGACTGAGTTGACGGCCAGAATGGCGGAGGGCACGAACCGTTCGGCGGCGGCGGCCAGGGCGTCCACCTGCGGGGTGGCGAGCAGGCTGCCGGCCTGCCCGTTCTCCACAATGCAGACCTGCCTGGCGCCCAGGGATCCCAGTTCGGCGGCCAGCCCGGCACCGGCGCCGGGGGCAGTGGCCACGACGGCGATCGGGGTGCCCAGTTTCGCCGCAGCGGCCAGTACGGAAGCGGCCGTGTTTCTGATGCGCCCGTCGGCGGTGGTTTCGATGAGTGCAAGGACGTTCGACATGACAGGTTTCCTCCGTGGGACGGGGCGGGGTCAGATCAGGCGGGCGGATGCGAGGAAGTCCGCGAGCTGCTCGCCCGCGGTACCCTCGTCGGTGATCCTGGTGCCGCCGGTGCGCGCGGGACGCTCGGCGGCGGTGACCACGGCCGACCGGCCGGCGCCGGCAAAGGCCGGATCCAGGCCGATCTCGGCCAGGGACAGGACCTGAAGCGGCTTCTTCTTGGCCTTCAGGATGCCCTTGAAGTTCGGGAAGCGGGCCTCGGCCGAGCGCTCGGTGACCGAGATGACGGCCGGCAGCAGGGCATGCACGCCGAGGCTGCCGTGTTCGGTGGCCCGCACCCCGGCCACCGTGCCGGCCGAGATTTCCACCGCATCCAGGAAGGTCAGGTGCGGCAGGCCCAGGTGCTCGGCCACCATCGCCGGCACCACGCCGCCGCCTCCGTCCGTGGAGGCGTTGCCGGCAATGACCAGATCGAACCCGGTGGCGCGCAGGGCCGCTGCCAGCACCGCCGCGGTCCGGCCCAGATCGGCCCCGGACAGGGCGGAGTCCAGCACATGCACGGCCACGTCCGCACCCATGGACAGCCCCTTGCGCAGCGCGGACGCGGTTCCCTCCGGGCCCATGGACAGTAGCACCACCTCGGTGCCCTTGTTCCCGTCCCGGTACCGCAGGGCCACCTCGAGGGCGCGCTCGTTGATTTCATCCAGGACCGGCTCGCAGGCCCCCCGGTCCACCAGGCCGGCGGCCGTGTCCAGCTTCCGGTCCTCATACGTATCCGGTACCTGCTTGACGAGGACTACGATCTTCATTAATTCACTCCTTCTGCTGCGTCTGTGCCGACTGTCGGGCCGAAGGTTGTCCAGCCGGGACGCCCAGCCTTCATCATCGCTGGTATTTCGTGTAATCCTACGAGATGTCGTAATCGCCTGCAATAGGTTTACGCACTTGCCTGGTGGACTGGGGCCGTCGCTCAGGCGGACGGCCGCTGAGGGGCCAGGACGTCGGAAACGAGCCTGTCGACCAACGGCTTGAGGTCGAGGTCATTCTCGGCCAGCCACTTATCGACATCTGCCCACGCGGTGGTGTCGCTGTAGTCGAGCTCCTCGGTGATGATCCGGCCCCACTCGTCGTTGGCCTCGAGTGCCGCAGCAACGAAGCCGGAGCCGTCGATGCCGGCCGGTGCCTGTGTCCGTGCCTGCTGCAGCACCTGCTCGAAGTGGCGGTGCAGCGCCTCGCGGGTCTGCGGGTCCCATTCCTTGAATTCGATCCCCTGCTTGTGCGACGCGGCGATTCCCTCCTGCAGGTTGCCGAACATCATGTCGGCGAACTGGTGCTCGATGTACACGTCCAACCGGTCCCACATCAGCTGGCGGGCCGCCAGCGGAAGGCCGTCCCAGACCGCCTTGTTGATGCCGAAGGCTCCGCCGGAGCCGGTGAGCTGGATTTCGGGGTCCATGGTCCAGGAATTGCCGACTTCCAGCAGGCCGACGGTATTGGCCAGCACCACCGGGGCGGCGACGCAGTCGATGACGCCGCGCTGCAGGCCTTGGTAGACCTCGGTGGTGGGCAGGCTGACGCTGGTGGCTCCGAGCATTTCGATCGCGGGGCCGTGGGCCGGGGAGCCGGCGCGGATCTGCTTGCCATTGGCCTCGGCTGCCGAGCTGACCGGCTCTCCCGAGCACAGCAGCGGCGAGCCGCTGATCGGCAGCAGCGGGAGCAGGGGCTGGATGCCGTTGTCGGTCAACTCGCTCTTGATATCCTCCTGTCCAGCGCCGACAGCCATCCAGGATGAGGCGATCTGCAGCGACCCTGCCACGGGGGTGGGCGTGTGGATGAACATCAGGTCGGTGGCCAGGGCGTTGGCAGGGAACTTTTCGGGTTCCGCATAGGGCAGGTGGTAGCCGATGTCCACCATCCCATCGGCCAGGGCGGAGTTCATCTCGTTAACTGGCACCCGGGAGCCGGCATACAGGATGTCGAACGTGATCTTTCCGCCGGACCATTCCGCTACGGCCTCGGCATAGGCTTCGTTGGGCGATGATGTTGCCGTATCCGGTGCGGAGGCCAGCTGCATGGTCAGCGTCACCGGCTCCATGCCTGCCAGGGCCTCCTTGAAGTCCTCCTGCGATGCCCCGGCCGGGACCGACTGCTGGCTGGAAGTACCTTGGGCTCCGCCACCGCAGGCGGTCAGGAGCAGTGCTGCTCCGGCTAAGGCTGCCAAGCCCTTGGTCTGGCTTGATTCGAACCGGCTGCGGTTGCTTGTTTCCCAGAATTGTCCCACGCGATTCCTCCACATGTTGTCGCATTCGCGGCAGCTGGCCAGCGGGGCCAGGCACCCTTGCCTGAAGCAGATTGGAATTTACGGTATGTCGCAGACAACGTCAATAGACTGAATTCCTTGCGAAGCTGCTTGCGCATCAGGTGGCGGTTCTGCCTTGTAAAATCAGGCCTATGTTCCTTCATGGCCGACCATTGTAGTCAAATTTATCCTTGACCACCATGACGAAGTCTCGTAGTCTCAACCGAAATAAGGGGAATTTGGGAAGGCGAAGCGACGGCACTTCGCGGTCATGCACTGTTGTTCGACTTCTACTGTGACGTGGTGGCCCGGTTGCCGGCCTGCCGGCTGATTCCGGCAAGTGCACGGATGCCTTCAGCGGGCCATCACGGCACCACTACGAGAGGCACCAGATTGAACCGTAAACGTTCGTTCCGCCCGGCTGCTGCCGGACTGACGCTGCTGGCACTGTTTCTGGGAGGCTGCAGCGCCTCCTCCGGTACTGCAGCAAGCCAGGAATCCGTCGAGCCGGGTTCATCCAAGGAGGAGTATGCGGCCGCGCTGGCCGGGATGGAGCCGGTGACGCTGACCATGCAGCTGCCCTCCGCACCCAAGTCCACGACGTCGGCTCCCAACGAAGCGTATGCCGCCGCCGTGGAGGAGTGGTCCGGGGGCAAGATTAAATTCGATATCCTTTATGCCAATTCCCGGGTAACCATCAATGAGATGAATGCCGCGTTGGCGGATGGGCTGGTCGACTCCGGGATGCACATGCCGGTCACCGAACCCGAGTCCTTCCCTGCCAACACCCTGGCGGGTGATCTTATGTTCCTGCAGGAGTCGACCCCGCTGGCCGGGTCGATGCAGCTGGTCTCTTCCTGGATTGAGTTCGGTGCGCAGCAGGAAGCCATCAGCAACGAGTTGGAGGAGTACGGCATCCAGCCGCTGCTGCCGCTGCTGCCGACCAGCGGAACCTCGCTGCTATGCAATGGCCAAGCCGTGACATCCCTTGGGGAGGCCAAAGGCAAGCAGATCCGGGCTGGCGCGCCGTCGAACGTGCCGGCCATCGAGGTGCTCGGTGCAACCGCCGTCAGCCTGCCCGTCGCGGAGGTCTACCAGGGCCTGCAACGCGGGGTCGTGGACTGCGCCGCCGGGAATGCCGTGCTAGCCAACACCGTGGGCCTGTTTGAGGTCACCACGGACTGGACCCTCGATCCCGAAGTCCAGTTGGCCGGTACCTCGATGTCCTTCGGGTTCAACAAGGACCGGTGGGACAGCCTGCCGCTGGCTGCCCGACAGCTGCTGTGGGACCGGCTGGACGGCTACATCGAGCAGCACCTCGCCACCACAGTGATCAAGCAGACCGGTGAGGCCATCGGGGTGGCGAACAAGGCCGGGGTCAAGTTCCACGAGTGGGCCCCGGACGCCCGGGACGCGATCAAGGCCCACCTGAACAGTTTCCTCGAGGAAGCACCAGGACAGGCCCCGAAGGACGTGGACGGCGCTGCCTTCGTGGAAGCGGCCAAGACGGCCAACGACCGGTGGAAGACCATCATCACCGAGGACCTCGGCTTCAAGGACGACACCGCCTGGTCCGAGCTGGATAGCTGGATTTCGGAGAACGAACTGGACGTCAGTCCGCTCTCAGACAGGCTGATGGAGGAAGCGCTCCTCCCGCACCGGCCTGCGGCCTAAGCGGCTGCCGGAACTGGCAGGCAGTATCTATACGGAGGAAGAGGAATCGTGACCTACGTCATTGCACAACCCTGTGTCGACGTCATGGACAAGGCTTGCATCGAGGAATGCCCCGTCGACTGCATCTACGAGGGCGAGCGGGCCATGTACATCCATCCGGATGAGTGCGTGGACTGCGGCGCCTGCGCGCCGGTCTGCCCGGTTGAAGCCATCTACTACGAGTCGGAGACTCCTGAGGAATGGGAGGACTATGCCCGGATCAACGTGGAGTTCTTCGAGGAGTTGGGGACGCCCGGCGGTTCCCGCAATGTAGGCCCCATCGGCAAGGATCACCCGGCGGTGGCCGTGCTGGAGCCCCAGGGCCAGCCCGGCTAGGAAACGCCGCACCGGCAGCCGCAGGCCCTCCCCGGGAATCCCGGGGAGGGCCTGCGGCATGGCCGATCAGGTTTGCCGGCAGCGCCGGCGGCGTGCGCCCGGTGAAGTTAGGCCCTGGCAGGGCAAGACAAAGGGACCTCCGGACAGGGCGTAACACCCTGCCGAAGGTCCCTTTGTCGCCGCTGGCGCGGCCCCTCAGCTCAGACGACGGTCCAGGTGTCGCCGCTGTGCAGCAAGTTGTCCAGGGCTGTCGAGCGGTCGGTGATGCCTTCGCTGGCGCTGCGTACCTGTTCCCGGGCGACGTCGTCGTACGTCTGGCGCTCTACCGAGCGGAAGATGCCGATGGGGGCCTGGGTGAGGTGTCCGGAGCCGGTCAGCCGCGAGAGCGCGAAGGCGGTAGTGGGATCGGCTGCATGGGCGTCATGGACGAGGATCCGGTCCGCGCCCACATCTGCGACGTCGACCACCCGCAGCGAGCCGGACAGCGGGTCCCTGACGATGCCCCGGATGCCCAGCCCGTCCTCGCCCTTCGGGCCGAACCGGATGGGCTCGCCATGGACGAGCGGAATGACGGCATCCGCCTTGGTCTCCGGGTTCTTGACCGCGTCGAACGCGCCGTCGTTGAAGATCGGGCAGTTCTGGTAGATCTCCACCAGGGACGTGCCGCGGTGGGCCGTCGCCGCGGAGAGCACCGAGGTCAGGTGCTGGCGGTCGGAGTCGATGGTGCGCGCCACGAAGCTCGCTTCGGCGCCCAGAGCCAGGGACACCGGGTTGAGCGGGCTGTCGGGGGAGCCCTTCGGAGAGGACTTGGTGATCTTGCCGGATTCCGAGGTGGGGGAGTACTGACCCTTGGTCAGGCCGTAGATCCGGTTGTTGAACAGCAGGATGGTCATGTTCACGTTCCGGCGCAGGGCATGGATCAGATGGTTTCCGCCGATGGAGAGGGCGTCGCCGTCTCCGGTGACCACCCATACGGACAGGTCGGGACGGCTGGTGGCCAGGCCGGTGGCAATGGCCGGCGCCCGTCCGTGGATCGAGTGCATCCCGAAGGTGTCCAGGTAGTACGGGAAGCGGGAGCTGCAGCCGATGCCGGAGATGAAGACAATGTTTTCCCGCTTCAGTCCCAGCTCCGGCAGGAACCCTTGGACGGCAGCGAGCACGGCGTAGTCGCCGCAACCCGGACACCAGCGCACTTCCTGGTCGCTGGTGTAATCCTTCCGGCTCTGTGGTGCCTCGCTGGCGGGAACATCGCGCAGGCCCGGGAAGGGAAGCCTGGTGGAGGTCATCCGATTGACTCCTTCGTCAAGTTTTGGCCGCTACCGGCAGGTTCAACCAGCTGCAGGATGGCGTCGGCCAGTTCGGAGGCCCGCAGCGGCAGGCCGCGCACCTGGTTGTAGCCGGCAACGTCCACCAGGTACTTGGCGCGCAGCAGCAGGGACAGCTGCCCGAGGTTCATCTCCGGCACCAGGACCTTTTCATAGCGCTTCAGCAGCGTCCCGAGGTCCTTGGGGAACGGGTTCAAATGGCGCAGGTGTGCCTGGGCGACGGCATAGCCCTGGTCGCGCACCTCGCGGACAGCGGCTCCGATCGGGCCGTAGGTGGACCCCCAGCCCAGGACCAGCAACTTCGCGTCGCCATGTGGATCGTCGACCTGCAGCGGCGGGAGCGACTCGGCGACCCGCTCGACCTTGGCCTGCCGGATGCGCACCATATGGTCGTGGTTGGCAGGGTCGTAGGAGATGTTGCCGTGTCCGTCCGCCTTCTCGAGGCCACCGATCCGGTGTTCCAGGCCTGCGGTTCCTGGCAGGGCCCACGGCCGTGCCAGGGTCTGTTCGTCGCGCAGGTAGGGCCAGAACTCCGGCCCGCCGTCGGCGTTGACGTGGTTCGGACTGGTGGCGAAATCCGGGTCGATCCGGGGCAGGTCCGCCAGTTCGGGGATCCGCCAGGGCTCGGACCCGTTCGCCAGCATGCCGTCCGAGAGCAGCATGACGGGCGTGCGGTAGGTGACGGCGATCCGGGCCGCCTCCACAGCGGCGTCGAAGCAGTCGGCAGGCGATTGCGGGGCAATGATCGGCAGGGGGGATTCCCCATTTCGGCCGAACATGGCCTGCAGCAGGTCTGCCTGCTCGGTCTTGGTCGGCAGCCCTGTCGACGGGCCGCCGCGCTGGACATTGACGACGACCATGGGCAGTTCCAGCATGACGGCAAGCCCGATGGTCTCCGCCTTGAGCGCAATGCCCGGCCCCGACGTCGTCGTCACGCCCAGGGCGCCGCCGAAGGAGGCGCCGAGGGCGGCGCCGACGCCGGCAATCTCGTCCTCGGCCTGGAAGGTGGTGACGCCGAACTGCTTGTGCTTGCTCAGCTCGTGCAGGATGTCGGAGGCCGGCGTAATGGGGTAGGAACCCAGGAACAGCGGCAGGCCGGACTGTGTGGAGCCGGCGATCAGGCCGTACGCCAACGCCGTGTTGCCGGTGATATTGCGATAGGTGCCCGGTGCCATCGGTGCGGGCTTGACCTCGAACTTCACGGCAAAGGCCTCGGTGGTCTCGCCGAAGTTCCACCCGGTTTTCAGCGCGGCAATATTGGCGTCGCGGATCTGCGGGGAGGAAGCAAACCGGCGTTCCAGGAAGGTGAGGGTCGATTCGACGGGACGGCTGTACATCCAGGAAAGCAGGCCGAGGGCGAACATGTTCTTGGCGCGGGCCGCGTCCTTGCGGGTCAGGCCGAAGTCCTTGACCGCCTCGACGGTCAGGCCGGTGAGGTCGAAGGCATGGACGGAGTAAGCGTCCAGCGTGCCGTCCTCCAGCGGATTCTCCTCGTAGCCGATCCGTTTGAGGGCCCGGCTGGTGAAGTCGTGGGTGTCGACGATGATCGTCGCGCCCGCAGCCAGATCCGCGAGGTTGGCCTTCAGGGCTGCCGGGTTCATGGCGACCAGAACGCCCGGGGCATCGCCGGGGGTGAGCACATTGTGGTCGGCGAAGTGGACCTGGAAGGAGGAGACGCCGGGCAGGGTGCCCTGGGGTGCCCGGATTTCAGCCGGGAAGTTCGGCAGCGTCGACAGGTCGTTGCCGAAGGCCGCGCTTTCCTGGGTGAACCGGGACCCGGTGAGCTGCATCCCGTCCCCGGAGTCACCGGCGAAGCGGATGACGACGCGGTCGAGTTGGTGGATGGTGTCACGGTGCGGTTCCGTGCTGTTTGGAGTGGCCAGTGTGGCCTGCGCTTCCGGCATGGCTGGTTCCTGACTCGGCAAGGCCGCAGACCAAGTGCGGCCGTTTCGTTTGGATGGATCTGCTGCAGTTCGATGGCTTGGGTGGCGGCCTGCCACCCGTGCGTCAGCCCATTTGCTGGCTGGCGGCGAAGTGGCTGCGCCAGTCCTGGCCTTCGTCGAGCATGATGTTCGCCGGCTTGGGCGAATCCTTGGGGCTGAGGCCGAGCGGGTCCTCGCCCTGGGCCACCCGCTTGGTGTTGTCCACCAGTTGGCGGCGGTACCGGGCGATGGCCAGGTCCGCCGGCACCAGATGCTCGATCGGATACAGGTCGACGGGGCCCATGGACTGATTCACGCCCCAATCCTCAGGGATGAACCGCTGCATGCCGGTGAAGCTCTCTCCACGGCGCATCGCCTCGCGGTCCTGCAGCCAGTTGTTGGAGCGGTTCGGCCTGTCCGGGAGATCGTGGTACTCGCGGCCCAGGCCCCACTTGTTCATGCCGGTTTCGTCAATGCCGTAGTACTCCAGTACCTCCTGGCGGGCCGTTCCGACGCCGATTTGGCGGGCTTCGGACCAGAACACCATAAAGAACAGCGAACGGTTGTCGTCCACCGGCAGAGTGATCTGGACGATGTTGTCCGGCTGGATGTAGACCGTGGTGGGGTGGACGAGGCTGGTGATGCGTGCCTGCCGCTTCAGCTGGCCGTTCTCTTCGAAGCTGCTGATGGCCGCGTAGCGGAAGCCAAAGTCCGTTTCCTGGACCTCGATGGTCGGTGCCAGGTCCTTGGCGATCACGCCCGTGGTGACCTTGCGCTGGGTGGTGCCGAAGACCGGGGCCGGTCCTTTGCCCTCCCTGAGCTGTTTCAGGGCGTCCTGGTGGAGCACGCCGGTGTGCGTGGTATCGATCAGCCCCTCCACGAGGCGGGTGTAGTTGGCGGAGGAAGCCACGATCTCCACCACCCGGTTTTCCTCCGGCACGTCGAAGAAGGTGTGGTTGGGCATGGGCGGTTCCAACTCAGGCGGGCCGAAGTAGCCCCAGACAATGCTGCCGGCCTCGCGTATGGAGTAGGACGGCTGGCGGACCCGCTCCTTGAAGCGGGGGTCCTTCACGTTCGGGGCATCCACAATGGCCCCGTCGACGGCGAACTTCCAGCCATGGTAAAGGCAGCGCAGGCCGCCCTGCTCGTTCCGGCCCAGGCACAGCGACGCACTGCGGTGCGTGCACAGTTCATCCAGCAGTCCCAGCCGGCCTTCCGTATCCCGGAAGACGACGTAGTCCTGCCCCAGCACTGTCACCCGGTGCGGATCACCGTCCGGCTCGGCCACATCGCTGACCAGGCAGATGGGCAACCAGTACCGTCGCATGGTGTCGTGCATCGGGTTGCCGGGGCCGACTTTCATCAGCACTTTTTTCTGCTCGATCGGATCCACGTGATTGCTTCCTTTCGCGTCATCCACGCATGCTCATTTGTACGAGATATCGCATAAGCCTACGGTTCTTCGTAATTGAGAGCAAGGGTTTTTGATCCTATGGGGTGGCGGGGGCCATTTGGGGCCGGCAGGCGAACGATGGGCGACCCAAAGCAAGCGTGCGGACAGCAGTGGCGGCGCCGGAATGGCTCCACCGTGGAGATTCTTGGCGAAAAACTGTTGTGCCCACTCATCGAAATATCGTAGGCTGTGGCGAAATAAGATCGTCACGACAACGAGGTTCTGATGACTGCCACGAAAAAACCCTGCCTGACAGGACCTTTCGTCTCCAAGCATTAAAGCCCTGCCTCAGACTCAGGACCTTTACCGCGCCCAGCGGTAATTGCACAGCCAGGGCGGTTCGCACCTGGCAACGACCCGCACTTCCCTATGTCAACCTCCGCGATCGGAAAGCAGGATCACCCTTGAATTCAGCAGATTTCCAGTTGGTCAGCGGCGCTGATTTGTCCTTCTCCGGCGTCGTCAACGTGTATAATCCGGCCCGGATCGACGAAGCCGTCGGAACCATTCCCCGCATGGCCGGCGGGGACGTCGATAAAGTCGTGCAGGCCGCCCACCGCGCCCAGCCGGGCTGGGCGGCGCTGTCTCCAGTGGAACGGTACGAGCGGATCGCCCAGGCCCTGGCTGCCATCGACATGGCCGGTGCCGATGAACTGCTCACCCGCGAACACGGCAAGGTCCGGGCCGATGCGGCCCGGGAACTGAAATATCTGGACTATCCCGTCAAGTTCCTCCAGACCCACCTGCAGTGGCTCGCCGAAGGGGAGGACCTCGGCGACAACGGAATGCACCACACGAAGGTCTACCGTGCCCCGTACGGCGTCGTGGGCCTGCTCACCCCGTGGAATGTGCCGATCGGCATGGGCATCATCACTATCGCCCCGGCACTGCTGGCCGGCAACTCCGTCATTGCACACGTGCCGGTCACGGCTCCGCTGACGGTTCTGAGGATCTTCGGGCAGCTGGCCGCCGCCCTGCCAAAGGGCGTGCTGTCGCTGATCTCCTCGCCGGACACCGCCGTGGCACAGGCTCTGGTGGAGCATCCCCTGGTACGGAACGTGCACTTCACCGGAAGTACCCCCATCGGGGCACTGGTGGCCAAGGAAGCCGCCGACACAATGACCACCGTCACCCTCGAACTGGGCGGCAACGACCCCGCCGTGGTGCTGGACGACGCCTTGGACGATGCCGCCATCTATGGCCGGTTCATTGCCGCCGCGTTCCCGTTCGGCGGACAGGCCTGCATCGCGCTGAAGCGCCTGTACGTTCCGAAGGCGCGGGTGGGCGAGGTCGTCGAAGGCCTGGGCGCAGCTCTAACCAACACCGTCGTGGGCGACGGACTGGACCCGGCCACGACCATGGGGCCGCTCCACACGGCCGTCATCCGGGACAACGTCAAGCGTCTACTCGAGGAGGCCCGCGCTGCCGGCGGCACCGTCCAGGAATACGGCATGCTCGCCTCGGACCCGGACAAGGGCTATTTCATGCTGCCGGCCGTAGTCAGCGGCCTGGAGAACTCTGCCTCTGTGGTGGCCGAGGAGCAGTTCGGCCCCGTGCTGCCGGTGATCGGCTACGACTCGGTGGACGAGGCCATCGCCATGGCCAACGACTCCGAGTACGGACTGGGCAGCTCGGTCTGGTCCGCAGACGTCGAGTACGCGGCACGCGTCGCCGGCCGGATCGACGCTGGCATGACTTGGATCAACGCCCACGGCGGGGCCGGCGTTGACGGCCGGGCACCCTGGGGCGGCGTGAAACTCAGCGGTACCGGCCGCGGCGGCGCCAACCGGGCCGGGCTGGAGGGCTTCACCGAAGCCCATGCGGTCATCATGCCCGGCTCGGGCGTCCGCGGGGCGTGATGCTATCCATCCTGCCCCCGGCGCCGGGCCGGGGGTACACAACCCACACGGTGCGCCGCCCGGTCCCGGGGCCGGGCAGTGCACCCTGCCGACAGCGAAGGACTCTGCATGTCTGAGGTTTCGAACAACGCCAGTACTGCCTACGATTCCGTTGACTACGTCAAGAAACTGGATCTGGGCGGCAGGGGCGTCGTGGTGCTCGGTGCCGGCCAAGGCATCGGCGGTGCGGTCGCCGATGCAGTGTCGCAGGCCGGCGGCCGGGTGCTGTGCGTAGACATTGACGCCGAGCAGGCCCGCCGGACCGCGGAACGCAGCGGCGGGGAAGGCTTGGCGGCGGACGTGACCGACCGCGCCGCCATGGAAGCGGTCTTCCAGCGCGCCGAAGAGTGGTTCGGTGATGATTTTTACGGCATCGTCGACGTCGTCGGCGTTACCGTCCCGCAACTGCTGGCCGATACCGATGAAGACTCCATCCAGCGCCAGTTCGATCTGGTTCTGCGGCATGCCCTGTTGATGACCCAGATCGGGATTCCCAAGCTGGCCCGTCGCGGCCGCGGCAGCGTGGTTTACATCGGTTCGTTGGCTGGGGTGGCGAGCACGAAGCGCCTGGGCCTCTACGGTGCGGCCAAAGCCGCCGTCCACCAACTCTCCGCTGCCGCGGCCCACGAGTTCGGCCCGGCCGGCGTGCGCGTGAACACCGTAGTTCCCGGCCGCATCCTTGCCTCCGGCGGCGACCCCAACCCGAATCCCGATGCCCTGCGCCCGGTCGAACTGGCCGTCCCGCTAGGCCGTGGCGGACACCCGGACGACATCGCCTCCGCCACACTCTTCCTGCTCTCCGACCTGGCCGGCTACATCTCCGGCGTCCAGATTCCGGTCGACGGTGGGATCAGCGTCGTCACCCCGCTGCCGAGCACCCAGCCGGCCAACCGCCAGGGCTAGCCCCGAGCGCACTTCCAGCACGTGCACGTTCCAACCTCGTCCGATACAAAGGAGTTCCAATGACGGAAGCCACGAAGAGCCCGGTACTGGATATTGTCAAGGTCAATTCGGACCATGGCCACGCCCAGGCCTACGCCGAGCTGCGCGAACACGGACCGGTGGTTCGCGGTGAGGCCTTCGGCGGCTACTGGGCGGTGGTCAGCTACGACGCCATCCGGCGGGCAGCCAACGACGTGGGCAACTTGTGCTCGGGCCAGGGCTCGACCATCCCGGCTCTGGGCACCGCCTTCCGGCCCATCCCGGTTGAGGTCGATCCGCCGGACCACCGCAAGTACCGGCAGCTGCTGGTTCCCGTCTTGCGTCCGGAGAAGGTCGCGGAATGGGAAGACCTGATCCGCAGGGAAACTGACATCGCCATCGACCGCTTCATCGAGGCCGGATCGGCCGACCTGATGGAGATCGCACGCTACGTCCCGCCGGCGGTCATTGCCTTCATTCTTGGCGTGTCCGACGAAGGCCCGACCATGGTCAAGCTCACCGCGGACCTGAACAACGCTGCCACGGCCGGCGATCCCGAGGCCAAGAAGGCGGCCAATATGGCGTTGTTCCAGTTCGTGGACCAGATCGTGACGGACGCCGAGGGCACCGACCGCGATGACATGCTGGGCATGATCGCCAACGCACAGATCGACGGCGCGCCGATCGGGCACATGAAGGCGGTCGCCATGGCCGTCACGGTGGTGATCGCGGGCCAGGAAACCACCGTCAACGGCATCTCCAGCGCGCTGTGGCTGGTGGCAGCGCACCAGGAAGTCAAGCAGCGCCTGATCGAGAACCCGGAGTTGATCCCCAATGCGGTGGAGGAATCCCTGCGGCTGGAGACCCCGGTGCAGATGATGGGCCGGACCGCGACCACCGACATTGAACTCGAAGGCGTCCGGATCACGGAGGGCGAGCGTGTCGGCCTGGCCTGGGGTGCGGCGAACGTTGACCCGGCGAAGTTCGAGGACCCGGAAAAGTTCAACATCGACCGTCCAAACAACCCGCATGTGGCCTTCGGTCACGGCATCCACCGGTGCGCCGGCGAGCACTTGGCCCGTGCCGAAATGCGCATCGCCCTTGAGCAGGTCTTGGCCCGGATGCCTGACTACCGATTGGCCGGCGAGGTCGAGCTGGGCACCAGCGGCGCGATGAACCGCGGCGCCCACTCCGTTCCCGTCACCTTTACCCCGGGCGCCCGGGCATACCAGAACTGAACGCCGATCCGATCTGGAGAAAATCCATGCTGACCAGCCTTGATGAGTCCCTGTACCACCAGTCCCCGCTGCTGTTCCAGCAGGCAGCCGTCACCGACCACCGCTTCTACGATCGCTACGCGTACACCACCATGGCTCCGGACGGTTCGGCTGCCCTGCTCACCGGCATGGGGGTCTACAAGAACCTCAATGTGATGGACGGCTTCGTCACTACCCAGGCAGGCCAGTCCGTGCAGCGGAATATCCGCATCTCCCGTCCGCTGCGTCCCATCGTGGAACCTCTGACGCTGGGCCCGATGCGCACCGAGTTCCCGGTAGCGTTCCAGGAAACCCGGATGATCTGCGAGCCGAACGAGTACGGTGACGCGTTTGACCTGACCTTCCGCCCGGTCTTCACCAGGCTGGAGAACCCGCATTACGGCGAAACTGACGGCCGTGTGACCCAGGACTACCGCCGCTTCAGCCAGGTCGGCTGGACCAGCGGCACCCTGGTGGTGGACGGCCAGGAGCACACCCTCGACAAGTGGTTCGGCTGGCGCGACCACTCCTGGGGCGTGCGTCCGGGCGTCGGCGGCTTCGAACCGTTTACCGGCACGCGCAACCGCGGCGGTATTCCGTCGGCCAGCCGGGGCGGCGGCCTGGGCATCCTGCTGGTGTACGTGGCGTTCGCGACCGACAGCTACTCCGGATTCTTCTTCACCATCGAGGACGAGAACGGCAAGCGCATCTACCTCGACGGCGCCATGCAGGTCAATGGCGAGGAACCCTCGGAGATTGTCGATGGCTCCCATGAGATCAAGTTCATCCCCGGCACCCGTCTGTACAGCACCATGAGCATCCAGGCCAAGACCGCCGACGGGCAGGTCTGGGACCTGGACGTGGAGGCCATCGGCAGGGCCTGGGTCTACCGCGGCACCGGCTACGACCACGGCTGGAACGACACCAAGGGTCTGGGAGCCTGGCGCGGCGACGAGCTGACGGTGGAGACGGATGTCTACGGTGTGGGCGACGTCGAGGAGACCGTCATGCCCGACGGCGGCCGGATCCGGCCCATCCACCGCGAGCAGCCGGTGCGCGTGCGGGTACGCGGCGAGGAAGGCAACGGGCACTCGCCGCTGTTCGTCGTCGGCCCGAACCGCGTCTACGGGCTGGAGGAGCGGTGAGCCTGGCGGCGGACCGCTCCGCCTGGGCCAAGACCCGTGCCCTGCCCAAGGGGCGCGCACTCCAGCTGGTGCGGCAGGCGGCCACCGGAGTGTACGACCCGGATACCGCCAACGCCGAGCGCAGGCGGATGGCGATGCGGCTGGACCAGGCCTTGGTGCGGCTGATTACCACCGAGAGCCGGCTGCCGCAGATCGAAGCCGAGTTCTCGGCCCGGCATGAGGCCAACCTTGGCCGTGCCCGCAACCTGCTTGGCGGGGTGGACGGGCCGGACGCTCCCACGGCAGGCGAAGCGGTCAGCAACGCCGTGCGGTCCCTCGGCGAAAGTCTTCGGGACTGTCCGGAGACCGAGTCCGCAGGAATTTGGAACCTGCTGCGCGATATCGCCGCCACGGACAAGGCCGGACGCCAGGCCCTCGAGCAGGCCATCGCCGAGACCCGGGATGCCCCGCACCCTGGTGCCGCCAACACTCCGGCTGGAACTCCGCTGGATGCGGCTGCCCTCGACGCCTATCTCGGCACATGGGTCTGGGACGGACCCCGGCCAAAGGTTGCCGGAGTCGAAGCTCTTGTGGGCGGACAATCCAAATCAACGTTCCTTGTCGACATTGAACCCGGGAGCGGGCCGGCGGGATGGCGCGATGGGGTCGTTGTCCGTATGGACACGGGTAATTTCGACTTTTCCGTGACGGAGGAGTACCCGCTGCTGGAGCGGTTGTTTGAGGCAGGCATCAGTGTGCCCGAACCACTGCTCCTCGAACCTCGGGGAGATGTTTTCGGGCAGCCATTCCTGATCACCCGCCGACTCGCCGGCGCGGCCCCGGGCATGCTCATCGACACCGCCGGTGCGACGCCGGAGGCCGCGCTGGCCCTGGCCGAGGCACTCGGACGGCTGCATTCGGTGCCCGTGGCGGACCTGGTCGATTCGCCGCCTGCCGACCTGCCGGAGATCGTCGAAGCCGCCCGCGCCAACTATGAGCAGTCCTGGCGCAGCTCCTCGCTGCCGCCCTCGGTCGCCGTCGAGTTGGGACATGTGTGGATCCGCGAGAACGTGCACAAGCTCACCGCGAAGCCCTGTCTGGTGCATGGGGACGCGGGCCTGCACAACATCCTGCTCGATGAAGGGCAGCTGACCGGAATGCTGGATTGGGAGTTCGCGCATGTGGGCGACCCGGCCGAGGACCTGGCGTACTGCCGGCCCGCTGTGGAGCGGTTAGTGCCCTGGGAGCAGTTCATGGAGCGCTACCGCGACAGCGGCGGACCGGAAATCTCCGCGGACCGCCTGGCCTTCTTCGGTGTCTGGTGCCAGTTGAAGAACTCGGCACTGGCCGCCGGAGTCCTGCGCGATGTCGCGGCGGGCAAGATCAACAACATCGACATGCTCGTGACCGCGATCGACACCCATGCCCGCTTCGAAGCGATGCTGTCCCAGCACCTCGATGCCCTGATTTCCGCAGGACACTAGCCGGACACCACGGCTGACCAGAAGGGACGATGTCAATGACGACAACGCCATTCCGTTTTGTTTTCGCCCCCGGAGAGGTTCAACGGCTCCGGCAGCGCATCGACCTGACGCGCTGGCCCGAGCCCTTTGAGGCGCCGGACTGGTCCTACGGCACCGACCCGGACTACCTGAGGGAACTGGTCGCGTACTGGCGGGACGGCTTCGACTTCGCCGCCGCCGAAGAGCGGTTGAACGCGTTGCCGAACTTCCGCACCGAAATTGACAGGTTGCCGGTCCACCACATCCACCTGCGGGCGGAGGATGCGGACGCCGTGCCCGTCCTGCTGCTGCACGGCTGGCCCGGTTCGGTAGTCGAGTTCCTGGACGTCATTCCGCGTCTGGCCCGGCCCCGGGAAGCAGGCGAAGAAGCCGCGGCGTTCCACGTCGTCGCCCCCTCACTGCAGGGCTATGCCGGTTCGCCGGGCGCTTCCAGGCCCGGGATGTCTCCCAGAACTATCGCCGGGCGGCTGGCGCGGCTGATGGAGGAACTGGGGTACGACCGCTACGTGGTGCAGGGCGGGGACTGGGGGAGCCTGGTCGGCTCGCACCTGGCGGCCCTGCATCCGGACCGGGTCATCGGCCTGCACCTGAGCATCGCCCAGCCGGTCCCGCCGGCGGACCTGGCGGACCCGCTCGCGGTGGTCGCCGAGCACGAGAAGCCATGGCTGGCGGCCAACGCAGTGCACGCGGCCGAGGGGCTGGGCTACTACGCCATCCAGAAGACACGCCCGCAGACCCTGGCCTACGCGCTGACCGACTCGCCGGTGGGCTGGTGCGCCTGGGTGCTGGACAAATTCCATACCTGGACCGACTGCGAGCGCGGCGGCGTCCGGGACCTGCGCAACGCCGTCTCCTGGGATGCCTTCCTGACCAACCTCTCGCTGTACTGGTTCACCGGCACCATCGGGTCCTCGATCCGGCTCTACCGTGAGCAGTTCCTGGCCGAGCAGCGCGGCGAAGGCACGCCGGGGCCGATCACCGTGCCGGCCGGCGTCGGGATCTACCCGGCGGAAATTGTGAGGTCGCCGCGGGCCTGGATGGAACGCCGACTGCCGGTGCGGCACTGGCACGAAGCGCCAGCCGGCGGGCACTTTGCGGCGCTGGAACAGCCTCGGCTCTTCATCGACGACCTCCGGGCCTTCCGGAACTCGCTGGCAGCCGTTGAAGCCGGCCCGCAGCCTGCCTAATCCCTCCACCGTCCCGTCCATCCAAGGTTTACCGACGCCTACCTTTAAGAAGGGGAAGCCATGCTTACCACCGCCGCGGTGTGCCACGCGCCGCACCAGTCCTTCAAGTTCGAGGACATCGAGCTTGCCGAGCCGCAGGGCACCGAGGTGCTGGTGCGGATCACAGCCTCGGGCATCTGCCATACGGACATCTCCGTGCAGCAAGGCAAGATCCCGTTCTCCCTGCCCGGCGTCGTCGGCCACGAAGGCGCCGGCATCGTCGAGGCCGTGGGCAGAGGGGTGACCAGTGTCCGCCCCGGCGACAAAGTCCTGTTGATCTCCCCCTCCTGCGGCGGCTGCGGTCCGTGCACCACCGGCCACCCGGCACTGTGCGAGAAACCGGCGCTGCGCTGGTCCGGGGTCCGCAACGACGGCTCGCCCGTGGCCACCCTGCAGGGACAGGCCCTGGGCATGCGCTTCCTGGGCCAGTCCTCGTTCAGCACCCATGCCCTGGTCGAGGAGCGCACCGTGCTGGCCGCGCCGGAGGACATCCCGGCCGAGACCTTGGCCCCGTTCGGCTGCGGCGTGGTCACCGGGGCCGGTGCGGTACTGAACGTGCTGCAGCCCAGATCCAACCAGTCCGTGGTGGTCCTCGGGGCGGGCGCCGTCGGCCTCTCGGCGGTCATAGCGGCGGCACTAACCCCGGCAACCAAGGTCATCGCCGTGGACATGGTGCCTGAGCGGCTGGCCCTGGCCCGCGAACTGGGAGCCACGGACACCATCAACGGGGCCGAAACCGGGGATCTGACGGCTGCCATCAAGGAAGCCGCCGGCGGCGGAGCCGACCACATCGTGGAGACCACAGCGAACATCAAGGTCCTCGAGGCAGCGCTCGCGGCCCTGTCCCGCGGCGGGTCCATGGGCCTGGTGGGGGCACCCGGCGGCGGCGAGGCCGCCACCCTGCCGGTGGTCCCCTTCATCTCCGGGGCCAAGAACCTGCGCGGCGTGGTCATGGGTGACGGCACCCCGGCGTTCCTGCAGGCGCTGATGGAACTGTACCGGCAGGGCCGGTTCCCGGTGGACAAGCTGATCCGTACCTATCCGTTCGAGCAGATCGAACAGGCCATGGCTGATGCCTCCAGCGGCAAAGTCATCAAGCCCGTGCTGACCTTCAACCCGTAAGGAGCCCCCGTGCTGACCAAGGAAACCAATTTCAACCCCACCGGAATCGACCCCATCGACGAACTCCCGCTGGCGCAGCCGCCGGAAGAGGACCTGTGGGCGGAGAACTTCTGCTATCAGGCCTGGGACCGGGAACAGGACCTCGGCGTCTGGGTCCACATCGCCCGCATGCCCTACGACAAGTCGATCTGGCGGGAAACGGTCATCGTCTTCCTGCCGGACAACCGCTACTTCCTGTCCCGGGCCTTCGCCCGCGGGGCCCACGAGGCCGGTCCCGGCTCCGCCGGCATCAAGCTCAGCTGCATCGAGCCTTTCCGCCGCTTCCGGCTGCAGTTCGACGGCGTCGGCCGGTACGTGACCCAGGCCGACGTCGAGGACGGCGCCCTGCGCGACGGACTGGCCCAGCCGTTCCAGCTGGACCTGCAGTTCGACGCCGCCGCGCCGCTGTGGGACATGAGCGCGCATTTGAAGAACCAGCACTTCGCCACCATGCACCATGAGCAGACCTGCCTGGCCACGGGCACCATCCATGCCCGGGGGGAGACCTTCATCATGGAGAAGGCCGGTGCCATGCGGGACCACTCGCGCGGTCCCCGCGACTTCTCCAAGCTCAACAGCCACATCTGGTTCAACGCCGTCTTCCCCAGCGGCAAGTCCTTTAACGTACTGGCGAACTATGAACGCAAGACCGGCAACTCGATCGCCCGCGGCTTCGTCAGCGACGGCACGACTTTCCATGATTTCGCCATGGAGCCGTCCTTCCTGAAGGATCCCGACAAGCCGTTCGAGATCGAGAACCTGAAGCTATCCAACGCGGAATCGACATTTGAGATCGGCATCGAGGTCCTGCGCGTGCTGCCCATGGCCATGCGCATTCCCAATGACCTGGTGCTGGGCAAGGAAGCCGCCGGGGACGGGCGGGGCAACCGGCTATACGAAGGCCGGGCCCGCTACACCTGGGACGGCGAGGAAGCCTACGGGCATATCGAGCGCAGCTGTCCGCTGGTGCCGGAAGCCTGAGGGGAAGCCGAGGAGGAACCATGACCGTCGACAACGACCACCGCGTCGCCCCGGCGTCCCTGTCCGATGAACTCAAGGTCGCCAACTGGCTTCTGACCAACGCGGTGGAGACCCTGCAGTGCTCCGTGGTGCCCGCCCTAGAGAGCGCGGGGCAGCGGCTGCCCGCGGCCCATGCCTCACGCAGCGCCCACATCCTGGCCTGGCTGTCCGAACGGCTTGGAAACCTGTCCGCGGACCCCGAGGCCTATGCGGGCGTGCACGACCTGGCCGGGGAAATCGCCCAGATGGGGGCCAGCGCCGACCGGGTCTTGGAACTGCTCAACCCGCCAAGCCCGGACACCGTGTCCCGGGCCGCGATCGACGTCGCCGGCCTCGAAGCCTACCTGCGCTCCGACCCCTTGGCCGGCCCCGATGTATGCCTCGGCGACGTGGTGCAGCTGCCCGGCGGCCGGTCCAAAACCACCCTGGCCCTGACCCTTCACGACGCTGCCGGCTACCCGCGCGAGGTCATTATGCGCAAGGACCAGGAAACCAAGATGAACGGCACCTCCGTGGTGGCCGAAGCAGGGCTGCTGGAACGGCTCCACCGGGCCGGACTGAAGGTTCCCAAGCCGCTGCGCTTGGAGACCGATCCGGGCCGCCTTGGCTCGGCGTTCCTGATCATGGAGCGGCTGCGCGGCACTACGGCCGGGGACGTTTTCGAACCCCCCGCCAATGAAGGCCTGGCCCTGCAGCTGGCCGAGCAGGTGGGCCTGCTGCACGCGATCGGGGTGGAGGACGTCGCCGACGATCCGTTCCTGGCCGGTAAGGACCTGACCTCGGAACAGCTGAAGGCCCAGCTGGCGGAATTCCGGCAAACCGTGGAACAGTACAGCGCACCGTATGCCAGCGTGCTGGGCGCGCTGGACTGGCTCGAGGCGCATGTGGACGGCATCGAGGCCCGGCAGGTCCTGGTCCACGGTGACTTGGGCTTCCACAACGTCCTGGCAGACGGGAACGAGCTGACCGGCGTGCTGGACTGGGAGCTGGCCCATTTGGGCCACCCCGCCCGCGACCTGGGCTACCTGCGCAGCACCATCGAGATGATGACCACGTGGCCGCTCTTCCTGGAGGTCTACCACGAGGCCGGCGGCGTTGAATGCGATGCGCTGGCGGTGGACTTCTACATGCTGTTCTCCAGCGTCTGGCTTTACCAGCACCTGAGCCGCACCGGCCGCCTGCGCTTCGAGTCCAACGCGCGGCACATCGAATACGCCAACTCCTACATGGTGCTGCTACCGAACATGCGGTTGCGCCTGGCCCGCGAGCTGGAGGCGGTCCTGGACCGCCACTGACGCGGCGGCGCGGAGGCATGCGGCGGGAGTTCGGAAATATCATTGAATATAACGAAATCACGTGAAATACTACGAAATACCGAATTCTTGACATCACGAGCAAAGGGGTGAGGGGTAGAGCATGAAGCCGGAGGAACAGAAGCAGCTGCTGATGGACATCCAGCCCGGTACGCCAATGAACCGCGCCATCCAGCGGTACTGGCTGCCGGTGTGTTTGACGCGGGATGTGGCCGAGCCGGACTGCGATCCGATCCGCGTGCGGGTCCTGGGGACGGACTATGTCGTCTTCCGGGATTCCGAGGGCCGTGTGGGCATCCTGGACGAGTTGTGCACGCACCGCAGCGCGTCGCTGTGCCTGGGCCGGAACGAGCAGGGCGGCCTGCGCTGCCTCTACCACGGCTGGAAGTTCGCCGTCGATGGCACCATCGTCGACGCCCCGAACGTGAAGGACCCCCGCTTCAAGGAACGCGTCCGCCAGCCGGCGTTCGCGGTCCGGGAAGCCGGCAGCATCGTCTGGGGCTATTTCGGCCCGGCCGAGCACGAGCCGCCGTTTCCGCACTACCCGTTCTTCGACCTCCCGGAAGAAAACCGGGTCGTGGAACTGGTGGTGGCGTCGGCGAACTACACACGTGTGGTCGAAGGCCTGCTCGATTCTTCCCACACCGGGGTGCTGCACCAGGACGCCCTGGCCCAGCTGGCCAAGGGGGAGGGTCCGGCCCCGTCCTTTGGCGGCCGCCGCCGGGTATCCACCGGCGCCGTCCTCGCCAAGGACCTGTCCCCGGACATCGAAGTCCAGGAAACCGACTTCGGCCTCCGGTACGCTGCCGTACGCGAGTACAAGGATGCCGAGGGCAAGAAGGCGCGTGCGGCGCGCATCACCACCTTCGCCTTCCCGACGACGATCTGCGTGCCGCCGGACAACCTGATGCAGATCACCCTGCCGGTGGAGAATGACCGTTCCCACTTCTTTATGGTCTTTTGGGACCCCACCCGGGAGATCGGCGTCGGGGCGGCCCGCCAGGAGGTGCTGGAATACTACGGCATCGACCAGACCGCGATGGACAAGTGGGGCCTGGGCCGTGAGTTCCACGACCTCCCCGACCGCCCCAATACACAGAACAACTGGGGCCAGGACCGGGAGGCCATGCGCCGCGGCGAAAGCTTCACCGGCATGTACCGCTTCATTCCGGAGGACTTCGGTGTCAGCGGGTCCATGGGAGCCACGGACCGCTTTCCGATGGAGCATCTGGTGCCCTCCGACCTGGCCATCGCCCGCTTCCGCCGGCGGATGATCGATAACGCCACGCGGCTCGAGCGCGGCGAGGACGTCCACGGCCTGGCTCCGAAAGAGCCCATTCGGGCGGGATTCGTGACCCTCGCCGAGGGCGAGTCCTGGCAGGACCACTTCGCGGCGCAAGCTCCGGCCCCGACGGCATGAGCACCCCAGGGCTGCGCGGGTCCGTTGACGCCGGGCCTGCCGGTATCAACGGCCTGCGCGTCCTCGACCTGGGTACCGGATTGCCGACGGCGGTCACGGTCCGGCTGCTGGCGGGGGCGGGAGCGCAGGTTTTCCGCGTGGACCATCCCGGCCGCGAGGTGTTCGGGCAGCTGTACCCTGCACTCGACTGGTGGAACCGGGGAACGCGGCTCGTCCAGGCCGCCGAGGTCGCGGCGCTGCTGGAGACGGTGGACGTCTGCCTGCTCGGCGGCGAAGACCACCCCGACGCCGTGGCCGCGCTGCAACTGGATGCAGCCGAGCTCAGCCACCGGCATCCGCGGCTGGTGGTGCTGGAGATCGGCGGCTACGTCCCCGGGACTCCGGACACCACCCCGGCGACGGACCTGCTGGTCCAGGCCAGGACCGGATTCGTGTTCGAACAGTTCAACAACAGGCCGGTGCACATCGCCTTCGCCCCTGCGCTTTACGGTTCCGGGCTGCTGGGGGCCATGGGTGTTTGGGCCGCCCTGCTGCAGCGGCTCCGGACCGGCAGCGGGCAGCTGGTCAGGGTCAGCTTCCAGCAGGCGCTGGCGCTGTTCTGGCAGCAGATCTGGCTCAAGGCCGGACAACCTGACCGCGACTTCGACATGTTCGCGCCCCGGGACGTGCGGCACCTGATCTTCCGCTGCCAGGACGGGGACTACGTGCAGCTGGTCCTGGGGGTTCCCGGGGCGTTGGGCAAGGTCCACCGCGTGCTCGGCATCCCAGGCGAGGTGGATCCGCAGGACCGCGGCGTACCCAGCCTCTCCCGGGGGGTGGAGAACTACTTCGCCGACCGCGGCCTGCTGGCACGCTACGTGGCCCGGCGCCGGCGCCCGGAACTGATCCGGGCGCTGAAGGACGCCGGACTGGCCGCCGAACCTGTCCTCCCGCCGGGTGAATGCTTTGACGACCCGCAGGTCGTCGCGGCAGGGCTGGTGGAACGCAGCGCCGCAGGCTGGGAATACGGTGGGAACCCCATCAACCTGGGATTCACGGATCCCGCATCTTCCGGCCGCAGCACCGGTGAACCGGACCGCGTCACGGACATCGGAGCCGCCGCGGACGCCGCGGAGACCGCCCCGCTGGCAGGGATCAGGATCGTCGACCTCGGCAACTGGGTGGCCGGCCCGTTCGCCTCGAAGCTGCTGGCAGACCTGGGCGCCGACGTCATCTCCGTGGAGCCGCCCGCCGGACTGTCGAACCTGACCGGAATCCGCAACGCCTGGGCGGCCAACCGCGGCAAGCGCAGCATCGTCGTCGACCTTAAGAGTGAGGACGGGCAGCGGACCATCCGGGAACTTGTCCGCACCGCCGACGCCGTCCACCACAATTTCCGGGTCGGCGTTGCCGAGGGGCTGGGGCTGGGGGAGGATGATCTTTGCCGCCTGCGCCCCGACTTGGTCTACCTGCACACCAGCGCCTACGGCCGCTCCGGTCCCAAGGCCGCGGACAGCGGATTCGACATGGTTATGCAGGCCCTGTGCGGTCACGAAGTCCGTGCCGGCGGTGAAGGCAACGAACCGCTGTGGTACCGCTCGCCGTTCATCGACTACGGGGCCGGGGCCCTCGGCGCCGTGGGACTGCTGGCCGGGTTGTATGAACGGGCCGCCACCGGCCGGGCTGTTACGGTCCACACCAGCCTGCTGGCGGCGGCGGTCTTCCTGCGCGGGGAACTGGCCCGGCGGCCCGACGGCTCGGTCGCCGGAGCTCCACTGCTGTCGCGCGACCTGTGCGGCCTGCATCCGGCCGAGTGCCTCTACCAGGCACGGGACGGGTGGATTGCCGTTGCCGCCCGCGGCACCACGATGCGCCGCAGGCTCGGCGAAGCCCTGGACATCCGGCTGCCTGCCGACGACGCCGGGTGGGGGCCCCGGGAACAGGAAACCATCGCTGCCGCCGTCCGGCCGCGCAGCTCCGGCGACGTCCTGGCCGTCCTGGCCGCCGCCGGCATCTGGGCAGTGAAATGTGCAGAAGATGCCTTCATCGAACTGCTGGCCGGGGAAGCCAACAGGCAGGCGAACCTGGTCATCACCGCCCCGGACGGCCGGTATGGGCACATTACCGGCTGCTTCGGGCCGCTGATCAGCTTCTCCGGCTGGACCCCCGATCCCCGCGGGTTCCGCTCGGCACCGCTGCCGGACGAACACGCCGCGGAGATCCTGGCCGAACTGGGCCTTGGCTCCGGCCCTGCAGCCGGCCTGCTCAATACCACGACTCCAGCAACGTCCCACTGACCAAAGGAAATACGAGATGACCACGACCAATTACCAGACCATCGAATTCACCAACGACGGCAGGATCGCCTACCTGAAGCTGAACCGTCCCGAGCGGCTGAATGCGCTCAGCGACCAACTGGAATCCGAGATCCGCACCGCCCTGATGGAATTCGACCTCGACGACCGGCTGTGGGTGCTCATCATCCACGGCGAGGGCAAGGCCTTTTGCGCCGGCCTGGACGTCAAGGAGCACAGCTCCTTCTCCTTCGGCTCGGACGACCAGACCCGTTCCGAAAAGGCCCTCGCGGCACTGCGCGCCGGCCATCTGGGCGGGGCGCAGCACCTGCGCGGCACCGGCGGCGAAGGCTGGCTGGGCCGCACCGCCAACTACAAGCCGGTCATCGCCGCGGTCCACGGCTATGCGCTGGGCGGCGGCGCGCATCTGGCCGCCGAGTGCGACCTCATCGTGGCCGCAGAGGATGCCCGCTTCGCCATCGCCGAGACCATGACCGGCATGTCCGGCTCCCGCACCTGGGCCAAGATCAAGACCTTCATGCCCTCGAAGGTGGCCTCCGAGATGCTGATCACCGGCCGCCGGATGGAGGCAGCCGAACTCTACCGCCTGGGCCTGGTCAACCGCCTGGTGCCCGAAGGACAGCACCTGAAAGCTGCCGAGGAACTGGCCCGCGAGGTGCTCCAGGCCCCGCCGCTGGCCACCCGCGACGCCGTCCGCGTCACCCGCAAGCAGTGGGTTCCGCTGGCCACCGAGCTGGACGAGCAGATGCAGCTCTCACGGCTGGACCTGACCAACGATTTCCGCGAGGCCAACCGCGCCTTCGCGGAAAAGCGCACGCCGAACTTCCAGGCCAACTGATCGGCCCCGGTATGGCAACGCAGAGCCGCCGGGGATTCTCGTCCCCCGCGGAATTGACCGTCGTCGACCTTGGTACCGGCATGGGCGCCGCGCTGTGCGCCAAAATGCTGGCCGAGGCCGGCATGACGGTGCACCGCTTTGCCCCCCAGGGCGACGAGGTCTTCGACGCCATCTATCCGGCCCACCGTGGCTGGCGCTCCGGCGCCATCAGGGGGAACCCGGAAGACCTTGAAGACCGGCTGGCCGCCGCCGACATCTGCATTGTCGGCGGCGAGGACCACCCCGAGGCGGCCACCCGCCGGGATGCGGCCGAGATTTCCCGGCGCCATCCCCATCTGGTGGTCCTGGACCTGGCCGGCTACGTGCCCGGCTTTGCCCCGGATGCCCCGGCCGTGGACCTGCTGGTCCAGGCCCGGTCGGGAATGGTGGCCGAGCAGTACAGTGACCGGCCGTTGTGCTTCGCCGTGCCGTTTCCGACCTACGGCCAGGCGATGCTCGCGGTGCTGGGTGCCTGGACTGCCCTGATCGAGCGGCTGCAGAGCGCTCGCGGCCAGGTGGTGACCGCGTCGCTGCAGCAGGGGGCGGCACTGCTCATGCTGCCCTTCTGGGTCGGCGCCGAACGCCCGGACGCCGAATTCGCCAAGGTCACCCCCAAGGACGTGCAGCATCTGATCTTCCGCTGCAAGGACGGCACGTTCATCCAGTTCGTCATGGGAGTGCCCTCGGCAGTCCAGAAGCTCTACCGGATCCTGGACATCCCCGTCGAGGCCGACCCGGCCGACCGCGGTATCCCCAAGGTGGGGACTCCGGTGGAGAAATTCTTCGGTGACCGGCCCCTGATTGCCCAGTACGTGGCCAGGAAGAACCGGGCGGAGATTCTGGCGGCCGCACTGGCCGTCGGATTGCCCGCCGGGCCGGTGCTGGAACCGGGGGAGTTCTGGACGGACGAGCAGCTGGCGGCCAACGGCATTCTCGACGAGCGCGAGGACGCCGTCGGCGTCGGCAGCCCCTTCGGGATCTCCGGCCTGATTCCGGGCAACGGCCCGCGGCAGGGGCAGCCGACGGGCCCGGCACCCTTGAGCGGCATCCGGGTGCTGGACCTGGGCTCCTACGTGGCCGGGCCCTTCACCTCGCGGTTGCTCGCGGACCTGGGCGCCACCGTGATCAAGGTCGAAGGCCTGGGCGGCGATCCCAACCGCGGCCTGCAGCGGCACTTCCTGGCCTGCCAGGCAGGCAAGCAGGATATGGTCATCGACCTTAAATCCGCGGCCGGGGCCGGAGTCATGCAGCGGCTGCTGGCGAGCACCGACGTCGTGACCCATAACTTCCGGCTCGGCGTGGCCGAGCGTCTCGGGCTGGCGCCGGAGGACATCCGCCGCCGGCAGCCGCAGGCCCTGACCCTGCACACCATGTCCTTCGGGCCCGAGGGTCCCCGTGCCAAGGATCCGGGGTTCGACATGGTCATCCAGGCCATGGTGGGCCTGGAACGCCGGGCCGGCGGGCCGGGCAACGATCCGCTGTGGTACCGGACGCCCTACCTGGACTACGTGACCGGGACCCTGGGGGCCGTCGGGGTGCTGATGGCCATCTACGAACAGAAGGCAACCGGTAGCGCCAGCGACGTTTGGGTCAGTCTGCTCAATGCCGGCATGTTCCTGATGTCGGACCTGGAACGCGGCCTTGACGGCGGCTTCCGGGGGATCCCGGAACTCGACGCCGAACGGCTGGGAACCCATCCCGCCGAACGCCTGTACCGCACCGCCGATGGCTGGATCGCCGTCGTGGCCCGGAACGAGCAAAGCGCCGGGGAACTGTGGTGGCGCGCCACCGGGGATCCGGTGGCCCCGCCCCGCCAGGAGTGGGGCGATCCGGTGGCCAGCCGGCTGGCGGGAATCATTGTCGGCTGGACGACCGAACAGGCAGTACATGAGCTCTCCGGCGACGGCGTCTGGGTCGAGGAGTGCCGGTTCGACGGACTCGTCGAACTGCGCGATTCACCGGCAGCACGCGAGGCGCTGCTGTACACCAGCCGGCCGGACGGGCGCTACGGGCGGATCATGGGACCGGTGGGTCCGCTCGTGTCCTTCTCCCGCACCAGCCTCTCAGCGGAAGGCCTTGGCGGCACTCCGGAATCCGGCGCACACACCGCACCGATCCTTAAATACCTGGGCTATACCGACGGCGAGATCGACGACCTCTACCGGGCCAGCGCGGTCCGCTGAATCTGACGAGAGGAGCTCCCATGAGCTTTGAAGCACCACAAGTACAGCCTGGCGAACCCGCCCGCCAGCGGCAGCACAACCCCGAGGACGAGGTCTCGGTCGAGGTGGTCGTCGCGATCACCTGGGAGGCTGGCCACTACAGCGCACGCTGCCTGGGAATCCCGGACATCTGCACTGAAGGCGAGAGCATGGCCGACGCCGTCATCGAGCTGGCCGCAGTCCTGGAACGGCATTTCTCGGCCGGCGGCGGGACCGTAGGCCGGCCCGACCGCTCGGTGCTTTGGCAGCCGCTGCCAGTGGAAATGCTCACGCCTCTGGACATTGCCGTGGCCTGACGCCTTCCCGGATCCGGACCATGTGACGGCCTGGCCCCTGCCCGCCTTGGACAGGGGCCGGATGCCTGCCGCCCACTGCCGCCGCTTCCTCGCGCCTTGTGGTGGATCCGCCGAACGCGACGTAACGCAGCAAAAAACTATTGACGCCTTTGACGATACTTCGTAGTCTTCTACGAAATAGCGCACTGTGAATTGATTCACATGACGCTGCGGCGCTGCTCACATCGTAGTGGCTGGATAACTTTTGATAGGAGAACCCTGCAATGAAAAAGGGAAGCTCGCAGGCCCGGTACCGCCGGGCAGGGGTGGCCGCTTTGCTTGGGGCCGCCATGGTGTCGCTGTCCGCCTGTGCAGGCGGAGCCGGCGCAGGGAATGCCTCGACGGGGGAGTCCGTTCCTGTCGGCGCCTCCAAAGAGGAGTACATTGCCGCACTCGGGGACATGGAGCCGGTCAACCTCACGGTGCAGCTGACCTCGGGTCCCGGTTCCGCCTACTCGGCCGCGCCGGAGGCTTACACCAAGGCCCTGGAGGAATGGTCCGGAGGCAAGCTCAAGTTCGAGATCCTGTACAGCGGATCCCGGGTGCCGGTCAACGAGATGGACCGGGCCCTGGCCGAGGGCCTGGTGGACATGGGGCAGCACGTTCCGGCCTTCACCCCGGACGAGTTCCCGATCAACTCCTTCGCCTCGGATCTGCTCTACCTGCACGAACCGACCCCCGTCGTCGGATCGCTGGAAATGGCGGCCGCCTGGATGGAGTTCGGAATCACCCAGAACGCCATCCGGGATGAACTGACCGAGGCCGGCGTCCAGCCGTTGATTCCCCTGATGCCGACCGGCAGTGCCGCCCTGATGTGCGCCGAGGAGCCGGGGACCTCCCTGGCCAGCCTCAAGGGCAAGCAGGTCCGCAACAGCTCGGCCGCCCATGGGTCGCAGCTGGAAGCCATCGGCGCCAACCCGGTCAACGTGCCCACCGCCGAGGTCTACCAGGCCATGCAGCGCGGCGTGGTCGACTGTGCGGCCAGCTCGCTGGCCGTTGCGGACACCCAGGGCCTGGCAGAAGTGACCAAGCACTGGACCCTTGACCCGCAAGTCCAGTTCTCCGGCACTCCGGTGGGCTTCGGGCTGAGCCTCGCTGTGTGGAACGAACTGCCCCTGGCCGCCCGGCAGCTGATGTGGGACCGCCTCGACGTCTATGTCGAGAACCATGTGAAGTCGACAATGTTCGGCACCTACGAGGCAGCCCTGAGCGAGGCCCGCAAGCACAACGTGGAGTTCCACGAGTGGGATGCCGACACACGTGAGGCACTGCGGGGCTACTTTGACGACTTCCTGGCCCAGGCCCCGGGCAAGGCACCTGCAGGTATCGACGGACAGGCCCTGGTGGGTGCCGCCGTCGACGGCCACGCCGCCTGGAAGGAGATCATCACCGGGGAACTCGGCTACGGCGACGAAGTTCCCTGGTCCGAATTCGACACCTGGCTGGCAGGCAACGAGCTGGATCTGCAGCCGTTTGTGGACCGGATGGTCAAGGACGTGCTGGAACCGCACCGGCCTGCCGCCTAGAGCAGCCCATCCCGTACGAAGCATTACGGAAGCCGCTGGCGGGTGCTGCCGCACCCGTCAGCCTGGCAGGGGGAATCGATGAAAGAGGTATCAGCATGACAGGCAGGCTCTCCTCGCGATCCATGTTCCTGGCTGGCGGCGTTACCGTGGCGGGCATGGTTCTGGCCAGCTGCGCGGCGGGAAGCAGCAGTGCGGCCAGCCAGGAGTCCGTGTCCGCGAACGCCTCCCAGACGGAGTACCAGGCCGCGCTGGCCGGGCTGGATCCGGTCACCCTGACCATGCAGTTGCCGGCCGGTCCCGGTACAGTGACGTCCGCACCCGCAGAGGCCTATGCGGCGGCCGTGGAGAAGTGGTCGGGCGGGAAGATCGGTTTCGACATCCTGTATTCCGGATCCCGGGTGCCGACGAACGAAATGAATGAGGCCCTGGCGGACGGCCTGGTCGATATCGGCATGCACATGCCGGTTTCGGCGCCGGAGGCCTTTCCAGCCAGCACTCTGGCCGGGGACCTGATGTTCCTGCAGGAACCGACCCCGCTGCTGGGGTCGATGCAGCTTGTCTCCTCCTGGATGGAATTCGGCGTGGAGCAGAAGGAGATTACCCGGGAGGTCCTGGACCATGGCATCCAGCCGCTGCTGCCGCTGCTGCCCACCAGTGGTGTCTCGCTGCTCTGCGCCAAGGAACCGGTCACCTCGCTGTCCGAGACGAAAGGCAAGCAGATCAGGGCGAGCGCGCCCTCAAACGGCCCGGCCCTCGAGGCGCTTGGCGCTACGGTGGTCAGCCTGCCGATTGCCGAGGTCTATCAAGGCATGCAGCGCGGCGTGGTGGATTGCGCGAGCACCACCCCGTCTGCCATCAACCCGATGGGACTGTTCGAAGTGACCAGTGACTGGACACTCGACCCGGAAGTCCAGCTGCCGGCCTCGCCGATGGCGTTTGGCATCAGCAAGCCCACGTGGGACGGTCTGCCGCTGGCGGCCAGGCAACTGCTCTGGGACCGTCTCGATGTCTTCGTCGAGAAGCAGCTCTCCGACGCCACGTTCGCCCAAATCGGGGAGGCCTTGGCCGGGGCAGCCAAGCACGGCGTCCGGATCCACAAGTGGGCCCCGGACGCCCGCGAAGCGCTCAAGGCCCATCAGGACCAGGTGCTGGACGAGGCTTCGGACCTTGCCCCGGATGGCGTGGACGGGCAGGCCTTCGTGGCGGCCGCGAAGGAAACCAGCGCGCGCTGGCGGAGCATTCTCACCCAGGACCTCGGGCTCAAGGACGAGGCAACCTGGGACGAATTCGGCCAGTGGCTCACCGACAATGCCCTGGACGCAGGCCCGTTGGCCGACAAGCTCGTCACAGAAGTCATTGCACCCAACAGGCCGGTGTCGTGAGCGGCGCCGTCCTTCAGCCGGAAGGGGTTGAGACATCAGTGGACGCACTTCCCACGGAGCAGGACGCAAATACGGGCACCGGTCCTACGGTGCTGGAACGGATCATCGGCTGGTTCGGGGTTCCCGGCATCCTGGCCGTGATCATCCTGATGCTGCATACAGTGCTGAACGCGCTGATGCGCAAAACACCCGCAGGGTCCCTGCACGGCACCCTCGAATACGGCGGTTATTGGTACATGACCATGATCTGCATGCTCGGCCTGGTCTGGGCGCAGCAAAAGGGCGAGCATATCGACGCCAGGCTTGTCTTCGACCGCGTGCCCCGGCCGGTGCAGCGCGAATTCGAGTTGTTCTCCCATGCCGTGACCTTCGCCCTGTGCGCCGCGTTCGCAGTCTTCGGCTGGTTCGAGGCACTGGACAAGATGGAAATCGGAGCCACCGCCGGGGTCTCGGGTGTGATTATCTGGCCTGCCGTCTTCTTCGTCCCGTTCGGCTTCGCCCTTATTGCCATCCAGATCGTACTGAACTTCCTCCGACTTCTCCGTACCCGGTCCGGGGCCAACGCCGCAGCCGACCGGTCTGAAGAAGGGCTTGTACACGATGTCCTCAGCTGAAACCGACCTGCTCGAGCGCGACGGCGCGTTCCCGATCCAGCCATCGGCGCGTGGGGCAAAGTCCCATCCGGATGGCACATCCCGCAGCCGGTTGCTGTGGCGGGTCATTCCGGGGGCCCTAATCCTGGGCACCGGCATCGGCATGTGGCTGGACGTTACGCCGCAGACTGTCGGCGTCCTTGGCCTGGTAATGATGCTGGCCCTGATGATGATTAAGCTCCCGGTCGGGGTGGCCATGGCCGTGCCGGGCATCCTGGGGGTCTGGGCGATTCTTGGCTGGCGCTCCACCGAAGGCGTGCTGAGCCGGATGGCCTTCGACAACGTCGCTTCCTGGTCGCTGACCGTGCTGCCGATGTTCGTCATGATGGGCATGTTGCTGGCCCGCTCCGGAATCACCGAAAACCTCTACACCGCAGCCCGCCAGTGGGTGGGCTGGCTGCCCGGCGGCCTGGCCGTAGGTACCAACATTGCCGGTGCCGGTCTGGCATCAATCTCCGGCTCCACGTTCGGCACTGCCTATGCCCTCACCCGTGCCGGTGTTCCGGAAATGCTCAAGGCAGGCTATGACCGACGGCTGGCTGTCGGCTCCGTACTGGCCGCGGGCACGCTGGCCCACCTGATTCCGCCGAGCCTTTTTATGGTGATCTACGCGGGCATTGCCGAAGTCCCCGTCGGACCGCAGCTGATGGCCGGATTGGTTCCGGGCATCGTGCTGATGGGCATGTGCTGCGTGGTCGTTATCGCCATTGCCGTGGTACGCCCCTCAGCGGTCGGATCGGGCCAGGCCAAGATCACGGCCACCTGGGCAGAGCGTCTCCAGAGCCTCGTCAAAATCTGGCCGGCACCGGCGCTGATGCTGGTGGTGGTCGGCGGCCTGTTCACCGGGTTCTTCACCGCCACCGAGGTGGGTGCCGTTGGTGCCTTGGGCGCCCTGCTTATCACCCTCTGGGTGCGCCGCAAGGATAATGCGGGCAAGGCGGTGCGGGAGGCCCTGATCTCCACCGTCTCCACCATGGGCGCGCTCGCGCTGCTGCTGGTCGGCGCACACGTGCTCAGCCGCTTCCTCTCCGTCAGCGGCCTGATCACCGATCTGGTCGACGTCGTCGCAGCCCTGGGCCTGGGCCGGGTGGAATTCCTCCTGCTGCTCATCGTCGTCTACCTGGTGCTCGGCATGTTCATGGACTCTCTGGCCATGATGCTGGTGACGGTGCCGATCCTGCTGCCGGTGCTGGAGACACTGGGAGTCGACCCGATCTGGTTCGGCGTCTTCATCGTCATCATGTGCGAGCTGGCGGTGATCACCCCGCCGGTGGGCATCCTAGCCTTCGTGGTCCACGCGATTGTCCAAGACAAGGAAGTCAATCTGGGGACCAGGATCACCCTGGGCGATGTCTTCAAGTCCGTGGCCGTGATTGTCCCGGTGCCGCTGATCCTGATCGGCCTGATGATCGCCTTCCCCGATGCTGTGCTGTGGCTGGCGAGCAATACGGCGGCACCCTAGCGGTGTCCCGGCCATCCGGATTTCCTACAAATGAACGGAACCTAATGCGATGAGCTACACCCAGACTCTTGCGCGTTTTGCCGCCGCGACGCGCTTCGAGGACCTGCCGGACGCGGCACGGCGCGCCGGCAAGCTGCTGATCAAGGACACACTCGCCTGCGCCGTCGCCGGCCACGAAGTGCCCTCCAGCACGCTGATCAACCGCGTGGTGGGCAGCTACGGCGGGACGCCCGAGGCAACCGTCCTGGTCACCGGCCAGAAGCTGCCCGCCGCCCTGGCCGCACACATCAACTCGCACCTGAGCAACGCCATCGACGCCGACGACACCATCCACTACAAGGCGCACGTGGCTGCCGGCGTCGTGGCCCCGGCACTGGCCGTGGCCGAACGCGAGGGCAGCTCCAGCCAGGACCTGCTGGCCGCCGTGATCCTTGGCTACGACGTCGCCGGGCGGATTGCGATGTCGCTGCGCTCGCTGGTGGTCAACGAGCAGGGTGAGCTGCAGTTCGCGCAGGTGAGCGGCTACAGCAGCGTGGTCTTCGGCGCCACTGTCGCCGCCGGGAGGCTGCTGGGCCTGGACCCGGACCAGATGCGTCACGCTTTTGGCATCGCGGCGGCCAGTGCCCCGCTGCCGTCCTCGTCGCAGTTCGGCCGCGAGCTGCCCCGGCCGATGACCAAGTACGCCCTTTACGGCGCGCTGGGCGAGGCCGGGGTCACCGCCGCGCTGCTGGCCCGCGAGGGCTTCACCGCCGAGCAATCGGTGCTCGACGGCGACCGCGGCTTCTGGCGGGTCGTCGGTTCCGTGGACTGCAACTGGGAGGCGCTCACCGGCCGGCTGGGCGAACGCTGGCTGGTGGAGGAAGTGACCTATAAGCCCTACCCGGCCTGCCGGTTCCTGAACGCCGCAATCGACATGTTTCGCGACCTGCGCCGCCGCCACAACCTGGACATCGAAGACATCGAGGGCATCGAGGTGGGTCTGCACGGCGCGGCCCTGTCCAAGCACATGGACAACCCCGTAGTGGAGACGGCGGTGGACGCCTTCTTCAGCCTGCCGTACCTGCTCTCCGCCGCAGCCTTCTGCGGCGAGCCCGGGCCGAACTGGCACACCGAGGAGGCCCGGAGCAACGAAGCCATGAAGGCCTTCGCACGCAAGGTCAAGGTCGGGCTGGAACCGCGGGCCGCCGCGGCGGCCTCCGAGGACCTGGCCAAGTACGGGCACAACGTGCGGATGCCCAGCAGCGTCTCGATTACGGCCGGGGGCGCGGTGTACAGCGATTCCCGGAATTTCGCCTATGGCGACCCGTACTCGGAGGACACCCGGTTCACCGACGCCGACGCCGACCGGAAGTTCCGCACCTTCTGCTCCGGTGTCCTGAGCGGGACCCGGATCGACGCCGCGCTCGAGCTGCTGGACGCGCTCGACAGCGGGGTTTCCGTCGCGGACCTGGCATCGCAGCTGGTCAGTGAGCGCGAAGCCAGCCTGGTCACGGCGGGAGCCACCGCCACGGCCCTGACGGACCTGCCGTGAAGGCCCTGTTGGTCGGTGGCAGCGGCGGAACCGGCATGCACCTGGCCCGGGGGCTGACCGACCGGGGCTACGAAGTAACCATCCTGCACCGCGGGGTCCACGAAACGGCCGAAATCCAGCACTACCGGCATATCCACGCGGACCCGCACTTCGCGGACCAGGTCCGCGAGGCCATCGGCTCGGAGACCTTCGACCTGGTGATGCTCACCTACGGGCGTCTCGAACAGCTGGCCCGCGTTTTCGCCGGACGCTGCCAGCGCCTGCTGGCAGTCGGTGCCGTGGCGGCCTACGCCGGATTCCTGGACCCGGCGGCCGCCGTCCCCGCGGGGACCCGCCTGCTGGCGGCGGAATCCTCCCTCCCGGCCGGTGAGGGCCCGGTGGTCAACGAGAAGGCGGCGGCCTTCGGCCGGAAAGTCGTCGCGGCCGAACGCGCGGTGCTCGAGGAACACGGGCGCGGCTCCTACTCCGCCACCCTGTTCCGGTATCCCACCATCTACGGCCCGCACGCCGTGCCCATTCCGGCCACCAGCGAGTGGTCCTACATCAAGCGACTGCAGGACCGGCGTCCAATCATCCTGCTGCCCCACGGCGGACTGGCCTGCGTTACCCGCTGCGCTGCCGTCAACGCCGCCCATGCGGTGCTGCTGGCCTTGGACACCCCCGCCTCCGCCGGGGAAATCTTCAATGTGGCCGATGACGACCAGTACTCGCACTCCCAGTGGGCGGAAATGATCATGGACGTGCTGGGGGAGCGGGCCGAACTGGTGGGCCTTCCGCAGACACTGAACTGGGCCGCCGGCCACCTGCTGACCATGGGCGGCACCACCTCGACCCACATGCTGGTGGATTCTTCCAAGGCCCGCCACGTGCTGGGCTACCGGGACAAGGTCAGTGCCCGCGATGCCCTGGCGCAAACCGTGGCATGGGTGGCGCAGAACCCGCCGTCGAAAGGAGTCGATCCCTTCGACTATGTGCTGGAGGACCAGGTCTTCGCGGCGCTCACGAAGCTGGCCGACGACGTGGCTCCGTTGAAGCGGGACCCGGAGGTCACCCACGCCTACGCCCACCCCAAGGCGCCGGGCGGACAGGCGGATCACCGTGGCCGGTAGGGCAACCGAAGGAGCTGTAGTTGTGAATCGATTGGAAAGCATGGCCGGCCTGCTGGTGGTGGACCTGGGCAGTGGCATGGCCGCGGCGCTGGTGGCGAAGATGCTTGCCGAGGCCGGAGCGCAGGTGGTCCGCTTTGAGCCGTCGGCCGGGGATCCCTTCTATACGGTCTATCCTGCCTACGCCAGCTGGCATGCCGGCAGCAGCCGGCCCCCTGCGGCCGAACGCGAGGACTGGCTGGCCCGGGCGGACGTCTGTCTGGTCGGCGGCGAGGACTTCCCGGACCTGGACTGGTCCTTCGACCCGGAGTCCATCGTCGCGGCCAACGGGCGGGCGGTGGTTCTGGACCTGACCGGCTACCCGGGCGGGCACAGCGCGCAGGGACGGCCCGCCGTCGACCTGCTGGTGCAGGCCCGCACCGGCCTGAGCTACGAGGTCTCCGACGAGCGCCCCATGCACCTGACGTTTCCCGCCCCGACCTACGGGGCGGCCCTGCACGGGCTGGTGGGAATCCTGGCCGCGCTCATCGAACGAGGACGCAGCGGCAAGGGCCAAGTGGTCACCACCTCGCTGCAGCAGGGCGGCCTGCCGTTCGTCCCGTTCTGGATGGACGCCGAGCGGGCGGACCGCACCTTCAACCGCAACATTCCCAAGGACGCCGCGCCGCTGCTCTTCCGGTGCGCCGACGGCAGGTACATCCACTTCTCCACCGGCGGCAGCCCGGACAAGGCCTATGATCTGCTGGGGATTCCGAGGCCGGAAACCCCGCACCCCAACTGGTTCGGCGACACCGAACGCATTGGCCAGGCCGTGGCCAGCTACCATTCCGGCGAGCTGCTGAAGCGGATGTCCGAGGCAGGCCTGGCCGCGGAGGTCGTGCTTGCTCCCGGACAGTGCTGGGACGAACCGCAGGTGCTGGCGAACCAGATCATCCGTCCGCTGCCCGATGGCAGCCGCGGTGTCGGCCTGCCGCTGAAGTTCCGCACGCCCGGGGACACCGGCGGCCAGGCAGCGGCGGAAGCACCGCCGTCGTCGGCCACCCGCCAGGAGGCCCAGCCGCCCCTGCAGGGTGTGCGGGTGGTCGATTTCGGCCACTTCGTGGCCGGGCCCTACGCCTCCCGGGTGCTCGCCGACCTAGGCGCCGACGTCGTCAAGGTCGAATCGCTCGGTGGCGACCTGATGCGCAAGGCCAGCTTTCAGGCTGTCTATTCGTCCAACCGGGGCAAGCGCAGCCTCGCGGTGGATGCCAAGAACCCGCGGGGGGCGGAAATCGTGCGGCTGCTGTGCGCGACGGCGAACGTCGCCCACCACAACTTCCGGCCCGGCGTGGCGGAGCGCCTGGCGCTCGACCCCGCCAGCCTGCGGGAAGTGCGCCCCGATCTGGTCACCATGCACGCTTCGGCCTACGGTACCTCCGGGCCGCGGATGTACGATTCGGGCTTCGACCCGATCATCCAGGCCTACTGCGGCCACGAAGTCCGCGCCGGCGGGGCCGGCAACGACCCGCTCTGGTACCGGCTGCTGATCGTGGACTACTCGGCGGGCCTGCTGGGCGCGATCGGGCTGCTTCTGGGCGTCTACGAACAGCAACAGGCTGGAAGGGCCGTGGAGATCGAGTGCAGCCTGCTCGACACCGGCGTCTTCCTGCTCTCCGAACTCATCCAGACAGCTGAAGGCGGCTTCGAAGGAGCCCCGTCGACCAACAGGAACCGCACCGGCTACCACCCGGCCGAGGCTCTGTACCAAACCCGGGACGGCTGGATCGCGGTGGCGGCCAGGTCCGAGGCGATGGCCGCACGCCTGGTCCAGTGGGCCGGGCTGGATCTGGGGCCCCGCGCATCGTGGCACCAGCCCGAAGAGGACTTGCTGCAGGAGTACTTCGGCCGGATGGGCACGGACGAGGCCCTGGCCGGACTGGCTGCGGAAGATATCTGGGCGGAGGAATGTGTCCGGGACGGCTGGCGGGAGCTGAATTCCGCCGGCGTCAACGCCAGCCTGCTCCAGAACGTCCAGGACCCCCAGTACGGGATGATCCGTTCGGTGGACAACCTCATCGGATTCTCCCGTTCCGCCGCCGCGGCACGGCAGGCCTCGGCCCCGCGGCTGGGCGAGGACACGGCCGGGCTGCTCACCGAGCTGGGTTACTCGCCGTCGGACATCGAAGACCTGCTTGAGGGGGGCGCCGTGGCGGTAGTGCGGGACCCGAAAACCCATCAGGAAGCCAACCAGGAAAAGGCCAAACTATGAGTGCAGAAGCAACGACCACCTTCCCGTCCCGCGAAGCCATCCGCGAGGCGGTGCTGGGCTACGTCAACGGGCTGGAACGCGGCGATTTCGACGCCGTCGCCGATCTGTTCTCCGAGGACGCGTTCTACTCCCACCCGCCGTACGACCCGAACAGCCCGAAGCGGGCGGAGGTGCGCGGACGCGAGGCCCTGCGCGCCCTGCTCAAGGGCAAGCGCGGCTCGCGGACCTGGTTCCATGAGATCCAGTCATTCCACGTCGCCGACGACCGCTGCCTGATCGAGGGCGTGGTCCGTGAATCCGAGGGCGGGCCCCTGCGGTCCTCCTTTGCCGGTGCCGGAACCTTCAACGCACAGGGGGAGATCACCCGCTGGGTGGCCTACCGGAGCGTCCCGGCGATCGGCGAGTCGCTCGACGAGACCAGCTAGTTCGACGGGCCGGATGTCCGTGACACCCGGCAGTTGGCAGCACGATGCACCCGCCGGGCAACGATGAACGGCCCGGGCGCAGAAGACACGAAATTTTTGAGGAGAATGAGCGATGTCCAGGAAGCGGTCCAAGGTTCCACAGGCCGAGGGGGAATCCAGGCTAAACCGGCGGTACATCCGGGTTGGCAGCGTGGCGCTGATGACGGCCGCGGCTATTGGGCTGGCCGGCTGCGGTGTGGCCGGAGGCAGCGGCGCTACTGAGAACAAGGCCGCTGCCGATATCTTCGCGGCGGTCAATTCAGAAGATCCGCTGGCTCCGGTGCCCTTGAAGGAGAAGCAGACGCTCAAGGTTGCTGTGACAACGCTGATCAGTTCCTACGGGGCGTTCCTTGCGGCGAACGAGTTGGGTGAGTTTAACAAGGAAAACCTCGACGTCGAAGTGCAGATTGTCCCGGTTCAGGACGCCCAGGTACTCCTGAACCAAGGCCGTGTTGATGTCGCACTGACAGGGTTTTCGCCTGGTGTTCTCAACCTGATCGACTCCGGGGGCGATGTCAAAGCGGTCTTCCCGGGTGGACAACGACTGGCGGAGTCCACCCAAGGCTGGTACGTCAACCGGCAGATTTTCGGGTCCGATGGCAAGTTCGATCCGGAGGACCTGAAAGGGGCCACCTTGGGCGCGCCCGGAGGAAGTAGTACAGGTGCCATGGGCTACTTCTTCAACGCCATGCGGGAAAAGGGCACGGACTTGAAGCTGGATGATATCAAGTTCGAGAACCTCGCGGTTCCCGATGCCGTTGCTGCCTTGCAGCGGGGGGCGCTGGATGTAGCCTATGCCTCGGCTCCATTCAACGTCGCATTGCAGGATGACGACTGCTGCGAATTTATCCCCAACGCCATTCCCACCACGACGACTGTCTACACCTGGTTTGGCAAGAAGTTGCGTGAGGACAGCCCCGAGGCCGGACTGGCGTTTGTCCGAGCCATGGCACGGACCACGATGGAAGACCTGCAAGGGGACTATCGGAAGGACAGGACCGTCCTCGCAGCACTGTCCGAGGGACTCGAGACCCCGGTAGAGGACCTGGCCCGGCTTGAACCGAGTGTGTTCGACCCCGAATTGGACCTCACCGTGAAGAACCTCGAGGTGTATGAGGGCTATTACGACGAACTGAACGCCCTGCAATACGAAGATCCCTTGGCAGTTGACGAGGTGTATGACTCCCGCTTCACCGAAGCGCTGACGAAGTAACGGATACGGCAGGCGGTTTTCGCCGGGCAAGGAGTTCATGATGTCAGATGAGGCGAAGATAGCCGCGCGGGGCATAACCCGGACATTCGGGGCGGGAGCGGGCCTCGTCCATGCACTGGGTCCCTTGGACGCAGAGATCGAGTCGGGCGAGTTCGTCTGCATTGTCGGTCCCTCCGGCTGCGGCAAATCCACATTCCTGCGGATTGTGGCGGGACTTATTCCGCCCAGTGAGGGCGTGCTGAGCTTGGGATCGGACGGCGGACAGGCTCCACTGGCGGCGGTTGTCTTCCAGGACTACAGCATTTTTCCCTGGAAAACAGTTGAGGCCAACGTCCGCTTTGGACTGGATCTCCTGAGGGTTCCCCGGCATGAAGCCGATACGCGAGTGGAGCGTTCGCTCTCCAGGCTAGGCCTCACGGAGTTCCGCAAGGCCTATCCGGGCACGCTCTCAGGTGGGATGCGTCAGCGGGTCTCCATTGCCAGGGCACTGGTGACAGAACCTCAGGTGCTGCTGATGGACGAGCCGTTTGCTGCGCTGGATGCGCAACTGCGACACCTGCTGCAGGACGAATTGCTGGAACTGTGGCAAGAGGACCGCAGGACAGTCCTGTTCATCACCCACAACCTCGACGAGGCATTGCTGCTGGGTGACCGCGTTCTTGTCATGAGCGCCCGCCCAGGCCGCATCGTGGGGGAGTTCAAGGTTCCGTTTGAACGGCCGCGATCGGGCGATATCCGACGCAGCCCGGAATTCGCCGCCATGGAGAGCGAGATCTGGGATTTGCTGCGGTCGGAGGTTGCAGCGGGAATACCCGCCACTGGAGGAACGAAGGTGCCGGCATGACCGCGGTAGACCTGCAGAGGAACACCACTAGCCGTCGAATCGAGCGCAAGCCAGGGCCGGTGGAGCGAAACCCCCGCGCGTTCATGCGCCGGCGCCGAATCATCGACAACCTGCTGAGGATCGGTGCGCCCATCCTGCTGATCGTGGCCTGGCAACTGGTGGTCAGCACAGGCCTGCTCGACAGAAGATTTTGGCCAGCCCCGACCGACGTTCTCCTGTCGTTCCAGGAGAACGTGGCAACAGGACGGTTGGCCGAGGCACTTGTCAGCAGCATGACCCGTATCCTGCTCGGATACCTCATCGGGTCGGTCGCAGGGATACTCGGAGGCATCGCGCTGGGAGTGTTCAGGCCGCTGAGAATTGCCCTGGAACCCATTATCAGCGCCGTCTATACCGTTCCGAAGCTCGCTATCCTGCCCTTGTTGCTTCTCCTTTTCGGGCTGGGAGACGTTCCGAAGATCATCCTCATCGCCCTCGGGGTCTTCTTTGTCACGATCATCAGCACAATCGCGGCTGTCACCTCCATTCCAGAGGGCTACCTCGAGCCGGCGAGGTCCTTCGGGGCCAACAGGGTCCAGACATTCAGGCACATCATTGTTCCTGCAATCATGCCGGACATTTTTGTCGCGCTGCGTCTTGCTGCCGGACAAGCCGTGCTCTTGATGATCGGTATCGAATTTGTCCAAGGCGACGAAGGCCTGGGCTACATGATCTGGAACTCCTGGCAGCTTTTCCTCGCGGACAGAATGTATGTCGGAATCGTGTCGGTGGCCCTGGTAGGTGTCGTTTTCCAGACAACGGTGAAATGGATCGGGCAGCGGCTTACCCCATGGGAGAAGCCGCGCAATTGAGGAAAATGTCGAACCGCGAAGCGAGGACCAGGAAATGACGGATCAAAGCCAAAAGACCTATACAGCAGACGGCCAGTCGGCGGTCCCGGGTCCGCTGGCGGGGCTCAAGGTCGTGGATTTCTCCCTGCTGGGCCCCGGCCCCTTCTTCACCCAGTGCCTGCTGGAACTGGGCGCGGACGTGCTCAAGGTCGAGCCGCCGCGCGGTGACCCGGCACGCTATCTGTCCCCGGGCGGGTATGCGGTGCTCAACAGCCAGAAGTCCATTCGAAGCCTCGACCTGAAGACCGCTGCCGGCGCCGTCGAGGCCCGTGCCCTGCTCGCGGACGCGGATGTGCTCGTCGAGGGGTTCCGCCCCGGTGTGATGGAACGCCTGGGTTTCGGCTTCAAGGACGTCTCCCAGCTCAGGCCCGCCCTCGTGTACGTCTCGTTGAGCGGATTCGGACAGGAAAGCCCGCTGGCCGACATGCCCGGACACGATATTAATTACCTGGCCGCCTCGGGCGTGCTCGCGTTGGCCGGCACCGTCGGCGCGCCGCCTGCCCATGCCATGGGCGTGCCCATCGGGGACTTCTGCAGTTCCATTTACGCACTGTCCTCAACACTGGCGGCGCTTCTGGTGAGCCGGTCGATGGGCCAGGGCCAGCACCTGGATGTCTCCGTGACGGATTCCCTGATTCATTGGATGAACTCCTCACTCGCCCAGTTCCAGTACAAGGGGCTGCAGACGCTGGACGAGCAGCGCGCTTCGGTCCTGGGCAAGCCCGCCTACGGCGTCTTCCAGACGGCTGACAGCCGGTCGATAGCCCTCGGTGCCCTCGAGGACCATTTCTGGCAGCGGCTGGCCCGCGCACTGGCCCTCGAATCCGAGCTCGAGGAGGCAGATTTCGCCTTCCGCGCCGCGAATGTGGCTCGGATCAACGGGGCTATTTCCGCGTCGTTGGGGAAGCTGACCCTGCAGGAGGCACTCGGCCTGCTGCAGGCCGCGGACGTCCCGGCCAACGCCGTCGTCAGTCCCCTGGATCTGCCCAACACGGATTATGCCGCCAGCCGCGGACTCTTTGCCGCCGTTGACGGCCTGACGTACTCACGTTTTCCGGTGCGCGTCAGTGGCGGCGGGGCCGCCGCATCCGGACACAGTACCGCCTCATGACCGCCTGTGAGAGGACCCAGAAGCTATGGATTTCCAACTGGATGAAGCAGCGGAGGACCTGCGGTTGCTGACCGCGGAGATTCTGGACAAAACGGGCGCCTCCGGGGAGGTGGGCGCCAACCCCGACCCCGGGGAAGTGTGGGCGAAGTTCGCCGAAGCCGGACTCATCGAGGCGTTCCTGCCCGAGGAACTTGGCGGTACCGCAGCCGATGCTGTGTCCTTGGCGGCAGTGCTCCGCGAAGTGGGCCTGCGCGCTGCCCCGGTGCCGGCCCTGCCCGTGCTCGCGATGGGCGTCCTGCCGCTGGTCCGGCATGCCGGACCGGATCTGGCTTCCGTCCTCGAGCGGGTGGCCGGCGGCGCCATCCTGACCGCCGCCGTGCGGGAGCCCGGCGGCGCCCGGGCCACCCAGCCGGCGACGACGGCGGCTGCGGTGGCCGGCGGCTACGTGCTGCAGGGGACCAAGACGATGGTGCCCTTCGGTGCCGAAGCGGAGTGGATCCTCGTGCCGGCCCGGCTGGGGGACGGGGGAGTGGGCGTGTTCCTGGTCTCCTCCGACGTGGAGGGGCTGGAGGTTGCACCGCAGCCTACCGGTTCCCATATCCCCGCCGCTGCCATCGCACTGAACAGCGTACGCGTCGCGCACTCCGCACTGGTCGGCGGTGACACGGAATCGGCGGTGGCCAGAACCTTGGAGCTGTCGACCTGGGCCGGAATCGCCGCCCAGGCCTCCGGCCACCTCGAAGCAGCACTGAAGCTCACCGCCGAGCACGTCAAGACCAGGCGGCAGTTCGGCCGGGCGCTGGCGGAGTTCCAGGCGGTTGCCATGACCGTCAGCGACGTCTACATCGCCAACCTGCTGCTGACCAACCTCACTTGGGGCGGGGCATGGCGCTTCGAGGCAGGCGACCCGGACGAGGCAGCCGAGACCTTGGCATCGGCCTTGCTGGTCATTACCGAGGAGGTGGCCAAGGCACTGCTGGCCTGCCAGCAGGTGCACGGATCCCTCGGCTTCGACGCCACCTATCCGCTGCATCGGCACTTCAGCGCAGGTCTGCATTTCAGCCGCTGGATCGGTGGCCCTGACGGAGCCCTTGAACTTCTGGGCGACCTTGTTGACACACGGACCGGGGAGGCACAATGCGCATCGCTCTGACGCCGGAAGAGGAGGAACTGCGGGCCAAGGCCGAGGAGTATTTCTCCCGGTTGATGACAGATGAGGACCGCAGCGCCTGCCGCTTGGATGAGTTCGGCGACGTCAACCACCGACTGGCCGCCCGCATGGGTGCGGACGGCTGGCTGGGTCTGGGCTGGCCGGTGGAGTACGGGGGCAAGGGCCTGGGCACGGTGGCCGACCAAGTAGTGGTCAATGCAGCCTTCCGATACAAGGTCCCCTTCCCGCTGATCACGGTCCACTCGATTGGTCCCGCCATCCAGCAGGTCGGGACCGACGAGCAGAAGGCCAGGTTCCTGGAACCGATCCGTACCGGCAACGTGCACTTCTGCATTGGCTATACCGAGCCGGACGCGGGCACGGACCTGGCCGCCTTGCAGCTCTCGGCCCGCCGGGAGGAGAACGAGTATGTACTGAATGGACAGAAGATCTTCACCTCCGGGGTCCACAATGCGAACTACATCTGGCTGGCCTGCCGGACGGAGAACGGGGAAAAGAAGCACCGCGGCATCACGATCCTCATCGTCGACACCAAGCTGCCCGGCGTCAGTTGGACGCCGATTGAGATCATGAGCGGCAACCGGGCCGTGAACGTGACGTACTTCGACGATGTCCGTGTGCCGGCAAACATGCTGGTGGGCAGGGAGCACGAAGGCTGGCGGCTTATTACCGGCCAACTCAACTCCGAGCGCGCTATCGTCGGCCCCGCGGGCCGGATGGCAGCCCACGTGGACCGGTTCCGCGCCTGGGCATCGGCCACTCCGGGGCCGCGCGGTGAGGACACGATGCTGCAGCTGCCCGAGGTCCGGCGGACCCTGGGGAGGTTGGAATCGTTCCTGCGCGCCAATGAGCTGCTGAATTGGAAGGTGGCAGCGGCAACAGGTGAAGGAGTGGTCAGTCCCGCGGATGCGTCCGTGACCAAGGTCTACACCTCCGAGCGGTTGCTGCACGCGGCACGGCTGGTGGCCGATACCGTGGAGCGGGTCGGCGACCCGGCGGACCCGGGCACTGCGGCCCTGCTGGACGACGTGGATTTCGACTTGAAGACCGAAATGAAGCTCACCGTCGGCGGCGGGGCCAACGAGATCCAGCGGGAGCTGATCGGCATGCTCGGGCTTGGCCTGCCGAAGCCCCTGCGGTGAGCACCGCACGCCGGGCGCCTGCATTGCTGGTTCCGGCGCTGGCGTTTATGGCGACAACGCTGACCATTATGCAGACCCTGGTGATCCCGGTGCTGCCCTCGATCGGCAAGGAACTGCGGGTCCCTGACTCCGAGGCGGCGTGGGTGGTAACGGCCAACCTCATGTCGGCGACCATCTTCACTCCGCTGGTCGGCAGGCTGGCGGACAGGTACGACAAGCGTCTGGTCGTCCTCGTGGTGACGTGCCTGGTGGTCATCGGATCGGCAGTGGCGGCCCTGGTGCCGATGTTGGGTGTGCTCGTGGCGGCCCGCGTCCTGCAAGGGCTGCACTACGCGCTTTATCCGGTGGCGGTGGCGATTGTGCGCGAGCAGGTCCCGGAGCCGCGGCAGGGCAGGGCGTTCGGCGTGCTGTCGGCAGGGCTGGCGGCCGGCGGCATGCTTGGCCTGGTGGTCGCCGGGGTCCTGGTCCCGGACGGCGCCGGTTATCAGAAGATTTTCTGGTTCGGGCTGGCTCTGAACCTGGCGGCCATCCCGCTGTGCTTCGTGATTCCCGCCCAACGGAAGCGCTCGGAGGTGCGCGTCGACTGGGCCGGTGCACTGGTCCTGGCAGTGGCTTCGGGACTGTTGCTGCTGGGACTCTCGCGCAGTGGCGAATGGGGGTGGCACAGCACAGCCACATGGTCATGCATGGCAGGTTCGGTTCTTGCGCTGTACCTGTGGCTGCTGTTGGAGTCGAAGGTCAAATTTCCGCTGATTTCGGTCAGGGTGCTCGCCAGCCCTGCGGTGCTGCTGCTCAACGTGGCGACAGTGTGCACCGGGTTCGCGATTTACCTGGTCTACATGACCGGAATTGCGTTCGTGCAGGTCCCGGCGGACAGCGCCGGCTACGGACTGGGAGCTTCGGTCTTCGACGCGAGTATGGTCTACCTGTTGCCGGGAGCAGTCGCGGGTGCCGTCGCGGCTCTGGCCGGCGGTGCGCTGATCGACAGGTTCGGCGGTCCTGCCATCCTGCTCGCCGCTGCCCTGATCGGTTTGGCCGGCAGCGGCCTGCTCCTGTTGGCACACACCGAACCCTGGCATCTGATCCTGTCCATCGCCGCGGCCAACGTAGCGGCCAGCCTGGTTTTCACGGCCATTCCGCCGGTGCTGAACGGCCACGTGGATGCGGCGACCACAGGGGTAGCCAACAGCCTTAACGCGGTGACACGGAATCTGGGCAGTGCCGCGGCCACCGCCGTCGCTGCTTCCCTGCTGGTGCCCGTCCAGCAGGGAAGCAACGGCTTCCTCGTCCCTCTGGGGGCTTTCGAATGGTCCTTCGTCCTGGCAACTGCCGCTACCGGGTTCACCCTGGTGCTGGCAGCCGGCCTTCTGGTCTATTCGCTCCTCACGGCCCGGCAGGCGCCGTCGGCTCCCCCGGACACGGCTGACGAGAAACGGCCGCAGCCGGTTAGGGACTAAGTAAGTCCTGCGGCAGGCGTTCGTATTCGCGTCCCGGACGGCGGCAGCGGAGAAGCCAGGACAGGCTGTCTTCGACGATCCGGCGTCTTGGCAGGACCTCGACGGTGTGTTGGCCTGCGGGTTTGGCCACGATCCGCAGGGTGGGCCCGTGCAGCCTTCGGCCGGTCTCCACCGGTAGCTGCCGCCGGCCCGGATCCGTCCGAGCGAGGATATCGTGCTCCGGGCCCGGCCCAGAATCAGGCCTCCGCCGTCGCGGTCCTGCAGGCTGGCCGCGGTCACCGGCACCACGACCGGCAGGCCGATGTTTCGGTCACAACGTGCCGCCTGCGGTCGTTGCTGTTCCTGCCCGCGTCATACCCGCGGGTTTTCCTGCCGACCCTGTCGGCTCCCCGGACGGTCTGTGCGTCGATGATTCCGGCCGGCACCGCCGGGTCCCGCCCGACAGCCTGCCGGGCGGCGGTCCGCCGCCCGTCGTGGATCACCTCGGTGGTGCCGTCGGCATTCCAGTCCTGGAAGTACCAGTACACGGTGGACCAGGGCGGGAAGTCGTGGAGCATCATCCGCTCCACCCACCTGAGTCTGGGAAACAGCTTCGCGAGTGCCGAGGCCGACCTGTTTTAGGGCAGTGCCGCGTCGGTGGGCAGCGTGTACCGCTGATCATCGATACCGTGGAGGTTTGCAGTTCACCTCCGACGGTTTTCCTGTCGCGTAAATCGATGGACCGTGCCGGATCCACTCGGCGTCCGGATCGGAAATCGATGGAGTGATCACGCGTTGTGGGCGGGGGTCGCCTCAAGCTGTCCGTGGCGCCAGACGAAGTCGTTCCAGTGGACTTCGGTGCTGTCGCCGTACGCCGTCGGGCGGCCCTCGACCTCCCAACGCACCAACGCTACGTGGGCGATCATGTTGTACCAGGTGGAGAACGGCATGCTTGCGATGACATCGCCGGTGACACTCATGTGTTCGCCCTCCTCGTCCTCGATCTCGATGAAGAACCGGGTAGGCCGCAGGCTCTCGGGATCGTACTCGGTGTGCCTCGAAGCGTGTTTGATGTGGATAGTCCGGCCGTCGCGCAGGATCCAGCCGTCCTTGTAGGCCGCTTCCGAAGCCAGGCCGGGGTAGTCCTGGCTCCACAGCGGATCACGTTCCGGATCATCGAGAGAACCGACGTTGAACGCCCACGAGCCATCTTCGGCCGCCCCGGTCACCCAGGTGTAGGGCGGACCTGGGTTAGCGACTTCGGGGCGGAGCTGGCCCCACGAGCGGTCGCGCAGATGAAACGAGTCCACGGTAAGGTGCTCTCCGCGCAGTACGACATAGCCTGTTGCATGCATGAGTTGCTCGAAGTGCTGGCCGTTGGCCCGCATGGCTGGCTCTTGCGCGGCCTTGTAATGGACGTCGACCTGGGTGTCACGCGCGGGATCGCTGAAGGTCAGGTGGATGTGCTTGAGCGGTTCAATAACTTCTGCGCGAAACCCGTTGGGCAGGCGTATGTCGCTGCCGTCGCCGATCACGTCACCCGAGATGAATGTGTGCCAGTCGAAGAGCTCGCTGGCAAGATGCTGGCGTTTGATGCCCTTCCAGATCGCCAGCCCTCCGGACGCGACGTTCAGGTTTGGATGCAGCCAGCAGTACGCGAAGAAATTCAGGTTCGCTTCGGGGATGCTGAAACCCCAGTACCACGTTTCGGTCAGAGAGTCGCCCTCCGGCCCGGTGCCGTGGAGGAACTCGTCCGCGTCGCTGAATGTACCGAATCCCTTGAACTGTCCGGACGTGGTCCACTCAAGCCGGGTGTCGTTGCTCATGGTTTCCTTCTTTCGTATCGTTGCTCATCGTGTTTCGGCCGCGGGGGCAGGTATCAGGGACTTGGGTTCCGAGTGCCCGGAGCGCACGCCGAATGCCGCGGCGATCGCGGAGTCGAGGAACCGGGAGCTGAAGACGACGCCGGCAACCATGTAGGGAACGCTGCGGTTCCCGAGAAAGATGTGTCGATGGTTGAGGCAATAGATGTGCCGCCACGTCTCCTGCCAGACGGTGTAGAAGTGTTCTGCGGCGGGGTCGGGCCGCACGCCGCCAGCCGTGACGTATCGATCGACGAAGTCCTCCCACGGAAACGCCGGCTCCAGGGACTGGCGCAGAAAGGCCAGGTCTTCGGCGGGATCGCCGAGATGGCTAAGTTCCCAGTCAAGCAGCGCGGTGAGTCGACCCTCGTGAGCCAGGACATTGTGAAGCGACATGTCGCCGTGCAGGAGAGCGGTAGGACGGTCACCGGTGGGGATATTTGCTCGCAGCCATTCCAGCAGCGCGGCGACACGTGGGCTGAGCGGGCCTGCAGCCCGAATGGCCAGGGTTTCCAGAGCGTCGATTGCCGCTTGGATCTCGGCGGGGTTCCGCATCGGCGAGCGCGGCGCGGCGGTGATAGTGGAGGGGGCGACGGTGTGTAACCGTGCCAGCGCCTCGGCCAGGTCCTGTGCGAAGGACTGCGGAATGTTGTCCTCGACGCCGAAGACATTGCCCAGTGCCGCTCCCGGGACACGCGTGCAGGCGAAGAAAGATCCGCCGAGGCTGTTGGGAGTTTCCTCGATCCACAGTGGCTTGGGAATCGGGAGATCGGTGTGGGCGACCGCCGACAGCACTGCATACTCCTGGGCGAGTGTGTGCTCGCCCAGTCCATCGGGTACCTGGCGCAGGACCAATTCCCGGCGCTCGCCACGGATCGTGGCTGAGACCAGGATAGTGGTCTTGGAGAACCCGCCAGGCAAGTAGTTGACTTCGTGAGCGGTTGCATTGGGATCCGCGTGGTATTGGCGCAGATAGGCCGAGACAGCGTCGACGCCGACCTGGACGCCTCCGGCGTCAAGGTCCGGTGCGTCCAGCGGGCCGTCCTCAAGCACGCGGAGCGCGGCGACAAACTCGGCCAGCAGGTTCTGAGCCTCGGGTACACCGTGCGCAGCCGCGGCCGCGAGTTCGCCGATCAGAGCGGCGTCGTCGGAGCTCGTCGCAGCATCGGGATCGCTGGCGCGCAGCAGTGCGCGGGCATCGGCGCGCAGGCTGTCGAGGACGGGTCCAAGGTTGATGGCGCGCTGAGGTGCTTCGAGGGCGCTCGCGGCCCACCCCGAAGCCGCCGCGAAGTACGCCAGGGGGCCAGCTAGTGCCGGATCAGGGATGGCTGGGGCCAAGGCTCCCAGCTGCTGCTGCAGGGTCGAGGCGACGGCGGCGGCGACCCCGGTCTCCGATGCGGATGGAGCAGTCGGTATGGTTTTCATGGTCTCTCCTGTGCGGTCTGACTGTTCCTGTGCGACAGTGCATGCGGAACGGCGATGGGCGGGCATTTGACGTTCGGGTCCGTACGTGATGTTGACGGGCGAGGGGCGACTGCCCTCGCCGATTCGGGTTGCATTGGCTCAAAAGAGGCTCAAAAGAAGAGGACGTAACGCAGAGGGGTCGTTCGGGCCGACGCTTGCGACATTTCATGAGATGCTACGGCGTGTCGTCAATCTGTGTCAATGGTCACATTGCCCTACCGCTGGTAAGGAGGTACGCAAAGCGGCGACGCAGGTTCGATTTCGCCGGGGCCGGCGAAGGATCGGCCTGCCAAGGCGGCCTTGCGGAGCAGGCGTCATCAGCCTTCCTGCAGGTTCGGCCGGTGGGCGCCGACGTGGATGAATGCGTGGCGGATCCGGGGTGACTCTGAACCTGGTATGGGATGAGAGGTTGTCGGTGATGACCACGATGTTCCAATGCGGATTGGCCGCCTCCACGGTCTGCCGGAACTGCTAGTAATTGACGCTGTCACGGAAGGCAGTGGTCATGGTGTCCTCCCGGCCGGCCGCAGTACGCCACAGACCCGGGTCTTCTCCGGGCCGCGGCCGTAGTCAAGCTCGCTTTTGCCCCGGTGCCCGTCCGGGGACCCGCCCGGCGCGGGCACACGGTGCGCGGAACCATCGGGCCGAGTCCGCCGCCAGCGCACCCCTTCCTGCAGCAGGACCTGGCGGACCTGCCTGCGGTGGATGTCGATGCCCTGGGCGCGGGCCACCTCGGTGCGGAAGTCCAAGGTCCACTCGGGCGGCCCGTCCTTGTCGGTGGTCCCCGGTTCTCCGGCGGCTACGCCGACCGGCCGTCCCGGCGCGCAGCCGGGGTGGCCGCCCGGGGATCGACCGGTCGCGAAGCGCCTCCAGGCCCTGATACTCCATATCTCCTTTGAGGAACGCAGCACTTAGGGACTGGACGGAGCACGCGAGTCCCCGGCGGAGGTACTCCGCCGGGGACTCCCGTGCAACGCCATGGGTCAGGGTCAGGGTCAGGGCTGAGCAGGCATCCCGATGGACTTGTATTCGGTGAAAGCATCAAAGCCTTCGGAGCCGAGCTCGCGGCCCAGCCCCGACTGCTTGAATCCCCCGAAGGGCGCGGAAAAGTTTGTTCCGGCGCCGTTGATGGCCAGGATCCCGGACCGGATTCCCCGCGCCACCTTGAGGGCACGGCCGGTGTCAGCACTCCAGACAGCTCCGGAGAGGCCGTATTCGGTGTCATTGGCGATCCGGAGGGCCTCCGTTTCGTCCCTGACGGGCATCAGGCAGATGACCGGGCCGAACACCTCATCGCGGGCAATCTGCATTTCGGGGGTGACGTTCTCGAACACCGTCGGTTCGATAAACCAGCCCTTGTCGAGGCCGGCAGGTCGGCCGCCGCCGGTCAGGACCTTAGCGCCCTGTTCCTGTGCCGTCAGCAGCATCTTCTCGACCCTGTCCCGCTGGCGCTGCGCCACCAACGGGCCGATGTACGTAGCCTCGTCGAGGGGGTCACCCGTCCGCAGCGCCTTGACCCGGTCGGTAATGGCGTCCCTGAGACGGGGGTAGAGCGCTTCGGGCACCAGGACCCGCTGCTGGGCGATGCACATTTGGCCGTTCATGGTCAAAGCGCCGTTGATCACGCCCTGCGCCGTGGTGTCGACGTCCACGTCGTCCAAGACGATGGCCGCGGACTTGCCGCCCAGTTCCAGCGTGGTGCGCCGCAGGGCGGGGCCGCAGATCTCCTGGATCCGCTTACCGGTGGCGGTGCTGCCGGTGAAGGCCACCTTGTCGATCTCCGGCTGGCTCACCAGGTACTCGCTGGCCTGCCGGTCGGCGACGACGACGCTCACCAGTCCCTCGGGCAGCCCGAGGCGTTCGATCATGCGGGCCGTCTCCATGGCGGTCAGGGCGATCTCCGGCGCTGCCTTGACAATAACGGAGCACCCCGAGATCAGGGCCGGAATGAGCTTGACCAGAATCGACATGTACGGGATGTTCCACGGCACCACTGCAGCCACCAGGCCCACAGGCTCCCGGACCACAAGGGTGGTGCCCAGCGGCCCGGAACGCTCATCCGTCCAGACAATCTTTTCGGCCTGGGAGACAAAGAAGTCGGTCATCAGGGCCGCCCCGGGCACCTGCGCGCCTCGGGAATACGTGATGGGACAGCCCATCTCCCGCGTCATGAGTTCGGCCAGCTCTCCTGTGCGGGCCAGGAACTCCGCGGCCAGCGGACGGATTTTTTCGGCCCGGGCCACCGGGGTCAGCGCCTGCCAAGAGCCGCTGTCGAAGAACTCCCGGCCGGTGCGGATGGCAGCCTGCATGTCCGCAATGCCTGCTGTGGCCACGGTCCCGATGACTTCTTCGGTCGCTGGGGAACGGACCACCAATTCTTCCCCGTCCTGCGGGGCCACCCATTTTCCTCCGATGAAAAGGCTGTTCTCGGATATCACCACGTTGTAACTCCAGTCTGCCGGATGGAATGACTCCGGGCCCGTGCAGCTTTGGCTTGGGAGCCCGGGTAACCCAAACCTAGTTGCAGATGAGACAACTCACAACGTATTTTCGGAATTAATCGCGAAAAAACGTTGATAGTAAAAACTGCCGTATGGACGTCTGGCTGCCATAGATCCGAGAATGCATAACACAAGCATTGACGATCATTCGATTTTTCGTAAAGATTAGCGACACACTGGCAAGTTTGCCATGACTGCGCGGTCGCGCAGGTCACTGAGTCGAAGGAGACCCATGACCGAAACAACTCAGAGTCCAGCCATCACCGTCGGCGCGTTGAACGCCGACCTCAATGGCTGGGCCCGGTACCGGCAGATACAGCGGAACGGGTCTCTCGCCCGAAGCGAGGAGTACGGCGGATTCTGGACACTGCTCAGCTACGACGCCGTCAGGGAGGCGGCCACCGACACCGAAAAGTTCTCCTCCGCACAGGGAGTCACTATCCCGGTCTTCGGCAATCCGCTTCCGGCCTACCCACTGGAACTGGACCCGCCGGCACATCGGGCCTACCGGAAAGTCCTGGTTCCGGCATTGCGGCCGGATCAGGTCAATCAGTGGGCCGGTGATATCCGGGCCGTTACTACCGAATGCATTGACCGGTTTGCAGACAGGGGGACTGCCGACCTCAAGGCAGAACTGGCCGCCATCGTCCCGCCGAGCATTATTGCCCGGATCCTCGGGCTGCCGGCAGACGACGTCGGGAAGTTCGTGGGCTGGACGCGTACCATGCTGATGGCCGCGGCGAGGGGCGACCGGGAAGCCAATATGGCAGCGGCCGGCGCCTTGATGAAGTACATCGAGGAACAGGTGGCCAGGTGCCGTGCCACGGCAGATGACAGCCTGCTCTCGGTGGTCGCCAATGCGGTAATCGATGGGGAGCCGATCAGCCGCGAAGCGGCCATGGGCATGGTCCTGGTGCTGGTCGTGGCCGGCCATGAAACAACGGTCAACGGCATCGCCAGCGCCCTGTGGATGATTGGGAAGCATCCACAGGTCAAGGACCAGCTGCTGGCTGATCCGGGCCTGATCCCGGCTGCCGTGGAGGAGACGCTCCGGATCGAATCACCCGTATCCATGATGGCCCGCACGGTCGCCCAAGACACCGAGTTCGGTGGTGCACAGTTGAAGGCCGGCGACAGGGTGGCCTTGATGTTCGGCGCTGGCAACCATGACGAGGACACTTTCGACGAGCCGGACGCATTCCAGCTAAACCGCAGCGGTGCGGCCCACCTGGCCTTCGGACACGGCGTCCACCGGTGCATCGGCGAACATCTGGCCCGGCTGGAAATGTCCATCGTCATCGAAGAGGTGCTGAACCGCATCCCCGACTATGGCATCGCGGCGGATGTGGCCATTGGCGATAACTCCCTGACCAACCGCGGCCCCCGGGCCGTTCCCGTTGCCTTTACACCGGCCGGTGCGGCCGCAGATCGGAGTGCATCTTGAAAGCAGCAGTTGTCAACGCCATCGGCGGTGGATTTGAACTGGACGAAGTTGAACTGGCCAATCCCGCCGGACGGGAAGTGCTGATCGAGGTCAAGGCCTCGGGGTTGTGCCACACCGACCTGACTTATGCGAAGACCGGGCTGGGCTATCCGGCACCTTGCGTACTCGGCCACGAAGTGGCCGGCGTGGTCGTGGCAGCCGGCCCGGAGGCCACCGGACTGGCTATCGGCGACCACGTGGTCGGCTGCCTGGTCCAGTACTGCGGCGCGTGCCGCAAGTGCCTGTCCGGCAGGCCGTACCAGTGCCTGAACCGCGAGGCTACGCTGCGGGCCGAGAGCCAGCCGCCGCGCATCTCAAGGAGCGGCGAAGCCGTCGCGCAGGGCTTCGGACTCGGCGGATTCGCGGAACGTGCACTGATCCACGAGAACCAACTGGTGAAGGTCCCTGACACGGTGCCGTTCCCTCAGGCCGCGCTGCTTGGCTGCGGGGCAGTCACCGGGGCCGGTGCCGTGCTGAACACGGCTGGCGTACAGCCGGGCGACGCCGTCGTCGTCATCGGTGCCGGCGGCGTCGGCCTGAACGCGGTCACCGGGGCCGTGCTGGCCGGTGCCACCACGATCATCGCCGTCGACCTCACCGACGAGAAGCTGAAGAAGGCCCGGGAATTCGGGGCGACAGACGTTATCAACTCCTCGGTCCAGGACCCGGTCGCCGCGGTCTTGGAGATCACAGGTACCGGTGCCGACGCCGTGTTCGACTTCGTCGGCGCCCCGGAGGTGACCGGCCAGGGCCTGCAGATGACAGCCCCGGGCGGCGGCCTGTACCTGATCGGCGCGTCCAGCCTGACCGGCGAATTCACGGTGAACACCATCCAGACCATCGGGACCCAGCGCCGGATCCAGGGCGTTTTTATGGGCTCGACCAACCCGAAGCGGGACATCGCCCTGTACGCGGACCTGTATCTGGCCGGTCGTTTCAACCTCGACGGTTTGCTGTCCAAGGAGATATCCCTCAGTGAGGTCAACGACGGCTACGCCGCGCTTGAGGACGGCTCCACCGCCCGTGTGGTGATCACGCGGTTCTGAGCGGAAGAAGACCTCCGGGCGAGGTGGTGCTGGCGACAGCCATCACGCCTGCCCGGAGGTCTTCACGTCCCCCACCGGTGGCGGCGGATCAGCGGGCTGCGGGTGAACCGCCGCCGGGGCCTGGCCGGCCCTGGCCGAACTACGCCGGAACACGGGCCGGTCCTGCCGTCGTGGCGGGGCCGGCCGTTCGATGTTTGGGGCAGTTTGGGGCAGTTTGGGTCAGCTCCGCTGGTCCAGCCTGCTGTGGAGCCAGACCAGATACAGCAGGGCCGCAGAGCCGGCCGCCAGCGCAGCCGCCACCGAAAGGTATTCGGCCAGCACACCATTCAGCGCACCGGCGATGCTGCGCGACCCCAGCAGGGACATGGACCACAGGGCCATGATACGTCCGCGGAAGGCATCGGGTACGCGCCGGTATAGCTCGGTCATATAGCTGGTTTGGGCCATGGTCAGGCCGAGCCCGGCCAGGACCAGGACGGCACAGGCCAGCCAAGGGGTCCCGGTGACGGCCAGCGACAGGACACCGCCGGCCAGCAGGATTCCACCGGCTTGCCTCATCCTGGCCGGGCCGAGCATCTTCCGCAGCGGGGCGAGGATCACGAAACCGAACATCGCACCGGCCCCGAAGCAGGTCGAGAGCACACCGGCGAACCCGGCCCCGGCGCCGAGTTCCGCGGCCAGGAGTGGGGCCAGGGTCATGGCCGGGTCGGAGGCGACGGAGATGGCCGCAGTGCTCAGCAGCAGCACCAGGACGGGTCGGTTGCCGCGGACATAGCGGAGGCCGCTGCGGACGGAATAGTCCGTACCGGCCTCCGCCGCCGGCCGCTGGTCTCTGGGAGTGCGCAGCAGGGCCAGGGCAAACACCAGATGTGACACTGCCGCGAAAGCGAATGCCTCGCCCGAACCGACCCAAACGGCCAGGACGGCACCCAGGATGGGTCCGAGGGCGCGGGCCAGAATTCCAGGGATGTTATAGAGGCTCACGGCTTGGGGGAGTTCCTCGGGCCGTACCAGCGCTGGCACCATTGACGTCATGGCCGGCCCGCCCCAGGCGAAGCCGAAGCCCACGGTGAAGGCCGAGAGCAGGAGCACCGGGAGGGTCGAAGGATCATCGGCTCCGACCAGCAGGACCCAGACGGCGATGCCGGCGGATCCGGCTACGCAGACCAGTCGTCCGGTGAAGGCCTGCCGCCGCCGGTCGCCCCGGTCGGCCAGCGACCCGCTCAGCGGCGCGATCAGGAACTGCGGCAGCCATTGGGCCACGGTGACGGCGCCGACCACCAAGGCGGATCCGGAAACCTGGAAGGCTACGATGGCGGCGACCATGCTGTGCACCCAAATGCCTACCGTGGCCAGGCTGAGGCCCCAGAAGAAGGGGGCGAAGACCGAGTTGAAGAGCAACTGTGTGGAGGACCGGCCGCTGACCGATTCATCAAGCCGTTCCTCGAGGGGTTCCTCGAGCGGTTCCTCTATGGGGCCGGTACGGGTCATGGATGCCCACCCGTGACCCGGCCGCAGCCGGCGCTTCGATCCGGGGTGGGGTTCATCGACGCTTTCTCCTGGCCGTAGGACCGACAGGGGGCTTGGGAAATCAATTCCCAAGCCCCCTGTCGGTTCGGTCTCGCTGTGGATGTGACGTTCCGGGACAATGCCGGCCTAGAACGGCTCGCAGTACGGACGGATGTCCGTCTCGTGGGTCCAGGCGGTCCGCGGCTGGCGGATCACCTGCCAGAAAGTCTCGGCGATGGCGTCAATGTCGACCATGCCGTCGACCGGGCGGCGTTCCTTGGCCGTTGGGAAGGCGGTGTTCAGCCGGTCGCCGTCGATCGGGCCGTGCACGATGACGTTGGCGACGTGGATGTTCTGCGGGCCGAATTCCCGGGCAAGGGCCTGGGCGACTGCGCGCTGGCCGAACTTTGCCGAAGAGTACGCCGCCAGTTTCGGCCGGCCGATGGTGCCCGAAATGGAACCGGTGAACAGGATGGCGCCGCCGCCGCGCTCGGTCATCCGCCGCGCTGACTCGCGCCCAACAATGAAGCTGCCGAAGCAGTTGGTGCGCCACACCTGTTCAAAGAACTCGGAGTCCATCTCGAGGATGCTCGAGCGCCACTGCGAGCCGCCGGCGTTGTAGACGGTCACCAGCGGCGGGCCGAGCTCGTCCAGCTTGGCCAGCGCGTCCGCGAGGCCGGCCTCGGTGCCTGCGTCCGCAACGACGGCGGTGGCCAGCCCACCTTTGCTCTGGATGTGTTCGACGACGGCGTCGATCTTCTCTTTGGTGCGTCCGGTGACCAGCACGTGCAGGCCTTCTTCGGCCAGCCGCCGGCAGATGGCTCCGCCGGTTCCTTGGATCGAGCCGACGCCGACCACCCACGCCAGGCTTCCTGGCGGTGGCGGTCCTCCCGCTACCGGCCACCCACTAAAGTACTGAGCCTCTTCGGTTGGGGTCACGATTCCTCCTGGGATTCATACGGGTACTGGCGAAAGGGCCGGTGCGCAGCATCCTGGCCAGTGCGATACGGATGGCTGATCCTGCGCAGTGGGACTGAAAAAACGGTGCATGAGCACGGTATTTCGTATAACACTACATAATGTCGTGAAAACTGGTCAAGGGTTTTCGCCTGCATCTGCTTGGCGTGCGTGCGGGCCTTGGCCGCTGGGCAGTACACAGGAGGGCATGCGGGAGGGGTCCGTGAAAACCGCCGTGCAGGCCGGCAGGGCGCCCCTTAGCTTGCGAACGCCCCGCCGAGGGCGTCGCCGAAGACGTTGTCGCGTACCTCCAGCAGGAGCCGGCGGTGTTCTTCGGCCTCGAGGGTCAGGCGCTCGGTGGGGCCGAGTAGGCCGAGGCCCACCAACTGGTCGCCGACCGGGCCCGAGATGGCGATGCCGCTGACCCCCAGGCTGCCTTCGTTGACCGTCTGGTACCACCCCAGGGTGCGGTGTTTGTGCACCTCATCCTCGACCTGCCGGGGATCGACTTTGGTGGCATCCGTCCGGCGGGGCAGGGGGTGCAGGCGCAGGAGCCGCGCCAATTCGCCGTCATCCAGTGCCCCCAGCAGGGCTTTGCCCAATGCCGTGCCGTGGAGCGTAAAGCTGTCTCCGACCTCCAGGACGTAGCGCAGGCGGTGCTTGCCCGCGGTGACTGCGATGATCTTGATCCCGCTCCCATCCAGCACCGCAGCTGCTGCGGTCTCCCCGGAGCGGTCGGCCAGCAGTGCGGTCGCCTCGATCCCGAATGCGGTGAGCGCGTTGTTCTCCTCGGCCGCCTGCGCCATGCTCAGCAGCCGCCCGGTCGGATAGAAGCGCCGTGTGGTCGCCGTGCGGCTGAGGTAGCCCAATCCGTGCAGGGTGTTGAGCAGGTCCGAACTGCTGCTCTCGGGCAGATCCAGCAGCCGGGCCACCTCCGACTTGGTTAGTTCCCGCTTCTCCCGCGCAAAGATCTCAAACAGCGCCATCGTCCGCGCCGCCGCCGGCACGGTAGTTCCGCCGGTGGGCTTTCCGGAACTTCGCTGCGTTTTGGGCGCAGGTCTGGCTGGAGCTGCCTGTCCGGCGCTCTTGGGCATGGTCTTCACCGTCATTTCGCTAAATACTGATAGGTAACATTCTCCCACGAAAAATAGTATGGATAACGATATGACGTAGTGATATCCGGCATATCGTAGTAATACGTTCGGTGTCGCCTTCCGGTGAAGACCGGCGTGGGGATGTCAGGATCGGCTGATGGCTTGGAATGCGCTGGGGGTGCGGAACATCGGGGCCTCGATCTCCGTGTCCGGCGCCAGCTGCCGGCTCAATGACGCGGTGGCTTGTTCGTCGACGGACCGGCGGCCGAATTCGCACTCGCAGGCGGGCATTCCGGCCCAGGTCACGGTGCGGCAGTGTTCGCAACTGGGCAGCACATCCGGCATGGACTGGCTGTCGATAGTCATGGTGGCCTCCATCCTGCCTCCCGCCCTACAGCGCGCGGGCGATCGACTGTTTCATGGTTTCCGAAGTGCCGCCGTAGATCCGCAACACCCGGTTGGACGTATAGATGCGCGAAATCGGCATCTCATCACTGAAGCCCATGCCGCCAAAGAGCTGGATGCATCCATCCAGGACGCGGCCGGACATTTCGCAGACCCAGAGCTTGGTCATGGCGGCCTCGGTATCCGTGTTGGTCCCACTTCGGACCTTTCGGACCATTTCGTGCAGGAAGGCCCGGCCGACTTCGATTTCCGTCTTCAGGGAGGCGAGCTGGAACTTGGTGTTTTGGAAGTCGAACAGGTTCTGGCCGAACAGGCGACGGTCCTTGGCGTACTGCAGGGTCATGTCGAAGGCCAGTTCCGCCTGGCCTAGGGCGCGGGCGCTGATCTGCAGCCGGTCGAAGGCCAGGGAGTGCATCAACAGGCGCATCGCGCCGCCCAGGCCGCCCAGGACGTGGGATGCGGGCACACGGACATTGTCGAAATGCAATTCCGCGGTGTTGCCTGCGGGAAAGCCCATGGTCTTGAGCTTGCCCCGCGTCACGCCGGGGGCATTGGGGTCCACCAGGAACATGGTCATGCTCTTGCCGCGTGCGGCCGGATCGGTCTTGGCCACCACGTATACGATGTCCGCGATATCACCGTTGGTGATGAAGGTTTTTTCGCCGGAGATGATGAAATCGTCCCCGTCAGGTGTGGCCGTGGTGCGCATTGCCAGCAGGTCGCTGCCCGCCTCGGGCTCGGTGGCCGCCATCGCCTGGATCGCCTCACCGGCCATGATCTTCGGCGCCCACTCCCTGATCAATTCCGGGGAACCGCCGTCGAGCAGGATGCCCGTGGCCAGGTCGGTGCAGAACAGGCTGCCGACCGTCCCGTAGCAGTGTGACCGGGCCATCTCCTGGGACAGGATCATATTGACGATCGGGCTCATGCCCAGCCCGTCGTATGTCTCGGGAACAGTGGCACCGAGGATTCCGGCTTCACCGGCTTGCTTCCACACCTTGTGCCGGGACTCCGAGTCCGTGGCCAAGCCCTGGTAGATCGGCTCGATCTCACGGTCCAGGAACGTTCGGACGAGTTCGCGGAACTCGTCTTCCTCCTCGGTGAAGGGGCTGTGGTGCAGCAGCCCTTGGCTGATGCCCTCCCGGTCTACCGGTGTCTCAATGCTCATGTGCGTACTCCTCGAATTCGTTCGAGGCACTGGCTCCGCCTCGCTGCGGGCGTGCTCCCGGCCACCTCGGTACTTCATGCTTTTGTGCGAAATCTCGTTACAGGCTACGACAGGGGTGCGGGGATGTCCATAGTCATCCCTGCGCCCCTGCTCCGGTTAATTGCCGGTCCACGCCTACAGCACAGCCGCCGAGCCTGCGCGGCGCATGATTGCTTCGGCCTGGCGGAACAGCGGGGCGTCCACCATCCGTCCGTCCAGCTGCGAGGCACCGGCGTTTCCGGCCGCCGCCTCCAGGACACGTTTCGCCCAGGCAACCTGCTCCTCGGTCGGCGCATAGGCCGCCCTGATGATGTCGACTTGGGACGGGTGGATGCAGGCAGTTGCAGCAAGGCCCAGGGCAGCGGCGTCGGCAGCCTCGGCGCGCAGGCCCTCGTGGTCGGCGATATCCACATGGACGGCATCGACGGCGAACTTCCCGAAGGCGGCGGCCGCCAGTATGACCGATGAGCGCACATGCCGGGCGACATCGCGGTAACCCGCGTCGGCAAACCTGCTCGAGCTGCCGCCCATCGCGGCCACCAGATCCTCGGCGCCCCACATCAGCCCGACGCAATTGGCGGCCTGGGCAATCTCCGTGGCACGGACTGCGCCCAGCGGTGTCTCAACCAGTGCCAGGACGTTGAAGCCGACCGATTCGACTTGGGCTGCGCTCTCGGTCTTGGCCAGCATAACGGTGCTGCAGGCGGTGGCCGCCACGGCGTCCAGATCGGCGGCGTGGTCCGGGGCACCCGCGGGATTGATCCGGACAATGGCGCGTTCCGGGTCAAGTCCGGCTTTGGTCAGGTCCTTCCGCGCCTGTTCCCGGCGTTCGGGGGCACAGCCGTCCTCGAGATCCAGGATGGCCACGTCGGCCCGGGCCGCTGCCTTGGCGAACCGTTCCGGCCGGTCCGCGGGGCAGAACAGCAGGGCCGGCCCGGGCGGCAGCCAGGCCGCCTGCTGCGGCGCACTCATGCCCGGGCCTCGGGGGATTTGTAGACCAGGGTGTTGCGCAGTGCCCGGGCGACGATGTCGCCATGCTGGTTGCGGCCGATATGCTCCAGCGTCACGATGCCCTCGCCGGGGCGGCTGCGGGATTCGCGTTTCTGTACGCAGACCGACTCGGCATACAGCGTGTCGCCGTGGAAGAGCGGCTTGGGGAAGGACACCTCGGTGAACCCGAGGTTGCCCACGATCGTGCCCAGGGTCAGCTGGGTAACCGACAGCCCTACCAGCGTCGAGAGCGTGAACATGGAATTCACCAGACGCTGGCCGAAATGTTGGGTGGAGGACCAGGCTGCATCCAGATGCAGGGCCTGGGCGTTCATGGTCAGGGTGGTGAACAGGACGTTGTCCGCCTCCGTGACCGTTCGGCCGGGCCGGTGGAGATAGACGACCCCCTCCTCGAACTCCTCGAACCACAGGCCGCGCTGGACGACTTTCCGCTGTTCGTCCTGCCCCGGCCGCACGGCCTCCCCCGCCGGAGCGCTCATGCCAGCCCCAGTTCCCGGGCGATGAGCATCAGCTGCACTTCAGTGGTGCCTTCGCCGACTTCAAGGATCTTGGAGTCGCGGTAGTGCCGGGCCACCGGGTACTCGTTCATGAAGCCGTAGCCGCCGTGGATCTGGGTCGCGTCCCGGGCATTGTCCATGGCGGCCTCGGAGGCGACCAGCTTGGCGATGGCCGCCTCCTTCTTGAACGGCTTGCCGGCGAGCATCTTCTGGGCTGCGGCGTAGTAGGCTGCCCTGGCCGCGTGGGCACGGGCCTCCATCCGGGCGATTTTGAACGAGATGGCCTGGTAGGAGCCGATGTTCCGGCCGAAGGCGGTACGTTCCTTGGCGTACTTCACGCTTTCGTCCACGCAGCCCTGGGCGGCGCCGGTGGCCAGGGCAGCGATCGCCACCCGGCCCTCGTCGAGGATGGAGAGGAAGTTCGCGTAACCGCGGCCGCGCTGGCCCAGCAGGTTTTCTTCCGGGACGCGGACGTCGGCGAAGGACAACGGGTGCGTATCGGACGCGTTCCAGCCCACTTTGTTGTAGGCCGGCTCGACGGTGAAGCCTTCGGTTCCCGAAGGCACGATGATGGTGGAGATCTCCTTCTTCCCGTTTTCCCGCATTCCGGTGACGGCGGTGACCGTGACCAGGGAAGTGATGTCCGTGCCGGAGTTGGTGATGAACTGCTTGGACCCGTTGATCACCCAGTAGCCGTCCTCCAGCCGCGCGGTAGCGGCGGTACCGCCGGCATCGCTGCCCACGCCCGGCTCGGTCAGGCCGAAGCCTGCCAACGCCCGCCCTTCGGCAAGGTCGGGCAGCCACTTGGCCTTCTGTTCCTCGGTGCCGAAGTGGTAGATAGGCATGGCGCCCAGACCGACGCCGGCTTCGAGGGTGATGGCGACCGACTGATCCACCTTGCCCAGTTCTTCCAGGGCCAGGGCCAGGGCGAAGTAGTCCCCGCCCATGCCGCCGTATTCCTCCGGGAAGGGCAGCCCGAACAGGCCCATCTCACCCATCTGCTGCACGATCTCGTACGGGAAGCTGTGCTCCTCGTCGTGCTTGGCGGACACCGGGGCGACCGCCGTCTGGGCGAAGTCCTGCACGCTGCGGCGCAGGTCCTCGTAGTCTTCGGAAAGCTCAAGCATCAGATGTCTTCCTTCGTTGCATTGTCGGATTCTTCGGCGGTCCCGGGGGCCTCGGCGAGGTAGGCCAGGACCTGATCGACGACGACCTGGTCGCCCACACCCACTTTGAGATTGACCTCGCCGGCCACCGGGGCGGTGAGGGAGTGTTCCATCTTCATGGCCTCGACGATCAGCACCGGGGTGCCAGCCTCGACGTACTCTCCGTCCGCGGCCAGTACCGCGATCACGGTCCCGGGCATCGGACTGGTGATTTCAGCGGAGGCACCGCCGTCGTCATGCGTGCGGACGCTCGCCATCGGGGCGAGCCGGAGATCCCAGATGCCCCCTCGGCCTGCGATCCAATACGTTCCGGCCGCCTCACGGACCGTCCAGCGGGACTGACGGCCGTCCACGGCCAGCAGCAGCTGACCGGCATCGGCCTTGGCGGACACCGCGTAACGTCGCTCCGGGGCCGGTTCGTCTTCGCAGGTCCCCACCACGGCTTCCGCGGCAGCTGCGCCTCCGGTCAGGGCCACCGAGACGGTGCCGTCGCCGGTGTCCAGTCTGGTCCGGAAGGCGGACCTCGCGCCGAGGCGCCAGCCGGAGGGGACGTCCCACAGGCTGCGCGCGGCGGCACCGCCTGCGGGGTCGTGGCCGGTGCGGTCAAGCAGCCGGTGCATGGCGACGGCGAGCAGCGCTTCGTCGGGCACCGCCGGTGGAGCATAGCCGGCCACGGAGCGGTCCAGCAAACCAGTGTCCAGGTGGCCGGCCGCGACCTGCGGATGGCGGAGCAGGAAGCGGCAGAAGTCGATGTTGGTGCGCACCCCCAGCACCACCGTTTCCTGCAGCGCACGGTCCAGATGCCGCAGGGCCTCTGCCCGGGTGGCGCCGTGGGCGATGACCTTGCTCAACATCGGATCATAGTTGCCGCCCACGACGGTGCCGGTGCGCAGGCCGGAGTCCGTACGGACGGTGTGGCCGCGGTGCTGGTCCGGGGTGGACGCCGGCTCCCGCAAGGCCAGGACCGTGCCGCCGGTGGGCAGGAAGCCCCGCCCGGGATCCTCGGCGTAGACCCGGGCTTCGACGGCGTGGCCGCGCAGCACCACGTCGTCCTGGGCCAGCGGCAGCGGTTCGCCGGCAGCGATGAGCACCTGCAGCTGGACCAGGTCGATGCCGGTGACCAGCTCGGTCACCGGGTGCTCGACCTGCAGGCGGGTGTTCATCTCCATAAAGAAGAACTCCTCCGGCCGGTGCGCGGAGACAATGAACTCCACCGTGCCGACGCCGACGTAGCCGACGCTGCGGGCGGCATTGCAGGCCGCCTCGCCGATGCGCGAACGGGTTGCCTCGTCCAGCAGCGGCGAGGGGGCTTCTTCGATCACCTTCTGGTGGCGGCGCTGCAGTGAGCATTCCCGTTCGCCGAGGTGGATCACGTTTCCCTGCCGGTCGGCGACGATCTGCACCTCGATATGCCGCGGGGTATCGACGAAGCGTTCCAGGAACAGGGTGTCGTCGCCGAAGGAGGAAGCGGCCTCGCGGCGCGCTGACTCCAAGGCGGCCTGCAGTCCGGCAGGATCTTCCACGCGGCGCATGCCCTTGCCGCCGCCGCCGGCGGAGGGCTTGATCAGTACCGGGTAGCCGACCTCGCCAGCCCCGCGGCTGAGCTCTTCGTCGGTCAGGCCGGGGCGGGAGATGCCCGGAACGGTGGGGACATTGCGCGCGGCGACGGCGGCCTTGGCGGAAATCTTGTCGCCCATGGTCCGGATCGCCGCGACAGGCGGCCCGAGGAAGATCAGTCCTTCCTGTGCGCAGGCCTCCGCAAATCCGGCATTTTCGGAGAGGAAACCGTAGCCGGGGTGGATGGCATCGGCACCCGTGGCCTTGGCCGCGGCCAGGACCTTGCCGATGTCCAGGTAGCTGTCCGCCGCCGGGGCCGGGCCGAGCCGGACGGCCTCGTCGGCCTCGCGCACGTGGGCGGCGCCGGCGTCGGCGTCGGAATAGACCGCGACCGCCCGGATGCCCATCTGCCGCAACGTGCGGATGACGCGCACGGCGATCTCGCCGCGGTTGGCGATCAGCACGGTGCCGATGCTGGTGCGGCCGGTTGTGTCCATGATAATTCCAGTCATTGGTTGGGTACTCACATCCTGAAGACGCCGTAGTTGACCGGCTCCAGCGGGGCATTCGCAGCCACCGCCAGTGCCAGACCGAGCACGGTACGGGTATCTGCCGGGTCAATCACGCCGTCGTCCCAGAGCCGGGCCGTGGAGTAGTAGGCGGTCGACTGCCGGTCGAACTGATCGCGGATCGGAGCCTTAAAGGCTTCCTCGTCCTCCGGCAGCCAGGCCGCACCGGACTTCTCGGACTGCCCCTGACGCACCGAGCCGAGCACATCCGCGGCCTGGGGACCGCCCATGACGGAGATCCTCGCGTTGGGCCACATCCACAAGAAGCGCGGGGAATAGGCCCGGCCGCACATCGAATAATTGCCGGCCCCGTAGGAGCCGCCGATGATGATGGTGAACTTCGGCACCCGCGCGCAGGCCACGGCGGTGACCATCTTGGCGCCGTTCTTGGCGATGCCACCGGCCTCGTACTGGCGGCCCACCATAAAGCCGGTGATGTTTTGCAGGAAGACCAGCGGGATCTTGCGCCGGTCGCACAGTTCGATGAAGTGCGCACCCTTCAGGGCCGACTCGCTGAACAGCACGCCGTTGTTGGCGATGATGCCCACCGGATGGCCGTGGATCCGGGCAAAGGCGGTGACCAGGCTGGTGCCATACTCGGCCTTGAACTCGGTGAACTCGCCGCCGTCGACGATGGTACGGATGACCCGGCGGACGTCGTAGGGCTTGCGCGGGTCCGTGGGAACGATGTCGTACAGCTCCTCCTGGCCGGCGGCCGCCTCCAGAGCCGGGGCGACTTCCCAGGGGGCCGGTTCGGCCGGAGGCAGCGTTGCCACGATCTTTCGGACCCGCATCAGCGCGTCGACGTCGTCGTCCGCGAGGTGGTCCGTGACACCGGAGGTGCGGCTGTGCAGGTCGCCGCCGCCGAGTTCCTCAGCGGTGACCACCTCGCCCGTGGCCGCCTTCACCAGCGGCGGGCCGGCCAGGAAGATAGTGCCCTGGTTGCGCACGATGACCGCTTCGTCGCTCATCGCCGGCACGTAGGCGCCGCCGGCGGTGCAGGACCCCAGCACGGCGGCGATCTGCGGGATGCCCTTCGCGCTCATGATGGCCTGGTTGTAGAAGATGCGCCCAAAATGGTCCCGGTCGGGGAAGACTTCGTCCTGCTGCAGCAGCATGGCACCGCCGGAATCGACCAGGTAGATGCAGGGCAGGCGGTTCTGCAGCGCGATTTCCTGCCCGCGCAGGTGCTTCTTCACCGTCATGGGATAGTAGGTGCCGCCGCTCACGGTCGCGTCATTGGCGACGATCATGCACTCGCGCCCGGCGACCCGACCGATCCCGGCGATGATCCCGGCGGCCGGAACCCGGCCGCCGTACATGTCTTCCGCGGCCAGGGGGGCAATCTCGAGGAACGTGCTGCCCTCGTCCAGCAGCGTCTCGATGCGCTGGCGGGGCAGCAGCTTGCCACGGTCCAGATGCCGCCGGCGGGCGGTTTCGCCGCCGCCCTGGGCGACGCGCTCCAGCCGCCCGCGCAGGTCGCCCAGCAGTACCGCATGTGCTTCGCGGTTCGATATGGCCGCGTCCAGTACGGGTGCGGCCGGGCCGGTTTGGGTGGATGTAGTCATCCGCTTTCACATCCTTGGAATCAGGTCTGCCCCGGCAACAAGATCCGGTCGATTTGAGTTGTTTCAGTTAGTGCTCATTAACTGAAATCGACTGTAGCTGTTCGCCTGGGCTCTGTCTATGAGTTCTTGGGGTCGGTCAGCGATGCGGTTCAGGCCGGGCTGTAGCAGGTGACGCCGTCGACCTCGGACGCGGACACCTGTCCCAGCGTGGCCAGCACGGACAGGTGGGCCGCAGTCTCCGCAATCGCGAGCATCTGATTGAACGGATCCAGCTCCGAGAGGTGCTTTTTTCGCCGTGTCCAGTCAAGTTGGGCGGCGATCTCGGTGGCGGTGCCGGCGCCGTGGAGCACCGGCCGCAGCGTCTGGTCCAGCCGTTCGCCATGATGGTCCAGCAGTTCCTTCGCGCGGCGGTGCGCGCTGTCCCAGACATCCCCGTGGGCCGGCAGCAGCACCGCATCTGTCCGGGAGAGTATCAGTTGAAGCGAGTCCATATAGTTGGCCAGCGGGTCGGGGGAGAGGACCTGTTCGAAGCCGATCGACGGTGTGATCGAGGGAAGGATATGGTCGCCGGAGAAGAGCAGGGCCGCGTCGATGTCGTGGAACACGACGTGCCCCTGCGTGTGTCCCGGAGTGGCCAGGACTTCGAGGGCCCGGCTGCCCAAGGAAACGGTCTCGGCGTGATTCAGCCACTGGCAGGGCATCTCCCACTCTTCCTTGGCATCCCGGCCGGCGAATTCGGCCAGGCGCGCTGCCAGTTCCGGGGCACCATGGGCGTAGAGGCTGCGGATCTGGCTGTCCAAGGGCTTGCGGTCCGGTTTTACCAGATGTTCGAGGGACGGTTTTTCGTGCACCCCGAGGGCAATCTGGGTGCCGTACTCGCGCCGGATCTGGATGGCCTGGGTGTAGTGGTCCCGGTGGACATGGGTGACGAGGAACGTGCGGATGTCTGCGACGGAGAATCCCAGCGAATCCAAGGCCTCCTCGAGCGCAGTGCGGGCTTCCGGGATGTCCCATCCGGAATCGATCAGGACCAGGCCGTCCGGTTCGATGACCGCGTAGACGTTGATGGCCTTGAGGCTGTCATGGGGGAGCGGCAGCGGGATCCGGTACACCCCTTCGGAGACCTGGTAGCAGCCGGACTCGTGCCAGGCGCCCGTAGCAGCCGCCATTAGCCAGCCCTCCGACAGTCCGGGCAGGGAATCGTTGGGGATGGAACTGTCGACCGTGGGGTCATTGCCGGCTGCCGCCTTTCGTGCGGCGGGTATCCGGTGCTGCCGGATACCCGCTGTCTCCGCTGTTGTCCCCGGCAGGAGATGCAGCAGGGGAAGCTATTCCGAAATATCGTTGATTGTGATGATATACCGATACAGGGATTCCGTGATAGTGGTTTTCGCGAATCGCGGCAGCGGGCGGCGAAGCGGGACTGGAAGGTCGCGGTGTCGCCGCGGATTACAGCCCAGTCCGGCGCGGAAGCGCCGGGCTGATGAGGAAGGGTACTGGGCGTGAATGCCATGAATGCATTGGATACGGCTCTGGGGCATACCGGCGGCGGGACCCTTGAGGGTACGGTCGCGCTGGTGACCGGAGCCAGCAGCGGAATCGGCCGGGCGACGGCGCAGGCGCTGAGTGCGCAGGGGGCCACGGTGGCGCTCGTCGCCCGCCGGGCCGACCGGCTCAAGGAGTTGGCCGATGAAATCCTCGACGCCGGCGGCCGTGCCGTCGTTGTGGTCGCTGATGTTGCCGACGAAGACCGGGCCCGGGAGGCGGTGGAGGAGGTCGTCCGGCAGTGCGGGCGCCTCGATACCGTGGTTAACAACGCCGGCGTCATGCTGCTGGGCCCGGTGCGCGGAGCCCCGCGCGAGGAGTGGCGGCGGATGGTTGACATCAATGTCCGCGGCCTGCTGGCGGTGACCCATGCCTCCGTTGAGTACCTGGTTGAGGCCGCCCGCTCCGGCCCGCGGCAAGTGGCGGATCTGGTCAATGTCAGCTCGATTGCCGGCCGTACGGCCCGCGTGGGAACCGCCGTGTACAACCTGACGAAGTGGGGGGTCGGCGCCTTCAGCGAGGCCCTGCGCCAGGAACTGGCGCCGGAATTCGTCCGGGTATCGGTCATCGAGCCAGGGGCAACGACGACGGAATTGATCACTCATGTGCGCCCGGAGGTCCGGGAGCAGTCTGCGTCGCGAACGGCCGGCGTCGAACGGCTGCAGGCAGCCCATATCGCCAGTTCGATTTCCTACATGGTGTGTCAGCCGCGCGGTGTCGCCGTCAATGAGATCATGATCCGCCCCACGAACCAGGTGTATTGAGCACACGCGTGTTGCCGGCTTTCCTCCTCGCAGGCATTTTTCGCCATATTTTCCCGAGCAGAAGGAAAATGGTGGCCGCAGTGTAGGCTGCCTCACAGTGCGCGCGGGAATCCTCCGTCAACGAAATGGCGGAGAAAACCACGGGGTATTGCGGACTCCTACGATATATCGTAGACTCATGCGAAATATCAGCGATGATTTGAGTAGGGGTCTGAATGGCAACGCCTGTAGCACTGTCAACGAATGTGCAGACTGAAACCTTGGACCTGTCCCGGTTGGTCGACCCGCGGTCGATCGCCGTGATCGGCGCCTCTGACCGGCCCAACAGCCTGGGCGCCCGCTCGGTGGCCAACCTGCTGGACCACTCCGATTTCCAGGGCACTCCGTACCTGATCAGCCGGACAAAGCAGTCCATCCATGGCCTGGACTGCTACCAGAGCGTCACCGACCTGCCGGAAGCCCCGGATGTAGCCATGCTCGTGGTCCCGGCCGCCCAGACCCTGCAGGTGCTCGAGGATTGCGCCGGCCGCGGGGTCCGGTACGCCATCGTCTTCACCTCCGGTTTCGGCGAAATGGGCGAGGAGGGAAAACGCGCCGAACAGGAAATGGCGCGGATCGGCCGGGAGTCGGGCATGCGGATCTACGGACCGAACTCCCCGGGCCTGTGCAACCTCAACAAGCGCCTGGGCATGATGTTCTCCCCGTCCTTCCAGATTGACCAGCTGCCGGGGCCCATCGGCCTGGCCACCCAGGGTGGCGGCATCGGCCGCTGCTTCCTGCAGGCCATGGAGCGTGGTGTGGGCGTGGGCCTCTGGGCCTCCACCGGCAATGAAGTCGACCTCACGGTCGCGGACTTCATGCGGTACATGGCCGATGCCGATGATATTGAGGTCATCGCCACCACGATGGAGGGGATCAAGGACGGTCCGAAGTTCGTTGAGGCCGCGCTCTACGCCGCCGAGCGGGGCAAACCTGTGGTGGCACTGAAGGTCGGCCGCTCCGAGTATGGGGCCCGCGCCGTCGCTTCCCACACCGGTTCCCTCTCCGGAGCCGCAGAGGTCAACAGCGCGGTGCTGCGCCAGGCCGGCGTCGTTGAAGTCGACGATATGGATGAACTGATCGACACCGCGGCGCTTTTCGCCCGGAAGCGTCCCACCGGCGGCGAACGGGTGGCCATCTACGGCTTCTCCGGGGGCGGCTGCGCCCTGACCGCCGACGCCGTGGGCGAAGCCGGGCTGGAACTAACCGCCTTCTCCGAGCAGACCCTGGCCGCTATTGGCTCGGTGCTGCCGGACTACGCGGCCATCACCAATCCGGTCGATGCCACCTCCGACATCCTTGCCCGCCCGGAGATCGGCCACGAAAGCCTCAAGCAGGTAGCCGAGGATCCGGGAGCCGGCGTCGTCCTCTACCCCTTCCCCTGCGACTACGGCGAGCTCACCGGCCAGATCGGCGAGTCCATCGCCCAGGTCCAGCGCGAAACCGACACCCCCATTGTGCCGATCTGGATGAGCGACCGCCTCGGCGAAGGCTATGACGCCCTGGTGAAGGGCGGCCTTGTGCCGGTGCGCAGCATCAAGCGCGGCACCAAGGCACTGAGCCGCTGGATCGAGCGCGGCCGCTGGTCCGTGGACCCGGATTGGAGCCCGCTGCCGGCCGGGCGCACGGGAGGCGACCTGGTCACCTTCACCGAGCCGGCCGTGAAGTCCTTCCTGGCTTCCCACGGCGTCACGGTGCCGCCGTCGGGCCGGGCGGACACGGCAGACAAGGCCGTGGACGTGGCGGAGAATCTCGGCTATCCCGTCGTGATGAAGATCGTGAACTCGCAGATCACGCACAAGAGCGATATGGGCGGTGTGGAAGTAAACCTGCGCAGTGCGGCGGACGTCCGGCTGGCCTTTGACCGTATCGCCGCGGCGGCCGTGGCCGCCGGGGTCACCACCGACGAGGTCCTGGTCGAATCCATGGCCCCGGCCGGCATCGATGTGCTGGTGGGCGTGACTGCGGACCCCGTCTTCGGTCCGGTCATGACCTTCGGCCTGGGCGGCATCTTCGTGGAGCTGTTCAACGATGTCTCCCGCCGCATGCTGCCGCTGACCCCGGCGCAGGCCCGTTCGCTGATTGACGAACCCAAATGCGCTGCCCTCTTGCGCGGACTCCGCGGTTCCGGTCCGGCCGATGTGGAGGCCCTGGCCGACCTGATGGTCGCCGTCTCCCGGTTCGTCGAGACGAACAGCGGCCGGATCGAGGAACTGGAACTTAACCCGGTGCGCGTCCTGCCCGCAGGCCAGGGGGTCATTGCCCTGGACGCCGTGCTGGTGATGAACGAAACGAATGGAGACGCACTGTGATCAAGACCGAAATCGGCCAGACCACCACTGACCGCATCACGGTTCGCGGCTACGATCTGGCAACCGAGCTGATCGGCCGGATTGATTTCATCGACATGCTCATGCTGGTCACCGTCGGTCGGAAATGCCAGGGCAATGAGAAGGACATGCTCAACACCATCCTGGTCACGGTCACCGACCACGGCCTGACCCCGAGCGCCCTGGCCGCACGCCTGACCTACATGGGCGCGCCGGAGGCGCCGCAGGCGGCCGTTGCTGCCGGCCTGCTTGGCGCTGGGAGCGTCTTCCTGGGGGCCATGCAGGACGCGGCCATCATGCTCAAGGACGCCGCCGGGGACCTCACGGACAGCTCCAGTGACGAGGAAATCGAGAAGGCGGCCAGGGCGTTCGTCTCCGGACGCCGTGCCAGCCGCCAGCCCTTGTACGGGCTCGGACACAATATCCACATCGACGGGGATCCGCGGATCCCGGCCCTGAAAGCGGTCACCGAGCGCAACGGCTACTACGGCCTGTACTGGAAGCTGCTGCTGGCGATGGACGATGTCTCCGGCAGCATCTACTCCCGCCGCCTGCCGGCCAATACCGCCGGCGCCGTCGGAGCCATGATCCTGAGCATGGACCTGCCGGTCCATCTGGCCCGGGGTCTGGCCCTGGTCGGCCGCTGTGCCGGGCTGCTTGGCCACATCATCGAGGAAGAGGAATCACCCACCGGCCAGGAGCTCTGGGACCTGGTCCTGCGTCAGGACGAGCGCAACAAACTGCCGGAGCCGAAGCGATGAACGCGGAAAACACCTTGCTGCACCCCCCGAGGAGGACCAATGCTACGTGCTGATGCCAACGAGACCATTTCGCGGATCGGCCGCGGGACGCCCATGGGAGAGCTGTTCCGCCGGTTCTGGCTTCCCGCCGTCCTGAGCCGCGAGGTCGAGGAGCCGGACTGCCCGCCGATCCGGCTGCGGATCCTGGGTGAAGACCTGGTCGCCTTCCGCGATACCCGCGGACGGGTCGGCATCGTCGCCGCTCATTGCTCGCACCGGCTGGCACCGTTGTTCTTCGGCCGCAACGAGGATTGCGGCATCCGCTGCGCCTACCACGGCTGGAAGTTCGACGTCGACGGCAACTGCCTGGAAACCCCGAACGTGCCCTCCACGGCCCCGGATATCCGCAGGAATGTCGGCATTACCGCCTACCCGACAACGGAAAGCGGCGGCGTGGTCTGGATATACATGGGCCCCAAGGAGTTCCAGCCCGGCTTCCCGGCCCTGGAATTTGCCCATGTTCCCGACGGACACGCCTTTGCCGCCCGCTGGCTGCAGCGCACCAACTGGTCCCAGGGTCTGGAAGGCGAAATCGACAGCTCCCACATCAGCTGGCTGCACCGCGACTTCGACAAGAACACCACCAAGCAGAAGTCCACCGGCGCCCAGATGACCGACGACGCAGCGCCGCACATCGAGTTGCGCCAGACCGACTACGGGCTGGTCTACGGCGCCCGCCGCTCCCACGAGGGCCAGTACCTGTGGCGGGTGACCCAGTTCATCCTGCCGATGTTCAGCCTCATCCCGCGCGGGCCGGGCGAGTTCGTCCAGGGCGGCGGCCGCGCCTGGGTGCCGATCGACGACAACACCACCACCGTCTTCACTTTCGGCTACCGGGTCGACCACCCCATCGGGGAAGACGAGCTCAACGAGTACTACCTCAGCGGCGCGCTCTTTCCGCCCCGGATGGAACAGGGCCGGTACGAACTGCCCGACGGCGGCATCATCGATACCTGGCTGCCGGTGGCCTCGAAGGAGAACGATTACCTGGTGGACCGCGAGATGCAGCGGAACACCAACTTCACCGGCATCTGGGGCGTGCATGACCAGGACCGCGCGCTGGCGGAAAACTCCAAGAGCATCGGCGGCACCGATCCGGGCATCGTCGACCGCTCCGGGGAGCATTTGGTCAGCTCCGACCGGGCCGTAGTGGCTGCACGCCGGCAGCTGATCAACCTGGCCGACGCTATGGCCAAGGGTAACGAGCCGGCCGTAGTGCAGTCGCCGGAGAAGTTCGGGGTCCGCGCCATCAGCAAGCTGACTCCGATCGAGAGCTTCGACGAGTTCATGGAGACCTACGGCAACGACCTGCTCGCTGGCAACCTTCAGCCGGCCCTCGTGGACGAGTGAGAACCCGGTCATGCGAAATTCCACGGTAGGCCTGGGGGTAGTCGGGCTGGGAATGGCCGGCGGTGCCATGGTCGCGGCCGTCGGCACCCATCCCGGCGTCCGGCTGGTGGCGGCCGCCGACCCGAACCAGGCGCTGCGCGCCCGGTTCGAGGCAGGGGAGGGGCTGCCGGCGTACGCGGATCTGGATACGTTGCTGGCTGACCCCGCCGTCGACGCCGTCTACCTCGCCTCGCCCCACCAGTTCCACCACCAGCAGGCGCTCGCCGCGGCGAGGGCAGGCAAGCACATCGTCGTCGAAAAGCCGATGGCCTTGGCGTTGGATGAATGCGACCAAATGATCGAGGCGGCCGACCGGGCCGGCGTGGCCCTGGTGGTGGGCCATACCCACGGGTTCGACCCGGCCGTGATGCTGATCCGCGAGCTGGTGGCCTCGGGCGCCTACGGCACGTTGTCGATGATCGCGCAGTGGAACTACACCAACTTCCTCTACCGTCCGCGCCGGCCCGAGGAACTGGACACGGCGCGGGGCGGGGGAATCCTGTACAACCAGATCCCCCATCAGGTCGAGATCGCCAGGACCATCGCGGCCCGCCCGGTTCGTTCGGTCCGCGCCACTACGGCGGTGCTGGACCCGCAGCGGCCCACCGAAGGGTCCTGCACGGCCATCCTTGAGTTCGAGGACAATGTGTCGGCCAGCATGGTCTACAGCGGCTACGACCACTACGACACCGACGAACTGCACGGCTGGATCGCCGAAGGCGGCGGTCCCAAAAACCCCTCCCACGGCAGCGCCCGGCGTGCCCTGCGCCAGCAGGAGGGGGAAGCCGAGCGCCAGGCCCGGACCGAGAACTTCGGCTACGGGAACTGGTCGGCGGAACTGCCGCCGCACCAGCCGCATTTCGGCGAACTCATCGTCTCCTGCGCCAAGGCAGACATCCGGTGCGGAGCCGACGACGTCGTCGTCTACACCGAGGCGGGTGTGGAACGGGTGCCCATACCGGCCCGGCCGTGGCGGCCCGGGCGCGGGGACGTGCTCGAGGAACTGGCCGGTTACCTGACCGACAGCCGGCCCTTGGTCCATGACGGACACTTCGGCCGGGAGACGCTGCGCGTCTGCCTGGCCATCAAACAGTCGGCGGCAGAGCACCGCGGGCTGGAGCTTATTGAAAGGGAGGCGGACAGCTATGTCTGAAGGATTCGAAACCATGACGCTTCGCGTCCACGCGATGCAGTGGGAGGCCGAGACCGTCCTGTCGGTGGACCTGCGCGACCCCAACTCGGCCGAGCTGCCGGAATTCACCGCCGGCGCCCACATCGACCTGGTACTGCCCAACGGGATCACGCGCAGCTACTCCCTCTCCAATGACCAACGCGAACGGCACCGCTACGTCGTGGGGGTGAGCCGGGACGCCAAGAGCCGCGGTGGCTCCACGTACATCCACGACAGCCTGCGGGTCGGGCAGCTGCTCCCGGTCTCCGCCCCGCTGAATAACTTCCCGTTGGCCGAGGACGCCGAACAGACCATCCTGTTCGCCGGCGGCATCGGGATCACCCCGATGCTGAGCATGGTCCGGAGGCTGGAAACGCTCGGCCGGAACTGGACCCTGTACTACTGCGTCCGGGAGCGGTCCCTGACGGCCTTCGGTGATGAACTCGCCACGCTGGCGGCCAGCCACCCCGAGCGGCTGCAATTGCACGTCGATGCCGAACACGACGGCGCCGTGCTGGACCTGGCCGCCGTCGTTGACGCGGCCCCGGAGGGCACGCACATGTATTGCTGCGGACCGCTGCCGATGCTGGAAGGATTCGAGAAGGCCGCGGTCGAACTCCCCTCGGCACAGCGGCATGTGGAGTACTTCGCCGCCAAGGATGCCCCCGCGCTGGAGGGCGGCTTCGAAGTCGAACTCGCCCAGTCCGGCAGGACCCTGACCATCGAACCCGGCCGCACCATTCTCGACACGATGCAGGAAGCCGGCATCGACGTCTCCTACTCCTGCGGCGAAGGGATCTGCGGCACCTGCGAAACACGGGTGCTGGCCGGGACCCCGGACCACCGCGACCTGGTCCTGACCGATCAGGAAAAGGAAGCGAACGACATCATCATGATCTGCTGCTCGGGCAGCAAGGGCCCGAAGCTCGTTCTGGATCGCTGACAGCACATCACAGGCACCACACTACTGACGGCCGCTGCCGGCGGCCGCCGGACTGAGGAGGAAACAATGGCACAGATCGTATTGGGAATTGGAACATCGCACAGCCCGCTGCTGGCTATCGAGCCCGGGCTGTGGGCCGAACGCGCACAGGACGACCTCCGCAAGAAGGAGCTCTACCTTGCCGACGGCCGGGTGGTGACCTACGACGAACTCAACCAGGAAGTCCAGGGCCGCTACGCGGACAAGGCCGTGCCGGGGAACTTCGAGAAGCAGGCGCTGCAGGCCCAGCAGGCGCTGGACCGGCTCGCGGCGACGATTGCGGAGGCAGACCTGGACGCCCTGGTGGTCATCGGTGACGACCAGGAGGAGCTCTTCACCAAGGCACACATGCCGGCCATGGCCATCTACAACGGCGCCGAGGTGGTCACCCACCCGAAGAACGAGGTCAACCCGAACCTGCCCGGCTGGTACCAGGAGGCCAACAAGGGCTACAAGATGGACGCAGTCCACCGTCACCCGGCCGCCCCGGAACTGGCTTCCGCGCTGATCGACGGGCTGATCGAGGCCGGCGTCGACATCGCCGTCGCCAGCGAGGTCACTAACCCGCACAGCGCGGGGTTCGGCCACGCCTATGGCTTTGTGATCGACCGGCTGTGCGGCGAGCGGGAGATCCCCATCCTGCCGGTGATGCTCAACACCTACTTCCCGCCCAACGTTCCGCGCCCCAGCCGCTGCTACGACATCGGCCAGGCCATTGCCAAGACGCTGAACGCCCTGCCCGGCAGCGAGCGGATCGGCATTGTCGCCTCCGGCGGCCTGACCCATTTCGCCGTCGACGAGGAGCTCGACACGACCGTGATCAGCGCCCTGGCCGCTGGCGACGTCGACAAGCTGCGTTCGTTGCCGCCGCTGGGTCTGCGGTCGGGCAATTCCGAGATCCTGAACTGGATCATGGCCGCCGGCGCCCTGACGGACCTGACGGTCACGGAGTCCGAGTACATCCCCGTGCACCGCACTCCTGCCGGCACCGGTATCGGCCTCGCTTTCCTGACCTGGCAATCGGCCCAGGCCTGACCGGGCACCCGACTACGACTTCCTAGGACTTCACCGATGATTATTGATGCCCACGGCCATCTCATAACCCCCGCCTCGGTCTTCGGGATCCGCACGGTCCTGCAGGCCTCCAACGGCCACCACTCCAAGGATTGGTACATCGACAGGTACGTCGACGATGACGAACTCGCCGCCGCTGCCAAGCGCGGCGTCACCCTGATGGACCAGGTCGGCACCGACGTCCAGTTCCTCTCGCCCCGGCCGTTCGTGCTCTGGCACTCGCACCCGGTGGCCAAGGACGTGGACCTGTGGATCGGGCTGCAGAACGACCTGATCCACCGTGCCGTCACGGCCCACCCGGACCGTTACCGCGGCGTCGCCGGCCTGCCCCAGGTCTCCGGCGAGCCCATCGAACGGGTCTTCGGCGAACTGGAGCGCGCCGTCGGCGAGCTTGGCTTCATCGGGGTACTGCTGAACCCGGATCCGGACGAGGGCGGGGGCAAGTCCCCGCGGCTGTCGGACCCGTACTGGTATCCGCTCTGGGCCAAACTGGTGGAATTGGGTATCCCGGCCCATATCCACAGCGCCGGCTGCACCGGCCGGGAAACCTACGACGAGCATTTCGCCACCGAGGAAAGCCTGGCCGTGACCTCGCTGGTTCATTCGGAGGTCTTCGACAAGTTCCCGGACCTGAACGTCATGATCAGCCACGGCGGCGGCGCCATCCCCTACCAGATCGGCCGCTGGCGGGCCCATTGGTGGCTGGACCTGGCCACCAAGAAGAAGCACATCGGCCAATACTTCCGCGATCTGGAGCACGCCGGCAGGAACGGAGAGCCGCTGCCCGAGGCGCCGTCGGACCTGACCAGCTTCGATGATGCGCTGCGGATGCTGTGGTTCGACACGGACGTGCACGATGCCAATGCACTGGAACTGCTGTTCCGCACCGTGGGCGCGGACCGCTGCCTGTTCGGCACAGAACGGCCGGGCAGCGGCGGCGCGATCAACCCCAAGACCGGGAGGTCCTTTGAGGACTTCAAGTACACCATTGACCGCATCGACTTCCTGACCGACCAGGACCGCGGGCTGATCTACGAGCACAACGTGCGCAAGGTGTTCCCGAGGCTGGACGTATGAGCATGGACAAGCTGCTGGCCTCCGGGCAGGACTTAGTGGAGGCAGCCGGCGTGCTGCCGACCGCTACGCTGCACGAAGCCGGCGGCAAGATCGGTGCGCTGCCGGCGGCGATCAAGCCGGTCCGGCCCGGCATGCGGCTTGCCGGCACGGCCCTGCCGGTGCTATGCCCACCGGGCGACAACCTCTGGCTGCACCGTGCCGTCTACGAAGCCGATCCCGGCGAGGTCCTCGTCGTCGACGTCGGAGAGGCCATGGAACACGGGCACTGGGGCGAAGTCCTGGCCGTGGCCGCGCAGAAGCGCGGCATCGCCGGCCTGGTCATCAACGGCGGGGTGCGCGACGGCGACCAGTTGCTGCAGCGCGGCTTTCCCGTCTTCTCTGCCTCGATATCCATCCGCGGCACGGCCAAGGACCCGTATGGTGCGGGAGCGATCGGCGAACCGGTCCGCATCGGCGGCGTGGAAATCCGCCGGGGCGATCTGGTGGTCGGTGATGCCGACGGCGTCGTTGTTGTGCCCGCGGACCAGGCGGCCGCGGTCATCGAGAAGTCAGTGCAGCGCGAGGCGGACGAACAGGACATCCTCGCCCGGCTGGCAGCCGGCGAGTGCAGCCTCGATATCTACTCCCTGCCGAAGAGGCGGGACCGGTGAAACGCCGCAGCGTGACCGTGCCGGGGCTGGAGCACGGCAGCAACCCGGTGCCGGCAGCCAGCCGCCTCGGACCGCTGCTGGCCACCGGCGGGGTGCGCGGGGTGGACACCGCCACCGGCCAGCTCCCTCCGGCAGCCGAGGACCAGGTCCGGCTCGCCTTCGTGAACCTGCGCACCATCATCGAGGAAGGCGGCGGAAGGGCCGAGGACATTGTTCACGTCACTGTCTTCGCCGCGGCGGAGGGTCTGAGACCGGTACTGAACGAGGAATGGGTTGCCATGTTTCCCGACGTAGCGTCCCGTCCGGCCAGGCACCTGCTGCGCCAGGACCTGCCCGGCGGAATGCTGGTCCAGCTCGAAGCAATGGCTTACATCACGGAAGGGGAGTGATCCGATGACGGATCGGCTTATCGAACGTCTGCGCCGGCTGGATGCCTGCGCGGTCTCCGACGCCATGGACCGGCTGGGGCTGGAAGGCGTGGCCCTGGGGCTGCAGCCGTTAACGGCGGACCGGCGGATCAGCGGACGGGCGACCACGGTCCGGCTCGTTCCGGCGGAGGAAGGCGTGCCGAGCGCGCGCCATTTGGGGACCGCGGCGGTGGAGGCCTCCGGGCCGGACAACGTCATCGTCGTCGACCAGGGAGGTCGCACCAATGTGTCGGGCTGGGGAGGGATCCTGTCCCTGGCAGCCGTCCAGCGCTGCGTCCAGGGCGTCATTGTGGACGGCGCCTGCCGCGATGTCGATGAAAGCCGGGAGCTTGGCCTGCCGATCTTCGCCCGGAATGCTGTTCCGCTCACCGCCCGTGGGCGCGTGGTGGAACAGGACTGGAACGTTCCGGTCCAGCTGTGCGGCATCGAGGTGGCGCCGGACAGCTACGTCATTGCCGATGGCAGCGGCGTAGTGTTCCTACCGGCCGCACACGCCGAGGAGATTATCGCCGCCGCGGAGGCCATCTGGGAACGGGAGCAGGCTATGGCAGCACAGGTAAAGAATGGCGTGCCTGTATCCGAAGTGATGGGTGCACGTTACGAGACGATGCTGAAGGAGCACGCATGAGCACCACACCGGAGACTGCAGCAATCGAGCAGGTCCTGACGGAATTGAGCTGCACCGATGTCAGCGATGCATTGGACCGGCTCGGCATCAACGGGCAGTGCCTTGGCATTATGCCGCTGGACCGCTCCTTCCGGATTGTGGGGCAGGCCTGGACGCTGCGCTATGGACCGGTGGGGGAGGATCCCGGCACTGTCGGAGACTACATCGACGAGCTTGGCCCGTCCCAGGTGGTGGTGCTCGACAACCAGGGCCGTTTGGACGCGACCGTGTGGGGCGACCTGCTGACCTCGACTGCGTCCCGCAACGCCGTGGCAGGCACGGTCATTGACGGGGTCTGCCGCGACGTCGATCGGGCCCTGAGCATGCAGTACCCGATCTATTCGCGCGGCAATTGGATGCGCACCGGCAAGGACCGCGTCCGCGTGGAGGCAGTCGGGGCACCGGTTTCCATCGGCGGCGTCCGGATAGAACCGGGGGACTGGCTGCTGGGCGACGGCGACGGTATCGTCAACATCCCGGTGGCACGGATCCACGAAGTCCTTGCCGCCGCACAGGAGATCCGTGACGCCGAAGAGCACATCAGGCAGGCGGTCGAGGCAGGGAAGTCGCTGCGCCAGGCCCGGGCCGATTACGGCTACCACACGCTCCAGACGGCCCGTTAGCTCGGCCGCCGAGGCTGCCGGGCAGGGGATTCTGTGTCCGGCAGCCTCGGCATAGCGCAGTTTGACCCGACTCTTCGGTTCTGCCGGAAGCAACATGGATGTATGGTGCTGATGACTAGTTGGTAATGAGAACTGAAACGATGGTGGATGACTATGGCACGCGTAGCTGAAGCTGCGAGTACGGGTGCGCCGGCGCGCAGGAGCCAGAAGACGGGCGGTGCGGCGTCCTCGGGACCTACCGTGCCTGCTGCCGCCCGGACCATGGCGCTGTTTGAGATTTTCGCGCGAGAAAAGCGGGAACTGACAAAATCCGAAGTGGCCCGGCTGCTGGATCTACCCGAGAGCAGCAGCTCCGACCTGCTGAACACCCTCCACGGCCTCGGATACCTGAGCCGGACCGCTACGACCCGCCGTTTCTATCCGACTGGCCGGTTGCTCAGCACCGCCAGATCCATTGCCGAGAATGACGTCCTGACACCGTTCGGGGTTGAGGCGACCGGTTTGCTGGCTGACCGGACCGGGGAGACCGCAGCGTTCGCCATCCGGGACGGAAACGCTATCCGGATCGTTGCCGTGACCGAGGGGAACTACCGGCTGCGTATTGTCATCGAAATCGGCGACACCTTCGATTTGCATGCTTCAGCCCTCGGCAAAGCGATCCTGGGCCAGCTCGATGATGAGGACATGGCCCGTACCCTGCGGCTCAAGCCGCTGTCCCGGCTGGCCGAGGGAACCAAAGTGGATCCCCGGCAGATCGAGGACGAAGTGCGCCAGCACCGCGAGCTGGGTTGGTACCAGACCATCAACGAAGGCGGAGCTGGCATGGGCAGCCTGGCCGTTTCGGGCAAGGTTGGAGACGAAGCTGTGGCGCTATGCATTGTTGGTCCCACGGAGCGGGTCGCCGAGAACCTCGATGAGTACCGCAAACTGATCCTGGACGTTCGCAGCACGGTCTTCGAGAACGCACAATAGCGGCTGACCTGCGCCCGTCCGCCGGCACTTAGCGGCGCGAGCCCGGCGTGGTGCCCGGCTCCGCTTCGGAGCCGGGCACCGTTGTTGGCTAGGGTTGGTCGGTGAGTTATTTCGAACGCAAACCGTGGCGGGGGCGCATCGGCGCCCTGCTCGGCATCCTGGTGATGGCGGTCAGCCTCCGTCCGGCAGTGTCCGTGGTCTCGCCGCTGCTGGGCGTCATGGGCCCGGAACTGGGGTTCGACCCGGTGACCATCGGAGTGCTGGCGATGCTGCCTCCGCTGGTCTTTGCCGCGGCCGGGCTGGGAACGCCGACGCTGATCCGCCGGCTGGGGCTTGAATCCGTGCTGGTGACCGCCGTGGTGCTGGCCGTAGCGGGGCAGTTGGCGCGTGCTGCGGTTGGCAGCGTGTGGCCGTTCCTGCTGCTGTCCGCAGTGGTCATGGCCGGCTACGGCCTGGGCAATGTGGTGCTGCCGCCGCTGGTGAAGAAGTATTTCCCGGACCGCCTGGGTCTGGTCACGGCAGGGTACGTCACGCTGCTGGCGGTGGGTACCGCCGCCAGTCCGCAGCTGGCTGTGCCGCTGGACAGGGTGGCGGGCTGGCGCGCTTCGATCGCCGTCTGGTCACTGATGAGCGCCCTGGTGCTGGTGCCCTGGCTGATGCAGCTGCTGCGGGACCGCCGGGCCAAACAAGCCGAGGCCGGCCGCACCGGGATGCCTGGTGACGGGATGGCTGCACCGGCCGCTGCCCGGCCGGTGCAGCAGCTGAATCCGTGGCGTTCACCGATGGCCTGGGGGCTGGCGATCTTCCTGGCCGGGAACTCGGCACAGACCTACGTGTACTTCGCCTGGCTGCCGCCCTACCTTGTCAGCCAGGGCATGGACGAGTCCACAGCCGGCTCCATGCTGGCCTACTTCGCGATCCTGGGCTTGCCCGTGAGCCTGCTGGTTCCGCTGATCGTGCCGCGCATGCGCAACCCCATCGTCGCCATCCTGGTCTTCACCGCCTGCTGGGTCGGCGGACATCTGGGGCTCTACCTGTCGCCGGTGGCCGGGACCATGTGGTGGACGACCCTGGCAGGCCTGGGCCAGGGCACGTTCGCCACCGCGCTGCTGATGGTGAACCTGCGCTCGCGCACCACCCACGGCGCCTCGGTGCTCTCCGGTTTCAGCCAGGGCATCGGCTACGCCGGGGCCGGCATCGCCCCGCTGCTGTTTGGTATCGTCCACCAAGCGGCAGGCGGCTGGGGCGCGTCCTTCGCCCTGCTCGGGGCCTGCGTGCTGGTCATGCTGGCCGGGGCTGTGATGATCAATCGCCGGCGCTACATCGAGGACACCGCAGCCCCCGAGCCCGACAACCGGCCGGTGGATGCTGTGGCCGGATCAGGAGGCTGCCGGTAGCTGCTGCCGCCGGCGACCGAAGACCAGCGAAGCCAGGGCAGTGGCGGCGGTGACCGTGTAGACCGAGGGCCAGGCGCCGATCTTCTTGGCCAGCGGGTGGGACAGGCCGAAGGCAGCCAGATAGACGCCGGTCAGCGCCGCGGCCGTCCCGGTCCCGGCGTCGCGCTTCCACAGGCTGAAGGCGGCTCCTCCGGCGGCGGCGAGCACCGCGCCGCCCAGCGGCCGGTTGCCGGTGGCGCGGGCGGTCTGGAAACCGCCGATCAGCCCGACGCTGGTGACGAGGGGGGTCAGAAGGGAACTCATGGCATCTCCTACGGTTCGGGACGCCCCCAGCCTAGCGTTAACGGCGACGGCGGGGGCAGGCACCAACGCCCGCCCCCGCCGTCGTGGGTATTACTGTCCGCGCCGCGGCAGCCCGCAGCGTGCCATCGCGTCCGCGTAGGCCTGCTGCATATCGTCCAGCCACTGCGCCTGCCTGGCCGGGGACCCGGCGAAGCTACGGCCGCTGAGCGAACGGACCTTGTAGACCTTGAAGCCGCGGCGCCAGAGCAGCGGGTTCTCCGTCTTCAGCAGCAGGGCGGCGAGCTTGTGGGCCTCGGTGCCGTGCGCCACCAGCGCTGAGGCGCGGGGGACCAGCGCGAGCATGCGCAGCAGGGGCTTGAGGCCGGCCGCGATCTGCTCGGGCGCCAGCTTGCCATTGGGCTGTCCCGGGGTGTACCACGGGTGGACGTTCCACGGCATCACGTATTCCGGCCGGAGCCCCAGCTGCCACTGGATGCCCAGCATGCGCGTGACCGCCTCCTGGTCCCCGGCCTCGATGAAGCCGGAACCGGGAGCGCTGCCGATATTGGAAAAGAGGCTCACCACACGGGTTTCCTCGGCGTTGTGGATCGGGTCCACGTAGGACACCTCGGTGCCCGGCTTGAGGTCCCTGAAAGAATCACAGAGGCGGTTGATGTCGGCGATGTGGTCGTCGAACCGTTGGTCGTTGAGCTGTTCGTGGACGGGTTCAGTAGCCAAGCCGTGCATATAGTGGTGTGTCTCCTGCGGGGTGTTGCGGGCACGATCCTGAGCCGCGGACATGCTGCGGTCGGGAAGGTGCTGTGGGGCGGCAGCTGCGGGAGCCTTTCGGCTCGGGCCGGCCGCCGGAACGGGTCGTACAAGTGTAGCAAGCGCTGCCGGCCGCCGCGGTCAGTGCTGGCCGCGCAGGCGTTCCATCTCGCGGCGGTCCTTCTTGGTGGGCCGGCCGGTGCCGCGGTCCCGCTGCGGCAGGCCCAGGGCCGGCATGGGCGGGCGTTCCGGGGTGTGGTCGGTGAAGCAATGGGAAGCAGCCTCGGCCCCGACCCGCTTGGCGATCAGGCGCCGGACCTCCAGGATGCGCTCGTAGCCGGGCTGCCGGACCCGGAGGGTGTCTCCAGGCACCACCGGCTGGGAGGCCTTGACCGGGTTGCCGTTCAGCCGCACATGGCCGGCCCGGCAGGCGGCCGTTGCCGCGGAGCGGGTCTTATAGGCGCGGATGGCCCACAGCCAGGCGTCCACGCGGACGGTGGCCGGTGAATTGGAGGTGCTGCCGGGAGTGCTCATGGTCCGAACGAGTCTAGTACGTTGCGTGGTGCTCGCTGCCGGACGGCCGGCCGGGGCGCGCGGGGCAGGTACTGCATTGAATCCAGGGAGGAGCTCACCAGCGGGCGGTAGCGGCCGCCCGGTGTCGCCGAGGGATCGGCTGCCGGCGCGTAGGCGGCGTGCAGGTCCTGGCTGATGGCTTGCGAAGCGGCCTGCAGCAGTCGGACGAAAGGTGCCGTGGCGGCGTCGTCGTTAGGAACCACCACGCTGATAGCCGCCACCACGACGTTATTGACGCCGCGGATCGGGACCGCGATCCCCCGGGCATCGGGATGGATGTAGCCGTTGGCGCACACGAAGCCATCCTGCCGGATCTTCCGCAGGACGGTCCGCAGTTCCCCGGAGTTCTGGATGGTGTCCGGCGTATAGCGGAACAGGCCTCCGGAGAGCACTTCTTCCTGCACCGGCCGATCGGCATAGGCCAGCAGCACCAGGCCGCTGCTGGAGGCATGAAGCGGCAGGCGCCCGCCCACGAGTGTCACATTGACCACCGCCTCGCGTGCCGACAGGCGCTCCAGGAACAGGACCTCCTGGCCTTCGAGTATCCCGAGCTGGGTGTGCTGGCGGATCCGGGCTTGGACTTCCTGCAGATGGGGCATGGCGATTTCGCGCAGGCCCAGGGCGCCGGGCGTCCGGCAGGCGATTTCCCATAACCGTACGCCGAGGCGGTAGGTCTTGTCCGGCTGGCGTTCGAGCAGCCCAAACTGTTCCATCTCAGCGACCAGCCGGTGGGTGGTGGCCAAGGCCAGGCCGCTGCGGGCGGAGAGCTGCGAGATGGTCAGGAAGACCGCATCCACATCGAACGCGGCGAAGATCTGCATGATGCGGCTCAGCGAGGAGCGGCCATCGGACGACCTTGCCACAACTTTTTCCTTTCATGTGAAAACCGGCTGGTTCCCTATTGTGGCACGGCTCATAGTTTGGGGTGTGCCGGCGGTGTGCCGGGAAGGACGGAGTCGGGGCCAGCGCCCCGCCAGGGGAGGACAGAGATGATTCGACGGGGAAACATCACCGCAGCCGCAACCGTCGCGGTGCTTGCATCGGCGGTGCTCGCACTGAGCGCCTGCAGCAGCGGAGGCGCCGCTGCCGGAACGGATGCAGGTTCGGCGCAGACCCTTCAGGTGGGCTATTTCCCTCTGGTGCACACCGCTACGGCGGTCAATGCCGAAGCAGCCGGGATTTTCACCAGGAACGGGCTGGAGGTGGAACTGGTGCCGACCCAGGGCGGCGCCGCAGCGATCCCGGCCTTGGTGTCCGGCAGCGTGGACTTCACCTACACCAACTACACCTCCGCCCTGCTGGCGGTGGAGAAGGGGCTGCCCATCCGCCTGGTGTCGGGCAACGACGTCGGCAGCACCGACCATGGCATCTTCGTGGCGGCCGATTCGGGCATCTCAACGGTAGCCGACCTGAAGGGCAAGACCTTCGCGGTGAACAACCTGCAGAATATCGGCACCGTAGCCATCAAGGCCCTGCTGGAGGACGCCGGGTTGTCCGCCGGCGACGTCAAGCTCGTCGAGATGCCGTATCCGGACATGCAGGCGGCCCTTGAACGCGGCGCGGTGGATGCCATCTGGCAGGTGGAGCCGTTCCAAGCCAGCGCCAAGGCCGGCGGCCTGGTCAAGATCGGAGACCTGTTCACCGGTCCGGTAGCGGACATTCCCGTGGCCGGCTGGGTGACCACCGAACAGTTCGCCAAGGAACACCCCGAGGCGGTCGAGGCCTTCCAAGCCTCCATCTCCGAGTCCGCCAAGGAACTGGAAGGCAACCGGGACCGGCTGGTCGAGCTGGTGCCCACGTACACCAAGGTTCCGGCTGACGTCGTCAAGGCAGTGGAAATGCCCCGGTTCGACGGCGGGTTGGATACCGCACAGCTGCAGAAGACCGCCGATTTGATGAAGAAGTACGAGATCACCAGCGCAAACCTGGACGTTGCGTCCGCGCTGGCCAAGTAGGAGCCGAGCAATGACTGCACAACCTGCCACCGCCGCGGTGCCGGAACTGGATCTGGACCCATTTAGCGACGAATTCCTGACCACGCCCTATCCGGCGCACGAGCAAATGCGCGAAACCGGGCCGGTGTTCCGGCTGGAACGCTACGGGGTGTGGGGCGTGGCCCGGTACGACGAGGTCTCCCGGGTCTTGGCCGCGCATGAAACATTCGTGTCGTCCCGGGGCGTCGGCATCTCCGATTTCGCCAAAGAGAAGCCGTGGCGTCCGCCGAGCCTGTTGCTCGAGGCGGATCCGCCGCACCATACCAAGGCCCGCCACGTGGTCACCCAGATCATGACGCCGAAGCTGCTGCGCTCGCTCAAGGACGGCTTCCAGCAGCGCGCCGACGAACTGATTGCCCGCGTGGCGTCCCGTGGCGGCGAGATCGACGGCGTCGCCGACCTGGCCGAGGCCTACCCGTTGGAAGTCTTCCCGGACTTCATCGGCCTGCCGAAGGACGGCCGCGAGAACCTGCTGCCCTACGGGTCCATGGTCTTCAATACCTTCGGACCGCGGAATAGCCATTTCGAACGGGCCTTGGAGCGCGGCGCCAAGGCCCAAGGCTGGATCATGGAGCAGTGCCGGCCGGGAGCACCGGCACCGGACGGGCTGGGCGCGAAGATCCACGCGGCCGCGGCCGACGCCGGCTACAGCGCCGAAGACCAGGCCAAACTGCTGCGCTCCTTTCTGTCCGCCGGCGTTGACACCACGGTGCATGGAATAGGCAACGCGCTGCAGTGCCTGGCCGACAACCCGGAACAGTTCGCGGCCCTGCGCAAGGACCCCTCGCTGGCGCGGGCGGCCTTCGAGGAAACCGTGCGCTATTCCTCGCCGGTGCAGACGTTCTTCCGGACCACCAGCAAGGACACCGAACTGTCAGGTGTTCCGCTTCCCGAAGGATCGAAGGTTCTGATGTTCCTGGCGGCGGCGAACCGCGACCCGCGCCGGTGGGAGAACCCGGAGCGCTTCGATATTCGGCGCAAGGCGGCAGGGCACGTCGGTTTCGGATTCGGTGTCCACGCCTGCCTGGGCCAGATGCTGGCGCGGCTGGAAGGCGAATGCTTCCTGTCCGCGCTGGCCCGGAACGTGGCCGGAATCGAGCTGGCCGGCGAGCCGGTGCAGCAGTTGAACAACACCCTGCGCGGGCTGGACAGCCTGCCGCTGCGGCTTACCGCCGCCTGAGCACCCGCCTGAGCAACATCTGGAAGGATCCGACAATGCCCAAAGTAACCTTCATCCAGCCGGACGGCATGCAGACCGTGCTGGAGGCCGACACCGGTACCAGCGTGATGCGCACGGCCGCTGCCAACGGTGTGCCCGGCATCGTGGCCGAATGCGGTGGTTCTGCGATGTGCGCCACCTGCCACGTCTACGTCGAAGACGCTTACCTCGACGGATTGCCCGAGGTCAGCGAGGTCGAGGACGAGATGCTCGACTGTACCGCCTCGGCGCGCTGCGCCAACAGCAGGCTCTCCTGCCAGCTGAACATCGAATCGGACATCGCCGTGCGGATTCCGGAAGCGCAGGTCTGAACATGGCTGCTGATTCCGGCACACTGATCGTGGGCGCCTGCCAGGCCGGAGTGCAGCTGGCCGCGAGCCTGCGCGAACTCGGCGACTGCTCCCCGATCACCTTGGTGGGGGCGGAGCCGCACGCACCGTACCAGCGCCCGCCGCTCTCCAAGGACCTGCACGGCGGAACCGTCGATGCGGCAGCGCTCGCGTTCCGCACGGCGGACTGGTACGGGCGCCAGGACATCGACCTCGTGACCGGGGAACAGATCGTGCGCCTGGAGCGGAATGACGACGGCGGCGTGGCGGTTTCCGCCGGAGGGCGCCGGTTCCGCTTCGCGCGGCTTGCGCTGGCCACCGGCGCCGCAGTGCGCCGGCTGCAACTGGAGGGCACGGAGCTGGACGGCGTGCACTACCTGCGTGATGCCGCGGAGGCCGACCGTCTGGCGGCCGGTCTCGCCGCTGCCCGGAAGGTGGCCGTCGTCGGCGGCGGATTCATCGGGCTCGAAGTCGCTGCCGGCGCCCGCGCGGCGGGCAAGCAGGTCACCGTACTTGAGGCAGCACCGCGGCTGGTCGGCCGGGCGGTTGCGGAGCAGACCAGCGAGTATTTCCGGGCCGCGCATCTGCGGCGCGGGACCGAGGTAGTCCTGCAGGCGAAGATCAGCCGCCTCACCGGCTCCGGCGGGAAGGTGACCGGGGTGGAACTGGGCGATGGCACCCACGTGGCTGCCGACGTCGTACTGATCGGCGTCGGGGTGCTGCCACGCACCGAGCTGGCCGGCCAGCTCGGACTGGCAGTGGACAATGGCATCGTCGTGGACGAATTCGGCCTGTGCTCCGACGGCATGACGGTGGCGGCCGGAGACTGTGCCAACCTGCCTAATCCCTATGTCCGCGGAGACGGCGGCCGCCTGCGGCTGGAGTCGGTGCCGCACGCGATCGAACACGCCAGGACGGCGGCCGCTGCGCTGCTCGGCCGCCGCGCCCCCTATCGCATGATGCCGTGGTTCTGGTCCGACCAAGCCGACATCAAGCTCCAGATCGCCGGCCTTTCCGCCGGGTACGACCAGACAGTGCTGCGGGGCGACCCCGATGCGGACAAGTTCTCGCTGCTCTACTACCGTGCCGGCCGGATCATCGCTGCGGACTGCATCAACTCGCCGGCCGACTTCATGGCCGTCAAGACGGCGCTGGCCAAGGACCGGGACATCCCGGCCGATGCAGCAGCCGACCCCGGCGTCCGGCTCAGGCAGCTCATTGCCGAACCCGCCGTGCGGTGACACCGGTTCCTGCCAGCGGTACATTGGGTGGCGGGGCCATTACCGGCGGAGGCGAAGTAAGCCATGGCGGAGAACCCGGGCACTGACGGAAATGTTCGCGAAGGCGCACCTGCGGACCGGCTGCGGCGGCACAATCTGGCAAGCGAGCTCGGGGCCCTGGAACAGAGCCTCCTGCGGCGCGTCTCGGATTTCGACGACCCGCGCCAGGAATGGCGGCGCCTGTACTCCGAACTGTACGGGACGTTCCTGCTCGTGGTCGTTGCTGCCGGCGGCGGGATGATGAGCCAGGCCTTCCCCGGAACGATCAGCCGAACCGCCGCCGTGATCGCCCCGGGCCTGATGGTGATGGGCATCATCCTGTTCATGGGCAAGGTGTCCGGGGCTCACCTGAACCCTGCAGTCAGCATCGCCTTCGCGCTCCGCGGTGACTTCCAGTGGCGCCGCGTGCCGGGCTACATCCTCGTCCAGCTGATCGGGGCGACGTTGGCCTGCCTGCTGCTGCAGGCCGTGATCGGGGTGCCGGCCAGCTACGGGTCGAACTATCCGGCGGCGGACTATTCGGCGGGTGCCGCGTACTGGATGGAGGCGCTGCTGACGCTGGGGCTGGTCAGTGTCATCCTCGGAACCGCATCGGGGGCGCAGAACGTCGGGCTGCTTGGCGCCTTCGGGGTCGGCGGCTATATTGCCTTGGCCGGCCTGTGGGGCAGCCCGATCTCGGGCACCTCGATGAACCCGGCCAGGACGTTCGGCCCCGACCTGGTCGGCACGAACTTCAGCGACTACTGGGTGTACGTCGCCGGCCCGCTGACCGGGGCGGTAGTCGCCGTCGGCATCGCCTTCGTCCTGCGCGGCGCGGGCGGCGGCAAGGCGGGGTCCGGAGCCGCGCAGGGAGCCCTCTTCACCGAAACGGCCAGGGAGCAGCCGTAGGCGCGGGCACCGCCTGCGCGCTGCCGCGGTTCTGCCCGGACGACGACGGCGGCAGGGGCCCGCCGGTGCGGGACCCCGCCGCCGTGGCCGTTTCGGGCGGTCAGTCAGCGATGTAGAGCAGGCGTTTGTTGACGAATTCGTCCATGCCCAGGGGGCCGAGTTCGCGGCCGAAGCCCGAGCGCTTGACCCCGCCGAAGGGCATGTCTGCGCCTTCGCCGGCGGCGGCGTTGACGTTGGTCATGCCGGTGTCCAGCCGTTCGGCGATCTTCCGGGCGCGGTCCGTGTCGGTGCTGAAGACGGCGCCGCCCAGACCGTAGGGGGTGTCGTTGGCCAAGGCCAGGGCTTCCTCGTCGGAGGAGACCTTGTAGACCACGGCCACCGGGCCGAAGAGCTCCTCGGTCCAGGCGCGCATGTCCTTGGTGACGCCGGTGAGCACGGCCGGTTCGAGGTAGGCGGCCGGTCCGTCCAGCAGCCGGCCGCCGGCGTGCAGGGTGGCGCCCTTGTTCACCGCGTCGCGCAGCTGTTCGGCCAGGGCCTCGGCGGCGGTGCGGGAGGAGAGCGGGGCGAAGGTGCCCGGCGCCTCCTCGGCCGGGTTGCCGGGGGCGAGGCCCTTGGCCTGGTTGGTGAGTTCGGCGACGAATTCGTCGTAGATGTCCTCCATGACGATCAGGCGCTTATTGGAGTTGCAGGCCTGTCCGGTGTTCTCCATCCGGGTTTCCCAGGCCGCGGCCGCGGAGGCCTTGACATCCGCCGAGTCGAGCACCACGTAGGGGTCCGAGCCGCCGAGCTCCAGCACGGCCTTCTTCAGGTTCTTCCCGGCGATCTCGCCGATGATGGCCCCGGCGCGTTCGGAGCCGGTGAGCGAGACGCCCTGGATCCGCGGGTCCGCGATGATGTCGGCGACCTGGTCATGGGACGCGAAGACGTTGAGGTAGGCGCCGGCCGGGACCCCGGCGTCGTCCATGATCTGCTGGATCGCCAGCGCCGAGCGCGGGCAGGTCTCGGCGTGCTTGAGGATGATGGTGTTGCCCAGCACCAGGTTGGGGGCGGCGAAGCGGGCCACCTGGTAGTAGGGGTAGTTCCACGGCATGATGCCCAGCAGCGCGCCGACCGGGCGCTTCTGGATCACGGCCTTGCCGCCGCCGATGGGTGTGATCGGCTGGTCCGCGGCCAGGGCCGGGCCCTCGGTGGCGAAGTAGTTGAAGATGTCGGTGCAGAACTCTGCCTCGCCCTTGGACTGGGAGAGCGGCTTGCCCATTTCCTCGGTGATGATCGCGGCCAGTTCGTCCGCCCGCTCGGTGAACAGTTCGCCGATCCGGGCTGCCACCTTGGCGCGTTCGGCGATGGGCACGTCGCGCCAGGACCGGTACGCCTGTTCGGCTGCGGCCAGGGCCTCCTGGACCTGCGCGTCGGTGGCGGTGGGGAATTCCTCCACCACCTCGCCGGTGGCCGGATTCAGTACACGGTATGCCGTTGCGGTCGACTGGGAAGTGGTTGTCACTGCCAAGGCTCCTATCTGGTCTCAAGGCGCGGCCGGTCAAGGAGGGCCGCCCTGATGCCATCATTTCGCGGAAGTCCGGAAATGTGAAATGAATAACATTCATAAATGTATCTGGTTGCCGGGCGTTTGGGAATGGCTGTTCCCAATGTCGTATCCGGCTGCTAGATTCACGGATGCAACGGCCCTTCGGCGGCCGCCGGCCGTCCCCGAACCAGTTCCAGGAGCGCAGCCATGCCAGTCCGCAACGAGTCCTGGCCCGCCGGGGCCCCCTGCTGGGTCGACTGCCAGGTCGACGATGTCCAAGCCGCCCGCGCCTTCTATGCCGGTCTCTTCGGCTGGGACATCCGCGATGCCCCGCCGGAGGCCGGCGGCTACCTGATGGCCACGCTCGGCGGCCAGCCGGTGGCCGGCATCGGCCCCAAGCCGCAGAACCTGGGCCCGATGCCGAGCGTCTGGACCACCTACCTCGCCACCGACGACGCGGATGCCACGGCCGGGGCAGTCACCGAAGCCGGCGGCAGCGTGATGATGCCGCCCTTCGATGTGCTGGATATCGGCCGCATGACCGTGGCCGCGGACAGCGGCGGCGCGGTCTTCGGCCTGTGGCAGGCCAAGGCCCACAAAGGCATCGGCCGCGTCGGCGAGCCGGGCACACTGGTCTGGAGCGAGCTGCACACCCGGGACTATTGGGCCGCGCGGGCGTTCTATGCCAAGGTCTTTGGCTACACCTATGAGGACCTTGGCGACACCGACGAGTTCCGCTACACCCAGTTCAAGCCCGCGGCCGGCGAAACGGCCGGCGGCTTCCACCATGACCGGTCGATTTCCGAGGGAGCGCCGAACTACTGGCTGGCCTGGTTCGCGGTGGAGGATGTGGATGCCACGGCCGCCCAGGCGCAGGAACAGGGGGCGCAGGTCCTGTTTCCGCCGACCGACAGCCCGTATGGACGGATGTCCATTTTCGCCGGCGCCCAGGGCGAAGTGTTCGCCGTGATTGCCCCGCAGATGCCCGACGCCGGCGGCGCGGCCGGCTGAGCAGCGCGCCGGCGCTGCCGCGAGTGCCCACACCCCGGTCCGGCCGCGGGCGCCGCCGGGGCGAGGCCTGGACTATGAGCAGCCTGGTTTAAGATCGGTGGGTGATTGCCCGGAAGCTGAGAACCGTCCACCCGGCGTGGATCGTCGCCGCGCTGACCCTGCTGGCGCTCGTGGCCGGCGCCGCCTTCCGGTCCACGACCGGGGCGCTCTTCGAGCCGCTGGAGACCGAGTTCGGCTGGACCCGCACCGGCACCAGCGGTGCCGTGACGCTGAACCTGATCGTCTATGGCCTGACGGCGCCGTTCGCTGCTGCAGCGATGGAGCGGCTGGGGGTCAAGCGGGTCGTCCTGGCCGGGCTGGCCCTAACCGCGCTGGGCAGCGGCCTGACGGTGGTGCTGACACAGCTGTGGCAGCTGTGGGTGCTCTGGGGCCTGTTCGTCGGGGTGGGTACCGGTGTCATGGCGCTGGTATTCGGCTCGATCGTGGCCAACCGCTGGTTCGTCCGGCACCGCGGCCTGGTCATGGGCCTGTTTTCCGGCGCCAATGCCTGCGGACAGCTGGTCTTCCTGCCGCTGATCGTGGCGCTGGCACATCATCCCGGCTGGCGTGCGGCCACGCTGGCCACGGCGTTGGTGGCCGCAGCGATTATTCCCCTCGTGGCGCTGTTCTTCGCCGACCGTCCGCAGGCCATCGGCCGGCGCCCGTTCGGAGAGGACCCGGCGCACCCGGCACCCGAGCCGCAGCGCCCGGCGGTACCCGCCGGACGGCTGGCGCTGGCCGTGCTCCGCGACAGCCTGCGGTCGCGCGCCTTCTGGATCCTGGTCTTCACCTTCTGGGTCTGCGGCTGGTCCACTAACGGGCTCATCCAGACGCATTTCATTCCGGCCGCGCATGACCATGGGATGCCGGCCACCACGGCGGCCGGACTGCTGGCCCTGATCGGCGTGTTCGACGTCGTCGGCACGGTGGCCTCCGGCTGGCTGACGGACCGCTTCAACCCCGCGGTGCTGTTGGTGGCGTATTACGCGCTGCGCGGGATGTCGCTGGTCTTCGTCAACACCGTGCTCGGGCCGGACATCGCGCCGCCCTTGTGGTTCTTCATTGTCTTCTACGGGCTGGACTGGGTGGCCACCGTCCCGCCGACCGCGGCGCTGTGCCGGATCCACTTCGGCATCGAGCGGGCGGGCATCGTGTTTGGCTGGGTCTTTGCCTCCCACATGGTCGGTGCCGGCATTTCGGCGGCCGCCGCCGGCTGGATCCGCGAGAGCACCGGCAGCTACCTGCCGGCCTGGATCACCGCGGCGGCCCTGTGCGGGCTGGCGGCACTGTCGCTGCTGTGGCTCCGGCGGGCTCCGGTCCAGGAACGCGAGCTCGTACCGGACGCGGCGGCCTGAGCGGAACGGCGGCCGGACGTCCGCTGCCGGCTCCCGCCGTCGTCGTGCCCGTCTGCCCGCAGCCGTAACCCCGCCCTGCTCACACTCCGCTCGCCCGCACCCCGCCCCCACCCGTACATTGACTGTGCTCGAATCCTCCGTTCGGATCACTGAGTGTGCGCCAAACCCGCATCTGAGCTCCGAAACGTGGGTCTGCTGCACAGTGAACGGCGCAACGAACCGGAAAGCACCCGACCCGGCATGCCCCGGCCGGACCGTGAACGCTGTCGTCCTCTTGCGTCCGGACGCAACGGGCGTATCGTACGGAATGGGGGACAGCGTAGGGAATCCGGACCATCCGGCCCCGCGGTTAGGGAGCATGTTATGCCAGACAAATCGCCTCATCAGCACGAGCCGAAGAAGCAGGCCAAGGGCGCAACGATCAAGCAGAAACGGGCGGAAAAGCGCGCCAAAGGCGCGGCGGGCGCACCCGCCGACCCCGTGGCGCACATGAAGAAGCGCTGAGGCCTGCCCGGACCCGGAAGGGTCCTTGGACGGCGGCATCCGGACTGATTGAAAGCAGCCCGGGTGCCGTCCTGGTGTATGGCGGGGCGGAGCATGCGGTGGCCGGCCACGGGCCGCCAGACGAATATGGGGTCCCGCCGCCCTCAGGAGCCGCCGCGGTGCGGTTCCAGGCCGGCCAGCAGTGTGCGCAGGTCGCGTGCCAGCCCCCGGGCCGTGGACGCGGACAGCCCGGCGAGCAGCCCGGCCTCGAATTCCAGTACTGATTCCATGATCGGCCGCAGCAGCCCGTCCGCCTTGTCCGTCATGTGGATCAGGGCGCCGCGGCCGTCCTGCGGGTTGGTTTCCCGCCGGATCAGCCCGGCTTCCTGGAGCTTCTTGAGCCGTTTGGTGGCGCCGGCGCCGGAGATGAGCAATTCGCTGGCCAGTTCGGTCGGGGTCATCGGCCGCCCGGTCCGGGCCAGCAGCGAGAGCATGTCGAATTCGGCCCGGGTGATTCCGGCGGCCGCCAGCACCGTATCGCTGCGCAGTTGGATGATGTGGGCAATGCGGTTGATCCGGCCGACGATGGCCATCGGTTCCGTGTCCACGGTGGGGAAGAGGTGAGCCCACTGCTGGCGGACATTGTCAATGAAGTCCGAGCCACTCCCGGCTTCAGGGGTGGTGCTGGACATCGCGGGCTCCTCCTGGCCTCAGCCCCAGGCTGCGGCTGTCTCATCTACCGGAAAATACCACTTACTTTACCGGGACAGAGGCATCCGGCGGCCGGGGGTACCGCAGCGGGTCCGGCCTGTTCCCCGCGGCGCTGCCGATCCGTACCCTAGGCATAGGAGGTGATAGGCCATGAATGCAGCGCAAGGCGACCGGATCGTCATCCGGGGCAGGACAGTGGAGTCCGCGGACCGGCACGGGGAAATCCTCGAAGTCAGGGGCGAAGACGGGGCACCCCCGTATTTCGTCCGTTTCGACGACGGGCACGAGTCTGTCGTATTCCCCGGCGGGGACTTCGTCGTCGAGAAGACCGGTTCCTGACCGGATCGGCCCGAAGGTATGATACCAACGCATTTTGGGCGGGATAGATGCTGTTTTCAGGCTCCATAACAGCATCTATCCCGCCCAAGTTCGGGGATGCTGGAGAACTCGGTCACCCGGCCGGGGTGAGCCCCAACGCGTTCTGCTCGACGTAATCCAACGCCAGCCGTACCGCACCCGTTGCCACAATGGCGGCGCCCAGCGGCGAAACGGCCACCCGGGGCGGGGTCCCGGTCAGCCGGGGGAGCTCGGCGGCGATGGTCGGCAGCAGCATCGCGGCCGAGGCGGCCACCGCGCCGCCGATGACCACCAGCTCCGGGTTGAGGAGTGTGGCCAGCAGCGAGATCACCCGCGCCATCCGCCGGGCAATCCGCTCCAGGATCTGCTGTGCAGCGGCATCCCCGCCGGCCGCGGCCTCGAAGACGAACCGGGCAGACACCCGCGTGGTGCCCGGTCCCACCAGTTCCCGGATCCTGGTCTCCGCCCCGGACGCCAGCAGTTCGGTACCCCAGACCCGTGCCAGCTTCGCGATACCGTCGTGGCTGCCCACGCCGTCGACCAGTTCCAGGCTGCCAACCTCGCCCGCTCCGCCGTTGCTGCCGTGCAGCAGCCGCCCGGATTCGATCAGGCCGGTGGCGATGCGTTCGCCGGCCAGCATCGCGGCCAAGTCGTCGACGCCGGTGCCGACGCCGCACCAGCGTTCGGCCAGGGCCGCGAGCTTGGCATCGTTTTCCAGCAGGACCGGCCAGCCGTGCTGCTGCCAGACTTCCGTCTGCAGGCCGAGGTCGAAACTTGCCGACAGCGGCCGGCCCTGGACCACGTTGCCGTGCCGGTCGACCGCCGTCGCCACGCCGATGCCTGCCGCCAGAACCGCCGAGGGGCCCAGCCCGGCCGCTGCCAGGGCAGTGTCGGCGGCCCGGGAGATGGTGCCGCGGCGTGCGTCGGCGCTTGCGTTCTTGCTGAACCGTTCCGAACTCCTCGCCAGGATGCGGCCCTTCAGGTCTGCCACCAGCACCGTGGTGGTGGCCATGCCGACATCGAGCCCCAGCACGCAGCCGGCGGATTCGTTGAATTCGAAGTAGCGGGCGGGCCGGCCCTTTTGCGGCCCCGGGCCCTTGGGCGCGTTCAGTTCCCGCACCCAGCCACGGCGGATTAGGTCGTCGCAGACGGCAATCACCGTTGCCCGGGTCAGTCCGGTGGCCTCGATCAAGTCCGTTCCGGTCAGAGCGGCGGATTCCCGCATGACGCCGAGCACTGCGGTGAGATTGGTCCGGCGCAGCACCTGCGGCGTGGTTGCCGTCCTGTCCACAAAATCACCCCTTGACGTTCCGTGGCTGTGTTCCACATAATACTAATGGAACATAAATTTAGACAATAAATAAAAGTTCTGCACTAACCTGCCAGACCAGGCAATACAAGGAAACGGATTCACATGACTGTTCGCGTTGGCATCAACGGATTCGGCCGGATCGGCCGCAACTTCTTCCGGGCCGCCCTGGCCCAGGGCGCCGATCTGGAGATCGTGGCCGTCAACGACCTGACCGACCCGGAAACCCTGGCCCACCTGCTCAAGTACGACAGCGTCACCGGCCGGCTGGGCGCCGACGTGCAGGTCGACGGCGGCGACCTGGTGGTCGGCGGCCGGCCCATCAAGGTGCTGGCGGAGCGGGATCCGGGCAACCTGCCGTGGAAGGCCCTGGGCGTGGACATCGTGATCGAGTCCACCGGTTTCTTCACCGATGCCGCCGCGGCCGAGAAGCACCTGGTGGCCGGTGCGAAGAAGGTGCTGATTTCCGCCCCGGCCAAGGGCGAGGACATCACCATCGTGATGGGCGTCAACGACCATCTGTACGACGACGCCGCGCACCGGATCATCTCCAACGCCTCGTGCACCACCAACTGCCTGGCCCCGCTGGCGAAGGTACTCAACGACAACTTCGGCATCGAGCACGGCCTGATGACCACTGTGCACGCCTACACGGCGGACCAGAACCTGCAGGACGGCCCGCACAAGGACCTGCGCCGGGCCCGCGCCGCGGCGCTGAACATCGTGCCGACCTCCACCGGGGCGGCCAAGGCCATCGGCCTGGTGCTGCCGGAACTGAAGGGCAAGCTGGACGGCTTCGCCCTGCGCGTGCCGGTGCCCACCGGCTCCGCCACGGACCTGACCGTCACCGTTTCCCGGGAAGTCACCGCCGAGGAAGTCAACGCCGTGTACAAGGCCGCCGCCGCGGTTCCGCAGTGGTCCGGCATCCTGGCCTACACCGAGGACCCGATCGTCTCCTCCGACATTGTCACCGATCCCGCGTCGTCCATCTTCGACTCCGGCCTGACCCGGGCCATCGGCAACCAGGTCAAGGTGGTCTCTTGGTATGACAACGAGTGGGGCTACTCCAACCGGCTGGTGGACCTGGCCGAACTGGTCGCGGACAAACTGTCCTGACCTCTCCCTGATCACGGCGGCGGGAGGCCGGCAAGCACAGCCCCTCCCGCCGTCGTTCCCCACCCCCCTCCTCCTGCAAACTTGGGCGGGATAGATGCTGTTCTGGGGCGCAATAACAGCATCTATCCCGCCCAAGTTGCAGGATTGGGGCCTCCCGCAGACGCCGTTCCGGACTTACGCTTGGGTAATGGCACAAGTCTTACCGGGCGGCCAAGCCTTCACCGGCAGCCCGGAGCCAGCACGCATTGCCCCCGCCGCGGCTGCCGGCGCCGTTGCCGCCACGCTGGCCGCGTCCACGGTGCTGTGGTTCCTGAACAGTCCCCGGCCGGCCACCTGGCTCATCCGGCGGCTGGGCAGCGCAGGCACCCGGCGGCTGGCGCAGGCCATGGCCAGGCACGTGCCCGACGGCGTCAGCGAGGTGCTGGACCTGCAGTACCTGGCCGACCATCAACTGACGTACCTGGACGTCTTTTTTCCGTCCGGAGTGCAGCACCAGGCGCAGCGGCTGCCGACCATCGTCTGGGTGCACGGCGGCGCCTGGATCGCGGGCAGCAAGAGCGACGTCGCCAACTACCTGCGGGTCCTGGCCTCCTCCGGGTTCACCGTCGTCGGGGTCGGCTATTCGCTGGCCCACGAATACCGGTACCCGGAACCGGTCCGCCAGACGGCCGCGGCCCTGCAGTACCTGCAGGAGAATGCGGAGCGGCTGCATGTGGACCCGGACCGGTTCGTGCTGGCCGGGGATTCCGCCGGCGCGCAGATCGCCTCCCAACTGGCGCTGGTGGTCTCGGACCCGGCCTACGCGGAGCGGCTGGGCATCGCCGCCCCCATTGCCCGGGACCGGCTGCGCGCCGCGCTGCTGTATTGCGGGGCGTACGACCTGTCGCTGATCAACGCCGCCGGTGCCGCCCGGCGCAGGTACGAGCATTCGGTGCTCTGGTCCTACACCGGGTTCCGGAACTACTCGGAACTGCCCTATATCGGGCTGGCCTCCGTGAGCCGGCATGTGGGCAGGGACTTTCCGCCGTCGTTCGTTGCCGCCGGCAACGCGGATCCGATGCTGGCGCACTCGGTCGGGTTCGCCGACGTTCTGGCCGCCGCCGGGGTGGAAACGGACACGTTCTTCCCCCGCAGCGAACGCGGCCTGCCGCATGAGTTCCAGTTCCATCTGGAAGAGGAAGCGGCCTGGACCGCGTTGACCCGCAGCATCGAGTTCCTGCGCCGCCACACCGACTGAGCCTGGCCGGGACGGGGACGCACGCCGCGGGCGCCAGGACGGCTTCAGGACCCGGCCTGAAGCTGGTTCCGGGCCAGCCGGGCCGCTGTTTCGGCCCGGATCGTGGCCGCTGCCGCAGCTTCGAACTGCTCTTCGGCCGCGGCCTCTTCCTGTTCGACGCCGGAGACCTCGCGTTCCAGCGCGGTGATCCGGCGCTTGAGCCCGGCAATCTGGTCTTCGAGTTCCCCGCGCCGGTCCGCCAGTTCGTCCAACCGGACCTGGAGCCGCTGCTGTCGTTCTTCGGCCCGGCCCAGCCGCTCTTCCGCCCGGTCCAGCTCGGCCTCCGCCCGCCGGCGGCGCCGTGCGGCTTCATCTTTCCCGCGGGGCACCGTCTGCCCGGCAGCCTTGGCCGGGCGACGGATCGTCCCGGCCACCGTCGGCAGGCCCGGCCCCGGACCGGGGGAGGCGGGGGCGCCAGCGGCGCCGGGAACGGCGAGCCGGCCCGCCAGGTCGACCGGATCAATGCCATTGGACGAAAGCGAAGCAGTCAGCAGGCCACTGGCCGCCGCAGCCGCGGCCTGCGGATCGGCCATCGCGGCGTGCAGCGTTTGCTCCACCTCCGGGAGTACGGCCGCACCCACCGGGTGGCCCAGCTCCTGCGCCAAGGCACGGGCCTGCTCGGCCGCGGCGGCCAGCAGTCCGCGGCGCTGCCCGCCCAGCTGCTGCAGCCGCTGCGGATCCCGCTGTTCCTGTGCCTCGCTCAGCTCCCGGCCGAGCTGGACGACGGCATCGACCGTGTCCCGGCGGTGCAGCGCCAGCATGTTCACCAGCCAGGCCGCGGCCGAGGGCTTCGGCAGCGCCTTGAGCTGCCCGGCCAGCTCCTTGTTTCCCTCCTGCGCCGAGGCCTTGGCCTTGGCGTTGCGTGCCGCGGTGAACTCCCCGGGCAGCAACGAATACAGTTCCCGCGCCGCACCCTCCAGCTCCATGCCATCAGCCTAGGACCATTGGCGCCGGCCCGTTCCGGAAGCTGCGGGTCAGGCCTATTTCCTGACAGATGTGGACGTTGCGGCCGTAACCGTGGAGGTCTGCGGAGGACCACCCGGTACGTAGCCTCCGCGGACTTCTTGAAGGTGTGGCTGGCCTTGCCCTTGGACAGGCTGACAGTCTTGGTGCCGGACCGCGGCCAGCCGTGCCGCGAATTCGGCGGGGGAGAAGAGCTCCCCGCTGCCACTATCCACCGCGCCTCCTCATCCGCGTGGCACGCCACGCCCAGTTGCCGGCGGCTTGCCAACAACGTAGTGGCCGGTGCGCGCCGGGACAAGGGGCGCACCGGCGGCCTCACCGGCCGGAACCGGATCCGGCGGACGGCCCGGGATCCAGCAGCTGGGCCAGATGCAGCCCCGGCCGGTCCGGTGCCAGCTGCCTGACCTGCAGGGAGCAGGAGAAGCCGTCGGTCAGCACGGCCGTGTCCTGGCCGGTCCGCCGCAGCGCCGGGGCCAGGGCGTGTCCGGCTACCTGCATGCTCACCGCGAAGTGCTCCCGCTCGAAGCCGAAGTTGCCGGCCACCCCGCAGCAGCCGGCGGCGTCCACCACTTCGGCGATGCCAACGGCGGCGAGCGCCTGCCGCTGGGTGCCGGCACCGAAGACGGAGTACTCGTGGCAGTGCGTCTGCAGCACCACCCGGTCCGGCAGCGGCCGCGCCGGTGCCGGCTGCCAGCCCGCCTGGGCCAGCTGGCGGACATGGGCGGCGAAGCTGCGCACCCGGGCCGCCACCCGGCGGGCCTGGTCGGTGGGCACCAGCTCCGGCAGGTCTTTGCGCAGCGCCGCCGCGCAGCTGGGTTCGACGACGACGATCGGCCGCTCGGTGCCGTCGTCGAGCGCCGCTGCGGCCCGGCCCAGCAGCTTCCGCGCGGTGCCTAGCTGCCCGGTGGAGATCCAGGTCAGCCCGCAGCAGGCCTCCGCGGCGCATTCGGCGCGCTCGCCGGCGGCCGCCAGCACGCGGGCTGCGGCACCGGCCACCTCGGGCCGGAAGCCGCGGGTGAAGGTGTCCGCGAACAGCACGACGCCGTCCGGCGGCTGGGCGCCGCCCCGCCCGGCCGGCGGGATCCCGGCGGCCGCCAGTTCCCGGCGCCAGGCCCCGGCGGCGGCGAAGTGCGGCAGCGTGCGCCCGGGGCTGAGCCCGCCCAGGCCTGCGGCCGCCCTGCCCAGCGGCGTGCCCAGCATGGCATTGACCGCCGGCGCGGCGGCACCGGCGAGCTTCAGCCAGCGCGGCAGCCAGCCGAGCGAGTAGTGCGAAACCGGCCGCAGCCGGCCCCGGTAGTAATGGTCGAAGAATTCGGCCTTGTAGGTGGCCATGTCCACGCCGGTCGGGCAGTCGCTGGCGCAGGCCTTGCAGGACAGGCACAGGTCCAGCACTTCGCGGACCGCCTTGGATTTCCAGCCCGTAGCTTCCGTCGCGGCGCCGCGGACCATTTCCTGCAGGACCCGGGCGCGGCCGCGGGTGGAGTCCTTCTCGTCCCGGGTCGCGCGGTAGCTGGGGCACATGACGCCGCCGGCCGGGGCGCGGCAGCGGCCCACACCGATGCAGCCCTGGACCGCGTGCACCCACGGGTCCACGGCGCTGCCGGCGGCGGGATCCTCCGTCCCGGCCCCCAGCGGGCGCAGGTCGAAGCTGGTGCGCCACTGCCGCGCCGGCACGCCGGCCAGCGCCAGTTGGGCGTCGATCGGGTCCGGGTCGGTGAGCAGGCCGGGGTTCAGGATCCCCGCCGGGTCCCAGAGCCGCCGGTACGCGGCGAACGCGGCCAGCAGTGTCGGCGAATACATCACCGGCAGCAGTTCCGAGCGGGCGCGTCCGTCCCCATGTTCGCCCGAGAGCGAGCCGCCGTGGCGGACCACCAGCTCGGCCGCCTCCTGCGAAAACGCCCGGAAGACGGTCCGGCCGGCCTCGCTGCGCAGGTCGTAGGTGATCCGGATGTGGACGCAGCCGGCGCCGAAGTGCCCGTACATCACGCCGGTTAGCCCGTGCCGGGCCAGCAGGCCGCGGAAGTCGTCCAGGTAGTCCGCCAGCTTTTCGGGCGCGACGGCGGCATCCTCCCAGCCGGGCCAGGACTCACCGCCGGTGGACAGCCGGGAGGACAGCCCGGCGCCGTCTTCGCGCACCCGCCAGAGCGATGCCCGTTCGGCCGGGTCCGGGACGGCGCGTCCATCCAGCAGGCGGCCGTTCTGCCGCAGCCGGGCCAGCAGCCGCTGCGCCTTGGCGGCCACCGCGGCCGGCTCGTCGCCGTCCAGCTCCACGTATAGCCAGGCCCGGCCGCCGGGCAGGCCGCGGACGGCATCCGGACCCCGGCGGAAGCGCATCGTGTCCGCGATCGCCTCGTCGCTGCCTTCCACGGCGGCGGGGGAGAAGGCCAGGATGTCCGGAATATCCCGGGCCGCCTGCACCACATCCGCATAGCCCAGGCAGACCAGCAGGGCGTTGGCCGGTTTCGGCACGATCTTCATCCGGGCGCCGACCACCACGGCGCAGGTGCCCTCGGAGCCCACCAGCGAGCGGGCCACGTCGAAGCCCCGCTCGGGCAGCAGGTGGCCCAGCTGGTAGCCGGAGACCTGGCGCTGGATCCGGCCCAGCTCGGTGCGGAACGCCGCCAGGTGCTGCCGGGCCAGGTCCTGCAGCCCCGCGGTGAGCCCGGCGGCCCGGGCGGCCGAGACGGCATCCGCCGGGTCCGTGGCGCGCAGCTGCCCGGCGGACGCGGTGAGCCGGGCGCCGTCGGAGGTGACGACGTCGAGCTCCAGCACGTGGTCCGAGGTCCGTCCGTAGCGCACCGAATGGTTGCCGCAGGCGTCGTTGCCCACCGCGCCGCCGACCGTGGCCCGGCTGCGCGAGGACGGGTCCGGGGCGAAGCTGGCCCGGCCCCCGGTGGCCCGCTCCACCTCCCGGGTGAGTTCCGCCAGCACCGCGCCCGGTTCCACGGACACCGTGCCGGCGGCCTCGTCGATGCGGTGGATCCGGTTCAGGTGCCGGGAGAAGTCCAGCACCACGCCCGGGCCTACCGCATTGCCGGCTATCGAGGTGCCGCCGCCCCGGCTGACCAGCGGCGTGCCGGAGTCCCGGCAGGCGGCAACGGCGGCCACGACGTCGTCGATGCTGCGCGGGAACACCACCGCCAGCGGCGGCACCCGGTAGTTGGAGGCATCGTAGGAGTATTCGGCGAGTCGGCGGGGCGAGTCATCGGCGGCCAGCCCTGCCGCGGCGAGGCGGGCCAGCACCGGTGGCCGGACGTTGGCGGAGCGCGGGCTGGTCATGACCACTATCGTGCGGCCGGATCCGGCCGGCGGCAAGCTTCCCGGGGCGCGCGTACCGTGGTGGGGTGAGAGCTGCCGCACCGCCCCGCCGTCCCCGCGTCGTGATCCTTGCCGCCGGGGGACAGGAGCCGCCCCGGAACCTGGCCGAGCTTCGGGCGCGTGCCGACGTGGTCCTCGCCGACGCGGCCGGCCTGCCGGCCGTCCTGCCCGGGGCCGACGTGCTGTTCCTCTGGGACTTCTTCTCCCCGGCCCTGCGCGCGGCCTGGCCGCAGGCGGGCGCCTTGCGCTGGGTCCACGTGGCCGCGGCCGGCGTGGATGCGGTGCTGTTCGAGGAACTGCGCGGCTCGCCGGTGGTCCTCACCAATGCGCACGGGGTCTTCGACGCGCCCATCGCCGAATTCGTGCTGGCCTCGATCCTGGCGCACGACAAGCAGCTGCACCTGAGCAAGAGCCTGCAGCGGCAGGGGCAGTGGCGGCACCGCGAGCCCACCCGGACCGCCGGCTCGCGCGCGCTCGTGGTCGGCACCGGCGGCATCGGGCGGGCCACCGCCCGGCTGCTGCGCGCCGTCGGGCTGCAGGTCCGCGGCGCCGGCCGCACCGCCCGCGGGCAGGACCAGGATTTCGGCACCGTGGTGCCCAGCGCCGAGCTGGCGGCGCACGCCGGCTGGGCGGACCATTTGGTGCTGGCCGCGCCGCTGACCGCCCAGACGCACCATCTGGTCGACGCCCGCGTGCTGGCGGCCATGCAGCCGGCCGCGCACCTGGTCAATGTCGGCCGCGGGGCCTTGCTGGACGAGGCGGCGCTGCTGGAGGCGCTGCGGAGCGGCCGGATCGCCGCCGCTTCGCTGGACGTGTTCGAGCAGGAGCCGCTGCCGGCCGGGCACCCGTTCTGGCAGCTGGAGAACGTGCACGTCTCCGCGCACCTGTCCGGGGACGTGGCCGGCTGGCGCGACGCGCTGGCGGACCAGTTCCGGGCCAACCTGGACCGCTACGTCGCCGGTGCGCCGCTGGCCAACGTGGTGGACAAGGCCCTCGGCTACCTCCCCTCCTCCTGACAAATGGCTCGGTCTTTGGTCCGGGCCGGCGGCGCCGGAGCCGATGACCTGTAACGGTGCGGGCCTACCGTGAAGTGTCAGTGCCGCTCCAGTGGCGGACGTATTCTACGGACGGATCTGCATCATGGGATGGAAATTTTCCGACCTGACCACCCTGGCCGGCACGCCGCAGGCGACCTTCGGGCCGGCGGCCTATCTCTTCGCCCAGTTCACCCGCCATGCCATTTTCCACGGCTTCACTGCGACGCAGGGATCCACCGGCCACCTCTACGAGCTTTACTGGACCCCGGGCAACAACGAATGGCGTTACGAGGACCTGACCGACGACGCCGGCGCCCCGCTCGCCACCGGCCAGCCGTCCGCCTACATATTTCCCAACCAGGGCAACCAGCATGTGCTGTACCAGGGCCAGCAGGCAGGCGGCGGCGACGACGGCCGCGTCCACGAAATCTGGTGGGACGAAGACGGCCAGCACCACCACGACCTCACCGCAGCCACCGGGGCGCCCCCGGCCAACGGAACCGCCGAGGGGTACATCTTCTACGCGCAGAACACCCAGCACGCCGTCTACCAGGGCCGGGACGGCCATATCCATGAGCTGTGGTGGCAGAACGGCACCTGGCACCACGGCGACCTGTCCGCCGCGACCGGGGCACCGCGGGCCGGCAGTGCCCCGGGGGCCTACATGTTTGACGCCCAAGGCACCCAGCATGTCGACTACCACGGCACGGACGGCCGCCTCCACGAACTGTGGTGGGACGCCACCGGCTGGCACCACAATGACCTCTCCGCTGCGGCCCAGGCACCGCCGGCCAGCGACCAGCCGTCAGGCTACGTGTTCCGCGGACAGGGCACCCAGCACGTGGACTACCGCGGCACCGACGGCCACATCCACGAACTCTGGTGGGACGCCAACGGCTGGCACCATTCCAGTCTGTCCGCCGTTACCGGTGCCCCCAAGGCCGCCCCGGGCAGCCGTCCGTCCGGCTACGCCTTCGAGGCGCAGACACTGCAGCCGGATCCGACCCAGCACGTGGTCTACCTGGGCGTGGACAGCCGGATCCACGAGCTCTGGTGGAATTCCACCGGCTGGCACCACCACGACCTCACCACCGCTGCCCATGCACCGCTGGCGATCAGCAGCCCGGCGGGTTTCGTCGAGGTGGACGATGCCACCCAGCACGTCTACTACAACTCCTCGGACCACCACATCATCGAGCTCTCATGGAAGGCGCCGTAAAACCTGCCGGTGTTAACCCGGCCATTTTGCCGGTGTGAGCGGCGTCCGCCGTTCGTAGCCTTTGGACATGGAAACTTTGACCCCAACCTTCATCAGCAACTACCTGGTCGGCGGGGCGGTCAACTCCCTGCCCATGCTGGCCGCCGCCTTCCTGTTGTCGCGCTTCGTCCGGGACGCCTGGGGCCGGTTCGTCCTGGCCTTCTTCCTGTGCGTGGCCGGCGCCATGTACCTCGTCTTCGCCGCCGGGGCGCAGGCCGGTACCGGCTGGATGCTGCTCGAGCTGGCCCAGGTCCTGGTCCTGGGCGTTCTGGCGGTGCTGGGCATGCGCCGGTCCCCGTACTGGCTGGCCGCCGGGTGGGCGCTGCACCCCTTCTGGGATATTCCGCTGCACCTGTTCGGTCCCGGACAGGAATTCGCCCCGGCCGCCTATGCCATCTCCTGCCTGACCTGGGACTGGGTCGTGGCCCTCTACATCGTGGTGGCCTACCGGCCCGGCGGGCAGAGCCGGTTCGGCTTCCGCCAGGGAGCGCCCAAGGCCAAGGCCGAAGCCGCGGCCTGAGCCGGCCGGCGACGGCGGCACCGGGCCGCCGTCGCCGGCCGTCAGCCTTGGGCCAGCCGCCAATCCTCGATCTCGCCCAGCAGCGCCTCGCGGCGCTGCTGGGCGACGAAGGCCGAGCGCACCGAGTTGGCCGCGAGCGTGGCCAGCTCGTCCGCCGACAGCCCGAAGGTCTCGCGCAGCTGGCCGAAGTTGTCGTCCACATAGCCGCCGAAGTAGGCGGGATCGTCCGAGTTCACGCAGACATTCAGTCCCCGCGCCAGCATGGCCGGCAGCGGATGGTCCTTCAGCGTATCGACCGCGCGCAGCCGGACATTGGACAGCGGGCAGACCGTCAGCGGCACCTGCTCCGCGGCCAGCCGCTCGACCAGCGCATCGTCCTCCAGGCAGCGGATGCCGTGGTCGATCCGCTCGACCCCCAGCAGGTCCAGCGCTTCCCACACGTATTCCGGCGGACCTTCCTCGCCGGCATGGGCGATGCGCCGGAGCCCCGCGGCGCGGGCCCGCTCGTACACCGCCACGAAGCCGCTGGGCGGATGGCCGACCTCGGCCGAATCCAGCCCGATGCCGATGATCGGCGCGTCCATGGCCAGCAGCTCCTCCAGCACCTGCAGCGCCTCGCCGGCCGGGCGGTCGCGCAGGAAGGCGGCAATCAGCCCCGTGCTGACCCCGAACTCGGCCTCGCTGCCGGCCAGGGCCGAGGCGACGCCATTGACGCAGGTCTCCAGCGCGACGCCGCGGACCAGATGGGCCTGCGGGTCCATCATGATCTCCGCGTGCCGCACCCCGGCGGCCGCCGCACGCCGCAGGTAGGCCCGGGTTATGTCCGCGAAATCCGCTTCCGTGCGCAGCACGTCCATGTTGCTGTAGTAGAGGTCCAGGAAGGACTGCAGGTCGGTGAACTCGTAGCGGTCCCTGAGATCGGCCAGGTCCGCGTAGGGCAGGGCGATGCCGTTGCGTTCCGCGAGTTCGAAAATCAGCTCGGGCTCGAGCGTGCCTTCGATGTGCAGGTGGAGTTCGGCGCTGGGAAGCTGGAGCATGGGGCCTCATTCGGTTTGGTGCAGTGCAGCTCTAAAGTAGGCGGTAACAGGTAGAAACGCCACCGGGACGGTTGGTGGGAGGCCTGGATACTTGGATCGCCGAAGTGTTGAGGAGAAAGCATGTCCTGTTGCGGTACCCCGTCCCGTCCCGCCGCGGAACCGGGCGGGCAGCCGGAGCCGTTGGGGGCCGGACGGGGAAGTGCCGGAGCGCTGCACGAGGATGTGCTGCTGCCGGGCGGCAGGTTCCGGATGGGCGACCACTTCGGCGAGGGGTATCCGGAGGACGGGGAGGTGCCCGTGCACGATGTGGTCCTGCCCGCCTTCCGCATGGATGCCACCGCGGTGACCAACCGCCAGTTCGCCCGGTTCGTGGCGGCCACCGGCTATCGCACCGAGTCCGAGCGCTTCGGCTCCTCGGCGGTCTTCCAGTTGCAGGTTCAGGCGGCGCCGGAGGACATTTTCGGCCCGGTGCAGGCGGCGCCGTGGTGGCTGACCGTCCGCGGCGCGGACTGGGCCCATCCGGCCGGACCGCTCTCGCACTGGGAGGAGATACCGGACCACCCGGTGGTGCAGGTGTCCTGGCACGACGCCGTGGCCTACTGCCGCTGGGCCGGCCGGCGCCTGCCCGCCGAGGCGGAGTGGGAGTACGCCGCCCGCGGCGGACTTGAAGGCAAGCGCTACGCCTGGGGCGATGAGCTGTATGGGGAAGCGGGGCAGCACCTGTGCAACATCTGGCAGGGCGAGTTCCCAGGCGTCAACACGGTCGAGGACGGCTTCCTGGCCACCGCCCCGGTGCGCAGCTTCCCGCCCAACGGCTTCGGGCTGTACGAGGTCAGCGGCAACGTCTGGGAATGGTGCAGCGACTGGTTCCTGCCCAAGTACTACCGCAACGCGCCGCCGGAGAATCCGCAGGGGCCGACCATCGGCCGCGGGAAGGTGATGCGCGGCGGGTCCTTCCTCTGCCACGACTCCTACTGCAACCGCTACCGGGTAGCCGCCCGCAGCTCCAACTCCCCGGACTCGGCCAGCAGCAACTGCGGCTTCCGCACCGCAGCCTGAGTCCCGGGACGGCCCGTCAGCGGGCAGTGGCCGTCCGGGTGTCCTCGGCGTAACTGAAGGATCCGGCAACGGCGTCGGCCAGCATCCGGACCAGCGCGGCCGAGCGCTCCGGGTCCGGGTCGGCCAGATGCTGCATGCTGATCCCGTCGATCCCGGAAATGAACAGCCGTGCGGCCAGTTCCAGGTTCTCCGGGACCGGCTCCCCGGCGCCGACGGCGGCGGATTCGAACAGTTCGCTGGTGGACTTGACCCAGCCGGCATACATGGACCGGTTCATCGCCAGCGCCTGAGGTTCCTCGTCCGCCGTGACCCGGAACCTGCGCAGCAGCAGTTCGAACGTGGTCACCTGTTCGTGCGGTTCGGCGAGCATGCGTTCCCAGACCCGCTGCGCATGCGCGCGGACGACGGAGCCAAGGCCGGCACCGCCGTCCGGCACCGGCGGCAGGGCCTGGGCGTAGTCGCGGCTGAGGTAGTAGTAGACCTCCTGCAGCAGTTCGTCCTTGCTGCGGAAGCAGTAGTGCAGTGAGGCCAGCGGTGCGTCGGCCTCCGCGGCGATGCGCCGCGTGGTGGCCGCAGCCAGCCCGTCATGGGCAATGACCCGGGCAGCTGCACGGACGAACTGCAGCCGCCGTTCGGCAGTAGGGACACGGGCCAATGGATTCACCTCCGGGTATGCAGTCCATCCTATCGAGCGGGACAGGCCCTATCGTGTCGCCGGCGCGCCACGCTGGGGCCCGGCTGCCCCGCTCTTGCATGCAGTCTTGAGCCTGTCCCGCTCCAGCGCAGTGGTGCGGAAATGTCTCGAACAAAGATTTTATCGAAAAAAGATGGTCAAGTGACCAAGTCATGCGACATACTTGTTCGAGCCAGTAACGCACATCACAGAAAGGCCGTCCATGGAGCTACCGAATGCAGCCGGGCTGGTCATCATCAACAGCAAGCTGCCGGAGATGGCAGGCAGCGTCAACGTCGCGGTGGGCGGGGGCAGGATCCTCGCCGTCGGCGGGGACGAGGTGCTGTCGCTGGTGGATCCGGGCACCCGGGTGATCGACGCCGAGGGCGGTGCCGTACTGCCGGGGATCAACGATGGCCACCTGCATTTCATCGCGTCGGCGATGGCGAAGTTCGGCTACTTCAATGTCGGCGCCACGGCGGCCTCGAGCTGGCTGCAGGTCGCCGCCCTGCTGCGGGGCGCCTCGCCCGGAGCGGACGGCTGGATCCGCGCCCACGGCTGGGACGAGGTGGTCCTCGGTCCCGGCGGCGCGGACGTACTTCGCGGCCTGCGCCCTGACACCCCGGTGGTGGTCTTCGACCAGACCGGCCACCAACTGCTGGCCAACCAGGCAGCCATGACGGCCGCGGGTATCGGACGGTCTCCAGCGGTGCCCGCCGGCGGTGTCATCGGCCGTACCGCATCCGGAGAGCCCAGCGGCCTGTTCGTGGACGCCGCCATGGAGATGATCACCGAGGCCCTGCCTCCGGTCCCGCGCCAGGATCTGCGTGCTGCGGCGCTGAACTTCCAGCGTCTGCTGCATGCCCAAGGCATTACCTCGCTGACCGAACCCGGGCTCGGCCCCGGCGGCAAGGCGCTCATCGGCGGGGCCTGCACCACCGATGCGCTGGAACTGCTCGGGGACCTGGCCGCCGGCGGCGAGCTCACCGTGCGCATCAATACGCTCCTGCTCTTCGCCGGCACCGGCGGAGTCTCCGCCGAGGCGGTCGGCGCCGGGCTGGCCTCCGGCCTGCAGCACCTTTATGCCGACCGGGGCATCGACCCGCGGCTGCTGCGCATCGCCGGCGTCAAGGTCTTCGCCGACGGCACGCCGCGCAGCGGCACCGCCTGGATGAGCGAACCCTACGGCGGCGAGTGCAACCACGGGTCCCTGGTGGTCGCCGGCGCCTCGGATGCCGAGCGGGTCGCCGAGCTGCATGAAATCATCCGGCTGATCCACGGCGCGGGCCTGCAGGCGGGCATCCACGCCACCGGCGACGCGGCCACCGAGTCCGCCGTCGACGCCATCATTGCCGCCCAGGCAGATGGGCCTGCCGGCCGGCACTACATCATCCACGGGGCGTTCCGCAGCAATGAGTCGCTGGCCCGGCTCGCCGCCAACCAGATCGGCTACAGCACCAACCCGGCCATCCGTGCCGCTGCCGGCGACCTGCTGAAGCGTCTGCTCGGCGAGGAGCGCTACGGCCGCCACCAGCCGCTGCTGTCGGCCCTGCGCGCCGGGGTCAAGCTGAACATCGCCTCCGACTCGCCGGTGACCGACACGGACTGGCGGCGCACGGTGGCGGCGGCGGTCACCCGCGACACCGTGCACGAACCCGGGCGCCCGGACGATCCGGAGCGGATCTCCACCACCCAGGCGCTGCTGGCCATGACCGCCCTGCCCGCCTGGCAGGACCACGCGGAAACGTTCAAGGGCCGGCTGGTCCCGGGGATGGCCGCGGATCTCTGCGTGCTCGACGGCGCCTGGCCGGATACCGACATCGACGAATTGGCCGAGCGCAAGGTCGCTTGGACCATCGCCGCCGGCAGCATCGTCCACGAACCCGGCTGGGCCGCTGCGGGCCGGGGCCGGTCCTGACCTTTCCGTTCCACCCATACCTGAGCTGAAGGAAGAACTATGCGAATGAAGAAACTCTCCGTCGCCCTGGCCGCCGCGGCAGCCCTTGCCCTGGCCGGCTGCGGCGGCAGCAGCGCCGGCTCCAGCGGGCCGGAGGCCTCCGGCGGCGCTGCCACGCTGAAGGTGGGCACCATCGGCATCGGCTCGGACGCCGCGCTCAAGCTGGCGATCGACAAGGGGTACTTCAAGGAAGAGGGCCTGAACGTGGAGACCAGCGTAGTGGCCAACCCGCCCGCCGGCGTCGCCGCCGCCCAGAGCGGACAGCTGGACCTGACGTACTCACCGTCGATCCCGATGCTGAACGCGATGAGCCAGAACGTGCCGCTGAAGATTGTCGCCGCCGCGGACGGTTATGCGCCCAAGGACCAGCAGCCCGAGGACCTGGCCCAGGTCGACGACACCGGTCTGTTCATCCCCAACGGCAGCAGCATCACCAGCCCAAAGGACCTGGAGGGCAAGTCTGTTTCAGTACCGGCCCGCAAGGCCCAGATGGAGGTGACCGTCGCCAAGGCGGTCAAGGATGCCGGCGGGGATCCGGCCAAGGTCAACTGGATGGTGCTGGACCCGGCCTCGGCGCTGCAGTCGCTGGATTCCCAGCGCGTCGACGCCGCCACGCTGATCGCCCCGTTCACGTCCCAGGCCGAGTCCAAGGGCCACGAGCGCCTGGCCTCGCCCGGCGTCGAGTTCTTCCAGGAAGGTGCGGTGGGCCTCTGGGTGGCCGGAGCCAGGACCGTGGACAGCAAGCAGGACCAGCTGGCGGCGTTCGCCCGGGCCATCTACAAGGCCAACGATTACGCGAACAAGCACAAGGACGAAGCCCAGAAGGTTTCGGCCCAGCTGACGGGCGTGCCGCTGGCCACCATCCAGAAGGGCGCCGAGACGTACTGGCCCACCGAGGTGAAGCTGGAGGAAATCCAACGGGTCAACCAGCAGTTGGCGGAGCTGGGCTTCCTGGCCAAGGAAGTTCCCGTGGACGACAGCCTGGTTCTCGGCGCGAAATAGGCCCGCGCAAGTCCCTTTTGGAGAAGAGTCCATGAACAGAAAACTGAGGCTGCCGGTCAGTGCCGGCGGCGTGGCGGCCGCCCTGGCCCTGTGGCAGCTCATTGCTACCGGACCGATGGCCGGCGGCCCGCTGCCCACCGTGGCCGACACCTTCGCCGAACTGGCCGGGCTGCTGGCCGGTGGGGCCTTCTGGGCCGCGCTGGCCGACACCCTGGTCATCGCCCTGGCCGGCCTGGCCGCGGCGGCCGCTGCCGGCGTCGTCACGGGCGTGCTGATCGGCAGCTTCGAGCCTGTCCGGTACGCCACCGCCGCGGTGCTGGAATTCCTTAAGCCGATCCCGCCGATCGTCATCCTGCCGCTGGTGGTGCTGATCTTCGGTCCGACCACGCCGATGTCCTGGTTCCTGGTGTTCTTCGGCTGCGTGCTGCCGATCATTATGCAGACGGTGGCCGGCGTGCACGACGCCGATCCGGTCACCCTGGACACGGCACGCTCCTACGGGCTGGGCCGGGTGGAAATCCTGGCCCGGGTCACCCTGCCCAGTGCCATGCCGTTCATTGGCACGGCGATGCGGGTGGCCGCCCCGGCCGCCCTGATCATCACCGTGGTGGCCGGACTGCTCGGCGGCGGGCCCGGCCTGGGCCGGAGCATCTACCAGGCCCAGGCCAGCGGCGACTACCCGGTGCTGTACGCCTACGTCGTCGTCCTGGGCGTGCTCGGCCTGGCCTTCCAAGGTGCCAGCGCCCTGGCCGAGCGCCGTTTGCTCCACTGGCACGCGTCCTACCGTGAGGTGCTGACCCCATGAACCGCAGACTGATCAACTGGACCCTCGGCGTCGGCACGCCCCTGTTGCTGGTCACCGCCTGGTGGGTGCTGTCGGAGAACTCGACCAACACCTTCTTCCCGCCGCTGAGCGCGACCCTGGAACGCTTCCAGGCGCTTTGGCTCTTCGACCACTTCGGCTCGGACGTGATGCTCAGCCTGCGGAACCTGGTCATCGGCTACGCGCTGGCCACCGTGATCGGCGTCGGACTCGGCTTCGCCACCGCGCTGGTGCCGGTGGCCCGCTGGGCGCTGGACCCGCTGATCCACTTCCTGCGCGGTATCCCGCCGGTGGCGCTGGTGCCGATCTTCATTTCCCTGATTGGCTTCGGCCTCGAGATGCGCCTGGTCAGCATCACGCTCGCGGCGGTCTTCCCCACGCTGATCGCCACCGTGGACGGCATCCGCAGCGTGGACTCCACGCTCAAGGACGTCAGCGCCGTCTACCGGCTCAGCCGCGGCGAGAAGCTGGCCCAGGTCTACCTGCCGGCGGCCGGGCCGCAGATCGCCTCCGGCATGCAGGTCAGCCTGCAGGTGGCGTTCATCGTGATGATCGCCTCCGAGATGCTCGGCTCCTCCCAGGGCATCGGCGCCATGACCCTGCTGGCGCAGCAGAGCTTCATGACCTCGGACATGTGGGCCGGGATCCTGCTGCTGGGCGTCATCGGCTTCGGCGCCAACCTGGTCTTCGAAGTCATCAAGAACAAAGTCCTGGCCTGGTATGTGGGCTCGAAGCGGCTGGCTCGCTCATGACCCGCACTCTGGCCACGCACCACCACCCCGGCATGGAGAATTCAATGGAACTACAAGAGAACCCGGTGGCCCTCGGCACCGCCGCGGCCCGGCCCCGGCTGGAAGTCACCGCACTGTCCAAGACCTACGGGTCCGGTCCGAACGCCAAGTGCGTGATCGAGGACCTGACCTTCACCGTCACCACCGGCGAGGTGGTCTGCATCGTCGGCCCGTCAGGCGTCGGCAAGACCACCTTGCTCAAGTGCCTGGCCGGTCTGCAGCCAGCCACCTCCGGCACCGCCGCGATCGACGGGCGCAGGATCGACGGCCCGCCGCCGGAAATGGCGCTGGTCTTCCAGGACTACAGCCGCTCGCTGATGCCGTGGCTGACCGTGCGCAAGAACGTGCGCCTGCCGCTGCGCCACCTGCGGCTGCCGGCCCAGGAAATGAACCAGCGCATCGACGACGCTCTGCGGGCCGTGGGCCTGGACGGGTCGGACGGCAAGTACCCGTGGCAGCTCTCCGGCGGCATGCAGCAGCGCGTGGCCATTGCCCGCGCGCTGGCCTACCGGCCGGAGATCCTGATCATGGACGAGCCCTTCGCCTCAGTGGACGCCCAGACCCGGTTCGAACTTGAGGACCTGTGCCTGAAGATCCGGGACGACTTTGGCATGACCATCCTGGTGGTCACCCACGACATCGACGAGGCCGTCTACCTGTCCGACCGGGTTGTCGTACTCGGCGCCAAACCGGCCCGGGTGCTCGACGTCATCGGCATCGATTTGCCTGCCCCGCGCGACCAGATTTCCACCCGTTCCCTGCCTGAATTCGCCGAGCAGCGCACCACCGTGCTGTCGATGATCCGGAAGCCGGCATGACCGGCGCGAAGCGGCCCAATGTGCTGGTCTTCATCGCTGACCAGCTGCGGGCCGACCATCTGGGCTTCGCCGGCAACACCATGGTCCGGACCCCGAACCTGGACAAGTTGGCCGCCGACAGCATGGTTTTCACCGAGGCTACCGTCACCAACCCCACCTGCATGCCCAACCGGGCCAGCCTGCTCACCGGGCGCTGGCCCTCCGCGCACGGCACCCGGTGCAACGGGATTCCCCTGGACCCGGACGCCGGCAATATGGTGCGCAGCCTGTCCTGCGGTGGGTACCTGACCGCCGCCGTCGGCAAACTGCACCACCAGAACATGGGCTGGGACTTCGAACCGCCCCAGCTGGCCGAGATCCTGGCCACCGACCCGCTGCTGGCCGATCCCGACGCCGCCGACGCCAGGACCCGGCCGCGCCCGGCGGGCTGGGACAAGTGGGAGGACAAGGCCGCCCACGACGAGCGGTTCATCCCGCTGCCCGATGACTACTACGGCTACCGGCATGTGGACCTGGTGATCGGGCACGGGGACCGGCCCGGCGGGCATTACGTGCACTGGGCGCGCGAGCGCGGCGTGGACCCGCTGGCCGTGGGCGGGCCCGGCAACGCCCCGCGCCGGCTGGACAGCTGGGACCAGGTCTACGAAACCGCCATCCCGGCGGACCTGCACCCCAGCGCCTACGTGGGGGAGCGCGCCGTCGAACGCCTGGCCGGGCTTGCCGGCACCGGTGAGCCGTTCTTCCTGTTCGTTTCCTTCCCGGACCCGCACCACCCCTTCTCCCCGCCGGAGGGGTACGCGGACCTGTATTCGCCGGAGGAGGTTCAGCTGCCGGTAGGTTTCTACCAGGACCATGCCAAATCCCCGCCGCACATCCGGCACATGGTCGGGAACCGCGGGGTGCCCAACGAGGACCCGACCATGACCTTCGCCGCGGACGAGGAGCAGTTCCGCCGGGCAGCCGCCGCCCAGTACGGGCTGATCACCCTGATGGACGAGCAGATCGGCCGGGTCCTCGCTGCGCTCGAGGAGAACGGACTGGCCGAGGACACCATCGTGGTCTTTACCAGCGACCATGGGGACTTGTTCGGGGATCACGGGCTGATGCTCAAGCATTTCAGCCACTACCGGGCGGTGACCAACGTTCCGCTGAGCATCAAGGTCCCGGGCAGGCCGGCCGGCACCAGCGACGCGCTGGTAGCCACCGCGGATCTGGCCCCCACACTGCTGGAACTCACCGGCACCCGGACCTACCGCGGCATCCAGGGCAGGTCCCTCGTGCCCCTGCTGGAGGGGGTGGCCGGTTCGATCCGGGAGGCGCTGATCATCGAAGAGGACCAGCCGTTCGGCCTGCCCGGCCTGCCCGGCCCGGTCCGTACCCGCTCGGTGCTGACTCGGGAGGGACGGCTGACCCGTTACTTCGGCACGGACATCACCGAGTTGTACGACCACTCGGTGGACCGGGAAGAGCTGGACAATGTGGCGGGCGAGCCGAAGTTCAAGGAGCTGCAGGACTCGCTGACTGCGGCCATGCTCGAGGGGATGGCCGCGCTGGCCGACGAAGGGACCGCCCCGACGGCGGCGGCATAGGCAAAGGTGCGACGGCGGTGCTCGGGTTCCCGCCTAAGGGAACCCGGGCACCGCCGTCGGCCCGGGCGGCGTTAGCCGGCTGGTGCGGGAGGCTCGGCCGCGTATTCGGCCGACACCAGAATGGGCAGATGATCCGACAGTCCGCGCGGCAGCGTCTCGATACTCTCGATCTTCAGCCCGAGCGAGGTAGCAAAGTCGAAGTGGCCCTTGAAGACGGCATAGCGCGTGTAGGTCCTGCGGTTGCTCAGCGTCAGGTCGTAGCCGGCCTTCTTCGCCCGGGCGGCGAGGTTCTTGATGAAGAAGGGGTAGTTGAAATCGCCCACCATCAGGTGCATGGATTCCCCGCCCATCTTGACCAGTTCCTGGTGGGCGGCCCGGATCTGATGCCGCCGCAGCGAATTGGAAGCGGACAGCGGGGCCGCGTGGAATGAACCGATCACCAGTCCGTGCTGTGTCTCGTTGTCGATCAGCCGCACCCCGACCAGCCGCTCGTGTGCCGGGGCGAGCACCCGGTCATGCATGGACTTTTTTAACGCGAAGGCGTTTGTTTCCAGGACCGTAAAGCGGGACTGGCGGTAGTAGATGGCCAGGCCCAGCCGGTTTCCCTTGGTGGAATCGGCCAAATGCAGGGGACCCACGGTGTGGGGCAGGTCATCGGTGTCGCATTCCTGCAGGCACATGACATCGGCATCGAAATTCCGGGCCAGGTCGATCAGTTCGCCGCTCGCACTGTGCTCGCGAAGGTTGTAACTGATGACTTTCATCCGCGGAGCACCTCTTCCGTGTGGATCACTACACCACCGTGCCACAGACTCCGGTGCCCATCTAGTGCACAGGCCCCCAAAATTCCGGCACGAGGATCGTCCGGCGGCTCAGGCCGGGCCGTTTAGCTTCCCCAGCAGGTCCGCCAGCCGGCGCAGTTCCTCCGGCTCCCAGGCCATGAGCTTGCCGGTGAAGACCTCGCGTTCCTCCCGGCTGGCCGCCTGGAAACGCCGCGATCCCTCGTCGGTCAGCCCGAGCAGGAAGGCCCGCCGGTCGTCCGGGTCCGGCTTCCGGGCGGCCAGGCCAAGACCGACGAGCCGCTTGGCCGAGCGGCTGACCATCGACTTGTCCGTGGCCAGCAGTTCGGCCAGTCTGCCCTGCTGCAGGGTCCCGCTGCGGTCGAGCACCGCGAGGATCTTGTAGTCGAAGGGCAGCAGCGCCGGGTCGATGGCCGCGGCCCGGCTGCGGATCCAGTTGCGCGCGCCGATGACCAGCCGGGAGAACTCGTGTTCGACGTCGGCGATCAGCGCGGATTTGTCCCCGCCGGCTGCCTCCGGGCCCGGCGGATCGGGCAGTCCGGCCATTCTACCCACCGCTGCCTTCCCCGGGGCCGGCGGACGGCCGCCGGCGGCCCGGTTCCGGCCCGTCCGCGTGCGGCCGGACCGCCAGGGCCTCCTCCAGCCCGGCTCCGGCTTCCGCCGCCCTTTCCGGTTCGACGACGGCGGTGGTGGCCAGCCCCGCGGTTGCCCCGGCGGAGGCAGCTTTCTCCTCCGTGACGCGCTCATGCCGGGTCTTGGTGCTCAGCGGCAGGTTCGGCAGGAACGCCACGGCCAGGAGGGTGAGCAGCCCCAGCGGAGCAGCGACCAGGAATACCCTGGCCACGGCGTCGCCATAGATGCCCTCGATGATCCCGCGCAGCGGTTCGGGCAGTTCGTGGACCACCGGCACGGTGCCGCTGGCAAAGCCCTGCGCGATCTCGGCCCCCCGGATACCCAGCGAGGCGATGGCCGTGCCGATCCGGTCCGCACGCTCGGCGAACAGCTCCGGGATCCTGGCGGCCAGCAACGCCCCGAGGGCGGCGACGCCGACGGTGCCGCCGAGGCTGCGGAAGAAGGTGACGGCGGAGCTGGCCACCCCGAGCTCGCGCTGCGGCACCGCGTTCTGCACCACCAGCACCAGGTTCTGCATCACCATGCCGACGCCGGCGCCGAGCAGGAACATGTAGGCCGAGACGAGCAGGAAATTGGTGTCGTAGTGGATGGTGCCGAGCAGGAACAGGCCCGCGGTCTGCAGCGCCGCTCCGGTGACCACGAAGGCCTTCCACTTGCCGCGCTTGCTGATCAGCGCGCCGGCGATGGTGGAGACGATCAGCAGGCCGGCCATCATCGGAATGGTCATCAGTCCCGACTGGGTGGCGTTCGCGCCGCGGGCCAGCTGCATGTACTGGGCCAGGAACACAGCGGTGCCGAACATGGACACGCCTACCGAGATGGACGCGATGACGCTGAGCGTGAAGGTGGCGTTGCGGAAGAGCTGGAGGTTGATCAGCGGCTCGGGCGCCCTGAGCTCGACGGCGGTGAAGGCGGCGAGGGCGGCCACGGCGCCGCCGACCATCCACGCAGTGGTGGCACTGGCCCAGTCGAAGCTGTTGCCGGCCAGCGAGACCCAGATCAGCAGCAGGGACACGCCGGCCGAGAGCAGGACGATGCCGGGGTAGTCGATCCTGACCCGGCGCGGCTCCAGCCTGGGCAGGTGCAGCGTCCGCTGGATCAGGAAAATGGCGACGACGGCGAACGGCAGCGCGATGAAGAAGTTCCAGCGCCAGTTGATCGTGTCGGTAATGAAGCCGCCCACCAGCGGCCCGCCCACGGTGCCCAGCGCCATCACGGCGCCGAACAGGCCCATGTACTTGCCGCGGTCCCGCGGGCTGATGATGTCTGCCATGACGATCTGGCTCAGTGCGGCCATGCCGCCGCCGCCCAGGCCCTGGAACACGCGCATGGTGATCAGCATCGTGGTGTCCTGGGAGAACCCGGCGATGGCTGAGGACAACACGAATACGGCCAGGGCCAGCTGCAGCAGCAGCTTGCGGTCGAAGAGGTCCGCCAGCTTGCCCCAGATCGGGGTGGAGATGGTGGTGGCCAGCAGCGTGGCGGTGACCACCCAGGTGTAGGCGGTCTGGTCGCCGTGCAGGTCCGAGACGATGACCGGCAGCGAGGTGCTGACCACGGTGCCGGCCAGGATGGAGACAAACATGCCCATCAGCAGGCCGGTCAGGGACTGCAATACCTGCCGGTGCGACATGGCGGCGGGGGCACGGTGTTCCCCGGCCGGGGGCGAAGGGGGCGGCGAAGACACAGTGGTACTCCTGCGGGCTGGCGAAAATGGTTGTCTTTTGTCAACCATAAGCAAGTTGGTTGATTTACGCAACCAATTGTCATCGCCCGCGCCGGCCGGGGCATTGGCGCCGCCACCGTCCGGGAAGTGAGCTGCCCGGGGTCCCCGTGCGCGAAGCGCGCGGGGCAGGCAGCGAATGCTAGCCTTTCGGTCAAGGCTGTCCCGCACCCCCAAAGGAGCGAACCGATGCGTGCCTCTACCCTCGCCAAGACCGCCCTCGCGACCACCGCTGCGGCAGCGGCCGGCTCGGTCGCCACCGAACCCTCCGGCAGCTGGTACCTCAGCCTGCGCAAGCCACCCTTCCAGCCGCCCTCCGCCGTCTTCCCCATCGTCTGGACGGCCCTCTACGCGGATATTGCCCTGACCGGAGCCAAGGCGCTGGACGGACTGGCGGACCGGAACCAGCCGGCAGAACGCCGCCGCTACCGGCGTGCGCTGGCCGCGAACCTGCTGCTCAACGGCGCCTGGAGCTGGCTGTTCTGGCGTGCCCGCAGCCCGTGGCTGGCTGCCGCGGAATGCGCGGTGCTGGCCGTCAGCAGCGCCGACCTGGTCCGGCGTACCGGCCGGATCTCGCCGGCAGCGGGCGCCGCACTGGCGCCGTACGCGCTGTGGTGCGGCTTTGCGACCGTGCTCACGACGGCGATTGCGCGGCGCAATCCGGGACGCTGACCACCCGATGTCGACGCCGGCGTCTGCGCCGGGGCGGGGTATGGCGGTTTTCCGGCCGTCACATGGTGTCGTTATTCGTTTCAGCTATTCCCAACTCCGCAGGAACGGCATATGGTTCGATGACGCAACTAGTGTGAATTTCGACATAACGCCGCCACAACATTGGGGTGTTGGAGGGGGATCATGAACCATCGGCTGCACGAAGCCTTAGCCATCCTCGGGGATATCGATGCCGAAGACGCCAGCACCGATGCGCGGGGCCGGCGTGCCCATGCGCGCGTCATCGCCACGATTGAGTTTGCCGACGAAGTATCCGGCCTCCGGCGCGAGCAGCGGATTGCGAATCTGCTGACGCTCGCCCAGCTGGGCAAAAAGGACTCCCAGGCGGCTCTGGACGAGGCCCGGCGCCTGCTGGCGCTGGACAAAGACTCCAAGGCCCTGAAAGGCGTCGCCTGACCTGACCGCAAGGAGCGATCCGCCGCCGACGCCGGCCCGCACTGAATAGTTGCCCCTGGGCACTCGACCAGCACGCCGCAGCAGGCTACTTTGAGTTCAAGTGGTCCCGGCCGCCTGGTTGGAGAGGGGTCGCACGGTGCTGATATCACTGCTGCGCGAGCGCGCACCGGAGGAGACCCGGGTTGGCCTCGTACCGGACGCCGTGGCGAAACTGGCGGCTGCCGGGCACCGGGTACTGCTGGAATCCGGTGCGGGGGCACGGTCGGATTTCGGCGATGCGGAATACCTGCAGGCCGGTGCCGAAATAGCCACGGACGGCCCGGAGCGCGCCGACCTTGCCGTGTCGGTACGGCCGCCGGCTGGCGAAACCGTGGCCCGGCTGCGCCGCGGTGCGGCCACCATGTCCTTCCTGCCGGCGGCCCAGTCCCTTGACCTGGTCCGCCAGCTGGCCGGCGGCGGCATCGCCTCCTTCGCGCTGGAGCTGGTGCCGCGGATTTCCCGGGCGCAGTCGATGGATGCCCTCTCCTCGCAGGCCCTGGTGGCAGGCTACCGCTGCGCCATCGTGGCCGCGGACCTGCTGCCGCGGATGTTCCCGCTGAACATGACCGCCGCCGGCACCTTGCAGCCGGCGCAGGTGCTGGTCCTGGGTGCCGGCGTCGCCGGCCTCCAGGCCATCGCCACCTGCCGGCGCCTGGGCGCCGTCGTGCAGGCCTACGACGTGCGGACGGCCGCGGCCGAGGAGATCCGCTCGGTCGGCGGCAAGCCCGTCGAGCTCAAGCTGGAGACCCTGGACGGTGCCGGCGGGTACGCCCGCGAGATGACAGCGGAGCGGGCCCGGCGGCAGCAGGAACTGCTGATGCCCTACGTCGCCGCCGCCGACGCGCTGATCACCACTGCGGCGGTGCCCGGCCGGCAGGCCCCGCAGCTGGTCACCGCCCAGGCCGTCCGGCAGATGAAGGCAGGCGCCATCGTGGTGGATCTCGCGGCTGAATCCGGCGGCAATGTGGAGGGTTCGGTGCCCGGGGAGATCGTCCGGATCGGCCAGGCCCGGGTCTGGGGCGGCCGGAACGTCCCCGGCCAGCTGCCCGGCCCGGCCAGCCGGTTGCTGGCCCAGAACATCGTGAACCTGATCGGCCTGATCACCGATGCCGAGGCAGGGTTCCACGCCGACTTCGCGGACGAGATCGTCGCCGGCACCTGCGTCACCTACGGCGGGCAGGTCCGCCACGAAGCCACCCGGGCCCTGCTGCAGGGACCGTTGGACGCCGAAAGACCCGCCGGATGAACGATGCAGTGGTCTGGCTGACCATCCTGGTCCTGAGCATCTTCGTGGGTCTCGAAGTCATTTCGAAGGTCTCCTCCACCCTGCACACGCCCCTGATGTCCGGCACCAACGCCATCCACGGCATCATCCTGATCGGCGCCATCTCCGTGGCCGGGACGGCGGACTCCGCGCCGGTACTGGTGCTGGGCCTGGTGGCCACGGTGCTTGCGGCGGTCAACCTGGTGGGCGGCTTCGTGGTCACCGACCGGATGCTCAAGATGTTCACCGCCCGTCGCAAGGCACCACCGAAGAGACTGCAGGAAGCGCCCGGGAAGGAACCCACCGGGAAGGACAAGGCACCGTGATCCCGGTCTGGGTGCAGGTGGTCTACCTGGTCGCCGCGGTCTGCTTCATCCTCGCGCTCAAGGGCCTGTCCTCACCGAAGACGGCACGGCGCGGGAACCTGATCGGCGCCGCCGGCGCGCTGGTGGCTACCGCCGTCGTCTTCTTCGAACGCCCCCTCGGCAACATCGTCCCCATCCTCATCGCCGTCGGCCTCGGCGCGGTACTCGGCGCCGTCGGGGCACGGCGCGTGCAGATGACCCAGATGCCCCAGCTGGTGGCGCTGTTCAACGGCGTCGGCGGCGGCGCTGCCGCCATCGTCGCGGTCGCGGAACTGCACGGCTTCGACCGGGAACCGGCGCCCTCCGCGGTGACGACGACGGCGGCAGCCTTCACCGTCGTCGTCGGCGCGGTCAGCTTCGCAGGCTCGCTGGTGACCTTCGCCAAACTGCAGGGACTGATGACCACCCGGCCGGTGGTGTTCCCCGGCCTGCCGGTGCTGTTCGCGGCCACCATCCTCACGGCCATTGCCGCCATCGTGATCGCGGCGGTGGATCCGGGCCTGATACCGGCGATCGCGCTGGCCGTGCTGGGGCTGCTGGCCGGCGTGCTGCTGGTGCTGCCCGTCGGGGGAGCGGACGTGCCGATCGTCATCTCGCTGCTGAACGCGTTCACCGGACTGACCGTCGCGGCCGGCGGCTACGTCCTGGGCAATGTCCTGCTGCTGATCGCCGGCACCTTGGTCGGTGCCTCCGGCACGCTGCTGACCGTGATGATGGCCCGGGGCATGGGCCGGTCCGTGACCAGCACGCTCTTCGGCGCGCTCCGGGGCGGCTCCACGCTCGGCGCCGGCACGGCGAGCGACCGGCCGGTACGCTCGGCCACCGCGCAGGACATCGCCATCATGCTCGGCTATGCCAGCCGCGTCATCATCGTCCCGGGCTACGGCCTGGCCGTGGCGCAGGCCCAGCACGCCCTGCGCGAACTGGTGGACGTGCTGACCGAACGGGGCATCGAGGTGGACTACGCGATCCACCCGGTGGCCGGACGGATGCCCGGGCACATGAACGTCCTGCTGGCCGAGGCCCAGGTCCCGTACGAGCAGCTGGTCGAGATGGATGACATCAACCCGAGGTTCAAGCACAGCGACGTGGTGCTGGTGGTCGGCGCCAACGACGTGGTGAACCCGGCCGCGAAGACCACTCCGGGTGCCCCGATCTACGGCATGCCGATCCTGAAGGTGGACGAGGCCAAGCAGGTCGTCTTCATGAAGCGGTCCATGCGTCCGGGCTTCGCCGGGATCGAGAACGAGCTGCTGTACGACCCGAAGACGACGCTGCTCTTCGGCGATGCGAAGGAGACCATGGACAAGCTGCTCAGCGCGGTCAAGGCGCTGTGAGCGTCATCGCTGCGCCACTGCCATGAGTGCAGCCACCGAGCGCTGGGTGGCACTCGCCTTTTGCATGCTCTCCCAGAGTCATTGCACTAAAGGCGTCCGATGCCGCGATGCCTGCATGTACATGCAGCGTGACGACGGCGTCCTCGCCTTCTTTGGCCAGCAGTCGGGCGTCATTGGCAACCTGCCGGAACTGTCTGGCTTTTCAGTAGTCCCCGCCGGACTGCATCATCGGCCGGAATCCATCTACTTCAGTACATCCGTGTTTACTTTAGTTTCCGCCCAGAGTGTGTCCGGCAGCGGCCCGGCCGGGTATCCAGCAGCCTGCGCTGGATGGGCCGCGGCCGTCCGGACTTTGGACATTGAAGGCGGCCGCGTGCACCCGGTAGCTTGGTCCAAGCACGCACACTGACGATCGGAATACGGGTGGCAAAGAAGAGCAGCAAGGGGCGCCCGCACCGGGGCACGCGGGGACCCGGTCACCGTGGCGACCGGCAGGCTGCGGATCGGCAGGCAGTGTCCGTGAACGACTACCGTGTTGCCCGGGCCATCGAGGCGTTGACCCCGGACTTCGTGCGCTGGTTCGAGGAGGACATCGGGCCGGCCGAGGACGCACTTACCTGCCTCGGGCTGGTCCAGGCCATCTCCGTGGATTATCAGGAGGAGGCCGGAACCACGGATGTCACGGCTTTCCAGGCCGGGCTCCTGGCGGACATGTTCCAGCAGATCGACGACGTCGACCCTGGCATGGTGGACGTGGTGGTCGAAATGTTCCACCTGTACATCGACTTCCTGCACGAGACCGGCCGCTGGACCGGCACGGACGAGGATTATGAAGAAGTCCATGCTTTCCTGCTGGGGCAGGCAGGCCCCGGGCTTCCGGTGATCGAAATTCCGCAGCTGGACGATGAGCGGGAAGTGCAGGGATTCGCCGCCTTGCCGCTGATCGCCCATGCTCGGGCCCTGCTGGACTGGATCGGCGCCGGCAGGCCCGTCACCAGCACCGGTGTGCTGCAGCTGAAGGACATCGAGGCAGCCGCCGCGAGCATCGGCGTGGCGGCCCGCGGGATCCGCAAGCGCAGCGCCGAGGTTCTGGACGCGGCCGGCGACACCATCCTGGCACAGTCGATGCGGGAGGTGCCTTTGCTCTACCCGCTGTGGACGGCGCTCGAGGCCGCCGGCATACTCGAGGTCCGTTCCACCAAGGTGGTTCCCGGCGAGGGAGCCCGGCGCTTTCTGGCCGGAAGTCCGGCAGAGCAACTGGAGCAATGCCGCTATGTCACTACGTGGTTCCTGCGCCAGGCGGTGCATGCCCGTGGCCTGATCGAGGCCTGGGACCAGGCCGCGGCTACGGTCCTGGTCAGCGTGATCGTGGCGGCCGCCTCGCCCGAGCCGCCGCTGCTGGATCGCGTCCTGCACCTTGCCGACAATGTGCCGGAGGAGGAGCGGACGGTGGCCATGCTGGCCACGCTGATGCTCCCCGGGCAGCTGGAAGAGTTGGCCGGACTCGGCCTGCTGGTCCTGGACGATCACGTCCGCGTCCCGGCGGTGGTCATCCAGTGCGTGGCCGGGGCCTTCGAGGACGAATTCGATCTCGATGTCACCTACCCGGACAGCACCGGACAGCGCGCGGCAGCGGCGCCGTCGTCGGTCTTCCAGCTCAAGATCATGCTCAAAGGTTCCAAACCACCCGTCTGGCGGCGGGTGCTCGTCGGCTCCAACATGCGCCTTGGGACCCTGCACCAGGTCATCCAGCTGGTCTTCGGCTGGGAGGACTATCACCTGCACAGTTTCCGGACCGGTGGTTGGCCCGGGACCGAATACGGGCCGGCAGGCCAGGAGAGACTCCTCGGCGAGCCGCCGGTCAACGAGGACAGAGTCCCGATCGGCGAAGTTCTCACCGGCGAAGGGGGCAAGCTCGCCTACACCTACGACTTCGGCGACGACTGGGAGCACATCATCACCCTGGAAAAGATCCTGGCGCCCGACGGCGGCCCGCTGCCGCGCTGCACCGGCGGCCGGGGTGCGGCTCCGGCCGAGGACAGCGGCGGCGTGTGGGGCTGGATGGACCTAGTGGAGGCCGTGAACAACCCCGCCGACGAGCGCCACGAGGAACTGCGCGAGTGGCTGGGCCTAGCGCCGGGCGAAACGCTGGACCCGAAGAAGTTCGCCGTTGAGGAGACGGACGCCGCCCTCGATGCACTGCGCTGAGCAGCACATCGCCGGACTCAGTTGCCGATGGGGGGAGGAGCGACGATTTCGGGCTTCGCCTCCTCTTCCTCTTTCGGCCGGTGCGCCGGCACAGCGACGATGATCGACGCGATGGCGATCAGGACCATGAACACGTTGAACAGCAGGCCGACGGCCCCGCCGAAGCGCAGCGCCACATTGTCCTGGCGGCCGAGGAAAATCCCCCAGGACTGGATCAGTTGGGGGTCCACGGCCTGGGCGGCCACGAAGAGCGCGGCGGAGATGGCCACGCCGATCGCGTTGCCCAGCGACGAGGCCATCTTGTAAATGCCGGCCGCCGCGCCGACCTGCGCCTGCGGCACGTTGGACAGCGCCGCATCCGTGGATGGCGTGGCATAGAAGCCCAGGCCGATGCCGAACAGCGTGAAGCCGATGAAGCTGACCACGATGTACTGGCCGATCAGCAGGAAGGTCATCGAGCACATCAGGATGCCCACTGCGGTGATGATGCTCCCCCAGATCATCGGCTTCTTCGGGCCGAAGCGTTGCAGCAGCTTCTCGCCCACCCTGATGGTGGCCAGGATGGCGATCAGATAGCCGAGGGTGAGCAGCCCGGACTGCAGCGAATTCATCCCGGCCGCGATCTGAACCAGCCCGAGCGACACGATGAGGGTGCCGGCGGCGCCGTTGAGCATGAAATTGGACAGCGTGGCGCCGGTGAAGGTGCCGTTGCGGAACAGCTTCAGGTCGACGAAGGCGCCGCTGCGGCTCGTTTCGATCTGCAGGAAGACCAGCAGGAACACCACGAACAGGGCGACCAGCACGATCCCGGTCCAGCTCACCCAGCCGATGATCGGGCCCTGCGAGATGTAGATGTTGATCGCCACCAGCATGATGATGAAGCAGATCAGTCCCGCCCAGTCGAAGTGGTGCGCCGCGGCCTGCGGATCGGCATCGGCCCGCGACTCCGGGGTGCCGCGGAGCAGGAACAGGGCCAGCACGGACAGCACGATCGAGATCCAGAAGATGGACCGCCAGCCGAGGAAGGAGGACGCCATCAGGCCGCCGAACAGCGAGCAGAAACCGGACCCGCCCCACGAACCGATGGACCAGAACGACAGCGCCCGCTGCCGGTCCTTGCCCTCGTAGTAGGTTTTCACCAATGCCATGGTGGAGGGCATGATGCACGCGGCGGACAGGCCCTGGACGATGCGGCCGCCGAGCAGCATGGCATCGGTCACCCAGCCAAGGTTCTCCGGGGTGAGCGCGATCAGCAGCGAGCCCAGAATGCTCAGGTAGATGCCGGCATACATGATCTTGACCCGGCCGATCCGGTCGGCCAGGCCGCCGGCAACAACAATGAAGATGCCGGAGAACAGCGAGGTGAGCGACACGGCCAGGTTGCCCAGCGTCCGCTCGACGCCGAGCTCGCCCTGGATGCCGGGGATCACATTGAGCAAGGTCTGGGCGAAGAGCCAGAAGTTGATGACGGCCAGGACAATGCCCAGCAGCCACTTGTCGTTCGGTTTCCAATCGGCCTTGATGCTGGCCGGGACCTGCGTAGCCACGGACCCAACTCCTTACTTGGAGAGATAAGACAGTGCCGCCACGACCTGTGCCTGGGTGGCCGTCCCAAGCGTCGGGTCGATGGCCGGCGCGAAGAACGGCGAGTGGTTGGCCGGAATGTCCTGCGACACGGTGCCGTTTTCGACGGCGCGGCGGTAGGCCTCGGGCGGGACCGACCCCACGATCCAGTAGGTGTACGGGACTCCGAAGGCCGCCGGGATCCGGCTGAAGTCCTCCGAGGCGGTGACCGGGTCCGCGTGGAACACTGCATCCGCCCCGAAATGCTCCGTGAACGCCGCCGTGACCCGCTGCGTGGTGTCCGCGTCGTTGCTGGTGAGCGGGAACTGGTCGTAGTACTCGAACTCGGGTTCCCGGGGCGAACCAGCGGCCGCACATTCGCCCTTCACGATCCGCTCGATGGACGCCATGATCCGTTTCCGCAGCGCCTCGTCGTAGGTGCGCAGGTTCAGCAGCAGTTCCGCCCGGTCCGGGATGATGTTCGACTTCGTCCCGGCGTTGGAGGCGCCGACGGTGACGACGGCGAATTCACCCGGCTGGGTCTCGCGCGAGACGATCGTCTGCAGCCGCAGCACGATCGAGGCGGCCAGCACCACCGGGTCCACCGCAAGGTGCGGCATCGAGCCGTGGGCGCCGCGGCCGAAAACGGTGATCTTGAGCGAATCCCCCGCGGAGAGCACGGGCCCCGCCGTGGTGCCGATCATGCCGGCTTCCTTCGGCATGACGTGCTGGGCGAAGGCCACGTCCGGGCGCGGCACCTTGTCCGCCAGCCCGTCGTCGACCATCGCCCGGGAGCCGGCCGCCGTCTCTTCGGCCGGCTGGAACAGCGCCACGTAGGTGCCGGACCAGGCGTCCCGGCCGCCGGCCATCAGCTTCGCGGCACCCAGCAGGGAGACGATGTGCATGTCGTGGCCGCAGGCATGCATGACGCCCTCCACCGTGGAGGCATAGTCGAGTCCGGTGGCCTCCGTGACCGGCAGGGCATCGGTATCCGCCCGCGCCAGCACAGTGCTGCCGGGCCCGTTGGCCAGCACGCCGACGACGCCGGTGCCGCCGATGCGCTGCACGTTGTAGCCGAAGCCGGACAGCTCCTGTTCGATGCGCCCGGCGGTGCGCTCCTCCTGCAGGCTCAGTTCGGGATGCCGGTGTAGGTCCTTGTACAGTTCGCGCTGCCAGACCAGTTCCTGGTCCAGGCTGCCAAGGACGCTCTTCGCATTCGCCATAGTCAGGCCTTCCAGCTGCGTCGCACGCGGAAGGCACGGTGCGCGCGGCTTCCGGAGGCACGGTCTAGTCCCACGGTAGGCTTCCGGCCGCGCGGCGTCTACGTTTTGGCCGTCAGCCCAGCCGGAACACCGGGACGAAGTCCGGATCCGTGATCGCAGGACGCAGTAGGCTGAACGGCTCAATGTCGTGCTCCGTGCTGCCCGTCAGCATCAGGTCCGCGAGGATCTGCCCGATCAGGCTGGCGAACTTGCCCGCATGCCCGGCCCCGTTGAACACCGCCACATTCGGGTGCTCCGGCAGGGTGTCCAGCACGAACTCGCGGTCCGCGGCCATGTCGTAGACACAGGTCTTGTTCGCCAGCGCGGGCCCGGCGGCCCCCGGCAGGTGCCGCTCCAGGAAGCCTCGCAGGACCGCCGCCTCGGTCTCGTCGCCGTCGAACACCCGGTCCTCGCTGGCGATGAACCGCCCGCGCATGTCCCGGGCCAGCTTCACGCCGGCCTCTCCATACACCGGGAAGCCGTAGAGCACCTCGGTATCGTGGTAGATCCAGATCGGGAACTTCTCCGGGGTGAACTCGGCCAGCCGGCGCGAGGCGAAATAGCTGACCTGCTCCTGGGACAGCGTCAAGTTGAAGTCCAGACCCAGGTCCAGCATCAGCTCGCCCAGCCAGGAGGCCGCGGCGACAACCAAATGGTCGGCGGTGAAACGGCCGGCCGACGTCGCGACTTCCACGGTGCCCTCGCCGAGCGACACCGACTCCACCTTGGTGCGCGGCAGGAAATCGACGCCGCGGGCCAGCGCCAGCGAAGTATGGGCCGAGACCGACTTGCGGATGTCCAGCAGGCCGCCCTCGGCCTGGAACATGCCGGTTACGTCGTCGTCGATCCGCCACTGCGGCCACGCCTCGCGGATCTGCTCCGCGGTCAGCCTCTCGTAGGGGATGCCGACGGCGTCCATCGCCGCCTGGTAGCCGGCCAGCTCGGCCGCACCCTTGCCCGGGGTGGCCAGGTCCAGCCCGCCGGTGGTGGTCACCAGCTTCAGCCCGGACTCGGACTCGACCTGCTTCCACACCTCGAACATGGCACGCGTCAGCTTCGTGTAGGCGGTGCTGTGGTACGCATGCCGGATGATCCGCGAGTGGTCCCCGGACGAGCCGAGGGTGTTGACCAGGTCGTATTGCTCCAGCATCAGCACGCGCTCGGCACCCCGGGCGGCCAGCCAGTACGCGGCGGCCGAGCCGATGGCTCCGGCGCCGATGACAATGTGCGAATAGCCGCGGGGCATGGGACTCCTCCGGTCGATGTGGTCCATCCATTGTCGCGGCATCGGGTGCCAGCCGAAACCTAGGCAGCAGCAACCGGAAACATCGTCGACGGCGGTGCACCGTCTTTGGTGCCGGTGCTCCATCTTCCTTGAGCGTGCCAGGGCCGAGGAAGATCACGTCGATGTCCGGCAAAGTAGTCTCATCAAATACCTGATGCACACTCTTGATCACTTGCGCTGAATCATCCGGATAGGACGGTTCGCCCCGGCATCGGTGTGCTGGTGACCAGCCATCGCTTCCCGGGGGTGGCCCAGGTCATTTCGGCGGTCATGTTCGCCGGCGGAGTTGCTATAGGAAACCCTCCTCCGAGGAGCCGGGGCATGGGACCCGAGTTCGCGGCGCTGTTCGCCGTCCTGGCTGAGCCTGGGTGCGTCGCCGTACTTCCGGGGCAGGCCCACGGCTGCTGTGCCGCATGGAGATCAACCGGGGCGATGGTCCCCGTAAAGTACGACGAGATCATCGTTACCCATTAGCTCCGAAGGACTGCCGACATGGATTTCCGCCAACTTGAGTACTTTAAAGCCGTGGTCGAGGCCGGATCGGTCTCGCAGGCTGCGAAGAACCTCAGCATGACCCAGCCGCCCGTGAGCCTCGCGATTGCGAAGCTGGAACGCGAGCTGGGCGTCCGGCTGCTGGACCGGACCGCGAAGGGCGTCCATCCCACGAATGCGGGCCTGTACCTGCTGGCCAACGGCGGCCGGCTGGTGGCCGATCGGGACCGGCTGGTGGGCACGCTGTCCATGATGGGTGAGGGCGTGGTCGGCGACCTGCGCATCGGCGTCGAGCCGATGGTGGTCAACGAGGTGGTCGCTGATGTCCTGGCCGAGTTTATCGAGCAGACGCCGCGCGTGCGCGTGAGCCTGACCGACGCCGCCCCCGATGCCATCCTGCGCGGGCTCCGGGTCGGCGAGCTGGATATGGCCTGCGTCCCGTTCAGGCCGGATGAGTTCGCCGATTTCGTGTCCGATATCTGCGAATGGCAGACCATCGTGAAAATCGATGTGAAGCTCGCGGTTCCCCGCTGGCGGGCCCGGGAATACCACCCGGGCGGCCGGGGCTGGGGTCGGTGGATTCTGCCGTACCGGCTGGCAGCATTCCAAGGCATGCCGGAAGCGGTGGAGGGGGCCCTGTCCGATGACAAATCCTTCGAGGTCCTCGAAGTCTCCACGCCGCAGACCGCCCTGCCCTTCGTGGCGGCCGGCCTTGGCGTCGCGCCGGTAACGCAGCGCATCGCGGAGAAGTATGAAGCGGTGGCGCTCGTGGATGCGCCCCAATGGCTGGAACCGATGCAGGCGACGCTGCTCTGGCGGCGGGGAGCCGAAATCACCCCGGTAATGCAACGGTGGCTGGACGTCACCCGGAAGGTCGGAGCGCGCCGCCAGGCGCAGGAAATGTGACCAGAGCCATATAGAAAACTTTTCCCCCTTTAATCTCGGCGAATATAGCAAAGCCTGAAAGACGTCAAACCAAATCTCAAATAGTGGACGCTTTTAATTGTGATATACATCACATAAAACGGGTCATATCTGAGGGTGTGGAAGGCCGCCCGATTTCGGATATAACGCCTAGCCAGCCTGTCTTTTTCGCCCTTCCGTGAAGCCTCTGGGTGGGCTTCAATTTATGGTCCCGGCCCGCCCGGACCGATGTGAGATCCCTCTTGCCCTGTCGACCAGTTGCCTGGGTCACACCCCTGTGTAAATGTCATCGGCAGCCGGAGCCAGCACGACGCCGGCAGCGAAGAAAGGATCTCCAGCAATGAGCGTGATGAGCGCGGAGCGGTCAGAAGACACCGTGGCGAACAAGGACTACATCCCCTTCACCGGCCAGGAATACCTCGACAGCCTCAACGACGGCCGCGAGGTGTGGATCTACGGGGAGCGGGTGGAAAACATCACCGAGCACCCGGCCTTCCGGAACTCGGCCCGGATGATCGCCCGCATGTACGACGCGCTCCACGATCCGGCGCGCAAGGACATCCTGACCATCCCCACCGAGTGGGGCGGCTTCACCCACCGCTTCTACCGCGCCCCCGGCTCGGCCGAGGAACAGTTGGCCCAGCGCGACGCCATCGCCGAGTGGCAGAAGATCGCCTGGGGCTGGATGGGCCGTTCGCCCGACTACAAGGGCTGCTTCCTGGGCACGCTGGGCGCCAACGCCGAGTTCTACCGCGGTTTCGAGGACAACGCGCGCAACTGGTACCGCAAGGCTCAGGAAAAGACCTGGTACGTCAACCATGCCATCATGAACCCGCCGGTGGACCGCGGCATGGGCGAAAATGCCGGCAAGGACGTCTTCGTCCGGGTCACCAAGGAAACCGATGAGGGCATTTACGTCACCGGCGCCAAGGTGGTGGCCACCGGCTCGGCCCTGACCCACTACACCTTCGTCGGCCACGTCGGCCAGGTGGCAGTCCAGGACCCGGCGTTCTCGCCGGTCTTCATCACCCCCACCAATGCCCCGGGCATCAAGCTGATCTGCCGCACCTCGAACGAGTACCGCGCGGCCGTGCTGGGCAGCCCGTTCGACTACCCGCTCTCCAGTCGGCTGGACGAGAATGACGCGATCCTGGTCATGGACAACGTGTTCGTCCCCTGGGAGAACGTTTTTATCCACAACGACCTGGAGCAGGCGAACCGGTACAACATCCACTCCGGCTACCTCGAGCGCGCCTCGCTGCACGGCTGCACCCGCTTCGCGGTCAAGATGGACTTCCTCGTCGGCATGCTGACCCGCGCCCTCGAGGTCACCGGCGCCCGCGAGTTCCACGGCGTCAAGTCCCAGCTCGGCGAGGTCATCGCCTGGCGCAACACCTTCTGGGCGCTCTCCGACGCCATGGCCAAGAGCGAGGTCCCGTGGAAGAACGGGATGATCCAGCCCGATCCGCAGTTCGCCGGCGCCTACCGGGTGATGAACCAGCTGGCCATGCCCAAGATCAAGAACATCATCGAGCAGGTGGTGGCCTCGGGCCTGATCTACCTGAACTCGCACGTGAATGACTTCAAGGCCTCCGAGATCCGCGGCTACCTGGACACCTACGTCCGCGGTACCGGCGGCATCGACGCCGAAGAACGCGTCAAGGTCATGAAGATGCTCTGGGACGCGATCGGCACCGAGTTCGGCTCCCGCCACGAGCTGTACGAGATCAACTACATCGGCAGCAACGACGTCACCCGCCAGACCAACCTGTTCGGCGCGATGGGCAACGGCGTCCTGGACTACTGCAAGGGCTTCGCGCAGAGCGCGATGGACGAATACAACCTGGACGGCTGGACCGTTCCGGACCTGGTGGGCCCGGAAGACGTCAGCGTTCTGAAGTCCTAACTCACTTTCGATCCAGCCACAGGAGGACTCATGGCTACAGCAATCGACGCCGCCCAGGTCACCTACGAAGCACCGGACCTCGAGCTCATGGAGAAATTCCTGACCGCCTTCGGCATGACCAAGGTGGAAGGCAGCGACGAGAACACCCTGTACATGCGGGGAACCGGCACCCAGCACCACATCCACACGACCCGCAAGGCAGCCAAGCAGCGCTTCATCGGTGCGTCCATCGAGGTCGCCGCCCGGAAGGATCTCGACGAGCTGGCCGCGATGCCCGGATCGTCGCCTGTTCGTGAGGCCGTTGAGCCGGGCGGCGGCTTGGAGGTCGTCATGCACACCCCCGACGGCATCGAGATCAAGGCGATCTGGGGCCGGGAGAAGCCCGAGCCCCTCAAGGATCGCGAGCCGTTCGCTTTCAATAACATCAGGGACAAGAACCGCGTCAACGGCACGGTCCGCCAGGGCGTTGCCCCCTGCACGATCGCCCGCCTGGGGCACTTCGTGCTGCATGTCAGTGATCACGATGCGACGCTGGCGTGGTTGAAAGCGCGCTTCAACTTCCTGGACTCCGACTACTTCCTGCCCCCGGGCGAGGAGGGCCCGATTGTCGGTACCTTCCTCCGACTGGATCTGGGCGAGCAACTGGTCGACCACCATTTCATGCTGGTCCTGCAGTCGGACTGGGTGGGCGTGCACCACGCTGCCTACGAGGTCACCGACCTGGATGCGGTGATGTCGTCCCACGACTTCCTGCTCCAGGAAGGCTATACGCCGGATGTAGGCGTGGGCCGGCACCTGCTGGGCAGCCAGGTGTTCGACTACTGGAAGGACCCGTTCGGCTTCCGGATCGAGCACTACACCGACGGCGACGTCGTGGACGCCAGCCACCAGCCCGGCAAGTTCAACGGCACTGCCAGCGAAACCACGCAGTGGGGCAACCGGCCGCCGCTGGAGTTCTTCCAGTGAGCGCCGCCATCACAGAGCCGCTGGCCGCCACCGGGCTGGATCCGGCGGTCCGGGAGAAGCTGCTGAAGGTCGGCTCGGCCAACGTTGCCAACGTCCTGCTCAAGCGCGGCTTCCGGAACGTCATGATGCTGGGTGTGGCTCCGCTGTCCGCGGACCAGCCGCAGTTGGTGGGACCGGCCTACACGCTCCGGTTCATCCCGGCGCGCGAGGACCTGGACTCGATGGCCAATTACGGCCGCGGGGACAACAAGCACCGCCGCGCGATCGAGGAGTGCCCGGCCGGTTCCGTCCTGGTGATCGACGCCGGTGGTTCGCTGGCGGCGTCGTCCATGGGGGACATGATGGCCGCCCGCCTGAAGTACCGCGGCGTCAGCGGCGTGGTGACCGACGGCGGCTACCGCGACGCGGCGGCCATCCGCGGGACGGGCCTGCCCTGCTACCAGGTGCGCAACGCGCCGCCGGCCACCCCGATCGCCCTGCACCCGGTGGCCCTGGACGAGCCGGTCGGCTGCGCCGGCGTCGCTGTCTACCCGGGCGATGTGATCGTCGGCGACAGCGACGGCGTCGTGGTCATCCCGTGGCACCTGGCCACGGAAGTGGCGGACGAGGCGCTCGACGCCGTCGAGTACGAGGAGTTCGCCGCCCGGCATATCGCGAATGGCCGGTCCATCTTCGGGCTCTTCCCGGCCACGCCCCAAAGCCGCGCCGAATACGACGAATGGGTGGCCGCGGGCCGCCCGGAAGTGGAGTCATAGTGAACGTCAACCCCGAACTGCTCAAGTCGCTGGAAATCCTCATCCACCAGGGGGACCTGAAGGAGGAGGAGTGGATCGACTACCCCGACTACGGGTTCCGGCAGTACTTCCTGTTCAAGAACCCGGAGACCGGGGCCAGCATCGCGCTGCTGGACTACGAGAAGGGCGGGACCATCCCGACCAAGCACACGCATGCGTCCAACCAGTTCATGTACTGCCTCGAAGGCGACTACGAGTATACGGACTCGGGCCTGCGGCTGAAGCCGGGCTCCTTCTACATGAATCCGAAGGACCACCCGCACGGACCCACCGTGGCCCATGAGCGCAGCCTGCTGATCGAGATCTACGACGGTCCGCACTACTACGAGAAGCCCGAGTACCACACCGACGAGACCATCGGCGGGTTCCTCGCCAAGGACTGAAGCGGCAGCCCGGCCTCGTTGCCACCGACCTGACGAAACGAATGGAAGAGACTTTGCTTACCACCACACAAGCCCTGTTCGACACCGAAGAAGCGCTGGCCGCCTTCGGGCTGGATAAGGTGCACTCCGGCACCTACTCGGACTCCTTCGGCTGGGGCGCCGTCGAGGGGCGCCCGGTCATCGAAGCGCAGTACCCGGCCGACGGCGAGATCGTCGGCCGCGTCGCGGCCTCGGACGCCGGCGACTTCGAGAAGATCCTCACCGCATCCGTCGACACGCAGAAGAAGTGGCGCATGGTGCCGGCACCGCGCCGCGGCGAGTTCGTGCGCCGCATCGGCCAGTTGATCGAGGAAAACCTCGACGCCTTGGCCGCGATCGACTGCCTGGACACCGGCAAGTCGACCATGGAGGCCAAGGGCGAGCTGCGCGAATGCATCGACATGGCCACGCTGGCCGCCGGCCAGGCGCGGATGATGTACGGCTTCACCCAGCAGTCCCAGCGTCCCGAGCACCGTATGTACGATCAGTGGCTGCCGCTGGGCGTTGTCGGCATCATCAGCGCCTACAACTTCCCGGCCGCCGTCTGGGCGCAGAACGGCTTCCTGTCCGCGATCGCCGGCAACACGGTGGTCTGGAAGCCCAGCCCGAAGGTCCCGCTGACCGCCATCGCCATCCAAACCCTGGTCAACCGGGCGGCCAAGGAAATGGGCTGCGAAGGCGTGTTCTCGCTCTTCATCCCCGCCCAGAACGACGTCGCCGAGAAGCTGGTCACCGACACCCGCATCGCGATGGTCTCCTTCACCGGTTCCACTTCCGTGGGCAAGAAGGTCGCCAACATCGTCGGCTCCACGCTCGGCCGCCGCTACCAGCTGGAGTGCTCCGGCAACAACGGCTGCATCGTGGACGAGACTGCCGACCTTGAGCTCGCGGCCAAGGCCCTCACCTTCGGCGTCGTCGGCACCACCGGCCAGCGCTGCACCAGCACCCGCCGCGTAATCGCCCACTCGAGCATCGCCGACGAGTTGGTCGAGCTGATGAAGAAGTCCTTCGACCAGATCACCATCGGCGATCCGCGCGACCCGGACACCGTCGTCGGCCCGCTGATCGACGCTCCCGCTGTCGAGGACTACAAGAACATCCTCGCCGGCGCGCAGCGCGACGGCGCCACCGTCGCCTACGGCGGCAACGTCCTGGACCGCCCGGGCCTGTACGTGGAACCGACCATCGTGACCGGGGTCCAGCCGCACTTCGAGATCGCCCAGGAGGAGACCTTCGCACCGATCGTCTCCGTGCTGACCTACGAGACCCTCGACGAGGCCATCGAGATCCACAACGGCGTCGCCCAGGGCCTGGCCTCGGGCATGCACAGCACCAACCTGACCAACATCGAGACCTTCCTCTCCGCCCGCGGCAGCGACTGCGGCATTGTGCGCATCAACATGGGCACCACCGGCGCCGACGTCGGCTCCGCGTTCGGCGGAGAGAAGGAGACCGGCGGCGGACGCACGGCCGGTTCCGATGCCTGGAAGGGCTTCATGCGCCGCCAGAGCGTGTGCGTGAACTGGGGCGGCAAGAGCGCCTGGGACAACCGGATCAACCTCTAAGGAGACAACCATGACGGTAGAAACAAAGGCACTGAAGAAGCAGCGGTTTTATTCCGACGCCGTCGGCGAACCCGCCGAGGGCATGTGGTCCAACTGCCTGCGGATCGGGGACCTGATCACGGTCTCCGGCCTGACGGCCCGCGGTCTCGACGGGCAGACCATCCAGGGCGATGGGGAATACGAGCAGGCCAAGGTCATCTTCCAGAAGATCAAGGACCTGGTGGAGGCCGCCGGCGCAGCGATGGACGACGTCGTGAAGATGACGATCTTCGTGACCAACATGGCCAACAACTCCGAGGTCTGGAAGGCCCGCAAGGAGTTCTTCACCGGCGATTTCCCCGCCTGCACCCTGGTCGAGGTTTCCGCCCTGGCCAAGCCCGAGATCCTCGTGGAGATCGAGGCCCTCGCAGTCGCCGGCTGCAGCGCCAACTAATCCCCGGCCAGCCTGATGCCGGGCGGGGCGTTGCGCGGCACTGCACAACGCCCCGCCCGGGTCCTCTCTTCCCACTTAAGGACAATCATGTCTGCACATTCGAACTCCCCGGAATCGATTGATTCCTCGCTGGCCGTCGCCGCCGAAGACCACGCCCTGGCCAGCGTGCCGATGGGGGACCGCAAGAGCGGCTTCCAGCTCTCCCTCAGCCCGGTCAGCGTTGCCACGGCCCTGGTCATCTTCGCCATCGGCGGTTTCACGGTGGTGCTGGCCGGCTTCACCGTGGGCATGATTGCCGGCATCCTCGTGGCGGTCTTCGGCGTGTTCCTTGGCAGGAGCCTGGGCCGGATGGCGTTCAACACCGGCATGTCCAGCACCATCACCTCCCGCTTCTTCGGGTTCGGGCTGAAAGGCTCCTCGATCGGCTCGATCATCTTCACCTTCATGATCCTGGGCTTCCTCGCCATGGAGTCCGCCCTGCTGTACGAGGGCACCCTGCTGATGTTCGGCCTGGACGACACCTGGCCGGTGCGGATCCTCCTCTACGGGCTGATGACACTGCTGTGGATCGGCCTGGCCATCTTCGGCCTCAAGCTCGCGCTGCGCGCCACCGGCGTCCTGACGCTGATCACCATCCTGGTCGCGGTCTTCATGGTCATCCAGATCTACGCCGTCCAGGGCGCCAACCCGATGGACGTGTTCACCTACCAGGGCGTTGTCCCCGGCGGGGCCTGGCCCAAGTTCGAGGCCGCGATCGGCGTCATGGGCGCCACCGCCGGCACCATCGCCCTGGTCACCACCGACTTCGCCCGCTACTGCCGCACCAACCGCGACGTGAGCATCCTGGCCGTGGCCGGGCCGGTCACGCAGAACATCATCATGACCGTCCTCGGTGCCCTCATCGTCATCGGCGGCATGCCCAAGGTGATCGACTACCTGATGGCCCGCAATGCCGGCATGAGCCCGCAGGCCGCAGCCGAGGCCGCCAGCCTGTTCGTCATGCAGAACACCGGCGCCTTCTTCGTGGTCTTCGCCGGCTGGATCGGGTTCATCACCATCTATGCCGCCCAGGCCAAGGCCCAGGCCATCAACGCCTACTCCGGCTCGCTGTCCCTGGTGAACCTGGTCGACTCCCTGACCGGCTGGAAGCCGGGCCGCGCGGTGATGGTCGTCGTCGGCAATTTCATCGCCCTGCTGATGATCGCCGGCGGCATCCTCGGGCAGTTCGCCGCCTACCTTGCCTACCTCGGCTGCATGACGCTGGGCATGTGCGGCGTGATGATCGCCGACTACTACATCATCCGGCACGGCCGGTACGACGCCGCCACCCACAAGGTGGAGAAGTGGAACTGGGCCGGCGTGGTCACGCTGGTGGTCTCCGCCGCCGTCGGCATCATCCTGATGGCCACCGGCATCTTCGCCCTCGGCTTCCTGGTCTCGTTCGTGTTGGCCATCGGGCTCTACCCGCTGCTGCGCAGCCGGATGCCGGAAGGCACCGCCACTTCCTTCGTGGCCGAAGCCGAAGCCCTGGCCGAAGCCCACTGAACCCCTTTCACCCCGCTATCCCAGGAGGTAGAAACGATGACTGAAGTCCTCTCCGCACCCGTGATCCAGAACCGTGCCGGCGCCAGCTTCCTGTCCGGCGACCGGAACGCCGGCAGCGAAGCCCCCGCCTTCGACCCGCGCCAGCTGCGCAACACGCTGGGCAACTTCGCCACCGGCGTCACCGTCCTGACCTACGAATCCGCCGGCAGCAACTACGGGATGACCGTGAACTCGTTCACCTCGGTCTCCCTGGAACCGCCGCTGGTGCTGGTCTCGCTCATGCGCAGCTCGCAGGCGCTGTCCTACCTTATGGAGCGCCCGTTCGCGATCAACGTGATGGGCGATGATCAGCTCGGCACTGCGCTGCAGTTCGCCGGCAAGCCGCAGGACGATCTGACGATCGACTGGGTGCTGGACGAATCCGCCCCGCGCATCAGCGGTTCCCTGGCGCACTTCCAGTGCACCCCGTGGGCGGCGTACGACGGCGGGGACCACGTCCTGCTGCTGGCCCGGGTGGAGTCCTTCGGCCAGCAGGACGACGGCCGGCCACTGCTGTTCCACCGCGGCCAGTGGGGCGAGCTGGCCAGCAGCGGCCGGTAAAGACTGCCGGCCAGTGACGGCGGCGTCCGGTGTCCCGATCTATCGCACACCGTGACTCAACATTGCGGCCAAAAGCTCGCCGCACCCCTGCAGCCGTCTAAGATAAAGAGCTCTTTTGGCCCCTTCCCCCACCCCGGGCGGGGGAAGGGGCCGTGACACCGCCCGGCCGGATCCGGCTTGCGGCCGCCCGGGACCTAACCAGACGCTTTCCTTCAGGGCGCACGACCGATGCGTGTGCGAACCATGCCGGACCGGCGCGCCCCACTGTTTCTTCCGCCGTCGCGCCACCCCTAAACCGCGCCGGCACTGCACCGCCGAAGGCAGAACGACGTTGTTCTGCCTGGGGCGGGTGTTTTCCTCCAACAGTTAAAGGACCTTGGAATCAATGGCAACACTCATTTCGCGCCGGGCTACCGACGCAGAATCCCGTTCGGGCCGTTCCTCGCTCATGATCGTCCTCTCGATCGTGCTGCTGAGCGAAGTCGCATCGTTCGAATACAACATGGTGAGCCCGGCCCTGCCCAATATCGCCACCAGCTTCGGGACGACCCAGCCAGGCCTGGTGTTCACGGTACTTTTGATCTGCGGTGCCATGCTGCTGCCGATCCTAGGCAAGCTCGGTGACGTGATCGGCAAGAAGAAAGTTCTGCTGCTCGGCGCGGGCGCCATGGCCGTGGGCACCCTGATCTGCTCAATCGCCCCCGTGTACAGCATCTTCCTGGCCGGCCGCGGGATGCAGGCCTTCGGCATGGTGGGCCTGGTGCTCACCTACGGACTGATCCGGGACCTGCTGCCCAAGAAGTGGGTTCCGGTGGCCATCGGCGGCATCGGTGCGGGCGTGGGAGTGTCCGGGGTCCTCGGTCCGACCCTCGGCGGGTTCCTCACGCAGAACTACGGCTACAAGAGCGTCTTCGTCTTCCTGACCGTCTACATCATCGTCACCGTCCTCCTCGTGGCCGTCGTCGTTCCCGAGACGCCGGTGCGGGCCCGCCATAAGATCGACTTCCTCGGCGCGCTGCTGCTGGGCGGTGGTGCGGCCCTGCTGTGCTACGCCACCGTCAAGTCCCCCTACCAGGCTGTCTCGGCCGTGGCCGGTGCCCTGCTGCTGGTGGCGTTCATCCTGGTGGAGCGCCGGGCCGCCGAACCGCTGATGCCGCTGACGCTGATGCGCCAGCGCAAGGTCTGGGCCACCCTGCTGATCTCCTCGCTGCTGGGCTTCATTTTCAACTCCAACGTGGCCATCATTTCCCAGATGGCCCAGTCCGCCCCGGTGTCCGGCGTTGACTCCGGCCTCGGCCTCTCGCCCGTTGAGTTCTCGTTGACCTATGCCCTGCCGCTGGGCCTGCTGGGATCTGCTTCCGGTCTGGGCGCCGGATACCTGGCCAAGCGGATCGGGCCGAAGTACCCGATGATCTTCAGCGCCCTGTGCTGGTTCGCCGGTGCCATGCTGATTGCGCTCGGACTGGTCGGTTCTTCGGGCATGCTGCTGCTGGTGGCCTTCATCTTCGGCCTGGGCAACGGCTCCTACCACGCCTCGGCGTCCAACCTGGTGATCGAGGCGGTCCCCGCGACCACCCAGGGCGTCGGTGCCTCCCTGAAGGCAACCTCCGAGCAGCTGTTCGGAGCCTTCGGCAACGCCATCATCGGTGCGGTCGTCGCGGCCGCGATCATCAGCACCCCCGGCGGGGCCGGGCCGATCTCCTATGACATGGGCGGATTCCACCTGGCATACGGTATCTACGCGGCCGTGGCGCTGCTGGCCATCATCGTCACCCTGACGCTGCGGCACGGCAACAAGCCCGCTACCGGCGGCGCTGCCTAGTTCTCCGCCCAGCGAAAGGAAACGCGCATGACCATTCCCGAGTATGCCCGGGGCTACGAAGGCTACGAGGGCCGGATCGGCAGGACGACGGCGTCGTCGCAGCCGTCCTGGCCGGCGGAGGCCACGCCGCCCAAGGGGGCCCCCAACGTCATCGTGATCGTGGCCGACGACCTCGGCTACAGCGATATCAGCCCCTACGGCTCTGAGATTCCGACGCCGAACCTGCAGCGGCTCGCGGACCACGGCGTCAGCATGACGAACTACCACACGGCTCCCATGTGCTCCCCGGCGCGTGCCTCGCTCCTGACCGGGGTAAACCCCCACCGGGCCGGGTTTGGGTTCGTTTCCAACGTCGACCCGGGCTTCCCCGGCATGCGGATCGAGTTCGGCGAGGACATCGCGACCCTGCCGAAGATCCTGCGAGGCCACGGGTACGCCACGATGGCGTTCGGCAAGTGGCACCTGGTGCGGGAAGCCAACATGCATGAGGGTGCCTCCAAGGAATCCTGGCCGTGCCAGCAGGGATTCGACCACTACTACGGGTCGCTTGAAGGCCTCAACTCCTTCTTCGAGCCGAACCAGCTTGTTGTCGACAACACGGTGCTCAACAACGAGGAGTGGCCGGACGACTACTACGTGACCGACGACCTGACCGACCGGGCCGTTTCTCAGATCCTGTCCCTGCGCAGTTCCCATCCGGACAAGCCGTTCTTCTGCTATTTCGCCCATATGGCCGTCCACGCGCCGCTGCAGGTACCGGCAGATGTCCTGGCCGAACAGCGCGGGAAGTACGCCCGGGGCTGGGATGCCCTGCGGGAGGAACGGTTCCGCCGGCAGCGCGAGCTGGGGCTGTTCGGCCCCGACGTGGAGCAGGCCCCCCGGAACGACACCCCCGGATACGACGTCGGCCCCTGGGACGAGCTGAGCAGGGAAGAGCAGGAGCGCTTCGCCAAGTACATGGAGGCCTATGCGGCGATGGTGGTGACCATCGACCGGTCCGTGGGCCGGCTGGTGACCCTCCTCGAGGATCTGGGCGAACTGGACAACACGCTCATCGTCTTCACCTCGGACAACGGCGCCTCGGCCGAAGGCGGGGCCGAGGGCACGAGGTCCTACTATCGGATGTTCCCGCACTCACTGGCCGAGTTCGGCTGGCAGGGTGATACCCCGCTTGATGAAGACCTCATCGGCGGACGCGACTCGGCCGCCCACTACCCGCGCGGCTGGGCCCAGACCTCCAACACCCCGTTCCGCTACTACAAGGGACAGACCTTCGCAGGAGGGGTGCGGGTGCCGTTCCTGGCGTCCTGGCCCGGGGCACCGGCGAAGATGGCGGGCGTGCGGGACCAGTACTCCTATGTGACCGATGTGGTGCCCACGATCCTGGACCTGGTGGGGATCGGGCATCCGGGTACTGCCTCCGGTGGCGGGCTGACTGCTCCCGACGGCATGTCGGTGGCCGATGTCTGGGCCAGCCCGGAGGCCGACTCCGCCCACACGGTGCAGTATTCGGAGATCTCGGGCCACCGCGGGCTGTACTGTGACGGCTGGAAGCTGCTGTCGCTGTATGACAAGAAGGGCCCGGTGGACGAGCCCAAGTGGCAGCTCTTCGACATGCGCAACGATCCCACCGAGCTGCACGACCTGGCCTCGCAGCATCCTGACCTGGTACGGAAGTTCGCCGCACTCTGGGACCGGGAGGGCTGGCGGAACTCCGTGTTCCCGCTTATCGAGGGCAGCGGACCGGGGGCCCGTGTGCTGCCCGGGCGGCGGCCCGCGGACCAGTACCTGGTGGACCCGGTGCGGATCCTGCCGGGCACCCCGGTGATGGAACGGTACCGGTCCCTGGAACTGATCCAGTACCGCGATTTCCGGGTACGGATCCTGCTGGGAGGTTCGGCCGCCTCCGATGAAGGAGTCCTGATCTCCCATGGTGATGTCCAGGGCGGTTATCTGCTGTACGTCGAGGACGGGGACCTGTGGTTCGGCTACAACTGCTACGGCGAGCCGCTGCTGGCCCGGGTGGCGCCGTGGGCGGACGGGATCAGGTCCCTGGTCCTGGAGGCCGAGGTTGTGGACCCCTTGCAGTGGACGTTCCGCGTGCGGATCGGCGACGGCCCGGCCCTGACCGCAATGGATACGGTGCCGCTGATGACCGGCATGGTGCCGTGGACGGGAATCGCCGTCGGGCGCGACCCGCGCGGTCCTGTCCTCCGCGAGCTGCGGAACCGGAGGGGAACCTTCCCCTGGACCGGCCTGCTGCGGGAGGTCGTCTACGAACCCGGGAAGCAGCGGCCGATTTCGGCTCTGCGGGAAAAGATCGAGGTCGAGGCACAGCGCCGGGCCGACTGACATCCCAAGAACACATCGATAACAAGAAAGAGGACCTGCACACTATGAAGCTCGCAACCCTGCGCACCACCGGGGGCACGGCCGCCGCCCGTCTGGACGGGGACGTTTATACCGAGATCGCCGGGTACCCGGACCTCGGCGCCCTGCTGGCCGAGGAGAACTGGCAGGAGATTGCCCGCGGCGCAGCCGGGCCGGAGCATCCGGCGGCGGAGGCCGAACTGGCCACGGTGGTGCCGAACCCGTCCAAGGTGCTGTGCGTGGGGCTCAACTACAAGAGCCACATCCAGGAGATGGGCCGGGAACTGCCCACCCACCCCACCGTGTTCGCGAAGTTCGCCGATACCCTGACCGGCCCGGCCGATCCGGTGGAGGCCGTGGCGGAGGACCCGGAGCTGGACTGGGAAGGCGAGCTGGCCATCGTCATCGGACGGACCGCCTACCGGGTGGGCGAAGCGGAAGCCGGGGATTACATCGCCGGCTATACAGCGGCCAACGATATCTCGATGCGCGGCTGGCAGTTCCGCTCCATCGAATGGCTGCAGGGTAAAATCTGGGCCCGTTCCACCCCGGTGGGTCCGGTCATGGTCACCTCTGACGAGTTCGACCCGGCCGCCTCAACGCTGCGGACCACCGTCAACGGCGCCGTCATGCAGGAGCACCCGATCTCGGACCTGCTGTTCAAGCCGAACCAGCTGGTGGCCTACCTGTCCACGATCCTGCCGCTGCGACCCGGCGACCTGATCCTCACCGGCACCCCCGGCGGCGTGGGCCGGGCGCGCACCCCCGAGCTGTACCTGAAGGCGGGGGACCGGGTCGAGGTGAGCGTGGACGGCATCGGCGTCCTGTCCACCCCGATCACCGAACCGGCACACCTGCCGGCTTAAGGACGCAGGAACCGCGGAGGCGGGCAGTGCGGGTTCCTGCCCGTCCTGCCCGCCTCAGCTTTCCGGAGCGTCTTCGCCTCCGCCGGCCAGTTCGGCCTCGATGTCCTCGATGCTCGGCAGGCTGGCGGTGAACTCCTCCGGCAGGGATTCCTCGAGGGCGCTCTTCCACACGGCTACCCCGATCGGCGTGCTGTAACCGCCCAGCGCGTACTCGACCGCCACATCGTTCCTGGTCTTGCACAGCAGCAGACCAATGGTCGGCCTGTCCTCCGGGTGGGCCAGCAGATCGGCCAGGGCGGCCATGTACATACCCAGCTGCCCCAAATAGGACGGATCGAATTTCACGGCTTTCAGTTCGATAACCACAAAGCAACGAAGCTTGAAGTTGTAGAACAACAGATCCGCGAAGAACTCCTCATCGCCGATCTGCAGCCGCACCTGCTCGCCGACGAACGCGAAGCCCTGGCCGAGTTCCAGCAGGAATTTCTGCACATGCGTGACCAGATGGGACTCAAGCTCGCGTTCATTGTGTCGGTTCGTCATTGCCACGAAGTCGAAGACGTACGGATCCCTGGTCGCCTGCTGTGCCAAGTCCGAGTCTGAGGGCGGGAGCATAGCAGCGAAGTTGCTGATCGCCTTGCCGGATCGCTCGCGAAGCCGAGTGTCGATGTGGTGGACCAGGACGTTGCGCGACCAGCCGCTTTCGACTGTAGCGGCGGCGTACCATAGACGGGCGCCGGCGTCATCGAGTTTTTCGATCAGTGCAATGTGATGGCGCCAAGGCAATTGTGCAACGCGTTGCACAATTGCGAAGTCCGGCCATGCTTCGGCAAATGTCCGCATGTACTTGAGATTTCGGGGTGAAAATCCTTTGGAGCCGGGAAAGCATTCTTGAGATCAGCCGCGAGCCGATCAATGACACGAGTACCCCAGCCCTCGTGATTCTGGCGCTCGAGAATGGCCCGGCCGATTGCCCAGTTTGTTGCGATGAGCTCGCGGTTCATTGCAGCTGTTGCGCTGAGGCGGCCCAGTGAGATGCGTTGCGTTACAGATTCCAGTAGCTCCGGGTACCACTCCGGCATCGTGCTCCTGGCCGGTGTCGGAGGGAAACTCGCCGGAGGTTCCATGTCCCGGGCTGCCCGTTCGGGCTTGCTCCCGTCCTTCGTCGCCATTGGCTACGGACTCCTCTTGGACGTGCTGCTCCTGTCCCTGCACGTTACTGGCCGCCTCGGACACCTTGGTGATCGTCCACGGCCGGCAGTGCATGGCCTATGGTGGGGCCATGGCGATCCTCTACCGGGCTGAACTGCGCCCTACCAAACAGGAACTACTGGAAACCTGGGTCCCTCAGCAGGGCTGGTATATCGGGTCAGGCACCACGCTGGAACACGTGGGCGCCTACCGGTTCGATGACCCGGCCGGCGAAGTCGGCCTGGAGACGCACCTGGTGCGCTTCGGGGCCGGGCCGGTGATGCAGGTGCCGTTGAGCTACCGGGGCGCCCCACTGCATGACGCGGACCAGTGGCTGGTGTGCACCATGGAGCATTCGGTGCTCGGCGATCGCTGGGTGTACGACGCCTGCGCCGACCCGGTCTATGCGGCTGCACTGGCTTCGACCATCCTGACCGGGGCCGAGGCCGCTGAGCAGTTCGTCGATAAAGACGGGCAGCTGGAACCGCTGGAGACCTTCGTCCATGTCCGTGGCAGCGGCACCTCCGGCACTCCGGTGACGTCAACCGGAACCGCACGGCCGGCGTCGTCCGGTCCCGTCACCACCATCGACACCGACGGCCCGGCGCTGACTGTGGTCCGGGTGCTGGGCCAAGCCAAGGACCCCGGCGGACCGCATCAGCTGCGCGGCACCTGGCTCGGCCAGGACGAGCCCGAATTGCTGGCGTTCCTTTAGGGAAAGAGTAAGTGGCCGGGTAATACCCGGCCACTTCCTGTGGCAGGTCCCGGACTGCTACTGCCGCACCAGCGTCCCGCAGCCCCTGACTTCGAAGCCCACAGTGCCAGATGGAATCTCCACGATCGTCCGGGCGGGTCCAAAGTAATTGTCTTCCAGATCGGCAAAGTCGCTGGTGAAATCGTTCACCGTTGCCCAGTAGCAGGCATTGCCCGAGCGCTTGGCCACATAGGTGCCTGCCTTGATGTCGATGCCGACGCGGTAGGTGCCGTCCCGGGTGATCTTGCTGGCCCTGGCGCCGGAGCTAGAGACGGTCTTCCAGTTGCCGCAGCCCCTGGTTTCGAAGCCCCGGTCCGACGAGGTGATGCGCACGTAGGTGTTGCCAGTGCCCAAGTAGTTGTTGTTGATGTCGCTAAACGAACCGGAGAAACCGTCCAGAGTCGCCCAGTAGCAAGTGTCGCCGCCGGTGGCCTTGTACAGTCCCGGCTTGATCCCGGATCCGACCCGGTACGTGCCGTCATGGCTGATGACAACCCGCGGCGGCTTGGGCGGCCGGGGGATGCTCACGGAACGGCTCGCAACCGTCCTGGTGGAGTAGTAGGCGCGCTTGATGGTCACCTTGGCCGTGATCTTCTTGCCGACATCGGAAGCGGTCAGGCGGTAGCTGGACTTGGTAGCGCCCTTGATCCTGCTCGAGCCGCGGTACCACCGGTAACTGTACGACGACGGCTTGGCCGCGTAGCTGCCTTTGCTCACCTTGAGCGTATGGCCGGCCTTCTTGGTGCCGGAGATCTTCGGCGCGGTCTTGGTAGAGAAGGCCCCCTGGCCGACCTTGGCGGACTTGGCCGTTCCGCTGTAGCTGTTGAAGCCCGGCTTGGTGACCATGGCCTTGACCTGGATGGTCTTGCCGATGTCCTTGGGGGTCAGCTTGTAGCTGGACTTGGTGGCGTTGTTGATCTTGGCCGATCCCCGATACCACTGGTAGCTGGGCTTTGACCCGGACGGCCAGCCGGCGCTGACCTTGAGCGTTGAGCCGTACCGCGCGGTTCCGGTGATCTTCAGGGACTTGAAAGGCTTGATGGTGCCGCCGGTGACCATGCCGGCGTCGAGAGTGAATTCCTCCGGTTCTCCCTCGCTCCAGGTCGACACCTCAAAGGTCAGTCTCTTGCCGGCGGCATGTGCCGGAATGGTGTAGTGGAAGGTCCCGCCCACCGGGTCCAGCATGTCCTCCCACTCGCCGTCCAGATACAGTACGAGGTAGGCCCAATCGATGTTGGCAGCGTCGCCGAGGTCGATGCTGATCCGCGACCCTACCTTGACCTCCCCGGTAATCTTCGGCGTGGTGACCGCAGTTTGAATCGCGATGCTGCTTGGCACGTTCGACGTCGTGGCCGCTGCGGCGGGTGCCGCAGCCAGCCCGCCAAGCAACAGCGCCGAGGCAGTCATGATCGACAGGCCGGTTTCTCGCCAGCCTGGAATGTATTTCTTCATGTCCCCCAACATTTCTTGCCGTTTCCGGCATATTCGGTTGTCTGTCTGCCCTGGCTAGGAGCAGACCAGCTTCATTTATACAGTGCAAAGACAAACGCCACTTCACCTTCCGAGATGGCGGCAATGTTTATCGTTGGCCGATCGACCCGAGCACTGGTATGGAGAGTGGCCGCTGCTTTGGGGCTACCACCCGGACGACGGCCTGAACATTGTCGGCGAACTTGCCGATAAGTAATTCCGGATAGAAACAGGGGGAACTATGTCCACAGAAACTCTGCCGGAAATTTCAGCGAGCGAGACGGGCAACGCCGGTGCGCCGGATTTGCCGGCCAAGCCGAAAAAGGCGTCCAAAATCGGCAAACCGGGCAAGGGCAGGCGGATCGCCATGGCGATTTCCGCCGTCGTACTCTTCGGCGGCGGGATCGCCAGCGGCATGGCGCTTGAAGATCCGACCGCGAGCGAGGAGTACGCCGCGCTCGCGGCCGAGAAAGCTTCCGTGGAGTCTGCGCGGGACGGACTGCAATCGGACTACGACACGCTCAACGCCGACTATGACGCACTGGACGCCGGAATCGAGGACCGCGAGGCCGCGGTCGAGGAACGCGCGGCGGACTTGGAGAAGGGCGAGGCCGAACTGAAGGAAGCCGAAGCCGCAGTGAAGAAGCGGGAAAAGGCCGTCACCGGGGCCGAGAAGGAAAAGGCCGCCAACACGATCCACGAAGGTACGTGGACCGTCGGCGTGGATATTGCCGCCGGCACCTACCGCACCACCGATGCTGTCGATTCCGATTGTTACTGGGGGATCTACACCAGCGGCACCAACGGGGACGACATCATCGCCAACGACATCCCCGGCGGCGGCCGGCCGACAGTCACCCTGTCCAAGGGCCAGGACTTCAACACGACCCGCTGCGGGACCTGGACGAAGCAGTAGCGCCGGAAACTGTCGGTACCGGCCAATAGCGTCAGCCTCGTCACTTCACCTCGTGCAGCATCAGCCGCGCTGCCGATTCATCACCGCACCATCTTGAAGGTAATCAGGGCTGCCCGCGGGCAGCCCGCGAAAGGAACAACCATGTCCCAGTTCATCAAGGACGGCGCCCCGGCGCCGCAGCCCACGCCGCCGCATATGTACCAGCCGATGCCGCAATACCCGATGCCGCCGGCAATCGGCCAGAAGTCCTTTCTCGTCACCTGGCTGCTTTCCCTGCTGGTTGGATTTTTTGGTGTTGACCGCTTCTATCTCGGCAAGGTCGGCACCGGCCTCCTGAAGCTGTTCACCTTCGGCGGCGCGGGCATCTGGTGGCTGGTCGACCTGATCATCACCCTGGCGGGCAAGCAGCGCGACAAGCGCGGCTATCTGCTGGAGGGCTACGACAAACACAAGGTCTTGGCACTGGTCGTGACCGCCGTAGTGATCGTTGTTAGCGCCATTTCCAACGGGGCGCGCGGCGCCACTGAAGCAGGCAGCGCCGATTCCGGTGCAGGGACCGGTGTCGTCGCGGCGCAGGAAGCCGCGGCGGAACCGAAGGCCGAGCCGGTGGCTGAGGCGAAGTGGACCAAGGTTGTGACGCTGGACGGCAGCGCCAACGCGGCCAGCCAGACCTTTGAGCTGTCCGGCGGCGAGACGCGCCTGGTCTACAACTTCAAGGGCAGCCAGGACTTCGTCGTCGTCGCCGCCTACCTGGAAGAGGAGGGCACCGACCTGAACAAGGACGGCGGCATTCCGCTGCTCATGCTGGACAAGCCGGACAAGGGCGAGACGGCCATCCATAAGTCCGCCGGTAGCTACTTCCTCGACGTCCGGGCCGCGAACATCGATTCGTGGAAGGTCACCATCGAGGAAAAGAAGTAGCCGAAATCGGGTGAAGTGATGGAGCGGCAGCCTGCGCAGGCGGCCGCTCCATCACTTTGTCCCTGCCAAGTGGGGGAGAAATGGAACATATCGAGACACTGATTCAGGAAGTCGCCGACAAGATTCGGCGAAAGGCCCTGATTTCCGCGCTGATACACGGCGCAATCTGCATTGCGGGCTTGCTGCTGAGCCTGCCGGGACTGGAGTCAATGGGGCACGGTGGCAGCTACATCATCTTCTGGGGCGCCGTGGTTTTCGGGTTAATTCAGTGCGCCCGCGCCATTAGCCGGTATGTCGGTGCGACCGAGACCGCCACCGGAGCAGTAGCTGCATATCTGCGGAGCGAAGTTCGATGACGCCCCGGCCCGCACTGCCCGCCGCGGGGATCGCGGTCCTGTTGCTGGTCGTCGCCATCGCACCAATGCCGTTGGGATATTACACATTCCTCCGGTGGGGCGTCATGATTGCCGCCATCGCCATGTGCGTCATCGCCTCCCGCGCTGGTCAGGCCGCGTGGCTCTACGCCTTGATTCCGGTCGCCATCTTGTTCAACCCCATCGCGCCGGTCTACCTGACAAGGCCAATCTGGTTTGTCCTCGACATTATGGCCGCCGGCGTGCTTGCCATTGCGGGGAGCCAGATCAGGCGTCAGGAAACCGGACAGGAGTTGTAGGCAGACTGCCCCTGTACCTGCGAGCGCGGCGGCTCGCGCATACCAGCTACTTGGCTTCAATCTCCACGAAGACGAAGTCATGTTCGCCGGGGTTGATGACATTGTGCTCGTTGCCGGCCCGCCGGGAGTATGACTGCCCGGCTGTCAACTGACTGGTGATGGACTCGCCGTCGGGGGTCTGCAGCAGCAGCTTGCCGGTGGTCATGGGTACCACCACGTAGTCCAGTTCGTGGTGGTGCCAGCCGGTTTCGCTGCCCGGCGGGAAGCGCCATTCGGTCACCCGGAAGTGTTCGTCGTCGATCTGGACCGTGGGCTGGGCCGGCTGGGACAAGGGATCCTCCGATACTGGGCGCGCTGGCAGGAGCGCTTCACATCCTGACCAGAGTGAGCCTACAGAATTGCCCGGGCCGGGCCTGGTCCGCCGTGCTCGCCACTGGCCGGGCGGCCCAGTAGAGTGCCGCCATGGAAACCGCGCTGCCGGGCTGGTCCGACTTCAATGTCGCCGTCGCGGGTGCCGGGGCGGCCCTGGCCGGCCTGCTCATCGTCGCGATGTCGGTCAATATCGCGGAGATCCTGAAGACGGAAACCCTGCCGGCCCGGGCCGGCTCGTCGATCGGCGCGCTGGTGCTGGCGGTGGCCGCCGCTTGCCTGGCGTTGATTCCGGGCCAGCCGCTGTGGCTGTTGGGTCTCGAAGTGCTGGCCGGGGTGGGGCTCGTCTGGCTGCTCGAGGCGTTCGCCGTCCGGGCAATCCTGCGCGAAGAGGGCCGGCACGGGGCCGGCCGGTCCGGGAAGGTGCTGGTGGGCGCGCTGCCGCCGGCGCTGTTCAGCGTCGGTGCGGTGCTGCTGGTTGCCGGGGCGGATACCGGGTATGTCTGGGTGGCGGCCGGCAGCATCCTGGCCATCGTCGGTGCAGTGCTATTTTCCTGGGTCGCCCTCGTGGAGATCCTGCGCTGATGCCGGGGCCGGCCGTGGCGCGACGAGCCGCACCGTCCTCCTTGGGGACTACCAAAGCCGGTCCAAGATAGCCCGCAAGAGTGACGGCAATGGCCGCGGCCGGGTCCTATCGTGGCAAGGGGCGGCCACTACGGCCGCCAAGTCATCCACGTTCTCCACGGTGCAGGGTGGATTGTCTGTGCCTTCAGCGTGCCCCGACCGAACAAGTAAGGAACCATCATGTCCGCACAGGTCCTGCCCACCCGTCCGCGCCGCCGGCCGCATGTCCTGCTGATGGTCGGTGTCCTGCTGCTGGCGATCGGCCTGGTGGCACTGGTCCTTGAGGTATCGGCGTCGATGTCCCGCAAGGACGCCTCCGGGGTCTATCCGATCGCGGGACCGTTCACGGCCCTCGACGTGCAGGCAGAGGCGAGCGGCGTCAGCGTTGCCTACGCGGATGTCGCGGAAGCCGAAGTGCGCTTCGACCAGGGCAATGCCAGGCGCAGCTACGAGCTCACCGTCGACAGCGATAACGCCGGCGGCACGGCTCAGGTGCGCCTCACCCAGCACAATCCCCGCTGGTGGTCGTGGGATATCTGGGGCGGGTCCTCGCCCCGGCTCGAGGTGCTCCTGCCGCGCGACATGGAGGCCAATCCCATCGCGGTGAACCTCAGCACCAGCGCCGGCAACCTGTCGCTGGACGGGACATTCGGCGATGCCGGGCTCAACAGCACCGCGGGGAACCTCACCGTCACCGGGTCGGCCCGCGATGTGACGTTGGCGGCCACGGCGGGCAATATCTCCGCCATCGACTACCACGTCACTGGGCGCGCCCTCGTGCACACCACCGCCGGCAATGCCACGCTCGACTTCGGCAGCCTGCCGGCTGGCCTGGCGGTAGAGACGACCGCAGGCAACCAGACGACCACCCTGCCCAAGGGCAGCTACCGGATCCAGACCGAGGCCACGATCGGCACGGTCTCGATCGACGCCACCAGCACACCGGACGCCGCCCGGACGTACACGTTCAGCGCGACGGCCGGTGATATCGAGGTGGCGAACTAGCCGGAGCACTGCCGGCCGGCCGATAGGGTGGATGCGTGCCGTTCCCTCGTGTCCGGATTTGGACGCCGGGCCGCCGCGGCGCGGCGGGGACACGCCGTCGTGCCGTCTGAAAGGCGGACGGCACGGGACGGCGGAACCGGAGGAATCCATGGGTGTGATGAATGACCTGCTCGGCCCGTCGGCGGTGCAGGGCCTGCGGGCGTCCCTGTCGCAGGCCGCCGGCCGCCCGGCCTGGCCCGCGCTCGCCGCAGCGGAAGAACGGCTGGAGCCGCTCGCCCTGCGGGCCCGCTCCGACGTGCTGGCGGCGGCCCTGGTGGCCGACCTCGGGCAGGATTACGACGGCGCGGCGGCGGTGTTCCGCGCGGCCCTGGACGATGCGGCGTTCACCGGCTGGATGATCTGGCCGGCCGGCGAGGCGGCGGTGACCCTTGCGCTCCAGGATGGCAGCACCCGCGCGTTCGACAACGCCCTGGCCCTGCTCTTCGAACTGACGCCCCGGCTCACCAGCGAGTTTGCCATCCGGCGCCTGCTGATCCGGGACCTGGAGCGGGCACTGGGGTTGATCCAGGACCGGACCGGGCATCCGGATGAGCATGTGCGGCGGCTGGCCAGCGAAGGCACGCGCCCCTACCTGCCCTGGGCCATCCGCGTTCCCGGGATCATTGCCCGGCCGCAGTCCACCTTCCGGATCCTGGACGCCCTGCACACCGATCCCAGCCAAACGGTCCGGCGTTCGGTGGCCAACCACCTGAACGACGCCGCCCGCCATGCCCCGGACGACGTGGTCGCGGCGGCGGCGCGGTGGAACGCGGAGCCCGGCAGCGGCTGGGTCGTCCGGCACGGACTGCGCACGCTGGTCAAGAAGGCTCATCCGGACGCGCTGGCACTGCTCGGCTTCGCCCCGGCGGCGGTCTCGGTGTCGGCTCCGCAGGTGGACCGGGACACGGTCGGCCTGCCGGGGGAACTGGTCTTCGAAGTGGAGGTCACGAACGGGTCCGCGGACACCGCCCGGGTGGCCGTGGACTATCTGGTCCACTACCTTAAGGCCAACGGCACCCTCGCCCCGAAGGTCTTCAAGCTCGCCGTTGCGGAGCTCGGGCCGGGGCAGACCCGGCGGTTCCGCAAGTCCCACGCCTTCCGGCAGATGACCACCCGGGTGCACTATCCGGGCCGACACGAACTGCAGGTGCAGGTCAACGGTGTGCGCTCGGACCGCACCGGCTTCAATGTCATCGCATAGTCAGGCTGGTTCGCAACCGAGCAGGAGCGCAACCCCATGGGAAAGCTGCTGGTCCAGTAGATCGTCAAGATGTTCGACGCCTACTGGCCGGCGGCGGACCTGCTTGAGGAAGCCGTGGCCGAGCCGATCAACCGGCTGCCCAAGTACGTGGTGTCCTCGACCCTGGCGAGGCACCGTGGGGCCACGGCGGGGAGGCATGGATCATCCGCGGCAATGTGGCTGCGGAAATCCGCGGCCTCGGGGAACCGGAACCCGGCAACGTCATCGTCGGGGGCAGCCTGCAGCTGACCGAGCTGCTGTTCCGTGCGGGACTGGTCGGCGAGTTGCAGCTGCATGTTGTGCCGAAGGTCATCGGCGCCGGGCTCCCGGCCTGTCTGCACGCCTCAGCCGATGCCCGGTTCACCCTGCTGGACGCCGCACAGCTGGCGCCGGACCTGCTGGCCACCCGGTATGCCGTGCGGGATCCCGGGCGGAGCCGTGTGCCGGACTGTCGCTTCCGCCGAAAACCGACATGATGGATAACGGGGGATCCCTGAGGAGGCGCGATGAAGTTCCTGATCCTGATCTACAGCAATCCCGAGTCGCAGCGGACCTGGGCCGGGCTCTCGGACGCCGAACGCACCGAGGGCTTCGGCGACTTCGCCGGTCTGAACGCGGAATTGGCCGCCTCCGGCGAACTGGTCATGGCCGAGGCCCTGGACCAGTCCTACACCACCAGCGTGACCGTACGGCAGGGAAAGGTGACGGCGGCGGACGGGTCCTTCGCGGACCAGGAGCAGGTGGCAGGCTTCTACCTGCTCGACTGCGCCAGCCGGGAGCGTGCCGTCGAAATCGCGTCCCGGATCCCGGATGCGCGGTTCGCCCACGTCGAAGTCCGTCCGGTGCTTGACCTGAGCGGCCAAATGACCTGAGGCTGGTACCGCTCAAAGTACGACGTCGGATGCCCGCCGCCGTTGCACTTTCCTCGTGCACCTTACGGTTGCAGGCCCGTCGCGGCCAGGAATGCGCCGTCCCCGCCCATGGCAAGGGTCAAGGTCACGCACCTCGGAGCCGATCGGTCCATCGAAGGTGTCCATCCAGGTGCGCAATTTTGGCCGGGCCGCCCGCGGCACCTTGAGCCTTCCCGAACGGCGCTACCTCGAGTCCCGCGCCCGCCGCCCTCCGCTGATCGGGTGGCCGGAGGTTCCGTTACCGTCGACTGCGGGATACTGGAGGAGGGGGACTAAAGAGGTGCCACGCATGTTTCCAGTCGAGCTTCCGGGTACGAAGCATCCGGTCCTGATGTGGGCCGCTGAGCGCGAGGTTGAGCCGGCTGCCCTGCAGCAGCTGAGGAACATCGGCTCGCTGCCCTGGGTCTACGGGGTCCGAGTGATGCCCGATGTCCACCTCGGCAAGGGCGCCACCATCGGTTCGGTCATTGCCATGCCCGGGGCTGTCTCGCCGGCGGCCGTCGGAGTGGACCTGGGGTGCGGCGTCGTTGGCGTCAAGACCTCCCTGACCGAACGCGATCTCTACGGCCTGCACGCGCTGCGGCGCGCCATCGAGTCCGCCGTCCCTGTGGGTTCCAACAGCCACCGCAGGGAAGTGGACTTGAAGCGTCTCGGGCTGGAGTCCGGAATGAAGACCTTCTGGGAGGGGTTCAAGGACCTGCACGCCGGTGTGCAGAAGCTCAGGCCGCGCGCCCTCGGGCAGTTGGGCACGCTCGGCAGCGGGAACCATTTCATCGAGGTATGCGTGGACGAGGCCGGCTTCGTGTGGCTGACCCTGCATTCCGGCTCCCGGAACATCGGCAAGGAACTGGCCGAGCGGCACATCGAGATCGCCCGCAGGCTGCCGCACAACCAGGCGCTGGCGGACCGCGACCTGGCGGTGTTCCTGGCGGACACCCCTCAGATGGACGCGTACCGGCATGACCTGTGGTGGGCCCAGGAATACGCTGCCCGGTCCAGGGCGGTCATGATGGGCCTGGTCAAGGAGCAGGTCTCCCGGCACTTCGCTTCGGCGAACGTCGCGTACGGCCAGAGCATCAACATCCACCACAACTATGTGGCCGAGGAGATGATCGACGGCCGCAGGATGCTGGTCACGCGCAAGGGCGCCATCCGGGCGGGCAAGAGCGAACTGGCCCTGATCCCCGGTTCGATGGGAACAGGTTCCTATGTGGTCCGAGGCCGGGGCAACGAGGCGTCCTTCCAATCCGCGTCCCATGGGGCCGGCCGGCGGATGTCGCGCCACGCTGCGTTGAGGACCTATACGGTCGCCGACCTGGCTGCGCAGACCGCCGGCGTGGAATCCCGCAAGGACCAGGGCATCGTGGATGAAATTCCGGAGGCGTACAAGGACCTGTACGCGGTCATCGACGCGCAAAAGGACCTCGTCGACGTTGTCCAGCATCTGCGCACGGTGCTGTGCGTCAAGGGCTGACGCGGGCTTCTCAAGGAAGGCTTCGGTCGCCTCCCGGGCATGGGACGACGGAACCGCGCCGGCCTCTCCCGAAGCGCATCCGGACAGGAGTCCGGCGGCCGGAGCTTCCTCGGTGTTGGCTCGGTCCCTCCATCGCTGCCATCGGGAGCGCTGCCTTGAACCGGAACCAGCCTAGGGCCTGCCTCCGGCAAGTCCCACTCGAAACAGCCTAGATAATCGATTCTTAGTCAGATATTATTTTCTGCAATGAGATTGCAGCGACATGCTGGTTTTGGAAGAGTCAAGCAGAATAGGAGACAGGGATGTCTTGGGGATTGATCACGGCCATGGGGCACGTCGGCATTCAGACGACCAAGCTCGAGGAGTCCGTCTTTGACGCGACGCAGATCCTCGGACTGCGCGAGACCGAGCGGACTTCCGACGCCGTGTACCTGGCCGCAGGCAATGTGCACCACGAACTCGTCTACATCGAGTCCGACGTCGACGGCGTGGACAGCTTCGGCTTCGTCGCCCGCGACGGCGACGCGCTGCGCGAGATCCGCCGCCGGGTCGAGCAGGAGAACCTGCCGATCGTCAGTGAGAAGCCGCGCGGCGCCGGCATCGAGGATGGCTTCTCCTTTGTGGGGCCCGAGGGCTTCGTCTTCGAAGTCTATGTGGGCATGCAGGAAAACCAGGCGTCACAGCTCTCCTTCGGCCCGGACCGTTATGGGCACTTCAACTTCCACCCGCGCGACGTGACCGGGATGATGACGTTCCTGCAGCGCGTGCTCGACTTCCGGCTCTCGGACGTGATTGGCGACGACTTTGCATACTTCATGCGCTGTAATCCGGACCACCACGGCATTGCCCTGGTCCGGGGCCAGGGGACGCTGCACCACCACGCCTGGCAGGCGCAGAGCATCGTCGACCTGGGCAAGCTCGGCGACCGCCTGAACAAGCTGGGTCGGGACCTGATCTGGGGGCCGGTACGCCACGGCGCCGGCCACAACATCGCCGCCTACTTCGTGGAGACGTCCGGGGCCGTCGTCGAGCTCTACACGGATCTGGAGCAGATCTACGACGACTCGCGCCCACCGGTGGTCTGGGGCGAGGATGAGAACTGGTGGAACATGTGGAGCAGCTACCGCCCCATGGATTTCCGCAACTTCGGGCTGGCGCCGGTGGAGTCGCCGACGCGTATGGCGGTGCTCCGCTAGGGATGCAGTGTTAGGCAGTTAGGTATCAGTGCGGCGGCAGAGCCGCGTGCCCGGACGGTCCGGGCACGCGGCTCTCTGCATTGCGGATGTACCGATATGCGCGCCTAGAGCAATGATGCAATACATGTCAAGAAAAACATTATTTAAATAAAAATGCGTAAAACTCTGGCCATCTGCTGTGACTTCCGCCATGCTTTAAGCAGTCAACGAGTGACGGGACTCACGGCAGGCCGGCACCGGCCTGCACCCCGGTTTCGTAAAATCCTCGGTGCCTCCGGCTGACCTGTGGAAGCCGAAGCCCCACCGTTCTCCACGAAGTGAAAGAGCCTATGTCGCAGCCAAAAAACGTTCAGACAGACAGCGAGCCACAGGAGCTCCACCACCGCGAAGCCTCCACGGGCCCGGCGGGGGAGTCCCTCAATACCAGGGACATGCGGCGGGTCCTTGGGTCCAGCCTGATGGGCAGCATTATTGAGTACTACGACTTCATCCTGTATGCGACCGCCGCCTCGCTGATCTTCGACAAGGTCTTCTTCTCCAATCTCAGCCCAGCGGTCGCGCTCTTCGCCTCCTTCGGCACGCTCGCCGTTGGTTACGTCGCGCGGCCGCTGGGCGGGATCATCTTCGGCCACTTCGGCGACAGAATCGGGCGCAAGAAGATGCTGGTGCTGTCGATGCTCATGATGGGCGGCGCCACGGTGGCGATCGGCCTGCTGCCCACCACCGCCGCGATCGGCATCGCGGCCCCAGTCATCCTGGTTACCCTGCGCTTTATCCAGGGCATTTCGGTCGGCGGCGAATGGGGCGGGGCCACGCTGATGGCGCTCGAACACGCTCCGGCCAATAAGCGGGGCTTTGCCGCTGCGTTCGCCAACGCCGGCGGTCCGGCCGGCGGCCTGCTCGCCACCTTCGTCGTCTCCGGCGTGTCCGCCGCCACGGGGGACCAGTTCCTCGTCTGGGGCTGGCGCATCCCCTTCATCCTCTCCGCCGTGCTGATCCTGATCGGCATGCTCATCCGGCTCAAGGTCGCCGAGAGTCCGGTCTTCAAGGCTTTGGAGGCCAAAGCCGCCGAGCGCCAGAAGGGCCGGAAGGCCCCGCTGGGACAGGTCCTGCGCCGTTTTCCCCGGGTGGTTATCGTGACACTGGTGGCATCTCTGGGCTTTTACACCATGCAGGGGATCCTCACCACCTGGGGTGTCTCGGTGGCGGTGGCCGAGGGTGTGGACCGCTCGGCCGTGCTGAACATCAAGGGTGTCGCCGCCGTGTTCACCGTGGTTGTCTGCTTTGCCGCAGCACGCATGAGCGACCGCTTCGGACGCCGCGCAGTGCTGACCGTCGGCGGCATCGCCGGCATCCTGTGGGCCTTCCCGGCCCTGCAGTTGATGCACAACGGCACGGCATGGGGATTCGCGCTGGCCGTGATCGTCGGCAACGGCGTCATCCAGGGCATCCTGGCCGGGCCGATCGGTGCCTACATCTCCGAGCAGTTCCCCGCGGAGGTCCGCTACACCGGGGCGTCTCTGGCCTATCAGGGCTCCTCGACGCTCGGCGCCGGCTTCACCCCGATGATCGCCACCGCCTTGGTGGCCGCCGGGAGCGGCGGCTATGCGCTGGTGGGTGCCTTTTGGATCGCCGTTCTGGCGGTCGGCCTGGTTGCGGTGCGGATGAGCCGCGAGGGCGCGGAGTTGAAGCAAAAGCAGCACGCCTGACAATTTCCCCAGGCCCGCCCCGGTCCCTGCACGGACCGGGGCGGGCCTTTGTGATTCCTGGAGGTGGCAGACGAAGACGCATCCTGCCCAAGCTTGATTCATCAGAATTATTGAAAAGCTACGGCAGAAACTTACATATTTACGTAATTATGCCGGGCTGTGATTATGGATGGAGCAGACGCCGCGCAGGTGGCGCGGATCACGAAAGGAACCCAAGCAATGAGCTTGAAGCCGAAGAAGCACATGGTGCTCACCACGTTCATGCTGCCGGCCGGCTACCATAAGGACAGCTGGCGGATGGAGGGCAGCCGTTCCGAGGAGCTGGCCAATCTGGACTTCGTGGCGGACCTGACGCTGATGGCCGAGAAGGCCAAGCTGGATGCGGTGTTCTTCGGGGACATCGTCCATGCGAACACCGTGCTGCGCGGGGACATCAAGATGAACGGCTTCTACGAGCCGATGACGGTGCTCGCAGCGCTGGCCGCCCGCACGAAGAACATCGGCCTGATTGGGACGGTCTCCACTTCCTTCGCCGAGCCGTATAACGTCGCCCGCCAGATGTGCGGCTTGGACCACATGTCCGGCGGCCGCGCCGGCTGGAACATCGTCACCTCCTCCGACGGCTTCCAAAACTTCGGGATGCAGGAAGCCCCGGACCCGGCGACCCGCTACCGGCGCGCCACCGAATTCGTCAACGTCGTCCAGCGACTCTGGGACAGCTGGGCGGATGACGCGGTGATCAACGACCGGGAGTCCGGCTGGTACGTGGACGCGGACAAGCTCCGCCCGCTCAACCACAAGGGCGAGTTCTTCGAAGTCGCCGGCCCGATCAACATGCCGCGTTCCCCGCAGGGCCGCCCGGTGCTCGTCCAGGCAGGCTCCTCCGGCCCGGGCATGGAGCTGGGGTCCTCGGTGGCGGACGGGATCTACACCGCCCAGCCGTTCAAGGCACCCTCCATCGAGTTCTACGCCAAGTTCAAGCAGCTGGCTGCGGACAAGGGCCGCAACCCGGACGAGGTCAAGATCATCCCGGGCATCCTGCCCATCCTCGGCGACACCGAGAAGGAAGCGCAGCATCTGGCGGACGAGCTGGCCAACCACGTCCACCTCGAAAACGGCCGGATCCAGGTGGGGGCCGACCTGAAGATGGACCTGAGCGAGCTGGACTACAACGAGCGCATCCCGGCCGAGTGGTTCTCCGATGATCCGCGCCTGGGCAGCCGCTACCAGATCTACCGCAAGAAGAGCGTGGAGCTGGGCATGACGCTGCGCGAGCTGATCGTGGACCTGGCCCGCTCCACCGGGCACCAGTGGATGGCCGGCACCGCCAGCCAGGTCGCGGACCGGATGGTGGACTGGTTCGAGTCCAAGGCCTGCGACGGCTTCAACCTGAACTCGCCGTTCAACCCCGGCGGCTTCGCCCTGATCTGCGACAAGCTGGTCCCCGAATTGCAGGACCGGGGCTACTTCCGCAGTGAGTACGAGGGGACCACGCTGCGCGATAACCTCGGGCTGCCGCGCCCGGCCGCCGTCGCGGACTACGCCGTGCTCGGCTAAGCGCGGCAGCGGCAGGGAAAGTACGACGCCGGCGGGAGCCTCCTGCCGGCGTCGTGCGTTTTCTGCCGGTCGCGCGGCCGGCTCAGACGACGTCGGGCGGATTGGCGCTGAAGCGTTCGGTGGCGACGTCCACCCACGCCTGGGCGCGGGCATTGAGGCGGGTGCTGCGCGGCCAGGCCAGGCACACGGTGGCCTGCTGCCGGATGGCCGAGCGCGGCTGGGCCAGCGGCTTGAGCGCCACCCGCAGTTCCTCGTAGGGGGCCTCGAGCCGGGGCCGCTGGAACAGCACGGCCACCCCGCGGCCGGTGGCCACCAGCGACCTGACCGTGGCGTAGCTGCGGGAGCGGTGCAGTACGTGTGGGGTGATATCGGACTCGCGGTACATCTCCAGGATGCGGGTGGAAATGGGCGGGGCATCGAAGAAGATCAGCGGCTCGGCAGCGATATCCTTCAGGCTGATTTCGGCTGCGGCCTGCAGCGGATGGCTGGCCGGCAGCAGGATGTACGGATCTGCCGTGAGCAGGGGAGCGGTCCTGACGGCCGGGGAAATGTTCATGTCATAGAGGAAGGCCGCGTCGATCGATCCGTCCAGCAGGCGCTCCTGCAGGTCCTCGTGGTAGCCCTCCACGAAGTCGACGTCCACGTGCGGGCACTGTGCGGCGAAGTCGGAGAGCATGGGTGGAATGATGGTCGGGCCCAGGGTCATGTAGCAGCCCACGGTCAGCGGCCCGCGCACGTTCGGGCGGTCGCCCTTGGACAGCGAGGCGATCTCGTCCGCCAGATCCAGCAGCTCGCGGGCCTGCAGGAAGACGGCCCGGCCCGTGGAGGTGAGCGTCAGGCCCTTGGACTTGCGCTTGATGCACAGCTCGGCGCCGATAATGCGTTCGAGTTCGGCGATGGACATCGAGATGGCCGACGGCGCCATGTGCAGCCGGCGGGCCGCCTCGCTCATCGTGCCGGTCTCCGCGGCGACGACGAAGTGCCAGATCTGGCGCAGGGTGATGGCGGGATGGCTCTCCAGGTTCATATTGTCAATTCTACTGACAAAACAATCCTAATATTGACAATTTACTTGAGGCATTGAGGTTGCCATGATGGAGGGGCGGGCCGCGACGGCCTGGCCGGCCGCCGCCCCGGCGGCGGAACTGTGTGGAAGGTGCGAAGTACGTGATGGATACCCGGGAGCTGTTCCTCGACCAGGCCGCCGCCATTGTCGGCGAGGAGAATGTGGTGCGTGCCGAGGCGGGCTACATCGACCCGTATCCGCTCAACGCCGGACGGAGCGCATGGCCGGGGGTGCGCCCGGGCTCCGTCGAGGAAGTGCAGGCGCTGGTCCGGCTGGCCAATGAAACCGGCGTGCCGCTGTGGACCTTCTCCCGGGGGAAGAACCTCGGCTACGGCGGTCCGGAGCCGCGCACGCAGGCCATGGTGGCTATGGACCTGGGCCGGATGAACCGGATCCTGGAGGTGGATGACAAGCTTTGCTACGCCGTGGTCGAACCCGGGGTGACCTTCTTCGACCTGTTCGAGTACATCCAGGAGCACGGGCTGAGGGTCTGGATGTCCGTGCCGGCGCTGGGCTGGGGCTCGGTGCTGGGCAACACCTTGGACCGCGGCTACGGCATGACCCCGAACGGGGACCATGTGAAGTCCCTGTGCGGCATGGAAGTAGTCCTGCCGGACGGGGAGCTGGTCCGTACCGGGATGGGTGCCATGGAGGGCACCGACCTCGGCCCCATCTTCCAAGGCGGCTTCGGCCCGACGCTGGACGGGCTGTTCACCCAGTCCAACCTGGGCGTGGTGACCAAGATTGGACTCTGGCTGATGCCCTGGCCGGATGTGTTCGCCTCCGGGGAAGTGCTGGTGGAGCGCGAGGAGGACATGCCGAAGCTGATCGACATCCTCACCGAGCTGCGGCGCCAGGACGTGATCCAGAACAATGCTCTCTGCGGGAACGTGGTCCGCGCCGCCACCATGAACGGCCCGCGCTCGCGTTGGTACACCGGCGAGGGATCGATCCCGGACGAGCGGCTCGAGGAAATGCGCCAGGAGATGGGCATCGGCCAGTGGAACGCCAAGTTCGCCCTTTACGGCGACAAGCACCTGGTGCAGCGCCGGATGGAGATCATCAAAGAACGCTTCGCGCAGCTGGACGGCTTCGAGGTCAGGACCCGCATCTATGAGGGCCGGGATGGAGCGCAGGTCGCCTACGAGGACATCGCTCCGCAGGACCGTGCCCACATGGCCGGCGTGCCGACCATGAAGCCGCTGGAGACGGTGGCCTGGGCAGCCGAAAATGGCGGGCACATCGATGCAGCCCCGATCATCCCGGCCCGCGGCCAGGAGGTCTGGGACTTCTATCAGGAAGCCAAGGAGCTCTACCGCGAATACGGCTTCGACATCTACATCGGCTACCACCTGTACCCCCGGCACATGGTGCATGTGACCATGATCTTCTTCGAGAACGGCAACGAGGAGCAGTTGGCGCGTGCCCGCGGGCTCTACGCCAAGCTGCTGGCCGCAGCCCGGCGCCGCGGCTATGCACCGTACCGCAGCCATGTGGACTATATGGACACGATCGCTGACGGCTTCGACTTCAACAACCACGCCGCTCGCCGGCTGCAGCAGAAGATCAAGGATGCGCTGGATCCGGCCGGCATCCTCTCCCCGGGCAAGCAGGGCGTCTGGCCGGCCCGGCTACGGCAGGAAGCCCCGGACCTGGGGTCCGTGACCCGCTAGCCCTGCCGCACGAAAACAAACGCGGCTGTTGTACTCATGGCACCGCAGGACATGTGTAACAGCGCCGTCCCTGCCCCTCCTGAAGGCACAGGGCATCGAACTGTTCGCCAGTGGCGCAGGCCTCGTTTTCAACGAGGCCTGCGCCCTGCCGGCTGTCTCCTCTCCTATGAAGGTGCTGGGCATCGTAAGGCGGGGCGGCGGACCTGGGCGCAGCGGATCGGGATGCCGGGCTTCGCCTAGGCCGGCTACATTCGCCTCCTAGGCGCCGTGTACCTCCGGCTCGGCGTGCCGGTCGAACCGGTTCGGGATCATTTGAATGCCCCGTTTGAGCATCGTTGGACGCCGGTTGGCTGCGGGCCGGCCTTGGCTGGGCAGTAATCAACTGCCGTCCGCTAAAGGCCGGGTTATGCCCGGCTGGAGGTCGCGATGCGGACTGGAACAGATTCCTGGTCAAGCTGGCCCGAAGCGGCACCGGCGGACCGGTGTGCGCCGGATATGCCGATAGAAGAGCAGCGCATTCGTCCTGCCGGCAAGCGACACCCAGTTCCTCCCCGCTGGTGCGCCACCGCGCCCACCTGCGAAATTCAGGACGATTCCTGTGCCCTGTCAAAACAAGTGCTCATTGATACCCATGCGCGGTCCCGCCAAACTTTCTGGAAGCCAGCAGGACCCGGAATAGCCGGAACATCGTCGACCAAGTCCTCGGAAGAACCAACGCTCCAGACGTGAACGGGAGCGGCCATCCCTGAAGCTCACCGGAAGCCGCCATGGTTTTTGGTGAGGAACCGCGGCGCCTTCCTGAGTTGCCGGCGGAAATGGCTGAGGGACGGCAGGGCCGTCATGGCGAAATTTCGCGGCTCCGGGACACCCCTAGACTAAAGTGAACCTAATCACTAGAATCTAGATTCTAGAAACTTCAATCTAGTCCAGCTTGGACGGCAAAGACCACGAGGCCCGACGGGCCTGAAGGGAAATGAAGCAATGACGCTTGCAGTGGCTGCAATGTCCCACGCTCCCTCGTTTGGGAACGTGGATCCGGGCGGGGGGATCTTCGATGAGATCAATACCGCGATCAACGACGTCCGCACCTTCGTGGAGGAGTACGCTCCCGATGTCACGATCGCGCTGGGGCCGGATCACTTCAACGGTGTGATGTACGAGATGATGCCGCCGTTCTGCGTCGGCGCCCAGGCCAACGGGGTCGGGGACTGGGGCACCGCTGCTGGCCCGTTGCCCGTCGACGGAGAAGTTGCCCGGGAACTGCACCGGATCATTCTCGAGGACGGCATCGACGTCGCCCGTTCCGAGCGCCTGCAGGTCGACCACGGTGTGCTGCAGCCGCTTGAGTTCATCTACGGCCACGGGTTCACCAATCCAATCGTGCCGATTTTCGTGAACTCCGTGGGTCTGCCCCTGACGCCTATGAACCGTGTCCGTCTGTTCGGAGAGGCCGTGGGTCGTGCGGCGGGAAAGCTCGACAAGAGGGTGCTGATCCTCGCCTCGGGCGGGCTCTCGCACAACCCGCCGATACCGGTGTGGGACTCTGCGCCGGACGAGGTGAAGGAAAGGCTCGTGCACTCGGAGATGACCCCGGAGCAGCGCGAAGTCCGTGAATCCACCATGATCGAAAACATCCGGAAGTTCGCCGAGGGGAAGGCCACGACGCAACCGCTCAACGCTGCGTGGGACACCGAGATCCTCGATACATTCCGCGGCGGCGACCTGACCGTCGTCGACTCCTGGACCAACGAGTGGTTCGGCCGCGAGGGCGGCAGCGGCGCCCATGAGGTACGGACCTGGATTGCGGCCTTCAGCGCGCTGGCGACGGAGGGCAGTTACAGCTTGGTGGTCGACCGGTACTGGCCGGTCGAGACTTGGGGAGCCGGTTTCGGCGTCGTCGCGGCCATCACGGATGGTGCCGCATGAGGCCAGAGCCCGCGACGTTTTGGCAGGAGATCGGCGACCTGCCCCACAAGGTGAGCTACGTCGGGGTCGGAGTCTGGCGTACGCGGGTGCTCTCCGTGGGTGAGGGCGAGGACACGGTCGTACTGATGGCCGGTACCAGCGGCCACATCGAGGCCTTCACCCAGAACATCCGGGCGTTGGCTCAGACGCACCGGGTCGTCGCCTACGACTACCCTGGGCATGGTTTTTCGACATTGGCCGAGGCCGATCTGGAGATTTCGGACTACGAGGAGCACCTGGTCGGGCTGCTGGACGCTCTGGGCCTCGACCGGGTGCATCTGTGCGGCGAGTCGCTTGGCGGGTGGATCGCGCTGAAGTTCGCCCAGTCACATGCGGAACGTGTGAAGACGCTCATACTGAGCGCCCCGGGCGGACAGGTCATCGGCCAGCAGGCCATGGACAAGGCGCGCTCTGTCAGCCGCAACGCAGTCGAGGACCCGACGTTCGAGAACGTCAAAGGACGGCTGCAGGTCGTCATCCACGATCCGGATCTCATCACCGACGAACTCGTGCGCATACGCCAGGCCATCTACAGCCGGGAGGGATTTGCCCGGTCGATGGGTCACATTATGGCTTTGCAGAAGCCCGATATCCGTTTCCGCAACCGCGTGACCGAGGAAGACTACGCGGCACTGAAGGTGCCAACGCTGCTCGTCTGGACCGATCATGAGCCGTCCGGCGGGATCGAAACGGGCGAACGGTTTGCGGCCGTTATTCCCGACGGTGAATTGCTCGTCATCCGGAACGCTGCCCACTGGCCGCAATGGGAGGACCCATGTGTCTTCAACGAGCGGGCCGTCGATTTTCTAGCACGGAAGGGCTGATCGAGGTGTCCCAGATCATCCAGAAGCTCGCCGATGACCTCTACGAGGCGCGTCGGACCCTCACTCCAATCGACCACATCCGGCATCAACTATCGGACGGCGATCTCGATGCCGCGTACACGATCTCTGAGATCAACACGCAGCGCCGGGTGCAGGAACAGGGGCTCAGGCGCGTGGGCCGCAAGGTGGGCCTGACCAACCCGATGGTCCAGAGGAAGGCCGGCGTGGACCAACCCGACTACGGGATCGTCCTTGAGGACATGGTCTTCTCCGACGGCATCGTCCGCCCCCGGTCCGCCTTCATTAAGCCGAAAATCGAAGCCGAGCTCGCCTTCGTCCTCAAGCAGGATGTGCTCAGCGCAGACCTCGAGTCGATCAAGGCCGCGATCGACTACGTCACTCCGGCCATTGAGCTCGTCGACTGCCGGTACCACAACTACGGCATGAGCATCCTCGACACCGTGGCCGACAATGCCGCGTGCGAGGGACTGGTCACCGGCACGGTTCGCAAGGCCTATGCGGAGGTCGATCTTGACGAGGTGGAGATGGTGCTTTACCGCGGCGATGAGGAGGTCACCCGGGGCATCGGCAGGAACGTCCTGAAAGGGCCGATCAATGCGATCCAGTGGCTCGCGGAAACCTCATTACGCGTGGGCAAGCCGCTGCGGGCCGGCGAGATCCTGCTCTCCGGATCCATCGGGATGATCGTCGACTGGGACACAGACATCACCTACACCGCTGAGTACTCGCATGGATTCGGATGCGTGTCGGCCAGGCTCGAAGGAGGCCGCTAATGCCTGAAGTTACGAATGATATCCGCGTCGAGATCGAACAGCTCGTCGCCGAGCATCACTGGCTGCTCGACCACGGCCAGGCCGACAGGCTCCACACCCTCTATGCAGAGGACGCGGTCTCCGTCGGCCCGCTGGGCACCATGGTCGGCCGTGAAGCCATCAAGTCCTGGGGCGAGCGCCGCGTGAAGATCAACGCCGGCGTGGTCCGCCACTTTTCGGGTGGAACGCGCTTGGGCTTCGAGAACGGCGTCCTGTGCGGCACCACCTACTACATGACCTTCCGGGGCAGCCAGCCAGATCCGCTCCATCCGGCCAGCGTGGGCGAATTCCGCGAGCAGTACGTGCGGATCGACGGCAGGTGGCTGATCCAGCGCCGCGAGATCGTTCCGGTCTTCGGCGGGAACAACGCCGCCGCCCATGCGAAGCGCGTCGCTGCAGGAGGTGGCGAATGAGCGCCCAGGAGGCTCTGGTGCCGGCCCTGCTGCACGTCACGACGCCGTCCATGGCGGTCGTCGAAAGCGCGCTGGATGCAGGGTACGACGGCGTCGTCATCGACCTGCAACACGGCGAGGTTGGGCTCGACGCAGCGTGCAGGATGCTGCGCGCCATCCCGCGCGGCAACGCCTATGCCTTCGCCCGGGTGGCCAGCATCGATTTCGGGGCCATCGGGCGGCTGCTTGACAGCGGCGCCCGGGGTATCGTCGCTCCCACTGTCGAGACTGCCGGCCAGGCGCGCGCGGTGGTCTCGGCAACGAAGTACCCGCCGCTCGGCGGGCGCAGCCTCGGCCCGAGCCGTCCGGCGCTGTACGGGGGTGAGGACTACTGCGCAGCCGGCAACGCCGCAGTGGCGACGGTTGTGCAGATCGAATCCGCTGCCGGCGTCGAGGCCGCCGATGAAATCCTCGGCGTTGACGGAGTCGATTCGGTCTACGTCGGGCCCGCCGATCTGGCGGTCTCCTACGGATTGCCGGGACGGCCGGACTGGACCAGCGGTCCGGTTGCCGACGCCGTCGTCCATCTCGCCGAACGGGCCCGGGCGCACGGGGTGACGTTTGGTCTGTACTGCAGCGACCCTGCCTTCGCGGCGGGGCAGGTGCTCCGGGCAGGGCTGGACTACGTGGGGCTGGGCATCGACCTGATGTTCATCGGAAGGCACGCCCGCGCAACCGTCGCGGCGTTGAAGGGGGCGTCATGATGGAGCAGACCGACATTCTCATCATCGGGGCGGGGCCGACCGGGCTCACACTGGCCAACCTGCTGGGCCAGAACGGTATCCGGACGATTCTCGTCGAGGCGAGGACGAAACTGATCGACTACCCGCGTGCCGTAGGCATCGATGACGAGTCCCTGCGGGCGATGCAGTCGATCGGCCTGGTCGAGGAAGTGCTCGAGCACACGGTGCCGGACCAGCAGATCCGCGTTGTCAACGGTGTGGGCAAGGTGATCGCCGAGATCAATCCAACCACCCGGGAGTTCGGATGGCCGCGCCGCAACGGGTTCGTGCAGCCCCTCGTGGACCAGATCCTGCTGGATGGTGCCCGCCGTTTCGATTGCGTCGATGTCCGGCTCGGTGTCGAAGCCATGGATTTGGTTCAGGATAACGACGGCGTGACCGTCACCGTTCGTTCCCAGCACCAGGACGCGTCAATCCGGGCCGCCTACGTGGTTGGTTGCGAGGGCGGCCGGTCGTTCACGAGGCAGAAGCTCGGGATCCCTTTCACCGGGCGGACCCGGCAGCAGCGCGGCCTTGTGATCGATGTCGCCAATGACCCGCTGGGTACGCCGCATGCCGTCTTCGGCGGTGATCCGACCCGCGGTTATGCCACGCTGAGTCTGCCGCATGGCATCCGCCGTTGGGAGTTCATGCTTCTGGAGGGGGAGAGCGACGAACTCGCCAACAGCGACGAGTTCCTCCACCAGTTGCTCAAGGACCATGTCGCCGATCCTGCCTCGCTGGATGTGATCCGCCGCCGTGTCTACGCGCATCACGCACGGATTGCGGAGCGGTTCCGTGTGGGGCGGGTCCTGCTGGCCGGAGACGCAGCACATGTCATGCCGGTTGTGGCAGGACAGGGATGGAATTCCTGCATCCGGGATGCCCTGAACCTGGGCTGGAAGCTGCCGGCCGTGGTACGCGGCGTGGCAAGCGACCGGCTCCTCGACACCTATGCCGAAGAGCGGAGGGACCACGTCAAGGCGATGGTGGAGCTCTCGGTCGGCATGGCCAAGGTGGTCACGAACCGCAGCAAGGTCACCTCGGCCGTGCGTGATGCTGCCGCGGCGGTCATCGATCACCTGCCGAAGCTCAAGTCGTACGTCTCCGGACAGGGATTCAAACCGATGCCGAAGTACACTCGCGGCGTGGTTGTGCCAAGCCGGTGGCCGGAATCGAAATCCGTACCCATCGAGGACGGCATCCAGCCGAGCGCGGGCACACTCTTCCCGCAGCCGCGCGTCCAGACGGTCGATAACGGCGACGTCCTGCTGGACGACGCCACGGGCACCGGGTGGCGGATCTTCGTCTGGAACAACGATCCGGTGAACTTCCTCTCCGCTCAGGTGCGTGCACAGCTGGATTCCCTGGACGCAACGCTGGTCCAGCTGGTGCCCTCGGCCCAATTGCGCTGGGCCGCGGACAATGCGTCATCCGGTGTCCGCGCCATCGGGGACCGGTCCGGTGCGCTGAAGTCCTGGTTCCATGCCCGTCCCGTTTCAGCCGTCGTCGTCCGTCCGGACCATGTCATTGCCGCCGAGTGCCTGGTCCAGGACCTCGACCGCAAAGTCCGGGAAGTGTTTGCCAGCGCCTACCTGCTGCCGGCGGCCGCCGGTGCCGCCCTGGCTGCACAGTGAAGACCAAATAGCTCATTTTCATCTTACGAATGCGTAATGCGGGGTGCAGTGATGCCACCGGCCCCTGCTCTTCTCCGTGCGCTCCTTACGCTTCGTTCACTCAAGGAAGAGAGAACACCCATGAAAACCAAGACCACCCACCTGCTGTCCGCAGGCGCACTCGTCGCTGCCTTGATGCTGTCCGGCTGCGCCTCCGGCTCGATCTCGGGAGGGAAAGCCGAGGCAGCGCCGAGCGGCGGTTCGACCAACTCGGACCTCCGCGACGTCACGATCGGACTGTTCCCCTCGTCGGCTGTGGGCGCGATCCAGCTCGGAATCAACAAGGGCTACTTCAAGGAGGAAGGCATCAACCTCAAGATGCTCCTCGGGCAGGGCAGCGCCGCCCAGCTGCCGGCGCTGAGTTCCGGCAACCTCGAATTCATGCTGGCCAGCCCGACGACGCCGCTCGTGGCGGCTGCCCAAGGGCTCGACGTCAAGATTGTGTCAGGGTACGCCCGCAACCGCCCGGACATGGTGGAGGACTCCGTGGCCGTCCTGGTCGGCCCCGGCTCGGACATCCACCGTGCCAAAGACCTGGAGGGCAAGACCGTTTCGATTAACGCGCTGGGCAGCATCGGCGAGATCGGTATCCGGGAGGCCGTGGCGCGCGACGGCGGCGATCCCGACAAGGTGACCTTCGTGCAACTCGGTTTCAACGAGGTCGCGGCCCAGCTGGAGAGCGGCGCGATCGACGCCGGCATGGCCGGCCCGCCGTTCATGCAGCAGATTGTCGCAGACGGGGGTGCCGTCGTCAGCGACTTCATCCAGAAAACCGGGCTCGGCGGTGCCGAGCTGGTTATCGCTTCCAGCGGTTCCTTGACCAAGAGCGACCCGGAGTTGGTGGAGAATTTTGTCGACGGGCTCGACAAGACCCTCAGCTATGCCGAAAAGCATCAGGACGAGGTGCGTGATCTGCTGCCGGCGGTTCTTGGCACCTCGCCCGAGGCCGCGGCCAAGACGGACTTCATCGAGTGGAACGCCAAGCTCGACGTCGGCGCCCTCAACCAGTTTGCGGACCTCATGGTCAAGCACGGTGTCCTTGAGACCCGCCCCAACGTCAATAACACGGTCTGGGCCAAGTAGCGGTGTCGGAGTGCGGCGTTTGCCGAGCGGGCGCCGCACTCCACAGTTCCGGCCCAACCGTGAGACTTGAAAGGGGGACTGGTCAAGATGGCCAACCCAGCAATATCAGCGTCACCAGCCGCCCGACGGTACAGCTTGTGGCTCAAGACGGGACCGGCTGCGCTCGGGACCTTGGGATTCCTCGGATTCCTCGGCCTCTGGCAGATGGTGTCGACGTTCGGGATCGTCGATCCCCGGCACATGCCGCCGCCGGCTGCGGTTTTCGAGCGGTTCGCCGCCAACTTCGCCTACACCGACTTCTGGGTGGCGACGGGCCACACTCTGCGAGCCTGGCTCCTCGGGGTGCTGATTTCGACGGCGGCAGGGCTGGTCGTGGGCGTCATCATCGGATCGAGCCGGGTCCTGGTCCGTGCCACACATTCGACCATCGAGTTCCTGCGGCCGATTCCAGCCGTGGCGCTGATTCCCATTGCCGCCTTGCTTTTCGGCCCGCGCATCGGATCCGAGCTCATGATCATCATCTATGCGTGCTTTTGGATCATCCTCATCCAGGTGCTCTACGGCATTGCCGACCTGGATAAGGTCGCCCTCGACACGGCGCGGACCCTGCGGATGGATTTTCCCCAGCGCGTCCGGTACGTCATCTTCCCGACGCTGCTGCCGTTCCTCATGACCGGCCTGCGGCTGGCGGCGACGGTCGCCCTTATTCTCGCCATCAGCGTTGAGCTGATCGTGGGCACCCCCGGGCTTGGCCAGGAGGTCGCGTTCGCGCAGATCAACGGCTCGGCTCCGGCGATCTACGCACTCATCATCACCAGCGGCCTGCTCGGCATCGCGATCAACAGCCTCATGCGGTTTGTGGAGCGCAAGACCTTGTTCTGGCACGAATCGGTACGCGGAGGGAAAGCAGCGTGACCCTACTGAAGAAAACCGGGTACTTCCTGGGAATCCCGCTGCTCCTGCTGGCTGCGTGGACCGTCTATACATCAACCGCGACGAACTTCTTCATACCGGAGCCTGCGAAGCTGATGGACCGGTTCTTCAAGATCTGGTTTTCCGAACGCTTCGTCTCCGACGTGCTGCCAAGCCTCAGCCGCCTCCTGGCGGGCCTCGGGTTGTCCATCGTGATCGGCATCGCCGTCGGGGCGGTCATCGGTTACGTGCGGTGGATCCGGTGGCTGTTCGAGCCGCTCTTCGAGTTCATCAGGGCGATCCCGTCGACGATCCTCATCCCGGTGCTGCTGCTGCTGATCGGTATCAACGACTCGATGAAGATCACGCTGATCGTCTTCAGCTGCGTCTGGCCGATCCTGCTCAACACGGTCGCCGGGGTGACTTCCATCGACGAAGTCCTGCAGAACACAGCCAAGGTGATCGGGCTGACCAAGTTCGACCGGATGCGCTATCTTGTGCTCCCGGCAGCCTCACCCCAGATCATGGCCGGTATCCGGCAAAGCCTGGCCGTCGCGCTCATCCTGATGGTGGTGTCCGAGATGTTCGCGTCCACCGACGGCATCGGCCACTGGACCATCAACTTCCAGAACCGGGTGGCCATTGCGGAGATGTGGAGCGGCATCCTGCTGCTCGGAATCATCGGCGTGACTTTGTCAGTGGTCTTCCAGTGGTTTCAGAAGCGGATTCTCGCTTGGTACGAAGGATTGAAGGAGAAGGAAAATGACTAGGGCTCAGAAGCCGGTACGGCTCAAGGTCGACCAGGTGCAGAAGATCTACCAGACAGGAGCCGGCACCGAATTCGAGGCGGTCAGGTCCCTGACGTTCGATCTGCACGACGGCGAATTCGCCTGCCTCGTCGGCCCCTCGGGAAGCGGAAAGACCACGCTGCTGAAGTGCATCGCCGGTCTCATGCGCACCACCTCAGGCGAGGTCGTGCTGGACGGGCAGAGCGTCAACGGTCCGGCCAAGGGGATGGCGGTTGTCTTCCAGGAGTACGGGCGCAGCCTGTTTCCCTGGATGACGGTCGAGGCCAACGTGGACCTGCCGCTGAAGACCAGTGGGGTCCCCAAAATGGAGCGGGCCGAGCGCGTCCGCGATGCCCTGGAATCCGTGGGGCTGGACAAGGCCGGGGCGAAGTATCCCTGGCAGCTTTCCGGGGGCATGCAACAGCGCGTGGCCATCGCCCGGGCGGTGGCTTCGCAGCCGAGCGTGCTGCTCATGGACGAGCCGTTCGCGGCCGTCGACGCCCAAACGCGCGCCGACCTCGAGGACCTGGTGCGCAGGATCTGGCGGAAGCACAACATGACCATCCTGTTTGTCACCCACGACATCGACGAGTCCGTCTACCTGGCCGAACGCGTGCTCGTACTTTCCAGTTCGCCGACGGTCATCCAGAACGACATCGAGATCGATCTGCCGCAGGAGCGCGACCAGCTCGTCACACGGTCCGCGGCCCGCTTCGCCGAACTGCGGGCCGAGGTCTATGAGCGGGTGCAGTTCGCCAAGACCAATATCCACGCCGTGGTTGAGCCGGCCCGATTCACGGAGGCCCACGCATGAGCACCACCGGTGTCGACGTACTGCGGGTCCCCCAGGACGATCTGTTCTGGCAGGACAACTATGAGCCGGTCACCGAGACCGACGCCGAGCTGTTGCGGATCGTCGAGGGGGCGGACCTTCCTGCGCTCCTCGCCGCCCTCGCTGCGGCCACCGGCGACACCAGCGCCCTGTCCCCGGAGCTGCGGCCGCCGCTGACGCCCGTGGACACGGTCAACCACCCGCACGGCGGCATGAGCGAAGACCAGCAGGATCGTGGCAGGCAGCTGGCGTTGGCGGGTTTGCGCCGACTGCGCGATGAACGGATCACCAGCGTCGACACCCTGCCCGGCGCCGTCGTCACTTCCATCCTGGAGTACCTCGCCAACGGCCACCGCGACTGGATCGGCATGCTCAAGCACGAGCTCGATCTGGCACCGGACAAAGGCGGCGCTCCCGGGTGGCAATATGACGACGTCGCCCCGGACAGGCCCTTCTCCGTCCTGATCGTCGGCTCGGGGGTGGCCGGGATCGCCGCCGCCTACCGGTTCGCCCAGGCGGGCGTCCCGTTCACGATCATCGAGGCCGGCGAGTGCCTGGGCGGCACCTGGCAGAAGAACCGCTACCCGGGGGTGCGCCTCGATACGCCGACCTTCGGCTACTCCTACTCATTCGCGCAGCGCCCGGACTGGCCGCACCAATTTGCCGAAGGACACGAGATCCGCGAGTACTTGGAGACGGTCGCCCGCAAGGCCGGCCTCAGCGAGCGGATCGAGTTCGGCAGCCGTCTGGTCCGCGCCGAGTGGGACGAGGCCGCCGGCATGTGGGTAGCAACCACCCGCACCCGGGACGGCGCCGAGCGGACCCGGCGGTTCAACGCCGTCGTCAGCGCCACCGGCCAACTCGATATCCCCAACATCCCGGATTTCCCGGGCCGGGACTCGTTCACCGGCGTAGCGATGCATTCGCAAAACTGGGATGAGTCCGTCGACTGGCGGGGAAAGCGGGTGGCTGTCATCGGCACCGGCGCCAGCGCCTACCAGATCGTCCCGGCCATCGTCGACGATGTCGAAAGCATGGTGGTCTTCCAGCGGAGCGCGCCCTGGATGCTCCCGGCACCGGCCTATCACGAGGGGATGACCGATACGTTCGCCTGGCTCGTGCGCAAGGTGCCGCACTACGCCCAATGGTTCCGGCTCTGGGTGACTCTCCTGGGGATCCCCGGGCGCTTCCACACCGTCCGCGCGGAGGAAGACTGGCCGGCGGCGCCGCTGAGCGTGTCGCAGAAGAACCAGGAGGTCCGCGACGAGCTGGTCTACCGCCTCGCCGAGCAGTTCGCAGGGCACCCGGAGCTGCTCAGGCACGCGGTCCCCGGCTACCCGCCGGGCGCCAAGCGGATGCTGCGGGACAACGGGGTCTGGGCCAGAGCACTCACGGCGGAACAAACGCAGCTCGAAACCTCCCCGATCCGGGAGTTCACCCCGGGTGGCATCGTGACCGAGGACGGAACTGAACACAACGTCGACATCGTCATTTATGCCACCGGGTTCCGGCCCTCGGAGTACCTCGAGGGCATCACGATCGTCGGCCGCGAGGGACGGGAGATCCACGACTTTTGGCAAGGGGACGCGCGCGCCTATAACGGCGTCACCGTCCCGGGGTTTCCGAACTTCTTCATGGTCTACGGGCCCAACGTTGGCGGCGTGGTCGCGGGGAGTCTTCACTTCATGCTGGAGCGGGCCAGCGAATACTCGCTCAAGGCGGTCCGCGAGGTCCTTGAGCGCCGGGTGACAGCGCTGGACGTCAAACCGGCCGCATTGGACCGGTTCGTGGAATGGGTCGACCAGGAGAACCGGAGGATGGCCTGGGGGCAGCCGTATGTGCGTACCTGGTACCAGAACGGCTGCGGCCGTGTCTCGCAGATCTGGCCGTTCACCAACGTCGAGTACTGGAACGTCACCGAGTCAGTAAGGCCGGAGGACTATGACTTCCTCCCCTGAGCGGCATTTGGTGGCCGGCGGCTGTCCCTGCACAGATTCACCATCAGTGGGTGGCGTATCGTCGGCGTATACGGACGTTAGCGATATGAAGGAAAAACCACCCGTGACGAAGAGAAGCCGTGTTCATCAAAGCACTCCGGAGAATGAGCGTGCCATCCTGGAGGCCGCGTTGACGCTCGCTGTCACGGCGGGCTACGAGGGCACCACGATGGCAGAGGTGGCGCGCCTGTCCGGGCTGCCTACTGGCTCCGTCTACTGGCATTTCAACAACAAGGAACAGCTCTTCGCCGAACTTATCGAGTACTGCTTCGGGAAGTGGAAAGAGGACCACACCGGTCCCACGAACCGGGACCTGCTCCGCCGGAGCATCGCGGGCTCTGCGGGCGGATCAACCGATCCGGAGAATAAGGCGGAGGCGTTCTGGATCCTGGCGCTGCTCTTCGCGCTGGAGAAGCGCCTGGCCGACAACGCGGCCCGCAAGAAGTACCTGGATGTCCGCAGGCAGATGTTCGAGCTCATGGTCCAGCGTGTCGAACCCCAGATCCCCGGCTCCGTCCTGGCAGCCGACCCGGATTTCGGGCGGAAGATGGTGGTCCTCGGGCGCGCCTTGACCGACGGTTTCTATATCGCCGCGTCCGCCGGTGACGACATCGACTTCATGGAATTCGCAGACCTGTCCGCGTCTGCGGTGGAGGCACTCATCGCGCGCCGGGCAGCGATGGCCGAGGGGGAGGTGGAGAAATGACGGGAAGGCAAAAGGTGGCCGTGGTCATTGCGGGCGGCTCAGGCATCGGTGCCGCGGTCGTGCGGGAACTGGCTGCGGACGGTTACCGGCTCGCGGCGCTCTCGCCCTCCGGCAGTGCCCGGGCGCTCGCTCAGGAGTACGGCGGCGTGGGCCTGGATGGCTCGAACCGTTCGGCCAAGGACCTGCAGGCGATTGTCGATCTGGCACTGTCCGAATTCGGCCGCGTCGATACGGTCGTCAACGGTTCCGGGCACGCGGCCTCCGGCCCGGTGCTTGAGTTGGCGGATGCGGATTGGGAAGACGGCATGAATGCCTACCTGATGAACGTGGTCCGCATGTCCCGGATTATCACGCCGCACTTTGAGGCTGCGGGAGGCGGGTCGATCATCAATATTTCGACGAGTTCGCCGTTCGAACCGAATCCGCGCTACCCGGTGTCCGCGACTTTCCGTGCGGCGCTGGCCTCGTTCACCAAACTGTATGCGGACGAGTACGGGCCGGTGGGGATCCGCATGAACAACGTGCTGCCGGGGTTCACCAAGGAGGATCCCAGCACGGTACCGCTCGAGTGGACGCAGCGGATTCCGCTGCGTCGGGCGGCGAGTGCCGACGAAATTGCCAAGGTCGTACGGTTTCTCGCCAGCGACGAGTCGAGTTACATCACGGGCCAGAACATCCGCGTCGACGGCGGCGTGACGCGGGCCGTCTGAGGTGGGCGAACCGGTGCCTCCAACGGGTGCCGGGCCGGAGTGCCGCACCGTGCGGACCCGCGGGGCAGGCCCCTTGGCTCAGGGCCCGGCGGCGGGCTCGGCGGTTTTTTCGAGCCCCACCTCTCCGGCGTTGCGGACCGCGTCCATGGTGGTCTCGTAGTGTTCCCGTAGGAGCCGGGCCGCCCGGGGTGCGTCCCGCTTCAGGGCAGCGTCCAGGATGTTCCGGTGCTCCTGCTCGATGTCGCGCTGGGCGTCACGCGTGGCCATGCCGGCCCACCGTCCGTAGAGCTGGACGATGTCCGAGAGCGTGGAGGTCAGGTCGATCAGCACCGGCACGCCGCAGGCCTCGAGCAGTTTGGCGTGGAACGCCTGATGGGCATCGTTCCATTCCTGCGTGTGTTGGTCCGGGTCGTCGGTCTGGCGGCGGGGCGTGCGTTCGAGGGTATGGTGGGCGGCGATCAACTCCGATTCCCAGTGCAGATCCCCGCGCTTGATCGCCAAGGTGATGGCAAACTCCTCATTGACGCAGCGCAGTTCCGTAATATCCTCCAGCTCGGCCAGGGAAATGGGCGGCACGAAGAAGCCGCGGTTCGGCTTGAGCTGGACCAAACGGTCTCCCACCAGCCGGGTCAGCGCCTCCCGGATCACCGTGCTGCTGGTTTGGTAATACTCCGAGAGCGCGGCGAGTTGGAGCTTTTCGCCCGGTGACCAGCGGCCGGCGAGAATGTCCCGGCGCAAGGCATCCCGGATGTGCTTGCTCAGGGTCTCGGAGTCGGTGCGCTTTGCCATGCGATGATTCTACATTCTCCTCATAATGCAAGGATTATGCATTATCAATTGACTTATGCAATCATCACGCTAAACTGGATGCAGCTTTCCGGGAGACGTGGATCACAGAAGTGCTCCTTTTCCTCCCGGCAATCTGTCCGCAACCCAAGGAGAAACCCGTGACCGACTCCCTTATTGAGGCGCGCATCGAAGGCGCAGTCGACGACCTGTACTGGCGGGACGACTACGAGCCAGTGACCGAAGACGACGTCTTTTTGCGCCGGATCGTGGATACTACCGACCTGCCGGCCCTGCTGGTGGCACTGGCGGCAGTGACCGGCGATTTTTCGCTGCTGCGCGAGGATCTGCGCCCTCCGCAGCCGCCGGCCGATATCGTCGGCGAGCCGCACGGCGGAATGGGGCCCGAAGCCCGGGCCGCCGCCCGGGAACTCGCCTTCGCGGCCCTGAAGCGGGTCCGCGATGAACAGCTGAGCAGCGTGGGGCTGCTCACTGAGGAGCAGGCCCGGGACATCCTGACCTGGCTGACGAACGCGGCCGATCCCGAATATCATCCGATGCTCATGCACGACATGGCCCTGGTCCCGGCCCGCAGCGGCAAACCGGCGTGGAACTTCGCCGACGTCGCCGCCGGGCGCGGTTTCCGCGTCGCGGTAATCGGCTCCGGGGTGGCCGGCATGGCCACCGCCTACCGGCTGAAGCAGGCGGGCATCCCGTACACCGTGTTCGAGAAGGGCCACACGATCGGCGGCACCTGGTGGAAGAACACCTACCCCGGCGTGCGGCTGGACACTCCCAACTACGCCTACAGCTTCTCCTTCGCCCAGCGCGACGACTGGCCGCAGCAGTTCTCCCGCGGGCCGGAAATCTATCAGTACACCTGCGAAGTGGCCCGGCGCGGCGGCATCGTGGACGATATCGAATTCCACACCGAGGTCACCGCCGCCACCTATGACGAAGCCTCCGGGCAGTGGGACGTCCGGACCGTGGACCGGGACGGGAATGTCCAGACCCACCGGTTCAATGCCGTGATCTCCGCTGTCGGCCAGCTGGACCGGCCCAAATACCCGGACGTTCCCGGCCGTGGCGATTTCGCCGGCGTCCAGATGCACTCGGCCGAGTGGGACCACAGCGTGGACCTGACCGGCAAGCGGGTGGCGGTGATCGGCACCGGAGCCAGCGCCTACCAGATCGTTCCGGCGATCGTGGACCAGGTCAGCGCGCTGACGGTGATCCAGCGCAGCTCGCCCTGGATGCTGCCGACCCAGGGCTACTACGACGACATGCCGGACTCGGTCCAGTGGCTGGTCCGCAAGTTGCCGCACTACGGCCAGTGGCTGCGCTTCTGGCAGCACTGGCTCGGCGTCGAAGGCCGCCAGCACACCATCGTGGCCGACCCGGGCTGGGACAAACCCGGCAGTGTGTCCGCCGTGAACGAGTACTGGCGCCGGGGCCTGACCGAGGTCCTGGCCAAGCAGTACGAAGACCGCCCGGACCTGCTTGCCAAGGTCACTCCCGACTACATCGTCGGCGGCAAGCGCATGCTGCGCGACAACGGGGTCTGGGCTGCGTCCCTGAAGAAGCCGCACACCACCCTGGTCACCGAACCGATGGAGCGGATGGTCCCGGAGGGCATCGTCACCCGGGACGGCGTGCTCCACGAGGTGGACATCATCGTCTATGCCACCGGCTTCCAGGCCTCCGAGTTCCTCGAACCTGTCAAGGTCACCGGCCGCCGCGGCACGGACCTGCACGAATACTGGGGCGGCGATGCCAAGGCGTTCGCCGGCACCACGGTGCCGAACTTCCCGAACCTGTTCATCGTCTCCGGCCCGAATACCGGGCACGTGGTCAACGGCAGCCTGTATTCGATGATCGAGTACGGCGTCGAGTACATCCTCGAGGCCCTGCGCATCATCCTCGAACAGGATCTGACCGGCCTGGACCTCAAGCAGGAGGCCCTGGACAAGTTCGTGGCTGGCCTGGATGCGGCCAACGCCACCAAGGCCTGGGGTCATCCGAGCGTGCAGACCTGGTACAAGAACAAGTTCGGCCGCGTTTCCCAGATCTGGCCCTACCCGGTGCTGGACTTCTGGAAGATTACCCGCGAAGTCAGGCTCGACGACTACGAGAAGCTGGCATGAGCGGGACCGCGTCACTGGCGGCCAGCCCCGGCACCGGTCCCGGTGCCGGACCGGCCGCCACGGGCCGGAACCAGGGCCTGCCGGGTGTGGCCACGCAGGTTTCAGGCGGCGTGGTGGGCGCCCTCGGCCTGCACTACGGTGCCCGGCTGGATCCGGCCGCCCGCTTCAGTCCGGTGGGGGAGCCGTCCCCGGGACTGGTCCAGTCCGCACCTGCGGCCTTTCCGCAGTCTCCGGGCGCCCTGGACTGGCTGCAGGGCCCGGCGCTGGCGGAACTGCCGCAGCATGAGGATGCATTCCAGCTCAACGTCTGGGCGCCTGAGGGTGCGCAAGGTGCCCCCGTACTGGTCTATATTCCCGGCGGCGCGTTCATCAGCGGTGCCGGCACCGTGCGCTGGTACGACGGCGAGCGGCTGGCGCGCGACGGCGGCGCCGTCGTCGTCACCGTGAACTACCGTCTGGGCGCGCTGGGGCTGATGGGCGATGAGCGGACGCCGTCGAACCTGGCCGTGGGGGACCTGCTGCAGGCGCTGCGCTGGGTGCGCGCGAACATCGGCGCCTTCGGCGGCGATCCGGACCAGGTGACCCTGGCGGGCCAGTCCGCCGGGGCCTTCTACGCCTACCTGCTCAGCCAGTTGCCGCAGGCCGAGGGCCTGTTCCGGCGCACCGCCCTGCTGAGCCTGGCCTGGCAGCCTCCGCTCGCCCCTGCCGAATACGCCGAGCGCTACCGGCTACTGGCCGAGGCGCTGGGGCCGGACGCTGACCTGGCCCAGGTGCAGGCAGCGGAGCTGCTGCGGGCACAGCGGGAGGTCGGCAAGGCGTATGCCGGCCGCGGGCTGGGCCTGATGCCGGCCGCGGACGAGGTGGTGCCGGCGGACCTGTTCGATTTCGCCGCGGCCGCCGGACGCCTCCACGTGGACCGACTGCTGCTGAACACCACCCAGGACGAGTCCGCGGCCTTTCTGAAGGCAGTGCCGGTGGAGGCTGTCACCGACCAGGTGCTCGCCGGGTTCATCGGCGCGCACTTCGAGGACATGCCGGCCACCCTGGCCTGGCTGGACGCAAAGCTGCCCGGCGCCACCCGGCACGCCAAGCTGGTCGAGGCCATGACACTGCACCAGCTGCGGCTGGCCGCCGACGAGCTCGCGGGACAGGCGGCCACCGTCGGAGTCCCCGCAGTGGTGGCCCGCTTCGGCGTCGCCAGCCCGCTGGAAGGCGCCGGCAGCGCACACTGCTTTGAGCTCCCGTTCCTGTTCGGCATCCGGGGCAACTGGGCGGACGCCCCGGCCCTTCAGGGGGTCTGCGAGGATACGTTCGAGCGGGCCGGCGCCGGGCTGCGCTCGCTGCTGCTGGGCTTCGTAGCCGACGGCACCCCGCGGACGCACGACGGCGCCGCCGTGGCGGCGTTCGATCCGGCGGATCCGCGGGTGTACCTGGTCGACGGCGGGGCTGCGCGCTACGTGCAGGCCGAGCGGGGCCTGCGGCCGCGGCGCTGAGACCGGCTGTTCGCGGGCGGTCGGACAGGGAAAGCACGGTGAAGCAAAGGGCGGTTCCTGCCAAAAGGCAGGGGCCGCCCTTTGCTGCTGCCGGTGGTCAGTCCCACGCGCCGGTCTGCGGGGCCGTCGAAATCCCGGCAGCAAAGTGTTGCCAATCACAAGCAAGTTAAATAGAATCAGACACAGAATATATTTTTCATTCGATTATGTTGCATAAGACGGCGGGTCCCGGAGGCCGCGTCCAAGCATAAGGAGTAATTGTGACTGCACGCACCGGAGCAGAGTACAAGGCAGGCCTGGCCGACGGGCGCGAGGTATGGCTGGGAGCCGAGCGCATCAACGTGCTCGAGCATCCGGCCTTCCGTGGATCCATCGAAGGCATGGCTGGCTACTTCGACTACCAGCACAAGTATGCCGCCGACTGCCTCACCATGGATCCGGCCACCGGCGGACAGATGAATGTCAGCCTGATGCTGCCGAAGAACGCCGGGGACATCGCCACCCGCCACCGGGCCTTCGACCGCCTGGCCCGCTATTCCAACGGCATGCTTGGCCGTACCCCGGACTACGTGAACGTGGTGCTGGCCGGCCATGTCTCGCGCAAGGATATCTTCGACCGCTCCGGCGACCCGGTCTTCCACCAGCGGCTGGCCGCTTACCACCGCGAGGTCATCGAGAAGGACCTGGCCCTGACCCACACCATCGTGCATGCGGCCATCGACAAGAGCGTCGGGGAGCTGCAGGGGATCAACGAGGACCTGACCTTGCGCGTGGTCCGGCGCACCGATGAAGGGCTGATTGTCCGCGGTGCCAAGATGCTGGCCACGCTGGGCCCGATCGCCGACGAGCTGTATGTCTACCCGGCAACGCCAATCCAGCCCGGCTTTGAGGAATACGCGCTGTCCTTCGCCATCCCGGTGGCTACCGAAGGCGTGGTGGCGGTCTGCCGCGACCACTACGGGATCGACGCCGACGTGGCGGACAAGCCTTTCTCCTCCCGCTTCGACGAGCAGGACGCGGTCATCATTTTCGATGACGTGCTGGTCCCCTGGCACCGGGTCTTCATCGATGGCAATCTGGATGTCTACAACTCCCTCAATTCGGGCACCGCTACGGGCAACACGCAGCAGCAGACCGCCATCCGCGCCTCGGTGAAGCTTGAGTTCGCCTACGACCTGTGTGTACAGATGGCCAAGGTGACCGGCACCGAGTCCAAGCCGGACGTGGCCTCGATGCTCGGGGAGATCTACTCCTACCTGCGCATTGCCCGCTCAGTGGTCCATTCCGCCGAGGTCAACGCTTCCGACTGGGGCGGCGGGGCGTTTTTCTGCCACGACGACATCAGCTCGCTGCGCACCGTAATGCCGGTCTGGATGGCCCGGGTCAACGACATCATCAAGTCCATGGGCTCGCACAACCTGCTGGCGACCCCGACGCGGGCCGCCTTCGACGATGCCCGCCTCGGCCCGCTGCTGCAGAAGTATCTGCCCGGGGCCAACGGCATCCCGGCCGAAGAACGCGCACGGATCTTCCGCACCGCCTGGGACTTCGCCGGATCCGCGCTCGGCAGCCGGATCGAACTCTACGAGCGCTTCTACCTGGGCAGTGTAGGCCGCGCCCGGGCACTGGACCACCGCAAGGCCCAGGCCAAGGGTGAGACCGGAGCCTACCGGGCGATGTTCGACGAGGCCGCCGTGCCCCCGGTCCCGCAGCTGGACGACGTCGTCGTTCCCGGCCAGCCCGTCGCCGCCCGGCACTAGGCGCTGGCCATGACGGCAACAGCCGAAACCACCACTATCACCGGCCAGGTGGCCCGGCATCTGGCCGGGATGGAGTTCGAGGCGATCGACGTACGCACCCTGGCCCGCGCCAAGGTGCGCCTGATCGACTCGCTGGGCAACATCGCGGCCGGGCACCGAGCCCAGGGCAACGACGCCGTCCTGCAGTTGGCCGGCCGCTGGGGCGGGACGCCGGAGGCGACCGTGCTGGTGCACGGACTGCGCGTCCCGGCCCAGACCGCGGCGATGGCCAACGCCGTGATGATGCGCTCCTACGATTTCGAGGCCATCGGTGCCGAAGGGCCGGACCGGATGCAGGTGGCCGCGCACATCTCCGGCACCACCGTTCCGGTGGCGCTCGCGGTGGCCGAGCGGCAACGGTCCACGGGCCGGCAGCTGCTCACCGCCCTGGTCCTCGGCGACGACCTGGCGTCGCGGTTGGCCGCTGCCTCCGGCTTCGACGTCTACAGCGGACAGGACAACACCGGCACCGTCAACGGGTTGGGCGGGACCGCCGCCGCGGGCAAGCTCCTGGACTTGGACGAGGCACAGCTGCGCCATGCGCTTGGCATCGCCGTGAACCAGCTCTCCGGTACGGTGGCGAACATCTTCGACCAGACCCTGGCGTTCAAGCTGCCCATGGCCTTCGCTGCCCGGAATTCCATCGTCTCGGCGGAACTGGCCCAGCTGGGGTTCACCGGTCCGGCCGATGCGATCGGTGGCCGCCACGGCTTCCTGGACATGTACTGCGCCCAGCCGGTGCCGGACCGGATCACCCACCGGCTCGGGGAGGAGTTCTACGGGGACTGCGTCATCAAGCCCTGGTCCGCCTGCCGGGCCAGCCACCCCTCGCTGGATGCCTGCGTCCGGCTGGTCACGGAAAACACCGTGGACCTGGACGCGGTCGAGTCGGTGCGCATCCACGTTACGCCCCGTACCCTGGCCGGCTTCGTGGGGCAGCCCTTCGAGCCCGGTGCCTGCCCGGAAGTTTCCGGAGCCTTCAGCATCCGGTTCACCGCGGCGACGGCGCTGATGTGCGGAACGGTCCGCCCGGAACACCTGCACCTCGCGCACATGCAGGACCCTCGGCTGCAGGCCCTGCTGGAGAAGATCACCTTGATCGACTCCCTGCCGCCGCACGAGTCCCTCACCGCCGAGGTGGAGCTGCTGCGGCGGGACGGCCCGCCGCTGCGCTCCCGGGTGGACGCACCCCGCGGGGACATCTACACGGCCCCGCTGTCCGAGGCCGAGATCCTGGACAAGTACTACGCCAACGTCGCATTCGGCGGCCGCATCGGACACGCGGCGGCTACCGAAGCCATCGACATCGTCAACAACCTGGAGTCCGTCGAGGACATCTCCGCCCTCGTGCGGCTGTTCGCCCCGGGACAATCTTAGGAGGAAACAATGAGCACCAACCCCACCATCGACTTCGGCGTGGACCAGCTGGTCTTCCGCAACGTCGTCGGGCACTTCGCCTCCGGCGTCACCGTCATCACCACCGTCGTCGACGGCGAGCTATTCGGCACCACCGCCTCGGCCGTGTCCTCGCTGTCCATGGAGCCGCCGATGATGCTGGCCTGCCTGAACCGCTCCAGCTCCACTCACGATGCCGTGGTCAAGGCCGGCTGGTTCGGCATCAACATCCTGGCCGAGGACCAGAGCGACCTGGCCATGAAGTTCGGGCGCAAGGGGGCGGACAAGTTCGACGGCGTGTCCGTTACCCGGTCGCAGCACGGCGGCGTGCCGCTGCTCGACGGCGCGCTGGCCCAGATTGTCTGCAAGGTCGAGGAAACCCCCACCGGGGGCACCCACACCGTGTTCCTGGGTTTGGTTGCCGAGGCCGGCGCCCGGGAGGGAGCCGAACCCCTGGCCTACTACCGCGGCACCTTCGGACGCCTGGAGCGGGTCAAGGAACTGGCCGCCTACGACGCTGTGCGCGATTGGGTGCTGCACCGGCGGACCCCGCTCGGTGAAGAGCTTGACCCGGCCCAGATCGCCGCGGCGCTGAAGGCCGATGCGGACCATGTCCACAACGCGCTCGTGAAACTGACCGCCGAATCGCTGGTCAGCCGTGCCGACAACGGCGGCTTCCTGCCCACGCCGATCACCCACGAACTGATCGAGAGCGTCTACGACGGGCGCGCCACCATCGAGCTCGGCGTCTTCGCCAGCCACTTCGGCAAGTTCACCGGCGAGGTCGTCGCCGAGCTCGGAAGCCTCGCTGCCGAGCTTGGCCGGCTGCGCGAGCGCGGCCAGGACGGGCTGGACGAGTTCCTCAAGCTCAACGTCAAGTTCCACGACCGGCTGGTCAGCGTGGCCGGCTCGGCCCAGTTGGCGGATGCCTTCCGCCGGCTGGGCATCGGCACCGTGTGGCGCCAGGCGCTCAGCGGGGACGAATGGGCGCGGCAGATGGACCACAGCCACATCGTGGACCTGACCGAGGCGCTGCGGGCCCGCGATCCGGAGGATGCCAAGGCGGCCATCCTGGCCCATACGGAATTCGGCAAGCAGTTGGCCCGCGAGGTCATTGACCGCCACGGCGGGGAGGTCTAGTAACGGTTCCGGAAGGGGCCGCACCGTTGGTCGGGTAAGGTCGCTCTGCGGCCTTATCGAGACCCGGTGCGGCCCCTTTTTTGTGGCTGGGCAGGCCTCACAGCACCTTGGGCACCGGGCCCGCTGCTGTGGTTGCGAAGCGTCAGGAATCCGGTGTCTTGCCACGCACCGGGGACAGCCGAGGAAACGGTGCCGGATGGTTAGAGCCTCAGGGCTCCACGTCGGACGTGAACTACGGCCTGATTTGGGTGCATGAAGCATCGCTGAAGAACGTGCGGCAGCTCTCGCCAGGACGCCGGGCCGGGAAAACATAGCCTTCGGGAGCGGCTGCCTCACGGGGGAAAGGCGAGGCCTGCCCGGGACAGCAGAAGACCCGGGCCGCGGGAGGCGGTCCGGGTCTTCTGCTGGCAGGACGGTCAGCGGCTGCTGCCCTACGGGGCAGCCGCCGGCTGGACTCCGAGGTTCGGCACCCACTGGGCCAGGCCCGCCAGCGCAGCGCGTTCGCCGGCTTCGTCGGTCGCCGCGGCCACGTAGCGGTCCGGGCGCACGATGAGCACCGTGCCGGTGCCGTACAGCGGCGCGAAGGCTCCGCCGACGTCGGTCACCCGCAGGGGGGAGGCCGCGCCGGCGTCGTCGAACCGCTGGATCTCGACGGCGGAACCGCCGCGGAAGCGCAGGACCGCCCAGCCCTGGCCGAGCAGGGTGTCCAGCGGCACCACGTCCCCGCTGGCCAGCTGCACCGGCGGCTGGGACAGCGAGCGTCCCACCAGTCCGGCTGCCGGCTTTGCCACATTCGACGCGGGCGCCAGCACACAGCCGTCCGTGAAATGCGGCTGTTTGAGGAACTTCATGCCGGTCAGCCAGTTCTTGGCCGCCGGCGCAATGCCCAGCGCCGTGACGGCGCTGTCGCGCAGTGTGTTCAAGACCGGGTTCAGGCCCATGACCACCATGCCGATCCGCTGGGACAGGCGCACCATGTCCGCCGCATGAGGACGCCGCTCGCTCTGATAGGTGTTCACCAGCGCGTCGGTGCCGTGGCCTCGGACATGTGCGGCGACCTTCCAGGCCAGGTTGGCCACGTCACGCAGACCTGCGTTCAGCGCCTGCCCTGCGAAGGGCGGCATCATGTGTGCGGCGTCCCCGGCCAGCAGCACATGCCCCGTCCGGTAGTTCAACGCCACCCGCTGGTGGGCCACGTAGACCGCGGACCGCCGGATGTCCGCGGCCGAAATCCTCTGGAACGGGGCGATCATCGCCATGATCGACTCCGGTGCCGTGACCGTCCGGGCATCCTCGCCGGGCAGCAGCATGAATTCATAGCGGCGCCGGCCCTTGACTCCGGGTACCACCACCGCGGGCCGGGTGCCGTTGCAGTGGAACTCTGCGAACTTCTCCGGCTCGCCCGGTGTGTTGACGATGTCGACGACGATCCACTTCTGCACCTGCGTGGAGCCTTCCATCGGAATGCCCAGCTGGGCACGCACCGGGCTGCGCCCGCCGTCGCAGGCGAGGACCCACTTGGCGCGGACCACGTGCTTGCCGGCCTCGTCGATCACCACCGTGTCCGCGTGGTCCGGCCCATCGCTGATCCCGAAGGCCTCGGTCTTGAAGCGGATGTCGATCAGCTCCCGTTCCCGCGCGGCCTCCAGCAGCAGGGATTCCAGGACGGGCTGGTCGAACTGGGACTTGGCGGGCTGGCCCAGCCGCTGGCCACCCGGACGCACCTGGGCCAGCAGCTGGCCCCGGCGCCCGTAGTAGCGGGCACCGGTGTCCAGCAGGACATCCTCGGTGAACCGGTCCAGAATGCCGATCTGCTGCAGGATCCTGAGCGATTCGTCCGTGATGCTGATCGCCCGGGGCTCGTCGGAGGTGCCGGCGCGCTTCTCCAGCAAGGTCACCCGCACGCCCTGGTCGGCCAGCAGGCAGGCCGCAGCCAGGCCGATGGGCCCGGCTCCGACCACCAGAACGTCGGTCTCGATGATGTTGTCCATCTACCCGTCCTTCCTGATTTCTTCCGGCCCGTGCTTACTGTTCCAGTTCGACGGTGTTGCGCAGGGTGCCGAGGCCGGTGATTTCGACCTCGACGACGTCGCCTGCGGAGAGCAGGCCGCCCTCGCCCCAGAACAGGCCGACGCCGCCGGGGGTGCCGGTGACGATCACGTCGCCGGGGGAGAGCCGGGTGAAGCCGGTGACGTAGCTGATCAGCTGCGGGATGGTGAAGTACAGGTCCGCCACGGAGGCCTTTTGCCGGGTTTCGCCGTTGACCCGGGTCTCCAGCGTCAGCGCGTCGGTGCTGCCCAGGTCCTCGGCCGGGACCAGGTAGGGGCCGAAGCCGCCGGTGCCGGGGAAGTTCTTACCCGGGATCCACTGCGAGGCGGCCTTCTGCCAGTCACGGACAGAGAAATCGTTGTAGGCGCCGTAGCCGGCGATGTAATCCCAGGCGTCCTCTTCGGCCACGTGCCAGGCTTCCTTGCCGATCACCAGGGCCATCTCGCCCTCGTAGTCGAACTTCGTGGTGCTGCGCGGCATAACCGCCGGTGCCAGATGGCCCATCTGGGTATCGGCAAAGCGGGTGAAGACCGTCGGGGCCGTCTGGCCGGTCTTGCCCGACTCCTCCTGGTGCGCCTTGTAGTTCACGCCGATGCAGATGATCTTGCCCGGGTCGGTAATGGCCGGCAGGAACTCGATGTCTGTCTCGGGACGGGACGGGGCTTCCTGGTACTGGTCCGCGGTGACGGTGCCGAAGATACCCTGTTCGACGGCGGCACGCAGCGTGGTGGCCAGGTTCTTGCCGGTCGGGCCGAGATCGTAGGCTGTGCCGTCGTCGACGATTCCCCAGGTGGCGGAGCCATCGGCGGCAACAAAAGATGAGTACTTCATGATCGAGTTTCCTTCCGCGGCGGCGAACCGCCATCCGTGTGCAACTCGTCACAGCGTAGGGAGCAAAAAGTGCATTTGTCAATTAATAATATATAATCTCATTAACGTGTCGGGAGTGATCTGAAGAGGGGAATCTGGATGGAGGTGGCGGCGGGGCACCTGGGGGATTCCGAAAGGAGTCTCCGGGCGGCGGAGGCGCGCCGGGTGCGGGCGCTGGTCGAAGGGGACTGGGACACCTTCGGCCAGCTGTGCGATGACCGGCTGGTGTACACCCATTCGGTTGGTCGGCGGGACAGCAAGGAATCCTTGCTGGAATCCCTGTGCAGCGGGACGGTCCGCTACTACCGGATCGAGCATGATCTTGACGCGGTGGTGCGGGTTGGCGATGCCGCTTGGGTTTCCGGACGGATGCGCGCCGAGATTACCTCCCGGGGGCAGGAGCGGCAGCTGGACACGCTGACCACGTCCGTCTGGATCCGGTCCAGCCGGGAGTGGAAGCTGCTGGCTTTCCACACCACCGCTCGGGCCGGATAGGCGGAAGCGCCGCCCGCAAGAAGCGGGCGGCCCTTCCGGCGGTGAAGCGAGAGCCAGGCAGTGGACGTCAGTTCGCTACGGTGAACCGCTGCCCGCGGTGCTTGGGCTCCTCCAGTTCGTCCAGCGCCGCAACGGCGAAGTCCTGGCTGGAGATCGAGTCCCCGACCGGGGAATCCAGGCCCAGCTGGTAGGAGCCGGTGCGCTCGCCGGGAGCGATCATCGGGGCAGGGGCCAGCATGGTCCAGTCCAGGCCGGCGGCGGCACGGTAAGTATCCAGGACCTCGGCGAAGGTCGTGGCCTCGGCCAGGTAGGCCTCGGGGAAGCCGGGCAGGTCCTTCAGCCGCACGCCGTCGACCTCCAGTGCCCCGGCGCCGCCGACGATGAACACGCGTGCGGGGACCGACGCTCCGGCGATGGCGCGGTGCGCGGCCAGGATCGGTTCGTGCGGGCCACCGGTGCGGTCCGGCGACACGGAGACGACGACGGCGTCGTGCGTGGCGGCGAGGTCCTGGAAGGCCTCCAGGTCGGACAGCTCCGCGGTCCGCGCGGCGGTTCCTTCGATGGCGGATCCGCTGCGGGTCACCGCCGTGACGTCGTGGCCGCGGCGCAGCGCCTCGGCCGTGATTTCGGATCCGACCATGCCGGTTGCCCCGTAAACAGCAATCTTCATTGGTTTCCCTTCGAACGTTTGCCGGCGTATTCCGGCCTGGACCTAAAGTATCAATTGGATACTGAGTACCTCAAAGTAATACAGTTACCTCATGGTTACTTCCGTTCCCGGCTTTGACGTGATGTACGCAGGCTGCCCGTCGCGGGTGGTGCTGCAGCGCATTGGCGATAAGTGGACCTCGCTGGTTTTCCAGGTCCTGAAGGACGGGCCGCAGCGGTTTTCGGTGATCCGCGACGCGGTCCAGGGCATCACCCCCAAGGTGCTGACCCAGACCCTGCGCACCCTGGAGCGTGACGGGTTGGTCAGCCGGGAGGTCTACCAGGAGATTCCGCCGCGGGTCGAGTATGCACTGACGCCGCTGGGCCGGACGCTGCTGGAGCCGCTGGATGCGGTACGGGTCTGGGCCGAAGAACACGCGGCCAAGATCCTGCAGGCCCGCGAGGACTATGACGAGGCAGCTTCTCCGAAATAAAGGCGGCCGGCTGCCCGGCGCGGCAGTCCTCAGTGGGCCCTGCGGTACTCGCTCGGCGTCGCCCCGAAGGCAGCCTTGAACGCCCGGCTGAAGTGCGCCGAATCCGTAAATCCCCAGCGGGTGGCAATGCGCGTGATGGTTGCCGCGCCCAGTGCCGGGTCCGCCAGGTCCCTGCGGCAGCGGTCCAGCCGGCGCATCTTGATCCAGCTGGCCACCGTGGTGCCGGCCCCCTCGAAGAGGTAGTGCAGGCGCCGGGTGGACATGTAGTGCGCCGCCGCGATGCCGGCTGGGCCCAGCGTGCTGCTGGCCAGGTTCCGTTCGATGTACTCCTTGACCTCGGCGAGCGCATCGGTGCGTGGATCCGGCCGCTGGGCCCCCAGCCCGAGCTCGGTGTAGACCAGGGTGTTGATCAAATCCAGCGTGTTGTGTGCGAGCATGATGCCGCCACGGCCGGAAAGGCTCTCCAGGCTGCCGGCCAGTTCGCGCAGGAACGGGCCGACCAGCCGCCCCATGCCGGTGGTGCTGGAGAGCGTGGTGGCGGTCAGCCGGGCGACACTCTCGACCGAGACGCTCAGGGCGTCCTGCGGGAAGACCATCACCAGGCTGTCAGCGCCGTCCTCGAAGACGGCGCTGTAGGGGCGGCTGGTGTCGTAGATGGCCATGTCCCCGGGTCCGAGCACGGCTTCCCGGCCGTCCTGGACAATCAGGCCCGCGCCGCCGAGCAGCATGCTCAGCTTGAAGTACCGGGCCTCGCCCTGGCAGATGAAGTCCTGGAGCCGGTCCACCTGATGGGCGTCGGCCTCGATGCGCGAGAGCGAGATGTCGTCGAAACTGCGCCCGTGCAGCAGTGCGTGGAAGTTGTCCGGCCGGCTGGTGCTCACCTGCAGCCGGACGAAGCGGTTGGACATCCGTTCCTGCCACTCTTCGAAAGTGTTGGCCTCAAAGACATTGGCCCCGCCGAGGGTGGAAACTTTCAGTGTTTCGGTTGCCACGGGCACTCCTTGCCAGGCGCGGCATGCGCCTGTGATGTGGATCATAATCGCCCTCCAGCTTAGCCACCTCCGCAGGTACAGTCGGTCGCCGCGGGCGTTATTGCGCTCCCGGACAAACGCCGTGCGCTGGCAGGCAGGAAGGGTTCCGGCCTTGCAGTCCGGAGCAAAGTCCCTGCGCGCTGGGGCAAGCCCGGCCGTGGTTCGCATCACCATACTGGTCAACGAGGCGGTCGCTCGATCCGGCCGCAGGAATCAGGAACCAAAGGAAGCACCATGATCAAAGACAGCCAGTACGACGCCGGACTTGAGCTGCGGCGGGCGATGTTTGGCCCGGCCGGGGCCGAGGGCCAGGTGGAGCACACCACCGCGTTCAACGACAAGATGCAGGAGGTGGTCACCCGCTACTGTTTCGGGGACATCTGGCAGCGCGAGGGCCTGGACAAAAGGACCCGCAGCCTCATCACCCTGGCGATGCTGGTGGCCACCGGAAAGGCCCACGAAATACGCATCCATCTGCGCGGCGGCCTGGCCAACGGACTGACTGAAGAGGAGATCCGTGAACTGATGCTGCACTCCTTCCTCTACTGCGGCATCCCGGCGGCGATGGAGGGCTTCCGCGCCGCCGAGGAGATCCTGGCCGAGGTGCAGGCAGCGGAGCTGGCCGATGTCTGAGCCGGCACGCGGGCAGCAGGTTGGGTTCATCGGCCTGGGGAACATGGGCGCACCGATGGTGCGAAACCTGGCCAAGGGTGGTTACGACGTGGTGGTGTACGACGCCGATCCTTCCGTCCGGGCGAGGCTTGCCGAGGAGATCGGCGGCACTGCCGCCGAGTCGCCTGCGGACTTCGCCGGCGTCGCGGCAATTGTCACCATGCTGCCGACGAGCAGCATCGTCGCCTCCGCCTTGCTGGACTGGCACGGCGGCATCCCCGCCCATCTGGAGCCAGGCACCGTTGTGATCGACATGAGCTCCTCCGATCCCACCGAAACCGTGGAGCTCGGGGCGCGGCTGGCGGCTGAAGGCGTCGCCCTGGTGGACGCCCCGGTGTCCGGCGGCGTGCTCAAGGCCGAGGCCGGGACGCTGGCCATTATGCTCGGTGGCGACGACCAGGCCGCTATCAACGCTGCGGTGCCGGTGATTGAGGCGATGGGCTCGGTCATCTTCCGCACCGGCAAGCTCGGCACCGGACACGCGATGAAGGCACTGAACAACTTTGTCGCCGCGGCGGCCACCACGGCCGCCTGCGAGGCACTGATCGCGGGGGAGCGGTTCGGCCTGGACCAGCAGACCATGGTGGATATTTTCAACGCCTCCACCGGGCAGAGCTGGGTGACCAGCAACGTCCTGGGCCAGCACGTGGTCAGCCGTAGCTTCGGCTCCGGCTTCGCGCTCGGGCTCTATGCCAAGGACGTGGGCATCGCCAAGCATCTGGCCGAGGCGATGGACGAGCCGGCGCCGGTCTGCCACGCGGTTTCCGCCGCCCTCGACGATGCCTACGCCGAGCTGGGCAACGTGGACCACACACTCGCGATGACCTACTGGGAACGCCTTCGCGCCTGAGCTACCCGCCTATCTGTGAGGAAATAACATGCAAACGCAGTCAACCGCTGCCGTCGTCACCATCGACGACAACCAGAAGAAGCGCGTCGCCCTGGCCAGCGCCGTGGGCACCAGCGTGGAGTGGTACGACTACCACGTCTACTCCATCGCCTCGGCGCTGGTGATCGGCAAGCTCTTCTTCCCGGAGATCTCGCCGCTGGCCGGGACGATGGCGGCCTTCGCCACCTTCGCCATCGGCTTCATCGCCCGCCCGCTCGGCGGCATCCTGGCCGGCCACCTGGGCGACAGGATCGGCCGCAAGAAGGTCATGGTGATCACCCTGACCCTGATGGGCGCGGCCACCATGCTGATCGGTCTGCTGCCCACCTACGAGCAGATTGGCATTGCCGCACCGCTGCTGCTGGTGGTGCTGCGCCTGCTCCAGGGCCTCAGCGCCGGCGGCGAATGGGGCAGCGCCGCCCTGATGGCCGTGGAACATGCGCCGGAGGGGCAGCGCGGCCGCTTCGGCAACTATGTTCAGCTGGGCACTCCGGCGGGTATGTTCCTGGCCAACATCGTCATTCTCGGTGCCACCTTCATGCTGGCCGATGACCAGTTCCAGGCCTGGGGCTGGCGCATTCCGTTCCTGCTCAGTGCGGTGATGGTCGTCGTCGGCTTCGTCATCCGGGCGAAGGTGGACGAAAGCCCAGTCTTCCAGACGCTGCAACAGAATTCGACGCTGGAAAAGGTCCCCTTCGCCGAACTGCTGCGCCGTCACAAGGGGCGCCTGGTCCTGGCCGTGCTGTCCTTTATCGGCAACAACGCCGTGGGCTATATCTTCCTGGCCTTCATGACGGCCTACGGAACCACCGCCCTGGGCCTGGCCCGCAACACCATGCTCAACGTGATGCTGGCAGGCTGCGTGACCTGGTTCGCCTCGATGATCTACTTCGCCCGCCTCAGCGACCGGATCGGACGGCACAAGGTGTACTTCCTGGGCTACGGCGTCCTGGCCGTCTGGGCCATCCCCTTCTTCGCCCTGTTCAACACCGCCAATGTCGGGCTCATCCTGCTGGCTGTGGTGGTGCTGACCTTCGGCCTGGCCGCCACCTACGGACCGCAGGCTGCGCTATTCGCCGAGCTGTTCCCGGACCGGGTGCGCGCCAGCGGCGTCTCGCTCGCCTACGCGGTGGGCGCCTGCCTCGGCGGCGGGTTCTCCCCGCTGATCGCCACCGCCCTGTTCGGAGCCACCGGCACGGTCTACGCCGTCTCCGCCTTTATGATCGCCTTCAGCGTCATCAGTTTCATCTCAATCGCGGCCCTGCGGAAGATCCCGAACTCCTTCGCCACCCGCACCGTCTGAAAGGAAACCCATGCACAAGCTCCTCGTCCTTTACCCCGAACCTGCCGACCGCGGCGCCTTCCAGGACTACTACGTCAACAAGCACCTGCCGCTGGCCGCCAAGCTGCCGGGTCTGCGCGCCTCCCGCTACTCCTTCGGCGTAGCCGGTGCCGAAACCCCGTACTTCGCCGTGTTCGAGGCGGAGTTCGACAGCCACGCGGACCTGGTTGCGGCCATGTCCTCCCCGGAAGGCCAAGCCGTCGAGGCTGACGTGCCCAACTATGCGCCCCAGGGTGCCGTGGTGGTGGACTACCCGGTGGAGCCGCTCATCGGCTGACTCTCTTCCGCACGAACGACGGCGGCAACCAGGCAGGCTGAAAGGCTTGCCAGGGTGCCGCCGTCGTTCGTGAGTGTGAATTCAATCGGGTAGGAATTCAGCGCCAGCGGCGAGGCTGCAGGGCGCTGGGACGGTGTCGTAGCTAGGAAAGTGCCGCGCAGACGTCGGTGACTTTGCCCGGGCCGTTCAGGCCGAATTCGTTGACAGGATTCCCGTCTGCGTCAAAGGCCAACGAGAATTTTCCTGGCGTGTCCCGCCGGTACCGAGGGGGAGTCAGCACCAAGGTGTCCAAGTCTTCGATCGCCACCTTGGAATAACCTTGGGGTCGGGTTCTGAAGCAACTAATGCCGAGGCCGGGATCTCCGGCTCCTCACGGCCGCAGTGCCGTGACAGGCTGCCGGCGGTACCGTGGCGCGCAGTACCGTGATAAGACGTGGATCAGATGTAAGTGGCCGGTTCCGGTATGGGTGGCCGAGTACCCGTACCGGGCCGACAGCAATGCCGTGGCTTGGGCCGGTGACTTCGTGGCAGACCGTCCCGGGAGACCTGAGGAGGTGGGGCATGGATGACGTCCAGATCACCGTCAACGGGCAGGTCCGCGGCTGCGACGGGGCGGGCCCGCATACCCGGTTGCTGGACTGGCTGCGGGCCGAAGGGCTGACCGGGGCCAAGGAAGGCTGCGCGGAGGGCGAGTGCGGTGCCTGCGCCGTGCTGGTGGCCCGCCCGGACGGGCCCGGCCGCAGCCGCTGGACCGCGGTGAATGCCTGCCTGCCTGCGGCGCTGGCTTTCGACGGCCAGGAAATCATTACCGCAGAGGGTCTGGGCACCGCGCCGGGCCCCTGCGCCGAAGAGGACCTGCACCCGGTCCAGCGCCAGCTGGCGGACCGGGGCGGATCGCAATGCGGCTACTGCACTCCGGGCTTCGTCTGCGCCATGGCCGCCGAGTACTACCGTCCCGAGCGGGACGCCGCCGGCTCCGGGCGCCGGGTGGAGACCGGGCCTGCGGTAGTGGGGGAGGAGCACGCCGCCGACCGGGAAACCGGCCCGAACGGCTTCGACCTGCATGCCCTGAGCGGCAACCTCTGCCGGTGTACCGGCTACCGGCCGATCCGGGACGCGGCGTACGCGCTCGGCGTCCCGGAGGGAACCGACCCCTTATTCCGACGGCAGGGCCAATCGGCGCCCGCTGCCCGGCCCACCCGGGTGGCGGCCGGCGGGGCGCAGTTCGTCAGGCCGGCGACCCTGGAAGAACTCTTCGACCGGCTCGAACATGATCCGCGGGCCAGGCTGGTGGCCGGTGCCACCGACCTCGGCGTCGAGGTCAACCTCCGGTATGAGCGGCCGCCGCTGACCCTGGCCATCGACCGGCTCGAGGCGCTGCGGGTGCTCGACGTCGGCCCGGACCGGATCGAGATCGGGGCCGCCCTGGCCCTGACCGAGATCGAACGCGGGCTGGCCGGGCGGGTGCCGCTGCTGGACCGGCTCTTCCCCCAGTTTGCCTCGCGGCTGATCCGCAATGCCGCCACCTTGGGCGGCAACCTCGCCACCGGTTCGCCGATCGGCGATTCGGCTCCGGCGCTGCTGGCCCTGAACGCCGCCGTCGTGCTGGCCTCCGCCGGCGGCGAGCGGGAGGTGGCGCTCGCGGAGTTCTTCACCGGCTACCGGCAGAGCGTCAGGGAACCCGGCGAAGTCCTCCGCGCCATCCGCATTCCGCTGCCGTTGGCCGGGCACAGCGCCTTCTACAAGATCGCCAAGCGGCGCTTCGACGACATCTCCAGCGTGGCCGCTGCGTTCGCCGTAAAGTTCGACGACCGCCCCGATGGCAGGAGAGTCTCCGCCGTGCGGATCGGCCTGGGTGGAGTGGCCGCCACGCCGATCCGGGCGCTGCGCACCGAGCAGGCCCTGGCCGGGCGGCCCTGGAGTGAGGAGGTTGCCGTGGACGCGGCCGCCGTGATGGCAGCCGAAGGCACCCCCATTGACGACCTTCGCGCCAGCGCGCGGTACCGCTCGGCCATGCTCGAACAGTCGATGCTCAGGTTCTATGCGGAAACGCAGGCCGGACCGGAGGTGGGGTAAGTGAAATCGCTGGCCGATCGTCCCGTCAGTCCCGTCGTCGGACTGGAAGTCGCGCACGAGAGCGCCACCCTCCACGTCACGGGCGCCGCGCTGTACACCGATGACCTGCCGGCCCGGAACCGCAGCGTGCTGCACGCCTGGCCGGTCCAGGCTCCGCATACGCACGCCCGCGTGGTTTCGCTGGACGGCACGCCGGCGCTTCGGGTCCCGGGTGTGGTCCGGGTTCTGACCGCGGCGGACGTGCCCGGCCTCAATGACTCGGGCACCAAGGGCGATGAGCCGCTGTTCCCCGCCGAGGTCATGTTCCACGGCCAGGCCGTGTGCTGGGTGCTGGGGGAGACGCTTGAGTCCGCGCGTCTGGGGGCCGGGGCGGTTCAGGTCGGCTATGAACCGCTGCCGTCGCTGCTGACCCTCACCGAGGCGATCGAGGCCGGGAGCTTCCAGGGCCACCAGCCGACCGTCAGCCGGGGCGACGCCGACGCGGCCCTGGGCAGCGCGGCCCACCGGTTCGCCGGCGAGATCGAGTTCGGCGGGCAGGAGCATTTCTACCTGGAGACCCAGGCTTCGCTGGCCTACGTCGACGAGGGCGGGCAGGTGTTCGTCCAGTGCAGCACCCAGCACCCCTCGGAGACGCAGGAGATTGTGGCCCAGGTCCTGGGCCTGCGCAGCCATGAGGTGACCGTGCAGTGCCTGCGGATGGGCGGCGGGTTCGGCGGTAAGGAGATGCAGCCGCACGGCTTCGCCGCCATCGCCGCCCTGGGCGCCGTTCTGACCGGCCGGCCGGTGCGGCTGCGGCTGAACCGCAGCCAGGACATCACGCTGACCGGAAAACGCCATCCGTTCCACGCCCGCTGGGAGGCCGGCTTTGACGAAGACGGCCGCCTGCAGGCGTTGAAAGCCGTGCTGACCAGCGACGGCGGCTGGAGCCTGGATTTGTCCGAACCGGTCCTGGCCCGTGCCCTGTGCCACGTCGACAACGCCTACTGGATCCCCAACGTGCGGATCGACGGCCGGATCGCCAGGACGCACAAGACCTCCCAGACCGCTTTCCGCGGCTTCGGCGGGCCGCAGGGCATGCTGGTGATCGAGGACCTCCTGGGCCGGTGCGCTCCACGCCTGGGCCTGGACCCCGCTGAACTGCGCCGGCGCAACTTCTACCGGCCCGGGCAGGCCACGCCCTACGGCCAGCCTGTCCGTCATGCCGAGCGGCTGCACACCATCTGGCGGCAGTTGTTCGAACGCGCCGACGTCGAGCACCGCCGGGAGCAGATTGCCGCCTTCAACGCCGCGCACCCGCACACCCGCCGTGCCCTGGCCGCCACCCCGGTGAAGTTCGGCATTTCCTTCAACCTCACGGCGTTCAACCAGGCCGGGGCGCTCGTGCACGTCTACAAGGACGGCTCGGTCCTGGTCAACCACGGCGGCACGGAGATGGGCCAGGGGCTGCACACCAAGATGCGCCAGGTGGCCGCCACCGCCCTCGGGGTGCCGCTGGACGTCATCCGGCTCGCCCCGACCCGCACCGACAAGGTGCCCAATACCTCGGCGACGGCGGCCAGTTCGGGCGCCGACCTGAACGGCGGGGCGGTCAAGGATGCCTGCGAACAGATCAGCGCGCGCCTGGCCGAGGTCGCGGCCCGCCGGCTGAACATCCACCCCGACGACGTGCGGTTCGCCAACGGCACGGTGACCGGGATCGGCTTCCACGACCGCGATATCGCCTTCGCCGACCTGGTCCACGACGCCTACTTCCAGCGCGTCCCGCTCTGGGCCGCCGGCTACTACCGCACCGAAGGGCTGCACTGGGACGGCGCCCGGATGCAGGGCGAACCGTTCAAGTATTTCTCTTACGGGGCAGCGGTTTCCGAGGTCGAGGTGGATGGGTTCAGCGGCGCCTACCGCCTGCTGCGCACCGACATCATCCACGACGTCGGCGACAGCCTCTCCCCGCTCATCGACCGGGGGCAGATCGAGGGCGGCTTCGTCCAGGGCACCGGCTGGCTGACGTTGGAGGACCTGCGCTGGGACGTGTCCGCCGGTCCGCACCGCGGGCGGCTGGCCACCCAGTCTGCCAGCACCTATAAGCTGCCCAGCTTCTCGGAGATGCCCGAGGAGTTCAATGTCCACCTCTTCGAACAGGCCACTGAAAGCGGCGTGGTCTACGGGTCCAAGGCGGTAGGCGAACCACCCTTGATGCTCGCCTTCAGCGTCCGGGAGGCCTTGCGGCAGGCGGTAGCCGCCTTCGGCCCCGGCGGCCGCGAGGTCCAGCTGGCGAGCCCGGCGACTCCGGAGGCCGTCTTCTGGGCGGTCCAGGATGTCCGGGCCAACGCCACGGCTTCGCCGGCCGACGGCGCCGCAGCACGCCCGGAGACCGGTTCGGCGCCGTCGCGGGCCTCCACCCCGGGCCATTGAGATGGACTGGCTGCAGGCGCTCCAGCGGTTGCGCTCAGACGGTTTGCCAGGTGTCCTGGTGACGGTCACCGAGGTGCGCGGCCATGCCCCACGGGAGGCCGGGGCGAAGATGCTGGTCGGCGCCGGGTCCACCTGGGGCAGCATCGGCGGCGGCAACCTGGAGGCAACGGCCATCGACCGGGCGCGGGCCCTGCTCGCGGCCGGCACCGCGGGTCCCGAAAGCCTGGTCTTCCCGCTCAACGACCATGCAGCCAATGAGCACGGGCGGCAGTGCTGCGGGGGCGTGGTCAGCGTCCTCCTCGAGCCGTTCCCGGCCCGTCCCACGGTCGCTGTCTTCGGGCTGGGACACGTCGGGTACGAGCTGGCCCGGATCCTGTCCCGGCTGCCGGTCCGGCTGGTCCTCGTGGACAGCAGGGCCGGCCAGCTGGCCGCCGCGCGGCTCGCCGATGTCCTGGACGGGCCGGCCGACGTCGTCGTGCGCCACAGCCCGGTTCCGGAGTCGATCGTGGGCGAACTGCCGCCGGGCTCGCACGTGTTCATCATGACCCATGACCACGCCGAGGACTTCCTGCTCTGCGACGCGGTGCTGCGCCGGGGCGGCCTGGGCTCGGTCGGGCTGATCGGCTCGGCGGCGAAGTGGTCCCGTTTCCAGCGCAACCTGCGTGCCGAGGGGTATGACGACGCCGCGATCGGCAGCATCAGCTGCCCCATCGGGCTGCCGGATCTCACCGGCAAGGATCCGGCCGTCATCGCCGTCAGCGTCGCGGCGAACCTGCTCCTGACGCTGGCAAAGCAGCGGGCCGGGTAACGGCGCCGAGCCATCCCCGGGCCCCGGCAAGGAATCCGGCCGGGGACAGTGAAGCGGCCCCGGCGGGCAGCAGGCCCAGGAACGGCACGCCGAGCCCGCGCAGGTATTCCAGGTTGGACAGCTCCACTTCGTCCGGTTCCGCCGGCCAGGAACCGATGACCAGTCCGGCCACCGCCAGCCCCCGGCGGCCGAGGGCCTCCAGCGTCAGCTGGGTGTGGTTGAGGGTGCCGAGGCCGCTGCGGCAGACCAGCACGGTGCCGGACCGCCCCGGGAAGGCAACCGCTAGGTCGGCCAGGGTGTGTCCGCCGGCATCCAGTTCCACCAGCAGCCCGCCGGCACCCTCGACGAGCACCTGGTCGTAGTCCCGGGCCAGCTCTCCGATCCGGGCCACGTGCTCCGCCAGGGTGGGCAGCACGGCGCCCTCCAGGGCTGCGGCCGGCGGCGGCGCCATCGGGGCTTTCAGTCGGATGCCCTCGAAGGCTGCGGGAATCCCGGCCAGCTGCCGCACCTCGTCCATGTCCCCCGGTTCGTGCCCGAGGACCCCGGTCTGCGTGGGCTTGTAGACGGCGACCGTGCGCGGGCTCCGGCCGTCCTCCGGCCCGGGCCGCGACAGCACGGCGGCCAGCGCCGCCGTCGTGAGGGTCTTGCCGACGCCGGTGTCCGTGCCGGTGACGAACAGCAGGGGCGGCAGCGAAGCGAGGTCAGGATTCATGCGGCTCCAATGCAACGGTGACGGTCAGCGGGGCCTGGAAGGAGAGCAGCCGCAGCCACTGAGGCTCCGAGCCGGCCAGCCGCAGCTCCGGCAGGGTCCGGGCGGTTTCCTCCACCGCCAGGACCGTTTCGAGTTCGGCGAGCCTGGCGCCGAGGCAGCGGTGCAGGCCGTAGCCGAAGGACAGCGAATAGGCGCTGGGGCCGGCGTCCTCGGGATGGTGGCCGGCCAGTTCCAGCACAATTTCGGCACCTGCGGGCAACTTGGTCCCGCCGAGGACGGTGTCCTGCGGGCAGGCCCGGCGCCAGGTGTGCACGGACGGCTCGGTGGCCAGGACCGAGCGCACCAGCGGTGTGCCGGAGCCGCCGGCGGCGAGCCGGCGCCAGCCCTCCGAGTCCTGCAGCGCCCGGTAGAGCACGGTGCCGATCAGCAGGGCAGTGGTCTCCTGCCCGGCGATCAGCAGGAAATAGCCCAGCGAGCAGACCTCGGCGGTGGACAACCCGGCCGCGTGCAGGGCGCCGAAGAGCGAATCGTCCCCGCGGCTGGCCAGCACCGACGCGCGCAGCCAGGTGTAAAATTCCGCGGCCGTCGCGGCGAGCTCAAGCTGCCGGTCCGGCTCCGGCCAGCCCCAGAACAGCTCCAGCGAGTCCCGGCTCCAGCGCTTGAGCACCTCCGGCTCGGGCAGCGCGAAGCCGGTCAGCTCCTGCATGATCACCGGGGGGATGTGCCGGGCGATGGCGTCGGCCAGGTCCACCGGCCCGGCAGCCAGGTCGGCGGCCGCAGCCGCGGCGTGTTTCCGTGTCAGTTCGCGCACCCGCGGGCCGACGGCGGCCACCTTGGCGGGGCTGAAGAAGCCGGCCACGACGGAGCGGACTTTCCGGTGCAGGTCGCCGGTGGCCGAGGCCAGCACCGGCGGCAGGGCGAAGCGGGAACGGCTCAGGACCCGCAGCGCCGCCGGGCTTAGCGGCACCACCGAGGTCAGCGCGTTGGTCGGCAGGAAGTCCTCCACCCGGCGCAGCACCTCGCGGACCTGCTCCGGATCCTGGACGACGTGGTAGTTCATGCCGGTACCTCCGTTGCGGCCAGCAGGCTGTTAATCAGGCCGGTAGCGGTCCGCAGCTGCTCCGGGGCCAGGTCCGCGCGGGCGGTCAGGCGCAGGCGGGACACGCCGTCGGGCACGCTCGGCGGGCGGAAGCAGCCGACCAGCACGCCGGAGTCCTCGAGCCGGATGGCCAGCCCGGCGGCGCGGTCCGGGGTCCCGGCCGGAACGGACTGCACGGCACCGGCGGCCTGCTCGATCCCCAGGCCGGCGGCGATCAGCGCGGCGTTGCGCCCGACGGCAGCCACCCGGTCCGGCTCGGCGGCGATGACCCGGCAGGCCTCGGCGGCGGCAGCGGCGGCGGCCGGGGCCAGGCCGGTGTCGAAGATGAAGCTGCGCGCGGTGTTGACCAGATGTTCGCGCAGTGCGGGCGGGCCCAGCACGGCTCCACCCTGGGCCCCGAGGGCCTTGGACAGGGTGGCCGTCAGCACCACGTGCTCCGCCCCGGCCAGCCCGGCTGCGTGCACGGCGCCGCGCCCGTTCCCGGCGACGCCGATCCCGTGTGCCTCGTCCACCACCAGCAGCGCGTCGTGCTCGGCGCAGAGCCGGGCGGTGGCCGGCAGGTCGGCGGCGTCCCCGAGTACCGAATAGATGGATTCGACGACGACGACGGCGCGCGGCTGGGTCCGCTGCGCCAGCAGCCGGCGCAGCGAGTCCAGGTCCTGGTGCCCGAAGGCCGCGAGGGGGGAGCGGGCGAGCCGCGCGCCGTCGATCAGGGACGCATGGGCGTGTTCGTCCCGCAGGATCAGCGTGCCCGGCCCGCCGAGGGCGGTGAGGATGCCCAGGTTCGCGGTGTAGCCGCTGGAGAATGCCAGCGCCGCGGGCTGGCCGGTGAGCGCGCAGAGTTCGGACTCGAGCTCTGCGTGCACGGGATGGGTTCCGGTGACCACCCGGGACGAGCGGGCGCCGGTGCCGTAGCTGCCGACGGCGGCGATGCCGGCGGCCTGCAGCCGCGGGTCCGCAGCCAGGCCCAGATAGTCGTTGGACGCCAGGTCCAGCGGGGCCGCGCCCCAGCCGGTGCGCGGCGTCGTGTGCCGGACGATGCCGCGCCGGGCGCGGACCCGGGCCTGGCCGGCCAGCCATTCCTGCATGGCGCCCATCAGCGGTGCACCGCCTGGATGGCGGCGGTGATGGCGGCGCCGATCGCCGCCACGTCCCCGGCGGAGCAGAGGTACGGCGGCATCGTGTAGACGAGGTTGCGGAACGGCCGCACCCAGACGCCGCGCTCCAGCGCGGCCCGGGTGACGGCCGGGACGTTCACCGGCCGGTCGAGTTCGACGACGCCGACCGCACCGACGACGCGCACGTCCCGGACCGCCGGCAGTCCGGCCGCCGGGGCCAGCGAGGCGCGCAGCCCCTGCTGCACCCGCAGGACCTGGTCCTGCCAGCCGGCGTCCGCCAGCAGGTCCAGCGAAGCGGAGGCCACGGCGCAGGCCAGCGGGTTGGCCATGAAGGTGGGCCCGTGCAGCAGGGCCCGGAATTCGGACGCCGTGATGACCGCGGCGACGCCGGCCGAGCACAGCACGGCGGCCAGCGTCAGGTAGCCGCCGGTCAGGGCCTTGCCCACGCACATGACATCGGGCACCACCCCGGCCCACTCACCGGCGAAGAGCCTGCCGGTGCGGCCGAAGCCGGTGGCGATCTCGTCGAAGATCAGCAGCAGCCCGTGCTCGTCGGCCACCCGGCGCAGCGCCTGCAGGCACTCGGGCGCGTAGACGTGCATGCCGCCGGCGCCCTGCAGCACCGGCTCCACGATGATCCCGGCCAGCTCGTGCCCGTGCAGCCCGACGGCGGCTTCCAGCTCCGCCACCCACGCCGCCACGTCAGTGGGATCGGAGCGCAGCACGCCGTCGGACGGATCGCCGGACAGCCGCGCGGCCGGCGGCCGGGGCAGGAAATGCTGCGCGGGCAGTGAGGGGAAGGCCGAATGCATGCCATCGACCGGGTCGCACACGCTCATCGCGCCGAAGGTATCCCCGTGGTAGCCGCCGCGCAGGGCCAGGAACGCGTGCCGCCCCGGCCGCCCGGCGGCCGCCTGGTACTGCACGGCCAGCTTCAGCGCCACCTCCACGGAGACCGAGCCGGAATCGGCGAAGAACACATGCCGCAGCGGGTCCGGGGCCAGCGCCACCAGTTGCTCGGCCAGCCGGACCGCCGGCTCGTGCGTGAGCCCGCCGAACATGACATGGCTGAACTTCCCGGCCTGCTCCCGGAGCGCGTCGTCGAGCACCGGATGCCGGTAGCCGTGGATGGCGGACCACCAGGAACTCATCGCGTCCACCGCCTCGAAGCGGGCCCCATCCGCTGCCTGAAGCCGCAGCCGGACCCCGTCCGCACCGGTGACGGCGTAGGGTGCGGGCCCGTCCAGCGGGGCGTACGGGTGCCAGAGCAGGCCGCGGTCGCGGTCGATCAACGAGCCGCGGTCGACCAGCGAAGCGCCGGCCGGCAGCGCCGCATTAGGCAGCGAAATGCCGGGCGCTGCCGCCTCAGGCATTGGGGGCAAGCCCGGTTCCGGCGCCGCGGCGCCGGATCGCAGGTTCGACGGTGCCGGCCGCCGCGCTGTCGTCGTCCGTCCCGCCGGCCGCGGCGGGAACTGCCGCGCCCGCGGGGGCCAGCACGGTGAAGCCGGCGTCGGCAATCATGTCCAGGTCCGCCTGGGCGGCTTGGCCCTCGCTGGTCAGGTAGTCGCCGAGGAACAGCGAGTTGGCCACGTGCAGGGCCAGCGGCTGCAGCGAACGCAGGTGCATTTCCCGCCCGCCGGCCATCCGCAGCTCGGTGTCCGGGCAGGCGAAGCGCACCAGCGCCAGGATCCGCAGGCAGTGCGCCGGGGTCAGCAGCCAGGTGCCTTCCAGCGGGGTGCCGTCGAAGGGCATCAGGAAGTTGACCGGGATCGAGTCGCTGCCCAGCTCGCGCAGGGCGAAGACCGCATCGATCAGCTCCTCGTTGCTCTCGCCCATGCCCACGATCAGGCCCGAGCAGGGGGAGAGGCCGGCGTCCTTGGCCTTGCCCACGGTGCGCACCCGGTCCGCGTAGTCGTGGGTGGTGCAGATGTCGGCGTAGTTGGATTCGCTGGTGTTGAGGTTGTGGTTGTAGGCATCCACCCCCGCGGCCTTGAGCCTGTCCGCCTGACCGTCCTTGAGGATGCCCAGGCAGGCACAGACCTCCACGTGCGGGTGCTCGTCCTTGAGCCCCTGGACCATGGTGGCCACCCGGTCCACGTCCCGGTCGGTGGGGCCCTTGCCGCTGGCCACCAGGCAGACCCGGGAGGCGCCGGCGCGGATGCCGCTGGCGGCCTGCTCGGCGGCCTCTTCCGGCTTGAGCCAGGTGTACTTGAGGATTTCGGCGGCCGAGCCCAGGCGCTGCGAGCAGTAGGTGCAGTCCTCCGGGCACAGGCCGGACTTGAGGTTGACGAGGTAGTTCACCTTGACGGTGTCGGCGAAGTGGGCGCGGCGCAGCTTCGCGGCCGCGGCCACCAGCTCCAGCAGTTCGTCGTCGGCGGAGGCGAGGATGGCCTGGGCGTCCTCGCGGGTCAGGATGCCGCCGGCCAGCTGCCGGTCGGCCAGGTTATGGAAGGAATTGAACACTGTTCAATCGTGCGTGGCGCGATGCCGGTTGTCAATGATGTTGCCCGGATGTTGCATGATGGAGTCCGGAGAGGAAGGGGAGGCGGCGGTGGCCCTAACGCGCGAGCAGATCGTCGACGCTGCGCTGTCGATCCTGACCAGCTACGGTCTCGCGGACCTGTCCATGCGGCGGCTGGCCAAGGAACTGGAGGTCCAGCCGGGCGCGCTGTACTGGCATGTGAAGAACAAGCAGGAACTGCTCACCGTGCTGGCCGAGCGCATCCTTGCCCCGGTCACCGTGGCCGGGGGGCCGGACCTGCGGGCCGGCGCGCGGCAGGCCGCGCAGGACATCCGGGCCGCGCTGCTGGCCGTGCCCGGGGCGGCCGACGTCGTCGCCCTGGCACAGGTGCTCAGGCCGGAACTGCTGCTGCCGCTGCGCGACCTCGAAGCCATGCTGGCGGCCGGGCCGCTCACCGGACAGCAGGCGCGCTGGGGTGCCCGGACGTTGATCCACTACATCCTGGGCACGGTGGCGGAGGAACAGACCCACGCCGAACTGGCGCAGGCAGGCCTGCTGCCGGCCGGGAAGGACGACGGCGAAGCGTTCCTGTTCGGCGTCGATACCGTGCTGGCCGGGCTGCTGCCCGGGCCCGTCGGAGGCTCCCGCCCCGCTTCATGACTGTGCGCCGGACCCACGAACCGCCACCGAGTGTGCGTGAGGCCCACGTTCCAGCCTTGGAACGTGGGCCTCACGCACACTCGGTGCGATTTATGTGGCTGCGGACTTACTTGGCGTCCACCGGCAGCAGCAGTCCCTTGACCGACGGGTCGGTCCGCAGGAAGTCCTGGACCTCCGGGTCCTTGAAGGCCTTGACCAGGCTCTTGATGTTCTCGGTGTTGGCATAATCCGAGCCGATGGTCAGCTGGCCGGCGAACTCGTCCGGGGCCGGCGGGGCGTAGATCTGCTGCTCGAGCGGGACCTTGGCCGCGGTGTAGTACTCGGTGTAGCCGACGGCGGCGTCCAGGTCAGGCAGGGCGCGGGACTGGGCGGCGAAGTCCAGCAGCTTGAACTGGATGTTCTTCGGGTTCTCGACGATGTCCTTCTGCGTGGCCTGCCACTTGTTGATGCCGTCCTTGAGCTTGATCAGGCCGGCACGCTCGAGCAGCCACAGGCCCTGGGCCTCGTTGGCCGGATCCGAGTACAGCGAGACGACCGCGCCGTCGGGCAGCTCGTCGATGGACTTGTACTTGGCGGACCAGACGCCGAAGCCCCAGCGGAATACCGGCGTGGCGGCGGTTTCCTTGAAGTCCGGGTTGGCCTCGAGGACCTGGGAGAGCCAGAGCTTGTGCTGGTAGACGGTCGCGGCCACCTCGCCGGTGCTGACCGCGCGGTTGAGCGTGTTGCTGTCGCTCAGGCCCTTGAACGCCACCTTGATGCCGTACTTGGGAGCCACTTCCTTGGCCACGAAGTTCACCAGGGACTGCTCGGCCTGGTTGCCTTCGGCGGTCACCACGGTGAGCGTGGCGCCGGGCACCTCGTTGGGGGACTTGGCGCCGCCGAACAGGCTGGCGGCTGCCAGCGAGCCGGCAGCGACGACGGCGGCGCCGGCGCCGAGGACCCAGGGCAGTTTGCGGCGCTTGCGCACGGTAAAGCCATGGTCCTGCGGTGACGGGGAGTTCTGGTTTTCGGTGATGGTCATGACGGATGGCCTTTCGAACAGGGTGGGGGGATCAGTGGCGCAGGGCCGGGGTGGTGAACCGGACGAGCCGGTCCCCGAGCAGCTGCACCAGGGTGACGGTGAGGATCAGGATGACGATGGTGGCGAGCATGACCGTGTGGTCGAAGCGCTGGTAGCCGTAGGTCACGGCCACGTAGCCCACGCCGCCGGCGCCGATGGTGCCGGCAATCGCGGAGTACTCGATCATGGCGATGGTATTGATGGTCAGGCCGCCGATGATGGCCGGCACCGCCTCGCCCAGCTGGGCGGTCCGGATGATCTGCAGCGGGGAGGCCCCCGAGGCCCGGGCGGCCTGGGTCACCGAGCGCGGCACATCCCGCAGGCAGTTCTCCACCAGCCGGGCGAAGAACGGGATGCCCGCCAGCGACATCGGCACGATGGCGGCGGGGATGCCGATGTTGGTGCCGGTGATCAGCCGGGTGAACGGCACGATTGCGGCCATCAGGATCAGGAACGGCAGCGACCTGCCGATATTCACGATCCAGCTGAGCACGCCGTAGACGGCGCGGTTCTCGAACAGTCCGCCGGAGGCCATGTTGTGCAGCGCCACGCCCAGCGGCGTACCGACGAGCACCACGATGGACATCACGATGCCGACCATGGTCAGCGTCTCGCCGTAGGCCGGCACCAGCAGGGAGGGCAGGTCGGCCAGGGCGGTTTCGCCGGTGCGGGGGATGGCGACGGCGATGACTGCGGGAATGCTCATAGTGCGTGCTCCAAGGTTGCGGGGGCGTCCTCGCGCGCGGTGTCCTGCGCGCCGGCGTCGGGCCGGCCGCTGCCGGGTTCGGCGCGCAGGCCGAGCCGGGCGAAGGTATCCCGGACGAGGTCGGGGGAGGCTGCGTGCAGCCCGACAGTTGCCTTGCCGGTGCTGACGCCGTTGACGTTTTGGATGGTGGCTGCCAGGAGCGCGGCCGGTTCGCCCAGCTCCTGCGAAACCCGCTGGAGCCAGTCCTGCGGGACATTCCGGGAATCGTAGGTGACCTGCCAGGGCCGGGCGCCGTCGGCGGGCGGGGCCGGGTCCAGTTGCGGCTGCAGCGCCCGGCCCAGTGCCGAACCATGGTCGGTGAGCAGGTCCACCAGCCGGCCGGACTCGACAATCCGGCCGTGCTCGAGCTTGGCCACCGAATCGGCGACCTGCAGCACGGTGTCCATCTCATGGGTGATGAACACGACCGCCAGGTCCAGATCGTCCCGCAGTTCGCGCAGCAGGGCTACCACCGAGCGGGTGGTCTCCGGGTCCAGCCCGGAGGTCGCCTCGTCCGAGAGCAGTACCGAGGGGCGCAGGGCCAGGGCGCGGGCGATGCCGACCCGTTGGCGCTGGCCCCCGGAGAGCTGGTGCGGGTAGTGGCCGGCCCGGTGGCCCAGTCCGACCCGCTCGAGCAGCTCGGCGACCCGGGCCTTGGTTTCCCGCGGTTCGACGCCGAGGTATTCCAGCGGCATGGCGATGTTCTGCGCCGCGGTGCGGCGGCTGAACAGGCTCGCGGACTGGAAGACGGTGCCGATGCGGCGGCGGGCCTCGCGCAGCTGCCGTTCGGGCAGGCTGCTCAGTTCCTGGCCGTTGACGACGATGGAGCCGGAGGTGGGCCGCTCCAGCAGGTTGATGCACTGGGTCAGGGTGCTCTTGCCTGCCCCACTGGGGCCGACGACGGCGAAGATCTCGCCGCGGTCGACGGCGAAGTCCAGCTTATCCAGGACCGTGACGGCGTCCGGGCCGTGGCCGTAAGCCTTGGTCAGCTGATCGATACGGATCATGATGGTTCTTTTCTCTAGTGCCCGCAGCGGGCATGGCAAAGGGCATGGCAAAAGAGCTGGGGTAGGGAAGAGGTAAAAGCGCGCCCGGTGACCGGCCAAGGGCCGCTGGGACAGCGTGGAGGCCAGGCGGCGGTCGCCTGGGGATCAGACCGGCGGTATGCCGCTACACGAAAGCTGGCTGCTCCAGCTTCTTGAAGCCCGAAGCATGGAAGATCAGCGGTTCGTGCGCATCCTCATGGGTGGCATGCTGATGGACCCGCAGCAGCACCACATGGTGGTCGCCCGCCGGGATTTCCTGTTCCACCGAACACTCCAGCCACAGTGCCGCCTCTTCCAGCAGCACGGCGCCGCCGTCGGTGGCGTGCAGGCGCAGGCCGGCAAAGCGGTCCCCGGTCTTGGAGGCGATCTGGCGGCAGACGCCGTCGTGCCCGGAGCCCAGGATGGAGACCCCGATCCGTCCGGACTGGCGGACGATGGGCCAGGTGCGGGAGGTGTTCTGGACCGCGAACATCACCAGCGGCGGTTCCATCGAAACGCCCACCGTGAACGAGGAGGCGACGATGCCCTGCGGGGCGCCGTCGATCAGGGAGCAGAGCGCTGCCACGCCGGACGGGAAGCGGCCGAATGCGTTGCGGAGTGCCTCAGGCTGCAGGTCATCGCTGAGGGCCATGGTGGTGTTCCTTTGCCGTTAGGCGATCGGCCGGACGTGCCTCTGCACAGCCGGCCGAAGCGCGGTACTTGCCGTACCGGATGTTCCGGCGGGCCGAATCTTCACCTGGAGCACCCCGCTACTGCGGGAGGGTTGCCGGCCAACAAGCCAGGGCTTGACGTTGGCGCTCTTGATTCACCTACAAAGCTAGAAGGCGGGTGCTTCCGCGGTCAACTTTTGGCAACAGTTCGTAAAGTTCGCAGCGGTAGGTTTCCTGCGGGCCCTTCCCCGTGTCCGTGCCGTGCGGCATAATCCAGCGGGGGAGCGCGGTCTCGTGCCTTGGGCGCCCCCGACATCGTGAATATTGCTGAAAGGCCATTGGGGGATGACCAATCACGGGGGAACAGGAGCCGGGGAGCTCCGGAATTACGCCGCACCGGGCGGCACTGCGGCCTTCCGGCCGCGCCGGCGGCTGCGCCCTGCCCGGGCGAGGCGGATGCGCAGCTATTCCACCGGCGGCATGATGGCCGTGGCCGTGGTGCTGACGCTGGTGGTGGGCGGGGACCTGTGGAACCGGTTCGTTCCGGTGGACCTGCTGACGCCGCCGGCCCTGCGGGACCACCCGGTGCCCGGCTACGAGGAAGCGGACCGGCCGCTGGGGGCGCCGAGTTCCCCCGCGGCCGCGAGCGGCTCCTACATCTTCAACTACGCCGGGGCGGGCGGCCAGCAGTTCATCGCCTTCAGCCCGTGCCGCCCCATCCACTACGTGGTGAACACCCGCCACCAGCCGCCGGGCGGTGCCGAGCTGGTCAGCGCCGCGGTGGCACGCGTTTCCGCCGCCACCGGCCTGCGGTTCATTGCCGACGGCACGACGCCGGAGCGTTCCTCGTCCAACCGCGACCCGTTCCAGCCCGAACGCTATGGCGACCGCTGGGTGCCGGTGCTGATCGACTGGGTGACCACCGCCGAAGTGCCGGAGTTTGGGCTGGCCGACGCTCCGGGAGGCTCCACCCGGCTGGGCGACGCCCGGGCGCTGCCGGTCTCCGGAGCGGAATCCCCGGAGGTCCTGGTGACCGGGCAGGTGAGGCTCAACGCCACGGCGCTGGGGGCCAGGTTGCGCGAGCCCGGCGGCGCTGCCGCGGTGCAGGCCACCGTCCAGCACGAGCTGGCGCACATTGTCGGGCTGGGCCACACCTCGGACAATTCGCAGCTCATGGCGGAGACCAGCAGCGGCCAGACCGATTTCGGGGCCGGGGACCTGATCGGCCTGGCTGCGCTGGGGACCGGCCCCTGCGCGCCGCGGATCTGAGGATCCGGGCTAGGCAGCCGTGCCGGGCCGGCGGCGGACCGGCCGCGCACGCAGCGCCGCGGCCAGCAGCACCAGCGCCGCAAGCTGGAGGGCAGCTACCACCGCTACGAGCACCGGTGTATGGCCGTAGAGCCCGCCGGCCAGGGCGCCGCCGGCCAGCGCGGCGCCGCCTTGGACGGCCGCGAAGACACCGTAGGCAGTGGCCCGCCGTTCCGCGGGAACCAGGTCCGCCACCAGCGCCTTGACCGTGGAATCCTGGATGCCGGTGGCGATGCCCCAGATGAGGATGCCGGCCAGTACCGCCCCCAGGCCCGGGGCGAAGGCCAGTCCCGGCACCAGCGCGACCAGGGCCGGCAGGACCAGCAGCACGCCGGCCCCGCGCCGGTCGTACACCCAGCCGGTGGCCAGGGCTGCGGCGGCTTCGGCCAGCATCGCGCCGGCATAGACCAGCGGCACGGCAACCACCGGCAGCATGCCGGATTCGGTGAGGTGGAAAGCAATCACCCCGAACGTGACCAGCCCGGCGGTGGTGGCTCCAGCTGCGGCGGCGAACAGGTAGAAGGCGCGGTGCAGCCGGGTGCGTTCGGCGGCAGGTGCGGCGGCGGAGTCCGCCGCTGCCGCCGTCGTGTCCGCCGGTTCGTAGACACCCATGTCCGGTACCCGGCGGCGAAGCCAGAGCAGCAGGGCGATCGAGGCCGCCCCGGGGACGGCGAGCAGGGCCATGGCAGGCCAGATGGCCGCGGTGGTTCCAACGGCCGCCGCGACCAGCAGCGGCCCGGCGAACGCGCCGAGCTGGTCCAGCAGCTTGTGCACCGCCATGCCCTTGCCCCGGCCCACCGCGCCTGCCGCATAGGAGAGCAGCGCGGACTTGGCCGGCGAGCGCACGGCCTTGCCGGCACGTTCGGCCCAGATCAGCGCCACGGCCAGGGCCAGGCCGGCGCTCCCGGCGAACGGCGCTACCGCGAGCAGTGGCACGCAGACGGCGGTCATGGCATAGCCGGCGATGGTCAGCGTCCAGTATTTGCGGGTGCGGTCGGCCAGCGGTCCGAACAGCAGCCGGAAGGCCAGGGCGATGCCCTCCCCGGCGCCGGTGGCCAGCCCGACGACGAGGGCCGTGGCGCCCAGGCTGGCCAGCAGCGGTCCGGCGACCGAGCGTGCGCCCTCGTAGACCATGTCGGCGGCCAGACTTACGAGGCCGAACGCGGTGATCGCGCGCCACGGGCCGAGCGGCGCGCGCAGATTGGACGCGGCAACGGGAGCGCCGGCGGGCTGCCTCATGCTTCGAGCCTACCCGTCCCGTTCCGGGTGCGGGGAACTAGAGTGGATGCCGTACGCAGCCCCCACGAAAGGATTTCCGTGCGCGCCGTCGGCAACTCGGACCTCAGGACCTTCCCCATCGCCCTGGGCGGGAACACCTTCGGCTGGACCTCGGACCGGGCCGCGTCGGAAATGGTGCTGGATGCCTATGCCGCCGCCGGGGGCAACTTCATCGACACCGCGGACGGCTACTCGGCCTGGGCGCCGGGCAACGCCGGCGGGGAATCCGAGACCATTATCGGCGGCTGGCTGCAGTCCCGGGGCAACCGCGGCTCCATGGTTGTCGCCACCAAGGCCGGCACGCACCCGCAGTACCAGGGCCTCGCCCCGGCCACCGTCGCGGCGGCGGCCGATGCCTCGCTGCAACGGCTGAAGACGGACTACATCGACCTGTACTACGCCCATTTCGACGACCCGACGGTGCCGCTGGTGGACACCCTGACGGCGTTCGAGGACCTGCGAACGGCCGGCAAGATCCGCCACATCGGAGTGTCGAACTACTCGCCCGAACGCCTGGCCGAATGGGTCCGGGTAGCCGAGGAGAACGGGTTCACGCAGCCGGTGGCGCTGCAGCCGCACTACAATCTGGTGGCACGGCGCGATTTCGAGCAGGCACTGGCGCCCCTGGCCCGCGCCCACGGCTGGGCCGTCTTCCCGTTCTGGTCCATGGCCTCGGGCTTCCTGACCGGCAAGTACCGTTCGGCGGCCGACGCCGGGGCGAGCGTACGCGGCGCCGCTGCCGCGAAGTACTTCACCGAGGAGGGCTTCGGCGTCATTGCCGCACTGGACTCCGTGGCCGCTGCCCGCGGCATCTCAATCACGACGGCGGCGCTCGCCTGGCTGCTGGCCAGGCCCGGGATTACCGCCGCCCTGGCCAGCGCCCGGACGGTGGAGCAGTTGCCGGACCTGATCGCCGCGGCGGAAACGGTCCTGACGCCGGAGGAAACCGCAGCCCTGGACGCGGCGTCCGCCAGCTTCGCCTAGCCTTTACGTTTCCTGCCCCGGCGGGCTGGAGGCCGTGCGGGCCACGAAGCGTTCGAGCCGGCGGTCCGGGACCAGCCAGATCAGGGCCACCACCGTGTAGGCGGCCAGCCCCGCCAGCGGGTGCAGGAAGGTCAGCGCCAGGCCCAGCAGGTAAATGGCGGGGGAGACTTTGCCTTTCCAGTCCCGCCCCACCGCCCTGGCCAGTGCCCCGTCCCGGCCCTGCTGGCGGATCAGGGCGGTTTCGAGGATGTAGTAGGCAATGGCGGCCAGCAGCAGGTTCAATCCGTAGACCAAAACCGGGACCTGGACGAAGCCGGTTTCGTCCATCCAGCGGGTGGTGAAGGGGAACAGCGAGAGCCAGAACAGCAGGTGCAGGTTGGCCCAGAGCACCCCGCCGCTGACCTTGCCGGCGAGCTGGAGCATATGGTGGTGGTTGGCCCAGTAGATGCCGACATAGATGAAGCTGAGCAGGTAGCTCAGGAACGTCGGGGCTACCGCCAGCAGGCCGTGCCAGGTGGGCTCCTCCGGCACCCTGAGTTCCAGCACCATGATGGTGATGATGATGGCCAGCACGCCGTCGCTGAACGCTTCGAGCCGGTTCTTGTTCATGGTGTGGTTCCCATGCAGGCATCATGGCGGATTGGTCCGCCAAGGGGAAGCCGGCATGATCCGCACTTTTCTGCACACCCGCAGGTGACGGCACCGGGACGGTTCCGCGGACTGGCGGGCCCGGCTGCCGCGCAGCCGTCCGGAACGGTGGCCTTCACCGGAGCAGCGCTATACGCTGGCTGCAGGTATTTCCGAATTCCGGGCCATGCCATCGGAGGATTTCAGATGGGCTTTGAGCAATACCACGAGCCGGCGGGAGAACTCTCCGCAGAGACGCGGACCTTCGCCCGGATGTGCGCCAACCTGACCGAGGAAGCCGAGGCGATCGGCTGGTACGAGCAGCGCATCTCGCTGGAGCGGGATCCCGCCGCCCGGGCCATCATGCTGGATTCGCTGGCCGAGGAGTACAAGCACTTCAGTATGGAACTGGAGTACCTCTTCCGCGCCAAGCCCCAGTGGCGGGAAATCGCCCGCGGGATCCTGTTCCAGGACGGCGACATCGTGGCCAACGGGGAGGCGGCCGAAAGCGCCGCGGCCAGCGGGACAGAGAGCGAGCAGCCGGCCAGCCCCGGAGCGTCGCTTGGCATCGGCAGCCTGAAGGAGCAGAACCAGTGACCGCGAACCATCTCCTGCGCGAACTCGCGCCGATCTCCGATGCCGGCTGGCAGCTGCTGGACCAGGAGGCCCGGCAGCGCCTGTCCGTGGCGCTCGGCGCACGTAAACTCGTTGACTTCAGCGGCCCCCACGGCTGGGAATATTCGGCCACGAACCTGGGCCGGACCGAGCAGCTTCCGCTGAACGACGGCCTGGTGGTCGCCCAGCGCCGCGTCCTGCCGCTGGTGGAGGTGCGCGCGGAGTTCACGGTTTCCCGGCGTGAGCTCGAGGCCTATGACCGGGGTGCCACCTACACGGATCTGGATGACCTGGACGAGGCCGCCCTGCGGATCGCCAGCGCCGAAAACGTCGCCGTGCTGCACGGCTGGGCGGAGGCGGGCATCCGGGGCGTCACCGAGGCCTCGCCGCACGAGCCCGTGCCCCGGGTGGAGGATTTCGTGGACTACCCCAAGCGGGTGGCCAAGGCGGTCACGGTCCTGCTGCAGGCAGGCATCGGCGAGCCCTTCGGCCTGGCCTTGGGGCCGGGGCACTACAACGCGGTGATGGAGAGTACGGAGCGGGGCGGCTACCTGCTTTCGGAGCACCTGCAGCGGATCCTGCATGGTCCGATTGTCTGGGCGCCGGGAGTACGCGGCGCCATTGTCATGAGCCTGCGCGGCGGGGACTTCCTCTTCGAATCCGGCCAGGACCTCTCGATCGGCTACAGCCACCACGACGCCGATACCGTGCAGCTCTACCTGGAGCAGTCCTTCAGCTTCCAGGTGGCCACCCCCGAGGCAGCCATCCACCTGCGCGGCAGCGGGGAGCAGTAGGCGCCGGATCGGCGGCCGAACAGCGCAGCAACGGAACGCCGGTCAACGGTGGGCTGCGCGGATCTGCATCCTGAGCTGTTCGGACAATCTGGCGCAGGCCTCGGCGATATCCGCCGCATTCGAGGCCGGTACCTGGAGGGTGTCCGCGATGCCGCTGTCGGTGATGTCCTTCCGGTCCGCGGCCAGGATGGCCCTGGCCCCGGCGGCCGCGGCGCGTATCGCCTCCAAGCCCGCGGCGAGGTCGCTGCGCAAATCCGGATTCGCGAAACCGGCCAGCTCCTCGCCCAGGCCCAGCAGGGTTTTGGTCAGCATGATCAGCTTCTTGGGCGGCCGGACCGCCTCCCGCAGCGCATCCTGGACCGCGCCGCTGCGGGCCGTGCGTTCCGCCTCGGAATCCTTCGGCAGCCTGTAGGCGGTGGCTACGCGGTCGAAGGCCTGCTCGTCATCGTCGGCCAGGGCCAGGGCCTGGGGGATCAGGTCCCGGGCCTTTGCGGCCAGGCGGCGGGCCGCCGCCTCGTGCTCGGCGAAGCGCGGGCCGGTGGTGAAGCTGGCCGCCTTGGACAGCAGCGCCGCGCCCTGCGCCGCCTGCAGGGCCGCCGCCGCCCCGCCGCCCGGCGTGGGCTGGCCGGACGCGAGCCGGTCCAGGAATCCTTCAATCGTTTCCTGGCTGATCATCGGCCTACCTGCCGTCCGCTTCGTGCACCGGCCGGCCCGAACCCGTGCCAGCCGCCACCATATCGGTCATTTCCATGCTCCTGTCCTTCCACGTAGGACCATTCACTAAGCAAACTTAGTATTAAAGCCGGTGCAGCGGAACACCGGCTGCCTTATTCGGCGCTGCCGCCCACGGTCTCCGAGAGCGGAGTCTCGCGGATGAACAGCGACAGCACGAAGGCCACCCCGATGATCGGCACCGCGAACAGGAAAATCGGCGGCAGCGCCTGGCCAAAGGCATAGACGATCGCCTCATGTGCCGGGGCCGGCAGGGCGCGCAGCACCGCCGGGCTCAGCGAGCCAAAGCCTGCCGTGCCGACGTCGGGTACGCCCGCGGGGGCGCCGGCGAGCTGCTCCGCCAGCCGGTTGATGAAGATGGAGCCGAACAGCGCAATGCCGAAGCTGGCCCCGATCTGGCGGAAGTAGTTGGTGGTGGAGATCGCCGCCCCCATGGTGCGCCGGGGCACGCTGTTCTGCACGATCAGCACCAGGTTCTGCATGATGCAGCCCAGCCCCACGCCCAGCACCACCAGCCCGGCGGCGGTGAAGGCGTACGGCGTGGCATCGGAAATCCGGGACAGCAGCACCAGCCCGGCGATCATCAGCACGGTGCCGAGCACCGGGTAGATCTTGTACCGGCCGGTACGCGAGATGAGCTGGCCGCTGCCGATCGTGGCGGTGAGCATGCCGGCCACCAGCGGGAGCATCATCAGCCCGGACTGGACGGCGGTGGCCCCGTTGACCATCTGCAGGAAGGTGGGCATGTACGCGATCGTGGAGAACATGGCGATGCCGACGGCGATGCCCATCAACGTGGGCAGGGCATAGTTCCGGGTCCGGAACAGCCCCAGCGGCAGCACCGGCTCGGCGGCGCGGCGTTCGACGGCGGCAAACAGGAGCGCTGCGAGCAGCACGGTGGCGCCGAGGCCGATGATCACCGGGCTGTTCCAGGCGTAGGTGGTGCCGGCCCAGCTGGTGAGCATGACGACCGCGGTGCTCGCCACCGTCAGCAGCACCGCGCCGGCATAGTCCAGCCTCGGCCGCGGGCCGTCCGGCTTGGGCAGCTGCAGCGACGGGATGATCACGGCCAGCGCCGCCGCTCCCAGCGGCACGTTGATGTAGAAGATCCAGCGCCAGCTGAAGTAGTCCGTGATGAACCCGCCGAGCAGCGGTCCGCTGATCGAAGCCAGGCCGAACGCCCCGCCGATCAGCCCCATGTACCTGCCGCGTTCGCGCGGGGAGACCAGGTCGCCGATGATCGCCTGGGCGCCGATCATCAGCCCGCCGCCGCCCACGCCCTGGATGGCCCGGAAAATGATCAGCTGGGCCATGTTCTGGGCCGTGCCGGAGAGCACAGAGCCGGCCAGGAAGACCGCGATCGCAAAGACAAAGATGCTCTTGCGCCCAAAGAGGTCGCCGAGCTTGCCGTAGATGGGCAGGCCGATGGTGGCGGCGAGGATGTATGCGGTGATCACCCAGGAGATGTGCTCCAGCCCGTGCAGGTCCCCGACGATGGTCGGCAGCGCGGTGGAGACGATGGTCTGGTCCAGCGCGGCGAGCAGGACGGCCATCATCAGGCCGAGGAAGACAAGGTTGGTGTGTTGCCGCGGTCGGACAGTGCCGGCCGCGGCGGCCGTTTCCTCTGGTGTCCTTTTCATGCGGCTCCTCCACATAGGACGTGCACAATACCGGCCGGCTGCCTCGGGCCCGCCGTGGCCGGCAGCGCAGGCCGGCCGGCTCCAGCCTCATGATGGAACGCATCCGCCGGCCGGCGCATTCCGGGCGGCCCGCTGCCGTTCCGCCAGGCTAGACCCCGGTTTCTGCCGCCAGGCGGCCGGACCGCACCGCGAGGCCCAGCGCCTCGTAGTCCTTCTCCGTCTGGTCCGCATAGCGGCCAGCCCAGGTGGCAACTGCCTGGTCGAAGGCATCCGAGCTGCCCAGGTATCCGGAAATATAGGCGCTGCCGGGGCTTTGGGCATGGGCGCGGGCCAGCAGTCGGCCGCACAGGCTGGCATACCTGGCGGTATCTCCGGCAGTGAGTTCCTCCAGCTGGAAGGCTCCTTTCATGTCGCGGAACTGCCGGATGTAGAAGTCCCTCTTCCTGCCGTCCGTACCGGTCACGTCCGCGACCCAGCCCAGGAACGGGTCCGACTGGGCCTGGAGGATGCGCTGGGCGCTGACGACCCGGAAGCCCTGGCCCCGTGTCGTCAGGGCTTCGAGCACGGGCCGGGGCGTGCCGGTGACTTTCCCGTGCGTCTCGAGCACCGAGTGGCCGGCCTCCTTGGCCTGCAGGAAGAGCGGTTCGCCCGCAGGGCCCAGCAGCAGCAGGATCCAGCAGCGGGTTCCCACGCTGCCGACGCCGACGATCCGCAGTGCGTAGTCGACCAGCCGGTACTGGTCCAGCAGCACGGCGGTATCGGCACGCAGGGTGTCCCGGTACCGCCGGACGTAGAGGCTTTCGACCTGCTCAAGATCCCATGCGTCGGCGTGGCGGATGACCGGTGGCTGGTCCACGATGCGTGTTTCGCCTTCGATGGTGGTCACCGTGAGCTTGCCGAGCAGTTGCTCCGAGGTGCGCTGCCGGGCCTTGGCCACCGTCCTTGCCACGATGCGCGCGGTATGGGCGTCCAGCGCGGCGATGGTGGCCGGCTCCACCTCCACTTGGTGGAAGTAGCGTTCGGTCGCGGTCATCTCGTAGAGGCGCCGCAGGTTTTCCCGGTAGGCCTGCACCGCCGCTGCCGTGGCGGTGCGGCACTGGTCCTCGGAATGCGAATTGTTCCGTCCGTTCAGCCAGGCACTGGCCGCCAGCCGTTTTATGTCCCATTCCCACGGCGCGGGGAAGGCCTCGTCGAAGTCGTTCAGGTCGAAGACCAGTTGGCGTTCGGGTGAGGCGTAGAATCCAAAATTGGCCACGTGCGCGTCCCCGCAGGTCACCACCCGGTGCCCGGTGACCGGCGCGGCGGCGAGGTCCCCGGCCATCACTGCGGCCGAGCCGCGGTAGAAAGCGAACGGGCTTTGCAGCATCCTGCCGATGCGCACCGGCACCAGCTCCGCCTCCCGCGCGGTGTCCTGTTCCTCGATAACGCCGACGGCGTCGCGCTCCGGCACCCTGAACTCGGCGTGCGCGGTCCGGGGCAGCATCTGCCGGGCCGCCTTGCCCGCAGCGCGGTCCAGCGCAATAGTGTTCGGGGCAGCCGGCATAGGTCAATCCATCCTAGACCCCGGCCTCCGCAGCCAGCTTGCCGGACCGGACAGCGAGGGCCAGGGCCTGGTGGTCCCGTTCGGCCTGGTCCGCGTACCGGCGGGCCCAGTCGCAGATGGCCTGGTCGAAGCCATCCGATTTTCCCAAGTATCCGGCGATGTACGAGCTGCCCGGGCTTTGGGAATGTCCGCGGGCCAGCAGCCGGCCGCACAGCCGGGCATACCTGGCCGACTGGGGCGGGGTGAACTGCTCCAGTTTGAAGGAGCCCTTCATATCCCGGAACTGCCGCACATAGAAGTCCCGTTTCCTGCCGTCGAGGCCGGTGGCATCGGCCACCCAGCCAAGGAAGGGATCAGACTGGGCCTGGAGGATCCGCTGGGCGCTGACCACTCGGTAGCCTTGTCCCCGCGAGGCGATGGCCTCAAGCACGCCCGGGCGGGTGCCGGTGATCGCGCCGTAGGTTTCGAGGACCGAGGGACCGGCCTCTTTCGCCTGGAGGAAGAGCGGCTCGGCGGCCGGGCCCAGCAGCAGCAGGATCCAGCAGCGGGTGCCCACGCTGCCGACGCCGACGATCCGCCAAGCGTAATCGACCAGCCTGTACTGCTCCAGGAGCAGGCCGGTGTCGGCACGCAGGGTGTCCCGGTACTCCCGGAAATAGAGATCCTTGACGCCGTCCAGATCCTTCGTCTCCGGGTGGCGGACGATCGGCGGCTGGTCGGCGATGGCTGGTTCCCCGTTGACGGTGGACACCGTGAGTTCGGACAGCAGTTGTTCGGAGGTGCGCCGCCGAGCCTTGGCCGTCGTGGCGCCGATGATGCGCGAGTCCTTGGCATCCTCTACGGTAAGCTCATCCGCTTCCACCTGGTAGAAGTAGCGCTCGGACGCAGTCATCTTGTAGAGCTGGCGCAGGGTCTCGCGGTAGGTCTGGACGGCGGCCGCCGTGGCGGAGCGGCAGTCGTCCTCGGAATGGGAGTTGTTCCGTCCCATCAGCCAGACGCTGGCCGCCAAGCGCTTGACATCCCACTCCCACGGGGCGGGAAAGGACTCATCGAAGTCGTTCAGGTCGAATACCAGCCGGCGTTCCGGCGAAGCATAGAGCCCGAAATTGGCCAGATGGGCGTCCCCGCAGGCCATGACCCGGTGGCCGGTGACGGGGCCGGCGGAGAGGTCCCGGGCCATCACCGCTGCCGCACCGCGGTAGAAGGCGAAGGGGCTTTGCAGCATCCTGCCGAGGCGCACGGGCACCAGGTCGGGAACCCGGTCCGCATTTTGCTCCTCGATAATGTGCACCGAGTCCCGCTCGGGCGGGCTGAACTCCGCCTGGGCGCTCCAAGGCGTCGTCTGCCGCGCTGCCTTGCCGGCGGCCCGCTGCAGCGAGATGGGGTTCTGGCCGTGGTCGTCCATATGTCAGCCTCCGTAGCCAAGGGCGGACCGGCAGACCGTTCGAACGGCCTGCCGGGTGTTGATTCCTCGGGGCGTGTGACGGTAACAACAGCATAGCCGCGCGGAGGCGGCACGTCTCCCGCAGAAACCCAGCAGGGAACACTAGGAGTTCTCCGGGTCGGTGAGGCGGATCGAGACGACGCCGTCGATCCCGGCGAGGCCCTCGGCGAGGTCTTCGACCGCCCGGCCTCCGCGCTCCAGATGGAGTTCAGCCTCGGTCAGGCCCCCGGACGGTTCCGCCTTGCGCAGCTGGGTGAGGGAGGCGGCGAAACCAAGCTCCGCAGAGCGCGCCAGCACTTCCTTCAGCACACCGGCGCGGTCCTGGTACCTGACGAGGAAACCGTGTTCGCGGCCGCCGGACGAGATGAACCGGCTGACAACCTTGAGCAGGCCGACCGTCACGACCTCGAGCAGCGTGGCCAGCACCGCGATGAGCGGCATCCCGGCGGCGCAGGCCATGCCGATAGCCGCGGTCATCCAGATGGAGGCCGCGGTGGTCAGCCCGGTGACGGCGTTCCGCCGGACGAAGATGACTCCGGCGCCGAGGAAGCCGATGCCGGAGACGACCTGCGCCGCGATGCGCGCGGGGTCCAGCACGACATTGTCTCCGGTCACGGCAGTGAAGCCGTAGGCGGAGACCAGCGTGAACAGGGCCGCGCCCATCCCCACCAGGATGTGGGTCCGCAGCCCGGCACTCTTGAGGTTGCGTTCGCGTTCGATGCCGACAATTCCGGAGAGGACGAAGGCCAGCAGCAGCTGGGCCACCTGGGTGGCGGCCGTGGCGGGCAGGAAGTCGATCTGCAGCATCGGTGTCCTCCTAGAACGGGTTCAGCAACCGGTGCACGAACTGCCGCGTGCGCTCCTGGCGCGGATTGCGCAGGACCACGTCCGGGTGGCCGCGCTCCACCACGACGCCGCCGTCCATGAACACCACCTCGCTGGCCACTTCCCGGGCGAACGCCAGTTCGTGGGTGACCATCACCATGGTCCAGCCTTCCTCGGCCAGTTCCTTGATCGCGGTCAGTACCTCTCCCACCAGCTCCGGATCCAGCGCCGAGGTCGGTTCGTCGAACAGCAGCAGGGATGGCCGGAGCGCCAGCGCACGGACGATGCCTACCCGCTGCTGCTGGCCGCCGGACAGCTGTGCCGGGTAGTCGTTGCGCTTGCCGGCCAGGCCCATCCTGGCCAGCAGCTCCTCCGCCTCGTGCACGACCTCGGCCTTGGGCCGTTTCTGCACCTGGACGGGCCCTTCGATGATGTTCTGCAGCACGGTCATGTGCGGAAACAGGTTGTAGTGCTGGAAGACCATGGCGCTGCGGTCCCGCAGCGCCATCAGCTGCCGGCGCTTCACCTGCCCGCCGAAGTCCACGGTGGGGCCGCCGCGGAAGGCCACGGTGCCGGCGTCGGGAACCTCCAGCCCGTTCAGGCAGCGCAGCACGGTGGTTTTACCGGAGCCGGACGGTCCGATCAGCGTCAGTACCTGGCCCTGGTCCACGGCCAGGTCGATGGACTTGAGCACCTGGTTGCCGCCGAAGGACTTGCGCAGGCCGCTGACGGTCAGCACACGCCCGCCGGATGCGCCGCGTCCGTCATCGCCGCTGCGGGGAGGGGTCGGGTCAGTGGGCGACATGCCGGCCCAGCCTCCTTTCCAGGTGGGACTGGCCGCTGGAGAGGACCAGGCAGAAGACCCAGTACACCAGTGCCGCCTCCAGGTACAGCAGCATGAATTCCTGGCTGAACGCGGCAATCTCCTGCGCCTTCCGGAACAGCTCGGTGACCAGGATCAGCGACGCCAGCGAGGTGTCCTTGACCAGCGAGATAAAGGTGTTGGACAGCGGCGGCACCGACACCCGGGCGGCCTGCGGCAGGATGATCCGCTGCAGCGTCTTGCCGCGGGACATGCCGATGGTGTGGCCGGCTTCCCATTGGCCCTTCGGCACCGAGAGGATCGACGCGCGGATCACCTCCGCGGCGTAGCCGCCGACGTTCAGCGAGAAGGCGATGATGGCACTGGGCCACGGGTCGATGACCAGGCCGACGGAGGGCAGCCCGTAGAAGATCACGAACAACTGCACCAGCAGCGGCGTGCCGCGGATGACCGAAACGTACGCGCGTGCCGCCCCGGCCAGGACCCGGTTGCCGCTGATCCGCATCAGCGCCACCGCCAGCGCGATCAACAGGCCGAGGGCGAACGAGATCAGGGCCAGGGGGATGGTTCCCAGCAGGCCCGCCCTCGTGATGGGCCAGAGCGAACTCCAGAAGAGCCCCCAGTCCACATCCATGGGGCTACGCTAGTACATCCCCGCCCGGAGGGCAGCGGTGCCGGCCCGCCCGGGCCTTCCCGTAGCCTGCGCAAGATGATTGAATCGGCGCAGCAGGCATGGAGGGATCCAGCCCAGGAGGACCGGATGACTGAGCATGAACTCGCGTTCGTCGCCACCAATGACCTGTGCGCCATCACCCGGGGCCGGGCCATGCCTCTGGCCCGGCTCGATCCGGAGGCCGGCTGCGGCTGGGTGCCGGCCAATCTCGGTGTCGGCGCGTTCGGGAGCATTGTCGAGGGCAGCCCTTTCGATGCCACCGGCGACCTGCGCCTGCTGCCGGATCCGCGGTCCCTGACCCGCATCGACGGCGTTCCCGGCCGGCCGCCGCTGACCGTGCTGCTGGCCGACATCACGCACACGGACGGTACCCCCTGGGCGTGCTGCCCGCGGACCTTCCTCCGCCGGGCCGCGGCCGACCTGGAGCAGGAAGCCGGGCTGCAGCTCCTGGCCGCGTTCGAACACGAGTTCATGCTGGTCACAGATGCCCCGGCCCCGCCGCCGATGTCGCTGCAGGCCATGCTCCGGGCCGAGCCGCTGGGCACCGAGCTGGTGGGCATCCTGGCTGAGGCCGGACTGGAGCCGGAAAACTGGCTGGCCGAATACGGCCGCCACCAGTGCGAGATTACCGTCGCCGCCGCCGACGCCCTCACCGCCGCGGACCGCGCGGTGCTGCTGCGCGACATCGTGCGGAACCTGGCCCATGCCCGCGGACAGCAGGCGAGCTTTGCGCCGCTGCTCGAGCCCGACGCCGTCGGCAACGGCGTGCACGTGCACTTCAGCCTCCGGGACGCCGCCGGCGTACCGGCGATGTACGACGCCGCCCGGCCGGGCGGGCTCTCGGCGGCCGCCGGTTCCTTTGCGGCGGGGATCATCCGCCATGCCCGGGCGCTGCTGGCCTTCACCGCGGCCAGCGAGGTGTCCTACCTGCGGCTGGCGCCCCACCGGTGGTCGGCCACCCATGCCTTTTTGGGCGAGCGCAACCGTGAGTCCATGCTCCGGCTGTGTCCCACGTTCGAGCTGCCCGGCCGGGGCCCGGCCGGCCAGCTGAACCTGGAGTTCCGGGCCGGGGACGCGACCGGCAACCCCTGGCTGGTACTGGGCGTGTTGATCCGTGCCGGGCTGGAAGGCATCCGGGCGCAGCTGCCGGCACCGGTGCTGCTGGACCGCCCGATCGAGGCGGTGGGGGAGGAGGAGCGGCACCGCACAGGCATTGCCCGGTTGCCCGGTTCGCTGCCGGAGGCGCTGGTGGCGCTGCAGGAGGACCCGGTGGTGTCCGGCTGGTTCGCGCCCGAATTGCTGCAGGTGCACCGGGCGCTCAAACTGGACGAACTGCGCCGGCTCGAGGGGCTGGACGACGCCGGAAAATGCCGGAGCTACGCCAGTGTCTACTGATCCGGCCGACCCGGCGGCCGGCACCGTCATGGACGGGCTGCCGCTGACCGACCACCACTGCCACGGGGTGGTCGGCACCGCCCTGGACCGGGACGGGTTCGAGGCCCTGGCCACCGAGTCCAACTGGCCCGGACCGGCCGGAACCAGCATGTTCGACAGCCAGCTGGGCTTTGCCATCCGCCGGTGGTGCGCGCCGCTGCTGGACCTGGAACCGCATGCGGCCGCGGAGGACTATCTGGCCCGCCGGCTGGAACTGGGGCCCGACGCCGTCAACCGGCGCCTGCTCGGCGCCGCCGGGCTCGGCACCCTGCTGGTGGACACCGGCTACCGGGCGGGGGAACTGACCTCGCCTGCCCAGACCGCGGCCCTGGCCGGCGGCATCGGGCGGGAAATCGTCAGGCTCGAGCATGTCGCCGAGCAGGTCGCCGCCGAAACCACGCCGTCGTCGTTCGGCGCGGACTTCGCCCAGGCCCTCGGCCTGGCGGCCCGGGACGCCGCGGGGTTCAAATCCGTCGCCGCCTACCGCTGCGGGCTGGACTTCGACCCGTCGCCGCCGCCGGCACGCGAGCTGGAGCGTGCCGCCGCGCGCTGGCTGGGCCGGCCGGGTTCCGCCGGGGCAGTGCCGCGGCTGGCGGACCCGGTCCTGCTGCGGCATCTGCTCTGGACCGCGCTGGAACTGGGCAAGCCCATCCAGTTCCATACCGGCTACGGGGACGCCGAGCTGGACCTGCACCGGTGCAATCCGCTGCTCCTGACCGGCTGGCTGCGGGCCACCCGTGCCGCGGGGGTGCCGATGATGCTGCTGCACTGCTATCCCTACCACCGGGAAGCCGGCTACCTGGCGCAGGTTTTTCCGCACGTCTACGTCGACGTCGGGCTGGCCGTGAACCACACCGGCAGCCGTTCGCCGGCGGTGATCGCCGAACTGCTGGAACTGACCCCCTTCCACAAGGCGCTGTTTTCCACCGACGCGATCGGGCTGCCCGAGCTGCATTACCTGGGTGCCGCGCTGTTCCGGCGCGGCTTCGGCCAGGCGGCGGAGCGCTGGGTCGACGGCGGCGACTGGTCCGTCCAGGACGCCCGGCGGGTCGCGTCCCTCATCGGCTGCCGGAATGCGGCACGGGTCTACGGGCTGGAGTCCTGATGGGCTGGAGCGCCAGCGGGCTCCTCGACGAACTGATCGCCGCGCTCGAACCCGAACTGGCCGCCGCCGTCGGACTGCGCCGCGAACTGCACCGCAATCCGTGCCTCTCCGGCTACGAGGGCCCGGCCGCCGCACTGCTGGCGGCGGAGCTGGGCATGCCCGTACAGCCACTGGCCGGGACCGGGTTCATTACCCGGGTGGGGCCGCCGGCCGGGCCGGCGGTCGGATTGCGGGCCGAACTGGATGCACTGCCCATCCACGAAACCACAGGTGTGCCGTGGGCCGCGGTGAACGGTGCGATGCACGCCTGCGGGCACGACGTGCACCAGGCTGCCTTGGTGGCGTTCACCCGGGCGGCAGCTGCCGTGCCGATCCCGGTAGCGCTGGCGCCCATTGCGCAGCCCAGGGAAGAGATCGCTGCCTCCGGGGCGTCCGAGATCGTCGCCGGCGGGGTGCTGGAAGCCGCCGGCATCGAGGCGGTCCTGGGCGTGCATGTCCACCCCGGGCTGCCGGCCGGATCGGTCAGCATCACCGGCGGGGCTGTCAACGCGTCCAACGACGAATTCGAGATCACGGTCCGCGGCCGCGGCGGCCACGGGGCCTACCCGCACACGGCCCTCGACCCGGTGCCGGTGGCCGCCAGGATCGCCTTGGCCCTCTACGACCTGGTGCGCAGCCACGTCAACCCGCTCGAGGCGGCGACCCTGAGCATCGGCCAGCTCGAGGCAGGATCCGCGGCGAATGTCATTCCGGACACCGCCCGGCTGCGCGGCACGGTGCGGGCCATGAGCATCGCGGACCAGCAGCGGCTGCACCGCGGACTGCGCCAGTCCGCGCACTACCTGGCCCGGGCCGCGGGCGCCAGGGCGGAGGTGAGGATAACGCACGGCGAGCCCGTGCTGGTCAACGACCCCGCGCTCGCCGGGCATACCTCCGCCTGGCTGGCCCGGGCCGGGCTGCAGCTCGTGCCGCCGCTGCGCACCTGCGGCTCGGACGACTTCGCCTTCTACACCCAGCGGGTGTCCGGGCTGATGGCCTTCCTGGGCGTGGGCGGTCCCGCGGACGAGGATCCGCCGGCGCTGCATTCTAGCTCCTTCCTGCCCTCCGACGACGCGGTGGAGCACGCAGCCCGGGCCATGGCGGCGCTGTACGTGGGGGCGGCCTGCCAGCTTGGTGCCGTCACGGAACCATGAGCGCCGGAAGCCGATCCCTTGTCGGGGATCCGGGAAGTCTCTACGCTCGGAAATGTCTGCCGGCCGGTCTTCGGGCCGCCGCTCGAGGAGGTTGCGATGGCACTGCAATATGGACTGCTCGCCCTGGTGGAAGCCAGGCCCGGGAAGGAACAGGAGGTTTGGGATTTCCTGCAGGCCAGCCGGGACATCGCCGCTGCCGAGCCCGGGACCAGGACCTGGTATGCCTTCCGGGCCAGCGAAAACACCTTCGGCATCTTTGACACCTTCGAGACCGAGGAAGCACGCCGGGCCCACTTGGACGGCGCCATTCCTGCCGCTCTCGCCGAGCACGGAACCGAACTGCTGGCCAAAGACCCCCAGATCCAGCTGATCGAGCTGATCGCCGTGAAGTAGGCCGCCGGCAGGCGGACAGCCCGTCCGCCGGCTGGCGGACGCTATTTCGTGACGTCCTCGCCGAAGTACTTCTCGGAGATCCTGGCCAGGGTGCCGTCCTGGCGCAGTTCATCCAGCGCCTTGTCCACGGCGGCCACCAGGTCGGTGCTGCCCTTGCGGAAGGCCAGTGCGCTCTCCGACGTATCGGACGTCTTGGCGGCGATCTTGATCTTGTCGTTGTGGTTGGTGGCCTGGTAGTCCAGGTACGTCAGGTTGTCGTTGATGGTGGCATCCACCCGGCCCTGCTCCAGCAGCGCGACGGACTGGGCCCAGCCCTCGACGGCCTGGACCTGCGCCCCGGAATCCTTGGCCAGCTGATACCAGTTGCTGGTCAGCGACTGCGCGGTGGTCTTGCCCTTCAGATCCTCGAATGAGCTGATGTCGTTGTTGTCCGCCTGGGTGACGATGACCCCGCGGCTGACCGTGTAGGGCTTCGAGAAATCATACTTGGCCTTGCGCTCGTCGTTGATGCTCACCTGGTTGGCAATGACATCGAAGCGGCCCGCGTCAAGGCCGGCGAAGATGGCGTCCCACTGGGTTTCCTCGAACTTGGGCTTCACGCCGAGCTTGTCCGCGACGGCGGTAACGACTTCGACGTCATAGCCGGTCAGCGGGCCGTTGCCGCCCTGGTGGAAGGAAAACGGCTTGTAGGTTCCTTCGGTGCCCACGGTCAGGACGCCGGCGTCCTTGACCTGCTGAAGGGTAGTGCCCGACGCCGTTCCGGCCGACGGGGTTTCCGCGGACGGGGAACCGCAGGCGGCGACGGTGAGGCAGAGTGCGGCAGTCGTGCCTAGCAGCGCGGACAGGCGGAACTTCATGATGGGGCTCCTCGCGGGTGCTGGAAACTGATGCAGATGCGGCATGGCCTCGCTGACATGAAGCAGCCCCCGGGAACTTGGGGGAATTCCGGGGGCCCAACGCGGCGCCTCGTTGGGGGGACCGACGCTCGGCGTTGTTGCTGGTCCCAGTTTACGCAGCTGCCCGGCGAATGGAAAGACAGGTCTGTCTTGCTGCGCCGCCGGGAGGGTTGGCCCGCACGGCCACCTCCGCTGGCTCCGATGCCCCGTGGCAGGGCTGCAGGATGCTCATCGAGCAACGCCGCAGCTGGAAAACCATCTCCGGCCGCCGGTTCCGGGCCAAGGGGTAGACAGAACTGTCTGTCTCGCCTGTAGGCTGGCATTACCGGCTGGTCGCACGCCGTGCCACTCGACTGAAGGGAACGACGTGAACGAGAAAATCAGGCAAGTCTGGGCAGCCTCTGCCTGTGTGGAGTCGCTGCAGGCTGAAATGGATCAGGCACAGGCGGCCCTGAGCTGTGCGATGGCGGAAGCGCTGGCCGCCGGAGGATCGCCGGAAAGCATTGGCGCCGTAGCGAACCTGACCCTGCCGGAGCTGGAGCGGCGGATCCATTTGCTTCAAACCCCGCCCGTCCCCGGTATTTTCGGCTAGGGTTCCCGCCGCCCGGCCGGGCCGATAGGCGGAAATTCTCCATAACGGAAATCCATAAGCTCACTTATTATAGTTACATGGGCACGGCTCCGCAGATGTACCCCTGCCGTCCTGATGGGCGGCAGCCTTCGAATGGAGGAATGCAATGACCGCATCATCACCGAATTATGCTCATGCTCCCGGGCATGTGTACACGAATGCCCAGAAGGCGGCGCTGGCTGCGGGCGTGGTCTTCCTGGTGGTTGGCATCCTGGGCTTCATTCCCGGGATCACCGCGAACTATGTGGCGATTTCCTTCGCCGGTCACGAATCGGACGCCCTGCTGCTCGGTGTGTTCCAGGTGTCGATCCTGCACAACATCGTGCATCTGCTCTTCGGGGTGGTCGGGCTGGTCCTGGCACGCAGCGCGACAGGTGCCCGCAACTTCCTGATCTGGGGCGGCGTCGTCTACCTGGTCCTCTGGCTGTACGGTCTGCTGATCGGACATGACTCGGTGGCCAACTTCGTTCCGGTCAATACCGCAGACAACTGGCTCCACTTCGTCCTCGGCGCGGGCATGATCGCGCTCGGCCTGCTGCTGACCCGAAACCGCGGGGAGGTTCCGCATACCTGACCCGCATGACGGAGACCTGAGCCCAGTCCACAGGCAGTGGCGGCGCCGTACGGTGCCGCCACTGCCTGTGTGTGGGGCGATTGCAGGTTTCAGCGTGGTGCAGACTAGATGGTGGAGAAGAACTTGGACACGCTTGGGAGGATCATGCTACGGCGCACTGCAGGTACGTTGCTGGCTTTGGCGCTGGTGCTGTCGGGCACCGCCTGTGCCCCGAAGGACGACGGTCGTTCCACCGCCCAGGCGCTGGCCGCGGCGCTGTCCGACGGCAAGGTGGAGAAGCTCGCGTTCACCACGCCGGCGGCGGATGTCCAGACCGAACTGTCCGGAATCACCAAGGGCATGGCCCCGCTTAAGCCCAAGGTTACGGTGGGAGACGTCAGCCAGACCGGCGAGGATACCGCCCGGGCCACGCTCAACTACACCTGGGACCTGCCGGACACGGACAAGGACTGGACCTACCAGGCGGCAGCGCAGCTGCAGCGCACCGACGATGCCGAAAAGCCCTGGGATATCCAATGGTCTCCGGCCGCCGTCGAACCGTCGCTGCAGGCGGGGGAGAAGCTCAGCGTCCACACCGCGCAGCCGAAGCGCGGCGCCATTCTCGACGCTGCCGGCAAGGCCATCGTGAAGGACCGGCCGGTGCAGGTGGTCGGCATCGACAAGAAGGGTCTGTCCGACGCCCAGGCCGAGTCGTCGGCCCGGGCACTGGCCGGCCTCGTCGGCATCGATGCGGGTCAGTACGCAGCGACGGTGGCCGGCTCCGGTCCCGATGCCTTCGTCCAGGCCATCACCCTGCGCCAGGCTGCCTACAGGAAGCTGGGCCAGGCGGAACTGGAGTCGATCAAGGGAGCGGCCGCCCAGGCCGGGGCCCTGCCGCTGGCGCCCACCCGAGGATTCGCTTCCGCCGTCCTCGGCTCCGTCCGCGAAGCGACCGCCGAGGACATCGAGAAGTCCGGCGGAAAGATCGTCGCGGGCGAGACAGTCGGCGCCGGAGGCCTGCAGGCCTCCTTCAACGACGAACTGGCCGGCACGCCCGGGCTGACCATCAGCGCCGTCGGCAAGCCCGCGGCGGAAGGCGCCCAGGCGCCGTCGCGCGAACTCTACGCCACCGAGCCGGTGGACGGCCGCGACGTGAAGACGTCACTGGTGCCCCGGCTGCAGACTGCCGCGGAGAAGGTCCTGGCGGACATCACCTCCCCGAGCTCCATCGTGGCCATCCGTCCCTCCACCGGCGAGATCCTCGCGGCGGCCAACGGCCCGGACAGCGGCGGCTACAACACGGCCTTCCTCGGCCAGTACGCGCCCGGCTCCACCTTCAAGATTGCGACGTCGCTCGGGCTGCTGCGCCAAGGCATGACGCCCAAGTCCACGGTGACCTGCGATCCGCAGTTCTCCGCCGACGGCCAGAAGTTCGAGAACGCGGACGGCTACCCGGCGGCCTACACCGGCGCCATTACCTTGACCGAGGCGGTGGCCCACTCCTGCAACACCGCCTTCGTGTCGGAGTTCGGGAACCTCCCGCAGCGCAAGCTCGCCGACGCCGCCGGCGCGCTGGGCATCGGCATGAAGGCGGACCTCGGGCTGGATGCCTTCCTCGGCAAGATCAATCCGGACGAGACCAGTACCGCCCATGCGGCCGCGATGATCGGCCAGGGGACCGTGCAGGTTTCGCCCCTGGCGATGGCCGCGCTGATGGCATCGGTGGTCAAGGGGCAGGCCGTGGTGCCGCAGCTGGTCGAGGGCCACGACGCCGGTGCCAAGCTGCCGGACGTGCCGAAGCTGACGGCGGCGGAGGCCGGGCAGCTGCGCACGATGATGCGGGCGGCGGTGACGGACGGCTACCTGGCCAGCCTGACCGACCTGCCCGGCGGACCGGTGATCGGCAAGACCGGCACCGCTGAATACGGTTCGGACAAGCCGCTGAAGACGCACTCCTGGGTGATTGCCGCGCAGGGCGACCTGGCCATCGCCGTGTTTGTCGAGGACGGCGATCTCGGGGCGGTCACCGGAGCCCCGATGGCCAAGAAATTCTTCCAGGGC
>NZ_JAKLTQ010000020.1 GCF_022012395.1 Arthrobacter hankyongi
AGGTGAGGGCACTGCTTGAAGGCTAAAGCAGGGAAGTTCCGCGCCGGACCGGGGAAGCGGGGCCGGGTGCGAGCCGGTCAGCGGCGCCGGGCGCCCCAGACGGACCTACAGGTCCGGGCGTCCGGCCATCGCGGAAGAGGCCTGGGCGTGCTCGCGCCGCGGGATCCGGCCGGCTCCCGCGGCCAGCCGGCCGGCGATGACGGCATGCCGGAATGCGGCGGCCATCCGCACCGGGTCCTGTGCCCGGGTCACCGCAGTGGCCAGCAGCACGGCGTCGCACCCAAGCTCCATGGCAAGGGCAGCGTCCGACGCGGTGCCGATGCCGGCGTCGAGCACCACCGGCACCCCGGCGCGGCTGACGATCAGCTCGATGTTGTGCGGGTTCAGGATGCCCAGCCCGGTACCGATCGGTGCGCCCAACGGCATCACGGCCGCGGCGCCGAGCTGTTCCAGCCGCAGCGCCAGCACTGGATCATCATTGGTGTAGGCGAAGACCTTGAACCCCCGCCCCACCAGCTGCTCGGTGGCGTCCACCAGTTCGACGGCGTCGGGCAGCAGGGTGTGCTCGTCGGCGATCACCTCCAGCTTCACCCAATCGGTTTCCAGCGCCTCCCGGGCCAGCTCGGCCGTCAGCACCGCCTCGCGCGCGGTGAAGCAACCGGCCGTGTTCGGCAGCACCCGGATGCCGCGCTCCAGCAGCAGCGCGAAGAGCGAGTCCCCGGCGCCAGGACTGTAGCGGCGCATCGCCACCGTGGTCAGCTGCGTCCCGGAGGCCGCCAGCGCGGCGTCGAGGCCGTCAAGGCTGGGGGCGCCGCCGGTACCCATGATGAGCCGGGACGCCAGCGCCACACCGTCGATGAGCAGCGGATCGTTTTCCATCTGTCAGCCTCCCTGGACCGCGTTGATGATTTCGATGTCGTCGCCGGCGGCCAGCGTGGTGGCCGACCAGCTGCGGCGCGGGACCACTTCGGCGTTGCGCGCCACGGCTACGCCCAGCCGGGCCCCGTCCACGGGCTGTCCGTCCGCAGCCAGCGCCCTGCCGGTGATTTCGCCGACGAGGTCGGCCAGCGTCCGTCCGGCGGTGATGGTCCGGGGGCTGCCGTTGAGGTTGATGGCTGTCATGCGGGGTTCCTTCCGGTTAGGGTGCGGGAGAATCGGTCGGGCCGGAATCTGTCCCAGCCCGGGTCCGGGGCCGAATCCAGCAGCAGGCGGCAGATCCGCGCGGCGATGGGGGTCAGCAGCACACCGTGGCGGAAGAAGCCGGTGGCGATAATCAGTCCGGGGATGTCTGCGCCGCCGGGCCCGGCCACCCGGCCGAGCAGCGGGGCATTGTCGGGCGTGCCCGGCCGGGCCCGCGCCGTCGTTTCGATCAGCTCCAGCTCTGCGACGGCAGGCACCAGAACCTGCGCATCCCGCAGCAGCTGGTAGGCGCCGCCGGCCGAGACGGCCGCCGAGCCATCCTCGCGCTGGGTGGCGCCCAGCACCACCGTTCCGTCCTCGCGGGGCACTAGGTAGACCGGCTGGCCGCGGACCAGGCCCCGAACCGTGGCCGTCAGCAGCGGCCGCAGGGTGGCGGGCACGCGCAGCCGCAGGATATCGCCGTAAACGGGCCGCAGCGGCAGCCGCAGTCCCGCGGGTAGTCCTGCGACGTCGGCGGTGCCCAATCCGTTGGCCAGGATGACGTCCGTGGCGCGCAGCGTGCTGCCGCCGGCCAGTTCGACGCCGATCACCGCAGAGGTTGTGTCCGTCGGATCTTCGTGCAGCAGCCCGGCTGCGGATTCCCGCACCAGCCAGCCGGGCCAGCCTTGGCGGCGAGCGTGGCCGGCCAGCGCCGACTGCAGGGCATCGGCCAGCACCCGCGGATCCACCTGATGATCCTGCTCGATGCCGAAGGCACAGGACAGCTGCGGTCCGAGCATCGGTTCCTGGCTGCGGACCTGGCGCACACCGAGCGGTTCCACCGCCAGTCCGTGCTTCAGCTGTAGCTGGCGCAGATCGGCCAGGGCCTGCCGGTCCGCGGCGTCCGCACCGACCACCAGCGTCCGGGTGGACCGGTAGCCGGTGGGGCCGTCCCCCAAGGGTGCAATGAATTCCGGATACAGTGCGGCTGAAGCCAGGGTCAGCTCGAGTAGGTCCTCTTCCTGGAAGTGCAATTCGCTGACCGGCGCCAGCATGCCCGCGGCGGCGAAGGTGGCGCCGGTTGCCGGGGCCGGGTCGATCACCCGGACGCTGCGGCCCGCGCTCGCCGCCTCCCAGGCAATCCCGAGGCCGACGATCCCGGCACCGACGACGGCGACATCCACCTCGGGAGCGTGGGTTCCGGCATGTGCGAGCAAAGTTCCTTGTCCTTCCCTACGCCGGTACTAACCGGATCAGGTCAAGCGGTCGGCGCCGTGCGCCCTCTCAGCCCGTCCGGGCTCCCGCAGTCGAAGTTCACCATAGCAGTTGCATCGACTCCCATGGCGCAGCCGCCGCGCCGTCGCCCGCTGGAAGCGACGGGACCCTCGCGACTACGCTGCGGTGAAGCTGCAGTTAGGCTGGGGAGCATGCCACTTGAATCCGCCCGACTGTACCTGTGCACCGACGCCCGTACCCGCCAAGGCGACTTCGCCGCGTTCATCGACGCCGCGTTCGCCGGCGGCGTGGACATCATCCAGCTGCGGGACAAGGCCATTGAAGCCGCCGAGGAACTGGAGCTGCTGGCCGTGCTCGCCACCGCAGCCCGGCGGCACGGCAGGCTCTGGGCGGTCAACGACCGGGCGGACATCGCGATGCTTTCGGGCGCCCCGGTCTTCCACATCGGGCAGCAGGACCTGCCGCCGGCGTCGGCACGCTCGCTGGTGGGTCCGCAGGTGGGCATCGGTCTGTCCACCCACAGCCCGGAGCAGGTGGCCGCGGCCGTGGCCCGGCCGGACCTCGACTATTTCTGCGCCGGCCCGGTCTGGGCCACGCCCACCAAGCCGGGCCGCGCCGCCGTGGGCCTGGAGCTGGTCAAGGAAGCCGCGGCACAGGTGCAGGCCGCCGGCAGCGGGCGGCCCTGGTTCGCCATCGGCGGCATCGACCTGTCCAATGTGGAGCAGGTGGTCGAGGCCGGGGCCGGCCGCGTCGTCGTCGTGCGCGCCATCACCGAGGCCGATGATCCGGCCGAAGCCGCCGGCAGGCTGCTGGCTGCCCTGCCGCCGCTCTGAACCTGGCCGGCCGCCAGCCGGGAAGGCTCAGCCCGCCGCGATGGCGGCGGTACGAGCCGAGGTCAGGCTGACCAGGTCTGCCGGGGCGAGCTCAAGGTCCAGGCCCCGGCGCCCGCCGGACACCAAAACGGTGGCGAATCCCAGCGCGGTTTCATCGATCACCGTGGGGGAGGGGTGGCGCTGGCCCAGTGGCGAGATGCCGCCAAGCACGTAGCCGGTGCGCCGCTCGGCGTCCTTCGGGTCCGCCATCGCGGCCCGCTTCCCGCCCAGCGCGGCGGCGCACTTCTTCAAGTCCAGCGAGCCGCTGACCGGCACGACGGCGACGGCCAGGGAACCCTCCACCGAAACCAGCAGGGTCTTGAAGACCCGCGCCGGGTCGATGCCCAGCGCGGTGGCCGCCTCCAGCCCGTAGTTCGTGACGGCCGGATCGTGCTCGTAGCTGTGCAGCGTATGGGGAACCCCGGCCGCCACAAGGACCTTGGTGGCCGGGGTTCCCGCCGCGTGCTTTGCTGCCTTGGCCATGGCGCGCCCGCTAGGCCGCCGTGGCTTCGCGGATTTTGCGCTTGACCCGCCCGAGCATCGCCGCCATGCCGCGCATCCGCAGCGGCGAAATGGCCCGGGTCAGGCCCAGCTGGTCGGTGACGTCGTCGGGCACGGCCAGGATCTGCTCGGCCGGCAGCCCGTTCAACCCCTCGTGCAGCACGGAAGCGAAGCCGCGGGTGGTCGGAGCCTCCGGCGGTGCCGAGAAGTACAGCTGGACCGCCCGTTCCGGGGCCTGCCCAACCTCGATGGTCAGGAACAGCGGGGACTGGCACTCAACCACCTGCTCCAACAGTTCCGGATGGCCCGCCAGGCGCTCTGGCAGCGGCGGCAGCGACCGGGAGAAGTCCAGCAGCAGTTCCAGCCGCTCGGATTCCTCCATGGACTGGAAGTCATTGACGATCTCGGCCAGCTGTGCCGGCATGTTCTGCACTGTCACGAGGAATAATTCTACGCGCCGTGCCGCCCGCGCCGCGGCTGGGGGGCCGCGCCGGGCTCGCTGCCCTTGACGATCGGCACCCGCACGGCGTTGCCCCACTCGGTCCAGGAACCGTCATAGTTGCGCACGTTCTCGAAGCCGAGCAGGTACTTCAGCACGAACCAGGTGTGGCTGGAACGCTCGCCGATGCGGCAGTAGGCCACCACGTTGTCGCCCTCGGCGAGGCCGGCTTCGTCGCGGTAGATCTTCTCCAGCTCCTCCCGGGTGCGGAAGGTGCCGTCCTCGGCGGCGGCGCGGCCCCAGGGCACCGAGACGGCGCTGGGGATGTGGCCGCCGCGCAGCGTGCCCTCCTCGGGGTAGGCAGGCATGGTGGTGCGCTCCCCGGAGTATTCCTCCGGGGAGCGGACATCGATCAGGGGATTGCCGAAGTGGTTGAGCACGTCGCCGATGTAGGCGCGGATGGGCGCGTCGTCGCGCTCCACCACCGGATAGTCCACCGCGGTGACCTCCGGCTTGTCGGTGGTCAGTTCCCGGCCCTCGGCGATCCACTTGTCGCGGCCGCCGTCGAGCAGGCGTACGTCGTCGTGCCCGAACAGGGTGAACACCCACAATGCATAGGCGGCCCACCAGTTGCTCTTGTCCCCGTAGATCACCACCGTGGTATCGCGGCCGATGCCGCGGGACCCGGCGACCGCGGCGAACTGTTCGCCGTCGATATAGTCGCGGGAAACCGGGTCGTTCAGGTCCGTGTGCCAGTCGATCTTCCGCGCGCCGGGAATGTGGCCGGTCTCATACAGCAGGATGTCTTCGTCGGATTCGAGCACCACCACGGAGCCGCTGCCCAGGTTGGCCGCGAGCCAGTCGGTGGAGACCAGCCGCGCGGGCTGGGCGTAGGCGGAAAACTTCTCGTTCTGTTCTGCGGGTGCAGGCATTAGTGTCCCTTTCGAGGGTGCGCGGAAGGCTGGTTACTGTTTAGCCTAACCAGCGCGGCCGCCATTTGCTTCCGGTCCCGCGTCCGTCCGGCCTGCGCCGCGAATCCGCAATTGCGCCGCCGTAGCGTATCGTTTTCGTGGCGGCAAATCACCGCAGCATGATCCTGCAGCGCAAGAATACGGAAGGCAACGGTCAGCCCAGCGTGCCCCAGATAGAACAGCTTTCACGCCGTACGCCCAAGGTGTCGGTGGACGAACTCCTCCAGGGTTTCCACCCGTCGCCGCGCTTCGGCGAGGTTTCCTTCGCCAGCTACCGGCCGGATCCGAAGCAGCCCTCGCAGGCCGGCGCCGTCGCCTCGCTGAAGGACTTCGCTGCCGCCGTCGACCACAAGCAGCCCACCGGTCTGCGGCGCTTGTTCGGTGGCCGCAAGCAGGCAGACAGCCGCGCCGGAATCTACCTCGACGGCGGCTTCGGCGTGGGCAAGACCCACCTGCTGGCTTCGCTTTGGCATGCCGTGGACGGGCCCAAGGCGTTTGGCACCTTCGTCGAATACACGAACCTGGTGGGCGCGCTGTCCTTCCGCAAGACCGTGGACGCCCTGAGCAGCTACGAACTGGTCTGCATCGATGAATTCGAGCTGGACGATCCGGGGGACACCGTGCTGATGTCCCGGCTGATGCGCGAATTGGCCGACGCCGGAGTGAAGCTGGCGGCGACGTCCAATACCCTGCCTGGTTCCCTCGGCGAGGGCCGCTTCGCGGCCGTGGACTTCCAGCGCGAGATCCAGGTGCTCTCGGACCAGTTCGACGTCGTACGGATCGACGGCGAGGATTTCCGCCACCGCGGCCTGCCGGCCGCGCCGGAGCCGATGACGGACCTGGACCTCAAGCGCAAGATCCACAACGATTTTTCCGGCAGGGTGGTGGCGGCGGACGAATTCACCGATCTGGTCAAGCACCTGGAGGGTGTGCATCCGAGCCGCTACCGGCAGTTCATCGACGGCATCGACGTGGTGGCCTGGCATAACGTGTCCACGATTACCGAGCAGGCCGTGGCGCTGCGCTTCGTGGTGCTGGCGGACCGGCTGTACGACAAGGACGTGCCGATCATCGCCAGCGGGGTGCCGTTCGACCAGATTTTCACACCTGAAATGATGGCCGGCGGCTACATGAAGAAGTACTTCCGGGCGGTTTCCCGGCTCACCGCGCTGGCGCGCGAGGGGCAGAAGGGCGAGGCCGCCGCCTAAAGACCGGGGCGCGCTCCAGGCTCGGACATGGCAAAGGCGCCGGTGCCGCCTCCCGGCGGGACCGGCGCCTCCGTTGCCGTGCTCGAAGAGCGAGGTCAGGCCGAAGGGTTCCCGCCGGGAGCCGGGGGCTCACTGCCGCGGTTGCGCTCGGCCTTGTTGATCAGCTGGTTGGCTTTCGCCTGCAGGTTGTCAACCTTGCCGGCGTACTTGCCGCCGGTTTTCTTGTCGATGAAGTCGCCGACGCTGCCGACGGCTCCCTTGAATTTTCCGGCGTTGCCGCCGACGAGGTTTTCCGCCCTGCCTTTGAGCTGTCCGGCCTTGCCCTTGAGCTCGTCAAATACAGACACAGCCACCTCCCTTCTGCCATGGGGGAGTCGGGGGCTCCCGCCTGCCCCATGGTAGGCAGATGGCAGAGCGGCTGAACAGGGCAGCGGGCTATTGTCTGCCCGGCGTCCAGGGCTGGAGCCAGTCCGTGGCCGGCCATTGCTCGGCGGCGGCCATCAGCTCGAAGGCCGTACCACCGTCGATGGATTCGCGGATGATGTCCGCGTGTCCGGCATGCCGGGCCGTTTCGGCGACCAGATGCGTCAGCACCCAGCGCAGCGAGTATCCTTCGCGCCGGCCGGCAAACCACGGATCGTCCGGCAGGGTGACCGGAGCATCCAGTGAATCCGCGGCGCGGGCGGCTGCCTCCGTGCGCCGCGCCACGGCGTCATACTCCTGGAGCATGCCGGCCATCGTCTCGCCGTAGGCCAGCTGGAAGTCAGCCGCGTAGTCAGCGTAGTCCCGGGCCTGCAGGGCGGCAGGCTGCTGTTGTGCGATCTCCAGCCAGTGGGCTTCGGTGCGGCAGACGTGTTTGACCAGTCCGCCGATCGACAGGGCGCTGGCCGTGGGGGAGAGCCTGAGCTGGTCCTCGGTCAGTCCGTACGCCGTGAGCTTGAGGACGTAGCGCTGCTGGGCCAGGAAGGCCAGCAGCGTCTCGAGCTCGCTGTCATGGGGGTCGGCAAAGCCGGGCATGGATCCTCCTGCGGATGGATTCCGGTCCACGCCATTATGCTGGCCCGGACGTTGCGAAGGAACCCGGGCAAGGCCGGCTTTAAACGAAAAAACGGCCGCTGGGGCCGTTGTTTCGTGGATGGAGCGGACGACGGGATTCGAACCCGCGACATCCACCTTGGCAAGGTGGTGCTCTAGCCAGCTGAGCTACGTCCGCGCGGAACGGTGCGGAACCGTTCCAGTGGGCGATACTGGGATCGAACCAGTGACCTCTTCCGTGTCAGGGAAGCGCGCTACCGCTGCGCCAATCGCCCGCGCCGGCATCGGATCCGAAAGGCCCGGCCGCCGGTGCGGCATTCCAAGGTTGCCCCGGAATTGGAGCGGACGACGGGATTCGAACCCGCGACATCCACCTTGGCAAGGTGGTGCTCTAGCCAGCTGAGCTACGTCCGCGCGGAACGGTGCGGAACCGTTCCAGTGGGCGATACTGGGATCGAACCAGTGACCTCTTCCGTGTCAGGGAAGCGCGCTACCGCTGCGCCAATCGCCCATTGCCATCACAATGTCTTACGGTACTTCGGTTGCAGACCTGTCCCCGTCGGGACTTCCGGTACTGCAAACGAGGTGGGGACGGGATTCGAACCCGCGTATACGGCTTTGCAGGCCGCTGCCTCGCCTCTCGGCCACCCCACCGTGGCCTGAGAATTCCAGGACCCGCCGGCTGTGCCGGCACTTACAGTGATCTGCGAGCGGACGACGGGATTCGAACCCGCGACATCCACCTTGGCAAGGTGGTGCTCTAGCCAGCTGAGCTACGTCCGCATGCGGTTATCCACGGCAGGCTGCCGCGTTTCCAACGAGTAAAAACTCTATCCGACCGCATGCCCTTTCGTCCAATCGGGTCTTGCTTCCGCGTGTTGGCGCGGCCGTCGGGGATTACAGCCGTGTAATTTCCGGCCCGGCGAAGGGGCTTGTGGTGCCTGCCGACCGGTGGGTCCACCCGCGTACGCCAGCGGGAGCTGCGGGCCGTTTTTGCATCCGGGGATCTGTTTGCTAATGTTTTCTAGGTCGTTCCCGACGGGGGCGGCAGAGTCCGGGCGATTGGCGCAGTGGTAGCGCGCTTCGTTCACACCGAAGAGGTCACTGGTTCGAACCCAGTATCGCCCACCTACGGAAAAGGCCCCCTTCCAATCATGGAAGGGGGCCTTTTCGTGCCGTTTGGTGCCGCGGGGCGCTGCCCGATAACCAACCTTGTCCTGTTCCCTGGTGGGAACCGTCAACCGTATCTGGATCTGCTGTCGCAGCCGTCTGACATGATTTTGGTATGACTTCTCCGGCTCTAGCCCATCAGACCGCCAACGGGCGCATGTACTCGCGCTCGCTCAACGAATCGCCGACGGTGCCGTCGATTACCACGGTGATCTCCCAGGCGCCCTCGGACATGAGCGGCTGGGCCGGGCACATGGCAGCGACCACCCTCGCCCGCGACCCTGGGCTGGCCGCGGCGGCCGGGAACCCGGCCAGGTTGAAGAGCCTGGCGAAGGAGGCGTCCGCAGCGGCGGACCGTTTCCGGAACGCGGCCGCCGAGCGAGGGGACCGGGTGCATTTCTATGCCGAGCAGGTGGCCCTGCGCGCCCTCGGCCGGCCGCATCAGCTGGCTGAGGCCCGGGAGGAACTCCGGTCCCGCGGGGAGGACGCCTTCGCGGCCCGGCTCGACGAATGGTGGCAGCTCTACGGTGTGGAGCCGCTCGTTCCCGAAATCACCGTCTGGAACCAGGAGGTCGGTTATGCCGGAACCCTGGACCTGGTGGCAAGGATCGGCGGCCGGCTGTGCCTGATCGACTTCAAGACCAAGGGCACCGACCGCAGCGGCCAGGTCAAGGCGATGGACGAGAAGGTCGTGATGCAGCTGGTGGCCGGCATGAAGGCACAGGAGTCCCTGCTCGACGCCGGGGCCGGCAGCTGGGAACCCTGGGCGTACGGCTCGGACCCGATCCTGCTGGGCGTGGCGGTCGGCGAAACCGAAGTGCGGCCGATGCAGGCCAATCCCGCCGTGCTGCGCTACCACTGGTACAAGTTCTGTGCGCTGCGCCGCGTCTGGGAGACGCAGCTGCAGGCAGCCGAGGCCGGGCGGGCGCTGTTGCCGATCGGCCCGCCGGCTGTGCACCCCGAGGCCGCCGGCGCCGCGGCCCTAGACTAAGGGGGAGCCTGAAGCAAGAGTGAGGAAGCATTAGCAATGACGATCCTGAGCATCCGGATCATCGGCGATCCGGTCCTGCGGACTACGGCGGAGCCTGTGACGGATTTTGGTCCGGAACTGGCCAAGCTGGTCGAAGACATGGACCAGACCATGGAAGACGTGGACGGCGCCGGACTGGCCGCGCCGCAGGTGGGTGCCAGCCTGCGCGTGTTTACGTATAGAATCGACGGCCGCCGCGGCCACATCATCAACCCGGTGCTGGAAACCAGCGAGGACTTCCAGCCCGACGCCGTGGAAGGCTGTCTGTCCATTCCCGGACTCGGCTTCCCGGTACGGCGGCGGCGCTGGGCGCGGGCCACGGGCGTGGATATCCACGGCAACAGAGTGGTGGTCGAGGGCGAAGGCATGCTGGCGCGCTGCCTGCAGCACGAGACGGACCACCTGGACGGCATCCTGTATACGGACCGGCTCGACGGCGAAGACCGCAGGAAGGCGCTGCGTGCCATCCGCAACGCGTCCTACAACACGGTGGCCGAGGATACCGCGGCCAAGCGTGCGGCCAGCGTGGGCTCGGGCTTCGGCGCCGGTACTTTCGGGCAGTCCCGGGCGTGACGGCGGAGAGCCCGATGCGGGTCCTGTTCGCCGGCACGCCGGCGGTGGCAGTGCCGTCCCTGGACCGGCTGCTGGACGCCGGCTTTGACGTCGTCGCCGTGCTGACCCGCGAAGATGCCCCGGTGGGCCGTAAGCGCATCCTGACCCCGTCCCCGGTGGCCGCGCGTGCTGCGGAACTGGACCTGCCGGTGATCCGGGCCAACCGGATCGATGCCGCTGCCGCTGAAGCCATCGCCGCCTGCCGGCCCGATGCTGCGGCGATTGTCGCCTACGGCGGGCTGGTCCCGCCGGCCGCGCTGGCCATCCCGCCGCATGGCTGGATCAACCTGCACTTCTCCCTGCTGCCGGCCTGGCGGGGCGCCGCGCCCGTACAGCACAGCGTGATCAACGGGGATGAGTTGACCGGGGCATCCACCTTCCTGCTCGAGCAGGGGCTGGACACCGGTCCGGTCTACGGCACCCTGACCGAAGTCCTGCGGCCTGAGGACACCAGCGGGGACTTGCTGCAGCGGCTGGCGCAGTCCGGCGCCGTGCTGCTGGCACAGACGCTCTCGGCCGTGGCGGCAGGCAAGGCGGTGGCAGTGCCGCAGGCCGGGGAGGTTTCGCTGGCACCGAAGCTGTCGCTGGCGGACGGTCGGGTCGACTGGCGGCAGCCGGCCCTGGCCATCCGCCGCCGGATCAACGGCGTCACTCCCGAACCCGGGGCCTGGACCATACTGGAGGGCCAGCGGTTCAAACTCGGTCCCGTCCGGCTGCGGCAGGACGACGACGGGCTGGCGCCGGGACAGGTGCTGCCGGGCAAGGCCGGGGTGCTGGTGGGGACAGGGTCCTGCGCGGTAGAGCTCGGCCAGGTCCAGCCGGCCGGGAAGAAGATGATGGCCGCCGCGGATTGGGCGCGCGGCTTGGGACAACGCGAGGATGTGCACTTCGAGTGAACGGCCAGGACACACCACACGGACGCGGCGACGGCCGCGGTGGCCGCGGCGGGCAGTCGCACCGCCGGCGCAATGAGGCCGGACGCGAGCGCAACCGCGGCGGCGTCCGGCAGTATTCGCAGACTGCTCCGTCGCAGCGTACCCGGGCCGCGGACCCGGCCCGGCTGGCGGCCTTCGAGGTGCTGCGGGCAGTCGAACGCGACGACGCCTACGCCAATCTGGTGCTGCCGGCCAGGATCCGTCAGCACCGCCTGGACCGCCGGGACGCGGGTTTCGCCACCGAACTGGCCTATGGGGCGCTGCGCGGGCAGGGAACCTATGACGCCATCCTGGCCCGCTGCGTGGACCGTCCGCTGGAGCGGCTGGATCCGGCCATCCTGGACGCGCTGCGGCTCGGCGCCCATCAGCTGCTGGCCATGCGGGTGCCGGCGCATGCGGCGCTGGACCAGACCGTGGGGCTGGCCCGCGCGGTGATCGGTGCCGGACCGGGTTCGCTGGTCAATGCCGTGCTGCGCCGGGTCAGCGCCAAGGACCTGGCCACCTGGACCGCGGAACTGACCGAAACCGAAACCGACCCGGTCAAACGGGCCGCCCTGGTGCACAGCCATCCGGAGTGGATAGTCCGTGCCCTGCGCCAGTCCCTGGTCGGACACGGCCGCAGCGTGGACGAACTGGAAGCCCTGCTGGAGGCGGACAATGCCGCCCCGGTCGTGAACCTGGTGGCGCTGCCCGGGCTGGGCAGCCTCGATGAGGCCATCGACGCCGGGGCCGAACCGGGGGAGCTGGTGGAGGATTCCGCGCTGTACGCAGGCGGTGACGTGGGCCGGCTGGCCAGCGTCCGCGCCGGGACCGTGCGGGTCCAGGACGCCGGCTCCCAGCTGATCGCCCGGGCCGTCGCCGCGGTGCCGCTGGATGGTTCTACGGCCGAGCGCTGGCTTGATTTGTGCGCCGGACCGGGGGGCAAGGCGGCCCTGCTGGGCGCCCTGGCGGCCCGCTCGGGCGCCACGCTGCTGGCGAACGAACCGGCCGGGCACCGGGCGGAGCTGGTCCGCAAGGCGCTGGCGGCGGTGGATCCGGCGGTGTGGGAGGTACGCACCGGGGACGGCCGGGAGCTGGGCCGGCTGGAGCCCGCAGGCTTCGACCGGGTCCTCGTGGATGTGCCCTGCACCGGGCTCGGTGCCTTGCGGCGCCGTCCCGAAGCGCGCTGGCGGCGCCAGCCCTCGGACCTGGCCCAGCTCGGCCCGCTGCAGCGGGAGCTGCTCGATTCGGCGGCCGAAGCCACCCGCCCCGGCGGCATCGTCGCCTACGTCACCTGCTCGCCGCATCCGGCCGAGACCACCGCCGTCGTCGCGGACCTGCTGCGCCGGCGCCGGGACCTGGAGCTGCTCGACTCCGCGGCCATCCTCGACGCGGCGAGCCTGCCGGGCAGGCTGCAGGCAGGCCAGGCGGAGCCGGGAACCGATGGCACCACCGTGCAGCTGTGGCCCCACCTGCACGGCACCGACGCAATGTTCATGGCACTTCTGAGGCGAAAGTAGGCCCTTCTTCAATGAACCAGTGCTGCATCCATCCCAGCATCCTCTCCGCGGACTTCGTCAATCTCGAGGCCGAACTCCGGCGGATCGACACGGCGGATGCCGTGCATGTGGACGTGATGGACAACCATTTTGTCCCGAACCTGACCATCGGCCTGCCCGTGGTATCCCGGATCCAGAAGGTCAGCCCGGTGCCGCTGGATGCGCACCTGATGATCGCGGACCCTGACCGCTGGGCCCCCGCCTATGCCGACGCCGGTGTCTCCTCGGTGACCTTCCATGTCGAGGCCGCCGCGGCCCCGGTCCGGCTGGCCCGCGAGCTGCGGGCCCGGGGTGCCAAGGCGGGCATGGCGCTGCGGCCGGCCACCGCCGTCGAACCGTTCCTGGACCTGCTGCCGGAGATGGACCTGCTGCTGATCATGACGGTGGAGCCCGGATTCGGCGGCCAGGCGTTCCTGGACGTGACGCTGCCCAAGATCCGCCGGGCGGCTGCGGCCGTGGCCGGGTCCGGGCTTCCGGTAGCCATCCAGGTGGACGGCGGCGTCACCGAGGAAACAATCCTGCGGGCCGCCGAGGCAGGGGCCACGGTCTTCGTGGCCGGCTCCGCGGTCTACGGCGCGGAGGATCCGAACGAGGCGATCGGCCGGCTGCGGGCAGCCGCCGCGCGCTGACTTACATCGACTGGGCGGGTAACGGCCTTTTCACCGCTGAAAAGGCCGTTACCCGCCCAGTCGATCAGGTGGGGGAGTGTGTTCTGTTACACAGGATTACCGCCGCGTGAACGGCGCTGCCGCGGGTGTGGAACAATGGCAACGTACAAACGTGCTCCGGGGTCGGTGTAAGTCCGAACCGGCGGTTATAGTCCGCGACCCGTTGCCGAAGGCCTCCTCCTGGCGGTCCGAAGCAGCGGCTGAGCCGGTGGAATTCCGGTACCGACAGTTACAGTCTGGATGGGAGAAGCACGTACAGGCGGTTTGCGAAGGCGGACCGGCTGCGGTTTGAACCGCGGCCCGGATCCCTTCCTGCCCCGCACTGTCGTAACCCCGGAGCCGCCGCGGCTTAGGAAGGGGACGACATGGATCTTCTGCGGTGGCTCTTTGATGCTCAGATACCGGTGGCCGGCAGCGCACTGCTGCTGCGCGAGGTGCTGGGCAATATTTTCGGACTCCTCAGCGCCCTCGGCGGCATGCGCCGCAAGATCTGGGCCTGGCCGCTGGGCATCATCGGCAACGCGCTGCTGCTGACCGTTTTCCTGGGGTCGATCTTCGGCGAGGCCTCCACGGCGAACCTGCTCGGCCAGGCTGGCCGGCAGGTGATGTTCATCGCCGTCTCCGTCTATGGCTGGGTCCGCTGGCGCCAGGGCCGCGACGGCAGCGGCTACGCCGTCACGCCGGCCTGGGCCTCCGGCCGTACCCGGCTGGGCCTGGCCGCAGCGTTGGTGCTCGGCACGGTGGCGCTGACGCCGCTGTTCGCCGCGCTCGGTTCCTACGATCCGGTCTGGGCCGATGCCTGGACGTTCGTCGGTTCGCTGCTGGCCACCTACGGCATGGCCCGCGGCTGGGTGGAGTTCTGGCTGATCTGGGTCGCCGTGGACGTGGTGGGTGTGCCGCTGCTCTTCAGCGCCGGCTATTACGCCACCGCCTTCATGTACCTGTTCTACGGTGCCTTCACGGTGGCCGGCTTCTTCGTCTGGGCCCGGGCGCAGGCCCGTGCCGTCCAGGCCCGGCCGGCGGCTGACGCTGTCCCCATCGGGGCGGCCCGATGAGCGCGCCGGCTGCCTCCGCGGCGTTCCCGACGGCGTTTTCCCCGGCCGAGACGCACGCCATGCAGGTGGCCCTGGACGCGGCCCGGCAGGGTCCCCGCGGAGCGAACCCGCTGGTGGGCGCCGTGGTGCTGGACCCGTCCGGGGAGATCCTCAGCGTGGGCCACCACCGCGGCGCCGGCACCCCGCATGCCGAGGTGGATGCCTTGGCCGGCCTGCGGGCCCACGGCCCGCTGCCGGAGTTGTCCGCCTGCACCATGGTGGTCACGCTGGAACCGTGCAACCATCACGGCCGTACCGGGCCCTGTGCCGCCGCCATTGCCGACGCCGGCATCGGCGCGGTGGTGTATGCCGCCGCGGATCCGACCGCCGAGGCGGCCGGCGGCGCCGCCTACCTGGCCGACGCCGGGGTGGCGGTGCGCGGCGGGCTGTCCGCGGAGCAGGCCCTGGAGCTGAACCAGCGCTGGTTCCGGGCCAGGGCCGAGGGCCGGCCCTTCACCACCTTGCATATCGCCCAGACGCTGGACGGGCTGATCGCCGCCGCCGACGGCACCAGCCAGTGGATCACCGGCGAGGCGGCGCGGCTGGACAGCCACGGCATCCGCGCCCGGGTGGACGCCATCGTGGCCGGCACCGGCACCGTGCTGGCGGACAATCCGCGGCTGACGGCCCGGGATGCCGGCGGCCGCGAGCTGGAGCGCCAGCCGCTGCGCGTGGTGCTCGGCCGGCGCGGGGTGCCGGAAGATGCCGCGGTGCGCGGCACCGACGGCCGGTTCCTTCAGCTGGACGGCCGCGACCCGGCCGCGGTGCTCGGCGAGCTGGCAGCGCGCGGCGCCGGCCACGTGATGATCGAGGGCGGGGCCACCGTGGCCGGCGCCTTCCTCGCGGCCGACCTCGTCGACGAACTTGTGCTCTACCTGGCGCCGCTCATGCTCGGAACCGGCACGCGGTCCACCGGGGACCTGGGCATTGCCAGCCTGGCGGACGCCTCGCGCTGGCGCTGGGACCCCGCCGGCCCGGCCCGGCCCCTCGGCGCGGACCTGCGCCTGACTCTTGAACCTCTTCCGCTTGCGCGGCACAACGAAAGGCCATAGGCATGTTTACCGGAATTATCACTGAACGCGGCACGGTGGATTCGCTCGTGCCGCACCCCGAAACCGACTCGGCGGTGCTGACCTTCAGCGCCCCGGCCACCGGCAAGGACCTCGAGCTGGGCGGCTCCATCGCCGTCAACGGCGTGTGCCTGACCGCCGTCGCCGTCGAGGGCGGCCTGGTCAGTGTGGACGTCATGGGCGAGACCCTGGTGCGGACCACCACCGGCGCGCTGAGCGCCGGGATGGGGGTGAACCTCGAGCGCTGCGTGCCCGCCGGCGGACGGCTGGACGGCCACGTGGTGCAGGGTCATGTCGACGGCGTCGGCAGCCTGCTCGAGCGCGAGGACAAGGGCGACTGGGAGCGGCTGCGCTTCGCGGTGCCGCCGGCCCTGGCCCGCTACATCGCCGAAAAGGGTTCCATCGCCGTCGACGGCGTGTCGCTGACGGTGACGGCGGTCAGCCCGGCGGACGCCCAGCAGCACTGGTTCGAGGTGGGACTGATCCCCACCACGCTGGCCGAAACGGGCCTCGGCCTGAAGGAGCCCGGGGAGAACGTCAACCTGGAGGTGGATGTGCTGGCCAAGTACGCCGAGCGCCTGCTCTCGTTCGCGAACACGGCCGCCGCAGCCGAAGGAGGCCGGCGATGAGCGCCGCCGTGGAACCGGACATCCGGCTGGACGCGATCGAACTGGCCATCTCCGCCATCGCCGCCGGCCGGCCGGTGGTGGTGGTCGACGACGAGGACCGCGAGAACGAGGGCGACATTATTTTCGCCGCCGACGCCTCTACTCCTGCCCTGATGGGCTGGACCGTGCGGCACACCTCCGGCGTGGTGTGCATCCCGATGGCCGGCAGCCGGGCGGACGAGCTGGGCCTGCCGCCGATGGTGGAGGTCAACCAGGACTCCAAGGGCACGGCCTACACCGTCTCCTGCGACGCCGCGACGGGCATCACCACGGGTATCAGCGCCGCGGACCGCGCCCGGACCGCCTCGCTGCTGGCGTCCCCGAAGAGCACCGCCGCGGACTTCACCCGCCCCGGGCACCTGTTTCCGCTGCGCGCCGTCGATGGCGGCGTGCGCCAGCGCCGCGGCCACACCGAGGCCGCGGTGGACCTGTGCCGGCTGGCCGGGCGCGCCCCGGTGGGCGTGATCGCCGAACTCGTGCATGACGACGGCGACATGATGCGTCTGCCGGCCCTGCGCGCCTTTGCCGACGAGTACGGCTGCCCGCTGGTCTCGATCGAGGACCTGGCGGCCCATCTGGCCGGCGGGGAGGTGACGGCGTGAGCCGCGTCGCCACCGGCAGCGGGGAAGGGCTGCGCCCGGACGCCGCCGACGGGACCGTCAGCGGCGGGCTCGTCAGCGGCGGGCCTGCGGTCCAGCTGCCGACGCCGTTCGGCGTGTTCACCGCGCGGGCCTGGACGGACGCGGCCACCGGCGTGGAGCACCTGAGCATCACCTCCCCGGTCCCCGCGGCAGCCGCTCCGCTGGTGCGGCTGCACTCGGAGTGCCTGACCGGGGACGTGTTCGGTTCCTACCGCTGTGACTGCGGCGAGCAGCTGGACCAGGCCCTGTCCGTGATCGCCGAGCAGGGCGGGACCGTGCTGTACCTGCGCGGCCAGGAGGGCCGGGGAATCGGCCTGGCCAACAAGATCCGTGCCTACGCGCTGCAGGAGGCCGGCGCGGATACCGTGGAGGCCAACGAACAGCTCGGCCTGCCGGTGGACGCACGGGACTACAGTGCCGCCGCGGCCATCCTGCAGGCGATGGGCCTGAGCTCCATCCGGCTGTTGAGCAACAACCCGGCCAAGCGCGACAAGCTGACGGTGCTGGGGATCACGGTTACGGAAATGGTCTCCACCGAGGTCCCTTCACGCGAGCACAACCGCCGCTACCTGCAGACCAAGCGCGACCGCATGGACCACCGGCTCGCCCTGCTCGAGGACAACCCGGTCCGCCAGAGCTGAGCGCGCAAGCCATCCCCGAAAGACCATCACGAAAGAAGGAACCCACCTATGAGCGGCCACGGCGCACCTGCCATTGACATCACCGCCCTGAACACCGGCGGCGCGGACCTGAAGCTGGCCATTGTCGCTGCCAGCTGGCACACCACCATCATGGACGGCCTGGTGGCCGGCGCACTGCGCGCCGCCGCCGAGGCCGGTATCGCCGAACCGGCGCTGGTCCGGGTTCCCGGAGCATTCGAGCTGCCGGTGGCCGCGGCCCGGCTGGCCCCGCACTACGACGCCGTGGTGGCGCTCGGCGTCGTTATCCGCGGCGGCACGCCGCACTTCGACTATGTCTGCGACGCCGCCACCAGCGGCCTGACCAGCGTCAGCGTCACCAGCGGCAAACCGGTGGGCTTCGGCGTGCTGACCTGCGACACCGAGGAGCAGGGCCTGGACCGGGCGGGCCTGGAAGGCTCCTCCGAGGACAAGGGGCACGAGGCCGTCACCGCCGCGCTGGCCACCGCCGCAACCCTGCGGGGCCTCGGCGTCTAAACCACGCTGACCCGTCCCCACCGGGACGAATGGGGCCGCAGCTGTCCGGCGGACAGCTGCGGCCCCATCCGTCCCGAGATGTCCGTCACATAGCCGGGAGGCGTTTGGGGCGGCGGACTCCAGCTGTCGTACCCTTGAAACCGTGAAATCCTTCGATACCCTCTTTGCCGAGCTGAGCGAGAAGGCGCAGCAGCGCCCCGCAGGCTCCCGTACCGTCGCCGAGCTGGACTCCGGTGTCCACGGCATCGGGAAAAAGGTTGTCGAAGAGGCCGCCGAGGTCTGGATGGCGGCGGAGTACGAGTCGGACGAGGCTGCCGCCGAGGAAATTTCCCAGCTGCTGTACCACCTGCAGGTACTGATGCTGGCCAAGGGCCTGAGCCTGGAAGACGTCTACAAGCATCTCTAGCGGGACGCCGCCGGCCGTCCGCCTGTGCGGACGGCTGCTGCGCAGGCGTTCCGCCTCAGCCCAGCCTTGGCCTGACGGCCGCGATGCGGCCGTTCCTTCTGCAGAAAGTTTTCCCATGCTCCGCGTTGCAGTTCCCAACAAAGGATCCCTTTCCGAGGCCGCTTCCGGCATGCTCGCCGAAGCCGGCTACCGCCAGCGCCGCGACAGCCGCGAGCTGGTCATGGTGGATCCGGACAACGAGATCGAGTTCTTCTACCTGCGCCCGCGCGATATCGCCGTCTATGTCGGCACCGGGACCCTGGACGTGGGCATCACCGGACGCGACCTGTTCCTGGACGCGCAGGTCGACGCCGATGAGCTGCTGACCCTTGGCTTTGGCGGGTCGACCTTCCGCTTTGCCGGGCCGGTCGGCGAGTTCTCCGATGTCAAGCAGCTGCACGGCCGGCGGCTGGCCACCAGCTACGACGGGCTGCTGCGCTCCTACCTCTCCGGCCGGGGCGTGGAGGCCAAGGTGGTCCGGCTCGACGGCGCGGTGGAGTCCTCCGTGCGCCTGGGCGTGGCGGACGCCATCGCCGACGTGGTGGAGACCGGCAATACGCTCAAGGCCGCCGGCATGGAGGTCTTTGGCGAACCGATCCTGAAGTCCGAGGCCGTGCTGATCGGGCGCCCGGGCGAGGCTCCGCAGGGCCTGGACGTGCTGATCCGCCGGCTGCGCGGGGTGATCGTGGCCCGTGAGTACGTGATGATGGACTACGACGTCCGCAAGGAACTGGTGGAAGAGGCGGCCGCGCTGACCCCCGGCCTGGAATCCCCGACGGTCTCCCCGCTGCGGGATTCGGACTGGGTGGCGGTCCGGTCGATGGTCAAGCGGAACCAGACCAACCGGATCATGGACGAACTCTATGAGATCGGCGCCCGCGCCATCCTGGTCAGTTCCATCCACGCCTGCCGGATCTGATCGGGAGCCAATCATGAGCGTTGCAATCCGTGTTATTCCCTGCCTGGACGTGGATGCCGGCCGGGTGGTCAAGGGCGTCAACTTCGAGGGCCTGCGCGACGCCGGGGATCCGGTGGAGCTGGCCCACCGCTACGACCGGGCCGGCGCGGACGAGCTGACCTTCCTGGACGTCACCGCGTCCTCGGGCAACCGCGAGACCACCTTCGACGTCGTTGCCCGGACGGCGGAAGAAGTCTTCATTCCGCTCACCGTCGGCGGCGGGGTGCGCGAAGTGGCGGACGTGGACAAGCTGCTGCGCTACGGTGCGGACAAGGCGGCGATCAACACCGCCGCGGTGGCCCGCCCGGACGTGATTGATGAGATCACCCGGCATTTCGGCTCGCAGGTGCTGGTGCTGTCGCTGGATGCCCGCCGTGCGCCGGATGCCAACGTGCCCTCCGGGTTCGAGGTCACCACCCACGGCGGCCGCAAGGGCACCGGGATCGACGCCGTGGCCTGGGCGAAGGAGGCCGCGGACCGCGGCGTGGGCGAGATCCTGCTCAACTCGATCGACGCCGATGGCACCAAGGACGGCTTCGACCTGGAAATGATCCGGGCGGTGCGTGCCGCGGTGAAGGTGCCGCTGATCGCTTCCGGCGGGGCCGGCAAGCCCGAGCACTTCCCGCCGGCCGTGGCCGCGGGCGCGGACGCCGTGCTGGCCGCCTCCGTCTTCCACTTCGGCCCGGACGACGCCATCGCCCAGGTGAAGCAGGCCATCCGGGAAGCCGGCTACCCGGTCCGCTAAGTCGGTTAAGAGGCTCCATCGTGAGGTTGTGGTCCGTCCATCCCCGCTACCTGGACCGGCAGGCGCTGACCGCCTGCTGGCGCGAGGGGCTGCTGGCGCAGGCCGTGCTGCGCGGGGCCACCCGCGGCTACACCCAGCATCCGCAGCTGGAACGGTTCCGGGCCCAGCCGGCCCCGCTGCAGGCCGTAGGCGCCTACCTGCTGGGCGTTGCCGACGAGGCCGCGGCCCGCGGCTACCGCTTCGACCGCACCAGGATCTGCCAGCTGCCTGACGGACCGCTGGCGCTGTCGCTGGAAACCGGGCAGCTGGACTACGAGTGGGGACACCTGATGCGCAAGCTCGAGCTGCGCAGCCCGGAGACGGCGGCCCGCTGGGCACAGGTCGTGCGGCCGGAGCCGCACCCGCTGTTCGCGCTGGTGGAGGGCCCGGTGGCCGGCTGGGAGCGTCCCGGCCGTTAGGCCGGCGGTGGTTCCGGATCCTTGCCGCCAAGGTCCTCGAGGAACCGGATGACCGTCTCGCGCTCGGCCGGGGTCAGCCGGGCCGCGGCGTCGAACCGGCGGACGTGCTGGCGGCCCACGGTTTCCCGCGCGAGCGTGTAGGTCTCCGGCGTGATGGCGATGGCCAGGGCGCGGCGGTCCGTCGGATGCGGGGACCGGGTGATATGCCCGGCGTGGGCCAGCCGGTCCAGGACCTTGGTGGTGGCTGCGGTGGAAATCTCCAGATGTGCCGCGAGCGCTCCGGGTGTGGCGACCAGGTTCTGGTTCTGCGCGGCCATCAGGAAGCGCAGCGCCTTCATATCCGTCTCATTGAGCTGCATGTACTTGCGGGAAGCCTCGCTGGCCCGCTGCTCGGCTTCCCGCCAGCCCTGCAGTGCCTCCAGCACGCGCACGATCTGGTCCACGTCGCCGTCGCCGAGTCCTGTACGCGTGACGAGTTGCTGGTGCGGATCGATGAGGCGCGGATCGAGGATCGAACCGGCCAGGCCGTCGTCCCGGCGCTGATCATTCTCCACGGCTCCAAGTCTAGCCTCAGCATGATGCATGCTAAGTTATTTACTAGATTGGTTAGCTAAATCGAGCAGCCCCGGCGGAATGGATGTCACGATGCCCACGAAGACCGAACCGGCCGTCAGCGCGCGGGACGCACAGCACACCGGACCGCCGCGCTGGCTGCGCTGGCTGCTGCCCGCACTGCTGATCGTGGCCTGGCTGGCTGCCGGTTCCGTCGGCGGGCCGTACTTCGGCCGGGTGGACGAGGTTTCCTCGAACGATGCTACGAGCTACCTGCCGGCCAGCGCAGATGCCACCCAGGTGCAGGCGCTGCTGCCCGAATTCAGTGGCAGCGATGCGGTTCCGGCCATCGTGCTCTTCACCGCTGAGCGCAAGCTCGACCAGGGGCAGCTGGCGGAAATTACTGCCGCTGCCAAGCAGTTCGCCGGCCTCGGCGCGGTGGACGGCGAGGCCTCCCCGGTGATCACCTCGGACGATGGCCGCGCCGCGCAGGTGTTCGTGCCGGTCCGCAGCGACCTGAACGTGGGCGAGGCCGTCGCCGAACTGCGCGAAGCGGTCCGGGCAGGCGCCCCGGCCGGCGTGGCCGTCTACGTGACTGGTCCGGCCGGCTTTACCGCGGACCTCGCGGCAGCGTTCACCGGCATCGACGGGCTGCTGCTGGCCGTGGCCCTCGGGGCAGTCCTGGTTATCCTGATGGTCGTCTACCGATCGCCGCTGCTGCCCTTCATCGTGCTGGGAACCAGCGTCTTTGCGCTGTGCGTAGCCCTGTTGACCGTCTGGTGGCTGGCCAAGGCAGGAGTGCTGCTGCTGAGCGGACAGACCCAGGGCATCCTGTTCATCCTGGTGATCGGTGCCGCGACCGACTACTCGCTGCTGTACGTTGCCCGCTACCGCGAGGCCCTGATGTCCTGCCGCACGCGGTGGGACGCCACATGGGCTGCGCTGCGGGGGTCGTTCGAACCCATCCTGGCCTCGGGCGGCACGGTGATCGCCGGCCTGCTCTGCCTGCTGCTCAGCGACCTGAACTCGAACAAGGCGCTGGGCCCGGTGGCCGCGATCGGCATCGTCTTCGCGATGGCGGCGGCGCTGACGCTGCTGCCGGCGTTGCTGCTCTGGGCCGGCCGTGCCGCCTTCTGGCCCCGCCGCCCGCGCTTCGACCCGGCCGGTGGCCGGAGGGCGGAGGGCGCCGAAGTGCCGCGCAGCGGAGCATGGACCCGGCTGACCGGGCTGGTGGCCCGGCGGCCGCGGATGGTCTGGGCGGTCACCAGCCTCGTACTGCTGGCCGCCTGTGCCGGTGTGCTCCAGCTGAAGGCCGACGGCGTACCGTCCAGCGACCTGGTGCTGGGGCAGTCCGAGGCCCGCGACGGCCAGGCCGCCCTCGGCGTGCATTTCCCGGGCGGCTCGGGTAGTCCCGCCTACCTGGCAGTGCCCGAGGACCGCTTCGATGAGGTGGCCTCGGCACTGCTGGCGGCTGACGGCGTCGAAAGCGTCGCGGTGGTGGCCGCGGATTCGCCGGGCGGAACCGCCCGGGTGACCGCCGACGGCGTGCAGGGCTTCGGTCCGCCCGGCACGCCCGCTCCGGCGCCGACCGTGGTGGACTCGCGGGTGATGCTGCAGGCCACGCTGGCCGACGCCGCGGACTCGGCCGCCGCCGAGCAGACGGTGCGCGGCCTGCGCGCGGACCTCGGCAGCGAGGTGCTGGTCGGCGGCGTGACGGCCACGGCCATCGACTCGAACGACGCGTCGATCCATGACCGCAACGTCATCATTCCGGTGATCCTGATGGTCATCCTGGCGATCCTGATGCTGCTGCTGCGCTCGGTGCTGGCTCCGGTGCTGCTGATCCTGACGGTGGTGCTTTCGTTCGGAGCGGCGATGGGCGTTTCGGCACTGGTGTTCAACCACATACTCGGGTTCCCCGGCGCGGATCCGGCGGTGCCGCTCTATGGCTTCGTGTTCCTGGTGGCGCTGGGCATCGACTACAACATCTTCCTGATGACCCGGGTCCGCGAGGAGTCCCTGGTGCACGGTACCCGCACCGGCATACTCCGTGGTTTGTCGGTGACCGGCGGGGTGATCACCTCGGCCGGGCTGGTGCTCGCCGCCACCTTCGCGGCCCTGGGCGTGCTGCCGATCCTCTTCCTGGCGCAGCTGGCCTTCATCGTGGCCTTCGGGGTGCTGCTGGACACCTTCGTGGTCCGCTCGCTGCTGGTCCCGGCGCTGGCCTACGACGTCGGCCGCCGCATTTGGTGGCCCTCGCGGCTGGCCCGCCGCGGCCTGGAAGGCGGCGCACGCTAGAGGAACTGGACGAGGCCATAGCCTGCCAGCAGAATCCCCAAGGCCAGCATCACGGCGGCCGTGACTCCGCGGCCGTTGCGCTGCAGCCAGCTGTAGGCAGCGGCCAGGCGCACCCGGGCCCGCTCGGGGGATTTCAACCAGGCCGTGATCGGAAAGATGATCGTGGACTGGGCGGCGGCCGCATATACGACGACGAGGAAGGTCTGCTGGACGGCAGAGGGATTCTGGACGCTGATCAGTGCCCCGGCCGTTACGGCCAGCAGGAGTGCCTTGGGGCGCAAATTCAAGCCCAGGCCCAGGGCGGTGAACTCCCAGGAGCGGGCGGTACGGAACCGCTGCGTAATTTTTTCAAGCCCTGCGCCGTTCGCCCGGCGGCCGCGTGCGAACAGGAAAACGGCGTAGCCAATCAGGAACAAGCCAAGCAGGAGCGCCATCACCGCCACTGCCTGGTCCTGTTTCCAGGGCCGTGCGACCGGCAGGGAGCGCAGGCCGATAGTGGCCAGGCCCACGACCACGACCGATCCGGCCACGCTGCCGAACAAAAACGGCAGGGCACCGCGCCGCGGCTCCGGGGAGAGCAGGATCAGCAGCATGACGCTGATCGGCACCGTGCTCATCGCCGCCGCAGCGGCGACGGGGACCAGGCTGAAGACGGTGCTCAGCATGCGGCGGTCATCCGGCCCGGGCCGCAGCAATGGGCCGGCGGCGCGCTACACTCCCGGGACACTGCCGGGTAACGGGGGAGATGCACGCCGTGCCCGTCGGCGGCGGGCCCGGATCTGCTCGTCTTCTTCCTTGAGGATGGGTACGAGTTCGGTCCGGTCGCCCGTGATGGGCCGCCACCAGGCCATGGACGGGTCCGAGTCGAGGATGATGGTGCGCACCAGCAGGGTCAGCGGCACGGCGAGGATGGCCCCCATCGGGCCCAGGACAACGGCCCAGAAGAGCACCGAGACGAAGGTCAGCGTCTCGCTGAGGGCTACCGCGTTGCCAACATACTTGGGCTGGATCACGGACTGGATGACGCTGTTGACCACGCCGTAGATGACGATGACGGCGATCACCGTCGGCCAGCCGCCGGTGAGGAAACCGAAGAACAGCGGCGGGATGATGGCGATGAAGTAGCCGATGTTGGGGATGAAGCTGCAGATGAAGGAGAGCAGGCCCCAGAGCAGTGCGCCCGGAACCTGCAGGATGAGCAGGGTGATCCAGTTGAACAGCCCTTGGACGATGCCCAGGACGGTGGTGGCCACCATGTAGCGGCGCACCGAGGCGCCGTAGATGTTGAACGCAGCGACCATGTGCGGATGATGGTGGTTCAGGAGTTTCAGCAGAGCCGATGTCTGCGAGCCTTCCATTCCCATCAGGATCAGCAAGGTCAGGATGATGACCAGCGCGGCCACGATGTCGGTGATGTTGCCCAGCAGGCCGCCGAGGAAATTGACGATCCGGCCCGGATCGAACCCGGACAGCACGGCTTCCACCTGCTGGGAGCCGAAGCCCAGCCGCTCCAGCCCGCTGCTGATGTTGGCACCCAGTTGCTGGATCTGGGGGGCGAATTGCGGCAGCAGCGAACCGAACTGGGCGAGGGCACCGAGCAGGACCGCCACGAACCCTGCCAGCAGGCCGAAGACCACCACGATGGTAGAGCCGGTAGCCAGGCCCCGGGGGATTCCGCGTCGGTGCATCCAGTGCCGGACCGGACTGACGCAGATGGTGAGCACCAGGGCCAGGAACATGGGATTGAAGATGCCGCGGATGGAGGCGATGCCGAAGGCGGCTACGGTACCGCCGGCCAGGGCCAGCAGGACAGTGGTCCCGCGGGGAAAGAGCGGACGCGGCGTTGGGGCCAGTGGCTCCGGTTCCATCGGACCCTCCTTTGAGCGGTCTGGGGGTGACCGTCCTAGACGAAGTCTAGAGCCGCGGAGGGATTCATAGAAGGGCGCGCGTGCGCGCTCAGAGGCCGATCTCGGCGCTTTCCAACAGCGCGACGGCGTCCGGCTGGCCCTCGTAGGTGACCAGCGCGTGCCGGGTGCGGCCGTGGGCGTGCATCAGCAGTTCGCCCGGCTCGCCGACCACCGCCACGGACACCGGCGCCCGCCTGGCCACATGCCGCGGACCGTCCGGCCGGACCAGGATGATGCCCAGGTCCACCCCGCGGTAGAGGAAGGCGGCCCGCTTGACGAGCTCGTCCCAGAGGGCGTCCGAGTACTGCCCGTCCAGGGCCCGCGGCGCCCAGCGGGACGAAGCCCGGCGCACGTCCTCGGTGTGCACGAAGTACTCGATCAGGTTCGCCGCGCGGTCCACTTGCTTCAGCTGCATCGGGCTGAGCCTGGGCGGGCCGGCCCGAAAGGCCCTGACCAGGGCGGAGTACGGCTCCGGAGCAGCGGACTTGGCTGCCAGCTTCCGGATGGCCCGGTCGGAGACCTTGGACAGCGGCTTGATGGCGATGCCCAGAGCCACCGTCGGACGGTGCTCGCGCAGGTACAGATGCGCCGCCAGCTGTTCGGTCTGCCAGCCGGCGCACAGCGTGGGGGAGCCCGGGCCGGCTGCCAGCAGGGTCTCGGCCAGGACTTCGCGGGACGGGTCTACAAAATGCATCAATCCCGAACCTAGCATGAAGCGCCGAATTGCGGACGGAACCGGCAGCGGCGCAACGTTAGACTTGTACTGATGTCCTCCCAAACTGAACCCCAGACAATTGCGCCCGCCGCCGCCGGTACCACGGCGCTGCCCGCCGAGGTCGCCGCGCGGCTCAAGCGCGACGGCACCGGGCTGGTGGCCGCGATCATCCAGCAGCACGATTCGGGCGAGGTCCTGATGCTCGGCTGGATGGACGACGAGGCCCTGCACCGCACGCTGACCAGCGGCCGCGTCACCTTTTACTCCCGCTCACGCCGGGAATACTGGCGCAAGGGGGATACTTCCGGGCATGTCCAGTGGGTCAAGTCGGTCGCGCTGGACTGCGACGGCGATGCCCTGCTGGTCAAGGTCGACCAGGTCGGCGCCGCCTGCCATACCGGCACGCGCACCTGCTTCGATGGGCGGATGCTGGACGCAACCGCCGGTACGGGGGTGCAGTGATGCAGGAATTCGGCGTCGTCAGCCCCACGCTGGAGGAATTCCGCGCCCTGGCCGCCGGCCACCGCGTCGTCCCGGTGACGGTCAAGGTCCTGGCCGATGACCTGACTCCGATTACGCTCTACCGCAAGCTTGGCGGCGGCCAGGCCGGCACCTTCCTGCTCGAATCCGCGGCGGTGGGCGGGGTCTGGTCCCGGTATTCGTTTATTGGCACGCACTCGCGGGCGGTGCTGACCACCCGGGACGGCCAGGCGTACTGGCAGGGCGAGCCGCCGGCCGGGGTGCCCGTCGACGGCAACCCGGTGGAGGCCCTGCGGGCCACGGTGGCCGCGCTGCAGACGGAGCGGTTCGACGGACTGCCGCCGCTGACCTCCGGCCTGGTCGGCTTTGTCGGCTGGGAAGCCGTGCGCCACTGGGAGCGGCTGACCAGTCCGCCCGAGGACGACCTGGACCTGCCCGAACTGGCGATGTGCCTGGTGACGGATCTGGCCGTACATGACAATGCCGAGGGCACCGTGACCCTGATCGCCAACGCGATCAACTTCGACGGCAGCGATGAGCGGGTGGACCAGGCCTGGCAGGACGCCGTGCAGCGGATCCAGCGGATGCTCGGGGAGTTGACGGTTCCGCTCGCCCAGCAGGTTTCCGTGCTCGACGGCGGGGCGCCTGACGCCGCCGGCGTGATGGCCGAGGTCACCCACCGCTGGGCCGAGGACCGTTACAAGGCGGCCGTCGAGCGCGGCAAGGAAGCCATCGTCGACGGCGAGGTTTTCCAGGTCGTCATCTCCCGGCGTTTCGAAATGGAGTGCGCCGCGCCGGCACTGGATGTCTACCGGGTGCTCCGGAACCTCAACCCGAGCCCGTATATGTACCTGTTCAGCTTCGAGGACGCCGATGGCAAGGGCTACTCGATCGTCGGGTCCTCGCCGGAAGCCCTGGTCACCGTGACCGGAAACGAGGTGGTCACCCACCCCATCGCCGGTTCCCGGCCGCGCGGGCGCACCGTGGAGCAGGACCGCGAACTGGCCGAAGAACTGCTCGCGGACCAGAAGGAGCGCGCCGAGCACCTGATGCTGGTGGATCTGGCCCGCAACGACATTTCCAAGGTCTGCGAGCCGGGCACGGTGGATGTCACCCAGTTCATGGAGGTGGAGAAGTTCAGCCACATCATGCATCTGGTCTCCACCGTGGTGGGACGGCTCTCCCCGGACAAGACGGCCTACGACGTACTGGCGGCGACCTTCCCCGCCGGCACGCTCTCCGGTGCTCCCAAGCCCCGGGCGCTGCGGCTGCTGGATGAGCTGGAGCCGCACCGGCGCGGGATCTACGGCGGCGTCGTCGGCTATCTGGACTTTGCCGGGGACATGGACATGGCCATCGCCATCCGCTCGGCCCTGCTGCGCAACGGCAAGGCCTATGTGCAGTCCGGCGGCGGCATCGTGGCGGACTCCCAACTCGACGCCGAGGCCCTGGAGACGGTGAACAAGGCGGCGGCGCCGCTGCGCGCGGTGGCCCTGGCCGCCCGGCTGCACCCTGCCGATCCGGCCGCCCTGGTGGTCGAGGAGCCGGCGTCGTGAACACCACCCGCGCGCTGGCGCCGGCCTGGCAGCGCAAGGCCACCGTGGTGCTGGCCTCCGCCCTGGTCTCGCTGGGCGCCTTCGCCACCACGACACAGACCTGGCTCCATGTCCAGTTGCCGCAGGGCGGCGTGCAGACCCCGGACTTGAGCGTCGCGGGCAGTGACGCGGCGACGGCGGTGACCGCCCTGGCCCTGGTGGGCGTGGCCGCCGCCCTGGCTGCCTCGATCGCCGGCCGGGTGGCCCGCGTGGTCACCGCGCTGCTGCTGGGCCTGGCCGGCGCCGGCATCGCCTGGACCTGCCTGCGGATCCTGGCCGAACCGGCCGCCGCGGCGTCGGGTGCGATCGGCAAAGCCACCGGCATGATCGGCGGGGCAGCGTCCATCACGCTGACGCCCTGGCCGGCCCTGGCGGCGGTAGCCGGGGTGCTGATGGTGCTCTGCGCGGTATGGATCGTGGCCGCGGGACGGCGCTGGCCGGCGACCCGCAAGTACGGCGCCGCCGCCAAGGCCCGGGCCCAGGGCCGCCAAGCGGACGGCAGTCCGGCGGACCGCTCCGGTCCGGTGGACGAGATCGACAGCTGGGACCAGCTCAGCCGGGGGAATGACCCGACCGACTGAGCCACGATCCGCCGGTGCAGGCCCGGGTCCGTGCGCCACGGTAATACATGGCCGGGGTCCGGCCCAATCAATGGCAGAATAAAGACAAGCCAAGCAACGTACTCGAGGAGATTCACCATGGCCAACACCGCCACCAACCGTGCACAGCAGGACGAGGTCACCGCTGACATCCATGCCGAGCCGGTCGGCCACGGTAACAGCCCGGCGGCCTGGACCTGCGTGCTGATCATGCTGGTCGGTTCCATTGCGGCAGCCGTGGGGTTCATCATCGCCAGCAACCCGGTCTTCTGGGGCTCGGTCGTGGTCATGCTGATCGGCCTGGTCGTCGGCTGGGTCATGAAGAAGGCGGGCTACGGCGTCGGCGGCAGCAAGCTGAAGAAGAGCGGTCACTGAGGGTGACGGTTCTCGACGACATCATTGCGGGGGTACGCGAGGACCTTGAGGCGCGCCGCGCGCAGGTGCCTTTCGAGGAGCTGAAGCGGCTCGCCGCCCAGGCGCCGGCACCCCGGGATGCCTACGCGGCGCTCGGCGGTGCCGACGATCCCCGGCTGCAGCTGAAGGTCATCGCGGAGGTCAAGCGCAAGAGCCCATCCAAGGGAGCGCTGGCTGAGATCAGCGACCCGGCCGGGCTGGCCGCACGCTACGAGCGCGGCGGTGCCGCGGTGATCAGCGTCCTGACCGAGCAGCGGCGGTTCAACGGTTCGCTGGAGGATTTCGACGCCGTGCGAGCTGCGGTGCAGCTCCCGCTGCTGCGCAAGGACTTCAACGTCGATGAATACCAGATCTGGGAAGCCCGCGCCCATGGCGCCGATCTGGTGCTGCTGATCGTGGCAGCACTGGACGACGAGCAGCTGCGCAGCTTCCTGGCCCTGACCCACGAGTTGGGCATGAATGCCCTGGTGGAGACGCATACCGCGGAGGAAATCGACCGGGCCGCCGCAGCCGGCGCCCGGATCATCGGGGTCAACGTGCGCAACCTCAAGACGCTGGACGTCGACCTCTCCCTCTTTGCCGGACTGGCCGGCAGGATCCCGGCCGGCGCCGTCGTCGTGGCCGAATCCGGGGTGCGCGACGCCGCCGACGTGGAGCACTACGCGGCCCACGGGGCCAACGCGGTGCTGGTGGGCGAGGCGCTGGTCAGGGATAACGCGCCGGAACAGGCCATCGCCGAATTCGGCGCGGCCGGTGCCGCCGCCATCGCCGCCCGCGCCTAAACTGCCGCCGCGCCTGGCAGCGCACCTCAGGCAGTGAAGCAATTGAACTACAGGGGACGGCGGACCTGCCCGGGCCAGGGCGGGTGCGCCGGACCCGGATCGGAAAGACAGGAACGGCCATGACCCAGAGCCCCGAAAAGCCGTCCAGCGCACTGCCGGACGCAGCCGATGCCTTCCTCGCAGCCGGGGGGAGCCTGCGCCATGCGCCCGGGCCGTACTTCGGCAGCTACGGCGGGCGCTGGATGCCCGAATCCCTGATCGCCGCCCTCGACGAACTCGAGGACACCTTCGAAAAGGCCAAGGCCGATCCGGAGTTCACCGCCCGGGTGGCGAAGCTGAACAAAAACTATTCCGGCCGGCCTTCGCTGCTGACCGAGGCCCAGCGCTTTTCCCAGCACGCGGGCGGGGCCAGGATTTTCCTCAAGCGCGAGGACCTGAACCATACCGGCTCGCACAAGATCAACAACGTCCTCGGCCAGGCCCTGCTGGCGCAGCGGATGGGCAAGACCCGGCTGATCGCAGAAACGGGCGCCGGCCAGCACGGCGTGGCCAGCGCCACCGCCGCAGCGCTGCTGGGGATGGAATGCGTGGTCTACATGGGCGCCGAAGACTGCCGCCGGCAGGCGCTGAACGTAGCCCGGATGGAACTGCTCGGTGCCACCGTGGTCGCCGTGACAGCCGGATCGCAGACGCTCAAGGACGCCATCAACGAGGCGCTGCGCGACTGGGTGGCCAACGTGGACACCACCCACTACCTGCTGGGTACCGCCGCCGGCGCCCACCCGTTCCCGGCCATGGTCCGCTACTTCCATGAGGTCATCGGCGAAGAGGCCCGCGAGCAGATCCTGGCCCAGACCGGCCGGCTGCCGGACGCGGTCTGCGCCTGCATCGGCGGTGGCTCCAACGCGATCGGTATCTTCCACGGCTTCCTGGATGACCGTTCGGTGAAGCTGTTCGGCTTCGAGGCCGGCGGCGACGGCGTGGACACCGGCCGGCACGCGGCCACGATCACGCTTGGCCGCCCCGGGGTGCTGCACGGCGCCCGCTCCTACCTGATGCAGGACGAAGACGGCCAGACGATCGAATCCCATTCGATCTCCGCCGGCCTGGACTATCCGGGCGTGGGCCCCGAACATGCCTACCTGGCCGACATCGGACGCGCCAGCTACGAGCCGGTCACCGACGGAGAGGCGATGGAGGCCTTCCGGCTGCTGTGCCGGACCGAGGGCATCATCCCGGCCATCGAGTCCGCGCACGCGCTGGCAGGCGCATTGCGGATCGGCCAGCGGCTGACCGAGGGCCGGGAGCACCCGGAGGAGGTCATCATCGTGGTGAGCCTCTCCGGGCGCGGGGATAAGGATGTGGCCACTGCCGCCGAGTGGTTCGATCTGCTGCAGAAGGACAGTCCGGAAGAGAAGATCGGCGCCGAAGGGGAACAGCTGTGAGCACCACCGCCATCAAGAGCAAGACCGCCGCCGCCATCGACCGTGCCCGCGAGGCCGGGCGCACCGCCCTGGTCGGCTACCTGCCGGCCGGTTTCCCGGACACCCGGACCACCATCGAGGCCGCCGTCGCCCTGGCCGAGAACGGCGCCGACGTGATCGAGATCGGCATCCCGTACTCGGATCCGGTGATGGACGGCCAGGTGATCCAGGCCGCCACCGTGCAGGCGCTGCACAACGGGTTCCACGTCCGCGAGATCTTCGACATCGTCGCCGAGATCACCGCCCGCTGCGATGCCGCGGTGCTGGTGATGACCTACTGGAACCCGGTCATGCGGGTGGGCGTGGACGAATTCTCCCGCAGGCTCGCCGAGGCCGGGGGGGCCGGGCTGATCACCCCGGACCTGATCCCGGACGAAGCTGCCGAATGGTTCGAGGCCTCCGACAAGTACGGGCTGGACCGGGTGTTCCTGGTGGCCCCGTCCACCTCGCCCGAACGCATGGCGATGACGGTCAAGGCCAGCCGCGGTTTTGTCTACGCGGTATCCATCATGGGTGTCACCGGGGCGCGCGAGAACGTCAGCGATGCCGCGCGGCGGGTGGTCGAATCGGCCCATGCCGCCGGTGCCGAACGCGTCTGCGTCGGACTGGGCGTCTCCAAAGCCGAGCACGTCCGCGAAATCGGCGAATACGCCGAGGGAGCGATCGTGGGCACGGCCCTCGTCGCGGCGCTCGGCGCGGACGGTGTCGGCGCCGTCGTCCGGCTGGCTGCCGATCTGAGCACCGGGACGGCCAAACCTTCCCGACCCGCCGCCGGCGCCTGACCGTACGCCCTCGTCCGGACCGACCAAAGGACCACGCCATGACCAGCATTGCCGTCGCGATCCCCGCCGCGATTCCCAGTCCCGGCTGGTCCGGCTTCCAGCTGGGGCCGCTGACCGTCCACGCCTATGCCTTGTGCATCCTGCTGGGGATCGTGGCGGGGCTGTGGCTGACGGACCGGCGCTGGAAGGCCCGGTCCGGTCCGGCCGGGGCGGTCTGGGATATCGCCATCTGGGCCATCCCGTTCGGCATCATCGGCGGCCGGCTGTACCACGTGTTCTCGTCTCCGGATGCCTATTTTGGGCCGGGCTTCGATGGTACGGGCGACCTGGGCCTGATCCCGCAGATCTGGCGCGGCGGCCTGGGCATCTGGGGCGCGGTGGCGCTGGGCCTGGTCGGGGCCTGGATCGGCTGCCGGCGCGCTGGTGTGAAGCTGAGCGGGTTCATGGATGTGGCCGCTCCCGGCGTGCTGCTGGCCCAGGCGATCGGACGCTGGGGGAACTGGTTCAACCAGGAACTCTTCGGGGCCCCCACGACGCTGCCCTGGGGGCTGCAGATCGATCCCAGCAGCCCGAACTTCCCGGCCGGGATGGCACCGGGCACGCTGTTCCACCCCACGTTCCTGTACGAGTGCCTCTGGAACCTCGCGGGCGTGGCCCTGCTGCTGGCGCTGGATAAGCGCTTCAATTTCCGCCGCGGCATGCTGTTCTGGCTGTACGTGGCCGTCTACACGCTGGGCCGGATCTGGATCGAAATGCTGCGGATCGACGACGCCGAAATGATTTCCCTGCTCGGCATCACCGCCCGGCTGAACGTCTGGACCAGCGCCCTGCTGTTCATCGCCTCGCTTGTCATATTTGTGCTGCTGGCCCGGCACCGGCGGACCCCCGCCGATGATTCGCTCTACCTCGACGGCCGGCTGCCCGAACCGCTCGAGGCCGCCCCGTCCGGTGCCGCAGCAGGCAACGCGGGTCCTGCCGCGGCGGAGGCACCGGCCCCCGCCGCCGTCCCGGCCGGCAACGGCGCCGCGCAGGCGGCGGGTCCGGGCACCGGGGCGACAGTTAACAATCCGGAAATCTCCGGGAAAAATCCGGCGGCGACTACATCAACGGAAACCGTCCGTGGTAATCTCGCTGGTACTTCAACGGAGGCTGACCATGCCCCGGGTGCCAAGGGCGACCAGCGCGAGCGTGGACGCCATAAGGATGCCAAGAAGAAATAGTCCGACTCAGGACTATCTGCCACATTGACGTGGTCGTCCCGGCAAGGGGATCCACGCACAATGTGAGGGCCCTGCCGGAGCCGAGGGAAGGATATGGCGTAGCGGAATAATCGTTGTGCATCGAACATGCTGCACAACGTGTGCTATGCCTTAAAATTCCACTACTAGTACATGGCAGGCCTGCCCCCACGCCGGCCGTGTGTCTCGGGGCCAGTGTCGTCCCCTTCTCGAGTTCAATTACGGGAGAAGGACAAATCCAAATGACTCCTCCGTTCAACGGATCAAGCACCCCACGCACGCAAGGCAGCGACGGCACGCGGACCGCACAGCCGGTTTCGCCGTTCAGCCGTTTCGCTGCCTACCCGCAGCAGGCCGGTCTGTATGATCCGGCCAATGAAAAGGACGCGTGCGGCCTGGCCGTCATCGCGACACTGCGGGGCGAACCCGGCCATGACATCGTCGACGCCGCCCTGACCGCCCTGCGCAACCTTGAGCACCGGGGCGCCGTCGGTGCGGACGAGGGCACCGGTGACGGCGCCGGCCTGCTCACGCAGATTCCCGACGAATTCTTCCGCGCGGTGGTCGGCTTCAAGCTGCCCCCGGCCGGCGAGTACGCCGTCGGCACGGCCTTCCTGCCTACCGAGGAGTCCGAGGCGGCGGTGGCCAGGGAAGGCATCGAATCCCTGGCCGTCTCCGAGGGCCTGAAGGTCCTGGGTTGGCGCGAGGTGCCGGTGGTTGCCGAACTGGTCGGCGCCATGGCCCGGGCCTGCATGCCGCACTTCGTCCAAGTCTTCCTCGGCGCGGACGCCGCCGCCGGCGGTCCGCTGCAGGACCTGGATGCCCGCGTCTTCCGCGTGCGCAAGCGCGCCCAGAACAAGCACGGTGTCTACTTCCCGTCGCTGTCCTCCCAGACGATCGTCTACAAGGGCATGCTCACCACGGCCCAGCTGGAGCCGTTCTACCCCGACCTGTCGGACAGCCGGTACAAGACCAAGCTCGGCATCGTCCACTCGCGCTTCTCCACCAACACCTTCCCGTCCTGGCCGCTGGCCCAGCCGTTCCGCGCCATCGCGCACAACGGCGAGATCAACACCGTCAAGGGCAACCGCAACTGGATGCGGGCCCGGCAGTCGCAGCTGAACAGTGCGCTGCTGGGGGAAGTCCCCGAAGAGCTGTACCCGATCTGCACCCCGGGAGCCTCGGACTCGGCTTCGTTCGACGAGGTCGCCGAACTGCTGATGCTGTCCGGCCGCCCGATCACGCACGCCATCATGATGATGATCCCGGAGGCCTGGGAGAACCACGCCACGATGGATCCGGAGCGCCGGGCGTTCTACCAGTACCACTCGATGCTGATGGAGCCGTGGGACGGCCCCGCGGCAGTCTCCTTCACCGACGGTAAGCTGGTCGGCGCCGTGCTGGACCGCAACGGCCTGCGTCCGGCCCGCTACTGGGTCACCGAGGACGGCCTGGTCGTGCTGGCTTCCGAGGTCGGCGTCATCAACATCGAACCCGAACGGGTGGTCCGCAAGGGCCGGGTATCGCCGGGCAAGATGTTCCTGGTGGACACCGAGGCCGGCCGCCTGGTCGAGGACCAGGAGATCAAGGCCGAAATCGCCACCGCCAACCCGTGGGCCGATTGGCTCAAGGACAGCATGATCCGGCTGGAGGACCTGCCCGAACGCGAACACGTGGTGCACACCGCCGCCTCGGTCAGCCGCCGCCAGCGCACGTTCGGCTACACCCAGGAGGAACTGCGCATCCTGCTCGGGCCGATGGCCCGCACCGGCGCCGAACCGCTGGGCGCCATGGGCACCGACACGCCGATCGCCGTGCTGTCCAAGCGGCCGCGCCTGCTCTTCGACTACTTCGTGCAGTCCTTTGCGCAGGTCACCAACCCGCCGCTGGACGCCATCCGCGAGGAACTGGTCACCTCGCTGCGCAGTTCGATCGGCCCGGACGGCAACCTGCTCTCCACCGGCCAGGTCCGCACCACGCAGGTGGCGCTGAAGTTCCCGGTGATCAACAATGACGAGCTGGCCAAGATTGCCGCCCTCGAAACCGAGGAAGGTACCCGCGCCACCTTGAAGGTCCGCGGCCTGTACCGGCCCGAGGGCGGCGAGACCGAGCTGCGGGCGCGGCTGCAGGAGATCTGCGAGAAGGTGTCCGCGGCCGTCAACCGCGGCGTGAAGTTCATCATCCTCTCGGACCGGGACTCCAACGCCCAGTGGGCGCCCATCCCGTCCCTGCTGCTGACCAGCGCGGTGCACCACCACCTGCTCAAGAGCGCCAACCGCACCAAGATCTCGCTGCTGGTCGAAGCCGGCGACGTGCGCGAAGTGCACCACATCGCCGTGCTGATCGGCTACGGCGCCTCCGCGGTGAACCCCTACCTCGCCATGGAAAGCTGCGAGGAACTGGTCCGCAACGGTGACATCTCCGGCGTCACCGCCGAAGAGGCCGTCTACAACCTGATCAAGGGCCTGGGCAAGGGCCTGCTGAAGATCATGTCCAAGATGGGCATCTCCACTGTGGCCTCCTACTGCGGCGCCCAGACCTTCGAGGCCCTGGGCCTGTCCCAGGGCCTGGTGGACCAGTACTTCGCCGGCACCCAGTCCCAGCTCGGCGGCGTCGGGCTGGACGTGATCGCCGCGGAAGCCGCCGCCCGCCACGCCCAGGCCTACCCGGGCGACGGCATCGACGATCCGCACCGCACCCTGGAGACCGGCGGCGAGTATCAGTGGCGCCGCGAAGGACCACCGCACCTGTTCAACCCCGAGACGGTGTTCCGGCTGCAGCACTCCACCCGGGAACGCCGCTACGACGTGTTCAAGGCCTACACCCAGGGCGTGGATGACCAGTCCAAGGACTTGATGACCCTGCGCGGGCTGCTCAAGTTCAAAACCGGAGACCGCCCCGCGGTACCGCTGGAAGAAGTGGAGCCGGTCTCCAGCATCGTCAAGCGGTTCTCCACCGGAGCGATGAGCTACGGCTCGATCTCCAAGGAGGCCCACGAGACGCTCGCCATCGCGATGAACCGCCTCGGCGCCAAGTCCAACACCGGCGAGGGCGGCGAAGACCCGGAGCGGCTGCTCGATCCGGAGCGCCGTTCGGCGATCAAGCAGGTGGCCTCGGGCCGGTTCGGCGTGACCAGCCTCTACCTGACCAACGCCGACGACATCCAGATCAAGATGGCGCAGGGGGCCAAGCCCGGCGAGGGCGGCCAGCTGATGAGCCAGAAGGTCTACCCGTGGGTGGCCCGGACCCGGCACTCCACCCCCGGCGTGGGGTTGATCTCCCCGCCGCCGCATCACGACATCTACTCGATCGAGGACCTGGCGCAGCTGATCTACGACCTCAAGCGCGCCAACCCCGAGGCCCGGGTGCACGTGAAGCTGGTGTCGGAAGTCGGCATCGGCACCGTGGCGGCCGGCGTGACCAAGGCCAAGGCCGACGTCGTGCTGGTCTCCGGCCACGACGGCGGCACCGGCGCGTCCCCGCTGAACTCGCTCAAGCACGCCGGCGCCCCGTGGGAGCTTGGCCTGGCCGAGACCCAGCAGACGCTGATGCTCAACGGCCTGCGCGACCGCGTGGTGGTGCAGGTGGACGGCCAGCTGAAGACCGGGCGCGACGTCGTGATCGCGGCGCTGCTCGGCGGCGAGGAATTCGGCTTCGCCACCGCTCCGCTGGTGGTCTCCGGCTGCATCATGATGCGCGTGTGCCACCTGGACACCTGCCCGGTGGGCGTGGCGACGCAGAATCCGGAGCTTCGCTCCCGGTTCACCGGCAAGCCCGAGTTTGTGATCAACTTCTTCGAGTTCATCGCAGAAGAGGTCCGTGAACTCCTCGCCGAGCTGGGCTTCCGCAGCCTGGAGGAGGCGATCGGCCACTCCGAACTGCTGGACAGCCGCGAGGCGGTCGACCACTGGAAGGCCTCCGGGCTGGACCTGGACCCGATCCTGACCGGGTACGAGTTCAACGGCGATTCGCCGCTGCGGAACATGACCACCCAGAACCACGAGCTGGACAAGCACTTCGACAACCAGCTGATCGCGATGAGCGCCGAGGCGCTGACGTCCCGGCAACCGGTGCGGATCAGCCTGGACGTGGTGAACACCGACCGCTCGGTGGGCACCATGCTCGGCCACGAGGTCACCAAGCGCTTCGGCATCGACACGTTGGCCGATGACACCATCGACGTCATGCTCAACGGCCAGGCCGGGCAGTCCCTCGGCGCCTTCCTGCCGGCGGGCGTCACCCTGCGGCTGTATGGGGACTCCAACGACTACGTTGGCAAGGGCCTTTCCGGCGGCCGGATCATCGTCCGCCAGGACCGGGCCAACGCCTTCGCCGCCGAGCGCAACGTCATTGCCGGCAACGTGATCGGCTACGGCGCCACCAGCGGGGAAATGTTCCTGCGCGGCCAGGTGGGCGAACGGTTCCTGGTCCGCAACTCCGGCGCGACCGCCGTCGTCGAAGGCATCGGCGACCACGGCTGCGAGTACATGACCGGCGGCGTGGCCCTGGTGCTGGGACACACCGGACGCAACTTCGGTGCCGGCATGTCCGGGGGCATCGCCTATGTCCTGGACCTGGACCGCACCCGGGTGAACAAGCAGAGCCTGGACACCGGGGAGCTGCTGCTGCAGGTTCCGGCTGCCGCCGACAACGAGCTGATTGCCTCGCTGCTGAAGAAGCACGCCGAGGAGACCGGCTCGCAGCTGGCAGCGGAGCTGCTGCAGGACATCAGCAGCACCCTGTCGCGCATGACCAAGGTGCTGCCGCGGGACTACGCGGCGGTGCTGCAGGCCCGGTCCGAAGCCGAGACCGAGGGCCTGGACCCCGACGGCGACGTCGTCTGGAAGCGAATTTTGGAGGTTACCGGTGGCTGATCCACGCGGTTTTTTGAAGGCACGCCAGCGCGAAACACAGCCGCGGCGGCCGGTCCCGGTACGCATCATGGACTGGAAGGAAGTCTACGAGGCGCAGGAGAAGGGCGTCCTGAAGCGCCAGGCGGGCCGCTGCATGGACTGCGGCATCCCGTTCTGCCATCAAGGCTGCCCGCTGGGCAACCTCATTCCGGAATGGAATGACCTCACTTGGCGCGGCAAGCCGCAGGAAGCGATCGAGCGCCTGCATGCCACCAACAACTTCCCGGAGTTCACCGGCCGGCTCTGCCCGGCCCCGTGCGAGGCATCCTGCGTGCTGGGCATCAACCAGCCCGCGGTGACCATCAAGCAGATCGAGGTCTCCGTCATCGACGAGGCGTTCGAGAACGGCTGGGTGGCCCCGCACGCCCCGGAACGGCTCACCGGCCAGACGATCGCCGTCGTCGGCTCCGGTCCCGCCGGCCTGGCCGCTGCCCAGCAGCTGACCCGCGCCGGCCACACCGTGGCCGTCTACGAACGGGATGACAAGGTGGGCGGCCTGCTGCGCTACGGCATCCCGGACTTCAAGATGGAAAAAGACCATCTGGAGCGCCGGCTCGAGCAGATGCGCGCCGAAGGCACGCGGTTCCGCACCGGCATCGAGGTGGGCAAGGACGTCAGCTGGGACCAGCTGCGCCGCCGCTACGACGCCGTGATCATCGCCACCGGAGCCACCGTGCCGCGCGACCTGCCGATCCCGGGCCGCGAACTGCAGGGCGTGCATTTCGCCATGGAGTACCTGGTCCAGGCCAACCGCGTGGTGGCGGGGGAGAGCGTGCCGGAGCAGATCGATGCCCGCGGCAAGCACGTGGTGATCCTGGGCGGCGGCGACACCGGTGCGGACTGCATCGGCACCGCGCACCGCCAGCAGGCGGCCTCGGTGACCACGCTGGCCATTGGCAAGCAGCCGCCGGCGGAACGCACCGCGAACCAGCCGTGGCCCACCTTCCCGCACCTGTTCGAGGTGGCCAGCGCGCACGAGGAAGGCGGGGAACGGACCTACCTGGCCTCCACCGTCGAATACATCGGCGAGAACGGCGTGCTCAAGGCCCTGAAGGTGGCCGAAACCGAGTACGTGGACGGCAAGCGGCTGCCCAAGGCCGGCACCGAGTGGGAAATCCCCGCGGACCTGGTGCTGCTGTCCCTGGGCTTCACCGGCCCGGAGCCGGCCGGCATCGCCGAGCAGGTCACGGCCGAGTTCGACGCCCGCGGAAACGTGGCTCGCGACGGATCCTACATGACCAACACCGAGGGGATCTTCGTGGCGGGCGACGCCGGCCGCGGACAGTCCCTGATCGTGTGGGCCATCGCCGAGGGCCGGGCCTGCGCCGCGGCCGTGGATGAGTGGCTGACCGGTTCGACCCGGCTGCCGGCACCGGTGGCCCCGACGGACCGTCCCATTTCGGTTCTACCGCAGTAACAATGGATACCCCGCCGGGGCCGGCAGCAGCCGGCCCCGGCTTTTTCGGCCGCCGATGGAAGTAGGGTTAGCTTCATGAGACGTGCAAAGATTGTGGCGACTTTTGGTCCGGCCATTGCCAGTTATGAGAAGACGCTGGCGGTGTTGCAGGCGGGGGTGGATGTGGCGCGGATGAACATGAGCCACGGGGACTACGCGGTGCATCTGCAGACCTATGCGAACGTGCGCAAGGCCGCGGCGGAGCTGGGGAGGCCGGTGGGGATCTTCGCGGACCTGCAGGGGCCCAAGATCCGGCTGGGCCGGTTCGCCGCCGGCCCGCAGGCGCTGGGGGCGGGGGACCGGTTCACGATCACCACCGAGGACGTGGAGGGCACGCGGGAGCTCTGCTCGACGACGTATAAGGGGCTGCCCGGGGACGTGTCGGTGGGGGACCGGCTGCTGATCGACGACGGCAAGGTGGTGCTGCGCGCGGTGGCGGTGGATGCCACCCGGGTGGTCACCGAGGTGCTGGTGCCGGGGGTGGTGTCGGATAACAAGGGGATCAACCTGCCCGGGGTGGCGGTGAACGTGCCGGCGCTGAGCGAGAAGGACGAGGCGGACCTGCGCTGGGCGCTGCGCACCGGGGTGGACATGGTCGCGCTCTCGTTTGTGCGCGATGCCGCCGATGCCGAGCGGGTGCACGCGATCATGGACGAGGAGGGCCGGCGGGTGCCGGTGATCGCCAAGATCGAGAAGCCGCAGGCGGTGGCGGCGCTGGGCGAGATCATCGATTCGTTCGACGCGATCATGGTCGCCCGCGGGGATCTGGGTGTGGAGCTGCCGCTGGAGGAGGTGCCGGTGGTGCAGAAGCGGGCGATCGAGCTGGCCCGCCGCTGGGCCAAGCCGGTGATCGTGGCCACCCAGGTGCTCGAGTCGATGATCGAGAACCCGCGGCCCACGCGGGCCGAGGCCAGCGACTGCGCCAACGCGGTGCTGGACGGGGCGGACGCGGTGATGCTCTCGGGCGAGACCAGTGTGGGTAAATACCCGCTGGAGACGGTGGAGACGATGGCGCGGATCATCGATTCGACCGAGCAGCACGGGCTGGAGCGGATCCCGCCGCTGGGCTCGCGGCCGCACACCCGCGGCGGGGCGATCACCCGGGCCGCGGTCGAGATCGCCGAGCAGCTGGACGCGAAGTACATCTGCACCTTCACCCAGTCCGGGGACTCCGCCCGCCGGCTGAGCCGCCTGCGCCCGGTAAAACCGCTGTTCGCGTTCACGCCGCTGGAGTCGACCCGCAACTTCATGTCCCTGATCTGGGGCATCACCCCGATGCTGGTCGAGTTCGTGGCACACACCGACCAGATGACCGCCCAAGTGGACCGGGTGCTGTTCGAAGAGGGCCTGGCCGAGATTGACGACCTGGTGGTCATCGCCGCCGGCTCGCCCCCGGGTACCGCCGGGACCACCAATACCGTGAAGGTCCACCGGGTCGGGGACCTCGCCGACGCCGGCGGCCAGCTGCCCGGCACGGCCCGGACCCGCCGTGAGAAGGTCGGGCCCTGGCCCGAAGCCACCAAGCCCTGACCCACCGGCACAGTGAAGGAGGCCGCGGAATGCTTCCGCGGCCTCCTTCACTGTCTGAGGTCAGTTGACCTGGTTGATGATGGTGTCGGCGACTTCGCGCATGCTCAGCCTGCGGTCCATCGAGGTCTTCTGGATCCAGCGGAAGGCCTCCGGCTCGGTCAGGCCCATCTTGGTGATCAGCAGGCTCTTGGCCCGGTCCACCAGCTTGCGGGTGGTGAACTGCTCCTGCAGGTCCGACACCTCGGCCTCCAGCGCCTGGATCTCCTGATGGCGGGAGAGCGCGATCTCGATGGCAGGCACCAGATCCGCCGGGCTGAAGGGCTTCACCACATAAGCCATGGCACCGGCGTCGCGCGCGCGCTCCACGAGCTCCTTCTGGCTGAACGCGGTCAGCAGCACCACCGGGGCGATCCGGGCCTTGACGATCTGTTCCGCGGCGGTGATGCCGTCCATTACCGGCATCTTCACATCCATCAGGACCAGATCCGGCTTCAGTTCCTGCGCCAGCTGGACTGCCTTTTCCCCGTTGTCCGCCTCGGCGACAACGTCGAATCCCTCGCCCCGCAGGATCTCGACAATATCCAGGCGGATCAGGGTTTCGTCTTCGGCCACGACGACGCGGCGTGCTGGGGTGGTCTCGTTCTGCTCGGACACAGTGGCTCCTTGAAGGCGATCGGGTGAACCCCGTGTTGCGGGTTCACAGAATTAGCCTATCGGCATGTAGAGTAGATTTTCGCACGGACGGAACATGACGGTGTTCACAGTCACAGTCGTCCGGCTGGCCCGAGTGGCGGAATTGGCAGACGCACCGCACTCAAAATGCGGCGCCGAAAGGTGTGTGGGTTCGAGTCCCACCTCGGGCACAGAGTTTCCCCAAGCCAGGGGGTTTTCCTCTTTGAATCCGTGCACTTTGTGCACGGTTCCCTCTGGCTTTCGGTTCCGGGAGGTGTGCGGGGTCCCGGAAGGCTATGGAGTTGTCCGGGGAGGGGAGTCTGTGGCCTGCCCCGTGGCGGCCCCGGATGCGGCGGGGCCGTTATCACTGTGGTTCCCTTTCTGTCCTGCGGGCGCCGGCGGTTTTCCTGCCGACACCTCTCCAAGTGTCCGGACCCCCCGGGTGACATGACCTGGGCATGAACAGGTGCCGGCCGCATCGCGGAACCTCCCGGGCACGGCCGCTGCCGGGCTTCATCGCGACGGTCCGCAGTCCCGCTGCTCGCCGCGTCCTGGTCCCGGCACCGTGCGTGGCGGACCTCCAAGCCCTGCCAATCTGGTATGCGCCGTTGTCGGCGTACATGCTTCTACTGGAACAGGGCGTGTCAGGCGGCCAAGTGCTGCTGCTGTTAGGCCGAAGGGCTGTCAGCGGTGTTTGGAGGGTGGCTGTCCTGTTCCGGTGCGGACGGGAGCCGGGATGCGAGGCCTGAGAGCAGGATGCTGAGTCCCTGGTCGAGTTCGGCGCCACCATCGTAGTCGGCCAGGGCCGGTGCCAGGGCACGCAGGCGCGGGAACTCCCTTGCCGGCAGGCGGTGCAGGCCCAGGCGGAGCAGGGCTTCGTGTTCTTCGGTATCCACAACGAATTCCTGCAGTTCGTTGAGGATATGGCCGTACAGGAAGCCGTAGTAGGCCCGGTAGACGTGCAGGGCATTTACCGCACCGAAGCCGGCCCCGGTCAGCAACGACAGGATCTTCTCCAGCGGGCGCAGGGTGCCCAGGGGGCGTAGTCCCAGCGGCGTGGAAAGGGGGCGCGTCACGAGCAAAGGCACGACGTTGGGATGCCGGAGCGCCAGCAACCGCAGGTCATGGGCGATCCGGCGCAGCTGCGCCTGCCAGTCCCGGTCTTCGGGGGAGATGGCGAGCTCGTTCAGGACGAGTTCCGTCACGCCGTCCAGCAGGGCGGCACGGTTGGCGGCATAGCGGTACAGGCTCATCGGATCCACGCCCAGTTCCTGCCCGAGCCGCCGCATCGTCAGGGCTTCCAGGCCTTCGGAACCGACGAGTTTCAGCGCGGCGGAAAGCACCGCTTCCCGGGTCAGCCGCGGCCTGCCGCCGGGCCCGGGGTCCTTCCGGGGAGCCTTTGAGGGGGACATCTTTTCCAACCGGATGGGAGCGGGTAGCGGACGCCCGCCTGTTTTTTGGCCGCCCCACTTGCATTACCTGTAGTCTACGCCTAAAGTCTACAGTGTAGGGACTGTCGCCGGGGGCGTCGTCTTTCCCGTCGGCACCGCAGTCAGGGCCGGCGGACCCGCTTCGGTGCCTGGTGCACGGCGCCGAGGTAAATTGCCGCTGTAGCAGAACGGCGGCACCAGGCACCGCGCACGGAAAAGAGCCATCATGGCACGTTCTCACTTCGACCGATTCCTTCAAGAAGCCACTGCCCATGACCTTGAGCCGGGCGCCACGCTCGCTCCGGATCCCCTCTATGGTCTTTACGTTAGCTGGTGCCAGGTCACGCGGACCCCGCGCCGGTCGGAAGGCTCTTTCCGGGCTGCCGTGAAAAGCCGCGTGGGAGCCGGGCCCAACGGCCTGCGCATGAAAGGTCCGGCCGCCGCAGACTACATCCTGGCCAGTTATCCGAGACTGACCTGAGCCCGGGGATGCGGCCTGACCCGGCGGGCGCTCCCGGGGTAGGCCGAATCGGTCACTCGAAATACTGGGTTGGTTCAGTTCACCTGATCACCGCAGCCGGATGGCTGCCTGGTCGGCGTCCAGAGCCACCGGCCGGGGCACGACTGCGCAGGTTCGCCGGCAGACCGCTTATTCCTTAACGGCTGTCCGCGCCCGGAGCCGGCAGAACCTTCGGGCCGACGATTTTTGATGGAGCAGGGTGCCGGAATGGTTCCCGGATCGAGTACTTGGAGCGGGTTATGGATATTGCACGGACTTTTGAATCGGTGGTCATCATCTTCAATCCCAACAGCAGCGGTGACGCGCCGAAGCTGGCGGAGAAACTGCGCGACGGGCTGAGGGAACTGCTGTCCTACACGCCGGACATCAGGCTGCAGCCGACCGGGCATGCCGGCCACGCCGTGGCGTTGGCCCGTGAAGCGGCTGCCGGAGGCGGTGAAGTTCTGATCGTGTCCGTCAGCGGCGACGGCGGGTACAACGAAGTGGTCAACGGTGTCATGCAGGGCGGCAACCCCGATGCCGTGTGCGCTGTCATGGCGGCAGGAAACGCGAACGACCACCGGCGGACCACGGGCACGATGCCGCTGGCAGAAGCCATCGCCCAGGGCCGGGTGCGGCATATCGACCTGCTTCGCATCCATACCGGCCAGGGACCGGACGCCCCGGGCGAATACGCACACTCCTATGTCGGATTCGGCCTGACGCCGGTGATGGCGATCGATCTGGAAAAGGGGAGCAAGGGCGCGTTCAGGGAGATGTTCTCCGTGGTGCGGACGTTTTCAAAGTTCCAGCCCTTCGCAATACGCCAGAGCGACGGCAGGCGCCGGAAGTTCGACAGCATCGTCTTCGCCAACATCGCCGAGATGGCGAAGTACGCCACGCTCAGCGACGCCGACGACAAGCTCTCGGACGGAAAATTTGAAGTGGTCATCTTCCCGCACATGCCCAAGTGGCGGGTCCTGCTGAAGGCCCTGCACGCCGCTACCAGGGGACTGGGCGACCAGCCCAGCGTGGGCAGCTACGAGTTCACCACGCTCAAGCCCCTGCCGTATCAGATCGACGGCGAGGTGAAGTCCGTTGACGCCGGGACCTTCGTCAAGGTCGAGAGCGCACCGGCCGCCCTGCCCATTCTCGGCTAACCGCCCGGCACAGGCTGACCCGGCCACCGCGGCATGCCATCGGCCTATTCTGCTGGCTGGGCGTTCGCGGGACCCGGTAGCCCCCCGGTCCTGATGACAAAGACCGGCCGTCATCGCCGCGCACGGCCGCTGTCCCAAGATACCGGGCAGGCCACCTGCGCCAGAGGGCAACAGGGTCAAGCGCTGAAGCCGGCTATTGGAACAACTTCACCAGCGGGACATCGGGTGGACCCACTGCGTCAGCCGCCGTCGTCAGCGCTGCTATCGGCGCTTGGAGCCGAAGACATGTGGGCCCTGAACAAATTCCATCGCCCCGCGTAGCCGCCATCGTTCGCTGCGATGATCCCACTCGCCCCTCTTACACCACCGGCAGCAGAGGCTCCCCGTCAGGCGCACGCATTGACAGAAGCGCGCCACCGAACTCGGGATTGGAACTTCTAGACAAGGTCTCTGTGTGCTGATACCTGGAGTGGGGAGCGAAGCTTCCCCGGGGCATGCTCTAGTCGGGGCGGTAGATGTCGGCGACGGGGCAGTGGAAGGGGTCCGTGGCGGCGATGCCGACGCCGTTGAGGTAGCGCACGATCGTGGCGTAGGAGGAGATCAGGCCGGTTTCGGTGTAGGTGATGTCGTGCGTCCGGCAGTACCGGCGCACCATGGCGGCGGCTTTGCGCAGGCTGGGTCGGGGCATGTCCGGGAACAGGTGGTGTTCGGTCTGGCGGTTCAGCCCGCCCATGAGCAGGTCCATGATGATGCCGCCGCGGATGTTGCGGGACGCGGTGACCTGGCGGGTGACGAAGTCCGGCCGGGCCGACTTGGGGTAGATGGGCATGCCCTTGTGGTTGGGCGCGAAGGAGGCGCCCATGTAGAACCCGAACACGGCGATCTGGACGCCGATGAAGGCCAGGGCCAGGCCCACGGGCAGGAACAGGAAGACGACGCCGAGCAGCAGCGCGAAACGGGTAACCAGGAGCGGGATCTCAACCCAGCGGCGGTCTGCGGCCCGGTTGCGGATAAGGTACCTGACCGAATCCACGTACAGGCTGAAACCCAGGAACAGCAGCAGCGGAAACAGCAGCCAGCCCTGGCACCGGGTGACCGGCACCATGATCCCGCGCCTGGTCGCGGCCGCGTCGGGATGGAAGGCGACGGCCCCGGTGTGGATGTCCGGGTCCTTGTCCACCTGGTTCGGGAAGCCGTGGTGCCGGGTGTGCTTGCGCACCCACATGGCGTAGCTGATGCCGACCAGGCCGGTGCCGACCAGCCGCGCGGCCCACTCGTTGACCCGTTTGGAGGCAAAAACCTGCCGGTGGGCCGCTTCATGGGCCAGGAAGCTGAACTGGGTGAACAGGATGCCCAGCACCGCCGCGATAAGAAGTTGGAACCAACTGGCCCCCAGCAGCGCGAAGCCGGTCCACGCTGCTGCCAGGGCGGTCATCAGCAGGGCGAACAGGGTGATGTAGTAACCGCGCCGGCGCCGCAGCAGGCCCGCGGCGCGCATCCGGGAAGCCAGCGCCAGGTACCCGGCGGCTATGCCGTTTGGCTCTTTGGAGGTTGGGGCAGGCCCTGCATGGGCAGCTTCCGGACGGGATGCGGAACGGTGAGAGTCCATGGGTACCTCGGAACTGCTAAGGCTGCTGTGCGGTCCTTTGCTCGAACCGCCGGCCTGTTTCGAGAATACGCCTGCCGCCTGGCCCGGAGCCAGCAATATCGGGACCCGAGGTCAAGACCAGGGCCGCCCGAAGGTTGCCGACGGATGACGGCAGAGGCTTGTCGCCGGGCCGGCTATTCACCGCCCGAACCGGTCCGGCTCCTTGATCCCTGAGGCGCCGGATCAGTTTGGCCGCTAAAAGCGCCGTGTCCCTAGGCAAACACGGTGGGCGCTGCATCCTTGGCCAGCCACGCTGGGAGGAGCATTCTGGGAGCGGCAAAGAGCTGGAGATAAGGGGGTGGTTTCCATGACAACAACCGCGTCCACCGTTGATGTCCTGCAGGCTCGGGGATTATGGGCCGACGGGTTCGGCCGGGCTGGAACCCGTGCCGCGCAGTTCATCTTGCTCCTGATCGCCGTCTCCATTGCCGTGTACGGGCTGATACAGCCCAAGCTCATCGTGATCCCGCTCATGGTGGCACTCATCCTGGCCGCGGCGCTCAACCCGGTGGCCGCCTTCCTGCGCGGCAAGGGTTTCCGCGGTGCGTTGGCGACCTGGATCACGTTCCTGGCCGCCGTCGTGGTGCTGGGAGGCATTGTCACGGGCATTGTCTTCGCCGTTCGCAGTGAATGGGACAAGCTGGTGACAGCCGCCGCCGACGGCTTCGAGGGGCTCCGGAAGTTCGTCGTTTCCGGACCACTTCCCATCGACCAGGCGACGATCGACAGGGCCATCGATGCGGTGACCGAGTGTGCCACCAGCAGCCAGTTCGGGGCCGCTGCGCCGGTCGGGATTTCAACGGCGGCCGAGGTCATCACGGGTGTCCTGCTGGGCGCCGTCGTGCCCTTCTAGTTCCTGAAGGACGGCGACCGGGGCGATGGCGGCCGGGATACCTGCCGCCCTTATCGCGATGGTTGCCAACGGGCCCGTTGTGGCGCTGAATGTCGTGGCCATCGTCATCGGAATCAACCAGCTCGACGACCATGTCCTGGAGCCGATTGTGAGGGGGGAGGTCGCTGCGCCTGCACGGCCTGGTAATCCTCCTGGCCCTGGCCGCCGGCGTCATCCTCGCCGGAATCATCGGCGCCGCTCCGAGGTCCTGTTCGCGATGCTCCGGGACGGTACCCTCTATGAAGATCCCCAGCCCGCGCCCATCCCATCGGCCGCTTGACGAAAACCATAGAGGCACCCCCCGGTCTCGGTGACAACAGCCTCAAGGCCGGGCGGCGGGTCTCCTGGCCGGAGCCCGGGACCTGACGGAACCCAATGAAACCACGTTCTGCAGCCACGATGAAAGCCCGGAGGCTCCCGCACGGAAAGGCTAGTCGAAGGAAATGTCGTGGGCCAGGGCCTCGATTTCCTACCGGCGGACTTCGTCCGCCCTGTGCTTTGACAGCGCCTCTTCGTCCCGCTGTTCCTGCTCCCGGCGGGTCTGATCGCTGATTTCCCGGATCACGGAACCAATGACGGAGGCCAGGCCGGCTTTAAGCTCTTCCAGGCTGGTGTTCACGATCTCCAGCCGCGCCTCGTCGATGACCAGGCTGATGTGCCCGTAGCCCTGCTCACTGAGCCGCTCATGGGTCGCCGGTCCCTTAATCAGCCTCGCTTCGGCTGGAAGGACACGGCCGGGAAAACGCGGCCGAAACCGTGTACCTGGCCGCTGAAGCAGGCTCACGGATGGGTGCAGCAGCGGATCCGGGGATAAAAAGTTTTGGGCTGCAAATCCTGGTGCCGCCGCCCTTTCCGGGGGCCGCACCAGGATCCACCGTTGTTCGGCAGCACTCGCAGCCGAACGCTCTGCAACCGTTATCCCTGGTTGTGGTTCCGGTTGCCGGCCTTGGCCAGGCCGCGGGCCACCATAAGACCGACGGTCAGCCAGGTGATGAGCTGCATGGCGTCATGGGCATTGAAGACATCCACACCGTTTTCGCTGGCGTTGTCCCCGACGACGGCGGAGGTGATGATTGTTGCGAGCACGGCGGCGACGTATACGGCGAACTCAAGCGTCCTCGTGGAGATCTTGAGGTCGTTCGCGTTCCGGGCCGTGTCAGTGCGGGTGTTTTGGGTGTTGTTCACAGTCATGGGTATCTCCTGGGTTGATGTGAGGGGCCAGAATGGCCGTGCAACCAGGGTCCCGCTTCCGAAACCGGTGATAACAACTTCTCTACAATGTAGACTCTAAACGTAGACTACATAATAAGCAAGCCTGCTTACTTTCGTTAAAGGAACGGCTTGCCCGCAGCCAGGAGAACAGAAGACCATGTCGCCCGAAGATAAACCGGTGCCCCGCGCGGCCCCAGGCAGGAAGAAACGGCTCAGCCGGGAGATTGTTCTGTCCGCTGCCCTGGCGCTCGTTGACGCAGAGGGACTCGATGCGCTCACCATGCGCCGGCTCGGACAGGAACTCGGGCGGGATCCCATGGGCCTCTACCGCTACGCCGCAAACCGCGCAGCGCTGCTGGACGGCGTCTCCGAACTCGTCCTGAACGAACTTGCCATTTTCCCCGATGACCCGGACTGGCAGGCACAGCTCCGCCACATCGCCCACGATCTGCGCCTCCTGGCGCTCCGGCACCCCAACGTCGTTCCCCTCCTCGTGACCCGCCCCCTGTCCACGCCCCTGGGCCTCCGGCCGCTGGGGACGCTGCGGCCACTGGAACAAATTTTGTCCCTGCTGATCGACGCCGGATTCGCCCCCGCAGACGCACTCCATGTCTACCGCGCCTACTACGGGTACCTGTACGGACACATCCTCAACGAGCTGCAGGAGCTCATCGTAGACCCGGATGAAAACGAAGCCCTTCTCCGTCTGGGCCTGCACCGTCTGCCGCCAAAGGACTTCCCCCGCCTGCGCTCCCTCGCCCCGGTCCTCGCCAACTACGACGGCGCAGCCGAACTCGACCAGGGAATCAGCATCCTGCTCTCAGGCCTCGCGGCCCGCCTGTCCCCACCGGACGCCCAAACCCGGGACTGACCGGGAACAACCTTGAAAGGCACACACCTTGTTTCTTCTCTTCGGTCTTAAGACCACCCTTCGGGATCTGCCCGGACGGATGGCGACGTTCCAGTACTGCGGCCAATTCGTCCAGCACCATCTACAGGAACGGGCCACCAAGCTCACCCTGTTCTTCATCCCGGTCTTTACCACCTCCAAGGCCTTCAACATCACCTGCACCAACTGCGGCCAGGGCTCAACCATCAAATCCCGGCAGAAGAATGCCCTGCTCAGCTAAGAAGGATTCTTGACGGTCAGCCCCAGGGTCCAGAATTGGGGTGTGCACAATGTGCACACTTTTGCCGCCGTACCGGGCCGTACATCGGCCGGACCGGGGCGGATCCGGCAGGTTTCCGCGGGTACCCTGTGTTTGCAGGGGCGGGAAGCCGGTTCGAGTCCCACCTCGGGCACAGAGTTTCCCCTAGTCAGAGGGGTTTTTCCTCTTTTGAGCCGTGCATTTTGTGCACGGATCCCTCTGGCTTCGGTTCCGGGAGATGCGGGGTCCCGGCGGGCTATGGAGTTGTTGGGCCGGGGAGTTGCTGGCCTGCCCCGTGACGGCACCGGTTGCGGCGGGGCCGTTGGCGGTGTGGTTCCCTTTCTGTTTTGCCGGTGCCGGCGGTTTTCCTGCCGACACCTATCCATGCGCCCGGCGGGGTTCTAGGACATGACCGGCGCCACCGGCTGCCGCCGCTCCTCGGCCGATCACCCTGCAAAGCAGCATCGGCGGTCCGTCGACGGTTCCGGTGGACGTTTAGGTGCCGAGGTCAGCGGGGTTCATGTTTTTGAAGGCCTCCGCAACCGAGGGGTTCGCTGCGATCATTTCGTCGGCGAACTGTTCGCCGGTCACCCGGTACTGGGTCAGTTGGTCGGAGTCTGCCTTGAGCTGGTCGGCGACGCCGGTCCATCCCTCGGGGGTGTTCTCGGTGGACTGGAGGCGGGGCAGGCCGGCGAGGACCATGCGGCCGGCGCGGCCGCCGCTGACCTGGAACATGTCGCCGTGCACGGCGGTGTCTTGGTGTGAGAGGTAGGCGACGAAGTTTGCGACGTGCTCGGGTCCGAGGCCGTCGCGGAGGGTGCTGATGATGTTCGGATCGCTGTAGGCGCTCTCGGTCATCGGGGTCCACGCGGTGGGCATGAGCGTGGAGACCTGCACGCCGACCCGATCGCCTTCCATGGCCAGGGTGTTGCCCAGCGCCCAGATCGCACCCTTGGCGGCGCCGTAGGCGGAGGCGCCGGGGTTGGCCAGGACGCCGCTGGAGGAGACCAGGATCAGGCGGCCCGAGCCGGACTGCATCAGGTGCGGCCAGGCGGCGCGGGAGAGTTCCGCTGTGCCCTTGAAGGACACGTCGAAGACCTTCCAGAATTCCTCCGACGACTGCTCGCCGAACAGGCCGACGCGGATGATGCCGGCGTTGTTGACAACGATGTCGAGCCGGCCGAACGCGTCGAGGGCGGTCTGCACGATGGCGGGGGCCTCGTTGGCAACATCGTGCAGGTCGGCGACGGCGGTTCCGCCGGCGTCAGTGATCTCCTTGACGACCTGTTCGGCATGCTCACGGGAGACGTCGTTCACCACGACACGGGCCCCGCGGGATGCGAGGGTGGTTGCGTGGGCCTTACCCATTCCCTGGCCGGCACCGGTAACAATCGCGACGCGGCTTTCAAAGTTCAACAAATCAATCATCTCCTTGTCATAAGCCCGAGGGCTCATGCTTAAGCATATTCCTGTGATTCCGATAAGACGAAACCGGGTTCCTCAGCTCACATAGGACGGCACGAAGTTGCCGGATGTTGGACAGCGTGGAGCTCCACGTCAGCGACGCGCCGGGTCTTGGCCACGATATAGGCAATCGTGTCGGCTGCGTCTTCGCGGTGAAGTTTTTCGATGCCGCCCAAAAGCTGTTTGCAGCGCTCTTGCATCGACTCCCGCTGGGTGGCTGAAGAGTTCTGTGTCCACGACGCCGGGTTCGATCATTGGGAACCGCACGTCCTTGCAGACGATTTCCTAGCGCCATGACTCGGTCGCCGCGGCGACGCCGAACGTCGTGGCGTTGTAGATCACGACGCGGGCGTTGGAAAACGAACTGAGGTTGACCACGCCAGCCACCTGGCGGGGGCTCGTTGCGGCGGCGTCTACCAGATGCGGCAGGGCGGCCTTGGTTACGTACATCAGCGTCTTGTGGCCCGGGCCGACCATCTGGTCCCAGCGCCACGGATCTCCGAAGTGAGCGCGTCGTGTCGGTCCTCGCGGCGGGCGGCGAGGGTAACGGCTGCACCTTCCCAGCCAGTTTCCAGGCAGTGGCCAGACCGATCCCGCTTTGATGCACCCGTGATGAGGCAAACAGTCCCATGGAGGCGATCAGGCATGAACCGTCCCTTCTTGAGTCGGATCCCGTCGAGAACGGGTCGATTCCCACCAGCCGAAGACCCAACGTGGCACCCCTGCCATCCACGGCGGATCGCTGGACGGCGCTGGGCCGGGGCCGCACCCATCGGTGCGGTCCCGGCCCGGCTTTGCGTGGCTCCGCCGGCTAGGAAGACGCCACGGTCTGGGAGTGGTAGGGCTCGCGCAGCGTGGATTCGGGGATCCAGGTGAAGCGGTCCATTTCGAAGATTTCGAAGTGGCTGCAGAATCCGATGTCGTCCGCGGCTGCTTCCGTCCATGCTTCCGACTCGGCGATCTTGGCCTTCGACTCCTCGGAGTCGAACATCATCACGACGATCGCGTCCGGCTTCGCGGCTCCTCCGATTACCGGCCAGCCCTCCTGTGCGTCCTTGTTCATAAACGATTCGTACCAAACCAGGCCGGGGATGCGCATGCCGATTTTCGCGTGTACGTCGCTGTAATGGGTGCGGAACTCTTCCGCGCTGGTGCCAGCCCAGCGGTATACCTCGAAGGCGAGGACGGGTCCGTTGTTTGCCATGGTCATGGTTCCTTTCGTTGGTTCCTCATGTTGCAGGGGTCGACTGTACTGTTGCGGTGTCCTGCTCGCTGGCCGGGCCGGCCTAGACTGGCATGATCCGGACCGGCAGGGACTTGGGCCCGGAGAGGAAGTTGGCGGCCACGAACTGCGGTTCCCCGAGGAGCTCGACCTTGGCCAGGCGCGGCAGGAGCTCCTCGAGCAGGATCCGCATTTCGAGCTTGGCCACGTGCTGGCCGATGCATTGGTGGGGGCCGAAGCCGAAGGCGAGGTGCTTGTTCGGCTTGCGCGTGATGTCGAACTCGTTCGGGCGCTCGAAGACCTCCTCGTCGCGGTTAGCGGAGGGGTACAGCAGCATCACCCCGTCGCCGGCCGACAGCTTGCGTCCGCGGAACTCGGTATCTTCTGTCACGATTCGGAAGAAGTGCTTGACGGGCGAGACCCAGCGGAGGGCCTCGTCGACGACTCCGGGGATGAGGCTTGGATCGGCGCGCACCGCGTCGAGCTGCTCCGGATGCCGGGCAAACTGCTCGATGGCACCGGAAATCGTCGACGAGGTCGTGTCGTGTCCTGCCGTGGCGATGGCGACGTAGTACCCGTTGACGAAGGATTCCGGGAGGTGCTCACCGTCGACTTTCGCGTTCGCGATGATCGAGGCGAGATCGTCGGTGGGGTTCTTGCGGCGGTCGGCCGAGAGTTCGTTGAAGTAGCGGAAGAAGTCCTGCAGGGTTGCCTTCCACGCCTTCATGCTTGCGCCCTCGCCGTCCTCGACGTCGTCGCGTTTGGAGTCCTCGTCGGTGGTGCCGAAGAGCGTCTGGGTGAGGTTGAGCATCATCGGCTCGTCTTCCGGTGGAACGCCGAAGAGCGTCATGATGACGCGCAGCGGGTAGTACAGCGAGAAGTCCTTGACGATGTCGACCTCTCGCTCCCCGGCCAGGAGTTTGTCGACGGACGTGCGGGCGAGCTGGCGGATCGCTTCCTCGCGCTTGCGGACGTTGGCCGGCATGAACCAACCGCTTGTTACGTTCTTGATCTTCGTGTGCTCCGGCGCGTCCATGTAGGCGAGCGTGTCCTGCGTGCGTGCGCCGTTGTTCGCGGTCTTGAGGTATTCGCGCCCGGCCTTGTCTACGAGGAACGGATCGGCGTTGCCGCTGGAGAAGATCTTAGGGTTGCGTTCGATTTCGAGGATGTCGGCGTGTTTCGTTGCAAGCCAGGTAGGGTCGTAGCCTTCGATCTCGGCGAGGCCGAAGGGGTTGTTGGCCCGCAGCCACGCGAGTGCGGGGTACGTGCGCTTCTGTTCCTCGGAGTAGGAAGCGGGCAGCATCACCGCTTCCGCGATGTCCTTTGGGATTTTTGCAGTGTCGGTTGTGGTCTCGGTCATGGTTTGGCCTTCCGGTAATCGGATTCGTAGGTGTACCGGGCCGCGCGGTGCGGGCGGGCTGTCTGCCCGCACCGCGCAGGAGAAGGTTTGCCGTTAGCCGTTCGCGGCGGCCGAGAGGAACGGGCAGCCCAGGGCCGAGGCCTCTTCGCGCGGCGAGGTGATGCCGCGCAGCAGGTCCGCGGCCTTCTCGCCGATCATGATCGACGGCGCGTTGGTGTTGCCGCTGGTGATCTGCGGCATGATCGACGCGTCGGCGATGCGCAGGCCGGCGATGCCGTGGACTCGTAGCTCTGCATCCACGACGCCCGTTTCCGGGGTGCCGATTCGACAGGTACCGGCGGCGTGATACATGTGCTGCGTATCGGCGCGTACCCATTGCTCCCGCAGGGCTCCGGTGACGGTGGCACCGGGGTTCACCTGCTCCTGCAGGATCGAACGGAGTGGTGCCTGCCGGGTGAGTTCGGTGACGAAGTCCAGTGCGCGGAGGACGGCGTGTACCTCGTGCTGCTGGCTCAGCAGATTGCTGACGATGCGAGGGGGAGCGGACGGGTCGGGCGAGTGGAGTTTGACGGTTCCGCGGGAGCTGGGACCGTTGTAGGACAGGCCGATGGACATGCCGAGCGTGTTCGGGGAGCGGAATCCGTGGTCCCAGAACCATCCCGGGACGAAGATCATCTGGAAGTCCGGGCTCGCGAGGGAGGGGTCAGAGCGCCACATGATCGCGGCCTCGCCGGCGTTGGAGGTGAGCACGCCGGTTCCCGATGTGCGCCACTGTTCGGCCGCGGTGGGATCGCCGGCTACGGCGAGGGTATTGTCGGCATCCGTCGCGTAGTGGGTGAGGGTGAAGGGGTGGTCCTGGAGGTTGCGGCCTACCTGGGGCGAGTCGAGCACGACGTCCAGTCCGAGGGCACTCAGCTCGTCTGCGGGGCCGATGCCGGAGAGCATGAGGAGCTTCGGGGTGTTGTAGGCGCCTGCCGAGAGTACGATCTCGCGTCCGGCACGCGCTGTGACGAGCTCGCCCCCGTGCTCGAACTCGACGCCGACCGCGCGCCCGGACTCAATGACGATCCGCTGGACGTAGGCGTTCGTCACGAGTTCGAAATTCTGCCGGGCAAGCGCGGGACGCAGGAACGCATCCGCTGACGAGCAGCGCCGTCCGTCGCGGCCGGTGACCTGCAGCAGACCTACACCGGCCTGCCGGGCCCCGTTGATGTCGTCATTCCGCTCGATGCCGAGCTGGGTCGCGGCTTCGATGTAGTTCTGTTCGTAGCCCGAGAACCAGCGCTGGGTCGTGACGCCCATCGGCCCGTCCGTGCCGTGGAACTCGTCGGTAATGTCCGTGTTCGCCTCGGACCGCTTGAAGTAGGGCAGCACTTCGTCGTAGGACCAGCCGGTTGCCCCGTGCTCGCTCTCCCATGAGTCAAAGTCTTCGCGGGTGCCGCGCACATAGAACATGGCGTTGAGCGAGGAGCTGCCGCCGAGCACCTTGCCGCGCGGCATGAACAGCCGGCGACCGGCGAGGCCAGGCTCCGGGTCGGAGTTGTAGTTCCAATCCTTTTCGCCTTGGAAGAGCCCCGCGAACAGCAGCGGGGTGCGGATCAGGTCGTCGTCGTCGCTGCCGCCCGCCTCGAGGAGCAGGACGTTGTAGCCGTCCTCGCTCAGGCGGCCGGCGACTGCGCAGCCTGCCGAACCGGCACCGACGATGATGTAGTCGTACTCTTTCATGATTGTCTTCCTCAATTCCTGTGTCCTGGACGGCTGGCTCTCATTGCGGGCCGGATCACGGGGCGTTGTAGATCGTCTTGAGGTTCTGGTAGGCCGCCAGCCCCTCGGGGCCCTGCTCCCGGCCGAGGCCGCTGGCCTTGACACCGCCGAACGGTGAGCCGATGTCGTGGCTGTAGAAGTTGATGCCGACCCCGCCGGTCTGGATCCGGCGGGCGACGTCGAGGGCGCGTTCGGTGTCCTGGCCCCAGACGGAACCGCCGAGGCCGAAGTCGCTGTCGTTGGCCATCGCGATGGCCTCGTCGATCGTGTCGTAGGGGATGACGGCCAGGACGGGTCCGAAGATCTCCTCGCGGGCGATCGTCGAGTCGTTGCTGACGTCGGCGAAGACCGTGGGTTCGATGAAGAAGCCGCGGTCCAGGTGCGCGGGGCGCTTGCCGCCGGTGGTGATGCGGCCGCCTTCGGCGACACCGCGCTCGATGTAGCTTTCCACGCGTGCGCGCTGCCGCTCGGAGACGAGCGGTCCGACCTGTGTGGCCGGATCCAGTGCATCGCCGACTGTCAGCGAGCCGACGATGTCCGTGATCTGGTCGAGGAACTGCGAGTACCGGAAGCGCGGGGCGAAAATGCGGGTGCAGACATAGCAGGTTTGGCCGTTGTTCTGCAGGGACGCGTCGACGAACTCCGCAGCCAGGGAGGGGAGATCCGCGTCGTCGAGGAGGATCGCGGCGGACTTGCCGCCGAGCTCGAGCGTCACAGGACGCAGCAGGTGACCGCAGGTGGCGCCGATGCTGCGGCCAGCCTCGGTCGAGCCGGTGAAGCCGACCTTGTCGACGCCCGGGTGGCCGACGAGGTAGGCGCCGACTTCGCGCCCGGCAGGGACGATGTTGAGGACACCCGCCGGAACACCGGCCGCGTGGGCCGCCTCGATCATCGCGTATCCGTCGAGCACGGTTTCGGGCGAGGGCTTGATGACCATCGTGCAGCCTGCGGCCAGTGCCGGGGCGATCTTGACGAACGCGAGCGCCTGGGGAAAGTTCCATGGGACGATCGCGGCGACGACGCCGACGGGTTCGTGGCGCACGCGCGTCGGGCGGCCGAAGACGCCGGCGCGCTGCTCTTCGATGCCCTGCTCGCGGATCAGTCCCGCATAGTAGCGCAGGGCGATTGCCGGGAATCCTCCTTCGACCGCCTGCGCCATCGAGATCGGCATGCCGTTCTGGCTGCTGACCAGGCGCGCGATCTCGGCACCGCGCTTCTCGAGCTCGTCAGCGAAGCGCTCCATGACCTCGGCCCGGCGGCTGACGTCCCACGTTGCCCATCCCTGGGGATCGTCGAAGGCCGCGCGGGCTGCGGCGACGGCCCTGTCGATGTCCTTCTCGACGGCTTCGGGAACCTGCCCGAGGACCTGTTCAGTCGACGGGGAGACGGGCGTTATGACGCGGTCGGTCGAGGGCTCGACCCATTCGCCGCCGATGTACAAGTGGGTTTTGGTAATCGTTTCGTCGGTGACGATCATGGCATTTCTCCTCGTGGTGGTGTGGCGACCGGAAGCCCGGTCATGGTGCGCTGGCGAGCGTGTGTGAGGGTTTGGAAGCCGGCCCGACGCGGACCATCGGGGTCGGGCCGGAAGCCCCCGCAATCAAATGCTCAGCCTTGGGAAGCCGGGGTCCGGACGCAGAGTCCGTCATGCTCGGCGCGAAGTACCAACTGGCAGGACAGGCGTGATGTCGGCTTAGCCTCGTCGAGGAACTCGATGAGGTCCGCCTCTTCCGGGGCAGGTTCCTCGAAGGTCTGCTGCCAGGCTTCGTCGACGTAGACGTGGCACGTGGCGCAGGAGCAGCCGCCGCCGCACTCGGCCACGATGCCCTCGATGCCGCGCAGGGTGGCAACTTCCATCAGGCTCATGCCGGGCTCGACCTCGACGGGCTGTTCTGTTCCGTCGGCCGTGACGTAGGTGATCTTGATCATGGAAATTCCTTGCTGGATCAGGCGGGCACGAGGTCCCGCAGGGGAACTGATGGGTCGGGTAGGCGGTCAAGGGAGGGGGAAGCGTTCGAAGCGATCCACTTCTTTCCGGCCATGAAGTCTTTGGCCGCATTGACGGCCTCGACGGCGACGAGCCGGCCGGCGTCGTCGAGGTGGTACACCGCGAATGAGTCCGAGGAGGGTTCGCCGCGCACGACCGTGCGGGTCGACCCGGCGAGCAGGCCGGCGATCTTGAGATTCACGTCGTACTGGTCCGACCAGAACCAGGGAGTTTCCGCGGGCGGCGCCGGGCGGCCGGTGATGGCCGCTGCGGCCTGCTTGGCCTGCTCGGTGGTATTGGGGATGCTCTCGAGCCGGATCCGGCCCGGGTAGCCCGGGACTTCGCGGCGGGTGACGTCGCCCACGGCGTAGACCCCGGGCAGATTCGTGCGGGCGGATGAGTCCACGAGGACACCGCCGTCGCACGCGGCCCCCAGCTGTTGCAGGAGCTCGTCGCGGGGTTCGGCTCCGACACCGATGACCACCGCGTCGCAGGGCAGCCGTGTGCCGTCTTCGAGCAGGACGGCCTCGACCCCGCCGTCCTGGCTGGCGACGACCTCGTTGAGGGCCGCGTTGACGAGGACATCGACGCCGTTCTTCCGGTGGATCGCCGTGAGGGCATCCGAGAGGACGGGGCTGGCAACGCGCTGCAGCAGCCGCTGCTCGCGCTCGATGACGGTGACCTGGCAGCCGCGGCTCCGGGCCGCGGCTGCGACCTCGAGTCCGACGAAGCCGCCGCCGATGATGACGATCTGTGCGCGCGATTCCAGCACGGAGCGGAACCCGATGGCGTCGCGGTAGGTCCGCATCGACCAGCAGCCGCGTTCGGGCAGCGGGTGTGGCAGGGTGCGCGCCCGGGCTCCCGTTGCCAGAACCAGTTCGTCAAAGCCGACGCCGGTTGCGTCGTCGAGCGTCGCCGTGCGTGCGTCCAGGTCGATTGATTCGACGCGCCGGCCGAGCATCAGGTCGATGCCCTGGTCTGCGTAGTAGGACGGAGCGCGGAGCAAGTCGGCGCCCGTATCGCCGTGCAGGTACGCCTTGGAGATCGGCGGGCGGTGGTAGGGATGCTCCTCCTCGTCGCCGACGAGCGTGATCGGTCCGGCGTGCCCGTACTGGCGCAACGTCGCGGCCGTCGCGGCCCCGGCATGCCCGGCACCGACGATGAGGACGCGGGATAGATTTGCCCCGGAATGTGTGATCGTGTCAGGACGGATCATTGTCATGCCGCCTTGAACCGGATCGGAAGGGTCTTGGGACCGGACAGGAAGTTCGCCTGGACGTAGCTGACGGGGCCGGCCAGCTCAATCGACTTCAGGCGGGGCAGGAGCTCCTCGAAGAAGATGCGCATCTCCAGCTTCGCGACGTGCTGCCCGAGGCATTGGTGAGGACCGTATCCGAAGGCGATGTGCTTGTTCGGCTTGCGCGTGAGGTCGAAGGAGAACGGATCGGTAAAGACCTCCTCGTCCCGGTTCGCCGACGGGTACATCAGCATGAGGCTGTCGCCCGCCCGCAGCTGCTGCCCGCGGAACTCGGTGTCTTCCCCGATGATGCGGTGGAAGTGCTTGACCGGAGATGCCCAACGCAGGGCCTCGTCCACGAGGCCGGGGATGAGCGAGGGGTCGGCGCGCACCGCCTCGAGCTGCTCCGGATGGGCCGCGAGCTGCTGGACGGCCGTCGCCGTCGTCGCCGACGTCGTGTCATGGCCGGCGGTGGCGATGGCGATGTAGTAGCCGTTGACGAAGGAACCGGGCAAAGGCTCGCCGTCGACCTGCGCGTTCGCGATAATCGAGGCGAGGTCGTCGGTCGGGTTGGCGCGCCGGTCGTCGGCGAGCTTGTCGAAGTACTCGTGGAACTCGAGGATTGCCGCCCGCCAGGCGCGGGCCGCAGCCTCGGGCGTGGCCGGGACGTCCTTGCGCTGCAGGTCGGGATCCGAATTGCCGAACATGTCCTGGGTCAGCTTGAGCATCGTGGGCTCGTCCTCTGGCGGGACGCCGAACAGGCTCATGATCACGCGCAGCGGATAGTAGAGCGCGATGTCCTTGAAGAAATCCACCTCCCCGCCGTAGGAGAGAAGCTTTTCCACGGATTGCCGGGCAATGGCGCGGATCGACTCTTCGCGCTTGCGGACGTTCGCCGGCATAAACCAGGAACCTGTCACGTTCTTGATCTTCGTGTGCTCGGGGGCGTCCATGTTGGCCAGCGTGTCGAGGCCACGCCTGCCCTCGTTCATTTCGCTGAGGAAACGGGTGTCGACCAGCGAGTTGATGTAAGGCTCGCCGAGACCACTGCGGAAGACCGTCGGGGTCCGCTCGATCTCCATGATGTCGGCGTGTTTCGTCGCCAGCCAGGTGGGAGCGTAGCCTTCGACCTCGGCACGAGCGAAGGGCATGTTGGCCCGCAGCCACGTCAAGGCCGGATGCACGATTCCTGCTTCATTTGCATACGAGGCGGGGAGGAGCACGGACTTGGCGATGTCATCCGGAATGATGATCTGGTCCTGGGCGGCGGCAGTAGACATAGGAATCTCCTGGAATCGGCTTGCCCCGGGCAGGGGCGGGAGGGGGGGAGTGTGAGGTGTGGGTGTGTCGGGCGGATCAGCCGAAGACGCTTTGGTCCTCGTCACCCTGCGTCCAGACGACGCGCAGGTGCATCCGGGACAGGAGCCACCCCTCGGGGGTGCGGCGGAACGTCCACTTGTAGGGTCCGCCGATGTCGTAGTGCTTGGCGGGATTCGCCGGGTCCTGGACGCCGGCGAACCAGAGGTAGGCCGTCCCGGTCGCGGTGTCCCCGTCGATCTGGAACTGCATGTTCGTCATCGAGTGCTGCATCGCGAGGTAGGGCTCCTCGGCGGCCTCGCAGACCTCGCGGATCTTCTGCCGGCCGTGGTGCGTGCCGAAGGGGCCGAAGTCGAATTCAGCGTCCTCGACGAAGCACCGGCTCCATGCTTCCCAATCCTTGGCATCCGAGGTACGGCAGTAGCGGTTCATGAGGGCCGCGAGGGCTTCCTTATCCTCAAGGACCTGCACGCGCGCTTCGAGACCCTTGACGTAGTCGATCAGTGCGGTGTCGGTGCTTGGCTTCGCCGTCAGTTCTTCAATGGTCATGGTGTTCCTTCGCTTGTGCCTTACCGGAGAACATCGCTGTTCGTCACGGGCGGCAAGTGATGGTGGTGTCACCGGTTTCCGGTGCCGGATCTGGCGCTGTATGGGCCGCCTCACCGGTTGTAGCCAATTTATGGGCGTGACTTCGGTCACGGTAGGCGTCGTTTTGCTATCAGGTGATGCGCTCGGAGCATCACCTTGAACGGCATTCGTCGGGAGTTCCTTGACCTCGGCGATCACATGCAAACCCTCGATAAAGACCGTCGCCACCAACATCGCCGGCTCCCTTCGGACCGCAAAGCGAACTTCGGATCGCCCGACACCCACCAAACTTTCGAACGTCCTGAGCACGCAGCGGCGGCTGAGTAGGGCAGCGTATAATGGCTGGAATTGTGTCAGCCGTCACATATTGATGTGCCAGAAGGAGATCGCCCATGGATGTGCGGCAACTTCAACTGTTTATCGCTGTCGCTGAAGAAGGCAGTATCCATGGCGGCGCGCGCAGAATGATGGTGGCGCAACCTGCCATGTCCAAGGCTTTGCGCGCCCTCGAGAGGCAACTGCAAACGCAACTGGTTCAGCGTTCGCCCCGAGGTATTGAACTGACCACAGCGGGAGAGGCGCTGCTCGGCCAGGCTTACGAGATTGTCCGGTCACTGGAACGGACGGTCGACATCGTCCAACAGGCCGGGCACGGCCAGAAAACCCTGACGGTAGGTTTGATTTCCGGGGCCGCATCCGCATCAGAGTTGACCTCCGACATCATCCGTGGCTTCCAGCGACTTTGTCCAAATGTCACCGTCACGGTCCGTGAGCTGGACTTTGCAGACCAATTCACCGTGGTGGCGGACGGGCACGTAGATGTTGCCCTCGTGCGGACTCCGTGCGGCGACGACCGGGTCAGTGCAACGCCCCTTTTTGCCGAGCCGCTGGTCCTGGCACTCCGGTCCGATCACAAGCTGGCGACGGCGTCCACAGTTTCCCCTGAGGAGATCCTGGACGAGACCATGCTGGGCATGGTCGATGCCCCACGCTCCTGGACGAGCTTCTGGCATCTGAACGACCTCCGCAGTTGCGCCCCGAGAACGGGTCAATCCGTGCGCACACTTGCGGAACTGCAATTTGCGCTGATGGGCAGCAGTGACATGGTCATGCCGATGACGCTCACAGCCTGGCGCATGAGCGCCCACCATTCTGACTTGCGAGCGTTGCGCATCGAGGACGCACCGCAGTCCACGGCTGCTGTCACGTTCCACCGGAACGAGGACCGCGAGCACGTGCTTGCCTTCGTCGAACATGCTCGCGAGACCTCGCAACTGTTTCTTGAGAAGGTGCCCGAAGCCGTCAGCCCGGCTTAGCCGGGGAACCAGGCTATATCGACGGGGTTTTTCCAGATAACCGGGAGTCCGCTACTGCCGTATTTGGTGGCAGCCAACCACTTCACATTTGACGACGTCGAGGCGGGCTCGGCACCCTCGAGGCGGCATCCACGGCCGGCCGCGCGCGCAGAATCTTAGGCATGAGGACCGCCTCCAGGGAGCCAAACCGTCTTTCTTCCAATCTCCGCTCCCAAAGAGGAACGCAGCATTAGTACGTGTTGGGAAAGACGCCCGTGTGTGGTTGACTGCTGCGGCCGGCGGGGTGAGCGTGGGGGATATGGCAGGTTCTTCGCCACGCCCGTATCCCTCGGACCTGACCGACGAACAGTGTGCGCTGATCGAGTCGCTGGTCCCAGTGAAAACCGGAGGCCGCCCGGTCAAACATCCGCGGCGGTGAATCGTGGACGCGGCCCTGTACATGGACCGCACCGCGTGCGCCTGGCGGATGATGCCCAAGGCTTCCCGCCCTGGGACACCGTCTACTGGTACTTCCAACGCTGGCCCGCGACGGCACCACTGGCCGGATCCACGACGCGCTGCGTTCTGCCGCCCGGGAGGCTGCCGGCCGGGACCGGGCGGCCTCGGCCGGAATCCTCGACTCCCAGCCGGTCCGGGGCGCCGGCACCGTGTGCAGCGGTTCCCGCGGCACGACGCGGGGAAATGGGTGAACGGGCGCAAGCGCCACGTCGTGACCGACACCATCGGCCTGCTGGTCGTGGTGCTGGTTACCGCCGGCAGCGTCCAGTACCGTGACGGCGGCCGGCCGGTGCTGAAGCGGGCCCGGGCGAAGATGCCCTCGCACGCCCGGGTCTGGGCCGACGGGGGCTACGCCGGCGGGATGGTGGAGTCCGCCCGGAGCCTGCTCGGGATCAGCCTCGAGATCGTGAAGAAGCCCGAGGGGCAGCACGCCTTCGAGGTGCTGCCCCGGCGCTGGGTCGTCGAACGCACCTTGTCCTGGCTGGTGCGCTGCCGACGAATGGGCCGGGGCTGCGAACGGCTGCCCGCCCATGCCGAGGCCATGGTCAAATGTGCCCTGATCGGACTGATGGCCCGCCGGCTCACGCCGGCACCGGGCCGGCGGCCTTGGCAGGCCGCCTAACCCCTTTCCCAACACCTACTTAGGCGCGCCACTGTCGTCGTTCCCTAATCCCCTACTGCAACTGGGATGGTCAGTCTTGGGCCAGCATGATCCCGTTGAAGAAGTCGGCGAGCTCCTGGTGTGCGTCGAGCGGGAGCACGTTCGCAACGTACTGGTCCGGGCGGACAGCCACGACGGCGCCCTGCAGGCGGTCGATGCCGCGCTCGTCGAAGATATCGATGCCGGATTTCAGGTCCGGTGTGAAGGCCTTCTCGTAGTCGACCAGACCGAAAAGCCCCTTCTTGGGCAGGAGCAGCTCCGGCAGCTGGTTGATGTCCAGCTCGCGGTGGCCCTGCTGGTACACGGCGCGGAGGTCAAACACGGCGTCGGGATCGGCGCCGGCCGGGGTGAATCGGCGGACCGGCGAATCCGGAGATTCGGCGAGGAACCGGCAGAATGCGGCGAGGCGGGAGTCCGCAGCATCCGCGCGGGCCGAATCGGCGAAGGCGTAGAGCCGCCAGCGGCCGTCGGCCTGCGCCACGTGCCCGAGGCCCAGCGGCTTCGCGTCCGCGAGCCGGATCACCGGTGCGGAGTGGAACCGTTCGCCGATCGGGAAGCCCTTGGCCAGGTGCTCATGCGTGTCGTTCCCGGTGATCATGCTCGGCGCGTAGTCGGTGGCGAACCCGGCGGTGAACCGCCCGCCTTCCACAAAGATCTTCTGCCGTTCTTCGGAGTCCATGCCGCCGGCGTCGGGGTGGGCCTCGTCCTTCGGCTTCGCGGCCATGGCGCTGGACCACTTGAGGTCGAAGTCGATCAGCTCCTGGGCGATGACCTGGCGCTCCGCGGAATAGGTGTCCAGCAGCGACTCGGGGCTCCGTCCCTCCAGGACCGCCGCAAGCTTCCAGCCGAGGTTAAAGCCGTCCTGCATCGATACGTTCATGCCCTGCCCGGCCTTGGCGCTGTGCGTGTGGCAGGCGTCGCCGGCGATGAACACGCGCGGGCTGCGCGTGCCACGCTCCTGAGGCAGGACGTCGTCGAACCGGTCCGCGATGCGCTGGCCCACCTCGTACACCGACCACCAGGCGACGTCCTTCACATCCAGCGTGTACGGGTGCAGCAGCTGCTGCGCGGCCTTGATGATCGACTCTGCGGTGAACCGCTTCCGGGCGTCCCGGTCGGCGGGATCCAGGTCGCCCAAATCCACGTAGAACCGGACCAGGTAGCCGCCTTCGCGCGGGATGATCAGGATGCTCCCACCGGCGGCCTGGATCGCAGCCTTGAACCGGATGTCCGGGAAGTCCGTGACAGCTAGGACGTCCATGACGCCCCACGCGTGGTTCCGCGCATCGCCGAGCAGTTCCACGCCGATCGAGCGGCGCACGACCGAACGGGCGCCGTCACACCCCACCACATACTTGGCGCGGACCGTGACGTCTTCGCCGCCGTCGTCCGTCATCCGTCGCAGGGACGCCGTCACCGGGTACTCGCCGGATAAACCAACTACGACGTCGGTCACCTCCATCCCGTAGTGCGGTTCCAGGCGGCTGGGCGACTTCCGCATGTGCTCGAGCAGGTAGTCCTGCATACGTGCCTGGTTGACGATCACGTGCGGGTACTCGGAGAGCCCCTCAGCGACGTCCTGCACCCGGCCACTGCGCACGATCTTCGAACTGTCCTGCTCGTCCGGCCGCCAAAACACCGTCTCGTTAACCCAATACGCCTCGCGAACCAGCTTCTCCGCGAGCCCGAACGCATTGAACATCTCGACCGTACGGCAAGCCACGCCGTCAGCCTGCCCGAGTTCCAGCGGCCCGTTCCGCCGCTCCACCACCATGGTCCTGATCCCCGGGAACTCGGCCAGCTGCCCGGCCAGCACCACGCCGGCCGGGCCGGTTCCAACCACCAGGACATCGACCTCCTCGGGGACCAAGTCTTGGTCCTCCCGGCCCGGGGCCGCCGGGCGGAGTTCCGGGTCGCCGGGGCGGTAACCGTCTACGTAGAACTGCATGGTGCTCCTGTTGATTCGCGAATGCTACTAGCTTGAACGTGTTTCCCGAAGGCGGCCGGTCAGCCCGGAACCCTGCTCAGGGGGCCATGTCACGGTAGCGCACCGCTACGGCGAGCTTATCCCTGACCTGGCCGGTCGTTGCGGGCTGCGGATCGTCGTAAGGGCCGTCCGCGCTGGCGTAGGGGGAGACGTACGCGGCGGTATCGCGCTGGAATCTCCAGCCTTCGGCCAGCGCGCCGGCGTCGACGGTGTCGTATCCGATGCGGTCCATGAACTTGGTGACGGTTGCCTTGGCGCCCCCGTCGTCGCCGGCGATCGGCAGTGCGGCGCGGCTCGCGGTTTCCGCCGGACGGGCCAGTGCATTCAAGGCCGGGGCCACGATGTTGCTGAACGCCTTGACGACCTTCGAGGCGGGCAGGTGTGCCTGAAGCAGTTCACTCGTCGTCGTCGATTCCTCGTCGAGTTCGGCAAGCCGGCCGTCGCGATCGGGGTAGTAGTTGCCCGTATCGATCACGACCTTGCCCGCCAGAGGTTGGATCGGTACTTCACGGTAGGCTTTCAGGGGGATCGCCACAATCACGAGGTCGCCCTGTTCCGCGGCCTCCGCCGCCGTCCCGGCCCGTGCTTGGTCCCCGAGCTCTGCCACCACGTCCGCGAGTGTCCCGGGTCCCCGAGAGTTGCTTACCACGACGTCGTAGCCGGCCCCCACTGCGAGCCGGGCGAGCGTGCCGCCGATATTGCCGCTGCCGATCAGTCCGATTGTCGTCATGCCGTTGCTATCGTTCATCCTTGTTGTTCCTGTGTGGGTGCGACGAGCCGTCGGCTGGACGGTGGTCATAGAGTCTGGTCCGTGGGCCGGATGACGAGCTCGTTTACCGCGATGCGGCGTGGATTGGTGACAATGTAGGCGATCGCGCCGGCGATGTCGTCGGCGTGGAGTTTTTCCACCGCCGAGAACAGTTTGGTGTAGTGCTCTTGGGTGGTTTGCTGCTGATGGCCGAACAGTTCAGTGTCGACGGCCCCGGGTGCGATGACGGAGAATCTCACGTTCCGGTTGGCGAATTCCTGCCGCCAGGCTTCGGTTGCGGCTGTGACGCCGAATTTGGTCGCGTTGTAGATGGCGACCCGCGCGTTAGGTACGCGTCCGGCGATGGAGCCGATGTTGACGACGTCGGTGACCTTCCGGCCGCCGGTTTGCGCGCCGTCGAGCAGGTGGGGGAGGGCGGCCTTGGTGACGTACATGAGCGCCTTGAGATTCAGGTCGACCATCCGGTCCCACTCCTGCAGCGGGGAGCTGACGGAGTCGCCGTTGAGCATGGTGCCGGCGGCGTTCACAACGGTATCCAGGCGCCCGAATTCGGCAACCGTCTTTTCGACCACTTCGGCGGCGGCGCGGGCGGCAGTGACATCCGCTTCCACGATGCAGGCGCGGCCTCCGGCGGAGCGGATTTCGGCGGCGAGTGCCTCGAGCCGGTCGCGCCGACGGGCAACGATCGACACCGCGGCACCTTCTCCTGCCATTCTCTTCGCGGCCGCCCGGCCGATGCCGCTGGAAGCTCCCGTGACGAGGGCTATGGTTCCGTCGAGGGATTCTGGCATGTGTTCTTCCTTCGGTTCAGTCGGAATCGGTGGCCTCAGAATTGTGCCGGCCGACGTTCGCTGGAGGGGTACGGCAGTTCAGGAATGAACCGCCACTGTGCCCCAAAACCGTCGGCAGGCTCGATCACCGCTGCCCTCTCGTCCTCGATGTACGGAACCTGGACTTCCTTCAGATGGGTACGAACACGCTGGGGGTCCGCGACCAGGAAGCTGACGCCGTAATACAGGTCGCGGCCATCGGGCAGCTTCGCGGCATAGGGACTTCCCGGGGTGGGAACGGCGAATTCGAGCACGGTGTCTGCAAGCCGGATGAAGGTACTCTCCGCGTCCAGGGCGGGGTTGTATTGTTGGGCGATGATTTTTCCATCCAGTACGTCAAGGTACAGCTTCGTGACGCGGGCGAGGTCGGTGGTCAGAATGGTGTGATGCGAGGTCAGTTCGATGGTGAGCGGATCGTCAGGATCGACCGAGGGGCCGGACCAGTCGGGGCGCAGCCGCGGATCCGCCTGCCGGGAGTAGTACTCCCAGTGGCGTCTGCCTGTTTCCTGGAATTCGTACCGGATACCGGTGTCTTCGGGCATTGTGAACCCGGTGAAAACGTCGGAGGCGAAGGAAGAGGTGGGAGGCTTGGCGCCGGTGATGAGCTCTCCCTGCTGGTCGTGCGCCCGGATCCCGGCCCGTGACAGCTTCTCGAACATCCCCACGGCGTCATCGGTGTACCAGCCCAACCCGATCATCCCATCGGTGACCCCCTTGTACCGGGTTTGGCCGGCGAGGGCACCTTGTGCGTGCAGCGTCGGGCACAGGAAAACCCAGTGAATATCGCTGATGAAGGCAAAGAACGAGTAATTTACCGGATAGTCGGGGTTGAGCAGGTTCAGATCGAGCGTTTCTTCCCAGCGGAGGTCGGGACGAGCGAACACTTTCCGGAACCACGTCCGGGCCTCCTCCAGATCGGAAACGGCCAGGGTCGGATGGTAGAGAGCAGGCACGTTCGGAGCCATGGTGCACCTTTCATTGAAACTTTTGAACGGAAACTTCAGCGGGATGAGGCGTCAAGAAGGGAGGCGAGCCATACAGATCGGTGTCCAACAGCGGCCGAATCGAGGTGTCGGATGTCGCCGCACTGGGCGACCATGCGCCGGATCCTTCATCTGCTGCGACGCCGTTCCCTAAACAAGTCACAGGCGTCGTCTGACGAGTCATCACACCGCGGCATGGCCGGCCCCGACGGCGGCGCGGGGGGCGGCGGCGCGTTGTGCAACGACACGGCCGAAAACGGCGCCCTTACCCAACGAGGTGCCGGTCATATATGCGGCGCCGTGGAACCCGCCGGTGACTTCGCCGACCGCGTACAGGCCTTCAATGACCTCCCCATCGACGTCGACCACCTCGCCGCTGGTGTTGATGGTGACCCCGCAATAGGTTGAGGTCATCAGCGGCTTGGCCGGGTAGGCGTAGAACGGCGCCTGCTCGATCGGCAGCAGTTCGCCGATCCCGTTGCACAGGCTGGTCCGGCCCACCTCGTCGTCCTGCTGGCCGGTGATGGCGGTGTTGTATAGGGCCACTGTCTGCACGAGGGCAGTTGGGTCGATTCCGGCCATCTCGGCGAGTTTTTCGAGGGTATCTGCCTTATGCACGTGGCCGATGTCCTCCAGCGTATCGATGTCCTTCAGCGGAATACCCCGGTGCGACGCGGCCCGGACCTTGGCGTCGAAAATTTCGAAACCCAGTCCCTCGGGCTGACCCAGCACCTCCCGTCCCAGGGTCTTATAGTCCTGGGACTCGTCGACGAAACGTCGGCCGTGCTTATTCACGATAATCGCACCCATGTAGTAGGCGGTGAGCAGTTCGTGAAACTCCTCGCCTGTTTCCGGGTGGGAGCCGTAGGTGGCCGAGACGGAGGACATGTCTGCCACGCCGGCGCCGAGCTTCCAGGCCATCTTCAGTCCATCACCTGTGTTGCCCTTACCGCCGTAAGGGATTGCGGCGAGCTGTTCCGGGGCGAAGATCTTCAGCAGGTCCGTGCCCCTGCTGAACCCGCCGGTGGCCAGCACGATTCCCGCACGGGCGGTGAAGGACTGTTTCCCCTCTGGGGTGTCAACGACTACAGCGACAACCCGGCCGTCGGTGTTTCGGACCAGATTGCGCGCGCGGTGGTTAAGCCGGGTCTGCCCGCCCAAGTCGGTATAGTCCCGGTGCAACTTGTCCAGGACCTCTTTGATCGACGAGTTGTGGCTGCGCCGGGCGGACTGGCCCGAGCTGATCTCAACTTCCCGGAACACTACTCCGTGGGCCTTAAGCCAGCGGTAAGTGTCCTGCTGGTGGGCCAGGTAGGCCTCCAGCAGCGACCGGTCGTTGAGGTGCTCGCCGACCTCGAGCAGATCCTGGAGGAACAGCTCAGCGGAGTCGTCGATGTCCTCCGCGGCCTGCTCCTCGGTGCCGGTGAATGCGAACCAGCCACCGCTCATGGCCGAGGAGCCGCCCAGCTGCCCGGTCTTCTCCAGCAGTACCACGGACAGGCCTGCCTCGGCCGCCGATGTCGCGGCTGCCTGGCCCGCGATGCCGGAGCCGACGATGACCAGGTCGTAGGTGTGTTCGGGGGTGAACATGTTCCACTCTCGCTTTCGGATAGTTCAGGGAGGGGACAGCGTTTGGGCTTCGGGCGTCCCCTGAATAGTTGTGTGTAGCCGTAGGTCGCCCACGATTGTTCTATGGCGTTCAGCGCCCTGGTTCGGCCGATACAGTCCGAACAGCCGAGGCGTCCTGGTCCTCGGTCACGTCGTTGAGGGATTGATGATGCGTACTCGGCAGCCCGAGCTCTTCCAGCGGAGTGCGGAATGTCTCGCGGGCGGTGAGCGCGGCAATGGCGGCGATGATGAGCGCGCCTGCAACCATGCAGGCAACGGGCACCCAGTTGGTCAGGTCGCCGCGGGTGAGGACGGTGGCGATGGACGGGGCGAAGCCGGAGACCACCGAACCGATCTGGAGGCCAACCGCCATGGAGGTGTACCGGACCCGGGCGGTGAACATCTCCGCGTAGAACGCCGGGTAGATTGCCCCGCAGAGCGCTAGGAACAGGCCAACCATCAGCGCGTTGGTGACAAACATCAGCGGAATGTTGCCGGCCGATACCGCGGAGAAGAACCCGAACGTCATGCCCGCCGTGCCGAGTGCGCCGATCACAAACACGGGCCGGCGTCCGATCCTGTCGGCGAGGAGTCCCGCCGAGGGGCGGACAAGCAGGGCGAGGATCTGCGTCACGACGGCGGACCACAGGACGGTGGTCCGGTCGATGCCCATCGAGATGGCGAACGCGATGCCGAAAACGTTCATGATGGAGTCCGGAACAAAGTAGAGCGTCGCGAGGGCGACCCGGCCAATGCCTTTCCAGCTGGTCCGGAATGCGTCGAAGAGCGGGACCTTCGCCGTCTCGCCCTTCTGTTTGACGTGCTCGAATACCTCGGGCTCCTCGAGCGTGCGGCGCACGAAGAATGCGATGAGGAGGACGACGATGCTGGCCAGGAACGGCAGGCGCCAGCCCCACGTGAAAAGAATTTCGTCAGGCATTGCTGCGACCGGGATGAAGACCAGGGTAGCGAGGAGCATTCCCGCGCCCACGCCCTCGACGGTCCAACTGCCCCAGAATGCCCGGCTCCGATCCGGTGAGTGTTCGATGGTGAGCGAGCTGGCGCCTGCCACCTCCCCACCTGCAGAAAACCCCTGCAGGAGCCGCATCGCCACCAGGAGCAGCGGGGCAAGAGGTCCGATCTGGTCGTAGCTGGGAAGGAGTCCGATGACGAAGGTGGCCAACCCCATGATGAGCAGCGTGGCCAGCAGTGCGTTCTTGCGCCCGAACTTGTCACCGAAATGGCCGATCACCACGGCACCGAGCGGGCGAGCGAGGTAGGCGACTCCGAAGGTGGCGAAGGACATCAACGTAGCGGCTTCCGAGCCGGGGAAGAAAACGACCGGGAAGATAATCGCTGCCGCCGAGGCGAAGAGGACAAAGTCGTAGTACTCGAGTGCCCCGCCGAGGAACGCTGAGAGGGCCGCCTTTCTGGTCTGAGCGGTGGCGCCGGTTTTTGTCATTACTTGAGACTCCTTTGCTGATGCCCAATGGGCATTGCGTGCTTATTTGGTCTTTGGGGTCGGCCCCGCGGCCGGATCAGCCGGATCCTGGTAGGCCGCGCCGCATGATGTCGGTACAGTCAAGATCGGCGGATGATCAGCCTTCTTCCCACCGCCGGGCCACGCTTCATCTGCACGGTGCACGGCAGGCTGGTAGTCATCCTGTCTCGCACCGTTCGACCCCATCGGCCGCTACCTAGAGAATGTCCGTGTGCAGGGCCGCGGTCGAGAGAGTTTCTCACTGATCGAGAAGGCTAACCGTTATTGCTTGGGCGGTTGCGGGGATAATATCTGCAGTGCAAGCAGCGTCATCGGTCATCCGGATGCGCGGGCATTTAAGGCGGTGACGACCGTGCGCGCCGCCCTGCGGAGCGCACGGGACACAACACAACGGGTCGGAGGCCGAATGCCAGCGCGGGACGAGACGATGATCGAACGCGTCATGCGCATCCTCGAGGTTTTTGATAGCGGTGAGACTGCCCTGACAGCATCGGAGATTGCCAGAAGGACCAAGCTTCCCGTGGCCACCGCTTATCGCATTGTCGGTGACCTCGTTGCCTCGAGGGTCCTGGAACGTGAACCGGACCGCCGCGTCCGTATTGGCCTGCGCCTTTGGGAACTCGCAACCCGGGCGTCGAGCGCGGTGTCACTGCGGGACATCGCGCTCCCATACATGGAGGATCTCCATTCGGTAGTCAGACAGCACACCCAGCTCTCGGTGCTGGACCGCCACGACGTGCTCTACCTTGAGCGGCTCACATCTAGACATGCCACTGCCGTTAATGCAACAACCGTTGGGTCACGTCTGCCCGCACTGCAATGCGCACCGGGCATTGTCCTTGCGGCATACGCACCGCCGGCCGTGCGAGATGAGCTGCTCACCTGGGGTAAGCTCACGGCGTTTAACAAGCAGACCGTCATGGACCGCGATGAGCTCAGAAAGATCGTCGCCGAGGCCCGTCGGGTCGGCCATGCGGTGGTCCCGGGCTGGATCCATGACGACGTCACGGGAATCGCTGTCCCTATATTGGCGGCAGACGGCGGAGCCATTGCCGCTCTCTCCATCGCCATCGAGCGCGGCGGCGATGATGAACTCACATACATGCATGCGTTGCAGACCACGGCACGCTCCATCTCGCGCGCAATGCACGTCGAAAACCTGGTGACAGACCGACGCCTGAACCTTCTTAGGCAACAGATTCGCAGAGCTACCGCGAGAGACTGACCAGAACGCGAGACCTTCCGGCCGGCCGGGCAGGACGCCAAGGACCCTCCGGTTACAACGGCCGTGGTGCAGGGTATTGCCGGCTGGAGACAGTGGCGGACGTTACCCGGCGCTGGATGGTGTCGTGGCAGTCGGGCGACGAGTCGAGCATGGCCACCTTACGCGTTGGTGCCAGGTTCCCGCCTTGCCTGTGCCGCCCGGCCGCGCAGACCTTGATCGGCCACGGACAGGCGAGAGGTTGAGCCCGTGTCCTCTTGTCACAGGGCAAGTCGATGAGGCCGGTCATCTTCCGCAAGGTGGACCAGCGTCGTGCCGGCATGCCAAAGCAGTCGGTTCTCAGTGAGTGAGAAGCGGTCTTGTCGGACCAATATTCCTCAGCGAAGGTTCCAATAGTCCCCGCGACGGCTCAAGCGACAGGACACGGGTTGCCGCGCAGGCCGTCGAACGTAACCTCGGCACGGGCGAAGACCTGCAGCGGATTCCGCTGCGCCGGTTCGGCCAGTCGGACGACGTCGCCAAGGCCGTCGAATTCCTTCGGGGACATGTCTTCGTATATCACCGTCCAGTGCCTGTCCGTCGGCGGTGGCAACGTCGTTACCCCCAACTAACCGGAGTCCGCACCCGAGAAAGTCGTGAAATGAGCACCCAGCCCCTGTTGAGTACCGCTGTCCCGATGATGTTCCACCCGACGTTGGTCGTCGACGACCTGCCCCAGGCGACCGAATGGTTCCAGCGGGTCTTTGGCCGGCGCGGGGTCCGATGGGAGGAGAAGTACGACTTCTCCAAGCTCAAAGGGGACTACCCCAAGGAGTATTCAATCTTCATCCACCTTGGCGACGTCGTGGTTGACGTGCTTTCACCAAAGCTGCTTGCGCTGCCGGAAGGCAAGAAGGCTCCATACCCGGAAGGCCAGGGACTAACTGATATTGCCTGGTATACGGAGGATGCGCGCGCCTTGGCCAGCTACTTCACAGCACGGGGAATTCGTGTCCGCGATCAGAATGGATCCCTCGTCGAGAACGGCGACCTGCCCGTGTCCAACTTGGCCGATGACTGCTACATCCTGTGGACCCTACCGGAGGACACCGGCTTGACCTACGAATTCCTTGAGATGGGGGAGCAACACCGCGAGTTTTATTCACTGGTAGGTGACCCGCGGCTCAACCCTTCCTGGACGCTGCCGGTCGCGAGCGCCGACGACCCTCTCGGTGTGGTACGCAGCCTGCACCACACGATCCTCACCCTTGACCTTGACCGGGCTGAGCGGCTTTACACCTGTATCTTGCCCGGGCGGGTCATTCGTCGTGGCACGGATACTCAGTGGGGCGCCGAGAGCGTCTCCATAGAATTTGCCGGATCGGTGCTTAAGTTCGCCCGCCCGCAATCGGACGCACTGACAGATGTTTTTACAGGCGAGCCGACGGAAACGGACAGCTACGTTGGCATGACCTACCAGGTCCTCGACCTCGAGCGGGTGGCACGGCACCTGACACAACAGGGAGTCGGCTTCGAACGGGTGGATGAGGCGATTTGTACCTTCCCTGCGGAGACCATGGGCGTGCGGTGGACTTTTGTCGAAAACGCTCGTCCCTGAATCAACGAAAGGATTTCCGATGGCAGTTTTCGCAGTGACCTACAGTTATGAGCCCGAAGCGGCCGCCACCCGCGCCGACCTGTTCGCCGAGCACCGTACCTGGCTGAGCCATATCGATGCAGAGGACCGGCTGCTGGGTGCGGGGGTGTTCGCCGACAAATCCGGGTCGCTTCTGGTCTTCCGTGCCGATTCATCCGAGGCCCTGGAGCACGACCTGAACGAAGATCCGTTTGCCCAGGCGGGCGCGATAGCCGTTACCGATGTCAGGGAGTGGACCCCGAACTGGGGAGTGCTGGCCCTTGCGGCGGAAAATGACCGATCCTGACATCAGTCTGAAACCAGCACTGTGGTCCTAGCCAGCGACACCCAGTACGGCCTAGGCGGCGCCGTCTTTGGCAGGGACGAAGAGCGGGTCCGCAAGATCACCCAACAGCGGCGGAACCAGAGCCCGGATTGGTCATGACCTGCTTCAAGCTGCCATCGCACACCGCGTTCAAAAGGAGAAAGTAGTTCAAAAGGAGGACGTAATGGTGAAAGGCCACCACGAGGAAAGCCCGTCTGAAACCATCTGGGGCGAACTCCTCGGCCGACAGGTACAGATCCATCGGGACGGAAACTTGGTCCGGACCGGATTCGTGGAGGATGTCACACATGCGGGTGACGGCTTATGGCTGGAAAGCCGAGGAATTGACCACAGAGCGCTCTATGCCAAAGCCGAAGGCTATTCTGCCAACGCCCTGAGAGCCGAAAATAAGGAAAACGCATGACGCCCTCAGAGCGCTCCATCAGCATCAAAGTCGACGACCGAGCATCAATGGATCACCGGCTCAACGAAGCACACGAACGAATGATGGAACACGCGCTAAAACACCGCTTTCGCGGCATCGTCGTGACACGACATACCCATGGACACTTCACCATGAGGCTCAGCGAGAGCGTCCCCTTCGGACAAACGGAAGAGCAAAACTGCCAAAACTGTAGAATTCTGCCGGGATAAGGCGGCGCTAAACACCGCGTGGAGCGCACCTCCACCGGCCCAACCGGCCGCCCGACGTCCCTCCATCAGATCCAGCTGCAGGGGGACTGGCAGCGCCGCGTCCCGCCCAAAGGAAACGCGTATTGTCCCGAGCCCGGTCAACGTGCACCCTCAGCTCCTGCCTCAAGCCGGCGACATTCCGGCCCCCTTGCACGACCAATGAGGAGCAATCCGGCACAGGCTTGGCGGGGAGCACGCCTTCTACCTCGACTACCAGAACGTCAAGGCCGACTACGTCAAGGCGTTCTGGAACATCGTCAACTGGGCCGACGCCTCCGGCCGCTTCCAGGCTGCGAGTCCGGTGGCGCCAACTGGTGGTCACCGGCAAGTAGGCCAACGCGGCCCCAGGGCCTCGGTAGGATGGCCCAGCGACCACCCTCCCGAGCCTCGCGCCAGACTGCACATCCAGCCTGAGCATTCCGGCGCCAGTCCACCACCTGCAGAGAAACGAAAACCGTACAACACTTGGAAAAGCGCGGAATTCGCATCGCCCACACGTGATAACCCGGGAAGCACTGATTTACCAACGATAGGAGCTCTTCATGCAGGCATGGCGTCTTACTGCTGCAAACGAACCACTTGAACTGATGGAAGTACCTGACCCCGTTGCAGGGCCGAACGAGGTCGTGATTGATGTCAAGGCGGCGGGAATCTGCCACACCGACGTGGGATATCTCGACGGCACGCTCACCAGTATTCTCGGGTTCACCCCCATCACCCTCGGGCACGAGATCGCGGGGGTTGTGGCGCAACTAGGAGACGGAGTCACCGGCCTGTCCGTCGGACAACGAGTAGCCGTTCCTGCCACTATTCAGGGCCCGGGCACGGGCACCGACGGCGGCTTCGCAGACAAGGTCAAGGCTCTTGATTACCAGGTCATCCCGGTTCCGGACGGTGTGGAGTGGGAGCAGGCTGCGCCGGCCACCGATGCGGGCATGACGTCGTATCACGCGCTCAAGCTCGGCGGTGTTCAGCCGGGGACCAAACTCGGGATCATCGGTGCTGGAGGGCTGGGCAGCCTGGCGATCCAGTTCGCGAAGGCCCTGGGCGCAAAGATCCATGTAGCCGAGGTCAACCGGGCAGCCTGGGATCGGATCTCCGGCCTCGGGGTCGATGGCCTCGCCGAGAACATCCGTGACTTCGCCGATGAGAACCTCGACGTCATCGTGGATTATGCGGGGTTCGACACTACCACCGACGATGCCATCGAGACTGTCGCCTTCCGGGGCACTGTCGTTCAGGTCGGCATGGGAACGGAGCGGACGAATATCTCGACTACGACGATGATCCTCAAGCAGTTGCGCTATCTCGGCTCGAATGGGGGCACCAACGAAGATTGCGCAGAGGTCCTCGACCTGATCGCCCGGGGCACGGTGTCCTCTCGCGTCGAGACCATCGGCTTCGATGAGATCTATGAATCCATTCAGCGTTTCGAGCGGGGCGACACCAAGGGACGCCTGGTCGCGCTGCGCTCATAGCCAGGCAGAGCACGGTCGAGGCCTCCTGGATCGTCGCTAAGGTCAGCCATGGCACCGACCATCCGGTCGGTGCCATGGCTGATCCGTGAAATACGCATTCAGCGTTCTTCGACGCACTGCCCGACTTCCATCCCTGTTTAGAGGCTGATGCAGTTCCTCTCACGCCGAATGAACTCCTCCAGGCTGCCATCAATCATCTGAGCCAGCCCAGGTCGCCTTCGGCAGCCGCGGTGTCGTGTCAGGCACTGTCCCAGGTCGTTATAGTCCGCTCCGCGGACTAGCCGGTCCTTATTCATCTCCTCAATCTGCCGTGCCCTTTGGCGACTGAGAAGGTCCGGTCATCAGTACCGTCGACCTTGCCAGCCAACGCTGGCAAGGGCGCAACAACCAACTCGGTTGCCGCCAGGAGTCGTACCGAACATCGAGGCCGCTATCTCCTTTCGTGTCGAAGGCCGCGTCAGCTAAAGGGGCATCATGTGCTCCGGCGTAGTTCTGGCCGATTTCCCCGCGAAGCTGCTCGCGGCCCGGACCAGCAACTGTTTGCCTCTGGAACATCCGTCGTCCACGCCGAAGCTGGCAACGGCGCAGCGCGTTTACCATCGACAGGTATTTAGAAAACTGCCGATAACCGGACGCTATGTCATCCCGCGGCCTTCCGGTGGTCGGGGGACCGGAGCTTTTGTACGGGATTGCCGCCGTCGGGGGAGCGGCCCGGATGCGTCGCGGTGGAACCGGGTAACGGGGGTGTGCACAATGTGCACACTTTCGCCGCCGTACCGGGCCGTACATCGGCCGGACCGGGCCGTACTCGGCAGGTTTCCGCGGGAGGCCTGTGTTTGCGGGGGCTGGAAGCCGGTTCGAGTCCCACCTCGGGCACAGAGTTTCCCCAAGTCAGGGGGTTTTCCTCTTTGAATCCGTGCACTTTGTGCACGGTTCCCTCTGGCTTTCGGTTCCGGGAGGTGTGTGGGGTCCCGGAAGGCTATGGAGTTGTCCGGGGAGGGGAGTCTGTGGCCTGCCCCGTGGCGGCCCCGGATGCGGCGGGGCCGTTGCTGGTGGGTCCCTTTCTGTTCTGCCGGCGCCGGCGGTTTTCCTGCCGACACCTCTCCCATGCGCCCGGACCGCTTCGGTGACATGACCGGGGCATGAACAGGTGTTGGCTGCTTCGTGAGCCCTCCCGGGGCATGGCCGCTGCCGGGTTTCATCGCGCCGGTCCGCAGTCCCGCTGCTCGCCGCTTCCTGATCCCGGCAGCATGTGTGGCGGTGCCATCACAGGGCTTTTTGCTGACGGGGCATATGCGAATCAGCGTGACCAACATCTGTAAGCGTTTTGCAGTGGCAGGGGGTGGTCGCGAGGCGTCGCGGTCAGGCCACCATCTCCCAGATGTGGAGGACTGGCCGTGAATCCCCACTGTTTGGAGAAGGCCCGGCTCCCGAGCGCCCTGCGACGTAAGGGCCATCGCGCCGCCAGCGTCGGATATTCCACTAATCACAAACCGCCCCTTGAACTTCTCGGCGGGACGGGTCCGTGCTCCGTATTGTCGGCGGGTTGTTGGCGGCCATGGAAGACTGCCCATAGGCAGCAAGATTATTTCCCGCCTCAGCGGGAAATAATCTTGCCGTACGTGGGCACCTTTTCATGGCCCTTGACAGCTGGTGAAGATAGTCACCGGACTTCTCCAGGGGATTAGGACTATAATTAGATAACGGTGATGGATCCCGCCGGAGCTTGCAGCTCGAACCGCCGTGTAGCTGATGGTTCCTACCTTTCGACGAAGGTAGGTGAACCATGTCAGACATTCCAAGATCCCCGATCATCATCCCGCCTTCTGCGTACCGCTTACTGCCTGCGTACCGCAGGATGGCTTTGGCGTGTCTCCGCTTCCTGTTCTCGCGGCAACTGATCTCTTCGGATCAACACGTCAATTTCCGGCAATCCAACGAGATGCCCCCGGGGGTACAGTCAGGCGGCGGGACGGATCCCACCGTGCGAGGTCCGGAGGCAGAAAGGACCCTCGTGGACAAGCCGGATGCGCCGCGGCCTTCCATGGGCCCCGTTCTGGTTGGCGTGATACCGGGGCAGCGGGCGGCCGTGGTGCGGCGGGCAGCTGAGCTGGCCGCCGGCCTTGGAACGGACCTGGCATGCGTGCACGTGGATCCCTCTATCTATGAGCAGGTTCTGCCGGATGGGTCCATGGTTCTGCTGCCTATCGATCCCGACGGTGACTACAGCTACGTGGAACGGACCGCCCAACAAATCCGGGCCAATCTGTCCGAGGCTCTGTCCGGACGCGGGGTAGTTTGGTCGTTCCGGACCCTGACCGGCGAACCGGCGCGCGCCTTGTCTGAGGCTGCAGATTCGATCAGTGCATCAATGATCGTGGTCGGAACACGCGAACCGGGAATTGCCCATGCTCTTGAAGAGATCATCGTCGGGTCAGTGGCCGTTCATCTGGCCCACCATCAGCACCGGCCGGTGGTAGTCGTCCCGATCGATCCCCGTCCCTTTAATGAACACCGTTAACGGTGTGTGCCCGCACCGGAGCATGACGACATCATCGACCCGGACATCTTCAGGGAAAAGGGTTGGGCAGTGCTCAAGCAATCCCCTCCTATCGCCTACAACGCGCATGGGGCCGCTGTAGGCGTTTTTTGCCGACCTCTCATAACGCCGATAACCGGACGATATGTCATCCGGCAGCCATGCGGCGATCACGGGGGACTGGACCATTTGTAGGTGATTGCCGGCGGGATAGCGGCCAGGAGGTGCCGCGGCGGGGGACCGGGTAACGGGGTGTGCACAACGTGCACACTTTTGCCGTCGCACCGGGCCGTACATCGGCCGGACCGGGCCGGATCCGCCAGGTTTCCGGGGGAGCCCTGTGTTTGCGGGGGCGGGAAGCCGGTTCGAGTCCCACCTCGGGCACAGAGTTTCCCCAAGTCGGGGGGTTTTTCCTCGTTGAGTATGTGCACTTGTGCACGGGTCCCTCTGACTTCGGTTCCGGGAGGTGTGCGGGGTCCCGGCGGGCTATGGAATTGTTGGGCCGCAGGAGTCTGTGACCTGCCCGGTGGCGGCCCGGTTGCGGCGGGGCCGTCGGTGGTGGTTCCCTTTCTGTGCTGCCGACGCCGGCGGTTTTCCTGCCGACGCCTCTCCATGGACCCGGACCGTTCGGGTGACATGACCGTGGGATCGTTCACCAAAACATGCCGTCCTTCCGCACGTGACATTTCTTCAGACACTGCTGGTGGCCTGAGACGTCCTTGGTGCTGCTGTCAACCGGGCCGACAAAAGTGGTCCCAGACACGACCCGCTCATCGCGTGGATGAAGGTACAGGAACGGCAGGCGTAGCCGTGAGTTTCTCTGCGGCGATGATCGGGATCCTCATCTAGGCCCCTGTGACCCGGGAAAGGTCAGGCCCTGACCGAATGAGGCAGCGGTGCCCTTCCGTTTACACAGCCTGCCGGGCCATATTGGGAACACCTGGCAGGCCGTGCCCAGTCTGGCACAACGGACAAGGAGTCGAATTGTGGAGAGTTCACCGGTTCTGGTTGTCGGCGGCACCGGGTATCTCGGAAGCCAAGTCGTAACAGCGCTGCTGGACCGCGGCAGGCAGGTGCGGGCCCTGGTGCGGCCCGGTTCCGACGCCGCCCGGCTCGAGGCCGCCGGGGTCGAGATCGCGCGGGGAGACATGATGGATTCTGCCTCGCTGGCGCGCGCCATGGGCGGCGTCGACGCCGTGGTAACAACCGCCGCCGGCTACACCGGCCACAGCCAGGGCGACACGTCCGAGATCGACGTAGTCGGAAACCGCAATCTCGCCGACTCGGCGGCACAGGTCGGTGTTCGCAGGTTTGTTTTCACGAGCATCCTCACCTGCGACCAGACGCCGCAGGTTCCCCACTTCTGGCATAAGAAACTCGCCGAAGACCGGCTGGAGGACAAGCACGTCGCCTTCGTGGCTCTCCGCCCTGGAGCCCTGCTGGACCAGGTCGCCAGATTCGGTGGAGACCCCTTCGCCCAGGGCAGCCTCTCCTGGCCGGGCGCTGCCCGTGTCCCGCTGACGTTCGTCCTGAGCACCGACCTCGCCACGTACCTCGCCGCGGCTGTCGACGCCGACATCGCCGCAGGGGAGCGGATCGACATTGGGTGGGAGTGTCCCGTGAGCATCCAGGACGTCGCCGACATCTCCAGCCGTCTCCTCGGCCGGCAGATCAAGGTAGGGCCGAGGCCAATCGGTATGTCCGGCACGGCAGAGGCCCCTGGCGGCGTCGCCCCCGCTCCCAAGGACATGGCCGCCATGCTTGAGTGGTTCGAGACGGGCCGCTACGTGGCAGACACGACCCGCCAGGGTGAAGTCTTCGGGACGCCCACGGCTGAAGACGCCATCGGACGGTTCATCACAAGCCTCGGTCACCCTATCGCCAGTGCCGATCAGCCGGATTGACAGGTGGTACGCAGGTCCCGGGCGCCGCTGACGCACAGGCTGTGGCGGGGGGAAGGGCCCCGGCCGTCATGGGGGGCCCACTATTGCCCACACCACTGCCGGCCTGGCGCTGGGGGATGAAAGGCCGGCGGCAGGGGGCGGTCTGCCATTGATGAAACGATAATCATTGCAATTCGGGGTGTGTTGGGCAGGTATGCATGAAGGCGCCCCGCCCCCGGTGACGGGGCGCTATTGCGTGGTGGCGCTAGGCACGCCGCCTGCGGCTTCCTTGATCAGTGACGCCACGGCCTGCGGCTGTGAGACGTACACGGAGTGGCTGGCGCCAACCTCGGTGACCGGTGAACCGGCCCGTTCCGACATTGCGCGCTGCGCGGCCGGCGGGATCATCCGGTCTTCCGTGGTGAGCAGGTACCAGCTGGGCAGGACGCGCCAGGCCGGTTTCGTGATGACTGAGCTCCCGCGGCCCACCTGGCCTCCCCGGTCGTGTTCTACTCCAGTAGCGTCAAGGCTGCACGCTGACTCATGGGAAAGGTCCGGGAAGGGGGCCGCAGACATCCTTCACGGATGGGATTGACGATGAGTCAGCGCAGGGCGGGTTCGTCGCAGCTCTGGGCGCGGGAGCCCGGATTCCCGCTTCCAGTCTGGGGGAGCATACTGGGGTAGTGAGGATCGACGCCGGATCAGGGGCCGCGGGGAGGCGGCGGCCCGAGGCAGGCGCGAGCCCGTTCCCGCCGATCGCCGACTATGGGTTCTTGTCCGACTGCGAGGCCAATTGCCTGATCGCACCGAGCGGGCAGGTGGAGTGGATGTGCCTGCCGCGTCACGACTCCCCGAGCGTGTTCTCCACCATGCTCGACCGGGCCGCGGGGGTCTTCAAGGTGGCGCCCTACGGCGTCCGGGTGCCCACTGCGCGCCGCTATCTCCCCGGCAGCCTGATCCTGGAGACCACCTGGCAGGCCAGGACGGGCTGGATGATCGTGAGGGATGCCCTGGTGATGGGTCCGTGGCACCACACCGAGAACAGGGCGCACAGATACCGCCGCCCGCCGACGAACTACGAGGCTGAGCATTGCCTGCTGCGCACCGTCCGGTGCGTCAGTGGAACCGTGGAGCTGTCCGTGCTGTGCGAGCCGGTCTTCGGCTACGGCCGACGGCGGGCACGGTGGGAGTTCTCCAGCCCCGGATACGGGGAGGCCAGGACCGTCAGCGGCGACGAGGGGGATCCGGTGCTGCGTCTGACCACCGACCACCGGCTGGGCATCGAGGACTCCGCCGTGGTCATCCGCAGCCGGATGACCGAGGGCGAGCAGGCGTTCATCGCGCTCTCCTGGGGGTCGCTGCCCCCGCCGCGGACGTGGGAGGAAGCCACTCAGAGGCAGTGGCAGACCACTGAGTTCTGGCGGCAGTGGATCACGGTGGGCGAGTTCCCGGACCACCCGTGGCGGGAGGAACTGCAGCGCAGCGCGCTGACGCTGAAGGGCCTCACCTATGCGCCGACCGGAGCGCTGATCGCCGCGGCCACCACGTCGCTGCCCGAGACGCCCGGCGGAGAGCGGAACTGGGACTACCGGTACACCTGGGTGCGCGACTCCACCTTCGCGCTGTGGGCGCTCTACACCCTCGGCCTGGACCGGGAGGCCGACGACTTCTTCGCCTTCATCCGCGAGGTCGCCGCCGAGGACGACCTGCAGATCATGTACGGCATCGACGGCGAAAGGGACCTTCCCGAGTCCATTATCGAGGGGCTCCACGGCTATGACGGGGCCCGCCCCGTCCGTGTGGGCAACGCCGCGGTCCACCAGCGGCAGCACGATGTCTGGGGCACGATGCTGGACTCCGTCTATCTCCATACCAAGTACCGCGACCAGCTCTCCGAGCCGATGGGGCCCCTCCTCCTCCGCCAGGTCGAGCAAGCCGCCGCCCACTGGCGTGACCCCGACCACGGCATCTGGGAGGTCCGTGGCGAACCGAAGCACTTCACCTCCTCCAAACTCATGTGCTGGGTCGCTCTGGACCGTGGTGCCCGGCTGGCGCGGCTGCATGGTGAGGCCGATGACGCCCGGAAGTGGGACGCCATCGCCGAGGAGATCCATGAGGACATCTGCCGCAACGGTGTCGACGACCGCGGTGTGTTCGTTCAGTCCTATGGCACAACGAACCTCGACGCCTCGCTGCTCCTCATCCCGCTCCTCCGGTTCCTGCCCGCCAACGATCCACGCGTGCGTGCCACAGTCCTAGCCATCGCCGATGAACTCACCCGGGACGGGCTCGTCCTGCGCTACCGCCCCGAGCAGACCGACGACGGGCTCACCGGCGATGAGGGGACCTTCACGATCTGCTCGTTCTGGCTTGTCTCAGCCCTCGTCGAGATCGGAGAGGTGGCCCGCGCCAAGGCACTGTGCGAACGTCTGCTGTCCCTCGCCAGTCCCCTCGGGCTGTACGCGGAGGAGCTGGACCCGGTGAGCGGCCGTCACCTGGGCAACTTCCCACAGGCATTCACCCACCTGGCCCTCATCAACGCGCTCGTGCACCTGATCCGCGCCGAAGAGACCGACCGCGCGGCGCAGTTCGCCCCGGCACACCGCAACACGTGACAGCAGAGCCTGTACCAGCGCGTTCTGGAGGTTTCCCCGCGGACGGACCGAATCCATTCGGGACGGAAGAAAGCGGCCAGATTGACAGGCTGCTGATCCCCGGGGTCTCACTTCGGCCAAGTCGTATCGCCGCCGGTGTGAGACGCGTTCAGACGCCCTTTACTGCCATCATGTTCGCGGCATAACCTATGCCGTGTCCGGCGGGTAGCGGCCGGTGCGGTAGCGGTAAGGAGGCAATCGTGGTTGACATTGCAGGCATGATCAAAGCACTGGCCCCGGATGAGCTCGAGGAGATCCGCAGCGCCGGGCCGCTGGGGCCGCTGAGTGCGTCCTCGGTCGCCGCCATCGACCGGGCGGCTGGTGGGCCCGGGGAAGGACGGGGCTACTACGTCTATCCGGAATCGGACCGGGCGGGGTGGACACACACAGTCGTCCTCCGCCGTGACGTCGTAGCTGAGATTTTCGGACCGACACTTTAGGGCTGGCCGGCAGCGCTTTGGCATGGCACTTGGCCGCATCGGACGGCACCCGGCTTATTGACAGATGATTTCCGCGCTAAACCCGTGCCCTGAATCCTTACCGCGTCTGCAGACGGGGGATAGCCTCAGAGCAGGCGGCCAGCCGATGATGCCGGATTATCCTGCGGCGGGGGGCCACCGCGGGCAGGACCGGAAGCGAGGCCGTGAAATGGGAGTCCCAGCGGGGAACGGTGCCGGCAGCAGGTGGCCGGAACTCCGGGTCCAGGACTGGGCCGGGACCAGGGATACCCTCCACCTGTGGATCCAGATCGTCGGCAAGATCCGTATGGCCCATGCGCCGATGCTGAACCACTGGTGGCAGGTGACGCTGTACGTCACCCCGCGCGGGCTGACGACGTCGTCGATCCCCTACGGCCGCGACGCTTTCGACATGGAATTCGATTTCTTCGAGCACGTCCTGCGGTTGCGCACCAGCAACGGTACGAGCGCCATCGTGCAACTCAGCCCGAAGCCGGTGGCCGAATTCTATGCCGAGACCTTCGATGCCCTAGGCCGGCTAGGCATCAAGACGGCTATCCGGGCGGTGCCGAACGAGGTCGAACCGGCCATACCGTTCACCGAGGACTACCGGCATGCCTCCTATGACAGCGAAGCCGCCCGGCTGTTAGGGCACCAACTGATTCAAGCGGACCGCGTGCTTAACGTGTTCAGATCCTATTTTCGAGGCAAGGTGAGCCCCGTGCACTTCTTCTGGGGAGGAATGGATCTGGCCTGCACACGGTTCTCCGGCCGGCCGGCGCCCACCCACCCGGGAGGGGCCCCGAACTGCGCCGACTGGGTCATGGTGGAGGGCTACTCCCACGAACTCAGCAGTTGCGGTTTCTGGCCCGGCGGCGGGGACAAGGGTGCGTTCTATGCCTACGCCTACCCTGAACCCGCTGGCTTGTCCGGGCACCCGGTGGAACCGGCCGGGGCAGCCTACGACCAAGCGCTGGGGCTCTATCTGCTGCCCTATGAGGCAGTCCGCCGCGCGGCCGACCCGGACCGGCATCTGCTGCAGTTCCTGCACTCCACGTACATTGCCGCAGCGGAGGCCGGGCATTGGGACCGCGCCGCGCTTGAGACGGATCCCGAGAGGTGGCGGCATCGGCCGGCCCGTGACCAGTAGGACCGCAGCCCTCCCCGGGGAGGTCCAGCCGGCGTAAAGTTGGCCGCGTTCCACACATATTCGTGCGAGGAGGCAACCATGGGCGAAACCACCGGCATCGATGTTACGGTGCCGCCCAGCGGAACCGGCTGCGTCGAATGCGAAGCCGGCGGCGGCTGGTGGCTGCACCTGCGGCGGTGTGCCCAGTGCGGCCACATCGGCTGCTGCGACAATTCGCCCTCCCAGCACGCCACCGCCCATGCCCGCTCAACGGGGCACCCGGTTATCCGCAGCTTCGAACCGGGCGAAAACTGGTTCTGGGACTACCGCAGCTCCACCTATTTTGACGGCCCGGACCTGGCGCCCCCGGCATATCACCCGGCGGACCAGCCGATCCCGGGCCCTGCCTCACGGGTGCCCGCCGACTGGGAGGAACAGCTCCACTGACACGGACCGCCGCCCGGCGTCAAGCTCTGGGTGGCTGACGGGCCGCGGCCCACCATCAATATCGAGCCGCTCCTGCTGGCCTGAGAGGTATTCCCAACTGACCGCCCCGAAGGTCGCCGCAGAGGTCGGCCTCGGTGAACGCCCTGGAACACCGACTACGGAGCAAGCACGACTGTGGTTCTAGCGAAGATGGCAGGCAGGTCCATGCTCACGGCTTTGACTTCGTCGTGACTACCGGATGTTGCCGGCTTCTTTGATGGCCTCGATGAAGGACTCGGGCGCCTCCTGCGGCAGGTTGTGCCCGACCCCTCCTGAGAGGGATCGGTGCTTGTACTGCCCGGTGAACTTCTTCGCGTAGGCGCCCGGATCCGGGTGGGGTGCGCCATTGGCATCACCTTCGAGGGTTATCGTCGGCACAGTGATGGGCGGACTCGTCGCGAGTTGTTGTTCCAAGCCGTCGTAACGGGGTTCGCCTGGCGCCAGGCCGAGTCGCCACCGGTAGTTGTGGATCACGATGTCGACGTGGTCGGGGTTGTCCAAGGACGCAGCGCTGCGCTCGAACGTGGCATCGTCGAAGCTCCAGCTAGGTGAGGCGGTGCGCCAGATCAGCTTCGCGAAGTCGTCGCGGTACTTGGCGTAGCCGGCCTTGCCCCGTTCGGTCGCGAAGTAGAACTGGTACCACCACGAAAGCTCTGCCGATGGCGGCAACGGTTCGGCGTTCGCCGCCTGGTTGCCGATCAGGTAGCCGCTGACGGACACCAGGGCCGTGCAGCGGCGGGGCCAGAGCGCTGCGACGACGTTCGCGGACCGTGCACCCCAGTCGAATCCTGCGATGATCGCCGACTCGATGCCGAGTGCGTCCATGAGTTCGATCGTGTCGACGGCCAGGGCGGACTGCTGGCCGTTGCGCGTCGCGGTGTCGGAGAGGAAGCGGGTTGTGCCGAAGCCGCGGAGGTGCGGCACGATCACGCGATAGCCGGAGGCACCGAGCGCTGGCGCGACGTCGGCGTAGCTATGGATGTCGTAGGGCCATCCGTGCAGCAGAACGACGGGTTGACCGTTGGCCGGTCCGATGTCCACGTAACCGACGTTCAACACGCCGGCGTCGATCTGGTGGACTGGCCCGAATGCGGGCGCGTCCATTCAGCTGACCTCGGCGATTGCGGATTTGATCACGTCGGCCACGGCTTGGGGCTGGGACATCATGATGACGTGTGAGCCGTCCAGTTCGGTGATGGCGGCGCCGGCCCGCTGAGCGTGGGCTCTGGTGACGTCTGTCCCGGCGGCACGATCGGCGGTGGCTACTACCGCCCAGGAGGGCAGGGTCTTCCACGCCGGTACACCGGACGGTTCCCCGAACGCGATGTCGGTGACCGGTCGTTGGACGGTGCCGATCAACGCTGCCTGCACATCGGTCAGGTCTCCTGCGAATGCGTCACGGGCCTTCGCCGGGTCGATGAAGAACTCGGTTCCGGTTCCGCTGCCAGTCGGGTATTGGCGGGGCACTAACGCCGAGCCGAGGACGCTGTCCTTGGAGGCGGCGGTGATGTCGCTCAGCTTCTCGCCTTCGTCGGGGGCGAAAGCGGCCACGAAGACGAGGCCGACGACGTTCGGGCTCTGGGTCGCGGCGTTGCTGATGACTGCGCCGCCGTACGAGTGGGCGACTGCGAGGACAGGCCCGGGGATCTGGGCGAACACGCTTGCGACGTAGGCGCTGTCGAAAGAGATGCCGCGAAGTGGGACTGCGACGGCGAACACTTGGACTCCGTCGGCTTGAAGAAGCTCGATCACCCCGTTCCAGCTGGAACTTTCGGCAAAGGCGCCGTGGACGAGTACGACTGTGGGCGATGGAGTGGGTGCTGGTTCGGACATCATTTCCTCCTGGGTTATCCGAAGGTGAATACGAAGGCTTCGACACCGGGGTCGGGGAAGGTGATCTCGAATTTCCGGTCGCGGATCGGTTCGGGCTGACGGATCAGTTGGTACATCCGCTGATACTCGGCGGTACCGTTGCCGTGACTGTCGACGTCGATCCCGTGGGCGGGCCCCGGCGGTTCGCCGTCGAGGAGGACGGTGAAGCGCACCGGTTCGTCCGTCGCCGGCGGGCCCATCACGAGGTTGAGGTCGCGGGCCAGGAACCGGTACGAGATCGAACCATTGGGCTGGTTGAGCCGGACAGCTGTGGGGCCGGTCCGCCAGTCGCCTGACAGGGACCAGTGATTGCGCCGCAGGACGGCCGGCGCGGAGTAGAGCCGGCGGTCGTCGGGGATGACCGGTTCCGGCGAAGCGAATCCGACTGCACGTCCGTAGCCGAGATATGTTTCCGGCGACCCCAGGCTGGACCAGTCGGCCGGGGCCTCGACGCCCTGGGGCTCGATGGTCGTCAGGCCCTGTTCGATTTCGGTGCCGGCCTCGCGCAGGAGCATCTGGAGGACCATCTCGGATTGCTCGTATTCTCCTTCTCCAAAGCGGTGGTGCCGGATCTGGCCCTTGGCGTCAGCGAAGTACAGCGCCGGCCAGTAGTGGTTGTCGAACGACTGCCAGACGGCGTAGTCGTTGTCGACCACGACCGGGTAGCGGACGTCCATCTCCTTGATGGCGCGGGCCACGTTGTGAAGGTCGCCCTCGAAGTCGAACTCGGGCGTCTGCACGCCGACGACCGTCAGCCCGTGGCCGGTGTAGGCGTCGGCCCATGCGCGTACCCAGGGCAGCGAGCGGATCCAGTTGATGCAGGTGTAGGTGCCGAAGCTAACGAGCACGACCCGGCCGCCGAGATCCGCCGGTCCCAGGGGCTGTGAGTTGAGCCACGCGGTGGCGCCGTCGAACGGAGGCAGTACCCCTTCGGCTGGCAGGTCGTTGCGGTGCCGAAACACTCCGGGCCCTCACCGCAGGGATCTGAATGCTGCGCGGAGCTCGGAGGAGAACAACTGCGGTTGTTCCCATGCGGCGAAGTGGCCGCCCCGGTCGACCCGGTTGTAGTAGATGAGGTTGTCCGGGTAGGCACGCTCGGCCCAGCTCCTCGGGGCCTGGTAGAGCTCGTCGGGAAAGACGCTGATGGCGAAGGGTATCGTGATGGGCTTCGCGTCGAAGAACGCCGCCGTGTTCTCCCAGTACAGCCGGGCGGCCGAGACGCCGGTGTTCGTCAGCCAATAGAGTGTGAGGTTGTCGAGAATGTCGTCCCGCGTCAGGTCGCCGGTCAAGCGCCCGTCCAGGATTTCCGCAACCAGTCCAGGCTGGCCGGTGCCGTCCCCGTGGTCGATTGCGAACGCCGCCAGGTCGATCGGGGAGTCCGCCAAGCCGTACATCGTCTGCGGGCGTGTGCTCATGATGAGGGCGTATGCGACGTGCTTGGCGTAGAACGCGCTCAACTGATCGTAGGCACGTTGCTCCTCGTCCGAGAGGCCGGGGGGCGCCGGCTCGCCGCGCAGGTAGCCGTCGAGGTCTGCTGGCGCGGTGCCAGGCATGTTCGAGTGGATTCCGAGCAGTTCCGGGGCGGCCTGCTGGCCCATCTGCTGCGTGACCGCGGCCCCCCAGTCGCCGCCCTGCGCCACGAACCGGTCGTAGCCGAGCCGTTTCATCAGCACGACCCAGGCGCGGGCGATGCGGGACGGATCCCACCCGGTGTCGGTCGGTTTGGCGGAGAACCCGTGGCCGGGCAACGAAGGGATCACTACATCGAACGCGTCGTCCGCACCCGCACCATATGCTGTTGGGTTCGTGAGGGGCTCGATGATCTTCAGCTGTTCGATGATCGAGCCCGGCCACCCATGCGTGATGATGAGCGGCAGCGCACCAGCATGCTGGGAGCGGGCGTGGATGAAGTGAATGTCCAGCCCGTCGATCTCGGTGATGAAGTTCGGGAGCGCGTTGAGGGTCTCCTCACATGCCCGCCAGTCGTAATCGGTGGACCAGTGGCGGGCGAGGGCCTGCATGGTCGCGAGCGGCACGCCCTGCGAGTCATCCGTTACCGTCTCACGCTCCGGCCAGCGCGTCGCGGCAATGCGGCGACGCATGTCCTCCAATGCGTCCTGGGGGAAGCCGATGCGGAAGGGTCGGATCGAGCTCTCGTCGGTCGGACGACCTGTCGTGGCGGTCATGGTCTCCTCGTTTCTCCGCTCTTCGTCCCTCGAGCGGCTGCATTCAGACGCGCCGAACCTACTCCGCCGTCTCGCAGCATGGCGCTGTTCACGGGCGCGACGGCGTGTATTCGACGGGTTGTTGCCGCCACAGGTCCCGAACAGCCCGGCACTTGCCGTGCCGGTCATGAAATTGATCGCCACCAGCTGCTATGTCGGCATGGTCGACGGCTCGTTTGACCATCGGATGCTTCCCCTGGCATAGCAGACCATGTGAGGCGGGAGGTCGAGGCGTTAACCAACTCTCATCTGCCGTCGACCACAGCAATCCCAGACCGCCGTGAACCAGCCGGGATGCTGATGCACGTCATCGGATGACGAGACAAGCCTCGTGGCGGCATCAGCGCATACGAGGATGACTGAATCCTACTCGCGGAGGGTCGCATGGGGAAGGCCGCACCGACCGCCCTGTCATGTTCGGAAGTGACCATGACCCACCGTACAGGCGCTGATGGAGAGTTCAGCGCCGATCTCAGGATTTGTGCGACCCTCCCGGGCTATGTGAGCAATCTGGGCTTCTTGAGGAGTCAGCTGGTTGTTTCCGGACATGCCGAGCATGTCCACCACAGGCATCGGTTTACACAGGCCGACCGTCGAAGTAGGCGGTGCGCCTGGCAGTGCGCCGACCCCGTCTTCTTCAGCGCCCCGGCAGCTCCCGGACCGGCGTCCGTCCGCTGGGCCAAGGGCCGTCCTGGAGTTTTAGCTATGCTGGATACCGTTGATCTGTTCTTGGCGCAGCGGCCACCGGGGTGAAAGGCAGTCCGCGCAGACTGGAGTCATGAAACGGCGTGACAGTGAAACCGCCGGCGCCGCGCTGGCTTGTGATTCCTGCGGGCAGTTGCCACATCCGGAGAAGGTACGTCTCACCTTGGCCAATGTGGCGGCCATGCTGCCCATCGAACTGCTGGTGCATGCTGCCGTGGTCCACGCGGCCCTGCCCTACGTGCTGAAGGTGCTGGTCCTGACCGTGACGGCCACCGTGCTGGTGATCTGGGTGGCCGAACCTTCGGCGCGGCATGCGCTGCGTGGCTGGCTGCATGCCCCGGCACTGCGCCATCGGTGCAGGCTGCGTTCCTCGCCGTCGCTGTGGCATATCCACGCCCTGGCCGACAACCCCGATGGGCAGCAAAAACTGGCCGAGACCATATCCAAAGCAGGTGCGGACATTCTCATTCAACAGAGCCGCGGTGTCGCAGGAGCGGTGCTGGGCGAGTTGGTCGTCGGGGCGCCGGACCATGTTACCCACGCGGACCTGTCTATCCACG